>NZ_CP092179.1:0-2121787 GCF_022343725.1 Macrococcus brunensis
ATGAGTGGTATTGATTCAATATGGTCGTCAGTCCTGCAAAATCTCGAAAAAAAGCTGTCTGCTCCTAGTTATCAGACATGGTTCGTCAATACAAAACTAAAGACGCTCAATAATCATCACATCATTATTGAAGCGCCCACTGCCTTTAATGCAGACTGGCTCATCAAAAACTATGTGCCAGTCATACAGGAGACTATTCAGGAGACTATCGGTGAAACAATAGCTGTCAAAATCATCTCTAATGGTGACACAGAGGAACTGACAGATCCTGAACCTGAACCCGTTAAACAAACAGAAAGTGAAGTACTTCCTAATCAGCTGAACGTCGATAATACATTCGATACTTTTGTTATCGGCAGTGGTAACCGTTTCAGTCATGCTGCCTCACTCGCTGTAGCTGAAGCACCTGCAAAAGCCTATAATCCGTTATTCATCTATGGTGGCGTCGGATTAGGAAAGACCCATCTTATGCATGCTATCGGTCATTATGTCATGGAACATAAGGATAATGCGCAGGTCGTTTATACTTCGAGTGAAAAGTTCACCAATGAATTCATCAACTCAATCAAGGACAATAAAACAGAAGAATTCCGTTCTAAATATCGTAATGTCGATGTTCTCCTTATTGACGATATTCAGTTCCTCGCTGGTAAAGAATCAACACAGGAAGAGTTCTTCCATACTTTCAACGAGCTGCATCAGAATCATAAACAGATCGTTATATCAAGCGACCGGGCACCTAAAGAGATACCGACATTAGAAGATCGTCTACGCTCCCGATTTGAATGGGGCTTAATCACAGACGTGACACCACCTGACCTCGAGACGCGTATCGCGATTTTACGCAAAAAATCAGAAGAAGAAAACATCGAAATCCCTAATGAAGCAATGCTTTATATCGCGAGCCAGATTCATTCCAATATCAGAGAACTTGAAGGGGCGCTTACACGTGTCAGTGCTTATTCCAAGCTGGTTAAACGCGAACTGACACCTGATCTTGTAGCGGAAGCACTTAAAGACATCATCGCGACCAGCAAACCTAAGAAAATAAGTATTCAGGACATCCAGACGATTGTCGGTGCTTATTACAATGTCAGACTCGAAGATTTCACTGCTAAAAAACGAACAAAGTCCATCGCCTTTCCCCGTCAGATAGCCATGTATCTTGCCCGTGAATTGACGGATTATTCTCTCCCTAAAATCGGTGAGGAGTTCGGGGGACGTGACCATACAACGGTCATTCATGCTCATGAAAAAATCAAAACGCAGATTGAAAATGATGAAAAATTAGCGAAAGAAATCAAAAACCTGGAACAGGAGATTCTCGGCTAACCTGTGGATAACAGTGAATAACGTGAGCAGCCTTATGCACACTTTATTCACATGTGGATATCTATAGGCTGTAGGAAAAATCGCACTTATCCACCTATTCACACCCCCTATTACTATTATTACGATTTTAAAAGATATAAAATATATATATAACGACGATAAGGAGTAACGATATGAAATTCACAATCCAAAGAGATTATTTCATCAATCAATTAAATGACACATTAAAAGCCATTTCGCCTCGAACAACGTTACCCATCCTGACAGGTATTAAAATTGATGCGACTGATAACGGACTTGTACTGACAGGTTCAGATTCAGAAGTTTCTATTGAAATCACGATTCCAGCTGAACTGAATCATGAACAGATTGTAATGATTCAGGATAAAGGATCTATCGTATTGCCAGGCCGCTTCTTTGTAGATATCATCAAGAAGTTGCCTGCTGCTGATGTGACGATTGATACGAATGCACAATTCCAGGCAAAAATTACTTCTGGTCAGTCAGAATTCAATGTTTCAGGGTTAAATCCAGATCAATATCCATTATTACCGCAAGTTTCTGAAGACAGCGTCATTACTTTACCGGTTAAAGTTCTTAAAAACATGATTCGACAAACCAATTTCGCAGTGTCCACCTCAGAAACACGACCTGTACTGACAGGTGTTAACTGGGTGATTCAGGATAATGTTCTCAGCTGTACTGCAACAGATTCACATCGACTGGCGCTCCGTCGTCTGCCGCTCGAAAATAATACGATTGAAAATATCAACGTTATCATTCCAGGTAAGGCATTAAACGAGCTCAACAAGATCATCAGTGACGAAGATGAATCAGTAGATGTCTTCTTTGCTTCTAACCAGGTGCTCTTCAAAGTCGGACACGTACATTTCATTTCCCGTCTATTAGAAGGCAATTACCCGGATACGAGCCGCCTGTTCCCTGAAAGCTATGAGACTTCACTTACTATTGATAATCATGAGTTCTTCCATGCCATAGACCGTGCGTCACTGTTAGCACGCGAGGGCGGTAACAATGTCATCAAATTATCAACAGCAAGCGAACATGTTGAACTGTCTTCTACTTCTCCTGAAATCGGAACGGTAAAAGAAGAAGTGAAGACTTCAAAATTTGAAGGACAGGAACTTAAAATTTCTTTTAACTCGAAATATATGATGGATGCGCTGAAAGCGATCGATAACAGCGACGTAAACGTTGAATTTTTTGGTACGATGCGTCCTTTTATCCTGAAACCACAAGATGATGACAATGTTATCCAGCTTATTCTGCCAATCAGAACTTATTAATATTGAACCTATGCTATCCGGCATAGGTCTTTTTTTGTTAATATAAAATGGAAGGGGTGGGTTTTTATGTTAAATGTCCAAAACGTGACGAAACAATTTGGAAAATTTACAGCTGTCGATCAGTTATCTTTTGAAGTGCCATCTGGCGAGATGCTTGGCTTTTTAGGCGGCAACGGTGCAGGAAAGACTACGACATTCAGAATGATTCTCGGCTTACTTGAGCGTGATGCCGGCGATATTACTTACAAAGGTCAGCCGATTACATATGCGGTAACCGACCATATCGGTTATCTGCCTGAAGAACGAGGGCTGACTCCTAAGCTTAAAGTATCTGAGCAGCTGACTTATCTTGCGAGTTTAAAGGGCATGAAAAAGGCGGATATAAAACGCGAGATTGATTACTGGCTCGAACGTTTTGAAGTAACAGAAAATAAGGAGAAAAAAATTGAAGCGTTATCTAAAGGAAACCAGCAGAAGATTCAGCTCATCGGAGCGATTATCCATCAGCCTGATCTGCTGATTTTAGATGAACCATTCAGTGGACTTGATCCAGTCAATGTGGAGCTACTGAAATCAGCCGTCAAAGAAATCAATGATAAAGGTGCCACCATCATATTCAGTTCTCATCGCATGGAGCACGTCGAGGAAATGTGTGACAGAGTCTGTATTCTGGATAGAGGAAAAACGGTGGTGGAAGGTAATATCCAGCAGGTGAAGCAGGATTTCGGTCGTAAAGAAATCATCATCAGAGGGGCACACGACTTTACTTCTCTTGAAGCGATTCCGGGTGTCATCGGCTATAAAGCGAGCCGTCACGGTGTCAATTTGACCATCAATGATATTCAGGTCGCACCTGTGGTATTTGAAGCGGTCAGTCGTCTGGGTTACGTCTCTCGCTTTGAAGTAGCAGAACCGTCTCTTAACGATATATTCCTCGCAAAGGTGGGACACCAGCATGACTAAATTTATGACAACTTTTTCAATGACCTATCTGAAAAAAGTAACCAGTAAATCATTTATCATTACGACGCTTATCCTGATGCTCATTGTCATCGCACTGAGCAATATAGACAAAGTGATTGATTTCTTTGATCACAGCGAGGATGAAGTGACAGCTGTGGCAGCAGATAAAGATCTGCAGAATGCCTTTATCGCCGCCTATAAGCAGGCCGATAAAGACCGAAAAATTGAGAAAGTAACACTGACAGAAGGTAAAAAAGGTGTAGAAGATGATCGTTTCAAACAGCTGATTGACATTAAAGAGTCTGACGGCAAACTGAAAGCTACCCTCTACTCAAAGGACGGCGGCGATAGAGCAGCCGTAGAACCGGTGCTTACGAGTCTGCAGTCGAGCAGAGTTGCTCAGACTCTGGATTTGACACCTGCTGAAGTGACTGCCCTGACAGCACCGGCAGACATCAATGAGACGTTGCTCGGCCAGCAGAAGAATGAAGTGGATGATAGTGAGAAATTCATCAATACAGCGGTAGTCTATATCGGTCTGTTCCTGATTTTCATGATTTCACTTAATTATGCCAATCAGATTGCCACTGAGATTGCGATGGAAAAATCCTCGCGTGTCATCGAAATGATTGTGACGAGCGTGTCACCGGTCAATCACATGATGGCTAAAATAGTCGCGATCATCGCGGTTGCATTGACGCAGATTCTTGCCGTGGCGTTAACGATTTTAGTCTGTCTCTATGCTTTTGATCTGAAAGACGTACTTCAATCATTTGACCTGAGCTTCGGCCCGGGGACAGTCCGCGTTATTATCTATGCGGTTATCTTCCTGCTGCTCGGCCTTCTGATGAATGTCAGTGTCTCTGCGATCATCGGCGCATTGACCAATCGCGTCGAAGATATTGCGCAGGCGGTGATGCCGGTGACATTTATCAATCTGGCGGCATTCTATATCGCAATCTTCAATCTGACGACACCTGACAATATGCTCGTCAAAGTGACAAGCTATATCCCGTTCTTTACCCCTATCGTCATGCTGCTGAGGACGTTATCCAGCCAGACAGGCGACTTTGAGATTATTGCAGGGATTATCATCTCTATCATTACTATCGTCCTGTCCCTATTGCTGGCCGCCCGTATTTATAAAGGCAGTGTATTCAGCTATGGAAAAGGGCTGGTTAACAACTTCAGACAGGCGCTGACCATGAAATAACTTTGTCACAAAATCTTAACGATTACGCACTTTCTAAAGCATGCTCTTTAGTATAAAATTTATACTGTAACTTACATCAATTTTGAGGAGTATGTCATGAAGAATAAAGGAAATATGATATTTGCAATGATTTTAGCAGTTATTGCCATCGGCGCGATTGCAGCGATGATTATTTTCAATCAGGGTAACGATTCAGATACAACTGATTCATCTGCGAAAGCGGTTGATATAGATGTCAAAGGTCAACCGATGATGGGTGACGAGAAAGCCCCTGTAACAATTGTTGAGTTCGGTGATTACTTATGCCCGGCCTGCCGATTCTTTGATACAGAAATTCAGCCAGAAATCATTAAAGATTATATTGATAAAGGCGATGCGAAGATGTATTTCGTCAATACACCTTTCCACGGCGCTGATTCTCTGAAAGGCGCACGTGCTGCTGAATATGTCTGGAAGAACCATCCGGATCAATTCTGGGATTTCCATAATGGTTTATTTGAGGCACAGCCGACTTCTCATACAGAAGGTGAAAGCTGGTTAACAGATGCTGTTATTAAAGAACAGGCGGACAAAGCGGGGATTAAAGATACTGCTAAAGTTGCGCAGTCTAAAGAAGATGCAGCGGTGAAGCATGATATCGACCTCTATAAAAAGCATGGTGTTGTACAGACCCCTACGATTTTCGTCAACGGTAAAATGGTCAGCAACCCACTTGAACTGGAAACGATGAAAAAAGCGATTGATGAGGCGAAAAAATAATGCAGAGGAACAACCTGTTCTTCTTTGCAGCATGGATTGTGTCCATTGTCGCGATGCTCGGCAGTCTGTTCTTCTCTGAAATCAGACATTTTGTGCCGTGTGAGATGTGCTGGTATCAGCGGATACTGATGTATCCACTCGTGCTGGTGCTGGGCTTTGCAGCATTACGTGAAGATTACCACATGAAGTATTTAATCATGATGTTTTCAATCATAGGTCTTTGCTTCTCGGTCTATCACTACATGGAACAGAAAGTGCCAGGCTTTGCATCCGTTAAACCTTGTGTCGGCGGAGTGCCATGCAGTACGCAGTACATCAACTGGGGTGGTTTCATCACGATTCCATTCCTGGCTGGAACAGCATTTCTTCTCATTACGATCTGTATGCTGCTCGTTAAACGACCTGTACAAAAATAACTCGAAGCGATGGAATATCCATCGCTTCTTTTTTGTCTTTAAGACATGCAATTTTAGCAAAAAAAAGGTATAATTATATGATGACTTAAATGGATAGGAGGAACCGTGACATGGTGAAACAAGTCGAATTTGACAGTATAGTAACGCTCGGTCAGCTGCTGAAATCAGAGGGCATAATCGGGACAGGCGGACAGGCAAAATGGTTTTTACAGGAAAACACGGTCTACCTGAACGGCACGCTTGAAACAAGACGAGGAAAGAAACTTGCACAGAACGACATCGTGGATATTGAAGGTGAGGGCAAGTTTAAGATTTCTTATTCTGCTGAAGGATGAAATTAAAACACCTCGACCTGACCCATTTTCGTAATTATGACAAGGTGTCGCTCGATTTCCATGACGAAGTGAATGTCCTGATTGGCTCAAATGCGCAAGGTAAGACTAATCTGCTGGAAGCTATCTATTGTCTCGCTCTGGCTAAAAGTCATCGTGCGACGCAGGATAAAGAGCTGATTCAGTGGCAGGCGGACTTTGCTCTCATTGAAGGCGAGCTTGAATATCGTTACGGAACCATGCCGCTTTCTCTTCAGATTTCTGCGAAAGGAAAGAAAGCGAAAGCCAATCATCTTGAACAAAGCAAGCTGACTCAGTACGTCGGTCATATGAATGTCGTCTTATTCGCGCCGGAGGACCTCAGTCTTGTAAAAGGCAGTCCACAGGTCAGACGACGCTTCATCGATATCGAAATTGGCCAGATCTCTGCTGTCTATTTAAACGATCTCTCCAATTATCAGCGGATTCTTAAACAGAAGAACCATTATCTTAAGCAGCTGAAGTCAGCAGGCGGCGACCGGACAATGCTGGAAGTGCTTAATCAGCAGTTTGCGGAGTATGCGGCTAAGCTGACGCTAAGAAGACAGCAGTTCATTGCTCAGCTGGAAGAAAAAGCGAATGAAATTCATCGCGGTATTACGAAAGATAAAGAAAATCTCAAGATTCATTATGATGCGAGTCTGAAGATAACAGAGGATATGGTAGAGGAAACGTATAACCAACTTTCAGCTGTGATGGACCGGGAAATCGACCGCATGACGAGTCTGTACGGCCCCCATCGTGATGACCTGTCCTTCACCATCAATGATATTGATGTTCAGACATACGGCTCTCAGGGCCAGCAACGGACAACGGCTCTATCCATGAAGCTTGCAGAAATTGAATTAATTAACGAAGAAGTCGGAGAATATCCGATTTTATTATTGGATGACGTACTCAGTGAACTGGATGACAGCAGACAAACACACCTGCTGTCGACGATACAGCATAAAGTACAGACATTTGTGACGACGACTTCAGTGGACGGTATTGAACATGAAACAATACAGGAGGCAAAGCTATTCTTTGTCGACCAAGGCAGTATAACTAATAAAGAGTAGGTGACGTGTGTGGAACAGAATTTAGATCAGTACGGCGCAGATCAGATACAGGTCCTTGAAGGACTGGAAGCGGTACGTAAAAGACCGGGGATGTATATTGGTTCGACTTCAGCAAGAGGATTACACCATCTTGTCTGGGAGATTGTCGATAACAGTATCGATGAAGCGCTCGCCGGCTACGCAGATCACATCGTAGTGACGATAGAAAAAGACAACTGGGTTCGTGTCCAGGATAATGGACGTGGTATTCCAGTCGATATGCATAAAAAAATGGGCCGCCCTGCAGTGGAAGTCATCTTAACAGTCCTTCATGCCGGCGGTAAGTTTGGCGGCGGCGGTTACAAAGTTTCAGGCGGGCTGCACGGTGTAGGTTCATCAGTCGTTAACGCATTATCAAGCACGCTTGAAGTATACGTTCATCAGGACGGTAAAGTACATCACCAGGCCTATCATAAAGGGATACCTGCATTTGACCTGAAAGTCGTCGATGAGACAGATAAAACAGGGACAGTCATCCGTTTTAAGGCAGATCCTGAAATCTTTACGGAAACAACAGAATATGATTACGAAACATTGCAGCAGCGTATTCGTGAACTCGCCTTTTTGAATAAAGGCATTAAAATAGAAATCAATGATGAACGCAACGAAGAAGGCAGAAGCGATGAATACTTCTATGAAGGCGGTATTCGCTCATATGTTGAAATGCTGAATGAAAATAAAGAAGTTTTATATCCTGAACCGATTTATATTCATGCATCACGTGACGTGGTAGAAGTCGAAATCGCCCTACAGTACAACACAGGTTACGCGACGAACCTTCTGTCTTACGCCAACAATATTCATACTTATGAAGGTGGTACACATGAAGAAGGCTTCAGACGTGCTTTAACACGTATCATCAACAACTACGGCTCAAAAAACAAACTGATTAAAGACAGCGATGAAAAACTGACAGGTGAAGATGTGCGTGAAGGCTTAGTGGCCGTTGTCTCTATCAAGCATGAGGATCCGCAGTTCGAAGGTCAGACCAAGACGAAACTCGGTAACTCTGAAGTGCGTCAGCTTACGGATTCACTGTTTGCGGAACATTTTGAACGTTTCTTATACGAAAACCCTCAAGTAGCCCGCATTATTGTAGACAAAGGTATCATGGCTTCCCGTGCGCGTCTTGCAGCTAAGAAAGCCCGTGAAGTGACGCGTCGTAAAACGGCGCTTGATGTCGCAAGTCTGCCAGGTAAACTGGCTGACTGCTCAAGTAAATCACCGGAAGAAAGCGAACTCTTCATCGTAGAGGGAGACTCTGCCGGCGGTTCAGCGAAATCAGGTCGTAATTCTAAGACGCAGGCCATTCTGCCGCTTCGAGGTAAAATTCTGAACGTAGAAAAAGCACGTCTCGATAAAATACTGGGCAATAATGAGGTCCGTTCTATGATCACAGCAATGGGGACAGGCATCGGCGGAGAGTTTGATATCGCGAAAGCCCGTTATCACAAAATCGTCATCATGACTGATGCCGATGTGGATGGCGCACATATCAGAACGCTGCTGTTGACTTTCTTCTACCGGTTCATGCGGCCGTTGATTGATGCAGGCTATATTTATATCGCACAGCCACCGCTCTACAAAGTAGAACAAGGGAAAAAGACATATTATGTCTACAATGACCGTGAACTCGACAGACTCCGCAGTGAGCTGCCGGCGACACCTAAATTACAGCTTGCCCGCTACAAAGGTTTAGGTGAGATGAATGCCGACCAGTTATGGGAGACAACAATGAATCCAGAGAACAGAAGCATGTTACAGGTGACTTTAACAGATGCTATTGAAGCGGATCAGACATTTGAAATGCTGATGGGTGATGTAGTGGAGTATCGCCGCCAGTTTATTGAGGAAAATGCTCAATACGCGACATTAGACGTATAGGAGGCGCCGAAATGGCTGAAAACAACGAAAGAGTACAGGAAAGAAATATCAGTAGGGAAATGCGCGAATCATTCCTTGATTACGCGATGAGCGTTATCGTGGCACGTGCATTACCTGATGTTCGTGATGGCATGAAACCCGTGCATCGTCGTATTCTGTACGGCATGAATGACCAGGGCATGACATCAGACAAACCTTACAAGAAGTCAGCACGTATCGTCGGGGACGTCATGGGTAAATATCACCCGCACGGTGACTCTTCTATTTACGAAGCGATGGTCCGTATGGCGCAGGACTTCAGCTATCGTTATCCATTAGTCGACGGACAAGGGAACTTCGGTTCTATGGACGGCGACGGTGCTGCTGCCATGCGTTATACAGAAGCACGTATGACGAAGCTTGCGATGGAAATGATGCGTGATATCAACAAAGATACGATTGATTTTACAGATAACTATGACGGTAATGAACGTGAACCCGTTGTCTTACCTGCCCGATTCCCTAACCTGCTGGTCAATGGTACGTCAGGGATTGCGGTCGGTATGGCGACAAATATTCCGCCGCATAATATGACGGAAGTCATCGATGGCGTTCTTGCCCTCAGTCATAATCCGGATATTACCATTCCGGAACTGATGGATTACATCCACGGCCCGGATTTTCCGACTGCCGGTCTTATTTTAGGACGTAGTGGTATTCGTCGTGCATATGAAACAGGACGTGGCTCAGTTATTATGCGTGCGAAGACATTGATTGAAACACGTAGTAACGGCAAAGAGACAATCGTCGTGACAGAGATTCCGTATCAGGTCAATAAGGCGAAGCTCGTCGAGAAGATTGCGGAGCTTGCACGTGATAAGAAAATCGACGGCATTACTGACTTACGTGACGAGACGAGTTTGAAAGAAGGCGTCAGAATCGTGATCGATGTCCGTCGTGATGCGAATGCAAATGTCATTTTGAACAATCTGTACAAACTGACGCCTCTGCAGACGACGTTTGGTATGAATATGCTTGCTATCGTCAACCAGAAGCCTGAAGTCTTGAATCTGAAACAGATGCTTTATCATTATCTGGAACATCAGAAAGTCGTTATTCGTCGTCGTACAGTCTATAACCTGAAAAAAGCAGAAGACCGTGCGCATCTTCTTGAAGGTCTTCGTATTGCGCTCGATAATATCGACCGTATTATTGAACTGATCCGTGCTTCAGAGAATGATCACGTCGCTATCAGTGAGCTGCAGTCACAGTTCAGCCTGTCGGAACGTCAGGCACAGGCTATTCTTGATATGCGTCTTCGCAGATTGACAGGACTTGAACGCGACAAGATTGAAGCAGAATACCAGGAACTGATGAAATACATTGCAGAACTGAAAGAAATTCTTGCAGATGAAGAACGTATTTTAGAGATTATCCGCGAGGAACTGACTGAAATCAAAGAGAAATTCGGCGATGGCCGTCGTACTGAGATTACAGTCGGTGGTTACGATGTGCTGGAAGATGAAGACTTGATTCCGGAAGACCATGTCGTGATCACACTTAGCCATAATAACTATATCAAGCGTCTGTCTGCATCTACTTATCGTGCGCAGAACCGCGGCGGCCGCGGCGTACAAGGAATGAATACGATTGAGGATGACTTTGTCAGCCAGATCGTCACAACTTCTACGCATGACAACGTCCTCTTCTTCACGAATAAAGGACGCGTCTATAAGCTGAAAGGTTACGAGATTCCAGAGCTATCAAGACAGTCTAAAGGGATTCCAATCGTCAATGCACTGGAACTTGAAAAAGACGAAAGTATCAGCCAGATGATTGCTGTAAAGAATCTGAACCGTGAAGATGCCTTCATCATCTTTGCGACAAAAAAAGGTCTCGTCAAACGATCAAGTCTGTCGAACTTTGCACGTATCAATAAAAACGGTAAGATCGCCATCAATTTCCGTGAAGACGATGAATTAGTCGGTGTCCGTTTATCTGAAGGCGGCAACCAGCTGATCATCGGTACGAAAAATGCCTCACTCGTTCGCTTTGAAGAAGAATCACTGCGCCCGCTTGGCCGAACAGCTGCCGGGGTTAAAGGGATTACGCTTCGCGCAGGCGATGAAGTGATAGGCCTCGATGTCGTCAGACCGGATAGTGAAGAAGAGATTCTCGTTGTAACTGATAAAGGTTATGGTAAACGGACAACGGTAACGGATTATCGTGTCTCTAACCGTGGCGGTATGGGTATTAAAACGGCGACACTCACAGAACGAAATGGTTCTCTTGTCTATTTCGCGACAGTAACAGGCGATGAAGATTTAATGATTGTTACAGATAAAGGGGTCATCATCCGCTTAGATGTGAATTCTATTTCCCGTACAGGACGTAGCACACAAGGCGTGAAACTGATCCGTCTGTCAGATGATCAGTTTGTTGCGACTGTTGCAAAAGTAGAAAAAGAGGAAGAAGAAGTCGTGGCACCACAGGAAGAAAACCTGACAGAATTATCCCAGGAAAAAATGGATGCAGAAATTGAACGAGAAAATGGACATCTAGTCGAAGAAACAGAAGAGCAGACTGAAGAAGAAGAAACAGATATCTTTGAAGACAGTGAAGATGTGGATACACTAGACTCAATCCGCAATCAGGAAAACAACTAGTATTTCCTGAGAAATAAATAAGGATGATGCCGAGGCATCATCCTTATTTTGATTCCAGTTTTTTCATCATGAACGGAATTTCATTGATAATCATGGACGGAGGTGTGACGTACATGGTCTGTGATAACTGATCCCCAATCTTGCTGTGGATGTAGACCGCGTATTTAATCGCTTCTTCTGTATCGAACTGACCGATAAAACCTGCTATCATACCGGCGAGTGTGTCACCCATGCCGCCTGTCGCCATTGCAGGATTACCTTTATCAATTTTATAGTCCCCTGTCTTCAGATAAAGTTCGGTATGATGTTTTTTTAGGATGACGTGCGCGCCCAGTTCATCGGCCACCTGACGGTTTTTCTCAGGCGTCTGGTCATCGATCTGAATGCCGCTCAGTCTTTCCCACTCCATCTGGTGCGGTGTAAATATCACTTCGCAGTCCGGCAGTGATAGACGCAATTTACTGAAGATAGTGATCGCATCCCCGTCGATAATGATCGTCTGATGCGGCTGAATATGCTGCAGGATAAAAGTCAGTGTGTTATTACCTTTAATATCAAGGCCAAGTCCCGGACCGACGAGAATACAATCTGCCTCGGTCACGAGTTTAGTCAGTCGCTTAATGTCACTTAAATCGCTGACCATTGCTTCCGGACAGCGGGAATGAAGTGCCGTATGATTGGACTGGTGCGTACAGACAGTTGTCAGACCGCCTCCGCTATAGACGCATGCGCGTGACGACAGCATGATAGAACCGCCCATGTTCTGATTGCCGCCGATCAACAGGATACGGCCGTAATCGCCTTTATGAGACTGATCTTCGCGTTTTGGAATAGTAATGCTGTCAATTGTTTGCATATAAGGCTCCCTTAAATTTAATATCATCATTTTAACAGAATAGTTTGCATTCTTAAAGTTTGTCTGATAATATATAGACAACTTAATAATAAATTGTCTCGGAATAAGTACTTTCTTCTTCTTTCAAAGAGAGTCAGTGGTGGGTGTGAACTGACAAAGAACAGAAACGAAATCTATCCGATTAAGCAGACAATCGGTCTAACCGTTATGTTAATGGAGTGAACAGCTTCGGCTGTTAATTAGGGTGGCAACGCGTAATACCACGTCCCTTTCAAGGGATGTGGTATTTTTTTGTCCCCAAAAATAAAAAGGAGGCAATACAATGTTAGATATCAAAATGTTTAGAACTGAACCTGATTTCGTGAAAAAGAAACTTGAAATGCGTGGTATTGATACTTCCCTTGTTGAGAAAATCGTTGAACTTGATAAGAAAGCCCGTGAACTGACACAACAGACTGAAGAACTGAAAGCAAAACGTAACAAAGCAAGTGAAGAAATTGCCCTTAAAAAACGTAACAAAGAAAATGCAGACGATGCTATTGAAGCAATGCGCGTCGTAGGTGACGATATCAAGAAAATTGATGTGGAACTCAATCAGCTGAATGCAGACATCAAGCTTGAGCTGTCAAGCATCCCGAACTTAGTAAGTAACGAAACACCGTTTGGTAAAGATGAAGACGAGAACGTTGAAGTCCGCAAATGGGGAACACCACGTGAGTTTGACTTTGAAGCGAAAGCACACTGGGATATCGTGGAAGATTTAAAAATGGCAGATTTCGACCGTGCTGCAAAAGTTTCTGGCGCACGTTTTGCCTTCCTGACACGTGACGGAGCGCGTTTAGAGCGTGCGCTTTATAACTTCATGCTTGACCTGCACACAAAAGAACACGGTTACCAGGAGATGGTAACTCCACAACTTGTCAATGCAGATTCTATGTATGGTACAGGACAGCTGCCGAAGTTTGAAGAAGACTTATTCAAGATTGAAAAAGAAGGTCTTTATGCGATTCCGACATCTGAAGTCCCTCTGACAAACTACTATCGCAATGAAATCATGGACGTTAATCAGTTTCCGGTGAAATTTACTGCTCTGACAGCATGTTTCCGTTCTGAAGCAGGTTCTGCTGGCCGTGATACACGTGGATTAATCCGTATGCACCAGTTCAACAAAGTAGAGATGGTCCGTTTTGAGTTACCTGATAACTCTTATGCAGCGCTGGAAGAAATGACAGCGAACGGTGAAAAAGTCCTTCAGTTACTGAATATTCCTTATCGTACCATCGCTTTATGTTCTGGAGATATCGGTTTTGGCGCTGCGAAGACTTATGATATTGAAGTCTGGTTGCCAAGTTATGATGCCTATAAAGAGATCAGCTCATGCTCTAACATGACTGACTTCCAGGCACGTCGTTCTAACATCCGCTTCAAACGTGAAAAAGATGGTAAAACAGAATACGTTCATACACTGAATGGTTCAGGACTGGCAGTCGGCCGTACATTTGCTGCTGTTGTCGAAAACTATCAGAATGAAGATGGTACGATTACAGTGCCGGAAGCCCTTGTTCCTTACATGGGTGGTCAGACAGTCATCAAATAACATCAATCCCTCTACAACGAGTAGAGGGATTTTTGGTGTATTAATACATTTTTAAATGGGTATATAAAAAAGTAAAAGAAAATCCGCCTTTTTACTTGAATATAAAAAATATATCTGATATATTAAATATATCAAATAAATAAAAAACGAAAGAGGTTATTCAAATGACAAACTTCAAATTAGATCCAGTACACAGCTCAGTTGCTTTTTCAATCAAACATTTAATGGTTTCTAAAGTTAAAGGTGAGTTCAAAGAATTCGACGGAGAATTATCAGGAGATGTGAGCGATGTTTCTTCATTACAGTTCAAAGGTTCTGTAAAAGTAGACTCTATCGATACTCGCAATGCTGATCGTGATGGTCACTTAAAATCAGCTGATTTCTTCGACGCTGAACAATACCCGGAAATCACTTTCGTTTCTAAATCAATCACTGACTCTAAAGTAACAGGTGATTTAACAATCAAAGGTGAAACGCGCGAAGAAACATTCGATATTGAACATAATGGTGTTTCTAAAAACCCGATGTCTGGTGGACAAGTTACAGGTATCATCGTAACAGGTAAAATCAACCGTGAAGATTATGGCATTACTTGGAACCAGGCGCTTGAAACAGGCGGCGTAATGGTAAGTAAAGATGTAGCGTTCGAAGTTGGTTTAGAATTCGCAATCGAAGAATAGAAATAGGTTTAAGCCATGCAGATGCATGGCTTTTTTGTCGTTGTGTGGATACATTGAGCAATCGCGCCAATAGTTGTAAAATAGTAAGGAATGAAATTTATGTGAGAAAGAGAGTTTTTAAATTTGAAAATTGATTTTCTGAAGACAGGCATCATCACGCTGATTCTTCTGCTGATGACTTTACTGATACATACAGCGCCTGGCGTTATTATCTTACTAGCACCTTTTTCACTGATTCCGGGTGTCTATCTCTATATGAAGAGCAAACCTTCATTTTATGTCATGGCGGGCATCGTCACACTCATTTCGATGATCTTCACATCCATCGTTGCTTTTCAGATCGTCCTTGCCATCCTTGTCATGAGCTATGTTCTGGGTTACTTACTGACACAGCGGGCTTCCAGAGAAGCGATGCTCTTCATCATGACAACGCTGCTCAGTATGTATACACTCATTTCAGTTATTTTCCTGCAGCTTGCTGACCTGGCACCGACAACTAAAACGTGGTTCAGCGACTTAAAAAACACGTACTTCACATTAGTGAAAAGTGAGATTGAAGCAGGCAACGTAACGAAAGAGAATGTAGCACTTTTCAATACTGCGCTGGACGCAATGCAAATACAGGTGCCGGGACTGATTGTTTTTAATCTGTTCTTATTGATTCTGCTGACACTCGTCATTACATTACCGATTTTACGCAGTTTCAAAATTGCGACCCCTAACTTTAGACCGCTCTATTTCTGGAATATGCCTAAGATGGCACTATACCTTTACTTCATCGTCAGCATCATCAGCTGGTTCGTGGCGCCGGAAGGCGTCGTTCTGCTCGGTATAGTCCTCAACTTAAAGTATGTGTTAGAATGGATTATGTTCATCCAAGGTTTATCATTACTGAGTTTCTTCCTGAAAGTAAAACGTATTCCAACCGTTTTCGGTGTACTGCTTTTCATCATGGCATTTCTGATGGCACCCGTCACTCAGCTCTTTGGTGTGCTGGACTTGATCTTCAGAATGAAAACTAAAATCAAACCTTAATAGGAGGCAGTTAAATGGACCGTAAATATATGAGGCAGACCCTCATTACACCTTTTGTTGTAATGGCTATTCTCGTCTTCATTTTAATCGCACTGCTGTTTACTGTGCATCCTGTTATGGCACTTCTTGCGGGCTGTATCGCTGTGATCATCATAGTCATTACAGGTGTCATCTTGAAAAAGAATCTGGCACGAAGTGAATCATACTTTGAAAACATAGCCGTAAAAGTCAGTAAAGGGAATGTCGTTGCGATTAATCAGATTCCGGTCGGCATGATTCTCCTGAATCAGTCAGATAAAGTGGAATGGTACAATCAGTTCATCCGTGAGAAGATTGACCGCCCTATTCTGGCAGATGCCATCAATGAGATTTTTCCTAACCTGCTTAATCAATTAAAGATTCAAGGGGTCAATGAAGTACATACACAGTATAAAGACACGAAATTTAAAGTTCGCTATGCAGAAGATATGCATATGCTTTACTTTCTGGATGAGACAGAACGCGTTGAGACATTTGAAGTCTACGAGGAATCTCAGCCGGTCATCGGGATGGTTTTTCTCGATAACTATGATGAAATCACTCAGAATATGAACGACGCGAATCGGACAGAAATGAATAGTATGATGACCAATGCCGTCAATGAATGGGCCGCGGAAAATCATATTTACGTTAAACGTTTCTCTTCTGACCAGTTTGTTATTTTCCTGAACAACCGTATTCTAGCTGACCTTGAGACAACGAAATTCAATCTGCTGGACCGTATTCGTGAGAAGAGTCGTGACAAAAAGACACATCTTACGCTGAGTATCGGGATAGGTGAAGGTACAGATAACCTGATCACACTCGGTGAACTCGCTCAGTCAAGTCTTGATCTCGCGCTCGGTCGCGGAGGTGACCAGGTCGCCATCAAAAATACATCCGGTGGTGTTCGTTTCTTCGGTGGGAAGACCAACCCGATGGAAAAACGAACGCGTGTCCGTGCACGGGTTATCTCACACGCACTGCGAGACATCCTGATTGAAGGGGATAACGTCATCATCATGGGGCATAAGCGTCCGGATATGGATGCCATCGGGGCAGCTATAGGGGTGGCACGCTTCGCCCGTATGAATGACTTGAATGCCTATATCGTATTGAATGCTTATGATATCGACGAGACACTCAGTCGTGTCATGCTTGAGATTGAAGAGAAGCCGGAACTTAAGGAAGTATTCATCACGTCTGATGAAGCTTGGTCACTGATGACGAATCGCACGACTTTAGTCGTCGTGGATACGCATAAACCGGATATGGTCATCGATGAGAATATCTTGAATAAGGCATCTCGTAAGGTTGTCATTGACCATCATCGCCGCGGTGAAGATTTCATTTCAAGCCCTCTTCTCGTCTATATGGAGCCTTATGCAAGTTCAACTGCAGAACTGGTGACAGAACTGCTTGAATATCAGCCGGAAGAGCATAAGCTGACACGTCTGGAATCAACAGTCATGCTAGCCGGCATTATTGTTGATACACGGAACTTTACATTACGGACAGGTTCACGGACTTTCGATGCAGCAAGCTATTTAAGAAGTCATGGTGCAGATACCATCCTCTGTCAGCATTTCCTGAAGGATAATATGGAGACGTACTTGCAGCGTAGTGAACTGATTAAGACGGTACAGCTGGGCCGTGACGGTATTGCGATTGCTAATGGTGACGAGACGACCATCTTTGATCCGGTGACGATTGCTCAGGCAGCAGATGAACTGCTCAGCATCAACGGCGTAGAAGCCTCGTTTGTTGTGGCAAGACGTGCTGACGATATCGTCGGTATTTCAGCCCGCTCACTCGGTGAAATCAACGTTCAGCTGGTGATGGAGGCGTTAGGTGGCGGTGGTCATCTCTCAAACGCAGCGACACAGCTTAGCGGCGTAACAGTAGAAACAGCTATCCTTGATTTAGAGGATGCGATAGAAGAACAATTCAAAAGGAGTGAAGAATAATGAAAGTTATTTTCATACAGGACGTTAAAGGTAAAGGTAAAAAAGGTGAAGTGAAAGAAGTACCAGTCGGTTATGCGAACAACTTCTTACTGAAAAATAAATACGCAGTTGAGGCGACACCAGGTAATCTTAAACAGCTGGATGCTCAGAATCAGCGTATTGAAAAAGATAAAGAACAGCATTTAATCGATGCACAGAACTTAAAAGAGAAATTAGAAGCACTGGAAGTTGAAGTGAAAGCGAAATCTGGTGACGGTGGACGTCTTTTCGGTTCTGTCAGCACAAAACAGATCGTCGAAGCACTGAAAGAACAGCACGGCATCAAGATTGATAAACGTAAAATGGAGCTGCCGGACGGCATCAGAAGCTTAGGTTATACAAATGTGCCCGTTAAACTTCATAACCAGGTGTCAGGCACGTTGAAAGTTCACGTTACTGAGATGTAAGAAGGAGGCGCACAGATGGAAGATTTTAATTCCATGCAGATGCCCCATCATTTAGAAGCAGAGCAATCTGTTTTAGGTGCGATTCTGCTGGATCCTGAGCTTTTGATTCCCACGCTCGAAAAACTTTTACCTCAGCATTTTTATCGCAGAAGTCATCAGCATATCTTCCAGGCTATGCTTTCTCTGTCTGAAAAGAACGCACAACTTGATATCATCACACTCACGGATCAGATGACAAAGGAAGGGACACTGGAAGAAGCCGGTGGACCGATCTACCTTTCTGAACTGTCTGAGATTGTACCGACGACGCGCAATATTGATTTCTATACAGACATCGTCTTTAATGATGCAGTCAAACGCCAGTTGATTAATGTCGCGGATTCCATCGCAAAAGATGGCTACAACCATGAACTTGAACTGGAATCACTTCTCAGTGACGCAGAGAAGCGGATTATGAATATTTCCAGTGACCGCGGCACAGATGGCTTCCAGAATATCCGGGATATACTGCAGGTCGTCTTCGAGAATGCAGAGGATCTGGACCGTAACCAGGGACAGACGCCGGGTATTCCGACGGGTTATCGCGATCTGGATAAAATGACTGCAGGCTTTAACCGTAATGACCTGATCATTATCGCTGCACGTCCATCTGTCGGTAAGACTGCTTTTGCGCTGAACATCGCGCAGCAGGTCGCGACACATGACAATAACTATTCTGTTGCCATCTTCTCACTGGAGATGGGTGCGGACCAGCTGGCAACACGTATGATCTGCAGTACAGGCAATGTCGATTCCAACCGACTGCGGACGGGAACGATGGAAAATGAAGACTGGAATCGTTTCACGGTTGCTATCGGTAAACTGTCCCGTACTAAAATATTCATTGATGACACGCCAGGTATTCGTATTACAGATATTCGTGCTAAAAGCCGACGTCTGAAGCAGGAGCATGGTCTGGATATGATACTGATTGACTATCTTCAGCTCATTCAAGGCTCGGGCTCCAGAAGTTCTGACAATCGTCAGCAGGAAGTCTCAGAGATTTCTCGAATGCTGAAGTCACTTGCCCGTGAACTGGAATGTCCGGTTATCGCCCTCAGTCAGCTGTCTCGTGGAGTCGAACAGCGTCAGGACAAGCGCCCGATGATGAGTGATATTCGTGAATCTGGTTCGATTGAGCAGGATGCTGATATCGTTGCCTTCCTCTACCGGGATGATTACTATAACCGGGGAAATGGCGAAGAAGGTGAAGAGAACGTTGATGCCGGCGCTCAGGATGAGAATGGTGAGATTGAAATCATCATTGCTAAACAACGTAACGGTCCGACAGGCACGGTCAAGCTGAATTTCATGAAGCAGTACAACAAATTTGCGGATATCAGCTATGAATATGAAGGTTTTGAAAATTAATTAATACGTACATTTTTGAATTTTGATTCAAAAATGTACGTTTTTTAATACCTTTCTAACTTGTATATGAAGTAGATGTCTGTATCGTAAATAAATCAAAAAATAGGCTGATATACTGATATTATCGTCTTTTAGAGCTGTTTGAATAGGTTTATAAAAACAGAACGTGCACTCAAAATTTACATTTTAAACGTTCGGGTTTCGTTTGATTTTTCATATGGTTATTGGTAAAATGGCTAAGGTTATTAAATTTGGAGGTGCAAGAATGTCATCTATCGTAGTTGTTGGTACACAATGGGGAGACGAAGGTAAAGGTAAAATTACAGACTTCTTAGCAGAACAGGCAACAGTTATCGCACGTTTTTCAGGTGGTAACAATGCAGGACATACAATTAAATTTGGCGGCGAGACTTATAAATTACATTTAGTGCCGTCTGGTATTTTTTATTCAGATAAATTAGCAGTCATCGGCAACGGTGTAGTCGTTGATCCAGTTGCTTTACTGAAAGAACTGGATGCATTAAATGAACGCGGTATTTCAACTGATAATCTGCGTATTTCTAACCGTGCACAAGTCATCCTGCCTTATCATTTAAAACAGGATGAACTGGAAGAAGAAAAACGTGGTAACAACAAAATCGGGACGACTAAAAAAGGTATCGGTCCTGCTTATGTCGATAAAGTACAGCGTATCGGTATCCGTATGGCAGATTTACTGGATGAAGAAACGTTCAGAACACTGTTAACACAGAACTTAGCAGCAAAAAACGAACTATTTGAAAAAATGTTCAATGCTGAAGGATTCACTTTCGATGAAATCTTTGATGAGTACTTTGCAGCAGGACAGCGTCTTGCACAGTACGTGACGGATACTGCGAAAGTACTTGATGATGCGTTCCATGCAGATGAGAAAGTCTTATTTGAAGGCGCACAAGGTGTCATGCTCGATATCGACCACGGTACTTATCCGTTTGTGACATCAAGTAACCCGATTGCAGGTAACGTTACGGTCGGTACAGGTGTCGGCCCGACATTTGTAGACCGTGTTATCGGTGTATGTAAAGCTTACACTTCTCGTGTAGGTGACGGTCCATTCCCTACTGAATTATTCGATGAAGATGGTCATCATATCCGTGAAGTCGGCCGTGAATATGGGACAACAACAGGTCGTCCGCGTCGTGTCGGCTGGTTCGACTCAGTTGTTCTGCGTCATTCTCGTCGTGTAAGTGGTATCACTGATTTATCTATCAACTCTATCGATGTGCTGACTGGCCTTGAGACAGTGAAGATCTGTACAGCTTACGAGCTTGATGGAGAAGAAATCACTGAATACCCAGCAAACTTAAACAACTTAAAACGCTGCAAACCTATCTTCGAAGAACTGTCAGGCTGGACAGAAGACGTAACAGGCTGCAAAACGATGGAAGAGTTACCGGATAACGCACGCCGTTATTTAGAACGTATTTCTGAGTTATGTGATGTGAAGATTTCTATCTTCTCAGTCGGTCCTGACCGTACGCAGACAAACTTACTTGAAGATTTATGGCAGAACTAAAAAAGAGCCCTCGGGCTCTTTTTTTTAATGGATATCGCGCTTTTTAAAACGACCGCCTTTTACTTCTGAGACGTTGCCGATCGCAACAAAGGCAGATTCATCATAATGATTGATAATATCCTTCAGTTTATATTCTTCCAGACGCGTAATAACCACAAAGATAACTTTCTTGTCGTCACCGGTATAGGCACCTTCTCCGCTGAGATACGTGACTCCACGACCAAGACGCGCATTAATGGCATCACCAATTTCTTCATACTGATCACTGATGATCCAGACGGATTTCGATTCATCGAGTCCGAGCTGAACAATATCGATAGCTTTAAAGGCAATGAAATAAGCGATAACGGAATACATAGCAGATTCCCATGTGAAGACAAAGCCTGCAACGATAAATATAAAGAAATTGATGACCATTACAATTTCACCTACTGAAAAAGGTGTCTTTCCACTGATCAGAATCGCTAAAATTTCTGAACCGTCCAGTGAGCCTCCGTAACGAATAACGAGACCGACACCAAGACCTAGAATAGCACCGCCAAAAATAGTGACGAGAAACTTCTCTTCGATAAAGGGTGGAATCGGATGCAGAAAAGCTGTGGCGATTGACAGAACAGCGATTCCGTAAAGTGTGGATAATGCGAATGACTTACCGATTTGCTTGTAACCGAGGAAGAAGAACGGCAGGTTCAAGATGAAGATAAAAAGACCTAAAGGAAGACCGATTAAGTGGCTCGTAATAATGGAAATACCCACGATACCGCCATCTAGTATGGCATTCGGTACTAAAAATAATTCAAGTGCTACTGCCATGAGAAGTGCGCCGATAGTGATCATGAGAAACCGTTTGATTTTCTCTTTCAGCGGCAAAGTTCTATGGACTTTTTCAACTGCTAATTGTGACATAGCATCCCTCTTTTCTAATGGTTTCTACCTTTATTATACTATAAATAAATTGTTAGAAATTTCAGAATGCTCACAGATAGAAAAATGTTTTAGAATATAAAATTTTTTTCGAATTATAGTTGTCAGATTATAATTAAGCATGCTATAATCAATCTTGTGCTAAAAAAATATGGCCCCTTGGTCAAGCGGTTAAGACACCGCCCTTTCACGGCGGTAACACGGGTTCGAATCCCGTAGGGGTCACCATTTAAATAGCTTTAGGTCCCGTGGTGTAGCGGTTAACATGCCTGCCTGTCACGCAGGAGATCGCGGGTTCGATTCCCGTCGGGACCGCTTTAAGACATGCATTTGATGCATGTCTTTTTTTGTTGTAATTCAGTAGATAGAAAAAAACACATAAAAATGGTAAATTATAAGATAGTAAATGAAACTCTAAAGAGAAGAGGTTACCTATGGCTCGTAAAATAGTCGTTGTAGATGATGAAAAACCGATTGCGGATATACTTGAATTTAATTTGAAAAAAGAAGGCTATGATGTGCATGTTGCCTATGATGGTGATGATGCAGTTGAACTGATCTATGAAGTACAGCCGGACATCGTGCTGCTGGACATCATGCTGCCAGGACGTGACGGTATGGAAGTCTGCCGTGAAGTCCGTAAGAAATATGATATGCCGATCATTATGCTGACAGCGAAAGACTCAGAGATCGATAAAGTACTTGGACTGGAACTCGGGGCAGATGACTATGTCACGAAACCGTTCAGTACGCGTGAACTGATTGCGCGTGTAAAAGCGAACTTACGTCGTCACTACACACAGGCGCAGTCTGAAGAAAAAGAAGAAACAAATGATATCGTTATTAAAGACATCACGGTTTATCCGGATGCTTATTCTATCAAAAAGCGTGGCGTCAGTATCGAACTGACACATCGTGAATTTGAACTCTTCCATTATCTGGCACGACATATCGGCCAGGTCATGACCCGCGAACATCTCTTGCAGACAGTATGGGGCTATGATTATTTTGGAGATGTAAGAACAGTTGATGTGACCATCCGAAGACTCAGAGAAAAGATTGAAGATGATGCTTCACATCCTGAATACATCGTGACAAGACGCGGTGTCGGTTATTTCTTACAAGTACAGGATAAATAATGAAATACATCCAGTCTTTCATTAAGAAACTGCAATCTCTGCATATCAAGCTCGTTGTCGTCTATGTTCTGCTGATTATTATCGGCATGCAGATTATCGGGCTCTATTTCACGAATAATCTGGAAAAAGAGCTGACTGAAAACTTCAAGGACAATGTAGAACGACAAGTGAAACAAGTTGCTTATGATATTAATGAAACATATAAGGAAAATAATGATGACAATACGGAGCGAAAGATACAGTCGATTATCGATGATTATACTTCACGTTCCGGTGTCGGAGAGGCTCGCTCAGATATAGATGAAATCCGATTTATCAATACAAATGAGCTGATTATCGCGACGAGTAAAGTATCTGATAATGTTTCGATTGACCAGAAAAATAAAGATACTCAAATACAAAAAGCGTTGTCGCTTGGCCAGAGCAATGACCAGATTCAGTTAAAAGAAGAAGGCACGAGTAAGAAGCGTGTCTGGGTTAAAAATGAAACGATTAAAGTGAATAATGAAGTGGTAGGTGTTATTCACGTTGAATCGAGTATCGAGACTGTTTATCAGCAGCTTGATAAAATCAACCAGATCTTCATTATCGGAACAGGTTTGTCACTTCTTATTACTGCACTTCTCGGCTTCTTTATTGCCAGAACCATCACTAAACCGATTTCGGATATGCGTAATCAGGCACTCGAGATGTCAAAAGGGAATTACACGAACCGGGTCAAAGTGTACGGCAGTGACGAAATTGGTGAACTGGCTCTGACTTTCAACAACCTCGCGAAAAGAGTACAGGAAGCTCAGGCGAATACAGAAAGTGAAAAACGACGACTGGATTCTGTTATCACTCACATGTCAGATGGGGTTATTGCCACTGATAGACGAGGACGTGTACGTATTGTCAATGATATGGCGCTGCGCATGCTGGCTGTCAATCAGGATGATATAGAGGGCCGTCATGTGCTGGATGTACTTAAGATGGAGGAACATTATTCTTTAGAAGAATTGCAGGAGAATAGTGGAGGCGTCATCATTGATATCGCAGGTGAGTATCCATTGATTGTCCGTGCCAGTTTCTCGACGATTATTCAGGAGACAGGCTTTATCACAGGTTATATCGCTGTACTCCATGACGTGACCGAACAGCATCATGTCGAAAATGAACGTCGTGAGTTCGTCGCAAACGTTTCGCACGAACTACGGACGCCGCTGACATCTATGCGCAGCTATATCGAGGCGCTCGAAGAAGGTGCCTGGCAGAATCCTGAACTGGCGCCCCAGTTCCTGAGCGTGACACGAGAAGAGACGGACCGCATGATTCGTCTCGTCAATGACCTGCTGCAACTCTCTAAAATGGACAACTCTAATGAAAACATTAACCGCGAACTAATTGATTTTAATATGTTCATCCATAAAATCATCAATCGTTTTGAGATGAGTGAAGGCAAATCAGCGACATTTATCCGTGATATCCCGAAAGCAGGTATCTTTGTAGAAATCGACCCCGACAAGATGACGCAAGTATTTGATAACGTTATCTCTAATGCGCTCAAGTACTCAAAAGGGAAAAAACGTGTTGAATTTCATGTGAAACAAAACATGTTATTTAACCGGATGACCATTCAGATTAAAGATAATGGTATCGGTATTCCAAGAAACAAAGTCGACAAGATTTTTGACCGCTTCTTCCGGGTCGATAAAGCAAGAACACGGACGATGGGTGGAACAGGTCTGGGTCTTGCTATCAGTAAGGAAATTGTAGAAGCGCATAACGGACGTATCTGGGCGAACAGCCAGGAAAATCAGGGTACATCTGTGTATATCACATTGCCTTGTGAAGTCTTAGATGATGGTGATTGGGATGTATAAGAACATCATTAAAAGTCTCATACTGATTATTCTGGTCTGCACGAGTATGGTGCTGACCTATCTGATATGGAACTTTAAGCCTCAGCTGACCAATGTAGATACAGCTGTCGTTGAAAAGAAAACAATCGGTCCTAGATTTATTGATAATATCAAGAATATCTATATGCCCTATCAGGTGGTCTCATACAATGAAGGCAACATCAAAGGAACGACAGAAAGTCATCTGATTATGGAAATGACTAACTTTTTAAGCGAAAGTCATATTCAGTCCGCTTATCTGATTGATAATAACGGTAAATTTCAGGCGAAAAATATCGGTAACCGTTTTACGTTATTTGATTTTACTGTTGATATCCCTCAGACCATGTATGTGACAAACATATTAGATATGAACTATAAGTCGGAAGATAAGTATACTTTTAAGCGCTTGATGATTGATAGCGAAAGCCGCACGAACGTCAATATTTATCTGATCGGCAAAACAAAAGTACTGAAGATAGAGACGGATGCGAAGAGTCAGACATTCAATAAGATGCTGCAACAAGAACGCAAGTCTATGGTAAACTATACAAGTCTTGTTACAAATGAATTGACATCCAGCGATAAGATGCAGCTCTATATCTCGGAAGAAGCGGACAGCGTTAAAGCTTATCGATATATAGCGGATCGTATCAATGTCAAGGATATTAACGATGCTGTACTGGATGATCAGGATAATATCATTGAGCGTGACAGAAAAGAGAGTACGACGTATTTCAGTAATACAGGTATCGTCTCTGTCAATGACAGTGACATCTATAAATATAACAATTTATCAGAAGCGGATTCAGTTAAGGCCGCCCCGCGTGATATACTGGTTAAATCATTCAAGTTCATCAGTAGTCACGGCGGCTTCACAGATGATTATCGACTGTTTGATATCAATGATGATAATAGAATGATTGATTATCAGATGTATCTAGGAGGCAGACCTGTCTTTAATGACACGGGACTTTCCAATATCTCAGTCATCTGGGGTAAAGATGATCAATATGAATATCGACGGGGACTGTTATCGACAAGTGTCGCAGTGCCGTCGACCCAGGAAGTAGAGAAACTGCCGAGTGCAGAAAGCGTTCGTTACAGACTTGCTTCTTCAAAGGAATATCGTTTCGATAAAATCACGAACATGCTGATTGGCTATGAGATGAAAAAATCAGCAGACAGTGAAATACAGGCTAATCTGCTGTTTGAACCTTACTGGTATATTGAATATGACAATCAATGGCTGAAATATGAGAATGGGAGGCTGAAGTAGTGGATTGGAAACAAGCAAGTTCACTGTTTATCTTCGTCTTCCTGATTATCAATATCTGTCTTGGTGTGCTGTACTATCAGAAAGTCGAACGCTCCAACCAGATAGATATCGCCAATGAAAAAGTGCTGTCTTTTGAGAAAGAGAATATCAAGTTACCGAAAGAACTGCCACCGTCAGAAGGCGTCAAACTGAACTACTTATCGGGTCGCAGCAAGAAGTTCGAAGCAACAAATACCACACGCAGTAATACTGTTGTTAAAGATAAAGTCATCAAAGACCGTATCGCGACCAATCTGCCTCTCAGCGCGATAGAGCCGGATGCCATCATGGAAGACCTGAATATCTTTATGGCAACAGTCCCTTATAGAGGAACTGAATATATTCTGAGCGGCATTGACCGCATCAATAAACGTATACTCTACGAGCAGACTTTTAACAAGTATCCCATACTGAGCAATGATACGGCAAAAGTCGTGGTGAATTATAATGATAACCAGGAAGCCTATAGCTATGAGCAGTCCTATATCGAGAACCTGCAGGAAGGCATCGGTAACAATAACAAGAAGAAACAAGTCGTTGAACCAAGACGTGCACTTGAGGTTCTGTATTATCAGAATGAATTGAAAGCAGGAGACGAGATTACGGCGGTCCGCCTGGGCTATTATTCCGTCGTACCGAATATAGAAGGACAAGTACTCAAACCGACATGGCAAGTTGCAGTTCTTCATAAGAACGGCAAGCGTGAGACGTTCTATGTGGATGCACTGAATCCGCAGGAACCTATACTGAAGTAATAAAGAGAGTGATATCAATGATTAAAATGTCAGTACTGGCAA
The DNA here is from genome assembly GCF_022343725.1 of Macrococcus brunensis. Lineage (NCBI taxonomy): Bacteria > Bacillati > Bacillota > Bacilli > Caryophanales > Staphylococcaceae > Macrococcus > Macrococcus brunensis. The sequence continues at coordinate 27,613 of NZ_CP092179.1, forward strand.
GTGGCTCAACAGGTAATGCAACTTACGTCGAAAGTGACAAAGGTTCATTATTAGTAGACGTCGGCTTATCAGGTAAGAAGATGGTCGGCCTTTTCAGCCAGATTGACCGCAAAATAGAAGACCTGGATGGCATCCTCGTCACCCATGAACATATCGACCACATCAAAGGACTCGGTGTGCTAGCAAGAAAGTACAAAATACCAGTCTATGCAAACGAAAACACATGGAAAGCAATAGAACGGGCAGATAAAAATATCCCGCAGGACCAGAAGATGATTTTCAATCCATACGAAACGAAAAGTATCGCAGGCTTTGATATCGAATCCTTCAATGTGTCACATGACGCGATAGACCCGCAGTTCTATATCTTTCACAATGACTACAAGAAGCTGACGATGATCACAGATACCGGCTACGTTTCTGACCGCATGAAAGGCATGATACACGGCAGTGACTGTTTCGTCTTTGAGAGCAATCATGATGTCGATATGCTGAGAATGGGCCGTTATCCGTGGAAAACCAAACAGCGTATATTAAGTGATATGGGACACGTCTCAAATGAGGATGCAGCATATGCGATGCGTGAAGTCATTACAGGCTCGACGAAACGTATCTATCTCTCTCACTTATCACGCGACAATAATCTGAAGGATTTAGCCCGCATGAGTGTGGAACAGGTATTAAATGAGCATGATATCGATACAAAAAATGATGTCACGCTGCATGATACGGATAAAGAAGTGGCAACAAAGCTTTATGAACTCTAATTTACACACTTTTCATTAACTCCACTAGAAATGTGGATAACAGTGAATAACTTTGTGGATAGAAAAGAATTTATCCACAATTGTATAAGATGTCTTAGAAATAAGGCATCTTTTTTTATGTTTATGCATAAAAAAATGGAAGAAAAAGAGCGAAAAAAGACAAAATACGATAAAATAAGGCTTGTGAAATGTGCATAAGTTAATAACATGTGGATAACTCGAATAAAACATACAATAAGGATGAATATAGATGAAGATTACAATTATAACTGTGGGTAAGTTAAAAGAGAAGTACTGGAAGCAGGCTGTGGATGAATACGTAAAGCGACTCGGCGCCTATACAAAGATGGAATTGATTGAAGTGCAGGACGAGAAAGATATGGACAACATGAGTGAGAAAGATATCGAAATCGCGCAGAAGAAAGAAGCGGAGCGCATCCTGGCCAAAATAAAAGACGATAGCTACGTCTATACATTAGAAATCCTGGGCAAACAACTGGATTCAGTCGAACTATCGCAGCATATCGAAAACAACATGAACATGGGCAAAAGCCACCTGACCTTCATCATTGGCGGCTCAAACGGCCTGCATGACAGCGTCAGTGCAAGATCCAATTACAAACTCTCCTTCAGCAAAATGACCTTCCCCCATCAGATGATGAAAGTGATTCTGCTGGAGCAGGTGTATAGAGCTTATAGGATAATGAAAGGGCAGGCTTACCATAAATAAAACTAAGTACATTCATTTTGAATGTACTTTTTTAATTTTAGCGTAGAGTAAAGGTTAAAAATTGTCTATACTAATATTTCATAAAGTTTATATGGTATTATTTGTTTAAATCATAAAATATGCAGTGATATGAGATAATGTAATTGAATTTTAAATATCATATATATCATATATTGGGGGTACTTATGACTAGAGATGAGACAATGTTTTATACTTACATAGATGAATGTAAAAATAATTATTTTGTCACAGAATTTTATAAAAATAATAGGGATAATGAAATTTATAATTTTTATTCATTATCAAGCATTTCTTTTAAATCAGAGGAGTATTTATATAAGTTTGAAGAAAGATGGTGTGGTTTTAAGGAAAGCTTTAATATTCCAAGTAATACATGCTTACACTTTGCAGAATATAAAAAATTATTATCAAGTAATCATGTGAAAAATATTGAATTAGCAATTAGACAAAAATTAGAAATCTTTATTGATGAAAATCATATTGATATGGAAAAGTTAGAAACCATTCTGAATGATAGTTCTTCATTATTCACAAAGGATTTAGAAAAATTAAAAAATTCAGAAGAAGGAATTTATCAAGAATGTGAAAAGCTTTTTAATAGATACACTAAGAAAATTTTAGAAATAGATGAAAAAGATATTACAGCATACAATCTTTTTTTAGATTCTTCTAATGAATTTAATATAAGCATTGTTCATGAGTTTTTCTTAGAAATGAAAAAGGTTCTGAAGGAATCAAATTTTTCTATTTTAAATACAGATTATATTAATAAAAAAAAATCATATTTACCTAAAAGAAAGCTTACAGCGAAGCCAGAACTCACTAACCCAAAGCCCCAACCTGCTAAAAACTTAAGTAAAGATGAACCGAGAATCACAATGAAGAAACATCTAGACATACTAATTGAATTCCTTATATCAAGAGAATTTGAGGGAAAAATATATCTTGATGAGAATTTACCAAAATCTACATATACTAAATTACGTTTTGATGCAGATGGTAAAGAATTTGAAGCGAAAAATGATTTAAAAATGGCCTTTCACGAATGTTTAACAACGGGAACAGAAAGGTTCAAACAAGAAACTGTAGTGGATTTATTGGATGAAATCCGATTTATAAGGAAAGAAGAGGTAGGTAGCGCAAATAATCCGCCACATTGTGGATCGGAAGTAGTAGATTTTTTATGTTCATTAGTATGCTCTGGAACTAGAATTGCTTATTTAAATAAAATAGGAATAATTTCTAAAGAAGAATACCCTAAAATTAAATATACAACATTAAATTTTGAAGAAGGTTTGAGTGATATTCCTTTTCAAGATATTATTGATGAGAAATTATTTCTTGCCACCACAATTGACTATAGCTAAAAATGAACAAAAAAAAAACTCGCCAGATATCATCCGCGAGGCTCGATATAGCAGAAAGCATTCCCTATATCTGTTATTAATTATAGATAGTCTCATTAAATTTTGCAAGTAATTTTAATCAATTACTGAAAAAATCAATAAAAATATATTGATATAATAATTATATTATTTTAAGAAGTGGAGAATTACGTTGGGAAAAGAACTGAATCAGGCACTCTTCAGTGCGGCAGATAATCTAAGAAGTAAGATGGATGCATCTGAGTATAAAAATTATCTGCTCGGACTTATTTTCTACAAATATCTTTCAGATAAGATGCTGAAGAAAATGGTGGAATTAAGCTACGAAGATGAAGATGTGTACAATACAAAGGAAAAACAGACAGAACTTTATGAGTCGCTCATTAAGGATGAGGATACGGCAGAAGATTTAAAAGCCACACTTGTCGATACACTGGGTTATGAGATTGAACCTGAGTATCTGTTTAATAAGCTGGCCGAAAAAGCGAAACTGAATACTTTCCAGCTTGATGATATGAAGAAGGCCTTTGTTCAGCTCTCTGCAAACTATGAACAGTTTACAGGTCTCTTCGATGATATTGATCTGAACTCTAATAAGTTAGGGACAAGTCCACAGCAACGTAATATCACTATTACTGAAGTCATTAAGAAACTGAATGATATTGATTTGATTGGACATGAAGGAGACGTTATTGGTGATGCCTATGAGTTTCTGATTGGTCAGTTTGCATCAGAGGCAGGAAAGAAGGCCGGGGAGTTCTATACGCCTCATATGGTATCGGATATGATGGCTCAGATTGTGACAATCGGACAGCAGAATAAGCCTATCTTCTCAGTATTTGACCCGACAATGGGATCAGGCTCACTGATGCTGAATGTAAGAAATTACTTAGATGATAGAACAGTCATTAAATATCATGGTCAGGAATTGAATACAACGACCTATAATCTGGCGAAGATGAACCTGATTCTGCATGATGTCGATGCTGAGGATATCAATCTAAGAAATGGCGATACGTTAGACAGAGATTGGCCGACAGATGAACCTTACACATTTGATGCCGTGGTCATGAATCCACCTTATTCTGCGAAGTGGAACGCAGATTCAACATTCCTTGATGATCCACGTTTTAATCGCTATGGCCGGCTGGCCCCTAAAACGAAAGCTGACTTTGCGTTCCTTCTACATGGCTATTATCACTTAAAAGAAACAGGGACAATGGCTATCGTCTTGCCACATGGCGTGCTCTTCAGAGGTGCAGCAGAAGGAGAGATCCGAAAAAAATTACTTGAAGACGGTGCCATTGATGCTGTCATCGGTGTGCCAGCTAATCTGTTCTTCGGTACAAGTATACCGACGACTATTATTATCCTTAAAAAGAATAGAACGAATCGTGATGTTTTGTTCATTGATGCGAGCCATGAGTTCACTAAGAAGAAGGCTCAGAACGTTCTAACTAAAGAAAATATCACTAAGATTGTTGAGGCCTATCAAAACCGTGAGAATATTGAAAAGTTTGCGTATGTTGCCTCATTTGATGAAATTAAGGAGAATGACTACAACCTGAACATCCCCCGGTATGTCGATACTTTTGAAGAAGAAGAACCTGTCGATATGGTTGAAGTGGCGAAAGAAATGACAGCTATCCGTCAGGAGAGAAAAGAACTCGAAAAAAGTCTATTTGAGGCTATCCAAATATTAGAAGCTTCACCTGAGAATCAGGAGTGGCTGAACAGTGCATTAGAGGTGTTCAGAAATGAGTAAAGTACCTGAAATAAGATTCAAGGGTTTCACTGACGCTTGGGAACAGCGTGAGTTTTTAGAGTTGGTTAATAAGTTAAGCAAAACTTCAATTTCTGAAAATTTACCTAAAATTGAATTTGAAGATATTATCTCTGGAGAAGGTCGATTAAATAAAGATGTTTCAGCAAAATTTGATAATAGAAAAGGTATATTATTTAATGAGAATAACATACTTTACGGTAAATTACGTCCTTACTTAAAAAATTGGTTGTACACTGATTTTAAGGGTATTGCATTAGGGGATTTTTGGGTTTTTGAAGCTAAAAATATAGAACCAAAGTTTTTATATTTCCTAATTCAGGCTGATATTTATCAGAAGGCTGCAAATGATACATCTGGTACTAAAATGCCTAGATCTGATTGGCAGAAAGTGTCGTCTACTAAATTTTATATTCCAAGAGACTTAGAAGAACAAATTAAAATAGGTAATTTGCTTTGGGAGATTGAAGAAACACTCACCCTTCATCAGCGTAAGTTAGAACAATTACAACAGACTAAGACAGCATTTCTTCAGAAGATGTTTCCACAACCAGGAATGCTTGCACCTGAACAACGTTTTCCTAAATTTAGCGAAAATTGGAATAGCAAAAAATTAGGAGATTTTACCAGATTAATTACAAAAGGTACTACACCAAAAGATAAATCTGGAGTAGGAGAAGTTAATATGATCAAAATAGAGAATATATCTAATGGTAAAATTAATCCTACTAATCAAATATCATTTAAAGAACATGAAACCAATTTAAAAAGGTCAAAACTAATCGAAAAAGATATTCTATTTTCTATTGCAGGCACATTAGGAAGAACTGCATTAGTTACTGAAAGTATATTGCCAGCTAATACAAATCAAGCCTTAGCAATTATTAGAGACTATGATTTTGATTCAATTTTTCTGACAACATATTTGTCAGGTCCTAAATTAAAGACTTATATAAAAAGTAATCCAACAGTGGGAGCACAGCCTAATTTATCTTTAGAACAAATAAATAATATAACTGTAACTGCACCATCTACACAAGAACAAAAAAGAATTGGACAGCTTTTTTTGAAAATTGACCAGGTGATTAATCTTCATCAGCGTGAGTTAGAACTACTGAAACAGACGAAACAGGGCTTTCTTCAGAAGATGTTTCCGAAAGGAGAATAGATATGAATGGTATTTCTTTTGAGGATGAACTAAAGATTGAGAGACAGCTGATCACTGTGATGGGCGATGGCTATAACCAGTGGACGTTCCGTGAGGACCTGAAGTCTGAACGGGACCTATGGGTGAACCTGAGACAGAAAATCACACAGAATAATCTGGCTGAGCTCGCTGACCATCCTTTGACTGATAGAGAGTTTGATAAGGTAAGGACTGAACTTATGCGGCTGACACAGACGCCGTTTGACGCTGCCAAGTGGCTGAAGGGTGAGAACGGCATTGCACGGATCACGGTTGACCGGGATGATGTCTCACTCGGAAACGTCTCTCTGATTCTTTACTCTAACCACGATATCGGTGGAGGCATCTCCAGCTACGAGATTGTGCACCAGATTGCTACTCAAGGCGCTGACAACAGCCGGAACAGACGGTTTGATGTCACTCTTCTGATCAACGGCCTCCCGATCGTTCAGATAGAGCTCAAGAAGTCGAGTGCGAAGGATGGCATCTATCAGGCCTTTAACCAGATTAAGAAATACGCAGAGGAAGGTCAGTTCAGAAATAATATCTTCTCTACTCTCCAGCTGTTCGTCATCTCTAATCTGCAGACGACCCGTTATTTTGCGAACACACTCCCTAGATACATGGATAAGAAGTTCCTGTTCTCCTGGCGGACACGAGATAACAAAAAGGTCGATCATCTCTATGAGTTCTGTAAACAGGTGCTTAAGATTCCGGATGCTCACCGTCTGATTGCGGAATATACGATTGTCAGTGAGGACCAGGACAATAGACTGCTGATGGTGCTTCATCCCTATCAGATCCATGCCATACAGGCGCTGGTAACCTCAGCCAGTAAGCATGAGTCGGGCTATGTCTGGCATGCGACAGGTTCAGGGAAGACCCTGACCTCCTTTGTGGCGACAAAACTGCTGGCCCGGAAGGCCGGTATTGACCGTACCATCATGCTGATTGACCGTAAGGACCTGGACAGTCAGACGACGAATGAATTCACCAATTTTGCCTCTGAATTCAATACAGGACAGACGAGTGGTGAAGGGGTATCCAACAGCCTCATTGTAGGGACAGGTGATACACGGGAACTGACCCGTGCCCTTCTGTCGGATTCTAACTCCAATGTCGTCATCATCACGACACGACAGAAACTGGACTCAGCACTGAAGTATGCGCAACGACAGGAGGAACAAAAGGGGACCCATCGTTTCAGGAAATTGACGGGCCAGCATGTCGTCTTCATCGTGGATGAATGCCACCGTGCCATCTCGCCTGAGAATATGCAGAACATCCAGTCCTTCTTTCCGAACTCGACCTGGTTCGGATTCACGGGCACACCAATATTCGAGAAGAACAAGAAACAGGCGAAGGGCAAGCTGGCCCGTACGACCTATGACCAGTATGGACCGGTCCTGCATACGTATACCATCAAGAATGCGCTGGAGGATGGCGCTGTCCTCGGTTTCCAGGTTGAACATGAGAATACCATCAACTCACGGACACTGCATAACTACATCTACGAGATGCTGTCGAATGGTTCTGATAACCCTGAGACTATCAATGCCTATATCGATGCAATGACTGAAGAAGAGAAGGAGAAATATATTCCTAACGCACTCTATGAAGATGATGACCATATCCAGACGGTGATTGAGAAGATATTCCGTCCGGATAATGCCTATACTAAGTTCGATTTCCGTAACGGCCGTCCGACCAAGTCAGCTATCCTGACGACTTCATCCATCGATATGGCCAAGCGCTATTATCATGCCATCAAAGAGATGACTTCACAGCCGGGATGGATGGAGGAGAAATATAGGGACACACCTCTGCGTAAAGGTCGTACGATGGAAGACCCGGATTTCCCGAGGATCGCCATCACCTATTCGCTGGATGAGAATGCGGACAATGCTTATGCCAAACAGGAGGAGATGCAGACCATCATTGAAGATTACAATGCCTACTACGGCACCTCCTGGAATATCGACGGGATTGAGCGCTATAACGGAGACATCAATAACCGGCTGGCAAGAAAAAGGGCTGAGTTCAAGGTGCCGGGCAGACAGATTGACCTGGTCATCGTCGTCGACAGATTGTTGACGGGATTTGACTCTCCTTCCATGCAGACATTGTTTGTCGACCGTAACCTTGAGTATGCCGGCCTTATTCAGGCCTTCTCGAGAACCAACCGGACGTTCAAGGATAAGTCTAAGGGGCTGATCGTCACCTTCAGAAAGCCGGCGACTATGGAGAAGAACGTAGAGGAAGCCACAAGGCTCTATTCCAACGCCAACGAGGAGACCGGACTGGTCTATCCGACCTATCAAGATGCGAAGAAGAAGTTCGAGAAGTCATACAGGGAGCTCCATTCACTGATCAGGCATCATCCTGATATCGATGAGAACACAGATGAATCCATTCAGATAGACTATGTGAAGGCCTACCAGAAGAGTCTGAACGCATTCGAGGAACTGATCACTTATGATGAGTTCAATGATAATGTCCAGGAAGAAAAGGCGCTGCAGGACAAGATGACAGTACTTGAGAATCATAGAGGCAGTTATGAGACGGTCAAGGGCCATCTGAAGACACTGATCAACAGACCGGAGGATGTGGATGCGCTCCTCAATGAGATCGAGTTCTTCGCAGATGTGAACAACAAGATGTACAATATCGATTCCTCCTATATCGACCAGCTGCTTGGAAATTATCAGCCCGATAATGCCTCGATACGGGATGAGATAGAGAAGGCCCTCCAGAAACTGAACAAGCCGGATAATGTCAGAATGGTCTATCAGAATATCCTGGATGAGATTGACCGGGAGAAGGGTGACGTGAAAGAGGACATCTTCAGTCTGAAACGTGACTTCTTCACACGTGAAAAAGAGCAGATCATCGCTGAGTTTGCGGAAGAATATAAAGCAGAGGTATACGAGCTTCATTCATCAGCGATACAGTATACGGCAGGCGCTGATGAGATTCCGAACATGAAGAACGTCATGAATAAGATTGACTTCGAATCCTACAAGAAAGAGCATCCGGAGATCAATCCCTTTAAATATCGTCAGATGATGAAGTCCAGATGGAAAGAAGTGCTGAACACTGAGATAATTCCGCTGGAAGATGAATTGCGATAACTTACGTCGTCTATTTTGGTAGTTGATAATAAGAGATTAGAAATAAAAAATTTATATTTTCACTTCGTAATAAATCAGCTGATCCATCGTTATGTTTAAAGCTTGGGCTAATGCATATAATTCAGTGCCGTAGAGACCACGTTTGTTGGATTTTATCTTTGAATATTGCACAGGAGTGAGTTCCATCATTTGTGCAAATTCATATTGTTTATATCCTAATTTTCTTCTGTTGTATTCTATCGATTTCATAATGTCGACCTGTTTCATATTAAGTTCACCTCATTTTTTTTGACTATCATAGCAAAAAAAATAATAGGTGAGTGATTTGTTGCTGATATGGAAACATTTCAGCATCGACAGTGTCGCAGAATTTACATTATAATCCTCTTTTCCATTTGACCTTTATTGACTATTGGGGCTATACTATACTTCAAAGTGATGAAGGAGGAAATTATGCGGAAGAATGATTATTTATATTCTATTTCAGTTGGAGACTATGTAAGAAGAGATGTCTGGAATTACATGGAGGACGAAGATGTTAGTCTGGATAAAGCATTAAACGCTTTAAATTTAGATTATAGCGATGCATTTCTTGAACCGGAGGAAAGAAGAGAGTTTATGGCTCTTCAAGATGAAACAGACATTTGGTAATAAAAACTGCATTCATTTTGTCTTATCTTTTAAGACGAAGTGAATGCAGTTTTTTAGTTAATGTATATTAGTCATAAAAAAAGTAGCTAATTGATTTCCAGCTACTCTTAATTTATAGTTCGATATGCAAGTTTATTGTACATATAACTCGTCATCTACTTCTCCCATAGGACTCATTATTCTGACAAACCCATTTGAACATGTGTAAAAATTAGCTCCTCCAGAACCGGAAGTATTATTGCCGTAAACGTCATAACATTGTGCATCAAGATCCTCATCATAACCAGCGTATTGTGCAGAATAATTCATTAGACTGCTGTCATTGTCAGGTGATGATTGATCGACACCTTTCTTTGTATAATCAATAGCCTGCTCTTCACTGAAATCATTATTATTATTTTCAGCTGTTTGTTCTTCTTGCTTTTCGTTATAACACTTGCTGTTAACATTTTCACAATCTTCTTTGCCGTTTTCATCTAAATTATTCAGAGTATAAACCAAATTTTTAGCTTGATTGTATTCTTCGGGCATTACGTAGTAAGTAGCACCAGGAACTTGTAGAATTTCAGTTCTAGATGAAGAAGGCTGATGAACATCAAAACCAAGTTGACTGGAATCTCCCATCCAACTTCCATCTGTCCCTAGAACACTTTCTTTTATAGTTTCCTGAAAAGTTGATTTTTCTTCTGTTTTTACCTCAGCTTTTTTCTCTTCCGTAGCAGAATCTTTTACATTTTCTTTTACCTCTTCAGTCTTAAGCTCTACTGTATTATTATTTTTATCTTCTTCTAATTTAGCCATTTCTATCTTAATTTTTTCCTTCTCCAGTTGAGTTTCTTGATACTTATTAAAAGTCATAAATCCCAAAATTGCGACTATTAATAATGCGAGAAATAAAAATAATGACATTGTAATTTTATTCATGATTTAGACTCCATTTAATTTATTTGAATTACTGTATATCTTCTGAAGTTTGTGTCTCTACTTGGGTTTCTACGTTATTCTGTTCCATTTCAGCCATCTTACGATCATATTCTTCTGGTGTGACATAAACACATCCTGTTTCAGACAAAACACTGGGTATACACTCGGTACGATCTGCTGAGGGATGTTCGGCTATCAGGTCATCCTGTGTAGGGGCATCTCCCAGAGGTAATGAAGAAGTTGCTTGCTCTACAGTGTCATCTTGAGTTTGAGTTGTATCAGCATCTGATTCGATAGAGGATTGATAGTTACTTTCATTTGATACTTGTTCAGACTGATTAGTCGATGGTGTTTCAGTTGTAATAATCTCTTCATCCGTAGATTGACTATCCGTTTTACTTAAGTCATCATCTTTTTTTTTCGATGATTTTTTGGACTCCTTTTCAGAGTTCTCTTTCTTGTCTTTAACACTTTCAATTTCAGCTTTCTTTAATTTAAGTTTTTCTTTTTCAATTGAAAGCTCCTGACTTTGAGAATACTGGAAATATAAAATGAATCCTAGTCCTACTAGTAAAAAAATAGAGATTATAGTTATTAATATCTTTTTCATACTTTATCTCCTGTTTATTATTTTAATATATTACAAATTGTAGCATAATAATATGATTTTTACTTTATATATTTTCAATTAAAGCTATAGAATATTTTAATACTGATGATTTAAAAAGAAGTAACTTTAAATTCTATTATTGATTAGAATTTATTCATTGATTGACATTCCTTATATTAATTAAGCAAAAAAATAAAAGCAGTAAGTTTGATAACTTACTGCCTATAATCTGCCACTTTCTCGTATAGACTGGTGGCTGTCAGGAGTGAAGATAATATGATCGAGTAATTCTATACCCATAAGAGAGCCAGCTTCAAGTAATCGCTGAGTTGCTAGGATATCCTCGTGGGATGGTTCTGTATCACCAGAAGGGTGATTGTGTAAAAGGAGGATACTATTACTATTGGCGAGGATAGCAGTCTTGTAAACTTCACGAGGTGATATGATACTGCTATTCAACGAACCTACCGACACAGTAGTGATGTGTGTAGGTTCATTTTTAGTATTTAGACATATCAGGATCAGTTCTTCACGGTCAGAGGATGGAGAATATTGTCTAGCTATGTCCGCTGCATCTCGGGGACTGGATATCTTTCGTTTTGCATAATGAATAGAACCCTCTTTAATCTGCTGTATCTTTACGATATCTATTCTTTTTCTCACGTTTTAATCACCTTTCTCTTATTATCCGTGAATTCTTTCTTCAAAATCCATTTAGAGTTTCTGACGTAAGTATTTAAGGGGTGAGCTATTTCGCCAGTTAAAGGCTGTATAAGACGCATCAGCTTATCCTGATGTGGCTTTAGCATATCAAGTACTTCGTTCACTCTAGGCTCTATTAAGGGCCTTCTAGCGTAACTTCCATAAGCCAATAAGATTGTTGAAGATTCACTGGCAGCATTCATGATTTCAACGTCGGTAAAATTATCAAAGCCATTAACAATATGCTTTCGGTTGCTAGGTGCATCAATATTCGAATATAGATTGACGAAGTTAATGGCACCAAATTCGCCATTCTTTACAATTTCATTCATGCTTAGCATTGTCGTTAGGTCGATTGTGTCCACACCGTCATAATGGGGATACATTGTTACCAGCGTTATCACTGGTTTATCAGAATCCCAGATTTTCTTAAGCCTATATCTATGTGTACCATCCTCACTGAAGATGGCTTCTGTCTTAAGATTGCTGTCCTTGTGTATTAACATATCTCTTCCTCATTTCATTTAATATTCGGTCGGCAGCAGCATGATATAAAAAGGGTCTATGTCGTCTTCTCTGACGACATAGACCTTACTTTTTTTGAAATCTTCTATACTTTGTATCATGTATTTCAGATTGTAGGGTGGCTGTTCCTGCAACATCTTTATCTGAATGTGTCGTTTATCTTTTCTTTTTATATGAAACACACTGAGATAATCTGCTTTCTGTCCGTTCTTTTCAGCATCATTATCTCTTGTATCAACTAATGAGAAAAGAATCTGTTGAAGGTGAGGAGAGAGATTCCCCTGTATGCCTCGTGTGATGTATCTTTCTGGTGCTTTCATCTTAGTCATCTCCAAACTGTCGTATTAATTCACCGATTACAACAACACTGATCTGTGCGATTTTAACCCACGTCGAGGTTGGCATAGAGTAAGTCCTCCTCTTTTAAGTTGATAAGGTAGAGCTCGTCATGAAGTGTCTCTTCTAAGTTGTTAAGATAGATACTGTAACACTCGTTGTGACACTCCTTACATTTAACATAACCGATGCTGACAACGACATCTTTGTAATAGGCGATGAATGAATAGATGTCATCGAGTTCGTCACTGTAATAGGTATATGTGTCCAGAATCTTCCCTTTGAGTGATGGACTGATGAGAGTTGGTTCATTGATGAATTCTTCGGCTCCTAACTGAACATGTTCGACTGAGTAACGATGAGGTGGTAGATGATAGATTCGTTCCACAAAGTCTGTTAGATTCTTCTTAATAGACATAGCTTGTTCCTCCTGATAAAAGATTGATGTAGTACACATCAAGAAAATAATATATATCTCAAATCGCGATTGTTTCACTGGGGGAAGTTTATAAAACAGAAGTGCAGATAGTGCAGATAGTGCATCAGTTTTAACTGGCACTGAAGTTAAGAGAGAGTTACTGAAAATAGAGTTGAAGGGGGATTAGCTTGCCAACATATTAATCCGTACAAAGTCACGGTCAATTTCATAGTGGATGGCCGGAAAATAAAAAAGACCGCAATCATTTTTAAATGATTGCGGTACATCTTCTGCATCTATCTTGTAGGTAATTTTCTTTACCTGTTTATCGTCAGTCAATTCAATTTTGTCGATTAACATTCTGAGGAGCTGGTTTTTCTGGTCGGCTGTTGCCTGGTCAAATACATCATCAAAATTAGTGAACAACTTATTTAATAGCGCTTTTATCTGTTCAGGATTTACAGCATTTTTATGTGGGGTGTGTTGAGAAGGTGCCGCCTTCAGCTGTTTTTCAATAGTCTGAAGTTCAGTACCGATGACAGCTATTTTTTTATCTAATATTTCCGTGTCGAAAGGACCACTTAGATATAAGTCGAGTACTTTCTCTTTTTGTTTCATCAGTTCGTCTCTTCTTTTTCTAAGACTACCAATATCAATTGTATCGTCCGGCTTATCCACGTTTATCAAATTCATATACTTATCAACGATTTTATCAATTACGTGCTGCTGATTCATCAGAACTGAAAGATGACTTTTAACGATATCTTCAATGACTTCACTTCTGATGCTGTGACTGCTACAGGCTGAACTGCCGCTACGATTAAAGAGGGAACAGATATAATACTTCTTCATTGTGCGAGAGCCATCTTTTCTTTTATAATAGCTGCGCCTGCAGACCATTTTTTGCCCACAGCCGGGACAGGATATTAATCCTCGTAAATAGAAATCCTTACTTGCGGGGCGTCCGGGTTGGAAGGACCGAGCCGCAAATTTTTCTTGGACCTTATCAAATACTGTGGGATCAATAATCGCATCATGTTTTCCTTTATACAGTCTGAGGTCGTCAGGATGACGGTCTCTTCTACTTTTCTTAATGTTCCAGTTGGTGTTGGTATGATGTCGTATCATTCCTTTATACAATGGATTCTGCAGCATATACTTTGTGGTGAACACCGAAAATGGTCTTCCTCTGATGGTTTTATATCCTGATTTATTCAGATGGTTGGTGATGGCCTTAAGTCCCATATCTTTGTTCAAGTACATATCGAACATCTGTCTCACGATGTTTGCTTCATATGGGTTAATCATTAATTCCGATTTTCTAGTCTGCTGGTTAATCATCAAATCATAACCAAAAGCTCTGCCGCTTATAGGTTCACCCTTGCTTGCTTTAGCACTGATGCCCATCTTAGTATTCTTGATTAAAGTTTTCCGTTCCAGCGAACTTTGTAGCCCGAATATAGTCATGAGAATGTCAGAAGATTCTTCATCATTTTTAGTGTCTATTCCTTCAGCCAGAGCCCGGTAATGAACACCATTTCTCTTGAGTGTGTCAGCAAATATATGCTGATCCGTTTGTGAACGCGATATACGTGAAAACTTCCAGCTCATAACCATATCTAGTATTCCATCCTCAACATCTTTTAGAAGACGCTGCATCTCAGGTCTATCCGTCATGTTTTTCCCTGAAATACCACCATCGACATAGCATTCATAATTATAACCTGGGTAATTATTGACCACTTCTTCTATGAGCAGTTTCTGCTGCATTTCCAGCGAGTAACCATAGTCAGCCTGCTCGTTTGTACTCACACGACAATATAATCCTATCGTTTTCATCTTAGTCATCCTTTCTTGAAATATAAGTGATTCAGCCATATCGACTGAATCACTGCAAGTTGATAATATATGCTCTATTCTTCAATTAAATCATCTAGCAAGGGCTTCACAATGAGCACAAGCTGGTCATATACGGATTCCTCCATCTCCATTACACCTCCATGTGAACACTCAAAGAAACTTTTGGAACTCAACTGTTTTTATAGCACTACTTGCACTAAAGGCACTATTGTATTCTGATTCCTTTGACAACCTGTCTTCCATTAGACTTCGATTTAATATAACCAATACCTAGTGACGTTGCGTTTTTTTCGAACTCGGTCCAGAATTTTTTAGGAGATGCCAAGTGGACATATTGCAGATTCTGACCACTTGCCCACTGAATAAAGTCAGTGATAAATGCACTTGCCGCAACCTTATTTATCGGATTGTTATCTATGACTATACGGTTCTTGATATAAAGCTTCATCACATTCGAGGAGCCGTGATACAGGTTCTGAATCGCTCTCATAGACGTCGAAACCGTAAAGTTATAGTTGTTGCTTTGTAGACGCTGTAAGCCCTCTAATGCCCAGTTAAGGATACCGCTGAGCTCTCCATTCAGCCTTTTCGCAAGGTGCTTATCCTGTTTGTCAGGTGGCAGAACATGTAAGAAGGGCAGAATAAGTAAGCGCCGTGCAAATCCTCGTGAGTCATCGCTTAGTTGCGGTAATTCATTCAGTAAGAAAATAAGTTTTGCAGGCAAGATCATGTCTGTTTCAGCCATGTTTTTACGATTAACAGTAATTTTCTCACCTGCAGTTATAGCTTTTAACTTTGAGGTATTAAAAGCACTGCTGCCGCTTTCAGTTGAGATATTAACTTTCTTGCCCACTAAAGGTTCTAATCCGAAGTCAGTGTTCAGATTTCCAAGTGTGGCAGCAGAACTGTTGATCTGTCCTATTAAGTTTTCCAGCACACCGAAAAAGGTTGATTTTCCTTCACCGCCTTTACTATAGACGAGAAGGAAAACATTAGCCTGGTGTCCACCTGCAAGACAATAGCCATACCATTCCTGGACAAAGAGTTGGGTGTCTGTCTCGTTTTTAAACCAAATCTCTAGCATATTTTTAAATGTGGGACAGGATGCGTTAGGATCATAGCTAACATCCGATTTTATAGTCGAGAAGTAGCTAGGGTCATGTTCATGCATTGTCAATGTCTGATAGTCCAACGTCATATTCATGAATGGAAAGCCCTTCTGGTTAAAGTCTTTCCATTCTATTACAGGAACTTTACGCCCGATTTCATCGTTTATTTTCTTCTCAAGTAGCGAACTCCACTCAAGTTGCATGGCTATTCTGACCAGCTCATAGATTAATCGTTTGATAGGCAGGCTGCCAGGTTCCCATAAGCCATGACGAAAATTATAAATGTATAGATCGCCCGTTTCTTTTATCATCACGATTTTAAATATCTGCCGAACTAAACTGGATACGGAAGAGCTGCTCGCTCTTCGATTACCAGAATTGCCAGCCACGAGATAGCTGTATCTTTCTAACAATAAGTCCTGTATCATTTTTCGGATTTCAGTGGCTGAATTAATAGGCTTAGATGGTAAGTGTGGAGCTGGCTGAGCCGGTATATATTTATTCCAGACGTCTATTCTGCAGACGTTCTGTTGCAGTTCAGATATAATCGTCTGACGGCTCATAGGAAGCAGCGAAGAGGTGATAGAGGCCTCTTCGCTACTGCTGAACTTAGGGTTGTAAGATGGATTGATGAAATCCTTAACAATGTCATAGTTTTCTTTTAATGTGACATTAAACATAATCATTATCCTCCATGTCATCAGCTTGTCCATATTCAAAATCGAAATAGCCAACAGTGTTTTCAGGAATATTAGCATCAGTATGAAAAGATGGTGTAAAGTTATCAAAAGCATTATGGTCTAAATCGTTTAGACCTTCATTATGAGGTTGTAACGGTTGAATTATTGCCGTATTTTGTTTGACGTGATTTATTAGTTGAGCTTGAGCAGCTGATGAAGGAATATTAAATTTCCAACGACTCAAAGTCTCATAGCCTTTACTGTTTACGTAATAATCAACAGTTCCCTGGATGCCTATTAATTCAGCGCCATTGTCGAATCCTTCTTGGTCTATTTTAGTCGCATATTCCCGCACAAATTGTCCGAAGTCTGATTTCGGATTTTCGTTAATAAAAAGTAAGTAACTAGGGAGTCTGTCGGTTCTTTGTGTCCGTTGATCAGTTAAAGTAACATCCATTGAAATGACTTCTACAATGCCGTTAGTAGAATTAATTTCTTTAATCACAGCATTATTGATTTCGAATCGAACTTCTCCGTAATTGACCTGTTGCTCTAAAAAACTCAAATTGTATTTTTTCATTTTAATATCCTCCGATTTTGTTAATTTTAAGCATGCCTTCCGTTGGAAATAAGGGATGACTTGCTTTAAGTGAGTCCGCAAACTCTTTCGTTAGTGCAGTTTGCCATATTGAATCACGCGAATTAGGTACTTCAACCCAAATCTCGTCGTGGACGATGTTGATCACTTTGAGCCGCATAGATGTCGCTATTAACGATAGAATCTTAATGGCAGTGGCAATGGACGACTGCAAAGCAAAATTACGTTTTTGACTACATGTCATGTTGACCAAGGGGTGGATAGGGCCGAAGAAACAGCCGACTAAGTCACTGTTTTCCACAGACTTAAAATATCCCTCAAGGGTGGCATAACAGCTGAAGAAAATATTTTTAATGTGAATAACATCATTAAATTGAATATCATAGCCACTTTTTTTGAGACCTTCAGCAAGACGAAAATCTCCAGCGCCGTAGAGCATGGCGAAGATAAATGTCTTTGCCGCCTTTCGATGATTCGGTTCCTCACCTTTGTAAGATAAGTGTTGTTGAAACAGAGTTCCTACAATGTGGTGAATGTCACGTCCATTTCTAAGATCATCAGTTAGCTGCTGATCTTTCGAATATAGTGACAGAAACCGTAGCTCAGCGTTACTTAGGTCTATTGACCAAACTGTGCAGCCTTGCTCGGAAGGAACGACCCAATGCTTCATCTTGTTCGGCATAGATGTAAGTGGTAACTTCGATGCTGTAATCCTGCCGGTATAAGAGGTAAAGCTTCTCCAGTGCCCTGTTAACTCTAAACAATTGTTTGTCTTAGAATAGTAGGGTGTCAGCTTTTCTACCCATTGCTGATGAAACTGTTGTGCCTTTAAAAATTCCTTGAACTTACTGTATACTGGATGCAAGGTGCTTAACGCATCTAGCTGTTGTAGGTCTTTAGTAAAATAAAGACTGTTCAGTTCCATATAATGAATGAAGTCATGTTCTACGCTGCTAAGATTTGAGCCCTTGCCAGCGTTTAGACCATCCCTTACCTCATTCTGAAGGGTTTCATACTCATAATTTTGAGTACGTAACCACTGTGGAACGATGCAAATCTTTCCCCCGTTCAGTGTTGGTAGCACGGAACGGGTAAAGGCTTGTTCAAGTTTGTACAGTGAGTGAAATGCTGAATTTGCCTTCAGCATCTCACTTTTGTATATTTCTACGTCCCTATCACTGATGCTGGTAGGTACCAGCAATAAATGATTGATCATTAAATCACCTCCTATAAAATTTTTAAAGTACTCGCCAAATTAACTGAAGACTTGTATCAAGTAACAACGTTACTTGATATTTTTATTTTTGCATGAAATAAAAAAGAATCCTCCCAAACGTTTTATAAAAAAGCGTTTGGGAAGATTCGAATTTATTTTATCTAGTTTAGTTCTTATTAATTATCTATTCTTATAAATTTCGAAGATTCATTACTATCTGAATCTGTCGCTTCATTTAGTGCAACCTTGATGTCCTCTATTAGTTGATGTTTATATTTCTTAACTATAAGTTTTTCATATTCAATTTTACGATCTTTACCTTTAGTCATACCCACATCAACTATAGCATTAGGAATTGCTCGTTGAATTAGTCTTGCATAATAGGAAGTAGAGACGGTGTTTGTAGTTTTTGAATTCAACATTTTTTTTGCATCAGATCGCGAGATGAAGACGCGATCATCAAATAAATAGTTCTCATCGTAATTCTTTATGGTCGAACTTAGCGAGGCTAGATTGCCTAAATGATCGAACACTACTTCATCAACGTCATTTATAAAAGATTCATAGATTCTTTGTTTATTTTTAAATGGAAGACCATCTGTTTTAAAAAGAATGCTTACCATTCTGTCGATAGGATTATCTCTTAAATCACTTAATTCAAACTTTACAGTGAAAACTGACATGGCATTATTATAGTCCATGTCATTTTCTATACAATTAGCAATGAAATCATGTATGGCTTGTATTTTCTCTTGTTCTTCAATCGTAAATACATTTGTAATACCAGTTTTAAGAAGTTTATTATAGACAGCATTGTTTTGTAAAATTTTTAACAGATAATGTGAGGTACTTAGCTTGAAAGAATAGTTATCGCCATTTTGTCCTGCACTCTTAAAATTATCTGAGTCGATATGGAGGTTGACACAGAACTTCTTAAATGCGATATCTAAACGACTTGCCTCTCCTTTTAACATATCATCACTAGTTACTTTTGTTTTAGCTTCTTTTAGATCTTGAATTGTAAAGCTATTTTTTACGTTCGGATATAAAATTGAAAGCCTAGATAAGTCTTGAAAGTTAATTATTTTTTCTCTTTTAATCAATTTAATACTACTCCTTTATCATAAGTCTTTTTAAATAGCATAGCATCGAAATATAAATTATGATTACTTACTTTATAAAAAATAAAAGGAATATGTGCTAATATGATAGGGAACATACGTTCTCTATAAAGTAAAGGAGTGAATAATAGTGAAAGTGTCTATGACTTCAATGGGTGAGATACTAGACATCGTCGAACTTTCTTCTGAAGATAAAAATTTTAATTATACTGGGAGGTTGAATGAGGTTCAGTTCTTATCGCGTATTTTTGATTTAAAGAAACTTAAATCGAATGATTACAGATACAATAATATGTATGAAGATATAGTTCAACATACAGTGAGAAATGATGATTGGGAAGATGACTGGTTGTTTTATGATGAAAGACTAGATATAAGAGGAGAAAACTTCATAAAATTTATAGAAGAAATCTTTCATCCTGCTGTAAGAGTTGAACAACAAAACTGGCGAATGTACATTGATAAAATTAATGACGTTTTAAAATATGATAAATTAAAGATAGGTGTTACATCAGATTTAGTTGATGGTAGAGAACGATATAAGATCATGCAACTGTCATCAGATACTTTAATGGAAATATATTTAACAGAGGTAAGGGACAAATTTAGCTCTCAATATATTGACTCTCAAGTTGATATCATGATGAAATGTATTGAATCTAATCCTAGTGTTGCTATAGGAAAAGCTAAGGAACTTATTGAATCCTGTGCTAAGACTATACTAATTGAGGTTAGTAATGGATATGATAAAGAAGCTGACTTACCTGCTCTCGCGAAACAAGCAATGCAAGTGATTGGTTTATCAGCAAAAGATCAAGATAAAACAAATTCCTCGGGAATTATATCCGCTAAAATATTAGGTAATTTGAGTTCGATATCACATAACATGGCTGAACTACGAAATGAGTTCGGGGATGGCCATGGTAAAGAAAGTACATTTATCTCTTTACCACCAAGATATGCTAGGCTGGCTGTGGGGACTGCATCTACTCTAGTCTATTTCATGTGGGAAACTTATCAAGAGAGAAAGACTAAATTTTAATCATTTCTCAACTAATTGAAGTATAGATGTGTCTTGGTTAGTCATATTAAATAATTGTGGAGTGAGAATATATGAATAAAGTACCTATAAATGATGAAATAATAATTGCACTAGCGAACGCAGTCGATGATTCTCATATTAGTACGGCTAGACGGGACCCATCACATTCACAAATTGATTTTTTAGTAAATCGATTTAACCTTAAGGAAAATGATCCAAGACAAAATGGACAAAATGTAGGGAAAAAAAAGAGGATCTATACCATCTTATCCAGTTCAATAGACTCACCTAATGAAGAAAGTGCTGAAAAATTCATGTTTTCGCTTATTAATGAAATAAGAGGTCTCGGTGGATTTAGAAAGGACTCATTAAATTATATTGGTAGTAATGCAATAATGAATCTAACTGAAGCACTTAAAAACCAAGGTTATATACTGAACTCAAATGGTACAATCACTAATTCCATCTTAGATAATATAAGTGAAATAGAAAAAGAAAAAGCGTTGATGGGCTATGTAAACAGAGCAAAAAAAGGGCAACAAGATGCAGCTTTAATTGTTGGTACCAGTAAGGACCTTTTGGAAGCAGTGGCTCTGCATGTATTAGTGAAGAAATATAATTATGATAAGAACACATATTTAAATTTTCCCACACTTTTAGGGCAAGCTTTTACTGCTCTTGGACTTTGTACAAATGAAAACGAAATAAAAGAAGCCGATAAAGCTATAGTAGCCCGAAAAAAAGTAGAGGCTTCTCTTTATAGTTTGGGTTGTTCTATAAATAATTATAGAAATAAAGTTGGTAGCGGGCACGGAAGGCCTTTTATACCTGAAATAAAGGAAGAAGAAGCTAAATTAAGTATTGAGATTATGGGAATCATTTCAGAACTGATGTTAACAAAACTAAAAGAAGATTGAGAACAAATTTAAGCTCTAAACTAGTTGAGTAGAAACTTTGAAGAAACATTTAACCGGCACTTGAACAAATACCTTTAACAGTATATAATAGGATTACAGGTGATTGAACAATCGCCTGATTTTAGATTAAAAAGGAGAAGTTATATGCGAGTACAATTTTCAGTAAATGATGATGAATGGAAAAAGCTAAAAAATTTTGCTGAAAAATTAAACTATCCTGATGTTCCATCTTATTGTAGAGGAACTGCCCTTCGTGATAGAACTTATGCTGATATGTGGGAAGATGTAAAAACAAGTATTAGTAAGATGTCTAGTGGATCTACATTTATTCTTAGAGATTTATTAGATGCACCACCAGCAAATTTAGGTGTAATGTTATATAATCATCAGCAGGAATTAGGTATTGAAAAAGTTTCGAAGAATGCCTCAAAAGTTAATGTTTTTAAAAAGATTTAGATGAATTATTTTATTAGTTGATAGAATTAAAGAGTTTCAGAAGTAATAATCCTAACTTATGATAGCTTCCTAGTTGAGAGTGCTTAGTAGCGTCTCAGGTAGGAGGCTATTTAGGTTTTGATTCGTAATACTATATTAAATTATAAGTTGAAGGAAGCAATTTATTTTTAATAGTAATATCTTCTTTTTTTAGCAATATAATAGGTAGGGGCAGGCCTACCATAAATAAAACTAAGTATATGCAAAATGAATGTATTTAAATAAATTAGTTTAGGATTCCTTTGAGAGAGTCGTATCATAAGTGATGCGGTTATATTCTAGTTGATTCTCTTATAATATGTCCAATGAAGTGTAGACGATTCAATTTTTGAACAGGCTACCGAGCGAAGAGAGGTAAAGTTATAAATTCACTGGGTCCAATTTCTTGACACAAATCCACTTTTATACGTGATCAAGTATTAGGTATCTACATTAACAGTGAACTTGATGGAAGACTCGATAGTGGAGCAATTTCGTTTATATCATTCTTAATATCTTTAGCAAAGTTTAACTCTGAAAATAAAAAAGACACTGATTAATTTCAGTGTCTCTTATTCTATATCAAGTTGTTCTCTATTCTCTCTAGCTATTCTTACCCAGTTTTTAAATTCATTGCTTGCATCTATATCCTGATACTCTAAGTCCTTTATTACTTGTTCAGTATCTATATCATCTAAGTCTTGTGTTAATAAGTAGATTGAATACATCTTATTATCATGTGACTCATAATCTAAAGCTCTATTGTATAACAAACCTTCTCTACTGATACAATATATTCTACTGCCATCTTCAAGCTCTATCGTCTGAGTTTCTTCATATCTCATTGGGTCTAATGGTTCAGACATTATTTGTACTGCTACATTTAAAGGTTCATATTCAAATATTGTATACTTCTTGAATCCTAATTCAAGCAAAATCTCTGTTAATCTAATACTTGCTGTTGTTACAAAGTCTATATCATGTGTTGTATATTCACTACGTGTATATATCTCCATAGCTAATCCACCAACTATTATTGGTTTATCATTCATTTGTGTAACTTCAGCATCTAAAACTTTAGTTAATATACTAGCTACTTTCAACATTCTCTCAACTAAAGGCTCACACTTATCTATATTCTCTAAGTCAATTTTAGCTTGATTAATAGTGTAATGCATATTCTTTTTCTTTCATGCGTTTCAACTGTGCTTCTTTACCTTTGATACGTTTAGCATCATATTTTCTGCTTCCAATGTTAAAGTTGCTATCAAGTTTTTGCATAGAAGAGAGAACTTTTTTTCTTTTTAATAATGAATTTTGAGTAAGTGAGCTGTAAGACACTACCATTGTTCCTCATCCTTCCTATTAATCTTTGTTATTTCATTTTACAAACATTATAGTAAAAAGTAAACTATATCAATTGCGACAACATAAGTTTCACATTAAAGAAAAGAGAAATTTATAAATCTCGACTTCTCATTTTACTTAATTCGGTTTCTCTTTTTTTCTTATAGTCCTTTTGTCCTTTATCATATTGAGAAAATAATAATACATACGCGATTACTAAAAGTAATCCCAAAGCCCATAATGGCCATACACCATTTACATATAAATAACCAGCATATAGTGTACACAAAATAGGTATAATAAGACCTAGAAATTTAAACTTTGTTTTGGATAAAAAATATTGTGTCGCTAATATGGCTGCAAACGTTAAAGCATTTATAATATGTTCTGTCATTTTATTGCTCCTTTTCACTGTTATATAGATTAATGATTTTCTTCGCATCTTCTAAACTTATTTTTTCATCAATAACCAAAGATTTCACATAGTTTACGAGTCCTGAGTTTTCTTCTTGTGAAGCTAACTCTACTTTTTTGATTAAAGCATTAAGTCTAATTCTCACAGTTGGATATGAAACATCATACATCTTAGCAATACTTTTTAAGGAACCTGATTCTAAAACAAAATTTTTCATAAATTCAATATCTTCTTTATCTAATTTTAATAACCAGTCTGGTAATTCATTTCTTTCCATCTTGCTCCCCCAATCTTTAAATTCATTCTAAGGCTTATATTAATAAAAATCAATATTTAAACAACAATATTTTTAATAAAATTAAAAAAAACTTTAATTTTATTAAAAAGTGTTGTAAGCTAATGTCATAATACAAATTATGGAGGTAACAAATGTTTAATATTATTGAATTGATTTTTTTAATTTTAGTTTTATTTGGATTGCAACGCTATTTAGCTTCTCGTGATAACAAATTACTAGGATTAGTTGTCCCGATAATTTTTAACTTATATGTATTCTATAATTTTATATACGTACACCAAGATGTAGATTATTTATGGTATAGAGCAGTAATAGGTAATTTTATTTTAATTGTCGACTATTACTTTGGTCTTCAAAAAAGGAAAGAAAGATATAAAAATGAAATTCAAAAAATGAAATCAAAAGATATCTAAAATCATTTAAAAAGGGGTAGTATTATGAAAAATCTAGAAGTAAGTTATATTAAGAGAGCCTTTATTATTTATGCCATTATGATATTAGTGGCCATTTTAACTTTTATTATTTCACTAGTAATTTATCCTTCAGAAGAATTATTTGAAGATATAACCAGTAAGTTACCTTCAAATTCAGTAGAATTAAAAGGGCTTGATAAGGTATGGATGTATGTAGTAAATAATGGATTTATTGTACCATTGCAAATGTTTATTCTATCTCTAATACCTATTCCATTTCTTTATTTCTTAAATGTAATATCTACTACAATCATTACTGGAATTATATTTGGTTTTGCCATTCATCTCCTACCTGATTTTGGCTGGATATTAGTATTGTCATCTATTCCACATGCATTGATAGAAATTCTAGCATTTTGTTTTGTTGCAAGCGGACTATGGTCATTGAACCGATCAATCATAAGTAAGGTAAGTAGTTTTTTCAGAAAAGAAAAGAGATATGGACCATCAATTTCAGAATCTATATATAACTTGATTAGAGTTTATGTATTTATTGCGTTACCTTTATTTATCATTGCAGCCTTTGCCGAAACATATTTAACGGATTTCATAGAACATTTACTAAAGTAGACTTAAAAACCGCACTCTTAACTGATACACTGAGTCGTATCATAAGTGATGCGGTTATATTCTAGTTGATTCTCTTATAATATGTCCAATGAAGTGTAGACGATTCAGAGTTTGATAATCATCTTATTGATGAAGTGCTTGATACCTTTGGTATCCAGAGATCGCTAAGTATGAAAGGATGCCTATACGATAATGCAGTAGCTGAAACTACGTTTAAAGCGATGAAGACTGAATTTATCAATCAATATAACTTTCAATCTACTGATCATTTGAATATTGAACTTTTTGATTATGTGAACTGGTATAACAATGTCAGGCCGCACGGCGCATTAAATTATCTAACACCAAGGGAATATAAAGAAATATTCTATAAAAACTGTCCAATATTATGTTGACAGACCAAGTAAGCAATCTGTAAGATACTACCATGTTTCTCATCCTTTCTATTAGTGTTTGTTATTTTATTTTCCAATCATTATAGTAAAAAGTAAACCATATCAATTGCGACAACATAAGTAATCAGTATAAGTAATACAAAGGTTATCATTAAACAGAGATTATTATTATAGTTACAATTATGTAATAAAATATATTGATAGTATTAGTAAGGTAATTAATGGATTTATGAACAAAAATTACTTTATTGGCCCTTTGTCAACTAATGTTTGTACATCTTCCACTATTTCATTTTTAGGAAACTTTTCTTCTCCAGTATCTTTACCGATATAATCTTTTATTATTTTTCTATTTTGATCGATTAAGTAAAATGAAGTACCATGAGTTGCTTGGTTGGTTTCTATTGTTGGAGCAGCAACTATTGTTTTAAAATTTTCAACTGCAAAATCAGCTATATCTTTTGGTTTATAACCTGTTACAAGCTTCCATTTCCCTCCTGTTTGATCTAAATCTTTCACATAAGCTTTCAACTTATTCGGAGAATCTACTTTTGGATCGACACTCATACTAAGAACTCCATAATTTTTTATTCCTTTTTTCTCAAGCTCTTCTGTAACATCACTCATATTTTTAGTCA
The DNA here is from genome assembly GCF_022343725.1 of Macrococcus brunensis. NCBI lineage: Bacteria > Bacillati > Bacillota > Bacilli > Caryophanales > Staphylococcaceae > Macrococcus > Macrococcus brunensis. Next base: position 53,935 of record NZ_CP092179.1, read on the forward strand.
TAGGTGGACATACTGTCTCACAATTGGTAAATATAAAATCTACAAGCCATACTTTTCCCTGCATATCTTTAGTATTAAATATTTTTCCATTCTCATCAGTTGCTTTAAATTCTGATAATGTATTGCCATAGCCTTCTTGTATTTTTAAATTTCCACACCCAGCTAGCACACTTAAAAGTAGTAATAAAATAAATTTTTTCATATTAATTATTCCTCCTTATTCAAATATATAATTGATTATTATCCCTTATTACAATATACTACATTCAACTAATAAATTGAATAAGGAGTTGTTAATATGAATTCATATAAATGTGATGTCATTTGTCATAATAAAGAACAGGTCGACAGAGTGAAGAAACACTTAAATCAATTGCCTTTGGAGAAAGTAACTTCCTTTCTAAAAGTGATTGCTGACGACAATCGTTCAAAAATTGTAAGTGCTTTATGTACAGAAGAAGAGTTATGTGTGTGTGATATAGCTTGTATTCTAGAAATTTCCATTGCTAATGCCTCAAGTCATTTAAGAAAGCTTCATAAAAAAGGAGTTGTGAAAACTAGAAAAGAAGGAAAACTTGTTCACTATAGTCTTGATGATCAACACGTCAGACAAATCATGGAAATGACCATTGAACATATGGAGGAAATCGCATGAATACGAATAATGAGAGAAAATCCTATCGTATACAAAATCTTTCTTGTTCAAGTTGTGCAAAGACATATGAAGCTAATTTAAAAGCTTTACCAAATGTGGTCGATGCAGAAGTTAATCATACGGCTGCGAAGATTTACATCACTGGAGATGCGACGATTGCGGAGATGGAAAAAGCCGGCGCATTCGATAATGTTAAAGTGAGAGATATCAGTGAACGCAAAATCGAAAAAGAAAGTTTCTGGAAGAAGAAAGAGAATTATCCTGTCTACGTGGCTGCTGTCATCGTTCTTATCAGCCTGATTCTTTCCTTTAATTTAGGAGAGAAGCATATTCTGCCGACAATCGGTTATCTGGTGGCAATCATCATAGGAGGATATTCTCTTTTCATCACCGGATTTAAAAACTTGATTCGATTGAAATTTGATATGAATACATTGATGACGATTGCGGTTATCGGTGCAGCCTTAATCGGAGAATGGCAGGAAGGAGCGACTGTTGTCATCCTGTTTGCGATAAGTGAAGCATTGGAGCGCTATTCAATGGATAAAGCGAGACAATCTATCAATATTCTGATGGATGTTTCACCATCAGAGGCATTGATTCGAATAGATGGTGCTGAACAGACAATGAATGTCACAGATATTCGAATCGGTGATATCATGATCGTCAAACCTGGTAAGAAAGTGGCAATGGACGGTATTGTTATTAAAGGTCATTCTACAATCAATCAGGCTGCTATAACTGGGGAAAGTGTACCGGTAGCCAAAGGTATAAATGATGAAGTTTTTGCAGGAACTTTAAACGAAGAAGGGCTTATTGAAGTCAAGGTCACAAAACTAGTAGAAGATACGACGATTTCTAAGATCATACATCTGGTTGAGGAAGCACAGGCAGAACGTGCTCCTTCTCAGGCATTCGTCGATAAATTTGCTAAATACTATACGCCTGCCATTATGATAATCGCTGTATTAGTCATGCTGATTCCCCCGTTATTGCTGAATGGTTCATGGCATGATTGGTTGTACCAAGGTCTTGCCGTATTAATTATTGGATGTCCATGTGCCCTTGTCGTTTCTACACCCGTTGCAATAGTTACTGCTATTGGTAATGCAGCACGTCAAGGCGTCCTAATCAAAGGTGGAATACACCTCGAAGAAGCTGGTCATATTGATACGATTGCTTTTGATAAGACTGGTACATTGACGGAGGGGATTCCTGTAGTCACAGATATCTTCCCTGATGATAATGATTCACTTATCAAAGCAGCTGCACTTGAAAATGGTTCGCAGCATCCTCTGGCGTCAGCTATCGTTCGTAAAGCAGAGGAAGAGCAGTTATCCTATCAAGCTGTAACAGTTGAAAACTTCCAGTCGATTACAAGTAAAGGTGTGAAGGGCGACATCGAGGGTAAGACATATTATATAGGTAGCCCGTCCTTATTTGAGTCGCTTGGATTCGGTGGCGATGAGAGAATCGAAACGTTACAGACAGATGGTAAGACAGTGATGTTATTCGGTAGTGATAAAATTGAACTAATCATTGCAGTAGCCGATGGGCTAAGACCTGAGGTGACAGCCGTTCTCAAAGAGTTGAAGCAGATGAAACTTAACACGATGATGTTGACAGGTGATAATGAAAGAACAGGTCAAGCTATCGGAAGACGTACAGGATTGACATTAGTCCATGCTAACTTGCTACCTGAAGATAAACTAAATATCATACGTGAAACAAGGAAACAGCATAAAATTGCGATGATTGGTGATGGAGTTAATGATGCTCCGGCGCTTGCAGCAGCTGATATTGGAATTGCGATGGGAGGATCAGGCACAGATACTGCGTTAGAAACTGCTGATATTGCATTGATGTCAGATGACTTGAAGAAACTTCCCTATACTATTAGGTTAAGTAAAAAGACATTAAAAATTATTAAACAGAATATTGCTTTTTCTCTGATTATTAAACTAATTGCTTTACTACTTGTCATACCTGGTTGGTTAACATTATGGATTGCCATCTTCTCAGATATTGGGGCTACTTTGATTGTCACGCTAAATAGTATGCGCTTGATTAGGCTCAAAAATAAATAATATACTCCCTGTATTAAAAATCAAAAAATTATAATTAGAAATGAATTAGCTATCATACCATATTATGAAGATGGAAGTGTATTCATAATTAATAGTGGCTATCAAAGAAATAATGTTAAACAGGAAGAAATAGAATAATATATAATGCCAATTCTCTTATAAAAAGAATTGGCATTTATAATAATTAACCTCACTCTTAACCGATACGCTGAAAGTTATCATAAATAGAACATACGTTCGTTTGTTTATGTTATAATGAATTTAATACAAAATTCATTAGGTGATGATTAATGAAAAACAAGCTAACTATCGTAGCACAAATCCAGAAGTTAAAGGACAAAGGAATATATTTCAATATTATTAACGAAGAAGATGCACAAAACATTCTGCTAGATAAAACTTATCTTTTTAAACTATTCTATTTTCGGAAAAGTTTTATGAAAAATATAGATGGCAGCTATAATGTAGAATTTGCTTGTTTATCGGACTTAGCATCTATTGATATGGAAATGAGATATACATTACTACAACTAACATTAGATATAGAGCATTCTTTAAAGGTTATATTAAACAAATATTTAAGTATGACCCCAAATGAAGATGGATATAATATAATTGATCAATTTATAGATAAAACAAATATTACTAAGAGAGATATTTTTAAATATAAAATGAATAAAAACGAAGTTTATCCAGAATGGAAAAAGTTTTATCAAGCCACTCCTTATTGGGTAGCTTTTGAAATTATGAGTTTTTATCATTTTGAAAGATTCGTAACTTTTTATTATGAAGTCTCTAAAAATAGGAGATTAAAGTTGGCTAGTAATCAGTTGGTATTAGTAAGGAATATCAGAAATAGTTGCGCACATAATTCTGTAATTAATGTTCCATTATTTGATGATACTAATGTTACTCCAGAATTAAATAGTTATTTTAGTTTGCATAAAATTGACATACACTATAAACAATCTAAACCTTTTATTGATATTGCAACGTTATTAATGATTCATAATAAGTATTGTAATCAATCAATAAAAAATAGAGCTTCTAGTAATCTTCAAAGATTATTAGAAAGGTTATTGTTAAATAGAGATTATTATAATAATTACGATTATATAATAAAATATGTTGATAGTATAAGTATGGTTGTTAATCACTATATTAAATTAAACACTTGCGAATAGATTGAATATCTATTATTATAGTGAATAAGGAATAAGGGAAGCCCTACCTTGCTGCGTCTAACCACGCGGATAGAGGCGAAAGACATGTCATTTTGGCATGTCTTTTTTGAATACTATAAATTAATCGCACTTCTAAATGATACGCTGAAGCTTACCATAAATGATGAAGTTTTTGATAAGGTTCCCCCTATCAATGATATTGTTAAAAATTCAATAATTTTATAAATACCTTCTACTTAATATTAAAAAAACACATTCTAAATTGCAATTACAAGTTAGCCACTCTGACAAATCTAGTTCATATAGAATCCTAGGGATTCACTCAGTATGTTCTCTTTAATTAGTTCTTTCAAAAACACTTCCATCGCTGACTGTCCATTTAGTATCTTGCGTGGATATCTGTTCATCCATTCCTGGATTTTATGGACGTTAGAAGCTGTTACAGTTGAAATGGGGATACCTTTAGGAATATGCTGGCGAATAAATCTGTGCTGATTTTCTTTCGTCCCTCTTTCCCAGGAGGCATAGGGGTGATTGAAGTAGACCTCTGATAATCCCCTCAGGCATTCAGAAAGATCGCTGAATTCAGGTCCGTTATCTGATGTAATGGACTTGAATATTTTAGGGAAAGCATCTCCTGTTTCTTTTATCAGATGACGTAGTGCATTGACTACATGGCAACTTTGTTTACCATCAATCTTTAAGATAAGGTCATACCGGCTTTTTCTCTCAACCATGGTGAGGAGAACCTGATCTTCGGCAGACTTCTGACCGACTACAGTATCTATCTCCCAGTGTCCGAAGGTCGTACGTGTATCTACTGCACGAGGACGTAGTTCGATGGACTGTCCCAGTAATTTTTTATCGATGCGAGTAAAGCCTGCCGGCTTCTTATTCTTAAGCTTCAATTTCATCAGAAGATTGATATTACGCGTCTTTATCAGCTTTCTGTCAATCCAGTTATAGAGTGTCTTTATACAGGGGATGAATCTTTCTGGAAAGAGCTCAGCTTTCTTAGCCATCATAATAACGGAAGCCGGAGACATCCCCTCATGTATCATCAGATTATCCGCCCATTCAACAAAGGGATTATCTGTAACGGGAAGAGGACGACGTCCTGACTTGATACGATTTTCAAAGTATCTATCCTGGGCAAAATCAGGTGAATAGACGCACTTGTAGTAAGTGTAAGTCTTATTGTTATGCACCTGCCGGCTCTTTTGTGTGTACGTGCCACGCTTTATCTCATTATTAATGGTCTGTGGCGCTCTACCGAGCTTTCCAGCTATTTGTCTGTTTGAATATCCTTCACTGATCAACGTCTGTATGATGATCCGTTCATCTCTAGAAAGGTGTTTGCCCTTAACGGTTTTCGTGTTACCATTGATATGCGTCATACGAATTCATTCCTTTATTGTCGGTGTGAGAACTACAATATTAACATGAACTCGTCATGGCGTATTTTTTTATAAACAATTAATGTATCCTCTACCTTAGGTGGCTAACTTGATTGTATAACTTGCCAGATAAAGAAAATTTAATTTATTAATAACGAAACTGCTGTGGCAACGCAAACAGAAAATTTTTACTATAAATTAATTTTCATTTCAAGCAATACAATTAGACTTACGTACGATAAATGATAATAAAAGAATCTAATAGTAATAGTCTATAGTTTGCATAAGCATACAAGTTTTAAAGAAATGTACTGAAATCTTTTGTGTTGTTTCACAAGAAACACTGCCCTCAAAAAGCAACGTAATAAATATAATCATGACAATTAGTTGTATTTTCTAACCTTTTGACTTTTACTGATAACTTATCTATCGTTGAAGTGTATGTAAAGGATTGGGAGGAGTGAAGATAAAGTGTTTACAGAACGTTTATTTGAGAGAGTGGAACCGATCTGGAATTCTTATTTAGAGCATCCTTTTGTTAAAGGTCTGGGTGATGGGACATTAGACCTTGAGAAATTCAAACACTGGCTGAAGCAGGATTATATTTATTTAATTGAATATGCGAGATTGTTTGCAGTCGGTGCCTCGAAAGCCACTGATCTTGCTATGATGACGACTTTCGGCGAACTGCTGCACGGCACACTGGCGACGGAGATGGCCTTACACCGTTCTTATGCAGCGCAGTTCGGTATAACACAAGAAGAGCTTGAGGCGGTGCAAGCGGCTGAAGTGACGGAATCTTATACCAGCTATATGCTGAAGATGGCTCATCAGGGTGGCGTTGAATATACGATAGCAGCAGTGCTTGCCTGTACGTGGAGCTATCACTATATTGGTGAGCACCTTGCAGCATCAAACAACAATCTTGGTGTGTATCAGGAATGGGTGGATATGTATCATTCACCTGAATTCACTGAACTGAAGGATGACTGTATCCGGCTGATGAATGAAGCTGCTGAAGGTAAGAGTGAGGCAGAATTAAAAGTGTTGGAAGAGATTGTCGTAAAGACCAGCTATTATGAATATCTGTTCTGGGACATGGCTGAGAACATCTCGAACTGGCCCTGTAAGGAGACAGTGTAATTGTCGCAACTCTGCAAGGACATGACCCTGACGCTCCAAAACTGGTTCTGAATGGTCGCAGAATCAGTGATATGAAAGGCAGTTAAAGAGCGTATATTTACAAAAAATAAAGAAGGGGACATTATTGAAATAAAATGATTTCGTAAGGAGTGAATAGGCGTGTACAATCAGTTAATCAAAACACTTGAAAGTAAAGAAGAACAGATGATTGCCATCAGACGTCATTTACATGAAAATCCAGAATTATCTTTCGAAGAAAAAGAAACGCCGAAATATATTGCGGATTTCTACGAAGGAAAAGATGCTGAAGTCGAGACAAATGTCGGCGCGAATGGGGTTAAAGTGACTATTGACTCTGGTAAACCAGGTAAAACAATTGCGATTCGTGCAGATTTTGATGCATTGCCAATCGAAGAAGAAACCGGTCTGCCTTATGCTTCTAAAAATAAAGGTGTCATGCACGCGTGTGGTCACGACGCGCACACAGCTTATATGCTGATACTTGCAGATACATTGATCGAAATGAAAGATAGCTTCAGCGGTAAGATTGTCGTTATTCATCAGCCAGCTGAAGAAGTTCCGCCAGGTGGGGCACAGACAATGATTAAGGACGGCGTACTTGAGGGCGTTGATAACGTGATCGGTGTCCACGTCATGAGTACGATGGAAACAGGTAAAATGTACTATTATCCTGGGTTTGTGCAGACGGGACGTGCCTTCTTCAAACTGAAGATCAAAGGTAAAGGTGGTCACGGCTCATCTCCGCATATGGCGAATGATGCAATTGTAGCAGGGAGCGCTTTCGTCACTGCTGTGCAGACAGTCGTATCAAGAAGACTCAGCCCGTTTGAAACAGGTGTTGTGACTATTGGTTCATTCGATGGGAAAGGCCCGTTCAATGTGATCAAAGATGCTGTTGAACTTGAAGGAGACGTCCGTGGATTGACTGAAGAGACAAAAGCAACTATCGAAAAAGAAATTAAACGTCTCTCATCAGGGCTTGAAGCCATGTACGGTGTCACATGTGAATTGGAATATAATGATGACTACCCAGCGCTATATAATGATCCAGCATTCACAGAGTATGTGGTCAATGCCATTAAAGATCACTCTGATGTACAAATTGAGCAGACAGAACCACAACCCCCGTCAGAAGACTTTGCATACTATGCTAAAGAACTTCCAAGTACCTTTATTTACTCAGGCGCTGCACCAGAAGACGGGGAAATCTTCCCGCACCATCATCCTAAATTCAACATCAGTGAAAAATCGATGATGGTTGCAGCTAAAGCAGTAGGCACAGCTGTATTAACTTATCTGAACGATGAAAAATAATGAATATCGAGCAAGGAAAGACCATGGTTGTCTTCTTTTTATGCAAATGATTATTGATGATTAATCAAGCTAGTAGTCAAAAGAAAAGTATGGCACAGCTGATAATGATCGTCATTTTCTGGCAGATTATTAAGCTGCAGGCGCCTCGACTGGAAAAGGAAACTGAACTTCACTTATAAAGAGACAGTGTTGGAGCGGAAACCGGTTTGACAACCTCCTGTTTTAATACTATATTGATAACAATCATTTAAATATGTCTTATCCAGAGAGATGGAGGGAACTGGCCCTATGAAGTCTCAGCAGCAGGCTCTGTGAGCACTGTGCTAAATCCATCAAGCAGAAGCTTGGCAGATAAGTGATCTTTTAACGTCATTACTGCTGAAGTAATGACGTTTTTAATTTTTAGAGATAAGAAGGAGAGAGAGCATGCGTTCTAGATTACTGGATTCGATACCCGAAAGTTATTTCGGCAAGACGATGGGCAGAAAGCTCGAAATCGGGACTAACCCCCTCATTAATACAGCAGTCGGTATACCTGACCAGAAAGTGCCGGCGGAAGTGCTGGAAGCAATTCAGTCAGCAGTGCAGGAGCCTGCTAATAATAAATATGGCGTGTTCCGGGGTAAGGAAGTCCTAAAAGAAGCGATTCAGCAATTCTATCTGGAGACTTATGGTGTTGAGCTGGATAAAGACGAGGAAATCTGTATTCTTTATGGGACGAAGAACGGACTGGTCAACCTGCCTCTTTGTGTCATTGAACCGGGAGAAGGTGTATTGCTGCCGAACCCAGGTTATACGGACTATCTTGCAGGTGTGAAGCTTGCACGTGGTACAGTTTATGAGCTGCCACTACTGCCGGCCAATCGTTACTGGCCGAATTTTGATGCACTTGATTCCGCGGTATTAGACAAGACTCGACTCATCTATCTCAATTATCCAAGCAATCCGACAGGAGCGGTCGCGACACGTGCAGGGTTCGATGAGATTATCGAGCGCTTCAGAGGGACGAAGATACAGATTGTGCATGACTTTGCCTATGCAGCGTTCGGATTCGACGCTAAAAATCCAAGTATCCTGCAGTCAGAAGGTGCAAAAGAAGTGGCAGTGGAAATTTATTCACTCTCTAAAGGCTTTAATATGTCAGGGGTGCGGATTGGTTTTGCGGTAGGTAATAAGGATATCGTCGGCGCACTCAATTATTATCAGGACCATACACAAGTCGGGATGTGGGGGGTCGTCCAGGAAGCAGCGGTCAGTGCACTGGCACTGGGAGAACCTTTCCTAGAGACGCAGAACGCCATCTTCAGAAAGCGTAGAGATAAAGTGACAAGCTTCCTGACTGAGGCAGGTATTCCGTTTGAGCCGATGCAGGGCGGTATTTTCCTATGGCTTAAAATCCCGGATGGTTATAACAGCGAAGCATATGTAGATGACCTGCTGAAGAAACAGTCTATATTGACGACACCGGGCTTGCCATTTGGTTCAAATGGTGATCAGTATATTCGGATTTCTCTTGCTATCAGTGATGAGGAGATAGAGGAACTGCTGAATAGACTTGCCGAAACAAAAGCGCTCTATCACTAAAGCCGTTTTAAGTGAATTATTTTATTAAAGTAAGAGTCCTTCTCACTACTTTACACGAACGTATGTTCTCGTATACACTTGATATATAAATGAGGTGGGAGAATGTATGACTATTATCAATGTAGTTCTCGTGATGTACTTTGTGTTGACCTTAAAAGCTTCTTTGCATCGGTCTCGTGTATCGAAAAAGGACTGAATCCGCTGACGACTAAACTCGCTGTTGTCGGAGATACGAAACGTCAAGGTTCTGTTGTACTGGCTGCAACACCGCCTTTAAAAACATTAGGTATAAAAACTGGATCAAGATTATTTGAAATTCCGCATCGTTCAGATATTTATATCATTAACCCCTCTATGCTTAAATATATTCAAGTATCGAGCGAGATTTCAGCGATTGCGCTGCAATATGTAGCGCCCGAAGATTTCCATCAGTATAGTATCGACGAATTCTTTATGGATATCACGGATTCCTATCATCTGTTTGCCCGGTCACCTTATCAGATGGCACGTATACTGCAGCAGGAAATCTACAATCAGACGCAGATTGTCAGCACGATAGGTATCGGCTCAAACCCTCTGCTTGCCAAGCTGTCCATGGACTTAGAAGCAAAACGGACGACAGAAGGTGTCGCTGAATGGCGTTATCACGATGTCCCCCGTAAACTGTGGGATATCGAACCACTGACTGAGATGTGGGGCATTAATAATCGGACGGAGAAGAAGCTGAACAAGAAAGGCATCTTCAGTATCGGTGATCTAGCCCATTATCCAGTTGAATATTTAAAGCGTGACTTCGGTATTATCGGCGTCGATCTGCACTTGCATGCCAATGGAATAGATGAAAGTGTGATTCGCAAACCGCATGTCATCAAAGGCAAATCATACGGTAAGTCACAGATTCTGATGCGTGATTATCAGTTTCATGAACTGAAGACGGTCATCAGTGAACAGATAGATGAGGTGTTTTACCGCGTCAGAGAGAAGAATCTGTATCCGACGACGATTGCCTTTACTGTAGGCTATGCAGATGGTGGGGGAATCCATAAACAGTTCACTAAGAAGGATTATTTCACAGCGACTATGCAGATTGTTAACCTGATCTGGCGGTACTTAGAAGAATATGCAGAGATAAACCGCCTTTTCAGGACAGTAAGTGTTTCTTTCAGCAATCTGCGTGATAGTCGAATCAGACAGATGAGTCTCTTTGAAGCACCGGAAGACATGAAACGGGAGATTGTAGAAGATTATCTTGACCAGCTCCGTCGTAAGTATGGTAAAGACATCGTCATACGAGCGTCGTCCTTAACGAATAGCGGCACTATTAAACTGCGAAAAGGACTCATCGCCGGTCATAAAGGTTAAGTTTCTCATTAATAGAAGATTAATATCTCCTCAAAAAGGTTATGGAAAGAGTAACAATTGAAATGGGAGTGATGATGATGTGGACAATGAATGACTACCCGAACAGCTGGAAGAACTTTGATGAACTTGAACGGAAGAAGGCCATCGATATCGGAAATGCGATGCTGACAGATGGCTATAAGGAAGAAGATTTGATTCCTATTGCGACAAAACAGGCGAAAGACTGGTATAAAGCGGCCTCAACAGAAGAATTGCATGAACTGAAGAACAAGAAAATCACGCAGCACAAAAAAGATGATTCAGCACATCCAGAGCTGATGGACAAGGACGTTGAAGTCTACTTTGAAGATAATAAGTGGCACGTGAAGACACAGGGTGCTCAACGCGCAGATTCAACGCATGATACAAAACAGGAAGCGGCAAAGCGTGCTAAAGAAATTGCTGATAACAAAGATGTGAAAGTCATTCAGCATCAAAAAAATGATTGATAGATACCTCCAATCTACTGATTGGGGGTATCTATTTGAATTTTAATGCTATTTGGCCGTTTAAATGGGTAAAGGTAGAAGTCGATAAAAATTTTTACTCATAAGAAGAGTAATAGGACTGTATTTGATTAATCGAGGTGGAGAGATTTGGGTAAAGCGAATGATAGGAAATTAAGTTTATTGGCGCTCGTTGCGATGGTGGTGGGAACGATGATCGGCGGTGGTGCTTTTAACCTGATCAGTGATATGGGTACTGAAGCAGGCGGACTAGCTATCCTCATCGGCTGGCTGATCACAGGAGTTGGCATGATAGCACTAGGGCTCAGCTTTCAGAATTTAACGAGTGTCAGACCGAAACTTGACGGCGGCATCTATAGTTACGCACAAGCAGGTTTCGGTGATTATATGGGATTCAATTCTGCCTGGGGTTACTAGTTTAGTGCGTTACTCGGCAATGTCGCATATGGCACATTGCTGATGACCGAGTATAATAGTAGCTTCGTTATTATTATGGTGTGTCTTTCTGCTCATTTCAAGAGGAGTCAAGAATACAATGTTAATCAATATGATTGTGACTATCGCTAAAATGATTCCGCTTTTTTTATTTTTAGTCGTATTAGTGACTGGCTTTAATTTCGATACATTTATGACAGGTTTTTATGGTATGACTGACCAAGGTCCGAAAAGTTTTGATTTTCAGGATATTATGGCTCAGGTCAAAAGTACAATGCTGGTGACGGTGTGGGCATTTCTTGGTGTGGAAGGTGCCGTTGTTTTTTCAAGCCGTGCGAAACAACGGCGTGATGTCGGAAAAGCGACGATTATCGGACTTCTCGGCGTTCTTATCATCTATATTATGATTACGGTTCTTGCGCAAGGGATTATTATCCAGAATCAGATAGGAGAACTCAGCAACCCGTCGATGGCAGGCGTCATGGAACAAGTTGTCGGTAAATGGGGAGCAGTCGTTATCAATATCGGCTTGATCATTTCTGTTATAGGAGCGTGGCTTGGCTGGTCATTGCTCGCAGCAGAAGTGCCCAATTTAGCTGCCAAAGATAATATCTTTCCGGCGTGGTTCGGTAAAGATAACCATAATCATGCACCTATCCACTCTATGCTGATAACAAGTCTAATTGTTCAGTTGTTTTTCATCACCTTACTCTTTACAGATAAAGCCTATAACTTTGCTTTCAGCCTGGCATCGTCAGCGGTACTGTTACCCTATGCATTTAGTGCATTCTATCAGCTGAAGTCCAGCAGACAGCATTCCCGTAAGCAGACTTTAATAGGAGCAGTGGCTTCCATCTATTCAATCTGGATCGTCTATGCAGCAGGGCTTGAATATCTCCTTTTGACGATGATTCTCTATTTCCCGGGTATATTTGTCTATCAGCATGTCCAGAAACTGCACGATAGACCGATTTCAAAAATGGATAAAATATTATTTGGGGTCATCACACTCTTAGCCTTAACCGGTGTCTATTTTATTATCAGCGGCAAAGTGTCGAACTTCTAAATAGAAAAGCAGCAGAAGATCATATTCTGCTGCTTTTCCTTATTTGAACTGTGTCAGGAATATCGGTGGTACAGGAGACTGAAAGCGCATCTTCTGATGAGTCACGGGATGGGTAAAAGCGAGAATATGTGCATGCAGACCGAGTCTTCTGAAGGGGTTAGTCGTCGCACCGTATTTCTTATCGCCGACGATAGGGTGACCTAATTCCTGCATATGGATTCGAATCTGATTTTTACGCCCAGTATCCAGATTGACTTTAAGCAGTGTCTGTTTACGACTTGTTTTAAAGACAGTATAATGAGTGATTGCTTTTTTGCCGTGCTGTTCATTCTGACTTGAACGCATCGTGAGTGTCTTATCTTCTGAAAGAAAGCTTGTGATGGTACCATTTTCAGAGACACGACCTTCAACCAGTGCCATATAAGTGCGTTCTGTCACAAGTTGTTTCCAGTTGTTCTGCAGAATCTGCTGCGCTTCAGGCGTCTTGGCATATACCATAACACCTGAAGTCTCACGGTCTAAACGGTGTACCACAAATATACGATTTCTAGGATGTGCCCGTTTTACGTATTCTGACAGTATATGATAAGCTGTTTTATCTTTTTCATTGTTTGTCGCAATCGATAATAAGCCTGCTTCTTTATCGATCACAATAAGGTCTGCATCTTCGTGGAGGATCTTCAAGCCTCGGAGCGAGGCTTGTTTGTTGGGCGCACTGAGACGAATTGCAACGATGTCGCCCGGTTCGAGAAACGCATTGAACTGGCTTACTGATACATCATTGACAAAGACCTGTCCTCTTGCGAGAACAGCTCTGACAGACTTCTTACTTCTATCAGGCATCCTCTCAAATAAAAATTTTAAGAGTTCATTCTTTTCATTCACGGTCCACTGTTCATTGTCTTCTTTTGTATTTTTCATCATAACTTCCTTCTTTATCTATTCATTCAAGCATAGCATAGGGCTGTATTATAATAAATGAATTTCATCAAGTGTTTGTTTGACTTTTATATGGGTGAAACATATTAGAGAATAATGAAGAGCAAGAATATGTATAAATAGCTGTTATAGGGTATTCATAGTAAAACAAATTAAAGGAGGACCCTTATGTTTCACGTAAAACAATTGATGATTAACGGTATTCAATATGAATTTGTCGATGAAGGAAGAGGCAAGCCTGTCTTATTGCTGCATGGTTTCCCTGATTCTAAGAAGCTATGGTATCAGATGATGCCGCAGTTGATTCAAAATGGTTATCGTGTCATAGCACCTGACTTAAGAGGGTATGGCAATACTGCACTATCTGACAGCTATCGAATTGAGGACTCGGCAGCAGATATGTTTACGTTACTTGCACAATTAGATATTGCTCGGACTCATGTCATTGGTCATGACTGGGGTGCATGCCTGGGATGGTATATGGCTGCAAACTATGAACCACAGGTGATCAGTTTTACAGCGCTGAGTGTCGGGCATCCGAGTGGTTACTTCCGCAGCGGAGGGCTTAAGCAGATGATGAAAGGGAGTTATATCGGTCTTTTTATCTTACCGGGCGTAGCCGAACAAGTTCTTGCAGCAGGTGATTATAAAGCACTGACGCTGATAGCAGAAAACGATAGAATGCATGAGCATTGGTATATGGATTTAACACGGCCTGGTCGTCTTTCTTCAGGACTGAACTGGTATCGTTATAATATAAAGACAATCGTAGCTGGAATAGATGCTGTTAACGTGCCAGTTATGGGGATTATAGGAAACCAGGATCCTGCACTAACCTCTGCACAGATGAAAGCGTCTGCGAACTATATCTATGCTTCTTTTCATTATCATGAAATAGAAGGCGGCCACTGGTTACCTGAAACACATGCAAATGAGTTAAATAGACTCATTCTGCCATTCCTATCGAATTATATGGAAAGATAAAAATGAGCATTAAATTTAAAATTTTCTAAATTGCAATTACAAGTTAGCCACCCTGACAAATTTAGTTCATATAGAATCCTAGGGATTCACTTAGTATGTTCTCTTTGATTAGTTCCTTCAAAAACACTTCCATCGCTGACTGTCCATCTAGTATCATACGTGGATATCTGTTCATCCATTCCTGGATTTTGTGGACAGTAGAATCTGTTACGGTTGAAATGGGGATGCTCTTAGGAATATGCCGGCGAATAAATCTGTGCTGATTTTCTTTCGTACCTCTTTCCCAAGAGGCGTAGGGATGAGTGAAGTAAACTTCTGATAATCCCCCGAGGCATTCAGAAAGACCGCTGAATTCAGGTCCATTATCTGATGTAATGGATTTAAATATCTTAGGGAAAGCATCCCCAGTTTCCTTTATCAGACGGCGTAGTGCATTGACTACATGATAACTTTGTTTACCATCAATCTTTAAGATAAGTTCATATCGGCTTTTTCTCTCAACCATGGTGAGGAGTACCTGATCTTCCGCAGACTTCTGACCGACTACAGTATCTATCTCCCAATGTCCGAAGGTCGTGCGTGTATCCACTGCATGAGGTCGCAGCTCGATAGATTGACCCAGTACTTTTTTATTGATACGAGTAAAGCCTGTCGGCTTCTTAGTCTTAAGCTTCAATTTCATCAGGAGATTGATATTACGTGTCTTTATCAGTTTTCTGTCAATCCAGTTATAGAGTGTCTTGATGCAGGGTATGAATCTTTCCGGAAAAAGTTTAGCCTTTTTAGCCAGCATAATAACGGAAGCCGGAGACATCTCCTGATGTATCATCAGATTATCGGCCCATTCAACAAAGGGATTATCTGTAATAGGGAGAGGACGACGTCCCGACTTGATACGATTTTCAAAGTATCTATCCTGAGCAAGATCAGGTGAATAGACGCACTTGTAGTAGGTATAGGTCTTATTATTCTGTACCTGCTGGCTCTTTTGAGTGTAGGTGCCACGCTTCACTTCGTTATTGATGGTCTGCGGCGCTCTGCCAAGCTTGCCGGCTATTTGTCTGTTTGAATATCCTTCATTGATCAACGTCTGTATGATGATTCGTTCGTCTCTAGAAAGGTGTTTGCCCTTAACGGTTTTCGTGTTACCATTGATATGCGTCATACGAATTCATTCCTTTATTGTCGGTGTGAGAACTACAATATTAACATGAATTCGTCATGGCGTATTTTTTTTATAAATAATTAATGTCTCTTCCACCATAGATGGCTAACTTGATTGTATAACTTACCAAATTTAAAATTTTATTTAAATTTTCTGAATCTTATAATATAATGAGAAATACTTACATTAATACGTTAAAGGGAAAGAGATTTCAGGGGCAAATTCTTCTAGTCTATTAACGGGTTTAATGAATACTTAATATGGAGGATATTATTATGAAATCAAAACTCACCTTTAAAGAAAATATGTTTATCGGTTCGATGTTATTCGGATTGTTCTTTGGGGCAGGGAACCTGATTTTTCCGATTCATCTCGGACAGACAGCAGGATCAAATGTCTTTATCGCCAATCTTGGTTTCCTGATTACAGCGATTGGTCTACCTTTTCTGGGTATTATCGCAATCGGTATCTCAAAGGCAAATGGTCTCTTCGATATTTCAAGTCGGGTCAATAAAACGTATGCTTATATCTTTACTATTCTGCTCTATCTGGTTATTGGTCCGTTCTTCGCCTTACCAAGACTGGCAACGACTTCTTTTGAGATTGCGTTCGGCTCTTCGCTGCCTAAAGAATCAACGGGCTTATATTTAGCATTATTCAGCGGCTTATTCTTCCTTGTGGCATGGTTCTTTGCACGTCGTCCGTCGAAGATTCTGGATTATATCGGTAAATTTCTGAACCCGGTCTTTTTACTACTTCTCGGCTTGCTGATTCTTCTGGCGCTGGTTCGTCCGATGGGAGGCATTCAAGGTGCAGCTGTATCAGCCAACTATCAGGATTCTGTGCTGTTAAAAGGATTTATTGACGGCTATAATACCTTGGATGCCCTGGCATCTCTTGCGTTCGGTATCATTATCGTGACAACCATCAAGAAACTCGGTATCACTGATCCAAAAATGATCGCTAAAGAAACGGTCAAGTCAGGACTGGTCACAGTGATTCTGATGGGTCTGATCTATACATTACTCGCTGTCATGGGAACAATGAGTTTAGGTCAGTTCGAAGTCAGTGATAATGGAGGTATCGCCCTTGCACAGATTACACAGTACTACTTAGGGGATTACGGCATCATCCTTCTTTCTTTAATTATTATTATCGCCTGCCTGAAAACAGCGATTGGCTTAATTACGGCATTTTCTGAAACTTTTGTAGAACTATTTCCGAGTCAGAAATATATCATGTTCGCAACGGTGGTAAGTATCGTTTCGTTTACCATCGCAAATGTCGGCTTGACGCAGATCATCGCTTACTCGTTGCCGGTACTGATGTTCCTGTATCCGCTTTCTATCGTGCTGATTCTGCTGACGCTCTTCAGTAGTCTATTTCATGATTCAAAAATCGTCTACCAGGCGACTATCTACCTCACGCTGATTGCCGCTCTGATTGATGGTATCAAAGCAAGCCCTGCTTTCCTGAGTCAGACAGCATTTGCAGAAAGTATAATTAACTTCGGCAACCACTATCTACCTTTCTTCTCGATTGGTATGGGCTGGGTGCTTCCTGCTATTATCGGTTTTGTCATCGGCTTTATTATCTACAAAACGCGTAAACCTGAACTGAAAAGCACTCTATAAAAAGAAGCCTGGAGAATCTCCGGGCTTCTTTTTATAGTTCTTCTTCTTTTTGACTGATGAAAAATTCTTTAGTACTTGCATTAAAAGCAATCTTAGCACAATAGCTAGATGAACCAATCTCAACTCTATCATTTTGAAAATTGATAAGTGCGATTGTATCATAATCCTTATCCAGGATTGAAATCATCTCTTCGTTCGTCAGGATGCTATGGCCAGCCGGTACATCTAAATGAAATTTCCAGTCTCTGAATATCAGTTCTTTTGAATTGTTCACGACAATTCCCCCATATAAAAGTATTCGAAATTCATAAGAGACATGATTAAATAATTTTATAACGTTTGCTACACACCTTACTGTCAAACTTTATGTTACACTAAAATGAATAATATGACAATAAATGGTATAGGAGGATGGGATGTTTTATCTGGAGATAGGTGATAGAGTCATGTATAGAACACTGCTGAAAAAATATTTAGTCAAATATGCAGATAGATTAATCATTACCGTTACAAGTGATGAAGATTTTGAGGGACAACCTTTTTACCAGGAATTTCAGGAAGACATCATCACTGTTAAAAAGGTTAGAGAATGGCCCGGTACTATCCGGTCAGGTGACCGAGCCTCTTCTTATTATTTTCCTTACAATATGAAGGTTGCAGAATACCTCAAGCGCTATAACTGTTTCTATAGAGCAGTTTCTAATGATACTTACACCTGGATGGAATCGCTTGATAGTATAGAGGCGGACCTTGCGTTTATGAATGGTAAAGAAGAAATTCTTTATACTATCACACACGAACGAGAAACAAGAATTATCTCAAAAGCACTCACACAGGAATTAAGACAGAATGGTTATGAAGTCTATTCACACCGTTGATTATCCTCGCGTGCCAGGTTTTGCGAAATGTCCATGAACTTCTGTAGTCTCATAGACATTGATAAAACAGTTTGGATCTGCTTCTTTAGCCACACGAATGGCATCCTGAAGTTCATAGCGCGTCAGTACCATCATAATCATCTGTGCAGGCTTCTGAGTATAGCCGCCGTATGTATCGGTAATAGTCATACCGCGTCTGATAGAAGCAATCAGCGCTTGTCTGACCGCTTCACCTTTTGTTGTTACGATATTGATGGTCAATTTGATATGTGAAGTAAAGATGGTATCAACAGTTTTACCGGTAATATAAATAGAAAGTAAAGTCGTCAGTGCATTGCTCCAGCCGAGGAAGAAACCGGAACAAAGGACGATGATTCCGTTCAAAGCTGTCATAACGACACCGATAGAGATATTGCTATGCTGTGAGATAATCATTGCAATAATATCCATACCACCTGTTGTGCCCGAGTACTTTAGGATAACACCGACCCCCAGGCCGCAGAGCATACCACCAAAAATAACATCAATCAACGGTTCTGAAGATATTTGTGTCACTGGGATGATAGATAAGAAAAAAGAAATAAAGCCGACGCTTAATATGGTCTGAATCATCACTTGTCTAGGTAGTTTTAAAAAGCCTAGAATCACGAGAGGTAAGTTGATCAGTAGATTAACAAGACCGGTATCCAGTGATGTCAGGATATGGACAAGTAAGGCGACACCACTTAGACCACTACTCAGCACATTGTGGGGCAGTAAGAATAAATTAAAACTGATAGCGATAATGAATGAACCGATAATGGTCACTAACAACTTAAAAATAAAGTGATCCTGGATACGCATATTGAATCTCCTTTGTGAAATAGATTAGGTTCATTATAGCAAAGTCACAAAGTTGAGGGCTATCACTCTAACAGTAGACATATTTTATGTAAGACTATTTTGATTGAAAAAACCTTCCAACTGCGTTGATAAGCTTCCTATAAAGTAGAAAGACCATCACTTATTCTGCAGAATCCATTTACTGAATAAAAAATAGAGTGTTCATCAAGATGTCATAATCACATTTAAGTACGACTTCTGTACTGAAAAAGGGCTATCACTATTTGCAGCAGGAAAATGATAAAATAAGCTTGTATAATAACAGGTTAGATAGAAGAGAAATAAGAGAAGAGAGGTCATACTCATGAAACGGTTCGGCTATGCCATTATCTCCAGTCTTAGTTTATACATTGTGCTGTTGCTACTTGATCAGCTCTTTCATACACAGACAGCGCTATTACTGCTGAATATTGATTTTATGATTGAGGATGCGCCTTTTATCATAGAATTAGGACTGCATGTCATGGTCGGCGTAGTCCTCTATTATATGCTGAGCATTCTTTACCGTTATAGAACACTGTTCAAAGCAGCGCTCCTTGTTTCGCTCATTCAGTTCATTTTTTTGTATTTTCAGCTGACAGCTTTAGCAGTGACAGATTCTCTTGTTCTTTCAGCATCGGGTTTTATCATCTGGCTGGCAGGACATCTTGTATACTTGCTGATAGCCGCACGTTTAATTGCGATTGAGCATAGAACCTGATATTTTATGAATTTATGAAAATAATTGCGCTCTCTTACTCGGAAAGTGGTAAAATCAAATTATGTTAATAAAATCACAAACAAGGAGAGTTTACTTATGCAAATTGAAAAACCGGTTAAGTCCGTATCTGATACATTTACCAGTACAGATAATATCGGAGAAGCTTTGACACAAGTCGCATTAAAAGAAGTGAACGTCGACCGTGAGCCGGCTCGCTATATTTTAAAAGCTATTATTGCAGGCTTTCTGCTGGCGATTATGGCTGTCTTCTCTTTAGCGGTCAAAACACAGTTTGAAGGGGCAAGTCACGGACTTGTCAATATTCTGGGCGCTATCGCCTTTAGTATCGCGCTCGTTATGATTGTCATGACAAGAGCGGAACTATTAACAAGTAACTTTATGTATCTGACAATAGGACTTTATTATCGGACGATTTCAATGAGTAAAGTCGCCAAAATCTTCATCTATTGTTTTATCGGTAATATTATTGGCGGCTTTATCTTATTCGGTATGATGACGGGCACAAAAGTGATGACGCCTGAAATGGTCACCGCTCTTACAAAGACAGTTTCTGCTAAAACAATTGAATCAACCTGGCTGGCGATTATGATTAAAGCGATTTTTGCTAACTTCTTTATCAATATCGGTATCTTTATTGCCATGCAGTGTAAAGAGGCACTCGCAAAAGCATTCTTCATCGCTATCGGTGTCGTGATATTCGTCTTCATGGCTTATGAGCACGTGGTATATAATACAGGGTTATTCGCCGGTATGATGTATTACAATCCGGCTGCTATTTCATGGATTGATATTCTTAAAAATGTGGTCTTTGCTTTCATCGGTAACTTTATCGGTGGCGGTATCTTCGTAGGGTTAGTCTATGCTTATCTGAACGGTCATCGTGACGATATTGTTAAAACCAAATAGTGATTTCAAATACGAACCCTGCCAAAGGTTCGTATTTTTTATTTTCTGGGCTAGATGATGACAGTAGTTACACGTGAAACGGGTATAAAAGCTTAAAGGAGTGAAGATATTTGGGTAATCTGGATCAGTTTCTGACAGCATTCAATTTACTGCATGAAGCGATGAAGAAATACACAAAACGCGATGATAATTTCGGTTCACTGCTCTATCAGCTAAAAGAGAAGCATCCTGTCATCAAGCAGTATCAGGATGATATCGATATGGCCCGTGAACTACGCAATTTACTTGTACATGAAAAGAAAGAGACATTCAATATAGCAGAGCCTACAACAGAATTCATCGATATGCTGACGACAATCCGTCAACAGTTCGAAAATCCGACGACCGTCAGTATCTTCAGTAAAGAAGTAATCAGTTTGAGTGATACCGATAGTCTGCTGAAAGTCCTTGAACTTGTAGAACAGTACCACGTTTCACAGTATCCAGTCTTTCAGGGACAACGCTTGCTTGGTATTCTGACAGACAACGGCATCACGAACTGGCTGTCGTCTGTGCGCAAAGAAGCACCGCTCGATCTAACCAAATATAAGGTCAGCGAACTTTTATCTCAAGACGATAAAGGTGCGTCCTATGAAGTCGTTAAGCAGAATATGCCGCTTTATGAAATTGAGAAAAAAATGATAGAGCGCATCAATCAGAAAGGTCAGTCCAAGCTGGTGCTGCTCATTTCAAAAACAGGCACGATCAAGCAGAGAGAAGACATCATAGGTATTATTACGCCAGGAGATATGCCGAAAGTGATGGAGCATCTCTAAGTAAAAACAGCTTTCCCGCATGAGATTGGGAAAGCTGTTTTATTTGTTTCTGGGCACTGTGATCATTTTTTAAACTTTCGTATCAATATAGTGAGGGCTGTGATTAGTTGAACTACAATACAGCCGATAAGGATCATTAATAGCAGTGAATGCTGATTTTCAAAATAGATAGCAGTGAAGGCCCAGACGAAAACAAGCGGATAAAGAAAATCGTGATACTTAAATGCGATATAAACACAAAGCGCAGTTGCCACTACCAGCATCACCCATGTCCATGTCAGTTCAGACAGTCCTATGACGTGCGAGACATCGAGTGATTTCACATAGGTGAAAATATTGACTATTGTCGCTACGGTAACCCAGGCAAAATAAATACTAAAAACTGAGCGGTCAAATGGATGATTATGATGCTGCGATATTTTGCGGTAGATAATGACTAAAGTAAGCAGTAAAGCGATGATAACGATAACTGAAGTGAGCTTCCAGTTCTGCGTGAAGACATAAATCCATAAGCCGTTCAGAATAAAGTTCAGAATCGGCCAGAATGTCAGATTCTCACCTTGCGTTAAGTCGTAAGATTGTTGTTTATCTAACAACAGACGAATTATCCAGATGATAATGAACAGATAAATGAGACTCCAGATAGAAAAAGCATAACCCGCAGGCTGAATCAGTGCTTGATCCTGATTAGCTACTCTGCCGACATTCATTGAAGTTAAATAGTTCATGACAAGTGTACCGATAAAAACAAGCAGATAAATAAGAGGCCAAACTTTTGCGCGAGACATAATCTACATCCTTTCTTTAAATGTATTATCCCCTGACAAATTAAACTGAAACATCCAGATGTGTCAGTTTCTTGAAGAATAACTGCTGTTATGTATCTATTTTAGGATTATCTTTCGGATGAATAAACTGATAACGCTGAATATCCTGCTTGGTCAGCACACGTTCCGAGATATAGTAAGGCTTAATATAGTTCATTTCTGTTACTTTAATACTGCCATTTTGATAGACATGTTCCACATAAGCAACATGCCCTTGTTCACCTCGGTCAGATTGCAATAACGAACCTTCGAGAGGTTGCTGGTTCACGGTATAGCCTTCTTCTTCTGCCCGTGTTGCCCAGTATTTAGCATCATTCCAGGACCGCGCTATCATTTTACCATCCTGTCTGACTTTATCAAAAACATAATAAGTACATTGACCTTTATCATAAGTATTCATGGCCATAGGGTCAGACATCATCCGTCTTACTAATTGATCCGTTAATTCTGTAACGGTCTCCCGGTAATGATATCCCCCAGCTCCGAGCAATATAACAGCAAAGAACAAAAAAATCTTCTTCATATTCCACCTACAGCACTATAGAAAAACGGGTTTGCCTTCATACCCTTCATATTCATAAGCATCATTCCTTTTCTTAAAAACATTACCTCTTAGACAACTTAATAAGTGAATATAGCATAGCCCAATAAATATAGGAATACAACTATTTACATGATTTGTATCAATATTGCAAATCAAATTATTATTAGTTACTAGTAGCAGGTAATAAGTGTTAGAATAATTACCGTAGAGATTTTCAGTATAGATAGATGCATTTGATAACTGAAATGGAAGGTAGTGGCTGAATGGTATTAGAAACAGATTTACTCATTTTAGGCGGAGGGACAGGTGGCTATGTGGCTGCTATTCATGCGGCTAAACAAGGACAGAAAGTCGTCATCGTCGAGAAAGAACAGCTCGGGGGTACTTGTCTGCATCGCGGTTGTATTCCGACTAAAGCGTTGCTACGCAGTGCGGAAGTTTATGACACCATTAAACGGGCTGGTGAATTTGGTATCTCGAGCAGTGAAGCAGGCTTTGATTTCCTGAAAATACAGGCCCGGAAGGAAAAGATTGTTGAGCAGCTGCATCAAGGGGTGAAAGCCTTATGCGAAAAAAATAAAATCAAAATCTATCATGGAGAAGGTGCGATATTAGGTCCTTCTATTTTCTCGCCTGTCTCAGGTGCCGTAGCAGTTACTTTCCCGAATTCAGATGAGGAAGAACAGATTATCGTACCGAAAAAGCTCATTATTGCGACAGGTTCTTCTCCGCGTACCCTGCCAGATGTCGAGATAGATGAAACCTTTATTCTGACATCAGACGGGATGCTTAGTCTGCAGGAACTGCCGAAGAAAATGGCAGTGATCGGCGGCGGTGTCATTGGCGTGGAATGGGCATCTCTTCTGAACAGTTTTGGAGTAGATGTCACAATCATAGAATACGCAGAACGGCTCGTCATCAACGAAAGCGAATCAGTAGCGAAAGAACTGCAGAAACAGTTTGAAGAACGTGGCATTCAAGTGATGACGCAAAGAGCTGTCAGAAGTGCCTCAGTAGAGTCAGAGAAGGTGCAGATTGAAGTAGTAGGGCACGATATTATGACATTTGATAAAGTCATGGTTGCTGTAGGCCGGACGCCGAATGTTAACGGTATAGGACTGCAGAACACATCCGTTCAGTTCGATGATAAAGGCATCCAGGTCAATGATTACTATCAGACAGCAGAAAGTCATATTTACGCGATCGGTGATTGCATTGATACGCTTCAACTCGCACATGTTGCTGCCAAAGAAGGTGAAATAGCTGTACGTCATTTACTGGGAGAAGCAGTGATGCCGCTTAATTATCATGATATTCCCAAATGTACTTATACACAACCTGAGATTGCGAGTGTTGGCTATCATGCATCGAATTTCCCGGAAAATATGAACGTCAAAGTCGGCAAGTTTCATTTCAGAGGCAATGGGAAATCACTCATTTACGGAGAACCGGACGGTTTTGTTGAAGTACTGCGAGACACCCAGACTGATGACCTTATCGGTGTGACGATTATCGGTCCACATGCTACAGAGCTGATCGGCGAAGCAGCAGCAGGTATCTACTTAAATGCATCCGCACTTGAATTAAGTGACGTGATTCATGCGCACCCGACCATGTCCGAAACATTGATGGAGGCAGCACTGGATAGTTATGGACTGGCGATTCATAAATAGGAGGTAAAAAATGAGACAACTAAAAGAAACAGGACTCACGAAAGAAGAACTTATCCATGCGTTTAAACATGTTCTTAGAGGCCGGAGATTAGATGAACGTCTCTGGCAGCTGACACGTATCGGTAAAACATCATTTAATATTTCCGGACAGGGCGCAGAAGTAGGGCAAGTAGCTATGGTCATGGCCTTCCAGCCGGAAAAAGATTATTTCCTTCCTTATTATCGCGATATGACAGCTTGTCTGGCCTGGGGGATGTCATCTAAAGATATGATTCTCGGTTCATTCGGTAAAGAAGCAGATCCATCATCGCATGGCCGCCAGATGCCAAATCACTATGGCTCAAAAGAACACAACATCATTTCACATTCTTCCCCTGTCTCTACGCAGCTGAACGTTGCAACAGGAATCGGTTACGCTGCGTTACTGGAGGAATCTGACTCTGTGACTGTAGCGACAACCGGAGAAGGATCATTTAACCAGGGTGAAGTAGCTGAAGCGATGAATTTTGCTGCCATCAAGAAACTTCCGATTATATTTGTCGTCGAAAACAACCTATGGGCTATCTCTGTGGGCATTGAGGAACAGTATGCCAATAAAGAAATGGCAGACCGTGCTGCAGCTTATGGTTTTGAAGGTATTCGTGTAGACGGTATGGATTTTGCTGAATGTTATCTCGCATTCAAACGCTTTGTGGATGAAGCACGTGCGGGAAATGGCCCGGGACTGGTTGAACTAATGGTGTCACGCATGACCTCTCACTCATCAGATGATGATCAGACGGTTTATCGTTCTAAAGAAGAACTGGAAGAAATGAAGACAAAAGATCCGCTTGCAGCTTTTCAGAAACAGATGCTGGATGAAGGTTATCTGACGCAGCAGGATATAGATGCAATGGAGCTGGAACTGAAAGAAGAAATCAATCAGGCAACAGATGAAGCAGAACACATGCCGGATCCGGATGCAGCCGATATTCTGGCACATGTCTGGGCAGAGAAGTAGAGAGGAGGTCCATTTATGACAATGATGACTTATTTAGAAGCAATCAATCGTGGAATCGCAGAAGAAATGGAAAAGGACGACAAGGTCGTTATTTTTGGTGAAGATGTCGGCGGTGTAAAAGGCGGTGTCTTTGGTGTGACTAAAGATCTGGCAGCACGTTTTGGTGATAAACGGGTATTCAATACACCCCTTACAGAAGGGCTGATCGGTGGACTGGCAGTTGGGCTTGGTGTACGTGGTTATCGTGCCATTGGTGAATTTCAGTTCGCAGATTATATTTTGCCGGCGGTCAATGAAATCATGTCTGAAGCCGCTCGCATACGCTACCGGACAAGAGGGGATTTTACGACCCCGATTGTTTATCGTACACCGTATGGCGGTGGAGTCAGAGGTGGATTCTATCATTCGCAGACAACAGATAAGATTTTTGTAGGACAGCCCGGGCTTCGCGTCGTCACACCATCATCTGCCTATGATGCGAAAGGACTGATAAAAGCAGCGATTCGCAGTGATGATCCAGTGCTGTTCTTTGAGCACAAACGTCTTTACAGATTATTGAAAGAAGACGTACCTGATACAGACTACGTCGTGCCGCTTGATAAAGCGAATATTGTCAGACAAGGTGAAGATATAACCGTCATTGCTTATGGGATGGCTCTTCAATTTGCACTTAAAGCAGCTGAGACACTTGCAGAAGAGAATATCGAAGCAGAAATTGTAGATGTTCGTTCTTTATATCCACTTGATAAAGAGACATTGATTCAGGCAGCGAAGAAAACAGGTAAAGTTCTCCTTGTGACAGAAGATAACAAAGAACAAAGTGTAATGAGTGAAATAGCGGCTATTATAGCTGAAGAAGCACTCTTCGATTTAGATGCGCCTATCCGTCGTCTGGCAGGTCCGGATTCACCGAGCATGCCTTATGCGCTATCTTTGGAACGTGAATTTCTGATTAATGAAGAGAAAGTAAAGCATGCAATGCGTGAACTGGCTGAATTTTAAGAGTAAAGGAGCGTCATCATGGCGATTAAAACGATTGTATTACCGGGTTTAGGTGAAAGTGTCACAGAAGCTTCTATTACGAACTGGCTTGTACAGCCAGGAGACCAGATTGAACGCTATCAGCCTATAGCTGAAGCGACTTCTGACAAAGTGACAACTGAAATTCCTTCTGATTTTGCAGGCACTGTCAAAGAACTGTTGGTTGAACTGGATAAAGATATTCCGATTCACGACCCCATTATGACGATTGAAGTAGCAGGCGAGCAGGAAGAGGAAGAAGTAGCTGAGGATCACGACAAGTCACTGAATGATGACGCGTCAGCTAAAGATGTTCCTGAAGAAAAGCATCAAATGCGCTATTCTCCAGCAGTGCTGAAACTCTCGCAGGAACGCCATATCGATCTTTCGCAAGTGACTGGGACAGGTCGGCATGGTCGCATCACACGAAAAGATATTCTGAACTTCCAGCCTCAAAAAGCAGCAGAAAAGTCTGAAACCGTGACTCCGGCAGCTGCGACAGAAGTGATGCAGACAGATGGTGTCAGAAAAGCGATTGCCAAGCGCATGGTACAAAGTGTTAATGAAATTCCACATGCCTGGATGATGGTGGAAGCGGACGTTACAGAACTTGTAAAGTTGCGTAACGCTCATAAAACCACTTTTAAAGAGCAGGAGGGCATCTCACTTTCATTCTATCCATTCTTCATCAAAGCAGTGGCACAGGCGCTGAAGAAACATCCAAAGATGAATGCATCATGGGTTGATAATGAAATCACTTTCTTTAAAGACATCAATATCTCTATTGCTGTTGCGACGGATGATCACCTATTTGTACCGGTCATCAGAAATGCAGATGAATTGTCGGTTAAAGGAATCGCTAAAGAAGTAGATCGTCTTGCAAAAGCAGTACGTAATAACAGTCTGACCTCTGAGCAGATGCAGGGGGGGACGATCACAGTCAATAACACGGGCTCATTTGGCTCAGTGATGTCTCAGGGCATCATTAATTATCCGCAAGCCGCTATCCTGCAGATTGAAAGTATTAATAAGCGAGTAATACCAACTGAAGAAGGTGGACTTAAATTTGCTGATATGATCAACCTTTGTCTGTCGATTGATCACCGTATTTTAGACGGACTTGCTGCAGGACGTTTTCTGGCAGATGTTAAAAGCAATCTGCTGCAATTTAACAATGAATCAGATATTTATTAAACCATATACCTTGAATGTGAGTTTTAAGTTAACATTCAAGGTATTACTTTGTTAACTTTTCTAACTGATTTCATAGAAAGCTCAAGGAAGACAGGTTATGTATACAAAAGTTATTTATATAGTAGAAACATGCTATATAACAAGAGTTAACAGGAACCTTTTTAGTTAATTCAATGAGTAAAAATATACTTATAAAAGGTAAATACACTTAAAAAATAAGCGTTTTCTTTAATTGTTCACATTTGTATGTCTCATACTTTAACGCTTTGGTGTATAGTAGTGGTATTAAAAAACAGGAGAGGAGTCCTGAAGACTAAGATTGATGTAGTACAGTTAAAACTCAGTTGATTATACAACTGAAAGATTATGAGGAATTACTGCAGGATTGTTCATAATAGAATAACTATTCTTACAAAATTTCAGAATATTTGAAAATTTAAGTCGTTTTTCCAAAGAATGTTTGTAAATTTTTAATTAGTGGAACTAAAAGTAATGTGTTGAAAAAAACTCGATAAAAGGTGGATAATCATGAATCAAAATCACACAAGTGAAAACTTTAAAGGCGATAACAAGTTAATTATCGGTATTGTTCTTGCAGTATTAACTTTCTGGCTTTTTGCTCAATCA
The DNA here is from genome assembly GCF_022343725.1 of Macrococcus brunensis. Lineage (NCBI taxonomy): Bacteria > Bacillati > Bacillota > Bacilli > Caryophanales > Staphylococcaceae > Macrococcus > Macrococcus brunensis. The sequence continues at coordinate 82,498 of NZ_CP092179.1, forward strand.
CTCGTTAACATCGTCCCGACATTAAAAGATACTTTTAATACAAGTATGGGTAACATCAATACAGCGCTCAGCTTAACAGCTCTTTTCTGTGGGATGTTCGTGGTAGGTGCAGGTGGTATAGCAGATAAATACGGTCGTGTAAAAGTCACACAAGCCGGCCTTATTTTAAGCATTATCGGTTCAGTCCTCGTTATAGCGACAACTATTCCAGCTGTTATGATGGTTGGACGTGTTATCCAAGGTTTCTCAGCAGCAGCAATCATGCCTGCAACACTCGCTATTGTTAAAGCTTATTACCACGGTGCAGATCGTCAGAGAGCATTAAGCTTCTGGTCAATCGGTTCTTGGGGTGGCTCAGGTATCTGTTCATTCTTCGGTGGAGCCGTTGCAACCACATTCGGATGGCAATGGATTTTCGTTATTTCAATCGTCTTATCTATTATTGCAATCTTCCTGATTAAAGGTACACCTGAAACAAAAGCAGATGAAGAAACACGTACACGCTTTGACGTGCCTGGTTTAGCAATTTTAGTCGTATTTGTATTAGGTCTTGAACTCTTCATCACTAAAGGTGGAGAATTTGGCTATACTTCAATGATCTCATTAGGTTTAATCGCTTTAATCGTCGTATCATTCATCATCTTCTTCTTACGTGAACGCGTATCAAGAAATCCATTAATCGACTTCCACCTCTTCTCTAACAAACCTTATACAGGTGCTGTTGTTTCTAATTTCCTGTTAAACGCAGTCGGTGGTACTTTAGTTGTAGCGAATACATTTGTACAGCAAGGCCTTGGATTCTCATCTTTCCAAGCAGGTTCTTTATCACTGACTTACTTAGTGATGGTCTTACTGATGATTCGTGTCGGTGAAAAGATGTTACAGAAAATGGGCGCTAAAAAACCGATGATGTTAGGATCAATTATTGCGGCAATCGGTATCCTGTTAATTTCATTAACATTCCTGCCTCAAATGCTCTATATCGTCAGCTCAATTATCGGTTACTTATTATTTGGTTTAGGTTTAGGTATCTATGCAACACCTTCTACAGATACAGCGGTATCTACTGCACCTGAAAATAAAGCAGGGGTTGCAGCGGGTATCTACAAAATGGCTTCATCTTTAGGTAACGGTTTTGGTATGGCAATCAGTGGTGCTGTCTATGCGACTGCTATTGTTGGACTGGGACTTTCTCACGGTGCAATGATTGCATTATGGGTGAACGTAGCTATGGCGTTAGTATCATTCCTGGCTATCATGTTCTTAATTCCTAATGATGATAAACGTGTAAAATAGGATAGAATTCAAGAGACAACGTTATCGTTGTCTCTTTTTTTATTGGAGGTTATAAAATGGAAAAACTGAATACTTACGAGGAATGGCTTAAGATCTTGAATAATAATGAAAAGAAACTGCTCTATACGATGACAACAGGCTGCTCAGTCTGTCATGCTGATTATCCTCGTGTAAAAGCTTTGGTAGAGGAAGAACAAATTTCGGGCTATTATCTGATGGCTGATGAGATTCCTGAGGCAGCGGGTCAGCTCTCTTTGTTTACTTCTCCGGTTGTCATGCTCTTTAATCAGGATAGAGAATATCACCGGCAAGCACGGATCATTGATTTTGAAACTCTTCATACGCGAATGAAGCAGCTGAAACTGGAATATTAATGGCAATCAGTTCATAACAGTGAGATAATTAATTGAAGCGTTTTCATCAATTGTTCCAAACATAAGGAGGACATGGTAATGAAAGAGTATGATTTAATTGTCATCGGTTTTGGTAAGGCAGGAAAGACGCTGGCTAAATTTATGGGTCGGCAAGGTAAAGAGGTCGCAGTGATTGAAAAATCCAGCAGAATGTACGGGGGAACTTGTATTAATATCGGTTGTATTCCTTCAAAGTTACTCATTCACGATAGTGCGAAGCAACGACCATTCGAACAGTCGATTGCTCGTAAGGAAGAAGTGACGTCACTTCTGAACAAAAAGAATTATCATAAATTATCTGGGGAAGAAAATGTAGAAGTAATTGACGCAAAAGCACACTTCAAATCGAATAAAGTACTTGAACTGCACTTTGCAGATGGGACAGCAGAAGAAATGACAGCAGAGCATATCGTCATCAATACAGGGGCTGTCTCCAACGTGCCACCTATTAAAGGGGTTATAGAATCGAAACACGTCTATGATTCAGAAGGCATTATGCAGCTGACGAAGCAGCCTAAACGTCTGGTCATTGTCGGAGGCGGCTATATCGCACTTGAGTTCGCTGCATCATTCGGTGATTTCGGTACCGAAGTCACGGTCCTTGAGCGTGGCAACCAAATTCTTGGGCACGAGGACCAGGAGATTGCTGCTATGGCCATCAAAGATATGGAAGCGCATAATGTGACTTTCGTATTAAATGCGAGTACTGAAGCATTTGAAGATCAAGGTGATGAGGTCATAGTGAAGACATCTCAAGGCGATTTTACAGCAGATGCAGTCCTCTATGCGACAGGACGTAAGCCGAATACAGATTTAGGACTCGAAAACACAGATATAGAACTCGGTGCACGCGGTGAGATCAAAGTAAATGAATATCTTGAAACAACTGTGCCAAATGTCTATGCTGCAGGTGATGTGACGGGCGGGCCCCAGTTCACATATATTTCGCTTGATGATTTCCGCGTTATTAAAGACGGACTTGTTGGCGAGCGTAAACGCACGACAGAAAATAGAGGTATTATTCCGTATACCGTTTTCATCACACCGCCTATTTCTGTCGTCGGTATGACAGCTGCTGAAGCTCGTGCTAAAGGCTATGACATTATGGAAGGTAGAGTCAAAGTCTCAAGCATCACGCGTCACACAATAGATGACGAAGGCAGAGGACTCTTTAAATCTGTTGTTGATAAGAAGACACATCAAATATTAGGTGCGACACTTTACGGTGTGAAGTCTGATGAGCTGATTAACTTGATTGCACTTGCTATGAATCAGCAAGTTCCTTATGAGGTCATTCGTGATACGATCTATACACATCCAACGATTGTGGAGTCATTCAATGATCTATTCAATGTCAGTGAGTAATTATTTTCCATTCGGGTATAGAATAAGTAATTATACTCTGGAGGGATAGTCATGACCGTTAAGAAACAAATCATAAAAATGACGTTACCACTAGCAGGTGGTCTCATAGTCGGCGCATTAACGAGTAAAGCTCAAGGCGATTATAAGCAGTATGAACAGCCGCCGCTCGCACCACCACCTGCTGCCTTCCCGATTGTCTGGCCGGTACTTTATACAGGAATGGGCGTGGCTTATTATTTAGCTGATCGCTACACGACAGACAAAAGTGTTAAGGTCAGTCATTATGCACAGCTCGGTTTAAACTATTTATGGTCGATTTTGTATTTTAATCTAAAATTACGAGGTACAGCCCTCATTGAAAGCTTCTGTCTGCTTGCGGCTGGACTTTTAGCAGCCCTCATCTTTTATGACCATAATGAGATAGCAGGTCTCTTAATGGCACCTTATGTTGCATGGCTCGCATATGCAAGTTATCTGACAGCAGGTACCATTAAGCTGAACCATGATAAACCAGGATTTAGCCGAGATTTTTAAAAACAGCCGATTGGCTGTTTTTTTTGTATGTATAAATGTAAAGAGGGTATAAGTCTAAAAAATAAGGAGGCAATCTATGGGAACTTATACAAAAGAACACAAATGGTCGGGCTTTATTTTTGGAATCGGGCTGGCCGGCTTTATAGATGAAATTGTCTTTCACCAGTTTCTGCAGTGGCACCACTTTTATGATCAGATGACCAAGGAAATCGGACTCTTATCGGACGGCGTACTCAATTCAATGTGCGGCTTCTTTATTATTTTCGGATTGTTCCTGCTGGCAGATGCGAGAAGAAAATATCAGACTGATTGGTTATTCTGGATAGGTCGTACATTGATGGGAATGGGTTCTTTCCAGGTCTACGACGGCATCATTAATCATAAAGTGCTGCGCATGCACCAGATTCGTTATGTGGATAATGTTCTAACATACGATATTGTCTGGATTATTACAGGTCTTGCGATGATTATCATCGGTTTTCTGATGTCACGTAAAAGAGAGCTGATGAAGTGATGCATATACATCATTCAGTGAATCCGGCAGACTTTATCATTGTATTTAGCGCAGTTGTGATGATAACAGGTTACCTGTATTTAGCTGGCAGGAAAAAATGGCCCGTTTATCGATCTGTACTTTGGATAGTCGGCATCATCTTTGCAGTACTGGTCATGGTAGGACCCTTTGCAGAAGAAATGCACCATAATTTTATCTATCATATGTACGGCCATCTGCTGTTAGGGATGCTGTCACCACTTCTTCTGGTGCTGGCAATGCCTTTAAGACTGCTTTTAGGGACGCTTCCTGTTAAGAGTGGACGACGTCTGTCCCGTTTCATGAACATCACTTATATACGGTTTATTGCACACCCTGTTACAGCGACTATACTCAATACAGGTGGACTGTGGCTGCTTTACCGAACTGATTTGTTTATGATGATGCACCATCATACGTGGCTGCATTATCTGATTCATTTTCATATCTTTCTGGCCGGTTACCTATTCACAGCTGTAATGCTGGAACTGGACCCAGTGAGGCATCCTTATTCCTTTAAGTACCGGGCCATTGTCATGATGGTGTCCGTCGCACTGCACCAGATCTTGTCTAAATCCTTTTATCCATATCCGCCCGCCGGTGTAGATGCGGTGCAGGCGCAGACAGGAGCAGTTGTCATGTACTACGGCGGTGATGTCATCGAGCTCTTGATCATCTTTATCATGTGTCTCGGCTGGTACCGCTCAGTGCGACCAGGCAAAGTCTCTCACGCATAAAAGGAGATATTCATCAGAATATCTCCTTCGTTCTTAATGAGCCATCATTTCATGAGCGATTTCTTCACCTGACATATCACTGAAGTAATAAGTCGGCCAGTGTTCCATTTCTTTAAGTAATTGAGCACGGTCATCGCCCATATAAATATGGAAATGTTCAGCGAGTTTGGGTGCGATGTTATGATCGCTGAACTGGATGTATGCAGGGGCTTCTTTATCACCTGATACTTTCTTGAAGATAAAGCGGACGCCCCGATTTCCTTTTTTATATGTCAAAATCTCTTTGCCGTCATAATGATATTTCCCGGAAATCTTTTTGTCTCCTTTATAGAAATCAATCTTTTCTTTACCGATATTGATACGTGAGACATCAGTCTTGTAGCCAGTTGTATAATACTTTTTATAGTCGGCTGCTGTCATATCACCTTTGTCTTCTGCTTTATGTTCGAATACCTCATCTAATGTGCCGTCCTGAAGATAAGGATAAACCGATTGCCAGTCACCTTCCCAGTCTGTCAGCTCACGATCTTTTACCTGACTATCCTTGAAGTGACCTTCGTATATTTTTTTGTCAGCAGCTGACATGTGGTGATGATCATGTTCATGATGCTTGTGTTCGTGGTTATGCGCATGCTCTTCTGTCTTCTCTGTTACTGCTTTTTCTTCGTGATTTTTTTCTGAGTCCTGATTTGTGCCACAGGCAGTTAAGATAAGTGCCAGCAATGCCACGCCGAGTCCTTTAATAAAGTAATGCATATTGCCTCCTATAAAACGTAATAGTTACGATTTATAATTATAGATACAAATGCTGTAAACGTCAACAGACGATTTGAGAAAATATTTTTAACGTGTTAACATTTAAGAACTAATGAAAAGAAGGGGTCATATGCAGATATTTAGAGTAGACGCTGATCATAAAATCAGCGCACAGTATTTGGATAATAGAAGATTGTCCAAACAGGTGCTCGAGTTATACCAGATCATACGTGTCTGTCTTGCCGAACTGAAGATTATACAGGGAAATACGCGTTACTTACATCATCCAATCGTCAAACAGGCTTACAATAATGGCAAGCCCTACATCATTGACCTTTATAATATGCTTGTGGAAATGGACCTGGAGCATCAAAGACGAGGTGGCAAGCGTTCTCCTGCCTTTAAAGAAGATCTCGATGTACTGGCGGATATTATCTTTGCCAATCAGGAAGCGTTTTCGCATGAGCCGCTACCGCCTTATTATGTTTATGGGGATACGAGGCTTGAGGGCGAAACGGTGTATGAAGCTTATCAGCAGCTTCTCCATGATAAATGGCTGAACGATACCACCAGTCCACGCTGTGGTTTTCAACCGAAAAAAACTGACGTCTGATACGTCAGTTTTTTTCGGTTAATATACTGCTTTCTTTGAGGTATTTAACATTATATTTAAGGGCTAAATGATGGAGCTGCTGGATGATAACATCGTTCTTTTCAGGTACCTGGTTCAGTAGCGGCAGAAAGAGCTCTTTTTCTTCTGGGGTCGCTTTGTTCTTGAAATATCCCCATAAATGCTGAAATGTATTGAGCATAGAACCGTGCGTAGGCTCCAGTGCATACGCTTCACTGATTTGTGTGTTCAGGATATCGATATCCGTCAGCTGTTCTTTCATCAGGCCTCTGATGTCATTATAGTGCTGCTGACTATGATACATCACTTTATATTTTTCCTCACGCCAGCGTTTTTCAACTGCTTTTTTCTGTTCTTTTTGATTAACCATATAAACTTGTAATCGCTTCTTTGATAGTCGGGTGCTGGAACTTAAAGCCTGCTGAAATGAGTTTATCCGGTAGAACGCGCTGACCGTCTGTAACCATTATCGCCTGTTCACCAAGTAAGGTCTTCAGTGCAATCTCAGGCACAGGTAGGAAGTGAGGTTTATGAAGTGCTTCAGCGATTGCTTTCCCGACTTCTTCCTGCGTGGCAGGCTCTGGTGCGGTGCAGTTATAGATCCCTGTCAGTTGTTGATCGTAGATGAAAAGGAGAGCACGAATGAGGTCATCAATATGAATCCAGGAGTAGACCTGCTGACCATCGCCGATATTACCGCCAATATAGAATTGATAGGGCTTAACCATAATAGGGAGCGCCCCGCCTTGGTTTGAGAAGATAACACCAAATCTGCAATAAGCAGTCGCTACCTTAAGTTTAGCTGCTTCCTGCTCCCATAAATGAACGGTTTTAGATAGAAAGTCAAATGCTTCGAAACGGTCGGCTTCTGTATAGGAGAGATTTTTAGCAGGTGGATAATAGCCTACAGCGCTTGCAGAAATCAGGAAAGGTTTCTTCTGCTGCTGTTCAATGATAGGACCTAGCTTCTTCGTAGATTCTATGCGACTTTTGACAATCGCTTGTTTATGTTGCTGGGTCCAGCGGTTACTCAGACTCGCCCCGGCTAGATTGATGATGAGGTCTACTTCGGGTATCTGAGATAAATAATCATCATTATTCCAGTTGATATAGTTAACATGCGCGGTGTCTTCCTTATCAGAACGCGTCAGAATATAAAACTCATGGTCTGTCATTTCAATTAATCGAGAACCTACTAGTCCAGTACCGCCAGTCAGTAATATTTTCTTCATCATATTGCCCCCTTTTATTTTTAATATTATACCCTGTTTAAGTCTATGCCATACACGATAAGTGATTAGAATGAAAAGCGACGGGTAGATAACAGATGTATAATAAAAAGGAGGCATCATTATGAGTAAAATCAAAGCAAATCTCGCATTAGTCAAAGCACTTAAAAACTGGGGCATTGATCATGTCTATGGTATTCCAGGCGATTCAATTGATTCAGTGGTAGATGCACTTAAGCATGAAGAAGAAAGTATCAAATTCTATAATGTCAGACATGAAGAAGTAGCGACACTTGCAGCGGCAAGTTATACGAAATTAACAGGTAAGATTGCTGTTTCGTTAGGGATAGGTGGACCAGGTGCGGTCCATTTATTAAACGGCATGTACGATGCAAAAATGGATAATGTGCCGACACTTGTCCTATGCGGACATACCAATACAGATCAGATTGGTTCAGGTTACTTCCAGGAAGTCGATATCTCTACAATGTTCCAAGGTGTAGCGGTATTCAACCAGATTGTGACGGATCCAAATCGAATTTTCGATACGGTGAATGAAGCGATTAAAACAGCATATGATGAATCAGGCGTAGCGGTATTGACGATTCCCGGGGATATTCTTAAAACAGAGATTGAAGATAATACACTTGATAAAAAATATGAATATGTCAGACCGCATTTCTCTGCGCCGACTGATAAAATTGCGGCAGCGGCAGAATTGATCGGTAATAGTAAAAATCCAGTGGTTCTTGCAGGTGTAGGAACGAAAGGTGCTAAAGATGAAGTGATTCATTTCATTGAATGCATTAAAGCACCAGCTATGATTACGCTCCCAGCTAAAGGTATTATTCCAGATACACATCCGCAATCACTTGGTAATATCGGTAAAATTGGCACGAAGCCAGCTTTTGAAGCAATGAAAGAAGCGGATTTACTGATCTTATTAGGTACGAATTACCCCTATGTCAGCTATCTGCCAGATGAGAATGTCCCTTGTATTCAGCTTGATATCAATCTGAAAAATATCGGCAAACGTTATGATGTAGATGTACCACTGATAGGACATGCAAAAGATATTCTGCCAGAGTTGACACAGGCTTGTGAAGCGGTTGGACGTCGTCCATTCCTTGAAGCATGTCAGGAAAATATGGTGAACTGGAACAAGTGGCTAGAAGAAGACCGGATGAAAGACTCTACACCTATCCGTCCAGAACGCGTGATGGCCGAAATCGAAAAAATTGCTGAGCCCGATGCAACATTCTCAATTGATGTCGGTACTTCAACAGTATGGAGTACAAGGTATTTAAGATTAGATCACCAAAATAAATTTATTACTTCTGCTTGGCTCGGAACAATGGGCTGTGCGTTACCGGGCGCAATCGCTTCTAAGATTGCTTTCCCAGAGCGTCAGGCGATTGCAATTGCCGGTGACGGTGGCTTCTCAATGGTCATGCAGGACTTTGTCACTGCTGTCTATTACAACCTGCCGATGATTGTAGTTGTTATGAATAACCAGCAGTTATCATTCATCAAGTATGAACAGCAGGCTGCAGGAGAGCTGGAATACGCTATTAACTTAGCAGATATCGATTATGCTAAGTTTGCTGAAAGCTGTGGCGGTATGGGTATCAATGTCACAAAACCGGAAGAACTTGCACCAGCTATGCAGCAGGCAAAAGCGGCTAATAAGCCTGTTATTGTCAATGTTTATGTTGATCAGGATGCAGCACCGCTGCCAGGTCAAATCGTCTTTGATGAGATGCTGGGTTATGCTAAGTTTGAAATCCGTTCATTACTTGAAGAAGGTAAACTTGAAAAAATGCCACCTCTTAAAACATTGATCAGACGTGTGCTTTAATTAAATAAAGTTATCGGAAGCAAATTTGCTTCCGATTTTTTTATGTCTTTCTGTTATATAATAACGGTATTTTAAATATCACAATCTCACCATTTATTTGTGAAATTTGGTATTTTTTTCTGTATTTATTAATATTTTATTTTATTAAAATCTATTTATATGCATAATTCATATTTTATAAATACTTTTATACCAAGCTATTACAAATTCAAAGAATATTTAGAAAATTATTTGCTTTATTGCTTAAAAGCGATGAATTTGTGATTTACAACTTGTGAAATTGCTGTATAATAACAGAGAAAATAAATATTTCACTTATATAAAGGAAAGAGGTAAAAGTAATGGAAGACAATCAATTACACAGAGGACTGAGCTCACGTCAGGTCCAGATGATTGCACTCGGCGGAACAATTGGTGTTGGATTATTTATGGGGGCTTCCAGTGTTATTAACTGGGCAGGACCATCTGCACTCATTGCGTATTTAGTAGCTGGTATTTTCTTATTCTTCATCATGCGCGCAATGGGAGAAATGGTTTATCTTTATCCAACGACAGGTTCATTCGCTCAGTATGCAAATGATTACATTCATCCGGCAGCGGGTTATGCAACTGCCTGGAGTAATATATTCCAGTGGGTTGTTGTTGGGATGAGTGAAGTTATCGCCGTCGGTCAGTATATGCAGTACTGGTGGCCGGAATTACCGACTTGGATTCCAGGTCTGATCGTAGTCGTGACACTCGCTGTTGCGAACTTAGCATCTGTAAAAGCATTCGGTGAGTTTGAATTCTGGTTTGCGATGATTAAAGTTGTCACAATTATTCTGATGATCGTTGCGGGATTAGGCGTTATTTTATTCGGTTTTGGTAACGGTGGAAATCCTATTGGTTTTGGCAACTTAACTGAACATGGTGGATTCTTCCCGAATGGATTGACAGGTTTCTTGTTTGCACTTTCTATCGTAGTCGGTGCTTATCAAGGAGTTGAGTTAATCGGAATTACAGCTGGTGAAACAAAAGATCCTCAAAAAAATATTCAAAAAGCAGTTAACAGCATTGTATGGCGTATTCTGATTTTCTATATTGGTGCTATCTTCGTTATCGTTACTGTTTATCCATGGGATCAATTAGGTACAATCGGCAGCCCGTTCGTAGCAACATTCGCTAAAATTGGTATCACAGTCGCAGCGGGTCTGATTAACTTCGTTGTTATCACCGCTGCAATGTCGGGATGCAATGCAGGTATCTTCAGTTCAAGTCGTATGGTCTACACTTTGGCACAAGAAGGCAAAATGCCAGCTATCTTCGGTAAAGTCTTAAAAACAGGCGTGCCATTCTATGCAGTTCTTGCTATTGCAATCGGTATCTTCCTGGGCGTTATCCTCAATGTCGTGATTCCAGGGGCGGATAAAATTTTTGTCTATGTCTATAGCGCATCAATCCTGCCAGGTATGGTACCATGGTTCATGATTCTGATCAGTCATATGCAGTTTAGAAAGAAACATCCGGAACTGATTAAAGATCATCCATTCAAGATGCCGGGCGCACCAGTGACGAACTGGCTGACAATCGGATTCCTGGTATTAGTATTATTTTTCATGCTGATCAATCCGGATACTCGTATATCTGTTATTATCGGTTTTATCTTCCTTGCAATCGTGACAGCAGCATACTTTATGCTGGGTTATAACAAAAAAGATAAAGCGCGCGGTGTGGCAGAAAGAACGGTTTACCGCGATTAATATGAAGCGATACTTCGGTATCGCTTTTTTTATTTCTCAGGAAATGTTATTGACTTTAATTCCGGACAAGTATACAGTTTAAATACAAATACATAACAGAAACACTAGGGGTGTTATTGTAACTGAGACGAGATAATCTCGAACCCTTTGAACCTGATCTAGTTGATGCTAGCGGAGGAAAGTGTATAGATTTTATTTTTCTATGTCTTTTTTGACGCGCAATCATCTTGTGATGGTTGCGTGTTTTTTGTTGAGGAGGATATTGGAATGAGAAAAGGTTTGACGTTATCAGATATTTTAGTAACAGTGCTTGTCGCAGTGATTTTTGGTTTTATCTATAATTTGTGGTGGCTGCCCTATGAAGCCGTTAAACCGCTTGGTGTTCATGTTGAACAGCTGACTTATGGTATGTGGTTTGCTGCAGCTGTTGTCGCTTACTTGATTGTACCGAAATTCGGTATTGCACTACTGGCTGAGTTTGCAGCTGGTGCCGGTGAGACGATTATCATGGGGAAATTTGATATCCCGACATTTGTCTTTGCTTTACTGCAGGGTCTTGCCTGTGAGCTTGTATTCATGGCATTCAGATATCGTTCTCGCAGTGTGATGGTATGTATATTAGCGGGTGTCGCAGCTGCTTTGATCAGCTTGCCAATCGACTATTTCTACGGTTATATGAGTGAAGTTGCAGCGTGGAACTTAATTCTTTTCATTGTATTTCGTGTAATCAGCGGAGCCGTGCTGGCGGGTATTCTCCCTTATATACTCGTCAAAGCGCTTGATCAGACCGGTGTCACACGTCTATTCCGTTCTGCATCACAGGAAGATTATGACGCACTCTAAACTTAAAGTAACAGATCTACGGCTGAAATATCCCGGGGTTAAGGATAAGATATTTGACGGGTTATCGATTGACATCAAAGAAAAGGAAAAAGTATTGCTGCTTGGACCTTCCGGCTGCGGTAAAAGCACGTTGCTCAATGTGCTGGCAGGCATTGTACCTGAATTGATAGACCTGCCGATGAAGTACGAAGAACGTCTGATTGATCCGAGTGCTGCTGTTATTTTTCAGGATCCTGATAGTCAGTTCTGTATGCCGAAAGTGTACGAAGAACTGGCCTTTATTCTGGAAAACAGACAAGTGCCGGCAGGTGAGATGGATCAGCGTATAGAACATGCTCTTCGTGAAGTAAACTTGAATGTCGATAAAAGTCAGCTTATCAACCAGCTGAGTGGTGGCATGAAACAGAAACTGGCGATAGCAGGGACTTTGCTTCAGCAGGCTGATACACTCTTCTTAGACGAGCCTTCCGCTATGCTTGATACTGAAGCGACAGAACAGCTCTGGTCACTGTTGATTAGTCTGTGGCATGATCAGACCGTAGTGATTGTAGAACATAAAGTCGAGCATATCTGGCAGCATGTTGACCGTGTAATCGTGATGAACGAACAAGGTGAGATCGTGCAGCAAGGTGCACCGTCCTATATTTTAGAGCACTATGAATCGCTGCTCTCGGATTATGGTATCTGGCATCCGAATGCCTGGCAGCATGCACCGTCGTCGCTTGAGGATAAAGTGGAATCCGTACCGTTATTCAGCTACAAGAATGGCATGATTAAGCGTGGTAAAAAAGCATTGTACGCAGTAGAGGAGCTGCAGATTGGTTTAGGAGAGTGGATTGTCATTACCGGCCAGAATGGTACAGGGAAGACGACACTGCTTGAATCAATGCTGCAGATGGTTCCGTATGAGGGTGTGATGTATTACGTGGACATCAGACTGAAAACAGTCCGCGATGCTGCCGCTCATTTTTATCTGGTCTATCAGAATCCGGAGCTGCAGTTCATCCAGAATAGCGTCTATGATGAAGTCTACGTCAACTACTACCATCAGAATAAGGAAACAGCACGCGACAAGACGATGCAGATGTTAGAGCTACTGCAGCTTAAGCATGTCAGAGACCAGCATCCTTTTGAACTTTCGATGGGACAGAAAAGACGGCTGAGTGTCGCAACAGCCCTCAGTTCCCCGGCAGATATCATTCTGCTCGATGAACCGACGTTCGGACTGGATAGTCATAATACGTTCCAGCTGCTGACACTTTTTAAGGAGCGGGTGCAGCAGGGGCAGACGGTGATGATGGTGACCCATGACCCGCATATTGTGGAACGCTATCCGACGCGACGCTTTCATGTAACGGAGAATCAGTTGAAAGAAGTAGGTGCAGCTCATGTATGAACAGTTTAAGACACGCATCACGATGATGGACCATGTCAACATCCTGACGAAGATGATAGCAGGTGTCCTGCTCTTCTTTCTGGTCATCTTCATTCATCGCTTCGACGTCATGCTTTATATGGCGCTGTTGATGTTCTCTTTTATGCTGCTTTTTTCCGGGACACGGCTGAAGATTGTCCTGCCGCTTTTCTCGGTAATTGCACTGTTTAGCGTCACTTCTTCACTTTTCATGATTTTTTACGGGGACGGGAGTCATACACTTTTTAAATGGGGTATTATCCATATTACGACGGAGAGTCTCTTCAGAGGACTGCATCTGTCACTTAGAACGATTACAGTGAGCTGTCTCGGGCTGACAATCGCATTTACTACACGGATTGTCATGATTTTCTATAGTCTGATGCAGCATTTAAATGTTAAACCGAAGTATGCCTATGCTTTTATGGCGGCGATACGAATGGTCCCGATAATGATAGAATCATTCTTTCAGCTCAGAAATTCACTGAAGATGCGCTACCAGATGATAGATCCGAAGCAGTATAGAGGAATCAGACGCCTCAAGCATCTGATTATTCCGCTGATGAGTCAGAATATACGTAAAGCACACCGGCTCGCTGTGGCGATGGAGAAAAAAGGATTTAAAGATGGCCCTCGGACTTATTATTACCGTGTACCATTCAGTTTTTATGATGTCATCTTTATTTTTGGGCTGATAGCAGTAGTTGCGGGTGCATTTCTGCTGGCGGGCATATTGCCGGTGACCGGGCTTGAAGACGTCAGGTAAAAAGGAGTGCGGGCGTACGCAGTGTTTGCTGTTCGACCTGGCTCAAAAGTTGAACAACAACGGAGTTTGCTGTTCGACTTGACTTAGAATCTGAACACAAAACCATCAAAAAAGGCCTCATCCTAAATTTTAGGATGAGGCCTTTACCGTTTTTTTAACTAAAGAATAGATCCATAATATTCATACCTGCATTTGTCTGCTTCGAATAAAATTCTGTATAGCCACAGTTCTTGCAGGAAATTACTGTAAACGTATTATGCTCAATATCAAACAGTTTAGATAATCCTGTCCCTGCCATAGAAACATCCTTTGTTACGGTTTCCTGGTGACCACATTTTATACAGCCTTCATTTGACATCTTCTCATCCCCTTATATAGAAGTATAGTTAAATTATAACAAAAAAAGTGGACTTTATCTTTTCTTGACCAGGGCTTATGATGGAACTATATGAAAGGGGATAAGACATGACGAGTTTATGGCAAAGTGCAGAAGCGCGTGCAACACTTCTGAAGCAGATTGTTCAGTTTGATAGCGTGACATTGTCAGAAGGAGAGAAGGAGTTTCCATTCTTCATTCAACAGATGCTGATGGATTTACCTTACTTTAAAGAGAGAGAAGAACAGGTCATTTTAGCGCCGACTGGGGATGGTCGACATACGCTGATGGCACACTACAAAGCTAAGTCCAGAAAAACGATCGTACTGATCAGTCATTACGATACAGTCGGAATTGATGACTTCGGTGATTATGAACAGGCGGCGTTTGATATGGATGCAATTACGGCACTATTCAAAGAAGACGATGCTTACTTGAATGCGACAGCGAAAGAAGACCTGGCGAGCGGTAATTATCTCTTTGGCCGAGGTTCGATGGATATGAAGCCAGGATTGATGCTGCATCTGTCATTGATTGAGAAAGCGATTCTTGAAGAATGGAATATCAATCTACTGCTGATGACAGTGCCTGATGAAGAAGTGAACTCACTTGGCATGCGTACAGCAATGATGAAACTGCATGACATTGTTCAGAAAGAAAAGCTGGATATCGTCCTCTATCTGAATAGTGAGCCGACTTTCCAGCAGCAGGCATCAGATAATGCGCATTACGTTTATTCCGGTTCCATTGGCAAATTAATGCCTGCTGTTCTTTGTTACGGAGAAGAGACGCATGTCGGGACCCCGATGAACGGCATCAGTTCGAACTTTATGCTGAACTTTGTCAATCAGACGATGGAATATAACCGCCACTTCAAGGAGACTTTTGAAGACGAAGCGACACCTCTGCCTGTTGCGCTCATGAATAAAGACTTAAAGGATTATTACGATGTACAGACACCGTTTCGCTCTGTCGCGCTTTATAATGTCTTTTCATTCAAACAGACGGCAGCAGATGTCTTCAGCCAGTTCAACACGATTGTCAAAGAAGCAAAAGAGAAGTGCGAACAAGCGTATCAGCAAATCTTCGAACTTGAACAAGTAGAGAGAACACTGGATATCAAAGTACTGACTTATGCGGAACTGCTGCAGCAGGCAACCGAGCAGCTTGGCCGTGATAAAGTAGAGCTGATTATCAGCAAAGCGGTAGAAGAGCCGGCACTTTATCTGCAGAATATTCAAGTGGTGGATGAGTTGATGAAAAACTGTAAAGCTATCGGGCCTGCGATGGTTACATTCTTTGTTCCGCCGTATTACCCGGCAGTCAATGCATCATATCATTCTGAGATTGAAGATTTAATAGTACAGGTCAAAACGGCAGCCGCAGGTTTAGGCCGCGAGAGTAAACGCCTGCATTATTTCAACGGTATCAGCGATCTGAGCTATTGTTTAAGCGATAGCGCCGGCAGTGGTAAAGTCTATGCGGATAACACGCCTACTTTTAAGCGAACATATGATATTCCGTTTGAAGAAATCCATGCGATTCAGGCGCCTGTCTTTAACTGCGGACCGATCGGTAAGGACGCACACAAAGTAACGGAAAGACTGAACACAAAGAGCGCATTTGAGGAACTCCCAGTCATGCTCGAGCATATCGTTCGTTATTATTTAGCAAAATAAAATACGCCCGCCTTTAAATAGGCGGGCGTATTTTTAGTTGAGTCGCGTCTCGCAAGTACCTGTCTGAATCACTTCGAGTGCTGCGTTCAGACCACCTTCGACCAGATTCTGTACAGCAACATCTGTATAAAAAGCGATATGCGGTGTTACAATAATTTTGTCGTGTTCAATCAGACGAAGTAAGTCCTTGTCTTCAATTTCCTGGTTGCTGAAATCTTTAGGGAAATACTGGCTTTCAAATTCATACGTATCTAGGGCAGCAGCAGCCAGCTGACCGCTATCAATCGCTTCTATAAGAGCAGGTGTATCAATTACACTGCCGCGTGCCGCATTAATCAAAATGGCACCTTTTTTAAACTGAGCGAACATCTCTTTATTGAAGAGGTGATGGTTGTCGCTTGTTGCCGGCATATGCAGAGAGACGATGTCGGCATCTTTAATTGCTTCTTCTACAGAGTCTTTATAATTAATCCATTCTCTTGCCTCGTCATTCGGATAGAGATCATAGCCGACTACGTTAGAGTCAAAACCTTTGAATATCTTAGCCGTAATCTGTCCGATCCGTCCCGTGCCGATGATTGCGACTGTCAGGCTTTTGATTTCTTTAGACATGATGACCGGCTGCCATCTGAAGTCGTGGCGTCTGACATGTTCATCGATGAGAGAAGTTTTTCGGACAAGATTGAGCGCCATAGCAACGGCATATTCTGCAATGGAATTCGGTGAATAGCTCGGCACATTTGAGATGATAATATGATGCGCTTTTGCGGCTTCTAAATCATACATATCGTAACCTGCACTACGCTGTGCAATCTGTTTGATACCGATCGCTTCTAAACGTTCATAAATTTCAGGTGCCAGTTTGCCTATCTGCTGCGTTGTTACACCATCATAGCCTTTAAGTGAATCGATGGTATCTGGTGTCAGAATATCAGAAGAGATTGTGAGCTCTACATTGTTTTTCTCTGCCCAGTTCAGAGCAGCAGGTCTTTCGTCTTCGCGGGCACCGAACATCATTATTTTAGTCATTTATTTACCCTCGCTTTCAGTCTGAAATTTGAATACTTCCGGATCATATAATTTAAAGACTTTTGTAAATAAGTAATGGAAGATGAATGCTGATACAAATGGAACAACGAAATAGACAAGAATAAGGAGAAGGAGATTCATCATCGCATTGCCTTCCATGAATTTAAAGGCATTGATTGGCCCGACAAGACCAGAGAATCCGAAACCTGCAGATTCTTTTGTTCCTTGAATGCCGATCAGACTGCCGACAATACCTGTAACAGTAGCAGTCAGTGCGATAGGTAAAGCGATGATTGGATATTTGAGCAGGTTCGGCATCATCATTTTCATAGCACCAAGAAAGACAGCGATAGGAACACCTGCTTTATTGACACGCATTGTACCAACCACAAGCATGCAGGCAGCAGCGGCAACCCCTAGGTTCGCGGCACCTGATGCAAGTCCGGAGATACCAATTGCCATCGCAATCGCGACCGTTGAAATAGGTGAAACAATCAAAATACTAAATGAGATAGCGATTAGAATGCACATGACCATCGGCTGTAATGTAGTGAAGCTGTTAATCAGCTGTCCAAGACTTGATGTGATCAGTTTGACGTAAGGTAATAAGATGATGCCCAGGAATCCGGCGATACCACCTGCTATGATAGGTAAAAGAATAATAGTCAGACTGCCTAAGCGATCTTTAATCCATAAAATGAGTAAGACGGCGATAGAAGCGGTAATCATGGTATTGATTAAGTCACCAATACCTGTTAAGACCCATGCATTTTCTTTGAAGACCGCGGCACCACTACCTACGAATGCGGCAGTACCGACAATGACTGTCTGAATAGGGTTGAGTTTGAACTGCATACCGATTAAGACACCGGCAAGAACCGGTACAGTAAACTGGATACCGACAACAACGCTGTTCAACGTGGCGAAAATAGGATGATAATGAATTAATGCTTTGAATAACTTGCCTAGAATAGCGTTCGGAATTAAACCGACGACAATACCAGTGCAACCCCAGCTAGTACTTTGTTGATGAAATCTTTTGCGGAAATGCGGTTTGCTGTTTGTTCCATAAAGAACTCTCCTTTTGTTTGTGAATTAAATCACATTTATCTTAATTTTATTATAGCTTGATTGTGAAAGAAGTGCAATATGTTATTTAGTATGACTTAAATTCTTCATAATACTTAAATATTTGATTAATAAAATTTATATTTAGATTGAGAATATCGGCTTTCTACTGATAATAAGTACTTTAGCGAGAGATGACGCGGAGGTTAAAAAATAGTATTAAAAAGTCATATTTTATTCAAGTTTTCTTCGTTGACTTCAACCAACAATCATGTAACAATAGGGGAGTACTAGATTATAATAATTATAATCTAAAAAATATAAACCATTCGGAGGGTTCATTCATGTCATTAATCAACAAAGAAATCTTACCATTCACAGCTAATGCTTATAATCCTAAAGAGGATAAGTTCGTTGAAGTATCTAACGAGTCAATGAAAGGCGACTGGAGCATTGTCTGCTTCTACCCAGCCGACTTCACATTTGTCTGCCCAACTGAGTTAGAAGACTTACAGGATCAATATGCAACATTACAAAGTTTAGGCGTTAATGTTTATTCCGTATCATGTGATACTCACTTCACACATAAAGCATGGCATGATCATTCAGATGCTATCGCTAAAATTGAATACACAATGATCGGTGACCCATCTCACACTATCGCTCGTAACTTTGATGTATTAGATGAAGCAGAAGGTCTTGCGCAACGTGCGACATTCCTTATCGATCCAGATGGTGTTGTTCAAACAATGGAAATCAACAACGACGGCATCGGTCGTGAAGCAAGCGTGCTTGTTGATAAAGTGAAAGCAGCTCAATACGTGCGTACACATGACGGTGAAGTATGTCCTGCTAAATGGAAAGAAGGATCAGAAACATTAACACCTGGTCTTGACTTAGTCGGTAAAATCTAAGAACACTCTAAACATAGATAGAAAAAATCAGCCACAACGCTCTTCGGGTGTTGTGGCACTTATTTGAGGAGGAACATCGATGTTAGACAATACATTGAAACAGCAGCTTGCCCAGTATCTTGAACTACTTGAAGGTGAAGTTATCCTGACAGCTAGTGCGGGCGAAGATAAATCATCCCAGGATATGATGGATTTACTGAAAGAAGTCGAAAGTATGACACCTCGCATTACTTTAAAGGAATCTTCATTGAAGCGTACGCCTAGCTTTACAGTAGGTCATCCGGATGAAGAGGCAAGAATTACGTTTGCTGGTGTACCATTAGGTCACGAGTTCACATCATTCGTACTCGCGCTCCTGCAAGTGAGCGGCCGTGCACCGAAAGAAGAGCAGTCTACACTGGAGCAGATCGCGAAACTGGAACAGCCTCTCCACTTTGAAACATATATCAGTCTGACTTGTACAAAATGTCCGGATGTCGTACAGGCACTGAACCTGATGTCTGTCGTTAACCCGAACATTACACATACAATGATCGACGGTGCGGTCTTCCGCGAAGAGTCTAAAGATATTATGGCTGTACCAAGCATCTTCCTGAACGGTGAAGAATTTGGCAGCGGACGCATGACAGTAGATGAAATCGTCGCTCAAGTTGGCGGCGGTCTGGACGCAGAAGAACTGAACGCCAAAGAAGCGTATGAAGTGCTTGTTATTGGAGGGGGTCCTGCAAGTGCAGCAGCCGCGATTTATGCAGCACGTAAAGGTCTTCGTACAGGTATGGTAGCTGAAAGAATTGGCGGCCAGGTCAATGACACAGCAGGCATCGAAAACCTGATCGGTGTGAAAGAGACGACAGGTCCTGCTTTATCACAGAACTTAGGTGAGCATATCCGTGAATATGATATCGATGTGATGACAGCAGTCCGTGCTGCAAACATTGAGAAAGTCAATGATATGGTTGAAGTAGAACTGGATAACGGTGCTAAACTTTCATCTAAAACATTAATCATTGGTACAGGTGCCAAATGGCGTAACATGAATGTGCCAGGCGAAGCTGAATTTAAAAACAAAGGTGTCGCTTATTGTCCGCACTGTGATGGTCCGCTCTTCGAAGGTAAACGTGTCGCAGTCGTTGGCGGTGGTAACTCAGGTGTTGAAGCAGCAATCGACTTAGCAGGTATTACAGAGCACGTGACATTACTTGAATTCGGTGACACGCTGCGTGCAGATGCTGTCCTTCAGGAACGTTTAGCATCACTGCCGAACTCTGAAATCATCACGCAGGCCGCAACAAAAGAACTGACAGGTACAGACAAACTAAGCAGATTGACTTATACAGAACGCCATACAGGTGAAGAAAAATCTATCGACCTAGAAGGTGTCTTCGTTCAAATCGGCCTTGTACCGAACACTGAGTTTGTCGGTGACACAGTCGCGCGTAATGAACGTGGTGAAATCATTGTTGACCGCAATGGTGCGACAAATGTGCCAGGTATCTTTGCAGCAGGTGACTGTACAGATCAGACATTCAAACAAATCATCATCTCAATGGGCGCAGGCGCTACAGCTGCACTCAGCGCATTTGACTATTTAATCAGACATTAATCATAAAACCTTCTATTTCCTCGGAAATAGAAGGTTTTTTAAATGGACTCTGCGATGAAACGTTCAGCATCTTCTATGCGGTCAAGCCCCTGAATAATGATACGACCATCATGAAAGAAACTGATTGTATAGTGAGGGCCTTCATAATATTTGAAATAAGGAGAAGATTTTTGGAAACGGAAAGTGGTCTCCGTAAAATGAGCAGGGGTCAGTCTGACCATGTATTTACCGCCGCATAGTTTCATGACTTTAAGAGGACGCTCATTCAGCCGCGGGTAGTGACCATGACAGCATGTCTTGCAGTCAGGATTCTTTAACTTATCTGCCAGCGTCTGCTGGAAGCGCATCGACTTCATATCGAAAGTCAGCAGTTGTCCTGAAAAGCATCTATTCGCCATATAGTTCATGATTTCTGCTGTCTGCATACTCGCTGTCATGTGAGCGACAGGCGGCAGTATACCGGCGATTGAACAGTCCTGCCCGCTCGTCTGCTCATCTGCGAGCAGACATTTCAGGCAGGCGCTTGTGTAATCGACCGCATAAACCGTGCCTTTTGTACCTAAACAAGCACCATAGACCCAGGGCAGCTGCAATTTATGGCATACTTCATTAATCAGAAAACGTGTGCTGAAGGCATCGGTCCCATCTATCACCATATCCGGCTTATATTGATGAATTAATGCTATGATGTTAAGAGAGGTCACTTCCTGAGTGACAGTTATAATATCAGTATTACTGTTAATGGCTTTCAGATGGAAAGCTAAAGCGTCTGCTTTCAGCATATTAGCTGCGGCATCTTCTTCCGTATAGCAGCTCTGTCTGTGCAGATTGGAATACTCGACGACATCCATATCGCAGATGACGAGACGGCCTGCGCCAGCGCGGGCGAGCTGCTCGCTGACGGCACTGCCCAGGGCGCCGGCACCGATGATGAGCAGCGTCGAATTCTCCAGTCGATTCTGCCCGGAAGAACCGAAAGCATGACATCTTACTTGCCGCTCATAACGGCTCACAGGAACTGAAGTCCTTCAGTCGGGCTGGAAGGATTGGCGACATACTGCTTAGGAATGCGTCCGGCCTCGTAGCTTAGCCGGCCTGCCTGCACGCCGTATTTCATTGCTTCTGCCATCTTGACAGGGTCATCTGCACCTGACACAGCTGTATTTAATAGCACTGCATCCGCGCCCAGCTCCATGGCGAAGGCTGCATCACTGGCAGAGCCAATACCGGCATCGACGATTACAGGGATGTTTACACTTTCTACGATATAGCTGATGTTTAGTGGATCATTGATGCCAAGCCCTGTGCCGATAGGTGAACCGAGCGGCATGACTGCATGGACGCCGAGCTTTTCTAATTTTTCAGCTAGGACAACATCACAGCTGATATAAGGACAGACAGTGAAACCTTTCTCAAGCAGGCGGCCACAGGTCTCATAAGTCGCAAGCGAGTCCGGCAGAAGAGTACGGTCATGACCGATAATCTCCACTTTGATCATATCGCACATACCAGCATGGCGGGCAATTTCTGCAATCTTCACTGCTTCTTCAGGCGTTTTTGCGCCTGCTGTATTTGGGAATGTAAAGTAACGATTTAAGTCTACTTCAGCTAGAGGGTTAGGAAGGGATTTATCGAACAACTGCATTCTTCTGACTGCAAAAGTCAGTGCTTCTGTGCCGCTTGCTTCAATCGCTTGCGTCTGCACTGCAGCATCTTTAAATTTTCCCGTTCCTAAGATAAGTCTTGATGTAAATTCATAATTTCCGATTTTAAACATATTAACCGCCTCCGACAAATTCGAGTAATTCTAAACGCATGGCTTCAACTAGTGCTGTTGTCTCAAAACATTCCTTCTTGATCGGTTCGTCGTCTATCAGGACGATAATTCGTTTATCATCAATAGCGAGTTCTTTCAGTAACATGTGTAAATTCTGGGCGGTAGTCTGATGAGATTCACCGTTTAAAATAATGTTCACGTTGTTAACTCCTTTATTCGAAAATGGTCTAACAAAGGTTCGCGTCTGCCTAGAATCAGCTGAGCCATATAATGGCCTGTAATAGCGGACAGCAGTATACCGTTACGGTAATGACCGGTCGCTACATATAAGCCTTCAGAACACTCATCCAAGTAGAGCTGATGGTTCCGTGTAAAGGGGCGCACACCGCTATAAGTCCGTATAATTTCACCTGCTGCTAAAGACGGTAGCATTTTCTGACTTTCTTCCAGCAGCCAGGCGATGCCGCTGTCTGAGACGTAGTTCTCCCGGTCAGGCTGACTGGTCGCACCAATAAGATAATGATGATTGGCCTTAGGCACGATATAGCAGCCATTTGTGCCAAACAGGGAAGGCCGTAAATGCAGAGTAGGATGATACATGTAACAGACTTCTCCGCGCATCCCTGTCACTGGAAGATGAATATTCAGCATGCGGAGTAAATCCTGTGACCAGGCGCCTGCTGCGATCAGTAGTTTAGCGCTCTGCAACTGCTGCTGATGAATAGAAACTGTGTAATCGTCAGACTTCCGGATATTCAGTACTTCATCATGATAAAAATCGACATGACTGAGCGTGGCTTTTAAAGCCCGTGTATAGCGCGCAGCATCTATCTGCCCGTCGTCCGGAATGTAAATACCAGATGTACCCGTAATACCTGGGTGCAGTTGCGTCAATTCCTTTGTATTTAACTGTCTGATATTGCTGTCTGTCTGAGAGAGAAAATGGAACTGTCGCTCAAATAGCGGCTGATCTTCCATACAGCTTAAGTATTTAATTAGACCATGCTGTTTGAGATGGATCTGATGACCGGTCTCTGCCTCAAGCTGACTGATCACTTCAGGCATCATTGCGCGACCTGCCATCGATAGACGATAGAGCGCATTGTCCTCGTAAAATTCATTCTGAGCACCGAGCATGCCGCCCGCTGCATAGGAGGCGCGCCTGCCCGGCTCATTACGGTCGATTACAGCAATAGATAGGTCTCGCGGCAGGTTTCTGGCGATAGATAATCCGATAACACCTGCGCCCACGATGATTAAATCATATTTCTTGATAACATCACCTTCATTCGTCAGCATTCAAATAACCGGATGCCTGCATACCCGACAAACTCCGCTGGCAGCTGTGGTAGTGTTTCGGCCGTAATACCACCCAGCGCTATCAGCGGCAGTCCTGTTGCGAGTGCTTCTTTTATTTCAAGTGGTGTGCGGGGAACTTGAGCAGGTTTTGACGGCGTAGGAAAGAGATGACTGTAGAGACCATAGTCCAGATGATGCCAGAGTGCTTCCTGGCATGCTGACACACTATGCACAGCCATACTGACTGATAACTGTGGCCGCTTTTCTTTCAGATTATAAGCTGTCCTATCACCTTGACGGAAGTGGATGCGTGACAGCTGGAAAAAATTGAGCAACGTCACATCACTATGGACAATCAGCTTCTTTTTGTCGAAACCTGCCTGCAGTAAAGACTGGATGACAATATAAGCATCATCACTGTCACTGAGCCTTAAAATGACCCCGTCGATAAAAGGTTCAATAGTTAATAAGTGCTTGATAAGCCGTTGAGGTGGCCGCTCAGGTGTAATAGCAATTTTTAGCATCATCCATTCCTCCAAAAAAAGATCCCTGGCATAAAATGCACAGGGACCTTGAAGTCTCACATATTATGCTTCCCTACGTTGGTGTTAACCATATCAGGTTCAAAGAGTTGGACATCTGTCCTCTCAGCTCTCAATAGAGCACCTCCAGCAGTTTATTCAGTTATGACTTTAGAGTAGCACTTATTAAATTTAAGTGCAATGCATGTTGTTTCATGTGGATGCGACGGTGGAAGAGTATAATGAAGTTAAAGGAGGAGAACCTATGTTATTACTACAGTTTCTGCAGAGTGAGCTGACCATTGATATCGGTCTTTTTGAAAATGAAGATCAGATTAAAGAGTGGCTTCATTTACTGCCCGTTTACGTTGAAGATGGTGTCTATTTTTTAGATGGCGATAAGCTGAATGATTACAGTGAAATCAAGTTTATGAACAGTCGTTATCCGCTGACAAGCTTCAGTTTTGATAACAGTGAATCCATCTTGGTCACTTGGACTGAAATCCCTGTTATTCCGCTGTCAGAAGGACTCATCCCAGGCGCTACAAAAGTAGATGCTTATTCAATTGACAATGAAGATGTCAAAGATTATATTACAAGCCGCGAGGAAGCGGTTGATGCAGTTATGGAGTATTATCATAAGCAGAATAAACAGATTGACCGAGCAGGACATGCATCAGAAGATGGTGAATATCTAATGCTGGATGGTAAGTTCCTCGCGCACTTAGATCCGATATTTGTCGACCAGTGGAAAAAACGCGAGTCGCTTGAATTATTTATTCAGACATTCGAAGAAGAATAAGAAAATGCCAATCGGATGATTGGCATTTTTTAGTTGATTCTATTATCACAAGTGCCTGTTTTAATGACTTGCAGTCCGTCATATAAAGATCACATATAATGCGGTGTAGACACCTGTACTTCTTCATGTATACTCAACGTCCACGACCATTATCTCTCTAAAATCTGGAATAGCATTTTAATGGCAGCAGCTGCAATCAGAGCTGCAAGTATATAGCGCAGCACCAACTGATTTGTTTTTTTAGAGATCCGTGTGCCGACAGGTGCCATGATTAGGCTGGTGATGACAAGGGGAATCATCAAGACGAAATCCACGTCTCCTGTTACTGCTTTAATCAGAAAAGTGCCGATAGAAGAGATAAAGGCAATAATAATACTGCTTGCGACCACACTTCTAAAAGGTGCACGGAATAAAGCGAGCAGCACGGGCACAATAATAAAAGCACCACCAGCACCCACGATGCCCGACAGAAAACCGATTAAAGCAGCCGTAACGAATAACAACACTGGATTGAACTGTGTTGTTGTCTGTTCGGGTCTTACTTTGACAAACATGAGAATAACAGCGAGTATAGCGAGACCCGTATAGACGATATTGATAATACTTTCATCAAAAAGAGAAGCACTGTACGCACCGCCTATACTGCCGAGTAGAATCCCTATTCCCATCGGCACAATCAGCTGACGCCTCGCATCCGGATTACTGCGCTGGCTGATACTGCCGCTCAGCGTGCTGAAGAATACCTGTGCTGCTGTCAGACCGCTGGCAAGATGCGGCGTGATCGTATCGATACCGAAGAAGGGCGGAATAAAGAGCAGCATCGGAAAGATAATGATAGCCCCGCCAATACCGACCAGCCCGGACACAAACGCGCCGATAGCACCGATGAAGAGCAGCAGGATGAAAAGCATCATCGTCTATTCCACTCAATCATTCCGCCTTGAACATTCGTTGTGTTCATTCCTGCTTCACTTAAATACTGACAAGCCATCCCTCTTCGGTTGCCTGAACGGCAGATAATGACGTAATCATCTGTCTCATTGAACTCGGATGTTCTCGCTTCAAGTTCTGATAACGGAATATTGAGCGCTTCGTCAATCCCATCTACTGAAAATTCATCTCGTTCACGGACATCAATCAGCTTGATATCTGCCTGCTGCATGAGCAACTGTTCTAAACTTTTAACTGTGATTGTTTTCATATGCTCTACCTGCTTTTGATCAACAGATTGACAGCTTCTTTAACGAGCTCATCTGTATCTTCATTATTTTTAACATTCTCTTTGACACATTCCGCTAAGTTCTCGCTGACGATCACACCAATCAGTCTTTCGATGCCGCTACGGGAAGCACTCAGCTGCGTCACCACTTCTCTGCAGTCTTTTTCTTCTTCCATCATTTTTAAGACCCCGTTCAACTGACCTTGCAGACGTTTTAAACGGTTAATAGTATTTTTATCGTATTTCATATCATCCCTGCTTTCTAATTTTTTCAGTGTTTTTACTATATACCCCCTGCGGTATCAATGTCAATTAAAAAATACCTTGTGGGGTATTTGACAAATCATTTAAATCGTAATATGATACCCCCATAGGTATTAATGAACAGGAGGAAAACACGATGAGACGTATTGTTATTGTAGGAGGGGTTGCAGGTGGCGCATCTGCAGCAGCCCGTTTAAGAAGGCTGAATGAAGAAGACCACATCACTTTAATAGAAAGAGGACCGCATGTATCTTTTGCGAACTGCGGTTTACCCTATTATATCGGTGATGAAATAACAGATAGAAGTAAATTACTGATACAGACGCCTGAACTGATGCATGAGCGAATGAATATCAACGTCCGTATTAATACGGAAGCACTGAAAATCAATAGAGCAGAACAGCAGCTTTTAGTGAAGACAGAAGGTCAGGAAGAAGTCATCGACTATGATGTCTTAGTTTTATCGACAGGTGCGAAACCGATTGAAATTCCTGTTGAAGGGAAAGAGCAGTCACATGTTTTCACTTTAAGAAATATTCCGGACATGGATCAGATCAAATCTTATATTAATGACAAGAAGGTTAAGACAGCAGCAGTTGTCGGAGGCGGCTTCATCGGCCTTGAGATGGCGGAGAACCTGCATGCGTTAGGAATCCAGGTTTCTTTATTTGAGCTTGGCAATCAAGTGATGCCAGGCGTCGATATCGATATGGCAAAGGGTATTCATGAACACTTGATTCAGCAAGGTATCGACTTAAGACTGGAAGAATCGATTACACGTATCGATTCACAGACAGTGACGGCAAGCACGAACGCGACGCTGGATGCCGATATGGTCATTATGGCGATTGGTGTGCTGCCGGAATCAACGCTCGCAGAAGAAGCAGGACTTGAAATAGGTATTAAAAAAGCGGTTAAAACGAACGACGTCTTTCAGACAGCAGATGAACATATTTATGCGATTGGCGACGTCAGCGAAGTCACACATCAAATAAGCGGCCAGGCAGCGCATATCCCGCTTGCATGGATAGCAAACCGTCAGGGACGCCTTCTTGCGGATCACTTGAACGGCAAAACAATTGAAGCGTTGAAGCCTCTCGGCACAGCTATAGCGAAGGTGTTCGACTTATCTGTTGCAAGCACAGGCTTAAATGAAAAAGCATTAACAGAGCTCGGTAAAAAGTATCACGTCATCCACGTATCAGGTCAGTCGCATGCGACTTATTATCCAGGCGCTACGCCGATGACGATTAAAGTTATCTTCAGTCCGGAAGGTGAAATATACGGTGCACAGATAGTCGGCCGTCAAGGTGTCGACAAACGAATTGACCTTATTGCGAGTGCGATGACATTTAAACAGTCAGTCGTTGATCTACAGAAGATAGAAATTGCTTATGCACCACCGTTCTCATCAGCAAAAGACCCGGTCAATATGGCAGGGTACATCGCAGAAAATGTCCTGACTGACCAGATGAAGATGGCACAGCATAATGAAATAGTTGATCATCCGCAGTTGATAGACGTTCGCGAGCCGATTGAATATGAGATGGGCACGATTAACAATGCTAAGAATATACCACTCGGCTCACTCAGAGAGCGTCTTGATGAACTGGACCGAAGCATGCCTGTCACCGTATTTTGTCAGGTGGGTCAGCGTGGCTATAATGCAGCACGTATTCTGAAAAATAATGGTTTTGACGTTATTAATCTGGACGGAGGCTATAAATTATACAAGCAGCTGCACACAGCACCGAAACCAGTGATTGAAAAGAAAGAAACAGTTAAAGAAGAGGTGAAAACAGTGAGTGAGAACAGACGATTTATTGAGGCGAGCGGCCTGCAGTGTCCGGGTCCGATCCTGAAAGTGAAAGAAAATATTGATGATATGCGGGACGGAGAACAACTTGAGATCCACGTAACAGACTTTGGCTTCTGTACTGATATTGATGCATGGGCGAATGCGACAGGCAACACAGTGATCAGCAATAAGACAGAAGGCGGCAAAGTTAAAGCCGTTGTCCAAAAAGGAACAGTCAATGTTATGAATGATGCTAAAGGACACCAGCTCGTTGAGACGAAAAACGGGGCGACAATGGTTGTCTTCAGTGGAGACCTCGATAAAGCACTTGCTTCATTCATTATTGCAACAGGCGCTGCATCTTATGGTAAAGAAGTCACGATGTTCTTCACCTTCTGGGGCTTGAACGTCATTAAGAAACCGGGCATGAAAGTAGCGAAAGAAGGACTGGATAAAGCCTTCGCACAGATGATGCCGAAACACGCAGGTAAGCTGCCAATCTCTAAAATGAACATGGGTGGCATGGGTGCGCGTATGATTCGTCACGTCATGAACAAAAAGAAAGTGGATTCATTAGAGACGATGATCGAGAAAGCGCAGTCAATGGGCGTGAAAATGGTCGCGTGTACAATGAGTATGGATATCATGGCTGTAACGAAAGAAGAACTGATTGACGGCGTAGAATACGGCGGCGTAGCTACTTACCTTGGGGATACAGAAAAAGCGAACCTAAATCTATTTATATAAAAAGGAGAGAGAATATGTATTTTAAATCATTTTTTAACGGTCCGTTAGCGCAGATGTCTTATATGGTCGGCTGCCAGAAAACAGGAGAAGCGATCATTATTGATCCTCTCCGCGACCTGACACCTTATATTGAAACAGCAGAAAGTGAGAATCTTGAGATTAAATATGTGACTGAAACGCATATTCATGCAGATTTTGCATCCGGTCTGCGCGAAGCAGTGAACAGATTAGGCGCTAAAGCTTATGTCTCTGGCCTTGGCGGCGAAGACTGGCAATACAAAGCTATTGACGCAGAACGCCTGGCAGAAGGCGATGTGATTAAGGTGGGTAACGTTAAGCTTGAAGTGATCCATACACCGGGTCATACGCCTGAAAGCATCAGTTTCCTGCTTACGGATAATCAGTCTGATATTCCGATGGGTCTGTTTACAGGGGACTTTATCTTTGTGGGTGATGTCGGTCGTCCCGATTTACTGGAGACTGCTGCCGGCGTCAAGGATTCAACTGAAATCGGTGCGAAACAGATGTACCAGTCCATCAAGAAAATAGCTGATTTACCGGATTACATTCAAATCTGGCCGGGTCACGGAGCAGGCAGCGCATGTGGTAAGTCATTAGGGGCAGTTCCAGTGACAACACTCGGTTACGAACGCGTGAACAGCTGGGCATTCCAGTATGATGATGAAGAAAGTTTCATTCAGGCACTGACCAGTGAACAGCCGGAACCGCCGTATTATTTCAAGGAAATGAAAAGAATCAATCGTGACGGCGTCAACCCTTATTCAGCTGATTCGGTTATGCCGGTCGCTGAACTGACAGCGTCTGTTGTACTGGACTTACGCCAGAAAGAAGTATTCGCAGAGAATGGCAGTATGGGCATCAATGTTCCTTATAATAAGAAGTTCCTCAGTTTTGCCGGCTGGTATCTGAACTATGAAGAGCCGCTCCAGTTGATTGGAGACTTCGAGATGGTTCAGCAGGCAGCAGATGAACTGAAACTGATTGGATTTGATAAAGTGACGGGTTATTTACCGGGCAATAAAGTGAACGGACCGTCCTATGATCAGATTGAACCCGCTGACTTTAAAGAAAAAGATAAAGAAACTATCAATATTCTGGACGTTCGTACCCAAAAAGAATGGGATGACAGTCATTTTGAAGGCGCGAAACATCTTCACTTTGGTAAGCTGACGACAGAAGAGATTCCATTCAATCAGGATGACAAGATTTATGTACACTGTCAGTCAGGTGTTCGCAGCGCAATCGCGATGAGTATTCTTGAAAATCTCGGTTATGAACAGGCTGTCAATATAAAAGGCGGTTACGATGCAGTGAAATAAAGGCAACAGACTTGAAAATTTAGTTTTTCAGGACTATGCTTGATACAAATGATAAAAAACCTCACAAATTTGATTTGTGCGGTTTTTTTGTGGGAAGGTGGACCTTATTTGAAGGCTTATTATCAGTCGCTGCTTACAATTGATGCTGCTAAAATAGACGTCCCTAAAGGCATCAGACAAGGGCTTCTTATTTTTATCGCTTTATTTATCTTCTATTTATTTGGCGAGCTGCAGACCGGGCTGCTTGTCTCGATGGGGACGTTGTCTCATATCTATCTCTTCGGCGGGACACTCAAATCTAAGATTAAGACAGCTTTGACGGTGAGTGCAACTTTAGCACTGGCCATGATTTTGGGTTCACTTGTCGGTCAGCATGCACTTCTCTATGCTATCCTGCTTATTGCGTTTGCGGTGATACCCTTCTATGTCTTTACAGCACTCGGTGTTAAAGGACCATCTTCCACATTCTTTATCGTAGTGTTTGGTCTCGCATCATTTATGCCTTATCATCCAGAAACGGCGCTTTATCGTGGGATTCTCGTCATAATTGGAGGACTGCTCTCTATTCTCATTGTCTGCATCGATGCGTGGCTCTTCAAAAACACAGCTCAGCAGCAGGCAGTCATCAGTGATTTCCGCATGCTGCTCTCACTCGCTCACCATTATTCAGATTTCGATCAGTTCAAGAAGACGA
The DNA here is from genome assembly GCF_022343725.1 of Macrococcus brunensis. Classification (NCBI taxonomy): domain Bacteria; kingdom Bacillati; phylum Bacillota; class Bacilli; order Caryophanales; family Staphylococcaceae; genus Macrococcus; species Macrococcus brunensis. Next base: position 113,741 of record NZ_CP092179.1, read on the forward strand.
ATCAGCAGGCGCTGCAGACTTTCAGTTCCAGCAGTCAGACGCTGAGAAGTGCAGATATCGGCTTATTGAAAGAAAATAAAGTGAACTATGAAAGACGCCTGCTTTTCCATGAAATGGCCCAGGTAATCTTTGCGGAATTACTGGAACTTCGTGCTCGCGGTTACAGGGCAATACCGGAGGACATGATCGACATGCTCGAATATCTCTGTCTAAGTGTAGAGAATCAATCATCTGTGTCATGGAAAAAGTCTGTGGATGTTGATCCACAGTTCGAAGCGCTTGCCGTTGCACTCTTTCGTACAGAAGAAGTCTTGAATGCACCGTCGGAACAATTGTCTTATAAGATGAGTACAAGAGATGTTAACTATGTTGAACGTCTGATACAGAATCTGACACCGGAATCAATGGTTTTTATCATGACCTTAAAGTATGCAGCGATTGTCACAGTAGCGGTGACATTTGCGCTGCTCTTCAATATTGAACGACCTTACTGGGTGGCATTGTCTGCTCATACCGTTATGCTCGGTATTCATACAGTGTCAAGCATGCAACGGGCTGGAGCACGCATTATCGGTACGTCTATCGGCTTATTGATTATGCTTGCTATTCTGCCTCTTCATCCTAGTCCACTTGCCATTCTGCTCATTATTGCAGTGACAGGTGGGATTACCGAAATGATTGTAGCTTCCAATTATTCGCTCGCTATGATTTTCATTACCATTCAGGTTCTGATGATGTCTGCTATTGCAGCAGGACATCTGTCACAGGATTTTGCTTTGTTAAGAATAACGGATACCGTTATCGGTGTACTCATTGCTGTATTCGGTACGCTCCTGCTCGGACGTGTGACAGCATCTGCTCGTCTGCCGCATATGTTAGCTGCACTTTTACGGCAGGAAGCTGTGGCGTTCCATGATCTGTTTACAAATGATCACCAGACAGAAACCAGAAGCCGCTCATTTCCACTTAATCAGCAAGTCTTCAATAGCAGACTCACCTATACACAGGCATCAGGTGAACTGACTGCGGATAAGGAACAAGTTGAAGCTTACTACGCAGTTATCACGCTTCTCGAACAGATCAGCTTTACACTTAATCGCCTGAAAGAGCAGTCACCAAAATCGCTGGACGACCACACACTGAGTGTCTATATGCTGACTTTCGCCAATGTCGCAAAACAAATTGAATACCAGCAGTCCCTTGATAAAGTAGAGTTACCGGAGTTGCCGGAAGCGGATTACTTAAGAGGGATGCTGAATGAAATGCAGAATTACTGTAGTCGCTACCAAGCTGTTTCATGAGAAACAGCTTTCTTTTTTTGAGGAGTCCTCTATAATAAAAGAGATTAGACTAAGGTGTAAAAGGAGCCTCTATGAAAAGAGATATCAGACTGCTACTTTCAGTTCCGGTTTTAAGCTGGGCACTCTATGATTTCAGTAACACGATTTTCAGTGCTAACATCATCACCTTATTTTTCCCGCAGTTCGTCACAGAACAGCTGGGGACGAATCCAGTGCAGGAGCAGATTGCTTCAACCTGGATTGCATACTCTGCAAGTATTGCTGCATTTTTTCTGATTTTGCTCAGTCCATTGTACGGCGTTTACATAGACCGGACGAATAAAAAGAAAAAATGGGTCATTATCTTCACGCTCATTGTATTTGCCTGTACATATCTCATGGGCTATATCAACAGTATGGATTTAAAGCAATCAGTATTTGGACTTCCAGTCGCATTCTTAATTACCATCCTGCTTTTTACCATTGCCAAGTTCACTTATAACTCCAGCCTTGTCTTTTATGATGCCATGATGAGTAGTCTCGCACAGAAAGAAGACCATTCAGTGATTTCAGGGTTTGGGGTTGCCTTAGGTTATCTCGGGACGCTTGTCGGAGTATTGAGTGTTACATCGTTAGTAGGTAAAGGGCCGACAGCTGAAACGTTTATCCCGACGGCTATTCTTTTCCTGGTGTTCAGCCTGCCGATCTTCATTTTTGGTAAAGACGGTAACCGTGAAGTGAAAAGAGAGAAGTCAATCGGTGGTTACAGAGAAGTATGGGAGACATTTAAACTCGCTCGGAAAGAGCCTGCTATTTATGTGTTCCTGATTGTTTACTTTTTCTTAAATGATGCACTGGCAACAGCTATCAGTATGATGCAGCCTTATGCGACGACCGTTGTCGGTTTCTCGAACAGTCAGTTTATCAGCATCTTCATGATTGCGACAGTTTTCAGTGTAATCGGGGCTTTTATCTTCGGCTATATTGCGAAACATATCGGTTCAGCGAGAGCGTTACAGTGGGTCGCGCTTGTCCTGATGATTGCTTTAGTACTGGCAAGTCTGCCTCTAGCTAAAGAATGGTTTTATTTATGTGCGATTCTCTTTGGCATTGCGATGGGTTCTATCTGGGTGATTTCACGCACGCTTATCATCGAATTGTCACCTGCTGAACATGAAGGACAGTTCTTCGGTTTGTTCTCGATGAGCGGTAAATTATCAGCTGTTATGGGTCCCTTTATATATGGGACTATTACCTGGCTGCTGAGTGACTACGGTGCTACGGCAAGTCGGGTAGCCATTCTCTCATTATTTATTATGGCGCTTGGTGCCTTTATTCTGCATTTCAAAGTCATCAGACTTTTGGCAAAGGAGTAACTTCGGTTATTCCTTTTTTGCGTTATAATGGGAATGATAGGAGGCATTCTATGCTAAGTCTTTTTATATTGCTTCTGGAACGTGTCGGTCTGATTATTCTCATTGCCTATTTATTGATGAACGTGCCCTATTTTAAGAAAGTCATGACAAAGAGAGAAAAAGATTCGACACAGCTCCAGTTACTGCTGATCTTCGGTCTGTTCGCTGTTATTTCTAACTTTACAGGTGTGGAGATAAAGAATAATCAGATCATTTCAAGTGAAATCTTCTACAAATTGTCAGAGGATACGTCGCTCGCAAATACACGCATCTTGATCATCAGTGTCGCTGGACTTGTCGGTGGACCTTATGTAGGTATCGGGATTGGTATTATATCGGGATTATCCCGGTATTTCATGGGCGGAGAAGCAGCGTATACTTATATTATTTCTTCTGTGATAGTCGGTATCATCGCAGGTTATTTCGGTCATAAATCAATTCGGGAGAACCGTTATCCGACTATTGTACAAGGTATCATCATCGGCGCTGCTTTAGAGATGATTCAGATGTTCTGTATCACTTTGTTTTCTCCGGACAAAGCAGCATCAATTGAGCTTGCGCAGTTCATCGCACTGCCGATGATTTCGATCAACAGTCTGGGCTCTGCTATTTTCTTATCCATCATCATCTCCACACTGCAGCAGGAAGAACGTATGCGTGCTGTTCAGACACATGACGTATTAGCAGTCGCGAATCAGACACTGCCTTATTTCAGAGCAGGCCTTACTCAGGAGTCAGCTACTGAAGCGGCGACAATCATTCGAGACTTGCTCAAACTGTCTGCTGTCTCCATCACCAACAAGACAGATATTCTCGCGCACGTCGGAGCAGGGAGTGATCATCATGTACCTCAGAAAAAAATCATCACCGATCTCTCGAAGGATGTCATTAAATTAGGTGAAGTGAAAGAAGCGCATTCTAAAGAAGCAATCGGCTGCACGCATCCAAACTGCCCACTGGACGGGGCGATTGTTATTCCACTCTACGCTGAAAACCAGATAGCGGGGACGCTGAAGTTTTATTTTACGGATAATCGTAAAATGACTTATGTCGAGCGTCAGCTGGCTGAAGGACTCGGCAATATCTTCTCCAGTCAGATCGAACTCGGGCGTGCTGAAACACAGAGCAAACTGCTGAAGGAGGCAGAAATTAAGTCGCTGCAGGCACAGGTCAATCCTCATTTCTTCTTTAACGCGATTAATACCATTTCAGCCCTGATCAGAATGGATAGTGAACGTGCGCGGGAACTGCTTCTCAGTCTTAGTCATTTCTTCCGCTCTAATCTGCAAGGTGCCAGAACACCGACGATTACGGTAGAGAAAGAATTGCAGCAGGTCCATGCTTACCTTGCACTTGAACAGGCAAGATTTCCTGACCGTTTCAATATCCAGTTCGATGTTGATGACAACTGTCTGCAGGAATATGTGCCGCCATTTCTCATTCAGATATTAGTTGAGAATGCCATTAAACACGCATTCAGCAATCGTAAAAAAGGTAATGATATCGATGTACGGGTCAGAAAAGCGCATTGTCTTTATATTGAAGTGAAAGATAACGGCTTTGGTATCTCAGCTGATAAGAGAAAACTGATCGGTCAGTCACTCGTTCATTCAGAATCAGGGACAGGAAGCGCACTGGAAAACTTGAATAAAAGACTTGTGGGATTGTTTGGCGAGAAAGCTAAGTTACAGTTTGAGACCTCTGTGACCGGCACTCGTTTCTACAGTGAACTGCCGTTAAAAGGAGGCCAATAGATGAAAATATTAATAGTAGATGATGAACCACTTGCAAGAAATGAACTGAAGTTTCTGATTGAACAGCTGGATGATATTGATTTAGTGGACGAAGCAGACTGCGTCGAAGATACACTGACTGCACTCTTATCAGAACGCTATGATTTATTGTTTCTGGATATCAATCTGATTGATGAAAGCGGACTGGACCTCGCAGAGAAGATTAATAAGATGAAGCGGCCGCCGCAGATTATCTTTGCCACGGCTCACGATACATTTGCGGTTAAAGCATTTGAACTGAATGCGCTGGACTACGTGCTAAAGCCATTTGAATCCGCTAGAATTGAGCAGGCAGTAGCGAAAGCACGAACAGAAAAACAACAGATTACTGCTATTTCTATACAGTCAGATGATAAGATCTATGTGCTGAAATTTGATGAGATTGTCGCGCTTTATGTCGAAGAAGGACAACTGCATATTGCGACAGTAGACAGACAATATTTACTCAACGAGCCACTCAGTAACTATGAGAAAAAACTACCGGATTATTTCATGCGTATTCACCGCTCAAATATTATCAATACGAGACATATCATCAGCGCAGAACACTGGTTTAATCACACTTACCAGGTCAAACTGACCGGCAATATCAAGCTGCAGGTCAGCCGTTCTTATATCCGTGCATTCAAGGAAGAAATCGGTTTAATTTAAGCCGGTTTCTTTTGCATTTCAACCTGCTATTTTTGCATCTCAAATGAATTTCGTCTTATGAGCTGAAAAACCACGATATACTGACCTCAAGATAAAACATACGGGAGGTCATTCACATGACAAAAACTTATTCATTCTTTCATCAGGTAGCAGTCATCACACTTATTCTGCTTATCTCAAAAGTACTGGAAGGCATCATGCCGATTCCGATGCCGGCGTCAGTTATCGGACTTGTACTGTTATTCATCGCACTCTGTACAGGTATCGTCAAGCTTGGCCAGGTTGAAACAGTAGGCAGTGCACTCGTTAATAACATCGGTCTCTTATTCGTACCCGCGGGAATTTCAGTGATCAATTCACTCGGCATTATCAGTGCACATCCATTCCTGATTTTAGGTCTGATCTTCATCTCAACTGTGATGCTGCTCGTGTCAACAGGCATCTTCTCACAAGTTCTCGTAACTAAATCACCAGTGATGACAAAAGCACCTAAAGAAATGGAGGTACATTAATATGTGGGAAGCACTCGGCGCTCATACACCGTATTTCGGTATTCTTCTGACGATTATGCCATTTATGGTCGGACAATATTTGTTCAAGAAAACAAACGGCTTCTTCCTATTTGCACCACTCTTTGTCGGAATGGTCTTCGGCATCTTCTTTCTGAAGATGACAGGTATCAGTTATGAGAACTATCAGGAAGGCGGTAAGATCGTAGGATTCTTCCTGGAACCTGCGACCATCTGTTTCGCGATTCCGCTCTACAAAAAAAGAGATGTACTGAAAAAGTACTGGATGCAGATTATAGGTGGAATTGCGCTCGGTACAACAGGCGCGCTGTTCATTATTTATGGTGTCGCAAAACTATTCGGCTTTGATACTGACATCATCGCTTCAATGTTACCGCAGGCAGCAACAACAGCTATTGCCTTACCTGTAGCTGAGAGCATTAATGGTATACCTGAACTGACTTCACTCGCAGTCATTCTCAATGCAGTCATCATCTATGCACTCGGTAACAAGATGCTGAAACTTTTCCATATCAATCATCCAATAGCACGTGGTCTCTCACTCGGGACAAGTGGACACTCATTAGGGGTGTCAGCGGCACAGGAACTGGGTGAAGTTGAAACGTCCATGGCAAGTATTGCGATTGTACTGGTAGGCGTAATTGTCGTTATCGTCGTACCGATACTCGCAACCATACTTTTATAAGCAGAAAACGGATGCGAAGAGGGCATCCGTTTTTTAATGTCTATTTTGTTGGGTCAGAATCACACTGTGTTCTGCTGTTTCGAATAATTCAAGTGCTTCGATAGTCGTGTTGACTGGTAGATGTGCCTCGAATGTCTGATAAAGCCAGTGCCCGATATTCTCAGCAGTCATGTTCATAGCGGGTAAAGTCTGATTCAGTAACTGATGATCAACTAGAGGCTTGATATGATTTTCAAAGATATGTTCCACTTCAAAGAAATCCACACCCATCCCGATATCATTGACTGGACTGTTAACCGTCACATAGAAAATATAGAGGTGATTTTCAAGGTCCTTATATTTCTCAGGAGTGAAGAAAATACGGCAGTGCGCACGGAAAGCGAACTTTAGTTTTAATGAAGGCGTCCCGCTGAAGGCTTTGAAAGAAGCAGGCACTTTAATATCGTTAAACAGGTTCATTGAGATTACTCCTTTAATTGCGTCTTCTCTTATTTTACATGTTTAAGGACTATAGTTAATAGGAATAAGTAGGCAACAGGAGGGATAGCTATGAACATAGATTCATATAGAGTACCGGTAAAGTCAAATATCAAACTAAAAGATTATCCAACAAGTGAAGATAAAAAGAAATATAATGAAGATATTAAAGAAAAAGAAATACCTGCTCTGGTCAGTGAACTGAAAGACCTACACCTGAAACTGCATGCGGAAGAAAAAAAGGGTATTTTAGTTGTTCTGCAGGCACTCGATGCGGCTGGTAAAGATGAAGTAATCAGCTATATCTTCTCAAACTTGAATGCCCAGGGCTTAAAGACAACGTCATTCAAAAAGCCGTCTGATGAAGAGGCGAAACATGACTATATGTGGCGTTTACATGATGGTCTGCCGGCGCGAGGTGAAATCGGTATTCTGAACCGCTCTTACTATGAAGAGGTCATTGTGACAAGAGTTCACGACTTACTCGGAGAAGAACAGGTGCCGGACGATAAAAAAATAGAAGATATCTGGGATGTACGCTATCGTCAGATCAATAATTACGAGGAATACCTCCACGAAAATGGGTTCCATGTCGTGAAGTTCTTCTTCCACATGTCGAAAGATGAGCAACGTGAACGTTTACTTGAACGCATGAAAAACCCTCAGAAAAACTGGGAATTTTCATTTAATGACGTCAAAGAACGCGAACACTGGGATGAGTACCAGGCAACATTTGAAGATATGCTGAATCAGACTTCAACAGCACACAGCCCGTGGTATATTCTGCCTGCGGATGATGAATGGCATGGAAGACGTCTCGTGTCTGAAGTGATGATTCATGTATTGAAAGAAATTGACCCGCAGTTTCCAGAAATAACAGGTGAAGATAGAAAGACATTACAGGCATATATTGATAAACTAGAAGCAGAAAACTAAGGAGATAAGCTGATGGTCTTTGAATCTTTTCTGAATGACTTGCCACCTGAACAATCACAACGCTTAAGTGAAGTTTTTAACTGGATTGAAAATAATTATCCGGAGCTAGATCCTGTCGTTAAATGGAACCAGCCGATGTATCAGCATCATGGTAGATTTATTATCGGTTTCAGTGTCGCTAAAAAGCATATGGCAATTGCACCAGAAAAAGAGACACTCGTGCAGTTTAAAGATCAGATTGCTGCCGCAGGGTACTCGCAGACCGCCATGCTCTTCCGTATCAAATGGGAAGAGGAGATCAATTATCAGTTACTGTCGTCGCTCATTGACTATAATATTGAAGATAAAAAAGATTGTCAGACATTCTGGAGAAAATAAAATCGTGTCCTTATCTGGGCGCGGTTTTTTAACACTTGGAGATGATGGAAATGGAGATAGAAATAGTTGAAGCAACACCGGATAACCCTCTGGGAGGGGCCTTAAATTATGCTGCGCTGAATGACATGAGTGAAACGATGCTGGGTGTTTCGTCAAAAGAGCAGGCAATAGAGGGCCTGCAGTATTTATGGCAGCAGGCAGGCAATCGTTTCAGCCACGAATATACGTTAGTGGCGACAATTGAGAGTCAAACGGCTGGCGCGATCACGTGTATGCCTGTAGAAAAAATGGATCGTGCCTTTTATAAGACTTTTATTGATATAGTGAGGTACAGAAAACTCGGGGTTATTTTATATGCCATCAGAAACTTTAAAAAGATGATGTTACTCTCGACGATGAAAGAAGGGGAAAAGGGAGAATACCATATCAGCATGCTGGCGACACGACCTGACTTTAGAGGGCAGGGTGTAGGCTCCGCACTACTTGAAGCAGCAGAGGAGAGAGGCCAAGCAGAAGGCTACGATTCTATTTCTCTGACGGTCAAAAAAGATAATGATCAGGCGCTGAATGTCTATGAAAGTAAAGGCTATAAAATTGTCGGTGATATTGATTTAGAGGATATCCAACTTTATAGAATGAGAAAAATAATAGCAGCAAAGCCGTAAGGCTCTGCTGCTATTTTCTGTTTTTGGCGCGAGTCATCAGCTTTAAGCCGGTTGCAAAAATACCGTAACCGACAGCTGTAGAAGCACCCCATGTTTTGTAGCTGTTTCTAGAGAAAAGTTGTGGAACTAATGTACTGAACACATAAAGTAGAAGGACTTTTTGATAACGTTTCAGCATGATAATCACTTCCTTTACTTCATTATAACTTAAGTTCCGCAGTATGTCTGGAAGACTTGTTCAGTCTCTTCGGGCGGAGTTGAATACAGTTCTGGATGGTCATCACTATATGGATTTTCAAGCTGGGCGAGCAGCTCTTTAAAGAAGGCTAGATCTGAGCTGTTCACTGCTTTTTCAACAAGATGATTCCGCGGGATAATAGCGGGATTCACTTTTTTCATGAGCTTATAAGGCGCGTCTTCCGTAGTGATTCGCTCCTGCCAGCGCGTCTTCCAGTCATCAAGCGCAGAATCAACTGGCTGCTGCAGGCTCAACTGGCGGAACGTCCGTGTGAAGTCTAGTTCCAGGTCTTCCATCACACTGAGCAGTTCGCCTATCAGCTCACGGTCTTCAGTCTGAGGTGTCTGTATACCGATTTTTGCAGCCATTACACTCAGCCAGTACTGGTCGAACTGAGTCTCGTAGTAAGTGAGAGCGTCTTTAGCTGTTTCGATAGCTGCATCAGTCTCCTGACTGAAGAGTGGAATCAGACTTTCTGCAAAACGAGCCAGGTTCCATTGTCCGATGCCCGGCTGATTATAGTAGGCATAGCGGCCCCCGCGGTCGATTGAACTGAAGACGGTCGCCCGGTCGAAGCTGTCCATAAAAGCGCACGGGCCGTAATCAATGGTTTCCCCGCTGACGGTCATATTATCAGTGTTCATGACACCATGTATAAAGCCGATGCTCTGCCACTTGGCAATCAAAGCAGCCTGACGGTCAATGACCGCATAAAGAAAATCAATATATTTTGTGCTTGAAGCGGCGAGTTCAGGGTAATGACGATTAATCGCATAATCAGCGAGTTCCTTGACGATACCTTGACGCACTGCATATTCAAATGTACCTACACGAATGTGACTGCTGGCGATTCTTGTCAGAACAGCGCCTGGCAATTCGGTTTCTCTTCTGACAGTATCACCCGTTGCAGTGACAGCAAGACTTCTTGTGGTCGGTATACCGAGCGCATGCATCGCTTCACTGATCAAATATTCTCTCAGCATCGGAGCGAGTGGCGCACGGCCGTCACCCATTCTTGAAAAAGCGGTCCGACCGGAACCTTTCAACTGGATATCATAACGAGTTCCGTCAGGCGTGACATGTTCGCCGAGCAGAACAGCACGCCCATCACCGAGCATGGTGAAATTCCCGAACTGATGACCTGCATAGGCCTGCGCAAGGGGTTCAGAATGCGGAAACTTTTTGCTTCCAGCAAGTTCTTCTGCTGAACTCTTTAATGTTTGTATATCAAAGCCGAGCTGATCTGCTAGTTTCTCGTTGAGTATGAGAATGGCTGGATCAGATACCGGATTCAGTTCAGCTAAATCATAAAAATCAGTTGATAGCTGACGATAGCTGTTATCAAAATTAAAGTATGTGTTCATCGTTTATCACTCCTTAGTTGTTATCATGACAGAATTAATCGAGAAAATATAGTAATTCAGAATACAAGTGTCTATCTCCCATTTATGGTAAAGTTAAAGATAATTGTAAGTCAATAAAGGAGCATAAGATGAAGTTAATCAGATTATTTATTCGTAATACGATAGCCTGGATGCTGATTCAGTTATCTTTGTCCTATACGATCATGCATGTTCCGAGAAAGTTATTTCAGCATCAAGGCTATTTATTTAAATCACACACTTTCGAAGATGGAGGACATTTCTGGCAGCGTTATTTTAAAGTGAAAAAATGGAAACAGCAATTGCCGGACAGTTCTTCCATTTTCCCGTCAAGCTTTAATCATCGTCAACTTGTTTCTACTGATTTAAATGCACTTCAGACATTCAGCACCGAAACCAATCGCGCAGAATTTACGCATTGGCTGTCTCTTTTAATATGCCCTCTATTTTACTTGTGGAACCCCAAATGGGCAGCAAGAATCAATATTTTTTATGCTTTCTTCAGTAGCCTGCCTTTCATTATTGTCCAGCGATATAACAGACCTAAACTGCAGCAACTTATTACCAAAAAGGAAAGGAGACTTTATGACAACACGGGAACAAAGAAAAGATGACCATATTCGCTTAGCGTTAGGTCATCCTGTCACACATTCAAGTTTCGATGCTGTTCAGTTGGTGCATCGCTCTATTCCTGCTATTAAGCGCTCTGATATTTCACTCGAAACACCTCTAGATTCACTGTCTCTGAACTTCCCGCTCTATATCAATGCCATGACAGGCGGCAGTAAATGGGCGGGTGAAATCAATGAGAAACTGGCGATTATTTCACGTGAAACAGATATTGCAATGGCTGTCGGATCGATGCACGCAGCCCTTAAAAATTCAGAATTGATTCCTACTTATCGTATTATCAGGGAAAGAAATCCTCATGGCAAAGTTTTTGCTAATATAGGTGCAGATGTGCCACTTGATTTGGCTGCACGAGCAGTTGAAATGCTCAACGCAGATGCACTTCAGATTCACATCAATGCGCCTCAGGAAGTGGTTATGCCTGAAGGGGGTCGGGATTTCACAGACTGGCTGACGAATATAGAAGAGATTGTCCGCACTATCGATGTCCCGGTTATCGTTAAGGAAGTCGGATTTGGGATGAGTAAGGAAACACTGGAACAGCTGTACGGCATAGGTGTTAAAACAGTGGATGTCAGTGGTCGAGGCGGTACGAATTTCATCCATATTGAAAATGAACGCAGGCCAAAGAAAGATCAGAGCTATTTATCAGAATGGGGTCAGACGACACCAGTTTCTCTGCTCGAAAGTCAGCCCTTCCAGCAGAACATGACGATTCTTGCGAGCGGTGGTATTCAGTCGCCGCTTGATGCTATTAAATCTATTGCGCTCGGGGCCCGTGCTGTCGGTCTATCGCGGGCTATCCTGACAGAAGTGGAATCGAATGGACTGGCTGCTGCTATTCAGTTTATAGAAACATTTAAAGCACACATGATTGATATTGCACTTATACTAGGTGCGAAGAACTTAGATGAGTTACAGCAAGTGCCCTATGTCCTGTCCCCTGAACTTGAATCCTGGCAACGTCAACGGAAACTGAAGGAGAGAAGTAAATGAAAAAAGTAATCGTGATTGGCGCAGGTGTAGCAGGTCTTGCATCTGCCATTCGTCTGCAGCATGCAGGTTATGATGTCGAAATATATGAAAAAGAAAGTATGCCAGGCGGTAAGATGCACCGCATCAAAAAAGAAGGTTATGAATTTGATTTAGGACCGACTATCGTCATGATGCCAGAGCTTTACAGAGAAATATTTGAACTCGCCGGCCGCAATCCAGATGACTATATTCCGATGCAGAAACTCACGCCGATGTATAGTGCCTATTTCAAAAACGGCACAGAAAAGCTGGACGTCTCAAACGATTTAGTCCAGCTGATGGAGTTATTTGAAGGGGTGAATGAACAGGACGCAGCCGGATTCCTTAGATATATCAGTGACCTTTATCAGCGTTTTACGATTGCAAAGCATCATTTTCTGCAGCGCCCTTTCCGTCAGCAGAAAGACTTCTATAGCCTGGAGACATTGACTCAAGGACTGAAGCTTCGCACCCTAGGCAATGCAGAGAGCAGTATGGCGAAGTACATTAAAGATAAACGTCTGCGTGATGTGATCAGTTTCCAGACGCTCTATATCGGAATTGCACCTTCTAAAAGTCCGTCGCTTTATACGATTATTCCGATGATCGAGTTCCTTTATGGCATCTGGTTTATAGAAGGCGGCATGCATCGTATGGCAACTGCTATGGCTCAGCTTTTCGAGGAACTCGGCGGAAAAATACATTTAAATACACCGGTCGAAGAAATCATGATTCAATCCGGCAGGGCGACAGGCATCCGTACAGCAGATGGCATGGTTTATGCGGATTATGTGATGTGTAATGCAGACTTTCCTTATGCGAAAAAAGAGCTCGTCAAAAATATAGCTGCGAAAGGGAAGTACACCGACGATTATATCGACAAGATGGCATACTCCTGTTCATGTTTTGTTCTCTATCTCGGCATGGATAAAAAATATGAAGAAGTAGACAATATGCATAATTTTATTTTTTCGGATGATCTGGATGAGAATATCAAACAGATTTTTGATGGTCGAAAGCTGACGGATCCTTCTGTCTATATGTATATCGCTTCAAAGAAAGAGCCGTCTATGGCACCAGCTGGTAAAGACGGGCTCTATATATTGATGCCTATCTCTGAACTATCTGTTGCACAGTACGAATGGAATGAGGAGACAATTGCTTATTACCGTGATAAAGCGTTAGCCAAAGTAGAAAAGCTGCCAGGCATGAAACAGATAAGAAATGAAATTATCACTGAAACATATGTGACCCCGCAAGAGTTTAAGAAGAGCTTCAATGCCTATAACGGTGCAACTTTTGGTCTGCAGCCTACGCTTCTGCAGAGCAATCATTTACGTCCGCAGAGTAAGGCGACGCATTGTGAAAATCTTTATTTCACAGGCAGCAGTACACATCCGGGCGCTGGTGTGCCGATTGTTCTGCTCTCTTCTAAAATTGCAACAGATGAACTGATATTAGATGACAGAGAGTAAAGGAGATGCTGTATGACCATTGAACAGGATTATGAATACTGCAGACAGATCATCAAGCATCATTCCAAAACCTTTTATTACGGGTTCAGTACATTGCCACGTGAAGAAGCGAATGCAGTTTATGCTATTTATACTTTCTGCCGAACAGCAGATGATCTGGTTGACCGTCCCGGTACAGCGGCAGACAAAGAAGCGGCCCTTGAGAAACTGATGCAGGACATCGACTGCTTTGAAAAAGGGCAGCACCGTGATACTGCGATGTGGCGAGCGCTTGCTGATGTCAGGGAACGCTTTCCGCTCGATATCGCTATGTTACGTAAGCAAGTGGCCGGTCAGCAGATGGACATAGCATTCAGGCAGCCGGATACACTGGAGGCACTCTATCTTTATAGTTCTCATGTAGCGGGGTCAGTCGGTGAGCTTTTATATCCGATTTTAGCCGGGGAAGATACACGAGAGGGCAGACAGGCAGCAGACAGTCTTGGGATTGCGATGCAGCTGACCAATATACTGCGTGACATTGGTGAAGATTACCGGGAACATCAGCGCATCTATATACCGGCTGAACTGATGCAGCATTATGGCTACACGCAGGAACAGATACAGCACCATGAAATTACAACTGCATTCACCGCGTTATGGGAGTCACTTGCAGAAGATGCTGAAGCGAGGTACGAAGCGTTTTACCCATTGATCACTACCTACAAAAGAACGTGCCGTAAACCGCTGCTCACTGCTGCGATGGTCTATGCAGAGATATTGGAAGAAGTCAGAAAGCATCACTATGACTGCCTGACACAGCGGAACAAAGTCAGTCTCATGAACAAAAATCGTATCAGTCAGCGGGCAGTCCGTTACTTGAAGGAGGTAGAAGCATGAAAAGTGTTATTGTCATCGGTGGCGGTCTTGGAGGTCTGTCAGCAGCTGTCACGCTCAGACAGCAGGGATTTGATGTGACTTTATACGAAGCTAATGACCATTTAGGAGGAAAGCTCAATCGGCTGGAACAAGATGGTTTCGGCTTTGATTTAGGCCCCTCAATTTTGACGATGCCCTATATTTTTGAACGTTTATTTGAACGAAGCGGCAGACGGATGCAGGATTATCTGAAAACGACTCGATTAGAACTGGAATGGCGTGGTTTTTTTGAGAGTGGCCATGTCTATAATCTATACGGTGACCTCAAAAAGATGAAGAAAGAAAATGAGCATTTAAGCAGAAAAGACATAAAAGACTATAAACGTTTTTTGAAGTATGCAGGGAAAATACATGACCTGACCATCGAGAGCTATTTTGAGAAAGGGCTTGATTCCACCTGGCCGCTCATCAAGCATCATGGACCGATAGAAGCATTGAGAGGCTTTGATTATTTCCATACGATGCAGGAAGGCATCGATAAACGCGTAAAAAACGCGGAGTTCAGAACATTACTCGGCTACTTCATCAAATACGTGGGTTCATCTTCTTACGATGCACCGGCTGTTCTGAATATGATGATTTATATGCAGCACGAACAAGGTGCGTGGTATGTGCCAGGCGGTATGAACAAAATTGCGGATGCCATTGTTAAACTGGGCAAAGAAATCGGTGTTAAGTTTCATACGGGTGTCAGCATCAGTTCAGCACAAGTTGAGAAAGGCCGTATTGTCAGTGTAACGACAGCAGCAGGTGACAAACTCATTGCTGATTATATTGTCTCCAATATGGAAGTCATTCCATTTTACGAAAAAATGCTGGAGAAACCGCCCGTGATCAAGAAAGAGAAAGAAAAGTTTGAACCTGCTGCTTCCGGTATTGTGATGCATATTGGTGTTAACCGAAGTTATCCGCAGCTTGCACATCATAACTTCTTTTTCTCTCGTGACTCAAAGAAGAACTACCAGCAAGTCTTTCATGACCGGGTTCTGCCAGATGATCCGACGATCTATCTGGTCAATACGAATAAGACAGATCCAGGTCAGGCACCCGCAGGCTATGAGAATATCAAGATTCTGCCGCATGTGCCTTATAAGCAGGATGAGCCTTTCACTGAAGCGGATTACAGACGTCTCAGAGAACGGGTTTTAATCAAGCTAGAACGAATGGGATTGACCGACTTACGACAGCATATCGTGACAGAAGATTTCTGGACACCTGATGATATCGAAGCGACATATGGCTCTGACCGTGGCGCTATATATGGTACAGTTTCTGACAAAAAGAAAAACAAAGGATTTAAGCATCCAAAAAAGAGTGCTTACTTTGATAATCTTTACTTTGTCGGCGGTACGGTGAATCCAGGTGGCGGTATGCCGATGGTGACGTTAAGTGGCCAGCAGGTAGGCCGGATGATTGCGGATAGAGAAATCAAATGATCATAGCAGGCATTTTAGTGCTGGTCACGATGTGTGCAGGCAGTTTTGTCTTCTACAGAAAACCTTACATTAAAGGACAGCAGACGGAAATCGGTTCAGTGACAGTGATTATCCCGGCACGTGATGAAGCACATAATCTACCGCATCTGCTGACTTCTCTGAAGCAGCAGGACATCCCGTATGTTTGTCTGGTCATCGATGACGGCTCTACTGATGGAACAGCCGCAATTGCCAGACAGTTTGATGCGACGGTTCTGACGCCGCCAAAAAGAGAAGACTGGCAAGGCAAATCAGCAGCCTGTTACTTCGGCGCTGAACATGCAGAGACCGATTATCTGTTGTTTTTAGATGCGGATGTCACACTTGATCATCCGCAGGCACTCAAAAATCTGCTGACTTGTTACGACGGAGGTCTAATGACAGTTCAGCCTTATCACCTCACTAAAAAACCTTATGAGCAGCTTTCTGTCTGGTTCAATATCCTGACAGTTGTCGGCCAGAATGTTTTTACAGCAGTCAGAAGTAGGGAGACGGCTGCTTTTGGCCCAGTCGTTCTGATTTCAAGAGCACATTATTTTGAGACAGGTGGTCACTATGAGGCTCGTGACCAACTAATTGAAGGATTTGGTCTGGCGACGCAGTTTACTCAGCATCATCTGCCCGTCACAGCGTTGCTGGGTAAAGAAAACATCAGCTTTCGGATGTATGACAGTTTTAAAGCGATGACGAAAGGCTGGGCCAAGCATTTCGCGTCTGGAGCAGCTGCTACTAAACCTTGGGTAATGGCGCTTATTGTGATATGGATGCTGGGCAGTATCATCAGCTTAGGGCTGCTCTTCTACTCACATAATGCATACGGCGTTACTATATATCTGCTTTATAGTCTGCATTTCTATATGTTAAGTAGGCGCGTCGGACGATTCAGTTTGCTGACAGCACTCCTTTCAAGCATTGCCTTCGCTTATTTTCTCTATGTCTTTACAAGGTCTTTCATCAACACCTTTATCTTTAAAAAAGTGAAATGGAAAGGCCGCAATTTAAAGCTATAAAAAAAAGAGCCCGAGGGCTCTTTTTATAATTCTACTGTATCATTCATGCTTTCATCTTTATCTTTCTGGTCACCTTGGAAAAGACGTTTGAAGCCATCAATGACAGTCTTCACAGTCTGGTCTGTGCTCCAGTATTCCGCTGATTCAGCTTCTACTTTCAGTAAGATGACATTCGGGTCATCACAGCTGGTATGAAGGAAAGCTTCCATCGGCTTACTCCATAATTCTTTTTTCTTCGCATCGTCTTCAACGATATGAACTGTTCCTGAGATAGATGCATAGCCTTCTTTTGAGAATGAGACATTGACGCGGTTATCTTTCTGGATTTCATCTGCTTTGTCTGTATCTTTCAGAGTGAAGAACCACAGATCTGCATCATCTTCAAGGTGCTTATAACCCATTGGACGAGCGACCAGTTTGTTATCAGAAATCGTTGTTAACATCGCAATATCGTTCTTTTCCAGTAAATCGTATAGACGCTGACGTTTTTCTTCGTTTGAAATTTGTTCAGTCATTCTAACACCTCCGCTTTTAATACTTCAAGCGTATCGGTTTTGGATAAAACTTTCAAATAATATGCTATTTAATAGAATCACTCAATAATTTAATCATCGCCTGGATACCTGGATATTCAAGGTGAATACCGTCCGACGCGAAATACTCAGAATGGTCACTAGAGACTGCATACCAGTCGATGACTTCAACATTTTTATAGTTTTTAGCAGCTTCTTTCATCAGCTGATTAACATGAGATTCATAATAAAGTGGTACGCGGGCAGTAACCAGATAAACTTTTGCTTTATTGAATTTAGCAAGTAAGCTTTCAAGCTGAACTTCCTCGAAATCACCGTTTGTACCGATACCTAGAACAACTATCTGATCTTTTTTATTGAGATAACTGTATTGATCAGCAAGTGGAATCGCTTTATAAATACTGCGTCCGACTTCGCCGTCTATAGTGGCGTTCGGATAGATCTCTTTTAACTGCTGGTTGATATCGACAAGGACTGAATCGCCGATAAAGAGCGGTGAAATATATTGCTTCACTTCATACTGAGGTTCATCGCCGTTACTATTTTCATCAACCCAGCTGACAGGCCCCAGTAATTTCGGTGGTGTCACACCACTCATGGTCTGAGTAGTGTAGACTTTAGGTGCTTCAGATGTCTCTGTCTGGAAAAATGAATAGCCTGAGAAACCGACAAGGGCAAGTAACATCAGGACGACTGGCCATCTCGTTTTCAGACGAGCAGGTTTGAAGTAACTGAATCCTTCACGTCTGAAAGGTTTCTCAATAAATTCATAGCTGAACCAGGCAAATAGAATAGTCAGTGCGATTTCAATGATATAAGCATAAAATGGAACTTGCCCTTTAACGAAATGGTGCTCGACCATAACGATGACAGGGAAATGCCATAAATACAGACTGTATGACAGACGACCGATATAAGTTAAAAACGGTAGACTGAGCAGCTGCTTAAGCAGACTGCCAGGATGTACACATGACGCAATCGTTGAAATCGTGATTAGACCGAGAATGAAGAAGCCACCTTGGTATAAAAAGCCGGTTGCTTCAGTGATCTGAGTGAAGCTGATAAGCAGAATCACAAAATTAATGATTCCGATGGCGCTGATTGTCACTCGCATAGCAGGAGGCACTTCACGTTTAAGACGGAATGCCGGCCAGATAAACGCGAGTAAAACACCGAGCAGCATCGTCTGTAATCGTGTATCTGTACCGAAATAAAGTCGTGACACCTGCATGCCGGGATGATAGAGTACCGCCATCCAGATCGCTGAGATAACAGCAAGAACAGTGAAAGTAATAATGGCTGTCCGACGAGAAAACTTTTTAAGTAAGATGAGTAAAATAAGTGGAAAGAAAATATAAAACTGTTCTTCTATAGCAAGTGACCAGAGATGTTGAAGTGGTCTTGGTTCGAGCGCCTGAAAATAATCGACTTTATCAAAGATATACCACCAGTTTGAAACATAAAAAAAGGCAGCTATGATATCTTTTTTCAGCTGGTGAAGAATAGACTGTTCAAATAAAAGACAGTAAGCGAACAGTGTGACCAGAAGAAACCAGATAGCAGGAAACAGCCGTTTAATCCTCTTCGTATAAAATTTAAAGAGATTGACAGAACCCGTTTCACGATATTCTTTGAGTAAAATCGTGGTAATTAAATAACCTGAAATGATGAAGAATGTATCAACGCCGAGAAATCCGCCTGGCAGAAATTTAGGGTTTAAGTGGAAGATAATGATAGCAATAACCGCAATAGCCCTTAACCCATCTAAGCCAGGTAAATATTGTGTATCTTTTTTCGTAGAAGTCATTGGAACGCCTCTTTTAATCAATTTGTAATGCTATTGTAATATATAAGGAATTTATTGTTAAGTATTATCTATATATTTACCATCTATATATTTTCACCAAATTCTCAAAAAATGCTAGCTACTTAGGGTATATAATGGGCAAGTAGTAGAGGAGTGAAAGCGATGAATATTTATTATTTATTACATACTATTCAATTACATCATCATGAACCATTCTCTTATCAGCAGCTTAAAAATCTGACTGTCCATCCATTGACTGAACTATCAGAGAATGAATTTGAAGAGGCGTATATGCAATTAAGAGAAGAAAAACTAATTGAAGAGGGTGACAATCTTACTTTATCTTTCTTCGGTGAAACTATATTGAAAAAACATCAAAAAAAACAACAGTTTAATCATGTAGATTAAACTGCATAGCTGTCAGTTGCGTCAACTGCTCGCTCAGTTCATCGACTGAAAGGTCGAAGCCGTTACTGACCCAGAGCTCGTATGTCAGAAAAAGACCCGATAAGAAAAAGTTCACTGCATTGTAGTAAGAGGCGTATCAAACTTCAGTTTTTTAAACTGATCAAGAAAATGCTCTTTTGAAAAATCGATGCCACTTCTAATAGCCGCTATACGACTTTTAGCAGGAATCTGATTAAAGATATGCTGATGATTATAAAGCTGATGAAGCGTACGGACATAGTCTTCCTTGAATTGTTTTAAAAATTCCTGGTTAGAACTAAGTGCCAGGTTAAAACTCAAGGTATTGATGATTTCAGAATAGATATACAGGACTAAATCTTCAAATAACGCATATTTGTCTTTGTAATGTGTTTAAAAAGTAGAGCGGGTAATGCCGGATTTTTGAACGATGGAAGTGGTCGTGATGTCTTCAATGGTCACATCTTTTAACATTTCATCGAGTGTATTGATCAATAATATTTTAGTCTTGGGGAATGAATGTGAGGGAATAATGATAAACACTTTCCTTTCTAATATGCTTAAGCTTATTATACATTAGTTAACAGTGTAATATGTACAAATAAAAAGCAGCATTCTCACGAATGCTGCTTTTTTTCATTAATGTGATGCTTTTTTCTCTTTGAACTTCCCAAGGAGGAAACCGCCTAATGCGATACCGATGAGAACAGTCCAGAAAATTAACTGCCACTGCCAAGAATGTGGGAATTCATGTGGCAGTACATGAATTTTGTCATGGGCTAAGACGAGGACGACCAGTTTAATCCCCACCCAGCCGACAATCGCGAATGCCGCTGCTTCAAGCGATGGATATTTAGCTAATATCGCTACAAAGTAATTAGCTGCAAAACGCATCAGGATAACACCGATCATCCCCCCGGTGAACATGACGGCGAACTGGCCTGCATTTAAGCCAAGAAAATCAGGTCCAACGTGAGGCAATGTCACAGCAATCGCAATTGCAGCAAGCATAGAGTCAATAGCAAAGGCGATGTCAGCAAACTCAACTTTCAGAACAGTCATCCAGAAGCCATTGCCTTTTGTATCTTCTGCCTGTTCTTCAGCTATATCTGGTACAGTTGTATCATCACCATGGTTTTTCTTCTTGAAGTAGTCATATAGATTTTTAACGGACATGAAGATTAAATACGCAGCACCGAGTGCTTGAATTTCCCAGTACTGAGCAAGTACAGTAATAAGGAACAGTGAGATGATTCTGAAGATAAAAGCGCCGACTAGCCCATAAAATAATGCTTTCTTTTGCTCTTCCGGCTTTAAATGTTTAACCATTACAGCCATGACTATCGCATTATCGGCAGCAAGTAAACCTTCTAATACAATTAATACAACTAACACCCAGAGATAGGACAATAAAATACTTGGATCCATTTAAGGAGCCTCCTTCATTATTATTTTTCCAAATAAAAAGACCTATGCCAAAAAAATTGGCAAAGGTCTCACTGAACATAAAAGTTCTATAATCCCGGAAAGCAGGCTTTCGTAATGACGAGATTATACCCGGAAATCAATTCCTTGAGTTACTCCCCTTCGACTATGTCGTAGGTATTTATTTATTTCATTATAACATGAAATATCAGAAATACGAGTAAAAGACTCATATTTAATAAAAAATAAATATGTAATATAAATGTTTCTGTCGAATTGAGACGGGTAAATGATTTAGGTACATTATAAATTGGTTTAAGGGGGAAATATCAGAATGGCTAACGAAAAAGATAAGCAGTTACAGGCACACACAGTAGATACAACCCAAAAAGCAGCGTTGACAACAAATCAAGGTCTTAAAATGGCTGAAGATGAGTTTACATTAAAAGCAGGAGAGCGCGGTCCTTCTTTACTGGAAGATTTCCATTTCAGAGAAAAAATGACACACTTCGACCATGAACGCATTCCTGAAAGAATTGTCCATGCTCGTGGCTACGGGGCACATGGTGAATTTGAACTATATGAATCACAGGAAAAATATACAAAAGCAAAATTTTTAAACGACACATCGAAGAAAACACCTGTCTTCGTTCGTTTCTCGACTGTTCAAGGTTCAAAAGGATCCCCTGAAACAGTACGTGATGCTCGTGGTTTCGCAACGAAGTTTTATACTGAAGAAGGCAATTACGATTTAGTGGGTAATAATATTCCGGTATTCTTTATTCAGGATGCTATTAAATTCCCTGACTTAGTTCATGCACTTAAGCCAGAACCGCATAACGAAATTCCTCAGGCTGGTAGTGCGCACGATACATTCTGGGATTTCTTCGCACAGAACCCTGAATCGACTCACATGACAATGTGGACAATGAGTGATCGCGGTATTCCGAAAAGTTTTCGTACCATGGAAGGTTTCAGTGTCAACACATTCCGTTTAATTAACAATGAAGGGAAATCTCATTTCGTTAAGTTCCACTGGAAACCTTTACTTGGTACCCATTCATTAGTATGGGACGAAGCACAGATTATCGCGGGTAAAAATATTGACTTCAACCGTGAAGATTTATACGAAGCAATTGACAAAGGCGATTTCCCGGAATGGGAACTGGGACTTCAGCTTATACCGGAAGAAGATGAGTTCAAATTTGATTTTGACATTCTTGATCCGACAAAAGTATGGCCGGAAGAAGAAGTACCTGTTCAAATCGTAGGTAAAATGACGTTAAACCGCAATGTCGACAACGTATTCGCTGAAACAGAACAAGTCATGTTCAGCCCAGCTCACGTAGTGCCAGGTATCGACTTCAGTAATGACCCATTATTACAAGGACGTCTGTTCTCTTATACAGATACGCAGTTATTACGTCTTGGTGGTCCAAACTTCCATCAGATTCCGATTAACGCGCCAATCTGTCCATTTGCTAACAACCAGCGTGATGGCTTACATCAGCATCAGATTCATAAAGGCATGACAAGCTACCATAATAATGGCATCAACAATAATGAGCCACATACAACACCTGCTGAAAAGGGCGGTTATGAACATTACTATGAACGCATCGATGCGCACAAAGTACGTGCACGTAGCGAAAGCTTCCTTGATCACTACTCTCAGGCAAAAATGTTCTTAAATAGTTTATCAGAGCCAGAACGTCAGCATTTAACAGATGCTTTCAGCTTTGAAATCGGTAAATGTAAATTAGACTTCGTTAAACAGAATGCAGTCAACAACTTAAACAAAGTAGATAAAAAGCTTGCTGAAGAAGTTGCATTACGTGTAGGCGCTGAAGTACCGGCAGGCGATGAAGAATCTAAAGAAACAAAAGTGTCTAAAGCACTTAGTACATTAGATACGATCAAAAAACTGGATACTTTATCAGTGGCAGTGTATGTTACAGCTGATTCTGATGCTAAGCAAGTAGCAGACTATGTTAAAGAACTTGCAGCTAACAAAGTAAACTATAAATTAGTATCTGACCGCGCGATGAAACTCGGTGAACTGAAAGTGACTGAAACATATGATACAGTTCACTCTACATTATTTGATGGCCTCTTAGTTGCTGATGCAGCAGAACCGCTTGCACCACCAGCTAAAGATGCGATTGAAGCAGCGAATCGTCATTATAAGACAATCGGTTATACTCAGAAAGTACAACCGCTTCTTGCACAGACGGCTGTTAAAGAAGGACAACCAGGTATCGTTTTAGTTGGTACAGACTTAAAAGATTACCTGAACAACCTTGTAGAACAACGTCATTGGTCTAGACAGCTTTAATCATCAGAAAAAGGATTGATCATTATGATCAATCCTTTTTTATTGCTTTTATATCATTAAAAGCAACGACTTTATTCATTTTGATAGAGCGTTTGACTGCTTCACGGTCAAGTTCCATCTGTTCAATTTCACTAGGGGTATGACCACCAAGAACCCATTGTCTCGTATGCTGAAATAAATCTTTATATAGAGTGTCGAACTGTTCTCTGTCTTCTCGAGAGAGCTGTCCTTTGATCAGAAGACCGATTTCATGGTCAGCACTTTCAAAATCGGGTGCGCCCATTGTATAGACTTGTATGCCTTCAATCAAATGGTCCCATTCATCTGGAGACAACTGTGCTTCTTTCTTCAGAAATTTAGCAAGATTTTTCATCTGCGGTGTCTGCAGATGATGGTCCGGGCCGACAAAATCATAGACTTCCTGAGAATCCTTGAATTCGTAATAAGGAAATTGCTGCAGTTCCTGGAAAGCCTCTTTATCCTCTATCCATGAATCAAGCAAGCCATCAACAATATAACCGTCATGAATCTGCAGGTCATAGATCGACAGAAAAAGATTGATACTATCTGTTTCAAAGGCATCTTGATAAGTTTTCCTGTAATGTTCTTCCAGGTGTTCACGAGTGACAAAACCGTAAAGCATCAGATTGCTGGAGATGAAGGTGAAGTCCTGTTCATATTTATCTTTTTTCTGCTCGATTTCATCTAAAGGTAGTTTCATAAGCGCTTGTTTTGTATCTTCAGGAATAACGAGTTTCTTGTCGATATCAAATATGATAAGCGCAGTCACCATCTGTTCAAAATCTTTAGGAGAGAGATGGATAATATTATGGTTTACTGACAGGGCATCGGCGAGAAGCTGGATATCCAGTATTTCTTCCTGTATTAAGAGCTCATAATAGAGATTCCCTTTTTTGTGAAATCGTTCTGACAGCATCTCTATCAATGTCTGCCTTGAAGTTTCTTCATCAAAATCCAGCTGATAGTACATCGCACTATGACGCAATTCATCTATCGAAAGTCTTTGGACCAGTTCATCAAATGTTTGATGATAATTTGAGTCATGACTGCTGAGTACTTTTTTGTGAAGAGGTGCAAGAAACTTTCTAAACATATAGCTCACTTCCTTAATGTGTATTAATGGTATTGTACCTAATTTAAGTGAAGTGAGGTAGAGAAAACAAAAAAGCAGTCCGATTTGGACTGCTTTTTAGCTGCGACCTTTGAGCATGCCGTACCAGTACATGAACGGTATCGCTCTTTTTTTAAGCTGGTAGAGCAGTGGATTAGTCTTAGACTGATCGAGCGGTAGAGATTCTTTTGGCTTCAGATCGTAGCTGAACTCTGCCATGATCGCCTGACCATATTCTGTTGCGATAGGACAGGCAGTCATGCCGTCGTAATAACCTGGCAGTTTTTTACCTTTAATCTGAGCGACTAAGTTCTCTGCAAGAACAGGCACTTGCTTACGGACTGCAGAGCCCATCTTCACAGTTGGCAGGTTCGTGCAGTCACCGAGACCGAAGACATTCTGATGACGGACATGCTGCAGAGTATGTTTATTGACATTTAACCAGCCTTCTTCATCGCTCAGTGTAGACTGCTTGACGACATCCGGTGCGCTCATAGGTGGCGTCACAAGAAGCATGTCAAATGGCGTGGAATAAGTCTCTTCTGTCTGCAGATTTTTAAATATAGCGGTTTGTTCAGGTCCATTGACTGCGATCAGTTCATGCTGCAGATCATAAGAGATGCCTTTATCTTCAATCTGCTTTTCAATCTGTCTTCTGTATTTCTCAACAGGAAAAAGAGAATCCAGTGCTGACTTGAGAATCAGAGTCGGCCGGCCCTTTTTCTTGTCCTTGAAGAACTCATCGAAGGTAAACAGGGAGTTCTCAGGTGCAACGCCGCCTTTAATCGGCGTTGAGGGCTTAGTCACGATGACATTGCCTGCCTTCACTTTTTTCAGTGACTTGTAAGTATAGTCTACGTAATCATATAAATAGTTGGTGCAGACTTGATTTTTGCCGAGTGTTTCCGACAGTCCTGCGATTTTATCAAAGTCAAGTTGGAGACCGAGTGCGACAACAAGATATTCATAGTTCACCTGTTCCTTGTTGTCCAGTCTGATAATGCGTTCGACTGCCTGGATTGCTGTGACTTTCTGCTGCAGAAAATCTGCCCCGTGTGGAACGACTTTCTCCATTTTTTTGCGGCTGTTCTCTTTTTTCTCTGCTCCGCTACCGACAAGTGGCCATGATGGCTGATAAGCATGATAGTCTGCGTGATCGATGATCAAGATATCTTTAATACCTGCTTTGATGAGGCGACTGGCAGTTGAAATACCGCCTGAGCCACCACCTAGAATAACGACCTGATACTTTTTATTCATTATGATTCTCCTTTCGGTTTTCGTTTAAATAAATAGATAAGACCTGCGACAATAACGACTGCCATCAGAATATAGAAGAAGTTTGAGTACGTATCAAAAGTGTGCAGGACTTTCTCCCAGTTTTCGCCAAGAGAGTAGCCCAAATAAATCAGTACAGCATTCCAGATAACTGTGCCGACAGTCGTATAGAGTGTGAACGTCACAATATTCATACGATTGATCCCGGCAGGAATAGAAATCAGACTGCGCACAAGAGGAACGAAGCGGCAAAGAAAGACAGCGATACCGCCATATTTTTTGAACCAGTTATCGGCTTTGTAAAGATCATCCTTCGTCAGTCTTAAAATCCAGCCATAACGATCAACGATTTTTTCGAGCCTTTTTAAGCCGAGAAGATGTCCCAGGTAATAAAGAATAAGTGCGCCCACGACAGCACCAAGTGTTGAAGCAATCAGCATACCAATAAAATTCAGCTTTTCAGACTGAGTGACCATGAAGCCGCCGAACGTCAAAATGACTTCTGAAGGAATAGGTGGAAATACGTTTTCAAGAAGGATAAGAAGGAAGACACCGAAATAACCGAACTGTTCCATCACATCCATAATCCATTGCTGCATAACAAACTCCTTTACCAATGTTATACCCTGAGTGTAACGAATCAGACAAATGAATGCGAATATTACGATAATTACCAAAAAAAGACCTCGAAATTCGAGGTCTTTACTGACGTTTCAGTTTAAAGAGATAAAAACTAATTACAGCAATGAATATGAGCTGCGGAATTAACGTTTCTACTGTCGGATAAAAACCGATAAGTGAAATAAAAGGCAGTCCTTTGATTGTTGTCGTAGGTAACATATTCAGGACTTGGAATGTGTGCAGACTGACGCCTAAAATCTTGAAAGCGAGCAGGAAAATCAGCACAGACATCCAGAAGAAGAGCTGTCTGATCGGAATAACGCGTGTCAGCTGTTCAAAGAAGACGGCGATGAGTACTAGTATAATAAGAGCCAGACCAATACCTGTCAGCAGCTGTCCTGTTGAGATTTTACCTGCTATTCCTGCATAGAAAATAATGGTTTCAGCACCTTCTCTGAAGATAGAAAGAAAACTGACGAAACTGAATGACAGAATGCTGCCTGACGTCATGGCCTGTGCCATGTTCTTATCGATAAATCGCTGCCAGTTTTGAAGAGAAGACTTGGAATGTAACCACATACCAATCGCGAGCATCATCAGAACGGACAGAAGACCAACAATCGCTTCTATCAGTTCTCGTCCTTGTCCGATGCCGGAGAAATAACGGTTGAAGATAAAGGCTATCACAATACTCATTAACAGCCCGATTAATCCTCCGACGATAATCCAGCGTGTGCCTTTTGGCTGGCGCGCTTTTTTTGTCACAGAAATAAGAGCCATAATAATGAGAAGTGCTTCAACACCTTCACGTAGCATGATGAGTGCTGCATCAATAAATGTGTAATTCGTCTTACTGATAGCCAGTTGGATTTTCTGATTTAATTGTTTCAGATCCTGCTGAATGTCTGTTTTATTATTATCGTTCAGTGAGCCGGCATAATCCGGCACTTTCTGCTCGATTTCAGTATAAAGGGCGGCATTGCTTGTTCTGATATCACCTTCAACGTTAGGCCAGTCTACTACAAACTGGGATAACGTCGCTTTCGCTGATTCAAGATCATTATCTTCAATCTGTTGATCAGCATCTTTCAAGTAAGTTGATAATATAGAGACATCTTTCTTCTCGGTTGTTTTCGCTTCTTTACCGGACAGATAATCTACGAGTTCTTGTTTAAGCTGATTCAAATGCTGAACAGCACTTTCTTTATCAGGTGTTTCTTTTGATAAGGCAATCCGCGTCATCATCAGTTCAGTCTCGATCTGACCATAACGCCCGATATCTTCACTGCGGACAATCTTTTCGTTTGCTGTCCAGGCGCTGTTTAAATCTTTGTTATATTGCATAGCCTGATCGATTTCACCGGATTTTATTGCTTTGATAAAATCATCGATAATGGGATAAAGGGCGTTCTTTAATTTCTGTCGCTTCTCATTCTTATCGACAGGATTCAGTTGTTTTTCGTATTCAACAAGATTTTCAGACAGCGACTGTAAAGTAGCCGTACGTTTATCAGAATCATGAGCCGATTTCAATTTGGCTATTTGTCGGGTGATATCCTTTTCCAGCTTAATATTCTTCTTCGGTACTTTCTGGTAGGCACTATCCAGCTCTTTAATATGCTTTTTGTAAGCTTGTTCATCGTTATCTTCCAGCGCAGATTTGCTGTCTGTAATCGCGATAAACAAGTCACTCAGCGAAGCCTCTGCATAGCCTGCACGAGGCAGGAAACAGAGCAGGAGACTAAAGACGATTAAATAACGCTTCACCAATATAGCCTCCTTCTTTAATACCTGGGAATGCTAAAAAGACGCCTGACCCCCGGTGAGTGATGTATTCATTCAGACGATCGACACGGCCCATCATTGACTGCAGCTTGATAAACTGTTCAGGAGATTTCTGGAAAGAGACAAAGAGTAAACCGGCATCGAACGTGCCTGTCGCTTCATTGATACCATCAGAATAAGAGAATGACCGGCGCATAATCGTCGTATTGGCTTTTTTAGCAAGGTGGACATGTGAATCCTCAGGGATATTCAGCTCGCCTTTGTCATTTTTACTTTTAATATCTATTTCATCATATTCCTTCTTCATGCCGATAGGTGCACCAGAATCACGATGGCGACCGAATGTACGTTCCTGATCCTCGAGAGAAGTGCGGTCCCACGTCTCAATATGCATCTGAATTCTTCTGACAACAAGATAACTACCGTTCTTTGCCCAGTCCTGGTCAATGAAGACAAAACGGTCAAGCGTCTCTGTATCTTTGAATTTCGGGTTACCTGTGCCGTCTTTAAACGAGAACAGATTGCGCGGTGTATCAGGTGTTTTTTTAGTTTCATCATATGAATTGAAGCCGGTCTGACTCCATTTCATAGAGACGATATCACGGGAAGCACGGACAAGATTACGGACTGCATGGAAATTCACTTGTGGATCATCGCTGCAGGCCTGAATGAAAATATGTCCACCCGTATATTTCGGGTTCAGCTGGTCTTTCGGGAAATGAGGAAGATCGACAAAATCTTTCGGCTTCAAATGCTCAATGCCTAGTTTTTTGAAGAATTCCGCACTGATACCATAAGTAAGGGTTAATCTGCTCGCATCTAAACCGACTGCTTCGCCTGTATCGACGCTTGGCAGTAAGGTGTTTTTAGAGGTTTCAGCGAGGACATCACCATTCATCAGCTTGACTGACTGAGTTGTCCAGTCCTGAAACATTTTCTTCACTTGTTGTACATCATCAGTAGACAGTTCTAGAACGACAAAATAGACGTGCTTTTGCACGTCTGTCACAATCCCTGATTGATGTTTGCCGTAAAAATTGACTTTGTTCTTTGAATGCTGGTTATCGCGGCCGAAATGATTAAGCGCGTAAAGAGAAGTACCAAGTCCGGTTGAACCGACGAGAACGCCGGCACCGCCGATACTTGCGAGTTTCAGGAAATCTCTACGCGAAACACTGTTTTCTTTAGTCACTATTCTCACTCCATAATAATAGCCATCTGGCTTAAAGGTTCACCTAATTTATCCACTGCGTCAGCCAGGGCTTTTGTATCTTCTTTAGTCAATGCTTCATAGCTGACAAACTCACCATTTTTCTGATGTTTGTCGAGCAGCTGATTGACGTTTTTAAATTTGTCTTCGATATTCGTTGCAAGTGCTTTGTCTTTTGCTATGATTTTTTCTTTAAAGAGGGAGAAGATTTTTTCAGCGCCTTCAATATTCGCTTTGAAGTCATATAAGTCAGTATGAGAATAAATCTCTTCTTCACCTGAAATCTTCGAGGTTGAAACCTCGTTCAGCAGATCAATCGACCCTTGTAACATCAGCTTAGGCGTGACTTCAGCAGTATCGACTTTAGCACGCAGTTCTTTAGCATCTTTCAAGAGCTGGTCTGCTGTCCCTTCTAAGCCTTTAGTTGTTTTATCCTGCCATAATGCTTTTTCAAGCTTATGATAGCCGGACCATTCTTTTTCTTTGCCTTCTGCTTTCATATCAGCAAGACGGGCATCGATGCGCGGATCTAAATCTCCGAAGCTCTCAGCTACTGGCTCAGAACGTTCGAAATACATCCGGGCTTTTGGGTAGAGTGCTTTTGCTTCTTCAATGTTACCGGCTTTAAATGCGGTAACAAATTTATCTGTTTCTTTAACAAACTGATCGATCTGGTCAACAGTGTATGCTTTATATGCGTCTGTTTCTTTAGATAAAGCTACACTTGCTGTTTTTTCTGTCTCTTCAGTTACCGGCTTCTCTTCTTTCGTTTCCTGTCCACATGCTGTCAGAAGCAGAGTGCCTGCTAAAACTGCGGGAAATAAAATCGATTTATTCATATGTATGCTCCTTGTGAATGATAATCATTTTCATTTAAAGTATTAAACGTTTCGTAAGCGTTGTCAATAGTAAATAAAATTTCAAGGCTATTTTACTTCATTAGGGGTATAGATAAGAGTTAATAATAAAGGAGGCAATAACATGACAGAATTATTCAATGCATCAGAACTGAGTCCGACTGAAAAAAGAGGGCCAGGAGTAGTAGGTATCATCGAATTCGCTGTAGGCAATCAAAAAGAATTCACAGGTGAATATATTCCGACTGATATGCGATTCTTTATGGTAGCAGATATGAACGGCCAGCCGTATCAGCGTGTGATCAGCTATGATGATATTAAAGGTGTAGAAGTAGAAGATAGTGCTTTGACAGTGAACTTTGATATGGGACCGATTCGAATTCGTGATATCGGTAACGGCACAGCACAAGTATTCGCGGATTTTGTCAATGAACAGCTGGATAAACGCAAATAAAAAAAGCCCCGTGGGGCTTTTTTTATTCGACGATTTCGAGTGCGATTTCCATCATTTTAGTAAATGATGTCTGGCGTTCTTCTGGTGTTGTTTCTTCATGTGTTAGTAAGTGGTCACTCACTGTGAAGATACCGAGCGCTTTGACATCTCCGCCTGCATAAGCCGCGTTCATGTAAAGACCAGCAGATTCCATTTCTACTGCTAAGATACCCATAGAGCGCCATTTGTCTGTTGCCTGTTCGTTAGCATTGTAGAAAATATCTGATGATAAGACATTACCTACGTGATTCGGCACACCTTTTTCATCTGCTAATTGTTTCGCACGTGCAAGTAAGCTGTAGTCAGCGATAGGTGCGAAGTGACCTGGCAGACCGTATTGTGCGACGTAGTTAGAATCTGTAGATGCACCTTGTGCTATGATGACATCATAGACGTTGATACCTTCCTGCATCGCACCACATGAACCGACACGAATCAGGTTCTTCACGCCAAATGTGTGAATGAGTTCGTAAGAATAGATACCGATTGACGGGATACCCATACCTGTTCCCATAACAGAGATTTTTTTACCTTTATAAGTTCCTGTGTAGCCGAACATATTACGCACTTCATTGAACTGAACGACATCTTCTAAATAAGTGTCTGCAATGAATTTCGCGCGTAACGGGTCGCCGGGTAAGAGAATCGTTTCTGCGATTGGATT
This sequence comes from Macrococcus brunensis, assembly GCF_022343725.1. Taxonomy (NCBI): domain Bacteria; kingdom Bacillati; phylum Bacillota; class Bacilli; order Caryophanales; family Staphylococcaceae; genus Macrococcus; species Macrococcus brunensis. The sequence continues at coordinate 145,259 of NZ_CP092179.1, forward strand.
ATTTTCTGGTTTGATATGAGGTGTAGATTTAGTCATAGCTCATTCTCCTTTAGTTAAGTTGTGTTCAACTTCAGTCTACCGATTGGTTATTCTTTTTTCAAGAGAAGACCTGATTCGTGTTTAATCCATCTGATACGTGCAATACTATTACATATAAGGAGTGATAGTAGTGACAAATGAAAATCCATTAACTAAGCACTATAACGGTAAATTCGAGAAGCAGGAACAGCAGGCCCCTGGTCTACAGCAAAAAATGACACCAGTGCCGGACTGCGGTGAAACATCATATAAAGGGACAGGCAAGCTGACAGGTAAGAAAGCACTTGTAACAGGCGGTGATTCAGGTATTGGCCGTGCAGCTGCCATTGCCTACGCGAAGGAAGGCGCAGACGTCGCAATCAACTATCTGCCATTTGAAGAAGCAGATGCACAGGAAGTTAAAGCCGTCATTGAAGAAGCGGGACAGAAAGCTGTCTTGATTCCTGGCGACTTACGCGATGAAGCATTCAATAAAGAACTTGTCGAGCAGGCTGTCAAAGAACTTGGCGGTATCGATATTCTCTGCAGTGTGGCAGGTGAGCAGACAGCAGTGGATCATATCGAAGATTTATCGACTGAACAGTTACGTTCGACTTTTGAAACGAACGTATACTCTTTAGTCTGGCTCGTCCAGGCAGCATTGCCTCATCTTAAAGCAGGCGCTTCTATTATTACGACTTCTTCTGTACAGTCTTATAACCCAAGTAAAAACTTGGTTGACTATGCAGCAACGAAGAGCGCCATCGTTTCTATTACAAAATCACTGGCAACTCAGTTCGGCGAAAAAGGTATCCGTGTGAACTCTGTCGCACCAGGCCCTATCTGGACTGCGCTTCAGATTACAGGCGGACAGCCACAGGAAAAAATTCCTGAGTTCGGTCAGAAAGTGGATCTAAAGCGTGCCGGTCAGCCGGTTGAACTGTCTGATGTCTATGTATTTTTAGCATCTGACAGCGCAAGCTATGTGACAGGCCAGGTTTATGGTGTCACAGGTGGCGTACAGATCAACTAGACAAAAAGAAGCAGTTTTTAAACTGCTTCTTTTTTATGTGTTTTTTTTGAGGTTGTGTATGATGAGCATGAGTATGAATGAGAAAACAATCATGAGCGCCACCCATAAACCGGCCAGGAACAGTTCGTTATTGTCGATCGCGATGTAGATGGCAGTCGCCATCGTCTGCGTGACACCTGGAATATTGCCGGCAAAAATTAATGTCGCACCGAATTCTCCCAGAGCACGTGCAAATGAAAAAAGTATCCCTGTTAATAATGCGCCTTTTGATAAAGGGAGAATAATCTTTTTAAATATAGTTAGATGACCTGCGCCGTCGACTTTGGCGGCATCCAGCACATCTGTTGAGACATTATCAATGCCGATTTTAAGCGATTGATACATGAGTGGAGTGGCGACGACTGTAGCTGCGATAATCGCCGCATAAATGGTAAAGACAGGGCTGAAACCCAGCTGTCCCAGTCCTTGTTTGCCAAACAAAAGTAACAGTAAAAAGCCGACAACAGTGGGCGGCAGTACCATCGGCAGCATAATGAGTGTTTCAACGACCGATTTCCCAGGGAATGGGCGAGCGGTCAGCAGAATGAACAGAATACTGATGATTAAGCTTCCTAGTGTAGCGATGAGAGAGACTTTAAGCGACGTCAGTATCGGTGGCAGAAATGTCTCACTTAACATTAAATCCATATGATTGATAAACTTTCTTTGCTGCATCGGATTGAAGATAATCATAAAATGCATGCGATGATTGATTATCTTTTATGAGTGCGAGCGGATAAGTGATGGGACTATGTAGAGCGTCCTGGATGTCAGTTTGTTTCAGCTGAGTTCCTTTGGCATCTGTAGCATAGACGATTCCGGCATCTGTATTACCTGACTCAACATAAGTAAGTGCTTGCCTGACGTCTTTTGTAAAGACGATTTTTTTCTGTACATCCTGCCAGGTGTCTGCTTTTGTTAGCGCTTCTTTAGCATAAGCACCGGCAGGTACCGTTTCAGGCGTTCCGACAGCGATTTTTTTGATGGATGCCTGCTTAAGACTGTTTAAGTCTTTGACGTCTGACTTACTGACGATGACAAGTTTGTTTTCCAGGATAGTCTGCTGGTTTTCTTTTTTAACAGTACCGGCTTTCACCAGATCATCCACTTTACTTTGTGCGGCAGAGAAGAAGAGGTCGACAGGGGCACCTGCTTTAATCTGATTGGCGAGTGAGCCTGAAGCCCCGTAATTGAATTTGATATCAACATCGTAATCTTTTTCATAGTTTTTTTCAATTACCGAAAGAGCATCTTTTAAACTGGCAGCGGCGGACACTGTAATCTCTGCTTTTTCTGCTGGTTTATCATTACTGCAGCCTGCAAGCAGTAAAAGTGAGAGTGCTAAAGTTGTTTTTTTCATGATGAACCTCCATTCATGTAATTGACCCTATTGTATCGCATATGGAAACCTTTAGGAATATACTTTTAAAGCATGCATTCTGAGTTTAATTGTCTGAAAGCGGGTATAAGGTAAAAGGTCAAAAAAATATAAAGAGGTGTCCAACTATGAAGGCAGTTACGTTCCAAGGCAAAAAGAAAATGGAAGTCAAACAAGTTAAAGATCCGATTATTGAAGCACCTACTGATGCGATTATTAAAATTACAGCGACAGGTATCTGTGGCTCTGACTTGCACTTATATCACCAAGGTGATCTGATGATGGATCCTGGATTCGTGATTGGTCACGAACCGATGGGTATCGTTGAAGAAGTCGGCAGCCAGGTCACTAAACTGAAAAAAGGGGACCGTGTTGTCATCCCGTTCAATATCGGCTGCGGTGAGTGCTACTACTGTACACACGATATGGAATCACAATGTGACAATTCAAATGAAGAACAAGCGAACTGGAAAATGGACAATGGTGGGTTGTTCGGTTTCGGTAAAATGCATGGTAACCACTGGGGTGGTCAGGCTGAGTATTTAAGAGTCCCATTTGCTGATTTCTCTTCATTTGTAGTGCCAGACAGCGATATGAAAGATGAACAGGTACTCTTCTTATCAGATGTCGTGCCGACTGCTTACTGGAGTGTTGAACATGCAGGCGTTAAAGCCGGAGACACAGTTATCGTTTTAGGCTGCGGTCCAATCGGTCTGATGGCTCAGAAATTTGCGAAACTGAAAGGTGCAAACCGTGTTATCGCTGTCGATAATGTAGAACATCGTTTAGAACATGCGAAGAAATACAACCAGGTTGAAGTCTATAACTTCGATAAAGAAAAAGAAATCGGTAAATTACTGCGTGAAGATACAAAAGGCGGCGCGGATGTCGTGATTGACTGTGTGGGTATGGACGGACAAGTGAAGTTAACTGAACGTGTCTCAAACTTAGTGACGCCACAGCGTGGTTCAATCAGCCCGATTGAAACAGCTGCTGAAGCAGTTCGCAAATTCGGTACGATTCAGATTACAGGTGTCTATGCGACTCCGGCAGCGAACTTCCCGTTACCACTTATCTTCAACCGTAATGTTATCGTCAAAACAGGGCAGGCACCTGTTATCCACTTAATGCCTAAACTCTATGAGATGATTCGTGACGGCGTCTTTGATCCGACAGAAATCATTACACATAACATGTCATTAGACCAGGCATCAGAAGCTTATGAAATCTTTGATGAGAAGAAAGATAACAACATCAAAGTAGTACTTAAACCTTAAGATTTAAAAACCGACTTTTGAAGTCGGTTTTTTTGTTTGGGTGATTTTAACAGTGGTAGTATGTCTATGAGGTGATAAAAATGGATCGTGAGTTATTTGTAACAAACGATATTGAACAAGAGTGGATTAATAAAATCCGGCAGAACCGGGAATGGATCGAACAGACAGCGAGAGAAGCAGATACAGCGGGGAAGCTGAATCACAGGTTAATCGACTGGCTGATAACAGAAGGATACAGCAAGCTGTCTTTACCGGAAAAGTACGGTGGCTATGGCTTAAGTATCAAGTCTGTCATTTTACTGCAGGAAACGCTGGCCAGCTACGATGAGTCGACAGCTTTATCCATCGGCTGGCATCTGGGAATTGTCGGCGAAGTATTCCAGTTTAAGCTGTGGTCTGATGACATGATGACAGAGTTTGCAGAAGCAGTGCAAAATGGCGCACTGTCTAACCGTGTTGTTTCAGAGGCGCAGACTGGCAGTCCGACAAGAGGAGGTCGTCCTGCGACGCATGCAGTTCGTCAAGGAGAGGGCTGGCTATTAAATGGTGTTAAGACTTATACATCGATGAGCCACAGATTGACACATTATATCGTCGGTGCTTACGTGGAAGAAAAAGAAACACTATGCTTTTTCTATGTGCCGGCAGATAAAGAAGGCTGTCGCATTGAAGAAAGCTGGGACGTGACGGGTATGCGGGCGACCGAAAGTCATGATCTGATACTTGACGATGTCTATGTAGAAGACCGTTATTTAGTAGAAGCAGGGCGCGACAAAGTGGATAATCCATGGCTCATGCATATTCCGGCAGTCTATCTAGGTATCGCTCAAGGCGCAAGAGACGACGCAGCTATTTTTGCGCATAGTCATTCACCGAATTCAATTGAAGGGACGATAGCAGATATTCCGCACATCCAGTCGAAACTTGGTGAGATGGAATTGAAACTGATGACAGCGAGACACTTCCTTTATCATGCTGCTGATCTCCATCAATCAGGCGCGCGTGGTCTGGCGCCGACTTTCGGTGCAGCAAAACATATTGTCGTGAATAACGGCATCAACATCGTGGATATTGCGATGAGGATAATAGGTGGGAAGAGCCTGGAGAAAGCAGGCATCATCGAACGACGTCATAGAAGTATGCGTGCGGGACTTCATAATCCACCTATGGATGACGCTGTTATCCGTATGCTGGCAGCAGAGACACAGGACATCAGTCGATAATGTCTTAATTTTATTGTAGAATGAGGGTTCAAAACTGTAATAGAATTGAGGGTTTTTGATGTACAGCCGAAATATCGGTCGTTTGTGTTTTGTGTTATACCTGTTGATTTCGTTTCTTATTCCCACCCAATATTTATTTATGGTGCAGAATTTGATTCTGGCTTTTATCCCTTATGAAATCAGCCAATTGTTACCACTCTTTAAACCGAAAAGTAGAAGGGAATGGCCGCTTTTCCTGGTCGTTTCACTAGTGTTTGTACTGATGTCACCTAATATTTTTTATGTGGTGACAGACTTGATACACTTAAATCTCTATTCATTTGATTTTCTTAAGACATTAAATTTATCTGAGTGGATAGATTTTACTTACCTTTCAGCGGGTGTGATGTTAGCACTATATTATTATGTGCAGGTCATTTTAACGTTATACCATCTGGTTTCAGATCGATTACTTCAGCGAGTCGTTATTTTGATGTTCATGATTCTCTCGAGCGCGGGTATTTTTATTGGTCGCTTCCTACGCTTCCACTCTGTGCATATCTTAACGAACCCGTTGCAGGTCATTGTTGATTCTTTAAGCGCTTTAAATAGTGAGGCTATTTTATGGATGGCACTGATTACAGGACTTCAGTTCCTTCTGATGCTGTTAGTGAAAGGTGTGAGGAAAATATGATTGATATACAGACAGCGTTTCTTTCCATCATCATTCTCCTCTGCCAGTGCTATATAGGGTACACGATTTTTCATATTACTCATGAGAAAGTCGCGGCACTAATCGCCTGGGCATTACCACTTGGTTTGGGTTTATATTTCGTTCAAGTTGGACTGCTGGAGCGTATTTTTCCCGACTGGCATCTTCCGGATAACGATAGATACTGGCTGCAGTGGAGTTATGCTTTCGTGATGATTCAATATATCGCAGCGGCTATCATATATATGGACTTTTTTACCTATAGCTAGTCTAAGAACACTGCCCCGAAGCAGTGTTCTTTTGATTAAATTCATAAAAATGTTGCACGAACGTAAGGATACAGGTATGATTAGCCTTGTATTATTAATGAGAATGAATCTCAATTGGAGGAAAACAATGAAGAAGTGGTTATTCGTTTTAGTAGCATGTTTAATGACGCTTGCTGCATGTGGCAACAATGCAGATAAAAAAGCTGAGGATACAGAAAAAAGCAGTACAGTTGATTACAAATTAGATAATGGCAAAACAATTAAGATTCCTTCTGAACCTAAACGCATTGTGTTAATGGGCGCAAGCTATACAGGTAACTTACTTGATTTAGGTGTCAAACCAGTAGGGGTTGACGAATATGCATTCCAGTCAGAAATTCTGGCTCCGAAACTGAAAGGCGTTGAAAAATTAGGCGCTGGTGATGTTGAGAAAGTTGCGACGTTAAAACCGGACTTAATCATCTCATTTGATACAGATAAAAATAACTCAAAATATGCTAAGATTGCACCGACAATTCCGGTTGCGTATGCCAAACATAACTACCTGCAGATTCATGAGGAACTCGGCAAAATCGTAGGTAAAGAAAAAGAAGCGAAAGTATTTGTAGATAAATGGAAAGAAGAAACAGCGAAAGACGGTAAAGAAATCAAAGCCAAGTTAGGCGATGATTTAACTTATACGATCTATCAATTCTTCCAAAAAGAGATATATGCATATGGCGATAACTGGGGACGCGGTTCTGAGATTATCTACCAGGCATTCGGACTGAAGATGCAGGAAGATGTTGTCAAAGACGTTAAACCGACAGGCTGGAAGAAGATTTCAGCGGAGGAAATCAGCAAGTATGCAGGTGATGTCGTACTTTATTCAAGCGATGCAGGTAAAGATGCGAACAGTGTTGTTAAATCAAATGTCTGGAAAAACATGGACGCTGTGAAAAATAATCGCGTCGTGCAATATGATGCAGAAGATTTTTGGTTCAATGATTCGATTTCACTGGAGCATCAACGTAAAGTACTGAAAGAAGAACTGCTGAAACTGAAATAATAGAAAGATGCACGGCAGTGCATCTTTTTTTATTTACAATGTAAACTTTATATTTTAATAGGTTAACAATTAAGTTATAATCAGTTTATTGTCGAAAGGAGATTGAAGATGAAAACGAAAGATTTAGTAATTATTGCGATGTTTACAGCACTTATTGCAGTGCTTGGTTTACTGCCAGCCATTAACTTAGGTATTGGTGTACCCTTTACTTTTCAGAACTTGGGCTATATACTCGCAGGATGTCTGCTGGGAAGTAAGCGCGGCGGATTAAGTGTATTATTATTTGTTATTTTAGTTGCGCTCGGACTCCCACTCTTATCAGGCGGACATGGTGGCTTTGGATTGTTCTTTGGACCGACAGGTGGCTATATTTTATCATTCCCACTTGTTGCTTATCTGATTGGTTTACTTACTGAACGTCAGTTTCATCAAATGAGTGTCTGGCAGATTTTCCTGATCAATGGTCTGATCGGCGCATTACTCTGTAATTTGATTGGTGGAATTTTTATGGCCTTTAATTTACATATGCCGATTTTAAAAGCTTTAAAAACCGTTATCGTCTTTATACCAGGCGACCTTGTTAAAGGATTGATTGCAGCTATTCTGGCAGTTCGCCTGCGAAATATTCCATCCATCAAACGCTACTTAAATACGCTATAATTCTCTTAAAGGGGATGATAGGATGGTTTCATTTAAAGATACAAAACAAGTAGCAGAAGTTTATAGTGAGAATACACGTTATACTCATTTCCATACACCAAGCCAGTTGATTCGTTACTACTCTAATTACTTTGAGTATCAGGTCATGCCGTCACTTGAAACATTTAAGGATGACGAGAAAATGCAGACTGATTTTCACGAGCAACGCGGGCAGAAGCATCTCTTATTTATCTTTCCTGAAAATGTACCGTTACCACAGGATATCAAGGACTATGCTGAAGACGCGGGCTATACAGTAGAGAAAATGGAACTTTATCAGACAGAACAGCTGACGCTCGGTAAGCGGGCAGGAGAAGTGAAGATAGTAGGGGACGATCAGACGTTTAGAGATTTTCTCTCTGTCTGTCGTGTCGGTGAGCTCGAATATGGTGAAGAATTTGCTGACCTCAAAATTGATATGCATACAGCTGACAGGGCTGATGATACAGTCATTCAGCTGGTGGCGTATGACAACGGACAGCCGGTCGGTAAATTAGAAGCGATATTAAACGGAGAGTTAATAGAGCTCGATGATTTTTACGTGCTAGAGACGTCCAGAGGAAAAGGGATAGGGACAGCCTTGCAGGAGAAGGTGCTTGATTATGGTCAGTCCCTTATCCTGATAGCAGATGGAAATGATACACCACGGGACATGTATGAACGCCAAGGTTATCGTAAAGTCAGTGAACGATATGAATTACTGAAAGTCAAAAGCTCGAGCTGAAATCGCTCGAGCTTTTTTTAGATGATACGCTCTGGATGGCTGTAAATATTAAATGTCTCGTTTCTGATGAATCCGACCGCTGTAATATTTAAGTCATCTGCAAGTTTGATTGCAAGGTCAGTCGGTGCTGATTTAGAGAGAATGATACCGACGCCAATTTTAGATGCTTTAATCAGGATTTCCGAGGAAATACGGCCTGAAAAGATAAGGACTTTATCACGAATTGGAATACGCTTTTCAATACAGTAACCAAACAGTTTATCGAGTGCATTATGACGACCGATATCTGACCGGTGGATGTAGAAGTCTTTACCATCACTGATTGCTGCATTGTGAAGGCCGCCTGTCTGCTTAAAGTCTGTGCTTTGTTCCTGTAGGGCATCCATCATACTGAAGATTTCCTGTGCTGTGATCTTTGTCTCGGTCATAGAGACTTTAGAAGTCGCTGCATCATTAACGAAATAGAACTGGCGGCTTTTCCCGCAGCAAGAACTGATCATCCTTTTCGTATACTGGCCGTAATGTTGTTCAATTTCTCTGTTCAAAGTGATATGGCAGAATCCTTTGCTGTCGTCAAGATGAATGTTTTGAATATCTGCTCGTCTGAAAATAACACCTTCAGACGCTAAAAAACCAAGAACGAGTTCTTCCAGGTTTGTAGGACTGCAGACGATAGTCGCAAATTCCTGCTGATTGACATAGAGTGTCAGAGGAAATTCAGTTGCGATATCATCGCTTTGATCTATAAATGCACCGTTATGATACTTAATAATCGGCTGGTTGAAAGTAATATCTTCAGGCAAGTGACGCGCCCCCCTTTATATGATTATTATACATGAGGAGAAGAGAGAAAGTGTCGTGCTTTACGCAAAAAGTGCGACACTTTTCGATGATTTCAAGTTATTTCAGGTAGAAATGTCGTACTTTCTTTAGTTTTCACGACATTTTTAAGGCTGTAGCAATACTTTTCCTGTCTTTCGCAGTATTTTTGCATGAAACGTTCAATCGTTTTCCGGTTCAACCCAGTCCATTCAACTAGAGTTGTTATTTTCAATGGGCCCACTTTTAATATTTCGAGTTCATCAATTACTCTGAAAATAGTCGAGTCTAATTTTTCAGTGTAACCACAGTAGCAGGAAGTATAATGCATATTTTTTACATGACATAAGCTGAGTTTCCTGCATTTTGGACATCTCATTTCTTTCTTCATTTCTGTAACAGGATAATATTTAATTCGCTGATATTTATTATGTGTCCTATGCTGTTTGATCAGATACGCAGCTAACTCGTAATCTTCACGAGTGACCTCGCTATTCTTGAAATAATCAATCACTCCATCAAGCTGATGATGGAACAATACATTCGAATGTCCACGCCATCCTTCAACTCTGAAACTCGGATTTATAAATACAACCCGACTGATGACCTCATAACGAGTCGATCGGACGAGTTCTTTCAGCTTATAGTCTGCACGCATAAGCTGGGACAGTACATCTTTATATACATAGCCATGTTCACTGACTAAATTTCCGTGCATAAATGAATAATTCCCGCTAAAATTCTTGATTTCAAAGTGATAAATCCGGCCATCACTGATAAACAGAAAATCAAATTGCACAGACCCTTTCATTTCCACACTTACATCCCATAACTGCAGGCACGAAAGACTCTGAGTCATCTCATAAAAAAGCTGCTCTCCGTCCAGACCCTTCACATAATTTCTCAGTACGCGGTCATCATATTCATCCAGTAATATTCGTCCATCTGCTGCCAGAATATACTTTATATAAGTATCCTGCGCATGCTTTTTCAGAAACATCTCCCACCTCCCAACTTCACCCTAACCGGGACGCTTACACCAGGCAAAAAGCAGAAAATCCTCAATTCTTCTTCCAAACACCACTGTTTCTCATCAAAAAGTCACGTTTCATTAAATTCTGCATCATAATCCGTTCTTTTCAGCAAATTTATCATTTAAGGGAATCCCCCTATATCGATAGGTGTTTCCCCAATAGGTTTCGTTTGTGAATTCTTTCATAATGATGAGTAAGAGGACAAAACTGTCGATAAGGAGTTGGAAAAATGGCAATTGGAACTGGGTTACGTTTTTTTAAGCCAACAGAAAGATTCAACGGAAACTGGTCAGTACTTGAAGAGAAAAGTAGAGAGTGGGAAAAAGTTTACCGTCAGCGCTGGAGTCACGATAAAGTCGTCAGAACGACACACGGCGTGAACTGTACAGGATCATGTTCATGGAAAGTATTCGTCAAAAACGGCATCATTACTTGGGAGAATCAGCAGATTGATTATCCGTCCTGTGGACCTGATATGCCTGAATTTGAACCGCGTGGCTGTCCACGTGGCGCATCATTCTCCTGGTATGAATACAGCCCGCTGCGTATTAAGTTTCCTTATGTGCGCGGCGTTTTATGGCGTCTCTGGCAATCAGCACTTGAAGAATACGGTGACCCTGTCCGTGCCTGGCAGTCTATCGTAGAAGACGAAGAAAAAGCACGTAGCTACAAACAGGCGCGCGGTAAAGGGGGACATGTACGAGTGAGCTGGCAGCAAGTAACACAGCTCATTGCGGCACAGCTCATCTATACGATTAAGAAGTATGGTCCAGACCGTATCGCCGGTTTTACACCAATCCCTGCGATGAGTATGATCTCTTATGCGTCTGGCGCAAGATTTATATCTCTGTTAGGTGGCGAAATGCTGTCATTCTATGATTGGTATGCCGATCTTCCACCTGCATCTCCGCAGATCTGGGGAGAACAGACAGATGTGCCGGAATCGAGTGACTGGTATAACGCTGGATACATCATTATGTGGGGCTCAAATGTCCCGCTCACTCGTACGCCTGATGCTCACTTCATGACTGAAGTTCGTTACAAAGGAACTAAAGTCGTCTCTGTTGCACCTGACTATGCTGAAAATGTGAAGTTCGCTGATAACTGGCTGGCACCGCATCCTGGGACTGACGCAGCTGTCGCTCAGGCAATGACACACGTTATTCTGGATGAATTCTATGAAAAACGTCAGGAACCGATGTTCTTAAATTATGCAAAACAATATACAGATATGCCATTCCTGATTCGTCTTGATCCGCACGAAGGTTCGCTAAAAGCAGGACGCTTCTTACGTTCAAGTGATTTTGGTGACACTTCAGAACATAGTGAATGGAAACCGGTTGTCTTTGATCATCTCTCCGACCAGATTGTGGTCCCGAATGGAACGATGGGGCAGCGCTGGGAGAAAGATGTGAAATGGAACTTAAAACTGGAAACACCGGACGGTACTCAAATTGACCCGGCATTATCGCTGAAAGAAAAAGATGCGCAAGTAGTCGAAATAGTATTCCCGTTCTTTGATAACGCAGGAAACGGCACATTCAAACGTCCGATTGCTGTCAAACAGCAAGTACTAGCTGACGGTGAAACAGTCTATTACACAACGATTTATGACTTGATGCTGGCACAGTACGGTGTTAACCGCTATAACACGGCACTTGAAGCAAAAGGTTACGATGATGCCGAGAGCATTTACACGCCTGCATGGCAGGAAGGTGTTGCAGGTGTCAAAGCTTCTATTATTACGCAGATTGCCCGTGAATTCGCACAGAATGCAATTGATACAGGAGGCCGCTCAATGATTATCATGGGAGCGGGTATCAACCACTGGTTCAACTCCGATACAATTTACCGTTCTGTTCTGAACTTAGTGACACTCTGTGCAACACAAGGTGTGAATGGCGGCGGATGGGCTCATTACGTCGGTCAGGAAAAATGTCGTCCGATAGAAGGCTGGTCAACAATCGCATTCGCGAAAGACTGGCAGGCACCTCCTCGTCAGCAGAACGCAACAAGCTGGTTCTATTTCGCGACTGACCAATGGAAATACGAAGAGTCAGGCGTGGATATGCTGACTTCACCACTTGCTGAAAATGTGAAACACCAGCATCCAGCTGACTATAATGTAACAGCTGCTCGTCTCGGCTGGTTACCTTCATATCCTCAGTTCGACCGTAACAGCTTACTGTTCGGTGAGGAAGCGCGTGATGCAGGAGAATTCGATAATGAAGCGATCTTAAAACGCGCTGTAAACAGTGTCGCTTCACGTGAAACAAAGTTCGCGGTCGAAGATCCGGATAACAAGAAAAACCATCCTAAGACACTCTTTGTCTGGCGCTCAAACTTGATTTCAAGTTCTGCAAAAGGTCAGGAATATTTCATGAAACATTTACTAGGTACTAAACATGGTCTTTTAGCTGAACCGAATGAAACAGAAAAGCCAGAAGAAATTGTCTGGCGCGAAGATACAGAAGGGAAGCTCGATTTACTGGTCGCACTCGATTTCCGTATGACCGCGACACCGTTGTATGCGGATGTAGTATTGCCTGCTGCTACGTGGTACGAGAAGCATGATATTTCATCTACTGACATGCATCCCTTCGTCCATCCATTCAATCCGGCAGTTGACCCGCTCTGGGAATCACGTAGTGACTGGGACATCTACAAAACAATTGCTAAGACATTCTCTGAAATGTCAGAACGCCATCTGCCAGGCACATATAAAGATGTCGTGACAACACCGCTTGCACATGACTCGGTACAGGAGATTGCGACACCAATGGGTAAAGTACGCGACTGGACAAAGGGCGAAGTAGAACCGGTACCAGGTAAAACAATGCCAGGATTTGCTGTTGTAGATCGTACTTATACAGAAACTTATGACAAGTACATTTCTGTCGGCCCACTTCTTGAAAACAGCAAAGTCGGTGCACACGGTGTCTCCTTCAGTGTTAAAGAACAGTACAACGAACTGAAATCAATGGTCGGTACTTACTATGATGAGACCATTAAAAATGGTTTACCTAAAATAGATACAGCACGCCGCGTCGCTGATGTCATCCTCAATGTTTCATCTGCTACAAATGGTCGTGTATCACAGAAATCTTATGAGGTGCTCGAAGAACAGACAGGGATGTCACTGAAAGATATCTCAGCAGAACGTGCGGCAGAAAAAATCACATTCCAGAACATTACGGCTCAGCCACGTGAAGTCATTCCGACAGCTGTCTTCCCGGGTTCTAATAAAGACGGTCAGCGTTATTCTCCATTTACAACGAATATCGAACGTCTTGTACCATTCAGAACGTTAACAGGGCGCCAGAGTTACTATATCGACCATGAAGTGTTCCAGCAGTTCGGCGAAGCACTGCCTGTCTATAAACCGACATTACCGCCGATGGTCTTCGGTACTAAAGATAAACAGATTAAAGGCGGCGTCGACAGTCTAGTGCTGCGTTACTTAACGCCGCATGGTAAATGGAATATCCACTCAACATATCAGGATAATCTCCATATGCTGACATTATTCCGCGGGGGACCGACCGTCTGGATGAATAACGAGGATGCTGCTTCTAACGACATCAATGACAATGACTGGTTGGAAGTCTACAACAGAAACGGACTTGTAACCGCTCGTGCAGTTGTCTCACATCGTATGCCACGTGGCACGATGTTCATGTACCATGCACAGGATAAACATATTGAAACACCGGGTTCAGAAATTACAGATACACGCGGTGGCTCACATAACGCACCAACACGTATTCACTTAAAACCGACACAACTTGTCGGTGGATATGCACAAATCAGCTACGGTTTTAACTACTATGGACCGATCGGTAACCAGCGTGACGTCTATGTAGCAGTACGTAAGATGAAGGAGGTTGACTGGCTTGAAGATTAAAGCTCAAGTAGCAATGGTCATGAATTTAGACAAATGTATCGGCTGTCATACATGTAGTGTGACCTGTAAAAGTACCTGGACAAACCGTCCAGGTGCCGAATACATGTGGTTCAATAACGTAGAAACAAAACCAGGTATTGGATATCCGAAACGCTGGGAAGACCAGGAGCAATATAAAGGCGGCTGGCGTCTTGGCCGTAACGGTAAACTGGAACTGAAATCAGGTTCTAAACTTTCCAAAATTGCGCTAGGTAAAATTTTCTACAATCCGGATATGCCGGAGATGAAAGATTACTATGAGCCTTGGACCTATAACTATCGTCATTTGACGACAGCAAAAGAATCACAGCATTCACCTGTTGCGAAAGCAGAATCAATCATTACCGGTAAAAAAATGAACCTTGAATGGGGTCCTAACTGGGAAGATGATTTAGCAGGTGCACATATTACTGGACCGACAGATCCGAACATCCAGAAGATTGAAGAAGAGATCAAATTTAATTTTGAACAGTCATTCATGATGTATTTACCTCGTCTCTGTGAGCACTGCTTAAACCCAGCCTGTGTTGCGAGCTGTCCGTCTGGTGCGATGTATAAACGTGATGAAGACGGCATTGTCCTTGTCGATCAGGATGCATGTCGTGGCTGGAGATACTGTATGACCGGCTGTCCTTACAAAAAAGTCTACTTCAACTGGAAAACAAACAAAGCAGAAAAATGTACATTCTGTTTCCCACGTGTAGAAGCAGGTCTGCCAACAGTCTGTTCAGAGACTTGTACAGGCCGTATGCGTTATTTAGGCGTCATGCTGTACGATGCTGATAAAGTACTTGAAGCAGCTTCAGTAACAGACGAGAAAGATTTATACCAATCACAGCTTGATCTTTTCCTGGATCCAAACGATCCTGAAGTCATCGCACAGGCTGAACGTGACGGTATCGCGCAGGACTGGATTGAAGCGGCGCAGAACTCACCGGTCTACAAACTGGCGATTGAATACAAACTTGCATTCCCGCTTCATCCTGAATATCGTACATTACCGATGGTGTGGTACTGTCCGCCACTCAGCCCGATCATGAACTACTTTGAAGGTAAAGATTCAATCAAGAATCCGGACATGATCTTCCCGGCGATAGAAGAAATGCGTCTGCCTGTTCAGTACTTAGCGAACATGCTGACAGCAGGGGATACACAGACAGTCAAAGAAGCACTTCAACGTATGGCAATGATGCGCAGCTATATGCGTGCAGCGTCCAGCGGCAAAGAATTCGATCTGACAAAACTCGACCGTGTCGGTATGACTGCTGAACAGATCAAGATGATGTACCGTCTTCTTGCAATTGCAAAACACGAAGACCGATTTGTCATTCCGACTTCTCATAAAGAAGGTTACGTGAATACATATAGCGCTCAAGGTGGCGAGGGCTATACGAGTGATAACTTTGGTGCAGACTGTGATGGTTGTGGCCCGGTTGCAGTCGGCAAGTCAGGTAAGGAAGTCTATGAAGATAACTTCTACGGAGGTATCTGGCGTGATTAATCTCGATAAACTCTATCAGTTCAAAAAATCATTTGGATTTTTTAGCCACCAGCTGATCTATCCTGAAAAACTGAACTTTCATCCCCGGGAATTTGAAGGTATCTTTACGCCTGAACATCCGGCATATGAAGCAGTGAATCAGTACTGGAAAGACATGCATGAAATCAGTCTGTCAGAAATTCAGGAAGTGTATACACATACGTTTGATTTTGAGCAGAAGACGACGCTTTATATGACGTTCGTCAAGTTCGAAGATAAAAAAGAGAGAGGACAGATGCTGGCACGACTGAAAGTCCTCTATGAAATGTTTGGTTTAGAGATGCCTTCTTCTGAACTCTCTGACTTTCTGCCGCTGATGTGCGAATTTATTTATGCGGCTGAATGGCGCGGAGATGACCGGGCAGAAGAAAGCATGAATTTAGTGTTGATGGTTATAGAGGATGGCACTTATAATCTGCTTCAATCTCTGGAAGCGATCGGAAGTCCTTATTACAATCTCGTACTGGCGATACGTGAGACATGTAAAGCCTGTCTGAAAGAAGGAGTGGAGACACATGCTTGATCAATTTATCTGGGTCATCTTTCCTTATCTGTGCATTGCTATCTTTATCATTGGTCATATCTTCCGTTTTCGTTACGATCAGTTCTCCTGGACAGCAAAATCCAGTGAGTTCATAGAGAAGAAAAGTCTGATGTGGGGCAGTCTGCTCTTTCATTTAGGCATTATTCCAGTGATAGCAGGACATGTCATGGGACTCGGTGTTCCTGCTAACTGGTTACGTGCAATCGGCATCAGCGACCATATGTATCACATTGGCGCTGTTTATATCGGTAGTATCTTTGGTATAGTGACTTTGATCGGCATGCTTCTTTTGACGGCGCGCCGTATTACGAATGAAAGTGTTAGAAAGTTAAGCACATTATCTGATATACTCGTTAATATTCTATTACTTCTTATTGTATTTTTAGGTTGCTATTCTACAATCGTGACCAATGCGACGTTGCCAGATTTTGATTATCGTCAGACTATCTCTGTCTGGTTCCGCGGATTACTTGCGCTTCGTCCGGAAGCAAGCTACATGCTGGATGTGCCTTTGGCGTTTAAATTGCATGTACTGACTGGATTTTTAATTACCGCACTCTGGCCATTTACGCGACTTGTTCACGTATGGAGTGTACCTGTTAATTATGTGGGACGCAGTCATATTCTCTATCGTAAACATAAAGTCTAGATAGGAGGGGCTGAAGATGCCTTTCGATTTTCAATCTCATTTAAACCAATTAAGAACTGAAATGAAAGTGGATTTCGCAGGCATCGCTATGCCGGTGGATTTAATCATGCAGAATGATATCCGCTGGCTCCACGTTTCGGGTGCGGATAATGAACGTTATCAGCGCATTCATCTGCAAAAAGGTAAAGGTATCGCAGGTATTGTCATGAAATCGGGCCGAAACTGGCTGGAACGAGAAATCAACAATCAAACCTTTACAGAGGACCTTTTCAACTATCCGATTATTCGCTCGGAGAAGCTGACCAGTTTTCTGGCAGTGCCGCTCTGGAAATATAACCGGGTAGCCGGCGTGCTTTTGATTGGCAACCGGGCGCATCGTCATCTTGCAGAACAGATTGAAGATGACATGGAACACTATTTGGCAGAAGGCTTTGGTCCATTTTACGGAAAGGATGTTTTTAACAGTGAACAGCCCGTCCTTAAATAAATGGATGCTGCAGTTTTTTGAAGAGTCATCAGATCTCATCCTGTTCTTAAGACAGTCCAATCAGATTCTGTATATGAATCAGGCGGCAAAAGAGGTACTGACGACTCAGGATAATATGCAGCAGATTATTGATGTCCTATGTTCTTATTGTCAGGGCTACATGAATGACGCGGAGATGATGACTTGTGTGAATTGCTTTGCGAAGCAGCACCAGGCTTCTTCTGAGACATTCCAGATTTATATGAAAGACAAATCACAGCATATTGTTCCTTATTCTGCTTCTTATGTTGAATTATCAGGTGATGATTCCGTCAAAGTGCTGAGTCTGCAGAATATCTCCCCGCAGTTAAAAACACAGGCGATTCATCATCAGAAAAACCTGACCCAGAAGATCATCAATGCGCAGGAAAGTGAACGTAAGAGAATATCACGGGAACTCCATGACAGCGTTGTACAGGAACTGCTGAATGTGGTCGTCGATTTTCGCCTTCTTAAATATAAAAAAGAAGAAGAGCTGTCGAAGCATATTCAACTGATAGGCGGTACGATGACGAGACTGATTGATGACATCCGAAATCTTTCTCTGGAACTTCGACCGTCAGCACTCGATGACTTCGGCCTTGAAGCGGCTTTTCGTTCTCATTTTAAACAGCTAGAGAAAAACTATGGTTTAGAAGTGGAGATGATGTCTGACCTAGATGGACATCGTTTCAGCAGCGAGATAGAAACTGTGGTCTATCGTGTCACGCAGGAGGCCATTCTGAACGCGCTGAAATATGCCGAGACTGATATCGTCTATGTCACACTCTCTTATGATCAGCATGAACTGACAGCTGAAATCGCTGATCAGGGCAAAGGTTTTGATATGGATGCGCCGCCGCAGGGGACAGGTCTAGGTCTTTTTGGTATGCAGGAGCGTGCGGAGATTGTCGGAGGACATGTACAGATCAACAGTGAATCGGGCAGAGGCACACAGGTCATGCTGACGATTCCGGTAGGAGGACACTCATGAATATAGTGATAGCAGACGATCATGCAGTAGTAAGGACAGGATTTTCGATGATTCTCAACTATCAGGAAGATATGGAGGTCGTCGCGACAGCTGCAGACGGCATCGAGGCACATCAGATGGTAGCGAAACACCGCCCGGATGTCCTGATTCTGGATCTGAGCATGCCGCCTGGTGAGTCCGGCCTGATTGCGACAGGGAAAATCAAAGAAGATTTTCCTGAGACTAAAATTCTGATATTAACCATGTACGATGACGAAGAATATCTGTTCCACGTTCTTAGAAACGGCGCAAACGGCTATATCCTTAAAAATGCACCGGACGAAGAGCTGCTGCAGGCCGTCAGAACAGTTAATGCAGGCGGTACTTACATCGATCCGAAGATGGCGACATCACTGGTCAACGAACTGATGACGCATGACAATGCTAATAACAAGAACGATCCATTCAAGATTCTCTCTAAACGCGAACTTGAAATACTGCCTTTAATCGCTAAAGGCTATGGCAATAAAGAAATTTCTGAAATGCTTTTTATCTCAGTCAAGACCGTTGAAGCCCATAAGGCACGGATCATGGATAAACTAGAACTTAAATCAAGACCTGAACTGGTTGAATATGCAATGAAGAAAAAACTACTGGATTTCTAAAGAAGGTATAGAATGTTCAATTCAAAAATGAAAGCTTTACGCATACTGGAAAATGAGCACCTATTAATCAGACATCTGATGCAGGAATGGTTTGAAGAACTTCAGGCAGCGACTCATGCGGAATCAGAGATGGTCGCGAGACTTCATATGAAGAAAATCAAGGATCTGCTGGTTGCATTTGCACCTGTTCTGACAAAACATCAGCAGAAAGAAGAGCGATTTTTCTTTCCGATTCTCGGTGCATACGTCGGCACTAATCAAGGGCCGGTTGTAACAATTGAAGCAGAGCATGATGAGATGAATCAGTATTTTGAGCACTTCATGTCTCATCCTTCAGTGGAGTTATCGCTTGAGCAGATGAAGCTGTTACTGAAAGACTTGAATGAAGGCTATGAAATCTTGATGGTCCATATGTATAAAGAGGAAAGTGTACTCTTTCCGATGGCTGAAAAAGTATTTAAGATCAAAGACGAAGAAACCTTGCTGGATGCCGTAAATACGAAAATCTATTAAAAAGAGAGTTTATCTGTTGAAGATAAACTCTTTTTTGACTTATAGGGAAATTATCCCGGTTATTGGGGCAGTTCCCTAATAGGAGAAAGCTGAGCTTAACCTTAAAATATATTTGTATAGTAAATCACAAACTTATAGAAAAGGTGAAGCATATGAACAGATCAACAGGTAAAATCCAGCTGCCACTTCAAACATTCAGTTTAATGGCAGGATTTATGGCATGGACGATCATTGCACCATTACTGCCATTTATGTCTCAGGACTTCTCAATTCCTGAAAGTGAAAAAGCAATGATTTTAGCAATTCCCGTTATTTTAGGTTCCGTCCTTCGTATTCCAATGGGCTATTTCGCTAACTTAATCGGTGCAAGAAAAGTCTATCTATTCAGTTTAGTATTCCTGCTCGTACCGATATTCTTTTTAAGTGAAGCATCCTCTACAACAGCATTGATGATTGCAGGCTTGTTTCTTGGGATCGGCGGCGCGATTTTCTCTGTCGGTGTCACCAGCGTTCCCAAATATTATCCGAAAGAAAAACATGGATTTGCTAATGGTGTTTACGGGATGGGGAACTTAGGGACAGCAGTATCAGCCTTCGCAGCGCCCGCTATTGCGGCAAATATCGGCTGGAGCAACACTGTAAAGTCTTATTTAGTCGTCATGATTATTTTTGCACTGCTTAACTTCTTTTTAGGTGACAAAGATGAGCCGAAAGTCAAACAACCGTTGATGCAGCAGATTAAAGGGGTGCTGCCAGACTATAAACTCTATTTACTCAGTTTCTGGTACTTCATTACCTTTGGTTCATTTGTCGCCTTCGGTTTATTCCTGCCGAACTTCCTAGTCAATAACTTCCAGTTAGACAAAGTCGACGCGGGTATCCGTACAGGAACTTTTATTGCACTTGCGACGTTCCTTCGTCCTGTTGGCGGGATGTTAGGAGACAAATTACGCGCGATGGATGCGCTGAAAGTGACTTTTATCGGTCTGATTATAGGCGCCGCGCTTTTATCTATCAACCATCAGATTTTCTTCTTTACAGCAGGCTGTCTGATTATCGCAGCATGTGCGGGTATCGGTAACGGGCTCATCTTCAAAATGGTTCCCTCATACTACACAACTGAAGTGGGGACAGTAAATGGTATTGTCTCAATGATGGGTGGTCTAGGTGGTTTCTTCCCGCCGCTGGTTATCGCAGCAGTAACAGCTGCATTTGGTACAAACAAGCTTGCTTTCTTCTTCCTCGCATTGTTTGGTATAATAGCTTTACTCACTATGATGTGGATGGATAAAAAAGAACAGAGGGTTTAACTATGAATCGCTATGACAGACAGGAAAAATTTAAAGGCATCGGCCAGCAAGGGCAGGCATTGATCAAGGAAAAGACGGTCGGTATTATCGGCATTGGGGCGCTCGGCACGCACACTGCGAACACACTGGCCCGAGCCGGTGTCAAGAAACTGATTCTCGTCGACCGGGATTATGTAGAAGCATCGAATCTGCAGCGCCAGACACTTTTCAATGAACAGCATGCGGTGGATATGACGCCGAAAGTCATAGCGGCACGAGACGAGCTGCTGAAGATCAGATCAGACCTTCAAATAGAGACTTATATTGAACATTGCGATGCGCCGCTTTTAGAAGCGGCGTTTTCAGCATGTGATCTATTAATTGATGGCAGTGATAACTTCGATGTCCGTCAAATAATGAATGATTTCAGTTACCGCTATCAGATTCCGTGGATATACGGGGCTTGTGTGGAATCTACTTATGCGGCATGCCCATTTATCCCAGGACTGACGCCATGCTTTAACTGTGTCATGGGCATATTGCCGGTGATGAACCGGACATGTGATACTGTCGGAGTCATCGAACCTGCTGTAGGTCTGGCTACAAGCTATCAGGCGATGTATGCGCTGAAGATTCTGGCAGAAGAACCCATCGACCCGCGACTGATATTCGGTGATGTCTGGACGCTTGAACATAGCGCCATGAAGTACAGCAGGATGGGCGAGGCGAAGTGTCCGACATGCGGCGAGCGACCGACGTATCCACATCTGCAGAGTAGAACGATTCAGACGATGCTCTGTGGTCGTGACACTGTACAGTTTGCTTCACCTGTCACCGACATTACTCAATTGACTGAATTTCTATCAAAACTGAACATCCCATTTCAGGAGACACCTTACTTTGTGCGCTTCTTTGTCAATGATAAGCCGGTGATTTGGTTTAAAGGTGGACGACTACTCGTTCATGAAGTGAAAACAGTCGCTGAAGGACAGAAGATCTATTATCAATTATTCGGATAGGGGGATTATGATGCATACCAATGATTATAGAGAGATAACAGCAGCCGTCATTACGGTCAGTGACACCCGTACAGAAGAGACGGATAAAGGAGGACAGGCTGTCATGGATCACCTGAAGGATAGCAAAATAGAAACAGCGGTCTATCAGATAGTGAAGGATGACTTTGAAGAGATTCAGTTCGCTGTCACCGCTGCACTTAAACAAGTGGACGTCGTCATCACAACGGGCGGTACAGGCGTCGCTAAGCGTGATGTGACGATAGAAGCGGTACGACCGCTGATGGACAAAGAAATGGAAGGGTTCGGAGAGATTTTTCGTTACTTAAGCTACACGGAAGACGTAGGGACGAGAGCGATACTGTCTCGTGCATTCTGTGGTACAAAAGACCAGACAGTCGTCTTTTCGATACCAGGCTCTGTCGGTGCCGTGAATCTGGCAATGAAAAAGCTCATTACACAAGAAGTCTTTCACATTGTGCATGAGCTGAATAAATAATTAGCGGCTGAAGTCACCGTTTTTACCGCCGGACTTGGACTGAAGGTGAGTCGGGCCGATGATCATGCCTTTATCGACTGCTTTTGTCATATCGTAGACTGTCAGTGCAGTAACAGAAGCACCGGTTAAGGCTTCCATCTCAACGCCTGTCAGTCCTTTTGTTTTGACGGTACAGGCAATCTGCAGAATGTAGCGGTCATCTGAGTTCTGCCAACTGAAGGAAATATCGATGCCGCTTAAGTTTAACGGATGACACATCGGTATAATGCGGGACGTGTCTTTCGCAGCCATAATACCGGCTACTTGCGCCACAGCGAGAACGTCACCTTTCTTAGCGGTATGATTCGTAATCTGCTGGTAGATAACTTCATTTACTTCAATTGAGCTGATGGCAGTTGCCGTTCTGGATGTCACTTCTTTATCAGAGACATCAACCATACGGGCACGTCCTTCGTCATTGAAATGTGTTAATTGATTCATTCGCTTCACCCTTTCGTTTATAATTATTATAGCTTATCAGTAAAGAAAGTGGGATGACTATGCTGGAAAAAAGAACGCCGCTCAATGTGCAGGAAGCCATTGAACGCTGTATAAATAAAAGTCAGAAAATGCTGATAGTAGATATTTCGATTGACGACAGTCTCGGCTATTATCTTGCGGAAGATATCATCGCGACATATGATATTCCGATGTTTGATAAGTCGCCGTATGATGGCTATGCCATCAGAAGTGCAGCTTCCAAAGGCGCAAGCGGAGATAACCGGCTGTCATTTAAAAAAATCGATCATATAGGTGCTGGAGCAGTCAGTGAATCTGTACTGTCAGACAATGAAGCAGTGCGCATTATGACAGGTGCACAGATTCCTGAGGGCGCAGATGCAGTCGTCATGCTTGAGCAGACAGTTGAGACAGACGATGGCTTCACGCTGCGTAAATCTTTTGAATCGGGCGAAAATATCTCAAAACAGGGCGAGGAATGTACAAAAGGTGAAGTTGTTCTGACAGCAGGCACAAAAATCACGCCAGGTGTTATTGCCGTCCTTGCTACTTTTTCCTATCAGTCGGTTAAAGTCAGACGAAAACCGACTGTTGCTTTAATCGCGACAGGGAGTGAACTGGCCGCACCGGATGAAGAACTGGCTCCCGGGAAAATACGCAATTCAAATGGACCGATGATAGCGGGTCTTCTGCATGATATGGCAATTGAAACGGAAAGTTACCGCGTAACAGAAGACCATTATGAGCATCTTCTGGCAATCGTTGAAGAAGCGCTCAGTCAGCATGATATTGTCATCACAACGGGCGGGGTTTCTGTCGGTGACTTCGACTTTATGCCAGCTATTTACAAGGCATTGTCAGCAGAAGTCCTGTTCAATAAAGTGGCCATGCGTCCGGGCAGTGTCACAACAGTTGCTGCGAAAGGCAGTCAGCTGCTGTTCGGCCTCTCTGGTAATCCGAGTGCCTGCTACTCCGGTTTTGAACTGTTTGCGAAGCCTGCGCTTAAAGAAATGATGGGCGCAGCAGACGTTCACGCTCCCGTCATCAAAGCACGACTTTCGTCTGACTTTACGAAAGCTAATCCTTTCACACGTTTTATCCGTGCAGAGCTGGATATCGTGAGCGGCACTGTGCGTCCTGCCGGCTTCAATAAAAGTAATGCAGTGATTGCGATTGCTCGAAGTAACAGTATGATTATTCTGCCGGGCGGAACAAGAGGATTTAAAGAAGGCGACTTAGTGGACGTCATGGTGACACGTCTGTCTGATGTGGGGTACACATGGTAAAAATACTGCAAGTCGTCGGCTATAAGAAAAGTGGTAAGACGACAGTGGTCAATCAGCTTATCTTAGCTGCCAAAGCACAAGGCATGACGGTCAGTGTCATTAAGCATCATGGTGATAAGTCCGGACAGGAAATCGATATTCCGCTGAAAAGAGATCATATTACCTTTATGACAAGCGGTGCGGATGAAAGTATTGTTGAAGGCTATGACTATGTTCATAAACTGTCGAAACCCAAGTCACTTGAACGTATCATTGCAGAAGATGTTACATCATCACCTGATCTGATTTTAATCGAAGGATACAAAGAGGCTGACTATGATAAACTAGTATTACTCAGAGATTCAGCAGATTATGAATTGCTGGAACTTAAGAATATCATATGCACCATTAAGACAGAGGACATTTCATTGACTGATTTCAGTCAATTTTTATAAAGGATGAAGCACATGAAGCAGTTTGAAGTAGTAGAACATGAATTGATTCCGGATGACTACCGGCTTTTTACAGTGAATCCTAAACAGGGTGCTGTCTGTTTATTTGTCGGTATCGTCCGCGAGTGGACAAAAGGTATCCGTACAGAATATCTGCACTACGAAGCATACGTGCCTATGGCGGAGAAGAAACTCGCTGAAATCGGAGACGAGATCAACGACAGATGGCCGGGCACAGTTGTCAGTATCGGACACCGCATCGGTGCGCTGGATATCTCTGATATTGCTGTCGTCATCGCTGTGTCGTCACCGCACAGAAAAGACAGCTATGCCGCAAATGAATATGCGATAGAACGTATTAAAGAGGTCGTGCCTATCTGGAAGAAAGAAATCTGGGAAGACGGCGAGGAATGGATAGGCGGCCAGCGGGGCTATCATTCTTCTTATAAGGAGGAACAATGATGAAAGTCTTATACTTTGCCCATACGAAAGAAATCGTTGACCGGAGAGAAGACCAGTTCACGTTTTCTGAACCGATCAGCGTCAAAGCATTTCGTGAACACCTGTACATGACGTACCCGAAACTGCAGAGTGAGAAGTTTCAGGTGGCTGTCAATGAGGAGTTCGTGAAAGAAACAGACCTTATTATGCCGTATGACACAGTAGCTCTCATTCCACCTGTGAGTGGTGGATGATTGGGGTCATACTCGCTGGCGGTGAATCGCGCAGATTCGGCAGCCAGAAGGCCTTGTACGAGCTGGAAGGCAAGCCGTTCTATCAGCATGTTTATGACACGCTTGTGGCCAGCAGTCAGTTCGAGCAGGTCGTCATCAATACAAATGCGCAGCTGAAAGATGCCTTCAAACAGGAGGTCATAGTGGATGACAGCCGCTATCAGGGTCTCGGCCCTATGGCAGGTATTTATACAGTGATGGCTGCAGTGCCGGATGACGCTTATTTTGTCGTTTCTGTTGATACGCCTTTTCTGACGACGGAAGCTGTGAATTATCTGATTGAACATTTCCAGGGGAATACGACTGTCTACCGGGATTATGAGCAGATTCACGCGACAATTGGTATTTATCCGCACAAATTAAAAAAGACGATTAAACAATATTTAGATCATAGAGACCTTAGACTGAGAGCATTGTTTGACGAAGAAACAACTTATATAGATGTAAGTGCGGTACCGGGTCATTGGTACCAAAACATCAACAGACCGGAGGATTTGAAAGGAGTGTGAAGGCATGACAGAACAAATAACAGATAAGCTGGGGCGGCCAATCAGAGACTTAAGAATCTCAGTAACAGACCGCTGTAACTTCCGCTGTACTTACTGTATGCCAAAAGAAATATTTGGTGATGATTATGTCTTTATGCCAAAAGATGAATTACTCTCCTTTGAAGAACTCATCAGAATTGCACGTCAGTATGCGGCTCTCGGCGTTAAGAAAATCAGACTGACTGGCGGTGAACCGCTGTTACGACGTGATTTACCACTGTTAATCCGGGAACTGAACGAGATTCCAGGTATTGAAGATATCGGACTGACAACGAATGGTCTTCTTCTGAAAAAACATGGACAGGCACTGTATGATGCAGGCCTCAGAAGGTTGAACGTCAGCCTGGATGCCCTTGATGAAACATTTGAAGCGGTGAACGGCCGGGGCATTAAAGCAGATACTATACTCGAACAGATTGATTACGCGAAAAGTCTCGGCTTTGATATTAAAGTCAACATGGTGATTCAAAAAGGAATGAATGAGCATCAGATGGCGCCGATGGTCGAGTATTTCAGAGACAAAGAAATTACACTGAGATTTATCGAGTTCATGGATGTCGGCAACGATAATGGCTGGAACTTCGATAAAGTCATTACGAAAGAGGAAATGATTGACCAGCTGACAGAAACATTTGATATACAACCTGTGCCGCCTAAATATTTCGGGGAAGTCGCAAAATATTATCAGCATGTTAATGGCGCAAAACTTGGGTTCATCACCAGTGTCTCGGAATCATTCTGTTCCAGCTGTACACGGGTCAGACTCAGTTCAGACGGCAAGATTTTCGGCTGTCTGTTTGCGACAGGTGGCTTTGATCTGAAACAGTTTATCAGACAAGGTGTCACAGACGAAGCATTGCGCGAGCAACTGATTCAGTTGTGGTCAAAACGCAGTGACCGTTATTCAGATGAACGGACAGAAGAAACCGTTAAAAATAGACAGAAAAAGAAAATAAATATGAATTATATTGGAGGCTAAGGCCTCTTTTTTTATTATATTCATATAGTGACACCGAGTTTTAGAAGTTTAATTTATCTTAATTAAATATTTAATCTATATAATAATATAGTAAATAGTAGCTGTTATTAGTATCAGGTATAAATTACCTGTGCTATTCATGTCAAATGAGTGTATAATAGAGAAGTAATCTAGCTGATTTTATTTCTGTTATTTCCATCACAGTATCACGGTTTCATATTATTTTTTTGAGGTGAATTATGGAAAGAGAAAAAAAGTTACAGCTTAGAAAGTCAGTTAAGCCTTACGAACAGACCAGCCTTCAGATCAGTACGATTCAGATTCTGAATACATTGGTACCTTATATTCTACTGATTGTAATCGGATTCCTACTATATAATGTCCATCCTATTCTGTCAGTTCTGTGTGGTACGATCGGCGCTTTCTTTCTGGTCCGCAGTTTCATTATTTTTCACGACTGTACACATGGCTCGTTCTTCAAGAACAAGCAAGCCAACAAGATTCTTGGCAATATTACAGGTTTTCTGACGTTATTTCCATATGAGAAGTGGCGCAGGGAACATATCACGCATCACGCGACAAGCGGTAACCTTGATAAAAAAGGTACCGGCGACATCTGGATGATGACCATTGAAGAGTATAAGGAGGCAACGCCTGCTAAACGTCTGGCATACCGCCTTTATCGCCATCCATTTGTGATGTTTGTACTTGGGCCTATCTATCTGCTCTTCATCACTAATCGTGTCAATGTGAAAGATGCGAAGTCAGCAGAAAGACGGAATACACATCTTCATAATTTAGCGGTTATCGTTATCTATGGTCTGCTGATCTATTTACTCGGACCAGCGCGATTCTTCAGTGTGATGGGGCCTGTCCTGTTTATTGGAGGGATGCTCGGTATCTGGATGTTCTATATCCAGCATACATTTGAGGATTCATATTTTGAAGATGAAAGCCAGTGGGATTACGTTAAAGCAGCAGTAGAAGGCAGCTCATACTACCGACTCCCTAAACTGTTTCAATGGCTGACAGGGAATATCGGCTATCATCACGTACATCACTTAAGTCCGAGAATACCGAATTATATGCTTGAGAAAGCACATAATGAAGTGACACCTCTGCAGCATGCGACGACGATCGGTATCCGTAAAAGTTTCGAGTCTCTAAAATACAAACTGTATGATCCGGAACAGAAGCGTTTCATCACATTCAGTGAATATAAAAGATTCGCTAAATAACAAGAACCCTTACCAGCTGGTAAGGGTTCTTCGTTTATTGACGTTCAAATAATCTGGCATTACGTCCGTGCAGTAAGTAGTAGAGGATAAGACCGACAA
Source organism: Macrococcus brunensis (assembly GCF_022343725.1). NCBI lineage: Bacteria > Bacillati > Bacillota > Bacilli > Caryophanales > Staphylococcaceae > Macrococcus > Macrococcus brunensis. Next base: position 173,460 of record NZ_CP092179.1, read on the forward strand.
CAGCGAGAATAGCCATCAGCTGGTATAAACCATGCATACCGACTGAAGGAATCAGATAACCGAGTCCATAAGGGCCAAATCCAAGTGCGAAATCCAGAAAGATGAAATAAGTTGATGTAGCGAGCCCGATTTTATGCGCATCAGTCACTTTAATCGCAACAGCCTGTGCAATGGACTGAATATTACCGTAGCCGAGACCGATGAAGATAGCACTGAGGAGGAGCAGTAGGGCGCTATGGGTCACACTGAGAAGCAGCAGGCCAATAGCGAAACTGATAAATGCCGGAATCATGACAACATTAGTTCCTTTAGTATCCATCAGTCGTCCTGTAATCGGACGTGAAATCAGTACAGCGATAGCATAGATCAGAAAAAAGAAGCTGCCGGCTGCGACTAAATGATTTTCTTTAGTGAAAAACGAAATAAAACTTAAAATACTGGAGTAGGCAGTTGCTGCTACGAGTACAACCACCGCAATCGGTAATGCATTCTTATCGATGAAGTCGCCGAGACGGAACCCTTTATCCGCTGAAGTCTGTGGCGTCAGGTTCTCATTTACTTTGACGAATGAGAGCATGAGTAATGCTGCTACTGCCAGCACGAAGCAGACGATAAAAAGCTGCGGGAACGAGATAAAACGTAGTAAAGTTAAGCCGAGAAACGGGCCGACAGCTGTAGATAACACTGTACTCATACTGAAATAACTGATGCCTTCACCACGACGGGTAACAGGTGTAATGGAAGCAGCGATAGTACCTGTTGCGGTAGATGCGACGCCACTACCGATTCCATTGACGAGTCGCATGACAAGCATCAATGTTAAGTTGCCGGAAAATAAGTATAGTCCTGTTGTAATCGTAAAGATAATCGTACCGATGACCAGAATTTTCTTCTGACCGAGGATATCGATATATTTACCCGCCCAGAAACGGCCGATCAAACTGCCGACGATAAATATCCCTGAGACGAGACCTGCAATGCTTTGGTTGACATGATATTCGTCGACCGCATAACCGCCGATGGTCACTAATAATAAATACATGGATAACATAATAATGAAATTGATAAGAGAAACTAAAATGAAGTTCTTTGTCCATAAGGGTTCTTTAATAGGGGTATGCAATTTATTCATCCTTTCCTTTTTGCAGGTGCTGATAGATAGTGGAGAGTTCATTTGTCACTAAATCAAGCTGTTCGACATCTGCCAATATTTCTGTCTGTTTTTGAATCACTTCATGCAGCATAGTGGCATAGTGTTCGCTGCCTGCTGTGGTCAGCGTCAATATTTTTTCGCGCTTATCTTTTCCTTCAGAAGTTTCAATCAGATTCAGTTCGATCAGACGATGAATGACTTTAGTAGCTGTGGGCTTTTCGATACGACGACTCCGCGCAACTTCAACAAGTGTAGTCGGTTGCTGCTTCGCGATTTCTTTAAAAACAAGCCATTGCGCTGAAGACAGCTGGTGCTTCGTCAGGACCTTATTCATGTCTTCTACATAAAGACGACGGACATCCAGTATTAAATCGAAGAATCGTTGAGATTGTTCCATAAAAATTCTCTCCTTTAATTAGTTAGCCTAACTAACTATATCAAAAAGATAAAAGATGTCAATAAAAAAAGATGGATACCGTAGTATCCATCACATCATGTTATTAGATGAAACGTGTATTGACGAATTTTTCAATGACATATTCTTTAATACCTAAGTGGCTGTTTTCACGGCCGAAACCGGAATGTTTAACGCCACCGAATGGTGTCTCTGGTTGTGAGATAGCAGTAGCATTGATACCTACCATTCCATATTCCAGGCGACGAGAAATTTCCTGAATCACTTTTGCTGAAGAAGCAAACGCATAAGAAGCGAGTCCGAACTCTGTATCGTTTGCCATTTCAATCACTTCATCAAGCTCTTTGTAGCTGATTAAAGGAACGACAGGGCCGAATGTTTCTTTATAGAAGATATCCATTGAGCGGTCGACACCGTCAAGAACAGTCGGTGCATAGAAAGTTCCCTTTGCATAGTCACCTTCAGTAAGACGTTCGCCGCCAAGAAGGATTTTAGCACCTTTAGAAGTGGCATCGTCCAGCTGTTCCTGGATTTTATCAATAGCATCTTCACGAATCAATGGTCCAATGTCGCTGGATTCGTCCATCCCATTACCGACTTTAAGTGTTTTCACTTTTTCAACTAAACGTTTTGTAAATGTATCTTTAATACTCTCGTGGACAAAGATACGGTTAGGTGAGACACAGACCTGACCATTGTTACGGAATTTTGCCGATGCCAGTCCTTCAACAGCCGCATCGATATCTGCATCGCTATGCACGATAAACGGTGCATGGCCGCCTAGTTCAAGAGAAATCTTCTTGAGCGTATCTGCAGATTGTTTATAGAGTTCTTTACCGATAGGTGTTGAACCTGTGAACGTGAGTTTACGTACTGTATCAGAATCTGTCATTGTTTTACCGATCACTTCTGAACTCCCCATCACCAGGTTAACAACACCAGCCGGTAATCCAGCTGCTTCGAACTGTTCAAAGATGGCAAGAGCCGTCAACGGTGTGTCACCAGAAGGTTTGAGAACAATCGTGTTTCCGGCAGCAAGAGCAGGCGCCAGTTTACGTGTGACCATACCAGCCGGGAAGTTCCAAGGTGTAATGGCACCCACGACACCAATTGGCTGATAAACGATTTCAAATTTATGATCGTTTGGTGCAGGAATCAGTTCACCGTATAAGCGACGGGATTCTTCAGCGTTCCATCTGAATAAGTCTGCACCGCCTACAGATTCTACTTGTGATTCTTTAAACGGTTTACCTTGCTCAATCGTCATCACTTCAGCGATATAATCTGCATTTTCTTCAAGTAAGTCTGCTACTTTATTCAGCAGTTCGACTCTATCTTTCAGCTCCATATCACGCCACGCCGGGAATGCTTTTTCAGCAGCTTCTATTGCACGCTTAGTTTCTGCTTCACCTGCTTGTGCGACTTTGGCAATGACTTCGCCTGTTGCCGGGTTGATGACTTCTTTCGTTTCTTTGCTGTCACCCTCTACCCACTGACCATCTATAAATAACTGAGTGTGTACTTGTTCAATAACGTTACTCATGTAAGAAACCCTTCTTTCATAATAGTTATATTTTAGTAATTCCCGCTTCACCTGCCATTAAACGTTAAGGTATAATGCCTGTATGAATAAGAGGAGGCTCTCGATGGAAGAAGTAAAGAAAGTAAAATGGTCTTTAGTAATTGTACTTGGTCTCCTAGCAGCGTTCGGTCCGCTGTCCTTGGATATGTATTTGCCGGCATTACCGCAAGTAGCGGATGATCTATCAACGTCTGCCTCTACAGCACAGCTCAGCTTGACCGCATGTCTGATAGGACTGGCACTCGGGCAGGTACTTGTAGGTCCATTGAGCGATGTGATTGGTCGTAAAAAACCTTTAATTACCGTTTTAATTGTTTATGCGTTCGCATCTCTGCTCTGTGCTTTTGCGGATAATATTGTCTTTTTAGTTGTTCTAAGATTTATTCAAGGTGCGAGTGGTGGTGCAGGGGCTGTCATTTCCCGGGCTATTTCCAGTGATATGTATCAAGGTAAGGCACTCACGAAATTCTTAAGTATGCTGATGCTGGTGAATGGTCTTGCACCTATCTTAGCTCCGGTTATTGGCGGACTGATTCTCAGCTTCTCGACGTGGCACATGGTGTTCTATATTCTGGCAGCTTACGGTGCACTGATGGTCATATTGAGTCTGCCACTTGATGAATCGCTCCCACCTGCTGCCAGACGGGAAGGTGCGTTTTCTGTAATATTCAGCGACTTCAAAGCGCTATTTAAAAATAAACGTTTTGTCATTATGCTGCTCCTGCAGTCACTCACTTACGGCGTGTTATTCAGTTATATTTCAGCTTCACCTTTTATCACCCAGAAGATTTTCCATCTGAGCGCTCAGCAGTTCAGCTATATGTTTGCAGCGAACGGAGTCGGTCTGATTATCGCGAGTCAGCTGACGGCGAAACTGGTCGACCGCTATGATGAGTTCACTATACTCAAGTTCGGTCAGATTGTACAGCTTACTGGCATGCTGCTCACAGCTGCCGTTCTTCTCCTGCATCTGCCGGTCATGCTGCTCTTTGTTGCTTTCTTCTTGCTGATTGCACCAGTCAGCATGATTGGTACAACAGGCTTTTCAATCGCGATGCAAGTCCAGAAGCAGGGTGCTGGCAGTGCATCTTCAATACTCGGTTTAATGCAGTTTATGATGGGTGCCTTGTTGTCGCCGCTCGTCGGTGTGATGGGCGAAACATCTGTGATTCCGTTTATCGTTATCATCTTGATTTGTACAGTAAGCGCGCAGATTGTCCGAATGATGAACCGCAAATATTTTATGGATATTATTCAGGACTAGAGAACTAGGACAGTGTTTGTAGTCTGAATTGACCTGAAGCTACGTAAAGTCCTGCAAAAGCAGTTAGCGGGACTTTACTCTTCGTAAGGCATGATTCCATGCACATATTTAGTGAAAAAAACAGCGCTCATCTCTAATAATATTCAGAGATGAGCGCTGTTTTAGTTTTCAAATAACCTGTGTCCTGAAATTTTAAATCAGGAGCTGCACCGCTGCATATAATGCAGCGAGATGAGCGCTTAGGAATAAGAGATAATAGATAAAAACAGGTAGACGGGTCATCTGACCTAATAAGGCGCCGTCCCATGTCTGATTACGGTCATGAAAATATAAAGCACTGATTGTAAATGACGTAAGGATGGTATCTGCCAGGAGCACTGCAAGGATCAGTTGATAGATGATATCGTTCAACAGCGTATACTGATACTGTGGATTAGCCATCATAAAATACATAAAGGTCCCCAATACAATTAAGACAATCAGTGGCAGCCATTTTCTCGAGGTTTTTATAAAATAGTAAGTGAATATCATGATGAGTGTCAGCCAGAAGATAACAGGTTGATGGTATTGTAAAGAGAGGATGCCTGTTAACAACATCATCGGTGGAAAAAGATAACCACCTATCATCGTCATAAATTGATTGAATGCATGTTTTGTGCGTGTGACTGCATAGCCTGCACGGCCTGTTGTTTTTCTCTCGTAGCGGCTCGTGACGATAATAATATCTTCTACTTTTCCGCCGGTCAGCTGGCAGAACAGAGCATGGCCGAATTCATGAAGTAAAGTCGGAATAATATGAATCCAGCGAAGTAAAAAATGCTGCTGAAATCTGATGTTGATCAGTGTATAGAAAATGGCGATGCCAATAATAAACCAAGGATATAAAGTAATAGGGGATAATAAGAAATCAAACATTAAATCGCTCCTTTAACAAAAATCTAACACATAAAAAGATGCATCTCATCGGTCGTGAGATGCATCTTTCAAATATTTATGATGTTTTTTTCTTCTTTGGCATGAAACTATAAATAAGTAATGCCAGACCTGAAAGAATAGAAAGAGTGGTTAAACCGATAATCCAGCCGAAATGATCTTTAAAAAACTTCTTCATGGCATAACGGTTATAATCTTCATAAGTGACTGTAGCGGGTTTATCATTACTGTCGACAAACTGCCGTTTATAATCATATTGAACGATACCATTTTCATATTTAAATGTGCCTTTTTGCTTCTTGTCTACAATATCGTAAAGGTCTTTTGCAACATAAACTTCCTGATCCCCAAACTGATGTTTACCTTTGGCCAGGACTTTCTGATAGGAATAGCGCCCGTAAATTTCATCCATGATGGCATTTGCCATAATATTGCGGTTAAATTCTGCAGGAGGATCATACCAGTCCATTACACCCATCATCGTCAGGATGATACGCATATTATTTTTATGACCCGTTATCGTAGTGTTAAATCCAGCCGTATCGCTTGATCCGGTCTTTAAGCCATCTACACCTTTATAACCGAGTTTAGCACCTTCCAGGGAATGATTGTATGTATGGAAAGTTTCTTCGTCCTGTGTGCCTTTTTTTATCGTCACTTCGACTTTTTTTGTGTATTTCAGAATATCAGGAAATTCACTGATTAGATGTTGTGTCAGAATAGCATAATCTTTCGCGCTTGAAATATTATCATCGTCTTCAGGATAACCTTTTGCTTTGTACTGCAGCAATAAGTTATTAGGCGCCCCGACAGGATTATAATAATGTGTATGTGTCATGCGCAGTGTTTTCGCCTTCTGATTCATTTTGTCGATAAATGCGGTATCATCTTTATCAACGAGTGAAGCAAGTATATAAGTCGCTACGTTTGATGAATCTGTTAAAGCGGTCTGCAGGAGTTCATCGACGGTATAAGACGCGCCAAGACGCATATGGTTGTTGCTGAGCATCGGTAATTGCGAAATCGCATAGAACTTATCATTGACTTTAACTTTAGTGTTTTTGCTGAACTTGCCTTGCTCCATTGCCTGATAGACGAGATAAATCGTCATCAGCTTAGACATTGAAGCGGGTGGCCACTTTATATTTGGCCGGTCTGCATAGAGAATCTGACCATTTCGTGCAGCGATGACCATAGTACCATGAGGTGCATACTGCTCGCCGATATAAACGCCTTGTTCGTTAGCGATTTCGACTGGGGATTTTGCGTAGGCTGAAGAACAGAATAAGGCAGTGATTATCATAAATGAAAGCAGTGTTTTGATATAGGTAGACATGATTAAACCTCGATTAGTATAGGGAATGTTTTAATCTTATCACATCTTGCAGTAAGCGTGAGCATTTATTCTCAACCCATGATATAGAGGATAGTAAGAGGAAAACCGACATTTATTATTCGATTTTCAAACGATTTCATGACATCTATAAAAAGCATCGTTCGTTTATTAATAAAAAAGATATATTCATACCCTAAAATCAATGCTATAATCTTTCTATCAAAATTAAAGGTGGAAAAAATGAATCTATACTTACTGCTTAATATTTTAGGTCTCTTTGTATTCATACTCGTTGCTTATCTTTTTTCACGCGACAGAAAAAATATCAACTGGAAAGCAGTGGCGATTATGCTTGTCGTCAACTTATTCCTGGCTTGGTTCTTCACACAGTTCCCTTGGGGACGTATTGCTGTAAAATGGGTAGCAGATGGCTTCAGCTGGATGCTGAATGCGGCTTACGTAGGTATCGGTATGCCATTTGGCAGCTGGACAGCGCCGGGTCCTGGCAAAATGGATATGGCTGTCTCTGCTTTACTGCCGATTCTCTTCATTGTGCCGCTCTTCGATATCCTCATGTATATCGGTGTTCTGCCATTTATCATTAAATGGTTCGGCTGGCTGATCTCTAAAGTGACAGGCCAACCAAAGTTCGAATCATTCTTCTCTGTAGAGATGATGGTATTAGGTAATACAGAAGCACTTGCTGTTTCTAATGCACAAGTACGTGAAATGAGTCAGGCGCGTGTACTGACTATTGCCTTAATGTCGATGAGCTGTATTTCAGGTTCTATCGTCGGTGCTTATGTGACGATGGTTCCAGGTGAACTCGTTCTGACGGCTATTCCGCTGAACATCATCAATGCGATTATTATCGCAACAATCTTAAACCCTGTTCGTCTGACGCCGGAAGAAGATTATATCGTTGAAATCAAGGAAGAAAAACGTCAGCCATTCTTCTCATTCTTAGGAGATTCTGTGCTGGGTGCTGGTAAATTGATTTTAATCATCATCGCATTCTTGATCGCATTCGTATCACTTGCTCATTTCATTGATATGTTACTGTCATTACTTGACCGCTTCACAGGTATGGAAATTCGTTTAGCGACAATCCTTGGGCTGATCATGGCACCATTTGCCATGTTACTCGGCTTACCATGGGATCAGGCCTTAACAGTAGGTGGTCATATGGCGACTAAAATCGTAACGAACGAATTCGTTGTTATGATCGGTATCCAGGATGCACTGAAAACAATGCCTGAACATATGAAAGCAGTCCTTGTTACGTTCCTGATTTCGTTCGCCAACTTCTCAACAGTCGGTATGATTATCGGAACATTGAAAGGAATTGTCGATGTGAAAACTTCTGACTTTGTCAGCAAGTATGTACCGATGATGCTTTTAGCAGGTATTCTTGTTTCATTATTATCAGCTGGCTTTGTCGGATTATTCATCTGGTAATTTTACAACAACTTCATAAAGAATCAATAAGAGGTTAATAATCGGGATGTATACTTAAGGTGCTAGAGAAAATGAAAAAGGAGGCTTTTTCATGACTAACCGAGTGCTGAGAGACTTACGTCGCAGATTAAAACAATCCCTGATTCCTAAAATGCCGACGACTGCATAAATAGACTGACCATTTGGTCAGTCTATTTTTTGTATTTGAGGGTATGGGATAGTATTGATGAAGTAAAGGAGAGGCTTAGATGAATATCAGTGGCAATAAAGTAGTGTTAGTGGGGAACGGCGCAGTGGGCTCGAGCTATGCGTTCAGCATGATGAACCAAGGTCTCTGTGATGAATTTGTGATTATTGATCTGAATAAAGACAAAGTGACAGGCGATGTCATGGACTTGAATCACGGTGTACTCTATGCACCGAGTCCGACTAAGATTAAAGCGGGTGATTACAGTGATTGTCATGACGCGGCGATTGTCGTTCTATGTGCAGGGGCGGCTCAGAAGCCGGGTGAAACAAGACTAGACCTTGTGAACAAGAATCTGGCCATTTTTAAGTCAATTGTTGATGAGATCATGGCTTCTGGTTTTGATGGCATTTTTATTGTCGCGACTAACCCAGTAGATATTCTGACATATGCAACCATGAAGTTTTCAGGGCTGCCGACTCATCAGGTAATGGGTTCAGGAACGATTCTTGATACCGCACGCTTCCGTTATTTACTGAGTGAACGGTTCAATGTAGCACCTGCCAGCATCCATGCCAATATCATCGGTGAACACGGCGATTCTGAACTTGCTGTCTGGAGTACGGCAAATATTGCCGGCATGTCTTTAAAGGATTATCTTGAAAAGCACCCGGAACATGACGGAGAATTAGAGACGATTGTGGATGATGTCAAAGAGGCAGCATATCGTATCATTAAAGCAAAAGGCGCTACTTTCTACGGGGTCGCGATGGGACTGATGCGTATTACTAAAGCGATATTGAATAATGAAGAAGCGGTACTGACCGTCTCTGCTTATTTAGACGGTGAGTATGGACATAAGGATATCTATATCGGTGTGCCTGCTATTATCAATCGTCATGGGATCAGACAAGTGATTGAATCCAGACTGAATGACGAAGAAAAAGAACAGCTTGATCAGTCTGTTGCGACTCTTGTCCAGTATATGCCTCGCTGAACAAAACCTGTCCGGGTTGTTTAACAAGCGCCTGATAAGGTAAAGTAGTCATGGACTATAGTTAAAGGAAAGCGAGGATTTATATGAAGATTTCTCTGAAGACCGTATTAGTGGTCATGTTAGGTTCATTTCTTTTTTCAGTGGCAGTGAATATGTTTATTATTCCTGCCAATTTAGGTGAAGGCGGTGTGACAGGTATGTCACTCATCTTCTTATATGCATTCGGCTGGTCGCCCGCTATTACAACATTCGTCATGAACATGTTGCTGCTGGCAGTCGGCTATAAATTTTTATCAAAACGTTCAATGGTGCTGACGATTGTCTCGATTATCTCTTTATCCGTCTTTCTGAGACTGACAGAATCTTGGCAGCTACACCTGGACGAAGTACTGGTCGCACCTATATTTGGTGGATTTATCATCGGTATTGGTATCGGTCTGATTGTTATGGTAGGCGGCACAACTGCCGGTACAACGATTTTAGCGCGTATCGCCCATAAGTATCTGGACGTCAGCACTTCATATGCGCTTTTATTCTTCGATTTAATCGTTGTTGCGATTTCACTTACAGTTATGCCGATTGAAAAAGCACTCTTAACAACGCTAAGTCTTTATATCGGTACAAAAGCGATGGACTTCATGATTGAAGGAACAAACCCGAAAAAAGCTGTCACGATTATTTCACAGAATCCGGAACCGATTGCAAAAATGCTCGATGAAGATATCGGTCGCGGTGTGACACTCTTAAGTGGTAAAGGCTATTATACGAAACGTGAGACAGACGTACTTTACTGTGTCATCAACAAATTACAGCTGACAAAGACAAAACGGATGATCAGAAAAATCGATCCAAATGCATTCGTTGTAGTCCACGATGTCAGAGATGTACTCGGTAACGGCTTTATTACAGAAGACTAAGGAGGCAGTCATGAAATTCATGAACTTAGGCAGTCGGGAAAATGCCAGTCGATATGTTGCAGTTGAAATGTTTAAGGAAATTCATTTTAATGAATGTACACTCTTAGGCTTGGCAACAGGCGGTACGATGGAAGAGATGTACCAGGAATTAGTAGAGCTCCTAAAGCGTCATCAGACGGATATCTCCTGTCTTGAGACATTTAATTTAGATGAGTACTTTAACCTTGATACCAGCCACCCGAATAGTTACATGAGTTACATGAAAAAGCACTTCTTTGATCCGATTGGGATGCAGGATTCTCAGTTCCATCTGCCGGACAATGATCTGTTTGATGTAGAAGAGGACAATCTGCGTTATGACGCAGCCATTCGTGATAAGGGACCTCTGCATATTCAGCTCCTCGGTATCGGTGTCAATGGTCATATCGGCTTTAATGAGCCGGGAACACCTTTTGATAGTAAGACAAGGGTCGTTGAACTTACGCCGGAAACGATTGAAGCAAATGCTCGTTTCTTTGATAGTCAGGACGACGTACCTGTCCAGGCGGTGTCGATGGGGATAGAGACGATTCTCTATTCTAACCGCATTCTGCTCCTTGCGTTGGGTGATAAAAAAGCAGATATCATGGCTAAACTGTATCATATGACAGAACCGGATATCGCTGTTCCGGCGAGCAGTCTCCTGACGCATCCGAATGTAGAGGTCATTATGGACGAAGCTGCTGCTCAGTATATTACGTTTAAATAAAAAGATTCCATTAAGCACATGCTTAATGGAATCTTTTTATTTAGAGTATATTTGATAGCAGTTCCTCATTCTTCTCTTTAAAGACTTCATTATGGCTGGAAACTGTGCCCGCCTCACTTGCTGTTGGATCAATATAAGTCTTTGCAAGGTTCGCAGCATTTGCCGCATCATGGAAACAGCCGGCCATCAGCTGAACTTTGCTATCGTGTGACAATATATCACCAACTGCGTAGACACCTGGAACCTGCGTCGAAGAATCTGCATGACCTTTAATATAGAAATTATCTTTACGTTCGAGCTTAATGTCACATTGATCGAGTAAATCGCTCTCCATATGGAAGCCATGGTTGATGATCACATCATCTACTGCGATTTCCCGAGGTTCACGTGTGCGGCAATGCTGGATGATAACAGATTCAATCGCATCACCTTCAGCCTGCAGAGAATGGATGGAGTGACTCATAATTTTTTCGACACCCCGGTCATCGAGCTTACGGACCATTTCTTCATGCCCCTTGAAATCATCTTTTCGGCATAGTATGGAGACGTGTGCAGCAAACGGTGCGATGGCATATGCCCAGTCGACTGCTGCATTGCCGCCGCCTGAAATAAGCACACGTCTGTCTTTAAAACGGCTGAGTGATGGTACAACATAATGGAGGTTCGCCACTTCATACCGTTCGGCACCTTCTATCGCCAGTTTCATCGGCGAGATAATACCACTGCCAATCGCGATGATAACTGATTTAGATAAGTAGGTGTTTTGATCAGTTGCTACTTCAAAGAGCTGTTCTTCTTTTTTCGTTATATTCATGACTTTCTCGCTCAGATGGACCTCTGGCTCAAAAGTCAGACCTTGTGTAATCATATCGTCTACAATCTCACCGGCTGGTTTGGGGGCAATGCCGCCGATGTCCCAGACAATTTTTTCCGGATAGAGATTGACTTTACCACCGAGTTTATCCTGGTATTCGATGATGCGGACTTTCATGCCACGTAATCCTGCATAAAAAGCAGTATACAGACCAGCCGGGCCGCCACCGATAATCGTTATATCTAATAATTGACTCAAAATAAAGTCTCCTTACTGCGTTAAGTTGCGTTGTTCACCATTATACTATAAAATGAGTGCATTGATAATGATTATCACTTAAAAAGTGAAGGCGGTTTAAAATGGAAAGATTATCCGGAGAAAAAATAACAATCAGCTACGGAGAGCGCGACATCGTCAAAGAACTGTCAGTCCATATTCCTGACGGTAAAGTTACATCCATTATCGGACCTAACGGTTGCGGTAAATCCACCCTTTTAAAAGCGATGGCCCGCATTATCCCTGTTAAGGATGGGCGAGTTGTGCTTGACGGTAAAAACATACATCAGCAATCAACGAAAGAAGTAGCGAAAAAAATAGCCATACTCCCGCAGTCACCTGAAGTAGCAGACGGACTGACAGCAGGCGAACTGGTCAGCTACGGGCGTTTTCCATATCAGAGCGGTTTCGGTCGACTGTCAAAAGAAGATAAAGAAGTCATCGACTGGGCGCTTCATGCGACAGGTACATATGAGTTCAAACATCGTGCTGTCAATGACTTAAGCGGTGGACAGCGTCAGCGTGTCTGGATTGCGATGGCACTTGCACAGAAGACAGATATCATGTTCCTCGATGAACCCACTACTTATCTGGATATCTCCCATCAACTTGAAATACTTGATCTCGTGCAGACATTGAACCGTGAACAAGGGACAACGATTATTATGGTCTTACATGATATCAATCAGGCGATTCGTTTTTCGGATCATTTAATAGCCATGAAAAAAGGTGACATTATTCAGCAAGGTTCACCGGCAGAAGTCTTAACGCATGATGTACTGGAGGAAGTCTTCAATATAGATGCAGAGCTCAGCCAGGATCCTCGTACAGGAAAGCCTCTGCTCATTACTTACGACTTATTATGTAAACACTACACGAGGATTTAGTGATGAAGTTAACACTCAAACCTATTGTTCTTAGCCTTTCTATCTTTCTGGCGATTGCTGTGATGTTGATTATTTCGTTCTGTCTAGGTACTACGAACTACTCTGTGCAGCAAGTCTTTGATGCATTTTTTTCTTATCAGAACACTGAAAGCCAGAATATCATCAGAGATATCAGAGTGCCGCGTGAGTTAGGTGCACTGCTTGTCGGTGCAGCTCTGGCCTGCAGCGGAGCCATTATGCAAGGTGTGACGAAGAATGCACTCGCTGATCCGGCGCTACTTGGACTGAACGCAGGTGCTGCCATGATGATCAGTATAGCGATGGCCGTTTTCAAAGAGACCAACTTCCTGCTGCTCATGACAGCGGGCTTCTTAGGTGCGGTCATCGGCGGTACACTTGTCATGGTGATCGGCAGCTCTAGACGAGGTGGTTTCAATACGATGCGTATTGTTCTGGCAGGTGCGGCTATCTCGGCTTTATTAACCGCACTGGCTGAAGGTATCGCGTTATTCTTCAGATTGAATCAGAGTATTACATTCTGGTCAGCAGGTGGTGTAGCGGGAACAACCTGGCAGCAGCTCAAGTTTGCGGCACCCGTTATTCTCATTATTATCGTGATTGCTTCACTGACTGGCAGACAGCTGACGGCACTCAGTCTCGGTGAAGAGATGGCACAAGGCTTAGGTGTAAATACGCATCGAATCAGGGTGATTTTCTCTGTCATGACGATGCTTCTGGCAGGGGTGGCTGTATCACTAGTCGGTTCTCTGGCTTTTGTCGGGCTGATGGTCCCTCATATCGTCAGATTGCTTGTCGGAACAGACTATCGTCTCATACTGCCGTTCTCAGCGCTGGTCGGCGGACTGTCGATTGTAGCAGCTGACACTGTTGCACGTCTTGCAGGCGAATCGCCGCTCGGGGCTATTATTTCAATCATTGGTGTGCCGTTCTTTATTTATTTAGTAAGAAAGGACGGTAAACTCTTATGATAGAAACACATAAAAAACGCAGACAGCTGATTATTTTAGTGGCTCTTTGCATAGTGGCACTGTTAACGATGGCGTTCAGCATGACGACCGGAGACTTTAAAATGACGGTCCCGCAGTTCTTCCGTACATTGTTCGGTGACGGAGATGCGACAGATACGATGGTGCTGTTTGAGTTCAGAATGCCGCGTCTTGTCGTGACTTTACTAAGCGGCATGGCACTAGCTGTCAGCGGAGCGCTGTTGCAGAGTATTACGAAGAACCCGCTGGCTGATCCGGGTATTATCGGCATCAATGCGGGCAGTGGCTTCTTTATTGTCCTTTTAATCATGTTTATGCCGGTCGACAGCAGTACATTCGTTTATATACTGCCGTTATTCAGTATGATCGGCGGTTTGCTGACCGCTTTATTCATATTTATCCTGAGTTATAAGAAGAACGAAGGCATTCAACCGGTCAGAATGATTTTAATTGGTGTAGGGATGGCGACAGCTTTGAGTGGCGCCTCCATTATGATGACGTCGACCTTTAAAAGTGACCAGATGGAGTTCATCTCTGCCTGGTATGCAGGTTCTATCTGGGGCGATACATGGCCATTTGCCATCATGCTTGCAGTCGCAGTCTGTATACTGTTGCCGATTGTCTTTATGAAGGCTAATACACTTAATATCCTCAACACTCATGAACATATCTCGACTGGTGTGGGTGTCGGTGTGAACAGACAACGGATGATTCTCGTCTCTATCGCTGTATTTTTAAGTTCCTGTGCAGTCGCAGTCAGCGGAGGTATTGGCTTTATCGGTCTGCTTGGACCCCATATCGCACGCAGTTTAGTCGGACCCAGACACCAGATGTTTATGCCGATAGCGCTGCTGATCGGTGCTATTCTTCTGGCACTGTCCGATACACTGGGGCGAATTCTTCTGCAGCCGGCGGGTATCCCGGCAGGTATTATTGTGAGCATTATGGGCGCCCCTTATTTCCTCTATCTGATGAATAGAAGTGCGCAGAATGAATATTAGTGGTTATTTATTGGTATAGTAGAATTATAACTATACGTTAATGGAGTGATGAAGATGAAAAATCATCCTTTAGTCAAAGCATACAGAAAGTTTGTCGCGAACCGTACATCGCATGCGATCGGCTTTATCGGCCAGCCTGATGCCGGTAAGAGCAGTCTGATTAATCAGCTGCTGCCAAAGGCTAAAGCTTATACCGGTGTCCATACCGATGCGACGCTGACGGCACAGTCCTACCTGCATCCTGTCTACGGCGAACTCGTTGATTTCCCGGGCGTCGGTACGGAGGAAATTACGCTAGTACAATATAAGAAAATCATTAAAACAAGTGGTATTCAGCGTTTCTATTATATTTTAAGCAGCAAAATCAGAGAGACGGATATGGACCTCATCAAGTATTTGGCGAAAGAAGGAAAAGAGATTCATTTCGTCTATAACAAAGTCGATGCCTTGATTGATGTCAATCATTCAGAAAGCAGTGAGCTGCTGCGCCATACTAAAAATACGGAACTCAAAGTGATGCTGCGCGGTGTATTGAAAGAACAGAAAGACTATTTGTTCACGAGTGCTTTAACAGGCGAAGGCATAGAGACTTTAAGAGAACAGATTCATAAGCAGATGGAAGAGATGTACGAAACATATCTCAAGCACTACCAAAGTGAAGAGATGAAGGATAGCTATCTGAACTACAAAGTGAACTCAGTCTTCCCCAAACTTTTTACGCCTGCACTTAAAGAAGTCATCTCCCATCAGAACTATACGACACTCGAGCGAACGATTCGCAGCCACTTCAGAGTTGAAGCAGACGACGTCTATGACAAATTTCATCAATGGCCGTCTATAGAGAAGCATGTGAAGGAGATTGAACAGCAAGGGTCAACACTAACGAAGATGATGGACATGACAAAGATGGCTCAGATGGTCCGCAGTGCATTTAAATTAAAATCAATCAATCCTATTCAGGCTGTCTTCAGTTCCCTGGTCGAAGCGGGTATAGCACAGGCACTTCCTGTTGTGCAAGCTATGATTCATTATACGAATGATATGAGAGAGGTCGCAAAGTATATTTTAGATAAGTCGACGCCTCTTTACAGATAAAGATGCTCTTCGGAGCTTCTTTTTTTTATGATTTTATGCAATCGTTTGCAAAAAAGTGTTGACGCTTAATTGATAGGGGTGCTAAGATGAATTTAATGATGAAAACGTTTTCTAATAATATATAGCTAAAGGAGATTAAGAGATGAAAAAATCGTCATTGTTAATACTTGTTCTATCTTTAATTTTTGCTTCAGTTCTCGCAGCCTGTGGTAACTCAGGTTCAGGTGGTGGTACTGCTAAGAAGGGTGACGGCGATCAGGTTACAGTCAATGTCTTCCAGTTCAAAGTAGAGTTCAAACAACAGTTTGAAGAAATGGCTAAGAAATATATGGCTGACCATCCAAACGTTAAAATCAACATTGAAACAGTCGGAGGCGGTAACGACTACGGTCAGGCATTAAAAGCTAAAATCGCTTCTAAAAACGAACCAGATATTTTCAATATCGGTGGTCCGGAAGATCTGAAAGTACACGCGAACCGTTTAGCAGATTTATCTGATATGAAATCAACTAAAGCGGTCATCGATGAAACTTTACTTGCACCGGTTCAAAAAGACGGTAAAACTTATGGTATTCCAATGAACCAGGAAGGTTATGGCTTAATCTATAACAAAGAAATCTTCGAAAAAGCAGGCGTTAAAGCAGAAGATATCAAAACGTTAGACGATTTAGAAAAAGTAGCACAAACAATCGATTCTAAAAAAGATGAATTAAAATTAAGCGGCGTCTTTGCTTTACCAGCGAAAGAAAAATGGGTTTTAAGTGACCACGCAGCAAGCATGTTCTTAGCTAAAGATTTCGACAATGACATTCAGAAAACAGCAGAAGCTAAAACATTACCATTCACTCAAAAAGATCAGTTAAAACAATACTTAGATATCCAGAACAAATACTCTAAACAGCCTGTTGCCTCTCTTGATTACTCTCAACAAGTAGAAGAATTATTCTCTACTGGTAAAGTAGCGATGATTCAACAAGGTAACTGGGCTTATCCAACAATTGAAGGAGTTAACCCAGAAGTAGCTAAAAACGTCGGCATCATTGCTGTACCAACAGGTTCAGGTGAAGCGACAATTCCAGTAGGGGTTGCCAATAACTGGGCAGTCAACAAAAAATCAGATGAAAAAGTTCAAAAAGCAGCTAAAGAATTCTTAGACTGGTTATACACATCTGATGAAGGTAAAAATATTGTCATGGAAGACTTCAAGTTCATTCCAGCTTATAAAGACTACGATACTTCTAAAATTGCTGACCCATTATCAAAAGAAATCTACAAGTATTCAGAAGAAGGTAAGACATCTGCATGGGTATTCAAAGGTTATCCGACAGGTTACACTGACGATGCTTTAGGTGCTTACTTACAAGATTACTTAACAGGTAAAATTTCATTTGATGAAGCAATCAAAAAATCTCAAGATGCTTGGGAAAAAGCAAGAAAATAATAGTTTAAAAAGGGGGTCACATTGCGTGCACTCCCTTTTTAAAATCTGAGGTGAAAAAATGAAGACAAAAAGTTTTGCGTTCTGGCTGTTCCTCCTGCCTGTACTCGTCGCATTGTTAATGGTCATCATCGTCCCGTTTTTATATGGTATTTATTATTCATTTACCAACTGGAATGGTGATACATCGCAGGTGCCTGACTTTATCGGCTTTGATAACTACATCAACCTGCTCAGTGATGACACATTTAAAAACGCGCTCTGGTTTACGTTCAAATATTCTATAGCAGCCGTATTCATCATTAATATTATCGGTTTAGGACTGGCACTGTTAGTGACAAGTCGTATTAAATCAAGAAACTTCCTTCGTACGATTTTCTTCATGCCGAACTTGATCGGTGGACTGATCTTAGGTTTCATCTGGCAGTTCATCTTCACGAAAGTATTTGCTTCTATCGGTGAGGCAATTGGTTCTGAATGGATGCAGGGCTGGCTCAGTGATACGACGACCGGCTTCTGGGGTATGGTCATTCTGTCTACTTGGCAGATGGCAGGTTATATCATGATTATCTATATCGCTTATCTGGAGAATGTGCCAGCTGACTTACTTGAAGCAGCAGAAATAGACGGTGCGAATGCGTGGCAACGCTTCAAAAATATCACGTTCCCGCTTGTGGCCCCTGCTTTTACAGTCAGCATGTTCCTGACATTATCAGGTGCATTCAAGATTTACGACCAGAACTTATCACTGACGAACGGTGGTCCTGGTAACTCAACGAAAATGGTGGCGATGGATATTGTCGATACAGCGTTCAAAATGAACTTGATGGGTTCTGCCCAGGCGAAAGCGGTCATTTTCTTCCTGATCGTTACAGCTATCAGCTTAATCCAGGTTTACTACAATAAGAAAAGAGAGGTGGAGATGTAATGAAAGCAAAATGGTATATTCTTGAGATTATTGCACTCGTTATCGGTCTTCTCTGGTTATCACCTTTCTACTTAATGATCGTCAATGCCTTTAAAACAAAGCTTGAGATTTTCGATAATACCCTTGCATTACCGAAAGAAAAGACTTTCCAGAACTTTATCGATGCATTCCAGCAGCTGAACTTTGCACAGACGTTCCTGAACTCTGTTCTTGTATCGGTTGCCAGTGTTGCGCTGATCATCATCTTCTCCAGCATGGCGGCCTATGCACTTAGCCGTAACAAAGGAAAAGCATCTAACTTTATTTTCTTCGTATTCGTAGCAGCGATGCTCGTACCGTTCCAGTCTGTTATGATTCCACTCGTTAAGATTTTCGGGGATCTGCAGAGCTTGAATATCTGGGGGCTGATGTTTATGTACCTCGGTTTCGGTGCAAGCTTATCTATCTTCCTGTATCACGGTTCACTGCAGGGGATTTCAAAATCGCTCGATGAAGCCGCAATGATTGATGGCGCGAGCAAATGGCAGATTTACTGGCATGTTATCTTCCCGCTCTTAAAACCTATCTCAGTGACAGTCGGTATCCTGAACGTCATCTGGATCTGGAATGACTATCTGTTACCAAGTTTAGTGCTCGGTCCTGGTCAGGAAACGATTCCGCTGAAGTTATTCTTATTCTTCGGTCAGTATACGAAGCAGTGGCATCTCGCACTGGCAGGCTTAACGATTTCAATTATCCCTGTTATCATCGGTTACTTCTTTGCCCAGAAACAAATCATCAAAGGTGTTTCTGACGGCGCAGTGAAATAAGATGGTAACGATTAAAGATGTCGCGAAAAGAGCGAATGTCGCACCTTCCACTGTTTCCCGGGTCATCAGTAACAGTGATGCAATCAGTCAGAAGACGACTGAGAAAGTCCGGAGAATCATGGAAGAGATGGGCTACATCCCGAACGTTTCTGCAAGAAGACTTGTCACAAAGCAATCGAATACCATTGGTCTCCTGCTCAAATCATCTTCTAAAGAGATGCGGCAGAATCCATTTTTCACAGATGTACTGATGAGTATCTCGAAAGTCTGTAAAGACAACGGATATTCAACGGTCATCTCTACAAGTAAAGAAGAAGCTGAACTGCTGCACGAAGTAAAAGAAATGGTCAGCAGTAATGCAGTTGACGGCTTTATCGTCCTCTATTCAAAAGAAGAAGATGCAGTCCTGGATTATCTGCGCAAACTGGATTGTCCTTATGTCATCATCGGTAAGAAGCTGAATCAATCCACAGATATTTTTATTGATAATAATAATATCGAAGCATCGTTTAAACTGACACAGTATTTAATCGATCTGGGCCACGAAAAGATTGCCTTTATCGCAGAGAATAAGACATATGCAGTTAACATAGACCGTCTGACAGGTTACAAGCAGGCCTGTACGGATGCGGGTCTTGAACTTTCTGTTTTTGAAGGCGCTGCAGGAACAGAAGATGTGAAGCATATCGTCCAAAATATGCCCGAGGAAATAACAGCGATTGTAACATCGGACAGCATGATGAATCTGAATGTCTTAAGTGAGCTTTATCTTTTAGGCAGACGCATTCCGGATGATATACAGACGGCTACTTTTAATGACTCCTATCTGAATGAAGCGGCATGCCCGCCTCAGACAGTGGTCGATATTTTTCCGGAGCGTCTTGGTCAGGAGGCAGCCAGCCGATTAATTGAATATTTATGTCATCGTGATATGCTGAAAGTGAGTAAAATGATTCCCACTCGTATTATTGAACGACAGTCTACAAAACGATTAAAGGAGAGAGACAAATGAAAGTGACAGTATGGAATGAATTCAGACATGAAAAAGAATCAGAGAAAGTCAGAAGCGTTTATCCAGAAGGTATTCATCAGCAAATAGCATCGTTTATAGAAGATGCTGAAGTCACAACAGCGACACTGGACGATCCGGAACATGGTCTAACAGAGGAAGTACTGAACCAGACAGATGTCTTAATCTGGTGGGGCCATAAAGCACATGACGAAGTGCAGGACGCGATCGTTGACCGTGTTCATAAGCGTGTTTTAGAAGGCATGGGACTGGTGGTCCTTCATTCCGGGCATTTCTCTAAAGTCTTCAAGAAGCTGATGGGCACTGGCTGTGACCTGAAGTGGCGTGAAGCAGGCGAAAAAGAACGAATCTGGACCGTTATGCCGAACCACCCGATTGCAGAAGGAATCGGTGAATATTTTGAGCTGGAACAGGAAGAAATGTACGGCGAGCATTTTGATATTCCGGCGCCGGAGGAACTCATATTCGTCAGCTGGTTCCAGGGCGGTGAAGTGTTCCGCTCAGGTGCAACCTTCAAACGAGGAAACGGTAAGATTTTCTATTTCCGTCCTGGTCACGAAACTTATCCGACTTATTACAATGAGAACGTACAGCGCGTCATCAATAACGCAGTGAAATGGGCACGTCCAACAACGAATGCGTATCCGACATACGGTAACTATCAGCCGCTTGAAGACTTGGGTAAAGGGGAGAAGACAGATGTTTAAAGTAGGAATCATCGGTTGCGGCAGTATCGCAACACATCGCCATATCCCCGAGTATCAGCAGAACAAGGACGCTGAGATTATCGCTTACTGTGACGTCGTCAAAGAACGCAGCGACGAGCTCGCAGCAGAATTTGGTGGCACAAGCTACAGTGATTATCATGAACTACTGCAGAATCCCGATGTCGAAGTTGTCAGTATCTGTACACCCAACTATCTGCATGCAGAGATGACAATAGCAGCACTTCATGCAGGCAAGCATGTTCTCTGTGAGAAACCGATGGCCACTTCACTTGAAGATGCAGATGCCATGATCAAAGCAGCAGAAGAAAACGGCAGAACATTGATGATCGGACATAACCAGCGTATCAACGAGGCGCATCAGCAGGCGAAAAAAGATATCGCTGCAGGCAAGCTCGGTAAACTCTATTCGTTCAAGACGACGTTTGGTCATCCAGGACCGGAAGGCTGGAGTGTTGATGGACCTGACAGCTGGTTCTTTGACAAAAAACGTGCATTTATCGGCGCGATGGGCGACCTCGGCGTACACAAGGCAGACTTAATGCGTTATATACTTGGCACAGAATTCACAGAAGTAGGTGCGATGATTGAAACATCAGCGAAAAAAGCAGATGTTGATGACAATGCAGTCCTGATTCTGAAGACAGCAGACGGTATTATCGGAACGTTAAGTGCATCATGGGCTTACAATGGCCAGGAAGATAACAGCACGATTATTTACGGCGAAAAAGGTATTCTGAAATTGAATGCAGACGACGTCTATACGTACCAGTTCTTCGGTGCAGACGGACAGATTGAAAGAGAGCAGCTCGGCGAAATACAGACGAATGAAGAAGGCGGCCAGAAGAACTCCCATACGATTGATGCGTTCATCAAAGCGCTGACAAATGATGAGACACCGATCTGTGACGGTCACGAAGGCCGTGCATCTCTGAACGTCATCATCAAAGCGATAGAAGCAGCACAAACTAAGTCGATTACACAAATTTAAGGAGCGTTTCTTATGACGAAAGTCAGACTAGGTATAGCAGGTGTCGGCGGTATTGCGACAGACAGACACATTCCGGCATTCAGAAATTTTGAACAGGTTGAAATCACACATGTCTATGATATCAATACGGAGCGCGCGATGGTTGTGGCCAATCAGTTTCAGATACCGCACGTCGCTTCCAGTTATGAAGAGATGCTTGACCATATTGATGCGGTCGTTATCACGACACCGAACAAGTTCCATGCGCCACTGACGATAGCAGCACTTGAAAAAAATATCTCCGTGATGTGCGAAAAACCGATGGCGACGACGCAGGCAGAAGCAGATGCCATGGTTAAAGCGGAAGAAAAGAGCGACGGTGTACTCCATATTGCTTACCATTATCGCTTTATGAAAGAAGCGATTGCAGCTAAGAAAATCATCGATAAGGGCATTATCGGTGAGCCGTTAGTCGTCCGGGTCAAAGCCATGCGTCGACGTAAAGTACCAGGCTGGGGCGTGTTCACGAACAAAGAACTACAAGGTGGCGGTGCCCTGATTGATTACGGCTGTCATTTACTGGACCTTGCGATGTGGCTTACAGGGAATCAGAAACCGGTCGAAGTATCAGCGCAGACTTATAACAGCCTGAGCCGTATGCCGAACCCGGTCAATGAGTGGGGTGTGTTCAATCCGGAGACGTTTGAAGTGGATGACCATGTGACAGCTTTCATTCGTTTTGAGAACAACGTGACGATGCTCTTTGAAACGAGTTGGGCTGCTAACGTCGAGAGCGACGAAGAACATATCAGTATTTCCGGTACGAAAGGTGGTCTGAATGTCTTCGAAATGAAAGTCAACCAGGCAGACGATACATTGATGACGACGCTTAATATAGACTATATCCAGATTGATCATCCATTCCAGCATCTGCAGGCAGAGAACTTCATTTCAGCGATTACTGACGGGACGCCTTTACGCGTGCAGTCAACAGAAGCAAAAGACGTCTCAAGTGTAATAGAAGCGATTTATTTAAGTGCACAAAAACAGCAGGCGATTCGAATAGAGGGGGAGTAATAATGAAACTAGGTGTATTTAATCCACTTTTCAATGACAAATCTTTCGAAGAGATGCTTGATTATGTTCAGGCATCAGGTGTAGAAGCAGTAGAAGTAGGCACTGGCGGCTATCCAGGCAGCAAACACATCGATGTTGACCAGTTACTCGAAGACGAAGCTGCACGTGAAGCTTATTTAAAAGCATTTGCAGAACATGGTCTTTTTATTTCATCATTCAGCTGTCACGGCAACCCGATTTCTCCGGATGCTGATTTCCGTAGAGAATCAGATGAGACGCTCCGAAAAACAATCAAACTGGCGGCGCTGATGAATGTGCCGGTCGTCAATACTTTCAGTGGAACAGCGGGCGAGTCAGAAGAGGCGAAGCAGCCGAACTGGCCGGTTGTCGCGTGGCCGACAGAATATGCAGATATCTATAACTGGCAGTGGGAGAACAAATTGATTCCGTACTGGCAGGACATCGCAGAAGTTGCGAAAGAAGCGAACGTCAAAATCGGTTTAGAGCTACACGGCGGTTTCCTTGTTCATTCGCCGTATACTTTACTTAAACTAAGAGAAGCAACGAATGAATTTATTGGGGCAAACCTTGATCCGAGCCATATGTGGTGGCAAGGAATTGACCCGGTGGCAGCGATTAAGATTTTAGGTAAAGAAAATGCGATTCATCACTTCCATGCGAAGGACACGTATCTCGATCAAGACAACATCAATATGTACGGTCTTTTAGATATGCAGCCTTACGGTGATGTTAAGACGCGCAGCTGGACGTTCAGAAGTGTCGGCTGTGGTCATGATATGACAGAATGGACACAGATGATGAGTGCGCTTAGAACATATAACTATGATTATATAGTCAGTATAGAACATGAAGATCCGCTGATGTCGATTGAAGAAGGATTCCAGACAGCAGTCCGTAACTTAAAGCAAGTCATCATTAAAGAGACACCGACAGATATGTGGTGGGCTTAAGGAGGAAATTAAATGGCAGAACTTAAACTGGATCACATCCAGAAAACATACGACGGTGGTAATACAGTCGTCAAAGATTTTAATTTACACATTCAGGATAAAGAATTCATCGTCTTTGTCGGTCCGTCGGGTTGCGGTAAGTCGACCACACTGCGTATGATTGCGGGATTAGAAGACATCACAGGCGGTGACTTATTAATAGACGGCGTTCGCGTGAATGATGTACCCCCTAAAAACCGTGATATCGCGATGGTCTTCCAGAACTACGCACTTTATCCGCATATGACCGTATTTGATAACATGGCATTTGGTCTTAAATTACGTAAGATGCCAAAAGATGAAATTAAGACTCGTGTCCACGAGGCAGCAGAAATTTTAGGTTTGACGGAATACTTGAATCGTAAACCTAAAGCACTGTCAGGTGGTCAGCGTCAGCGTGTGGCATTAGGACGTGCGATTGTCCGTGAAGCAAAAGTCTTCTTAATGGATGAACCGCTGTCAAACCTTGATGCGAAACTCCGTGTACAGATGCGTGCTGAAATCTCTAAACTGCATCATCGCCTGCAGACAACGACAATCTACGTCACCCATGATCAGACAGAAGCGCTGACAATGGCGACACGTATTGTTGTTCTTAATAAAGGGGATATCATGCAAGTCGGCACACCGAAAGAAGTCTATGATTACCCGGAAAATATCTTTGTTGCGGAATTTATCGGCTCACCGCCAATGAATATCTTCTCAGCACAGCTGCGAGGTAACCAGCTGCATATTGGTGAGTATTCATTCGATGTGCCGGAAAGCACACTTCGTACGTTAGAAGCAAAAGGCTACAAAGATAAGCCGGTTAAGTTCGGTATTCGTCCAGAAGACATCCACGATGAACCCGTCTTCATTCAGTCATCTGAAGGCACTTCATTTGAGACAAAAGTAACTGTCAGCGAACTCCATGGTTCAGAAGTCATGGTGTACAGTACATTTGAAAATCAGGAGTTTATTTCTAAGCTGGATGCGCGTAATGACTATCAGCCGGGAGACATCATTCGTCTCGCGATGGATATGAATAAAGCACACTTCTTCGATGCTGAGACAGGTGAACGTATTCGCTCGGCAGCAGAAGAACGCAGACGCGAAGCGAAAGTTAAAGTCGACCAAGTTTAATGTTTGAAATGAGGATGAATAGCTGTTAACATGCATAAATGTTAATGGCTTTCTTTATGGCTGAATACAGGAGGATATAACAAAATGGAACGTATCTGGTGGAAAGAAGCGGTATGCTATCAAGTGTATCCACGTAGTTTTAAGGATTCAAATGGCGACGGAATTGGTGATATCAACGGTATCACAGAGAAACTGGACTATCTGCAGGATTTAGGAATCGATGTCATCTGGGTCAGCCCGATCTATAAGTCTCCAAATGATGATAACGGCTATGATATCAGTGACTACCAGGCTATTATGCGGGATTTCGGTACAATGGAAGATTTCGACCGCCTGCTTTTAGAAGTGCATTCACGGGGGATGAAGCTGATCATGGATCTTGTCATCAACCATACAAGTGATGAGCATCCATGGTTCATTGAATCACGTATTTCAAAAGACAATCCGAAACGTGACTGGTACATCTGGCAGGACGCTAAAGACGGTAAGGAGCCGAATAACTGGGCGAGTATCTTTGAGGGTTCTGCCTGGGAGTATGATGTCACAACTGATCAATATTTCATGCATGTCTTCAGCCGTAAACAGCCCGATTTAAACTGGGAAAACAAAGAGATGCGCGAAACTATCTATAATATGGTCAACTGGTGGCTGGATAAAGGTATCGACGGATTTCGTGTTGATGCGATCAGCCATATCAGAAAATCATTTGACAAAGGGGATCTGCCGAATCCTCATAACCTGAATTATGTCGATTCATTTGAAGCGCATATGAACCAGCCGGGTATTCATCAGTATTTAGAAGAGCTGAAAGAAAAGACTTTCTCTAAATATGATATTATGACGGTCGGCGAAGCGAATGGTGTCACGACTGAAGATGCAGATGTATGGGTCGGTGAAAAAGAAGGTAAGTTCAATATGGTCTTCCAGTTTGAACACTTAAATCTCTGGGACCACAATATCGGAACAAGCTTTGACATTCTGGGTTACAAGAAAGTACTGGCGAACTGGCAGAAAGGACTTGAAAACAGAGGCTGGAATGCGCTTTTCATTGAAAACCATGACCGACCGCGTGTCCCTTCTACATGGGCAGATGACAAAGATCACTGGTATGAAAGTTCGACCAGCCATGCGACAGTGTATATGCTGCTGCAAGGCACACCGTTCATCTATCAGGGCCAGGAAATCGGTATGACGAACTATCCGTTCAAAGACATCACAGAATTTGATGATGTCCATGCGAAGAACATCTATAACAACGAGCTCATCAATGGCGCGTCTAAAGAAAAAGTGATAGAGATGCTGCAACGTATCAGCCGTGATAACTCACGGACACCGATGCAGTGGGATGCATCTGACAACGCAGGCTTTACGACAGGACATCCATGGATGAAAGTCAATCCGAACTATCCTTATTTAAACGTTGCACATCAGCTTGAGCGTGAAGATTCGATTCTTAACTTCTATAAAAAACTCATCAAGTTTAAAAAAGACAATCTGATTATGACATATGGGACGTTCGACCTGGTGTATCCGGAGCACGAAACGGTATTCGCGTATACAAGAACACTGGGAGACGAAAAAGTTCTTGTTATCGGTAACCTGGATAATCAGAAAGTAGAGCTTGATGACTCTGAAAACCTTGAATTCAATGCAAAGCAATTAATCATTTCGAACTACGATTACGGTTTTGACATTAAAACAAGCAACAGCATTCAGTTACAACCCTATGAAGCCCGCGTCTATCGCCTGGCGTAATATGATGACCCTCTTCTGCAGATGCAGAAAGAGGGTTTTTTACATATTTAATAATATGTTTACATTATCTACATATTCACTCCATATTCAATTGATAAAATAATAAAGCATTTAATCATAAGAAGAGGAGTAACGGGATGAAATCAACTTTCAAAGCATTTTTATCCATCATGATGGTTCTGTCACTTGTATTATCATTTGCAGGACAGCAAGCACAGGCAGCAGGGAAATTAATTATTTCAGAATACATAGAGGGTTCAGGCTACAATAAAGCGATTGAAATCTATAACCCGACGTCAGAAGCAGTCGACTTATCAACATATTCACTCGTTAATTTTGTTAACGGTGCGAGCGAAACAACAGGTACTGTAGCAGAACTTAAACTGAGCGGCACTTTAGCACCTGGTGACGTTTACGTCATCTCTCACCAGAGTGCAGCAGCAGAAATCTTAGCTCAGGCAGATTTAAAAACAGGTTCGGCAGCTGTTAACTTTAACGGTGATGACACACTCGTTTTATTCGAAAACTACAATGCGACGACTAAGACAGGCGAAGTCAATGATTCTATCGGTCAAGTTGGTGTAGATCCAGGCACAGCATTTGGTACGACGACTTCAACTTTAGATATGACGTTAGTACGTACAGCGGCTAACCTCACAGGGGATACAGATATCCATAATGCTTATGACCCGGCAGCACAGTTCACAGCTTTACCAAAAGATACGACTTCAGAACTTGGCACGTTCAGTGCACAAGTGACACCACCGGCACCAGAAGTCCCTCAAGCTGAATATCATGTCAACGTTGTACGTGTAGTCGATGGTGACACAATCAAGATTTCTCCAAGTATTATGGGTTCAGATACGATTCGTTATGTGAACATCGACACATCGGAGACGTACCACCTTACTTCTTATGATCCGGCTTTAATCGATACAGACTTAAATCACAACCAGAAATATCACGGTGAACAAGCAAAGAAAGCATTAAATGAAATGCTGGCACCCGGTACACCGATTACAGTTAAAGTAAACCCGGATAACATTACAGATGCATATGGCCGTATTTTAGGTCAGGTTATCAGAGAAAGTGATAATCTGAATACAAACTTAGAGCAAGTGAAACTGGGTATGGCTTCAACTTACTTCATCTGGCCAGTCGCTAATATGGATGACTATAATATGTTCCAGGCTGCCGTAGCAGAAGCACAGGCGAATCATTTAGGCATCTGGCAGACAGAGCATCCACTTAAAGAACTTGCATTTGAATTCCGTGCACGTTATGACAAAAAAGGTCTTCAACGCTACGTCGGAGATTCAGAAACTAAACTTTACTATGCACCAGAAGACTTTGCGAAAGTGCCTGTAGAACGTCGTATTTTCTTCGCACAGGAAGAAGCGATTGCACAAGGCTACAAAGTAGCACCAGATACAACTCTTCCTACTGAACCAACAGTAACACCAGCGAAAGAAATGACGATTCAGGAAGCAAGAACAGCGGGTAAAGGAAGAAATGCAATTGTAACAGGAACAGTGACTGCGATCGATGGCTACAATATCTATATTCAAGATGAAACAGCAGGAATGGTTGTACGCAGCAAAACAGTTAAGCCGGCGATCGGTGATGTGATAACTGCAACAGGCACAACGACTGAATATTACGATTTATACCAAGTAGAAACAGAAGATGTGAAAGGGACTGGACAAAAAACAGTTCAACCCTCTGTTACAGCACTTGATCAAATCGGTGAAGACACAGAAGCAGAATATATTGCGATTGAAAAAGTGAAAGTAGAATCAGTGAATACGTATAATGAATATACAGTATCTGATGCTGCAGGCCATACTTTCCTTGTTAAAACAACACAACCACTTGAAATCGGTGCAACTTATGACCGCATCGAAGGTGTTGTGACTTACAGCTTCAATGCTTATAAATTACTGCCTACATCAATCACTAAAGTAACAGAAGTACCAACAACAGAAGCACCAACAACAGAAGTACCGACAACAGAAGCACCAACAACAGAAGCACCAACAACGGAAGTACCGACGACAGAAGCACCAACGACAGAAGCACCGACAACAGAAGTACCGACAACAGAAGCACCAACGACAGAAGTGCCAACAACAGAAGTACCTGCTGTTCAACATGATGTAAGAGGCTTTGTCTTCTTTGATCAAAACAGCAATGGTAAATTTGATAGACCAGACCGCAAGTTAAAGAATGTAAAAGTTGATATTTATCAGAATGGACAATTAGTGAAAACAGTTAAAACTGATAAAGAAGGTCGCTATTCAGTTACTGTCAACGAAGGCACTTATGTCTTGAAGTTTGATGCGCCAGGTAATTTAGTAGAGACATTTGCTAATCAGACAAGTGACGATCTGGATTCTGATATTAAAGATGGTAAAGTAACCGTTAACGTAACAAAAGATATGGAAGACGTTACAGCTGGATTTGCAAAAAACATCGGTAAATTCCGCAAATAAGAATTTTGTAGAGAAAACACCTTTTCAGGTGTTTTCTTTTGTTTTCTTCCTTACAATAGTTTTGAGGTGAAA
The DNA here is from genome assembly GCF_022343725.1 of Macrococcus brunensis. Classification (NCBI taxonomy): domain Bacteria; kingdom Bacillati; phylum Bacillota; class Bacilli; order Caryophanales; family Staphylococcaceae; genus Macrococcus; species Macrococcus brunensis. Next base: position 202,958 of record NZ_CP092179.1, read on the forward strand.
GAGATGAAATTACAATGGGACCATATTATTCACTATATAGACGGACTTGATTCATTTGAGTTTCCAGACCAGCTCCTTGATATACATGAAGGTGGCAGACATGAACAATTGGGTACATTTAATTATTTGAGCTATACGGATTTAAGTTATATCGAGTTCATAGATGTATTTGATAAAGAACGTTTGAAGAAGTCTGTAACGGGGGAGCAGCGTCTGAGTTTTGCTGCCACGTTTGAGAGAACAGTCTACCAGGAAGGCTGGAAACGGCTCTGTTTTCGAACGGATGATATAGAAGCCTTGAATGATCATTTCATTTCATGCGGATTGTCGACGATTGGACCGAGTCAAATGTCCCGCACTAAACCAGATGGACAAGTCATCAGCTGGCAGCTTCTTTATATTGATGACGACAGAATGGACAGAGAGTTACCTTTCTTCATTCAATGGGGGGAAGAGGATGAGAGTAGACACGAACAACTGGCGCCTTTGTTTCAGCCGCTTCGTGTCGTGGATATCACCTTGATGACGCAAAATAAAAACCAGTTCATCCAAAACTGGACAGACTGGTTTAATGCAAAGTATGATGGTAATCAGCTGTTAATACCGGATGGGCCCACCTTCACGCTGATGGAAGGCGATAAAGAAAGTATTGAAGCCATCACAATTGCGGGAATAGATCATCCTTCTATAGAAGTACACGGTGCCACATATCATTTTCAGGCATAAACATAGTCGTAAATATGCAGAACGATAAGTGAAACATGAAAGGCTACGATTAAAAGTGTTATAATAGCGAACGTAAAGTTAAGTCGGCTTTTTCTGACGATGAGAAAGAGAATGCTGATAATCGCACCGAGTGCCGCGACAATGATATTGAGATCAATTCGGTCAACGGACTGGTGTCCCTGAATGATAAAAATAAAAATTAAGTTCAGAAGTGCAATAACTGCAAGTAATATATTTCTAAACATAATAGCCTCTTTTCTTTAGGATAGGGTTATTATAACAGAACGATAGTGAACATGCTTGAAACGTGAAAGGAAGAAACAAACAATGATCGAATATAGAACAATCAGCGATAAAGAGCACGATACATTTGTCAAAACTCATCCCCACGGCGACTTACTGCAACTATCAAAGTGGGCTGAAGTGAAAAAGTCGGCCGGCTGGTATAGTAAACGTATTTCAGTCAGTCGAAATAACAAAACAGTCGGTGTCGCCCAGCTTTTATTCAAAAAAGTACCTAGAATGCCGTATACACTGTGCTATATTTCAAGAGGTTTTGTCTGTGACTATCATGACCACGAAGTTGTGGAAGCCTTACTGGAACAGGCAGTTGAAGTGGCCCGTCGTGAGCGTGCGTATGCTATCAAGATTGATCCGGACGTCGAAGTGACAGAAGCACAAGGTCTTGTCGAGTTTATGGAGTCTATCGGATTCAAGCATAAAGGGTTTGAAGATGGCTTGAGCAAACATTATATTCAGCCGCGTATGACGATGATCACCAATATCGATCAAAGTGATGAAGATTTGATTAAGAGCTTTGAACGCAATAATCGTTCACGAGTGAAACTGAGTCAGAAAAAAGGAACAGAAGCCTATATCGCAGGACGTGATGAGCTGCAGACATTCGCAGATTTAATGCAGGAGACCGGTTCAAGAGATGGTTTCCTGACACGTGATGTTTCTTATTTTGAGAATATCTATGATGCGCTGAATCCAGATGGTGATGCGGAACTGGTACTTGTCAAACTAGTACCTGGTCACGTACTCCCTAAATTACGAGAAGAACTGGCGCTGCGTAAAGAGAAAAAAGAACGACTCGTGACAAAAGAGAAGAACCAGAAAGTTGAGAATCAATTAAAAGATCTGGAAATCCAGATGGCTAAACTGGAGAAACAGATAGAAGAACTGACCGAAATGGAGAAAACAAATCCGGAAGGTAAAGTATTATCAGGTTCTATTCTGACATTCGCCGGTCACAAAGCCTATTACCTTTACGGCGCATCAAGCAATGAGTACCGCGACTATCTGCCGAATTACAATATGCAGCTGACGATGATGCGTATTGCACGTGACAGAGGCGCGAAAACTTATGACTTCGGGGGGACAAGTAATCATCCGGATAAAGACTCTGAATACTTTGGTCTCTGGCAGTTCAAAAAAATGTGGGGGACAAGACTCAGTGCGAAAATCGGAGAATTTGATTATGTTCTGAATCCTTATGTGTATCAGCTTGTTGAACAAGTAAAACCACAAATCATGAATTTGAAACGTAAAATAGGTCGCAAATAAAAAAAGTCTTATCCAGCTGGATAAGATTTTTTATTTTATATCGAGATAAAGATAAGGATCGATAAACGTGATATATATAAGAAATAGCAGACTTACAAATGCTGTAAGTGTCAATATGATCGCCAGGATGCGATACATTAAATCTTTTTCAGTTAGATTCACTTTACTGAAGTAATAACGTAACCCGATGAATATTGAGATAAGACTGAAAAGAATCCAGAAGTAACTCGTGAAGAAAATAATACCACTATTGATGAAATAACCGGCGATGAAAACAAAGTGCATCAGGATTGAAAGAAGCATCAGTACTTTTTGCATAAAATCCCTCCACCCTTTATTTTAGTTGAAAACCAGTAATAAAGGAAACTGAAATTAGGACATTCCAATCATAAAGGAAAGAGTGGGGAATTTTGGTTTTATTATTAGTAAAGCCCATATATTTAAGTTATATTACTAAGTAGGACAATCATTATAGGAGGCAAGATGTGGTAAAGAAAATAATTGATTTCTCGTTACATAATAAACTGGCACTGTGGCTGATGACCCTACTCATTGCAGCAGCAGGTATTTACTCGGCTATGACTATGAAAGAGGAGATGCTCCCTAGTATTTCATCTCCTGTTCTTACGGTCACAACCCCTTATCCTGGTGCGACACCAGAAGCAGTACTCGACAACGTAACAGACCCGATAGAAAAGAAAGTTAAGAGTATGGAAGGTGTCGACACGGTTTCCAGTCAGTCGATGCAGAACGCTTCAGCTATTACCTTACAGTACGATTTTGGTACGGATATGGATAAGGCAGAGAAGAAAGTTCAGGAAGCAATTGATTCACTTGATCTACCTGAAGAAGTTCAGGATACAACAATCGACCAAATCTCAATGTACACATTCCCAATCATCAGTTATTCGTTTTCAAACGACGAGAATGATATTAAAGGTCTGACGAAAAAAATCAAAGACGATTTAATTCCTCAAATTGAAGGGGTAGAAGGCGTTTCAAGCGTTTCGTTCTCTGGTCAGCAGGTTGAGCAGGTAGAACTTCAATTTGATGAAGATAAGATGAAGAAAAAAGGTCTGACTGAAGAGTCAGTGCTTCAGTTCATTAAAGGGGCGACAGCAAATGCGCCGCTTGGTCTCTATACGTTCGGTAATGACTTGAAATCTATCGTCGTAGATGGCCAGTTTACATCTGTAGATGCACTTAAATCACTTAAAGTACCTGCCACAGGTGCTCAAGATGCACAAGCTGGTCAAGGACAAGCTCAGCAGGGCGCACAAGCACAAGGCGCACAAGCACAGGGTGCTCAAGGTGCAGATGCACAAGCACAGATGTCACCTGAAGCTCAAAAAGCAATGGCTGAACAGATGAAAAGTGCGAAGATCCCGACTGTTAAGTTAGGCGATATCGCAACAATCAAAAATGTTGAAAGCCGTGAATCGATTTCAAAAACGAATGGTAAAGATTCTTTAAGTATCCAGCTCGTGAAATCTGACAACGCTAATACAGTCAGCGTAGCAAACGATGTTAAGAAAGTTGTAGATGACTACGTCAAAGAAAACAAAGGCGTCAACGCACTGTTGCTGATGGATCAGGCAAAACCTATTCAGGATTCAGTTAAGACGATGGTAGAAAAAGCTGTTATCGGAGCTATTTTTGCAGTCATCATGATTCTGATTTTCTTACGTAATATCCGTTCAACATTTATCGCTGTCGTGTCTATCCCGATGTCAATTCTGATTGCTCTTCTGATTCTGAAGCAGTTAGGTGTAACGTTAAACATCATGACACTGGGTGCGATGACAGTGGCAATCGGTCGTGTTATTGATGACTCCATTGTTGTTATCGAGAATATATTCCGTAGAATGTCGAGTAAGACTGAACCTCTCCGCGGAGCTGCATTAATCGCAGATGCGACTAAAGAGATGTTCATGCCGATCATGTCTTCTACAATGGTTACAATCGCAGTGTTTCTGCCACTTGGACTTGTTTCAGGTTCAATCGGCGAACTCTTCCGTCCGTTCGCACTCACTGTGGTATTTGCGCTTCTCGCATCATTATTAATCGCGATTACCATCGTGCCGATGCTCGGTCATATTTTCTTCAGAAATGGTATCAAAGGCCATCACGACGAGAAACCAGGCCGTATTGCTCACTTCTACCGCAACATTTTAGAATGGGCACTGAACCATAAGTGGATTGTCGGTATTTTAAGTACATTATTATTAATCGGTAGTTTGATGCTAACACCACTTGTAGGTACATCATTCATTTCTACGGGCGAAGATAAGTTGCTTGCGTTAACTTATAAACCGGAGCCAGGTGAAACAGAAGAAGAAGTGGTTGATCATGCAGACGAGATTCAGAAAGAACTCGCAAAGAATAAAAACGTTTCAAATATTCAGTACTCAGTAGGTGGTAAAAATCCATTCAGCCCAGTTGCTTCTAATGATATGGCGATGATGGTTGAATATGATAAAGATACACCGAACTGGGATTCTGAAGCAGAGAAAATACTGAACAAAATTGCAACCTTCGACCATCCAGGTTCATGGAAAAACCAGGACTTCGCAACAGGTGGGACTTCTAACAGTGTCTCTGTATCTGTTGTCGGACCAACGACAGAGGCTATCCGTGAGACTGTAAAAGACGTTGAAGATGTCATGAAGAAACAGAAAACTTTATCAAATGTGGATTCTTCTCTTTCTAAAAGTTACGAAGAATATACGATTAAAGTGGACCAGAACAAACTGGCTGAAAGTGGTCTGACAGCGGGACAAGTCGCGCTTGCCCTGAACCAGCGTTCACCTGAGACAGTCGTAACGAAAGTCGGCAAATCAGGTGATTCAACAGACGTGATTCTGACGAAAGATCAGGACACAAAATGGACTGAGTCTAAGCTTGAAAATACTAAACTCACTTCTCCACTTGGACGTGAAATTAAACTCAGCAGTGTTGCTGAGATTGAAAAAGGACAGTCATCAGATACCATCATGCGTAAAGATGGCGACGTTTCTGCTACTGTAGACGGTAAGATTAAAGCAGATGATGTCGGTAAAACAACAGCAGATGTATCAGAAGCTATCAGCAAGATTGATAAACCGGATAACGTTAAGATTAATGTCGGCGGTACAAGCGAAGATATCGGTGAAAGTTTCTCTCAACTCGGACTTGCGATGCTTGCAGCAATCGGTATCGTCTATCTGATTCTTGTACTGACATTTAAAGGGGGGCTTGCGCCACTTGCTATCCTCTTCTCATTACCATTTACGATTATCGGGGTGATAGTAGGACTGCTCCTGTCAGGTGAAACATTATCAGTGCCATCTATGATCGGGGTACTGATGTTGATCGGTATCGTGGTCACGAATGCCATTGTACTGATTGACCGTGTCATCCATATGGAAGCGAGCGGTTTACCAACACGAGAAGCTTTACTTGAAGCAGCTTCTACACGTGTGAGACCAATTCTGATGACAGCACTTGCGACTGTCGGAGCGTTATCACCGCTGCTCTTTGGTGGTGACGGATCAGTACTGATCAGTAAATCACTCGGTGTTACGGTTATCGGTGGACTTGTATCATCTACTGTCCTGACGCTGATTGTCGTACCAGTCGTGTATGAACTCCTGATGAAGCTAAAAAACAGACGAAAAAAAGTGACGACTGAAACAGTCGTCAGATAATAAAGAAACGGTTAGTCGACTAGACTAACCGTTTTTTTTTATAGCATAAATGAAGTAATGATAATCATCACGGCAAGCATTGCAGTGAAAATATGCAGAATCTGCAGTGCCTTTAAATCACTGATCTTAAACTTGAAGGCTGTGATTTCAATATTGATGACAAGTGCAGCAACGAGTAAGATGACCCATAATGAACCACTATGGCCGATGAGCATGCCGGCAGCGAAGACGATTAATGCAGCACCGAATATCATGCGCGCAATATCTGTCAGTTTAGTGTTATAGAAATAGATGCTTAAGAATGCAATAAGTAAATAGATGACGATGAATAACGTCAGTAATAGAATCATGCTGTTTTTCCTTTCGAGAAGTATAGAGCGATTAACATAAGCGCGATCAGACTTGTACCGGCGCCAATGAAGAACGGCAGACTCAAGCTGTATGATAAGAGTCCTGTGAATAACAGAGGACCGATAATACGGCCGAGACTATCAAGCGAGTAACTGACACCTGTCAGTTTACCCATGTTCTGTGATGAGGTCGACTTCGTCAGTGTAGACGTGAGAAGTGTACGGACTAATGCATTGCCTGACATCAGAAGAACAAGGCAGATGCCGGCATAGTAGATGTTCATGGTAAACGGCAGCATCACAAAAGCGATCATGGTCACAATCTGACCGAGGACCATAATACCTCGTTCCTGACCATGCTTCACTTTACGCAGGAATCCTCCCTGCAGTAAGGCATTCACTAAGCCGCCGATCATAAACAATATGCCCATCTGCGTCGGTGTGATGTCAATCCGTTCGATCTCAAGTAACTGGAACGAACTTTCCATACCACTCATCGTCATCGTCACAATAAATGTACTGATGAGGAGTATGATGATAGGGACCGTATAGTTCAGTCTGCCGCCAGTCTGTTTACCGGTCTCATGGAAGTGCGTCTCCGGTAATTTTGCAGCGACTGCGACTATAATGGCAAGCAGGATCGCAGAAGTAACGAAATATGGCAGCTGATAAGAATAACCAGCGAGCAGCCCACCGACTGCAGGCCCGAATATAAATCCGAAGCCAATCATCATACCCATTAAGCCCATATAGCGATTCCGTTCCTCTGAAGTCGTCACATCGGCTACAATACTTGTAGTTGTACTGAAGCAGGCCCCAGAGAACAGTCCGCCGATAATACGCGAGATATAAAGCATTGTCAGATTGTCGATGAACAGGCCGAATGTCAGGAAGCTGATCGCAAAGCCGGTCAGACCGATAAGTAGAATCTTCTTGCGCCCGATTTTATCTGACAACTGGCCACAGAATGGTGCCGCGATAAAAGAAGCGATTGAATAAATCGATAACAGTAAGCCCATATGAAAGGCATTCAGGCCCATATCTTTAACGAGGGCCGGGATAACAGGAATAACGATACTGAAGCCAAAATAAATAAAAAACTGTATGGCCATCAATATGGAGAAGAATGATTTAAGTTCAGGCGTCGAGCTGCTCGCGGATCTCTCTGATTTCGTGTTCGAGTTCAATTAAGCGTTCCTCCAGTTTATCCGCTGAGTTTCCGGTTGATTGTACTTTCTCAATATCACCTTGAATGCGGACGTATTCATGTTTAAGTTCTGTAAGCTGATAATTTAAATCCATGATGAACTCCTTTAGTTCTAGTGTATAACTATTATAAGCTATAATGAAGAAGACTTAAAAGAGGTGGGATTGAAATGACGAAAAAACTGAAAACGAATGCAATCCGTAAACTGGATCAGCTGAAATTAGAGTATGACATGATCCATTATAACAGTGACGAAGCAGTGGACGGCATCAGTGTCGCTCAGCAGATCGGCGAAGACGCATCAGTCGTTTATAAGACACTGGTGACGCATGCGGGTGCAGATTTATATGTCTTCGTTATTCCGGTAGCAGGTGAACTGGATATGAAAAAAGCAGCACAGGCAGCTGGCGTCAAGAAGCTTGAGATGCTGCCGCTGAAAGAACTGCAGCCGAAGACAGGCTATGTGCGCGGTGGCTGTTCGCCTGTCGGCATGAAGAAATTATCCCCGACATTTATCGACCAGCCCGCTGCCGACCTGGAATATATGATAGTCAGTGCCGGACAACGGGGGACACAGATGAAACTCGGTCCTGCTGATTTACAACAAGCGGCACACGCCCAGTTCAGTGAGGTCTGCCGATGAAACTGAAAGATAAATTAGTCCGGCTATCTATACGAGGAAAAAGGACCATAGTGATTTCAGATATTCACGGTGAACTGGAATTATTTAAAAAGTTGCTTGAGCAAGTCGATTTCAGCAGAGACGATATACTCATCGTCAACGGAGATATACTGGATAAAGGCCGGAATAGTCTCGGCACGATGAAATATATCAGGCAGCTGACGGGAGCGGGGAACGTCTACGTGATAGAAGGCAACTGCGATCGCTTTTTCGATGAACTGGAAGAGGAGTGGCTCTATCCTTATATGGATTACCGCTATACAGTCGCGCATGAATTTCTGAAGGAAACCGGTACGACGCTGACCGATTACAAGACGCAGCACGATTTTGCAGAAGCGGTTCTCGACGTATACAGTGATTATCAGACATGGTTCAGAAACTTGCCGACTGCGATTGAGACAGAAGATTACCTCTTCGTGCATGCAGGGATAGAAGACGATTATCTCGAGACACCGCGTGAAGTGGCACTGACGATGCCTGAGTTCTATTTATCAAATCATCACTTAGATAAGAAAGTCGTTGTCGGACACTATCCGGCAGCCAATTTTGCAGAAGCAGGACTTTATAGTCACGGGATAAAGGTGAACGATGAGCGACGAATCATCGCACTGGACGGTGGCAATCAAGTGAAAGAATCCGGACAGCTGAATGCGCTGCTGATTGAAACAGATGGCACTCTTACTATGCAGGCAGTAGACGCACTTGAGTCTGCTCTTGTCATTCAGGACTTTGAAGTGACATTGCAGGAACCGCATACGTTCACATTTCCGGATTACAATATCCGAGTGATGGATGGGGATGACTATTTTACTTTTGCTGAACATGTATCGACGGGCACACAGTTTATGGTCAAGACAGAATGGATCATAGAAAAGGAAGGTCAGACTTATCTTAAAGATGACTACACGGATTACTTTGTAGATGTCAAAGCAGGAGAAGAAGTCAAAGTGGTCGGTCAATATGCCGGTTATACGTTGATCAAGAAAGAGAGCGTCGTCGGCTGGGTGCCGGAGGAAGTGCTGGACACTTCCTCTTAGTAAGGCGTCTGATATTTTTCGTTACGGTTATAGTAACGGTAACGTGTGATCAGCATGGTGCCTGCAGTGACGAGCAGAATCGGCAGGATGACTGTATAGAGCATCATGAGTCCTGACAGAATCAGCATGACAGCACTTGCGATGATATAACGCTTCATATAGAGGATACCAAGCAGATTAAGAAGAAGCGGAATGAAGATGATGACACCAAAAGGCAGCAGGACTTCTTTTAAAGCAGTCGTTGCTTCAGTCACATCATCTGTTCTTGCACTTAGAAAATCCTGTATGATAGCCTGATCGGCAAGAAGATAGATTGCTATGACACAGATGAAGATAAGGGTCTGGATGATAACACCGACAACAGCAAGTGTTCTAGGTAATTGAATAAACTCTTTCATAGTTACACCTCTTTATTTTCATCTATCATAACAAAAAACGCGCTGAATTGTTGAAATTCAGCGCGTTTTTTATTTTAGCCTTTACCGCCCATGAATGACGGATACTTTGTCATACCGCCATCGACGTAGATGGTTTCTCCTGTAATATAGCTGGCATTCTGACTGGCAAGGAATGTCGCAACAGTCGCAACTTGCTCAGGTTGACCGATCATACCCATAGGAATCATTTTCTCAGTCTGAGCGAGTGTCTCAGGATCTGTGAACTTGTCACGCGTATGTGCCGACATAATGGCACCAGGTGAGATATTATTGACGCGGATTCCTTTAGGCGCAAATTCCATACTCATCGTTTCCATCATCAGCTTCATACCGCCTTTACTTGCAGCATAATTGACGTAATTCGGCCACGGGATGATGTCATGAACGCTGGAGATATTGATGATATTTCCTTTGATATCATGCTCAATGAAGTATTTAGCAGCTTCCCGGCTGCCGATAAAAGCACCTGTCAAATTGATATCCATGACGCGTTTGAATTCTTCTGCTGTCATCTCAACAGTCGGAATCGCTTTTTCTGTGCCGGCGTTGTTGACCATGATATCCAGACTGCCAAATTCATCAATAGCGGTCTGAATAAGCGCGAGAATATCTTCTTCATTTGACACATCCGCTTGCTTAGTGACGGCCTGTCCACCATTTTGTTTGACTGTTTCAGCGACCCTCTCTGCTTCTTCTTGGCTGGAGTTATAATTGACGACCACTTTTGCTCCGTTTTTACCGAATTCTTCTGCCATCGCTTTACCGATACCACTTGAAGCACCTGTAATGACGACGACTTTATCTTTTAAATCAGAATACATTGAATTTCCTCCTTATTATTCTTTTGCATAACCGAGTAAAAAGGCAGCGGCAATAATCAGGACAATACCGATAGCGATGCTGATGTACTGCTTCTTCGTTTTCTTTTCTTTGAGTAAAAAGATTCCGCCGAGCGTAGAAACAACGACGAGCATCTGTGAGAATGAGAAACTAGTGGCAACGCCTACACGAGGCTGTGAATAGAACATCGCCATGTTACCCAGCGCCCAGACGATACCCGGTAGAATGTTCTTCAGAACAGCTTTCTGTCCAGGGTTATGTTTGAAACTTAAGAGTAATCCGCCGAGTACCATACCGATAGCCTGCGGGAATAAAGCATCCCAGCCTTCGACCCCGAAGAACTGGCCGATGACGACATAAGTGATATAGCCGATACTTGAAATGAGCAGAATCGGAATCGCTTTGGTGAGTCCGCCTTTTTTATCTTCGTCGTCTTTATCGCCTTTCAGCGAAGTGAGAATAACTCCGCCAACTAGTAAGGCAAGTGCTGTAAGACCGAGTATAACGGACGTGGTACTACTCCATTCATTGAAGAAGAGGACCGAAATTAAAGTAGTGCCGACGAGCTGCATCCCTGTAGAAATGGGCATTGTACGGGAAACGCCGATCATATCGACACTCTTCAGCTGGTTACCCTGACCGAGTGCCCAGAAAGCACCAGAAACGGCACCGACCAGCAGTATCTTCCAGCTCAGCTCCGGCTGAACGAAGATATAGACGCCGATACCAATCAGAAAAGCACCGATAACTGTTCCCATAATCTGCTCATAAGGCGAGCCGCCGACTTTGACGTTGATGAGAACGACGCTTCCCCAGAGAAGCGCCGGTAATAATGCGATGAGAATATCCATTAAAAGCTCCTTTACTATGCTGTTAGTTTTTCATTCCCTTCATGACACCTGTAAAACATACGTGATACGCAAAAAAGACGACCTTAAAGGTCGCCCGAGTCAATCGTATATTTAAAGTGATGCATTTCGTCAGTCTTCTTGAAACCGAGTTTCTCGTAAAATTCAATCGCACGTTTTCGCTTATCTTCAACAACGAGCTGGATGGCTATCGCCTGATGTTCGTTAAACGCATGCTTCGCTGCATGTGCGACCAGTTTGTGACCGATACCTTGCTGGCGATAATGTTTATGTGTCTCTACATGATCGATATAGCAGACAGCCTGGTCATTCACTTCCAGAATAACATAGCCTTTGACGATTCCTTCACTGAGTAACAGGAAGAGTTCATAGTGATCATCAAGAGAATCAAGAATCTCTTTTTTCTTCTCAGAGACGTCAACATATAGGTTTTTCAGCAGTTCACAGAAACTCTTCTTATAGATAGGGCTGTATTTAATGTCTTGTCTCGTATCGATGTCATCAGTCAGTTGTTCTGCTGTCATCGTGTACTGCGTATCTAAGTACTGGGTTTTCAATGATTTCATCGCCTGCTGACCGAACTGGTAGCGGTCATCAATATAGAATTCATATGTTTTGATATCCGGATGGCGATGAGTTAAAGTGCGCCACATGTCATAAATCGCATCCAAATTGAAATCAGTCGTCAGCGGGCCGATTACTTTCGCGGAATCTTCTTCTCTGATTATGCCGATAAATGTCTGATCTTTCATGATGATATCATCGTCAGCCAGGTTACTAAGTAACGTTTCGATCGCTTCAATAGACCGCGGAAGATAGCCCACGCGGTGCTCGGGTGTCTGATTCAATCTATGAATAAACTGAGCTGTCTTTTTAATATCCATATCACTCGCTCCTTCTTTCAAGAATAGAGAGGATGCCTTTGTTGTAAGGGAAGTCTGCATGTTTTAAATGTCGTTCTTTCGCTTCAGCTGTTGCGTTACTCACTAAATACCCATGTTTGACTGCATTTAGCATCTTAATATCATTGCCGCTGTCACCAAACGCATAAGTCTCGTCAAAGTCGATGTCATATTTCTGGATAAGATAACGCACGATGGCATCTTTACCCGCACTCTCCGGGAAAAAGTCCACATCGTAACAGTCAGCAGGGTCACCGATCAACGGATTGCATTTACTGATGTTGACGATTAAGTGCTGTGCTTCTGCCGTAGCGCGTATCTGCTGGAACCGGCGTTCGTCTTCCTCTCTATTTGTTTCACGATAATAATAATTACGTGAGAAAGGCGCATCTACAAAAAGTTCCTGTACCATCAGCTGGATGTCACGGTCTGCAAGTGATTTTTCAACATCCAGAATCGTCGACTTTGTAAAACCTTGCTGCATCAGCATCTTTTCGTAGTCAAGGTCATAAATTTCTTCGCCGTCTTTATAATAGTAGAGTTCTGTACCAGAATTACAGGCAATGAAGTGAGGATATTCCATCTCCATTTCGTCTAGACAGCCTTTAATCATATCAAGCGTGCTGGCGGAGACGATACCGAACAGCAGGTGGCGTTCTTTGTTCAGATAATCCATGAGTGCTTTAACGTCTTTAGCATTATTTCGGTCATGGGCGAAGTAAGTTTCATCAAAATCAGAGCAGACAAGTGTGCGGATTGATTCAGGAAACAGCATGCAGAAAACCTCCTTATTTTCAAATAGCATACAGTACTTAAGATGTGAACTCAACTGAAAGAATGCTATAATGATGCAATGACTTTACGAGAAGGAATGATAGGATGAAATCAGTCGTACTTGCTGAGAAGCCGTCTGTTGCGCGTGATATTGCACGTGTCCTCGGCTGCAATCAGAAAAAAGAAGGCTATATGGAAAACAACCGTTATATCGTCACATGGGCATTAGGTCATTTAGTGACGAATGCAGACCCGGAACAATACGACAATAAGTATAAGACATGGGACTTAAACGAACTGCCGATTCTCCCGAAGTATATGAAGACGGTCGTCATCGGTAAGACGCGTAAGCAGTTCAATACAGTGAAACATCAGATAGAGCGCAGTGATGTCAATGAAATCATCATCGCGACAGATGCCGGCCGCGAAGGAGAACTGGTGGCACGACTCATACTGGAGAAGTGTAAAGGGGAAAAACCTGTTAAACGTCTCTGGATCAGCTCGGTCACTGATAAAGCGATTAAAGATGGCTTCAATCAATTAAAAGACGGCCGCCAGTATCAGGGGCTGTACGATGCTGCTTTGGCACGAAGTGAGGCTGACTGGATTGTCGGTATCAATGCAACACGTGCACTGACGACTAAATATGATGCACAGTTATCTACAGGTCGCGTTCAGACGCCGACATTGCAGATGGTCAAGCTGCGTCAGGATGAAATCAATCAGTTTAAGGCGCGTAAATATTACGGACTTGAAGCAGTTATAAATGGTACGAAGTTCAGCGGGCCAAATCAGATTTTTGATGAAAGACAGATAGATGAGCTGCAGAAAAAGCTGCAGGGACTTGAAGCGGTCGTGAATGCTGTCGACAGTCAGGAGAAAAAGAAATATCCTGATAAACTGTATGACCTGACATCACTTCAGCAGGAAGCTTATAAACGCTACAAATACTCTGCTAAAGAAACGCTGAGTACGATGCAGAACTTATATGAAAGCCATAAACTGGTGACGTATCCCCGAACAGATGCCAACTATTTAACAGAAGATATGGTACCAACACTTCGTGACCGCGTCGCAGCACTCAGCGGCACGCAGTTCAGACCTGTTGTCGTTGAACTGATCAAGACACAGATTAAAGGCAGCAAACATTTTATTGATGATTCAAAAGTATCCGATCACCATGCGATTGTGCCGACAGAAGTCAAGGCGCGTCCGGATGATCTGACGCTCCGCGAACGTCATATATATGAGCTGATTGCAGAACGGTTCCTGAGCGTACTCTTAAAACCTTATCGTTATGAACTGCAGACCGTGAAAGTGACGATCGGCGACACGGTCTTCACTGCGAAACACGAACGACCAGTCGAACTTGGTTTTAAAGCTTTATATGAACAGCTGACTGAAAGAGCTGCACTGGCATTCAAAAAAGGTGACCGCTTAAATGCAAAGCTAACGAAGACATACGGTGAAACAACACCGCCTCCATATTTCAATGAGGGAACGCTGCTGAAAGCGATGGAAAATCCTGCAGCTATCTTCAAGCTGGATAAAGAAAGTCGTTCAACCCTGAAAGAAACAGGGGGTATTGGTACCGTAGCGACAAGAGCAGATATTATAGAGAAGCTTTATAATCTGAATGCCATTGAATCGTCTGACGGCAAACTTCGCGTCACTAATAAAGGGAAACAGCTGCTGGAACTTGCGCCTGCTGAACTGAAATCGCCGGAACTGACAGCAGAGTGGGAACACAAACTGACGCTGATTGAACGCGGTAAATACAACCGAAAAGCGTTTATCGGTGAAATGAGAACATTTACGGAACAGCTGATTCAAGGAATCAAAGACAGTGAAGATAAATTCAAGCATGACAATCTGACGTCAACTGAATGTCCGACGTGTGGTAAGTTTATGCTCGAAATCAAGACGAAGAATACGAAGATGCTGGTCTGTCAGGATCCGCAGTGTAAGACGAAGAAAAATGTCCAGCGTAAGACGAATGCCCGCTGTCCGAACTGTAAGAAGAAGCTGACGCTCCATGGCAAAGGACCGAAGGCGATGTACAGCTGTACATGCGGATTCCATGAGACGCAGGAACAGATGGATAAGAGATTCAGTTCCAAGAAAACAGGAAAAGTATCACGTAATGACATCAAGAAGTATACGCAGAAAGAAGAACCAGTCAATAACCCGTTTGCCGATGCATTAAAAGGATTGAAATTATGAGACTGCCTATAGAGGTAGTCTTTTTTAGTTAAATAACGAACAAAAAAGGATTATTTATTATGAATGTTCGATTTCTTATTGCTTTTTACTGAGTCGCGTAATAGAATATACAAGTATTTTAAAAAAGAACGTAAGGAGTTAATATGAAGAATTATTTTAAATTCGATGAACTCGGCACTAACTATAAGCGCGAGATTCTCGGTGGTCTTACTACTTTCTTATCAATGGCCTATATTCTAGCTGTCAATCCAGCGATGTTATCACTTAAAGATGTGCCTGATCTGCCAGACGCAATGCGTATGGATGCAGGCGCAGTATTCGTTGCAACGATCCTTGCTTCAATCGTCGGCTGTCTCTTCATGGGACTTATCGCCAATTATCCGATCGCACTCGCACCAGGTATGGGACTGAATGCATTCTTCGCGTTCACAGTTGTTCTGACATACGGTATCCCGTGGCAGATTGGTCTGACAGGTGTTCTCTTCTCAGGACTGATTTTTGCGCTTTTAACCATGAGCGGCTGGCGTGAAACGATCATCAACGCCATACCGTTCGAACTGAAGATGGCCGTCTCAGCAGGTATCGGTCTCTTTATTACTTTTGTCGGATTAAAAGGTGCAGGCATTGTCGCGCCAAGTAAAGCGACATTGGTAACAATCGGTAACATCCACGACCCGCATGTCCTACTTGCAGTCGGGGGTATCGTCATTACTGTCATTTTAATGGCACGTAAAGTACCAGGCAGTATCTTTATCGGGATGATGCTGACAGCTATCTTCGGTATGATATTTGGTCTGATTGATCCGCCAAAACAGATCATCAGCCAGATTCCAAGTGTTGAACCGACATTCGGTAAAGCATTTGAAGCGTTTCAGGATCCTGGCCAGTTACTGACATGGCATTTCGTTGCAGTCGTACTGACATTCCTTTTCATCGATTTCTTTGATACAGCAGGGACATTAGTGGCTGTAGCGAACCAGGCAGGGTTTGTTAAAGACAATAAATTACCACGTGCTGGCCGTGCACTCTTTGCGGATTCACTCGCGACAATGACTGGTGCAGTCTTCGGTACTTCAACAACAACTTCTTACATTGAATCATCAGCAGGTGTAGCAGTCGGTGCACGTACAGGTTTTGCCAGTGTAATCACAGCACTTTGCTTTGCATTAGCCTTATTCTTCTCGCCACTGATGGCGGTCGTGACGAGTGCTGTAACAGCACCGGCACTCGTGATTGTTGGTGTACTTATGGTCTCTAACTTAAGTAAAATCGAATGGGACCGTTTTGAAATCGCAGTACCGGCATTCCTGACGATGATCATGATGCCGCTGACATATTCAATCGCAACAGGTATCGCCTGTGGATTTATCTTCTATCCGATTACAATGATTATGGCAGGCAGAAGAAAAGAGATTCATCCTATTATGTATGTACTCTTTATCGTGTTTGTTCTTTACTTCATATTTGTACAACATTCATAAGAATGGCTGCGGCCATTCTTTTTTTGTTTTGGTGCGAGATAGGGGGGGGCATGTCGAGTTACCAGCGATAAACGGCAAATATCGCTGATAACTCAGGATAAAGAGACTGAACCAGGGAGTTACCAGCGATAAACGGTAAATAACGCTGATAACTCCAGTCTTTGCATAAATATCCCCGCAAAAAAATCGACCGCCCTTAGTTAAGGACAGTCGATTTTTCTATTCATATCTTCTATTCACTGTTTTATCTGTATCCCCACCGTAGTAGACGTGTGTGTTACCGACTTGTTTCGGGAATGACATGACGCGGATGATGAAGTAAATCATAATAAATGTCATCACCCAGTGAAGAATCATTGCAACGATAGGAACGAATGATATGAGACTGAAAACAATCCCTACAATCGGTACCCATAAAAGTTCTTTAGAACGTCCATATTGATCAGCAAGCATCGCGGCAATCATAATACCATAAATGATTAAACTAGTACCAATTGGAGCCCAGGCTGTAGATAACACATACAGGTCGCCGATAATCGGTAAGCCAAAAAATGCTTCACGCATCAATGCGATAATACCTAGTACTAAGAATAAAATACGAAATGAACTTTTCATTAAATAACCTCCTTGTTTGTCGTCTTCCATCCATACATGCTCTTTCTAATGGAAGATACTTCTATTATACTATCTTTGGCAAAATTCCTTAATTATAATGACTTGCACCCAGCACTGATAATCGGTAGAATATAAAAATACGGTTTGAAAATAAAATCAACATTTCTAGTGTAAAGTGTTGATTTTTACAGTGAAGTCCTGTATTATATCTACTGTTGGACTTTTAAAAGCGATGAAGCGAGAGGTTACTGACACACCCGGCCGCTTTGCCATGGCGATGTGTGAGACAATTTTCGTGGAGAAGTCTATCAAACCAAAATAGACGATATCAAGAGGAGGTAAAATAATGGCAAAACAAAAAATTCGTATTCGTTTGAAAGCTTATGATCACCGTGTGATCGATCAATCAGCTGAGAAGATTGTAGAAGTAGCGAAACGTTCAGGTGCTGAAGTATCTGGTCCGATTCCGTTACCAACTGAAAAAACAGTTTATACAATCATCCGTGCCGTGCACAAATACAAAGACTCACGTGAGCAATTTGAGCAACGCACACACAAACGTCTTATCGACATTGTTAACCCTACACCTAAAACAGTTGATGCTCTTATGGGCTTAAACTTACCGTCAGGCGTAGACATCGAAATCAAATTATAATTTAAAGTAGGAGGTGCGACTTTCGATGACCAAAGGAATCTTAGGAAGAAAAGTGGGAATGACTCAAGTATTCGCTGAAAACGGTGAGTTAATTCCAGTAACTGTAGTAGAAGCAGCACAAAACGTTGTATTACAAAAGAAAACTGACGAAGTTGATGGTTACTCATCAATCCAAATCGGTTTCGAAGACAAACAAGCATACAAAAAAGACCGTAAGTCTAATAAATATGCAACTAAGCCAGCTGAAGGCCATGCTAAAAAAGCAGGCACAGCGCCTAAGCGCTTCATTCGTGAATTCAGAAACGTAGATGCTTCTGAATACGAAGTAGGTCAAGAAGTCACTGTTGATACATTCCAAGCTGGTGACATCGTTGACGTGACAGGAACTTCAAAAGGTAAAGGTTTCCAAGGCGCAATCAAACGCCACGGACAGTCACGTGGACCAATGAGTCACGGTTCTCGTTACCACAGACGCCCAGGTTCAATGGGTATGGCATCTGACGCTTCTAAAGTATTTAAAGGTAAAGCATTACCAGGCCGTATGGGCGGTAATACTGTTACTATGCAAAACTTAGAAATCGTTAAAGTTGATGTTGAAAACAACGTTATCTTAGTTAAAGGTAATGTTCCAGGACCTAAAAAAGGATTAGTTAAAATCCAGACTTCAATTAAAAAAGGCAATAAATAATAGCTGAAAGGAGGACATAACATAATGGCTAATTATGATGTATTAAAAGTAGATGGATCTAAAGCAGGTTCAATCGAATTAAACGACAACGTATTCGGTATCGAACCTAATCAACATGTATTATTCGAAGCAATCAATCTTCAACGTGCTTCACTTCGTCAAGGTACGCACTCAGTAAAAAACCGTTCAGCAGTACGCGGTGGTGGACGTAAACCTTGGAAACAAAAAGGAACTGGCCGTGCTCGTCAAGGTACAATCCGTGCGCCACAATGGCGTGGTGGTGGTATCGTATTCGGACCAACACCAAGAAGCTACTCTTACAAAATGCCTAAGAAGATGCGCCGCTTAGCGCTTCGTTCAGCATTATCAGCTAAAGTAAGAGACAACGAATTCACAGTTCTTGATGCATTAACATTCAATGCTCCAAAAACAAAAGAATTCAAATCAATGGCAACGACACTTGAATTGCCTAAAAAAGTACTTTTCGTTATTGACGCTGAAGACATTAACGTGTTCTTATCAGCTCGTAACATCCCTGGTGTGACAGTTGTAACTGCATCTGGTCTGAACGTTTTAGATATCGTTCATGCTAACCAAGTAGTGATGACTCAAGCAGCAGTTCAAAAAGTAGAGGAGGTGCTCGGTTAATGGAAGCTCGCGATATCATTAAGCGCCCCGTAATCACTGAACGTTCATCTGAGCAGATGGCTGACGAGAAGTATACATTCGATGTAGACACTCGCGCTAACAAAACTCAAATCAAAATTGCGATTGAAGAAATCTTCAACGTTAAAGTTGATAAAGTGAACGTAATGAACTACAAAGCGAAAAAGAAACGTGTAGGTCGCTACACTGGCTACACAAACAAACGTAGAAAAGCAATCGTTACATTAAAAGAAGGATCAATCGATTTCTTCAACTAAAAATAAACATTTACCATTAAGGAGGTAAAACGACAATGGCAATTAAACATTATAAGCCAATAACAAACGGTCGTCGTAATATGACAGGTTCAGATTTCGCTGAAATTACGTCAACGTCACCTGAAAAGTCATTACTTGAGCCCCTTCCGAGAAAAGCGGGTCGTAACAACCAAGGTAAATTGACTGTACGTCACAGAGGTGGCGGTCATAAACGTCAGTACCGTGTTATTGATTTCAAACGTAATAAAGATGGTATTCCAGGTAAAGTCGCTACTATCGAGTACGATCCAAACCGTTCAGCGAATATCGCATTAATCCACTACTTAGATGGTGAAAAACGTTATATCATCGCGCCTAAAGGCTTAGTTGTTGGTCAAGAAATCAACAACGGTCCAGAAGCAGATATTAAAGTAGGTAACGCATTACCACTTATCAACATCCCAGTCGGTACAGTTATCCACAATATCGAGTTAAAACCAGGCAAAGGTGGTCAGTTAGTACGTTCAGCTGGTACATCTGCTCAAGTACTTGGTAAAGAAGGTAAATACGTTCTTGTTCGTCTTAAATCTGGTGAAGTTCGTATGATCCTTTCAACTTGCCGTGCTACAATCGGTCAAGTAGGTAACGAACAACACGAACTTATCAACATCGGTAAAGCCGGTCGTTCTAGATGGAAAGGCAAACGCCCAACTGTTCGTGGTTCTGTAATGAACCCTAACGATCACCCACACGGTGGTGGTGAAGGACGTACTTCAATCGGACGTAAATCTCCAATGTCTCCATGGGGTAAACCAACCCTTGGTAAGAAAACTCGTAAAAAGAAAAACCGTTCTAACAAACTTATCGTTCGTGGACGTAAGAAATAATAAAATCAACTTGCTGACTGCGGCATAAGCCGCAGTGTACAGCAGGATAAGAGGGAGGCGCCACAATGGCTCGTAGTCTTAAAAAAGGACCTTTCGTTGACGATCACTTAATGAAAAAAGTTGAAGCAATGGAAGCAAACACTAAAAAATCAGTAATTAAAACTTGGTCTCGTCGCTCTACTATTTTCCCTAACTTCATCGGCCACACTATCGCAGTATACGATGGACGTAAACACGTGCCTGTATTCGTAACTGAAGATATGGTTGGACACAAATTAGGCGAATTCGCACCTACACGTACTTACAAAGGTCACGGTGCAGACGACAAGAAAACTAAACGCTAATTTCATATTTAAGGAGGAGAAACCATGGAAGCAAAAGCGGTAGCAAGAACAATCCGTATCGCACCTCGTAAAGTGAGATTAGTTTTAGATCTTATCCGAGGTAAAGAAGTTGGCGAAGCAATTGCCATCTTAAAATTAACAAATAAAGCATCTTCACCAGTAGTGGAAAAATTATTAATGTCAGCTTTAGCAAACGCTGAGCATAACTACGACATGAACATCGACACTTTAGTGGTTAAAGAAGCATATGCTAACGAAGGTCCGACTTTAAAACGTTTCCGCCCACGTGCACAAGGCCGTGCGAGCGCGATCAACAAACGTACTAGTCATATCACTATCGTAGTAGCAGATAAAGAAGCTAAATAATTAATATCTCATTAAGGAGGGAATACAGTGGGTCAAAAAATTAATCCTATCGGACTTCGTGTCGGTATCATCCGTGACTGGGATGCGAAATGGTATGCAGAAAAAGATTTCGCTACTCTGTTACACGAAGACTTAAAAATTCGTAAATATATCGCAGAAAACTTAAAAGACGCTTCTGTTTCTCGTGTAGAAATCGAACGTGCAGCTAATCGCGTTAATATCGCTATCCACACTGGTAAACCTGGTATGGTTATCGGTAAAGGCGGTTCTGAAATCGAAAAATTACGTAACAACTTAAACGGTTTAACTGGCAAACGCGTACACATCAACGTTGTTGAAATCAAGAAAGTTGATATGGATGCAACACTTGTTGCTGAAAACATCGCTCGTCAATTAGAAAACCGTGCATCATTCCGTCGCGCTCAGAAACAAGCAATTCAACGTGCTATGAAACTTGGTGCTAAAGGTATCAAAACTCAAGTATCAGGTCGTTTAGGTGGTGCGGATATCGCACGTGCTGAGCAATATTCTGAAGGAACTGTTCCACTTCATACATTACGTGCTGACATCGATTACGCACATGCTGAAGCAGACACTACTTATGGTAAATTAGGTGTTAAAGTATGGATCTACCGTGGAGAAGTTCTTCCTACTAAGAAGTCTAGTGAAGGAGGAAAATAATAATGTTATTACCGAAACGTGTAAAATACCGTCGTCAACATAGACCTAAAACAACTGGTCGTTCAAAAGGCGGAAATGAAGTAACATTTGGTGAATATGGTTTACAAGCAACAACAACTGCTTGGATCACATCACGTCAAATCGAATCTGCCCGTATCGCAATGACTCGTTACATGAAACGTGGCGGGAAAGTTTGGATCAAAATCTTCCCACATACACCTTACACTAAAAAACCTTTAGAAGTACGTATGGGTTCTGGTAAAGGTGCCGTTGAAGGATGGGTAGCAGTAGTAAAACCTGGACGTATTATGTTTGAAATCGCTGGTGTTCCAGAAGAAACAGCTCGTGAAGCATTACGTTTAGCATCTCACAAACTTCCAGTGAAAACTAAGTTTGTAAAACGTGAAGAATTGGGTGGTGACACAAATGAAAGCTAAGGAAATTAGAGATTTAACCACTTCTGAAATTGAATCAAAAGTAAAAGCGCTTAAAGAGGAACTTTTCAACCTACGCTTTCAGTTAGCTACAGGTCAACTTGAAAATACAGCACGTATTCGTGAAGTAAAGAAATCAATCGCGCGAATGAAAACTGTTGTACGTGCAAGAGAAATTGAGCAACAAAAAACTGAACAAAAATAATTGAAAAGAGGAGGACACTCTAGTGAGCGAAAGAAATTACCGCAAAGTTTACACTGGTAAAGTTGTATCTGACAAAATGGATAAAACAATTACAGTGTCAGTAGAAACTTACAAAACACATTCTTTATACGGCAAACGTATCAAGTATACGAAAAAATATAAAGCACATGATGAAAACAATACAGCTAAAATGGGCGATATCGTAAGAATTATGGAAACACGTCCTTTATCAGCTACAAAACGCTTCCGTTTAGTTGAAGTAGTTGAAGAATCAATCATTATTTAATCAATATAAGATAAAGGAGGTAACTCAGAATGATCCAACAGGAATCACGCTTAAAAGTAGCAGACAACTCTGGTGCCCGTGAAGTATTAACTATTAAAGTATTAGGCGGATCTGGCCGTAAAACAGCTAACATTGGTGACGTTATTGTATGTACTGTTAAAAATGCTACACCAGGTGGCGTTGTTAAAAAAGGTGACGTTGTTAAAGCAGTAATCGTTCGTACTAAATCTGGTGTACGCCGTAACGACGGTTCTTACATCAAATTCGATGAGAACGCTTGTGTTATCATCCGTGACGACAAAGGTCCTCGTGGAACACGTATCTTCGGACCAGTTGCTCGTGAATTACGTGACGGCAACTTCATGAAAATCGTTTCATTAGCACCTGAAGTATTATAATAACCACTAAAAATTGAGGAGGTGTCTCGACATGCACGTAAAAAAAGGCGACAAAGTTATCGTTATCACAGGTAAAGATAAAGGTAAAACAGGAACTGTAATTGAAGCACTTCCTAAAAAAGATCGCGTTGTAGTTGAAGGTGTTAACATCATCAAAAAACACCAAAAACCAACACAAATGAATCCTGAAGGCGGAATCGAAGAGCGCGAAGCTGCGATTCACGTATCAAACGTTATGTTACTGGATCCTAAAACAAACAAACCAACACGTGTCGGCTACAAAGTAGAAGACGGTAAAAAAGTTCGTGTTGCGAAGAAGTCTGGAGAAATCATTTAATAATCTTGGAAGGAGGTTCTCACTTTGACTCGTTTAAAAGAAAAGTTCAATAATGAAATTACACCTGAATTGATGAAAAAGTTTAACTACGCATCAGTAATGGAAGTACCAAGAATCGAAAAAATCGTTGTGAATATGGGTATCGGTGATGCTGTTCAAAACTCTAAAGTATTAGATACTGCAGTTGAAGAACTTCAAGCAATCACTGGTCAAAAACCAATGGTTACTAAAGCTAAAAAATCAATCGCAACATTCCGTTTACGTGAAGGAATGCCTATCGGTGCGAAAGTAACGTTACGTGGCGAAAGAATGTACGAATTCTTCGACAAATTAGTAAACGTTTCACTTCCTCGTGTACGTGACTTCCGTGGTATCTCAAACAAAGCGTTTGACGGCCGTGGTAACTACACTTTAGGTGTTAAAGAACAACTCATTTTCCCTGAAATTGACTATGATAAAGTAAGTAAAGTACGAGGAATGGATATCGTTATCGTTACAACGGCTAACACTGACGAGGAAGCTCGTGAATTGTTAACTCAATTCGGTATGCCATTTCAAAAGTAATCTCTAATCTAATAGGAGGCTAAAACTTAATGGCTAAAAAATCAATGATCGTTAAACAACAACGTGAACCTAAATTCAAAGTTCAAGCTTATACAAGATGTGAACGTTGTGGACGTCCACATTCAGTTATCCGCAAATTTAAACTTTGCCGTATTTGTTTCCGTGAATTAGCTTACAAAGGTCAGATTCCTGGCGTTAAAAAAGCAAGCTGGTAAAATCAAAGAGTTGAAAGGAGGAAATTTTAATGACTATGTCAGATCCAATCGCAGATATGCTAACACGTGTGCGTAACGCAAACATGGTGCGTCACGAAAAATTAGAATTACCTGCATCAAACATTAAAAAAGAAATCGCTGAAATCCTTAAACGTGAAGGATTCGTTAAAAGCGTAGAATATATCGAAGATGACAAACAAGGTGTTATCCGTATGTTCCTTAAATACGGTTCAAACAACGAACGTGTTATCACTGGTTTAAAACGTATCTCTAAACCTGGTTTACGTGTATACGCAAAAGCTGATGAACTTCCTAAAGTATTAAATGGTTTAGGTATCGCATTAGTTTCAACTTCTGAAGGTGTTTTAACTGATAAAGAAGCGCGTCAACGTAATATCGGTGGAGAAGTATTAGCTTACATCTGGTAAGAATTATTAAAGAAGGAGGTGCCGACAGATGAGTCGTGTTGGTAAGAAAATTATTGACATCCCAGCTGGTGTAGAAATCAAAATTGATGGACACACACTGACAGTTAAGGGTCCTAAAGGTGAATTGACAAGAACATTTAACGAAGAAATGACTTATAACTTAGAAGACAACACTTTAGAAGTTGTTCGTCCTTCTGATTCTAAAGCACATAAAACAATCCATGGTACAACGCGTGCATTAATCGCTAACATGGTTGAAGGTGTGTCTAAAGGTTTCGAAAAGAAACTTGAATTAATCGGGGTTGGTTACCGTGCGCAAATGCAAGGTAAAAACTTAATCCTTAACGTTGGATACTCTCACCCAGTTGAAATCGTAGCAGAAGACGGTATCACATTATCTGTTGAGAAAAATACTAGCGTAAAAGTTGAAGGTATTTCTAAAGAGCGCGTTGGTGCGATCGCATCAAACATCCGTGCTACTCGTCCACCAGAACCTTATAAAGGTAAAGGTATCCGTTACGAAGGCGAATACGTTCGTCGTAAAGAAGGTAAAACTGGTAAGTAATTAACTTAAAGAAAGGAGTATTCACATGATCTCTAAAATCGATAAGAATAAAGTACGTTTAAAAAGACATGCTCGTGTTCGTGCGAAACTTGCAGGTACAACTGAGCGTCCACGTTTAAACGTATACCGTTCTAACAAACACATTTATGCTCAAGTAATTGATGACGCTCAAGGTGTTACAATTGCACAAGCATCTACACAGACTTTAGACTTAGATGCAACATCAAACGTTGAAGCAGCTAAAAAAGTAGGCGAAGCAGTCGCAAAAGCAGCAGTTGAAAAAGGTATCACTGCAGTTGTCTTTGACCGCGGAGGGTATTTATACCACGGCCGTGTTCAAGCTTTAGCTGAAGCAGCTCGTGAAAACGGACTTCAATTTTAATAAAAGGAGGGACACTTAATGCGTCGTGAAAGAGAAGTAAAAGAATTTGAAGAACGCGTAGTTACGATTAACCGTGTTTCTAAAGTAGTTAAGGGTGGACGTCGTATGCGTTTCACTGCACTTGTAGTCGTTGGAGATAAAAACGGTCGCGTAGGTTTCGGTACTGGTAAAGCTCAAGAAGTACCAGAAGCGATCAAAAAAGCAATCGAAGATGCGAAGAAAAACTTAATCACTGTTCCTCGTGTAGAGGGTACTACTCCTCACCAAGTAACAGGTCGTTTCGGTGCTGGTAGCGTATTAATCAAACCAGCTGCACCTGGTACAGGGGTTATCGCTGGTGGTCCAGTGCGTGCCGTACTTGAATTAGCAGGTATCACTGACATCTTATCTAAATCTTTAGGTTCAAACACACCAATCAACATGGTCCGCGCGACTGTTGAAGGTTTAAAAGAACTTAAAGTGGCTGAAGAAGTAGCACAATTACGTGGAAAAACAGTCGAAGAACTATTAAATTAAGGAGGGCATACAAATGGCTAAATTACAAATTTCCCTCACTCGTAGTATCATCGGTCGTCCTGAAACACAACGTAAAACTGTTGCTGCTTTAGGTCTCAAAAAAATGCATCAGACAGTTGAAGTTGATGACAACCCTGCGATTCGTGGGCAAATCAATAAAGTAAGTCACTTAGTGACAGTTAAAGAAATTTAATTTCTATTATTAATTAAGGAGGTGCCGTAATGAAATTACATGAGATGAAACCTGTTGAAGGTGCTCGTAAAGAACGTAACCGTGTAGGCCGTGGTATGGCTTCAGGTAACGGTAAAACAAGTGGCCGTGGACACAAAGGTCAGAAAGCTCGTTCAGGTGGTGGCGTACGTTTAGGCTTCGAAGGTGGTCAATTACCATTATTCCGTCGTCTTCCAAAACGTGGTTTCACTAACATTAACCGTAAAGAATATGCTATCGTTAACGTAAGCGAATTAGATCGTTTCGAAGAAGGTACTGAAGTAACTCCAGCTTTATTACTTGAAACTGGTGTTGTAAGTGCTGAAAAATCAGGAATCAAAATTCTTGGTAACGGTGAACTGTCTAAAAAGCTTACAGTCAAAGCTCATAAATTCTCAGCTTCAGCGATTGAAGCAATTGAAAGTAAGGGCGGAACTCACGAGGTGATCTAATGTTTGAGACACTCAAGAATTTCTTCACAACAAAAGAAATTCGTAGCAAGATATTGTTTACACTCGCAATGTTATTAATCTTTAAGATCGGAACTTACATTCCGGTCCCGGGTGTTAACCCAAGTGCTTTTGATACACAAGCAAACGCTGGTGTAACTGATTTATTCAACACATTCGGCGGGGGCGCACTAAAGAATTTCTCCATTCTTGCAATGGGGATTATGCCTTATATCACGGCGTCTATCGTTATGCAGCTTCTGCAGATGGATGTTGTACCGAAACTGACAGAATGGTCTAAGCAAGGTGAAGTAGGACGTAAGAAGATTAATCAGGTTACGCGTTACTTCACAATTATCTTAGCGTTTATTCAAGGTTTAGGAATGAGTTATAGCTTTAACAACATGCTTGGAGGCCAGTTGATTCAGAATACATCGATCTGGAGCTTCCTGCTGATTGCACTTGTTTTAACTGCTGGTACTGCATTTTTAGTGTGGTTAGGCGAACAGATTACACAGTACGGTGTAGGTAATGGTATTTCTATTATTATCTTCGCTGGTATCCTGTCTTCTATTCCGACAGCGCTTGGACAATTCTATCAGCAGAGTTTCGTAGGTGCTGAAGATACGACTATGGCAATCCTGAAAGCAGTTGGCTTACTTATTGGTATGATTCTTTTAACAGCGGGTGCGGTATTTGTACTGCAGGCAGTACGTAAAATTCCGATTCAATATGCTAAACGTCAAACAGGCAATCGCTTAGCACCACAAGCAACATTCCTTCCAATGAAAGTGAATGCTGCCGGTGTTATTCCAGTTATCTTCGCTATGGCATTCTTCATGTTACCGAAGACACTGACAATGTTCTTCCCGACTCAAGATTGGGCTCAGAACATTGCGACTTATGCAGACCCTACACATGGTGTCGGCATGGTAATCTATATTATTCTGATCATCGCGTTCTCTTACTTCTATGCATTTGTACAGGTTAATCCTGAACAGATGGCAGAGAATTTAAGAAAACAAGGTAGTTATGTACCAGGGATTCGTCCTGGTAAATCAACGCAAGAC
Source organism: Macrococcus brunensis (assembly GCF_022343725.1). Classification (NCBI taxonomy): domain Bacteria; kingdom Bacillati; phylum Bacillota; class Bacilli; order Caryophanales; family Staphylococcaceae; genus Macrococcus; species Macrococcus brunensis. Next base: position 230,939 of record NZ_CP092179.1, read on the forward strand.
TATATTACACGCGTATTATATCGCTTAACTTTTGTCGGTTCATTATTCCTTGCAGGTATTTCGATTCTGCCGCTTATTGCGACAACGTTTATGAACTTGCCCCAGTCACTTCGTATTGGTGGTACAAGTTTACTGATTGTGATCGGTGTAGCACTTGAAACAATGGCTCAATTAAAAGCACAGCTTAATCAACGTGAATATAGAGGATTTAGAAGACGTTAGTAGGAGGGAAAATTAATGAACATCATTTTAATGGGTTTACCTGGTGCAGGTAAAGGAACTCAAGCGAGTGAGATTATTAAGAAATACCCTATCCCACATATTTCAACTGGTGACATGTTCCGCGCTGCTATCAAGAATGGCACTCCGCTCGGTAACGAAGCGAAGTCATTCATGGATAAAGGCGAACTTGTTCCAGATGAAGTGACTATTGGTATAGTGAAAGAACGTTTAGCAGAAGAAGATGCTAAAAAAGGATTCTTACTTGATGGTTTCCCACGTACAGTTGAACAGGCCGCGGCACTGAATACAATGCTTGAAGAGTCAGGTCGTAAGATCGAAGCTGTTATCAACATTGAAGTTCAGGAAGAAGAACTGATGAACCGTTTAACGGGTCGTCGTATCTGTGAGACTTGTGGAACAACTTATCATCTCGTATTCAATCCGCCTAAAGTAGAAGGTATTTGTGACCTTGATGGTGGTAAATTATATCAACGTGAGGATGACAATCCTGAAACTGTTGCTAATCGCTTAAGCGTTAATATTAAACAGACTAAACCTTTACTCGACTTTTACAGCGAGCAGGGCATTCTGAAGAATATCGACGGTTCTAGAGAGATTCAAGACGTGACAGCTGACGTTGAAGGTATTTTAACTAACCTTTAATTCACATTACCGTTTCGCCTCCGGGTGAAGATACTTTTTATGTTCCAAATCGATCTTTGTGATATGACGTTATCCTCACCTAAAGTCCAAACAAGCTCGTAGATTTATTGCACCAAATCATTTATAATAGATGAGTTGACAATGTATCTCGACTTTCTTGAAACTTAAAAAAAGGGGGCAAATGATAATGGCTAAGCAAGATGTTATTGAACTAGAAGGTACAGTACTTGATACTTTACCGAATGCAATGTTCAAAGTAGAACTGGAAAATGGTCATGAGATCTTAGCACACGTTAGTGGTAAAATCCGTATGAACTATATCCGTATTCTGCCAGGTGACAAAGTAACAGTGGAAATGAGTCCATACGACTTAACGCGTGGACGCATCACGTATCGTTTCAAATAAACGAACTCCATCATAAATAGGAGGTTATAAACATGAAAGTAAGACCATCAGTTAAACCTATGTGCGAAAAATGTAAAGTTATTCGTCGTAAAGGTAAAGTAATGGTAATTTGTGAGAACCCAAAACACAAACAAAAACAAGGATAAAAATGGAGGTGCACTATAAATGGCACGTATCGCAGGTGTAGATATCCCTCGTGAGAAACGCGTTGTTATCGCGTTAACTTACATTTATGGTATCGGTAAAACTTCCGCACAAAAGATCCTTTCAGAAGCAGGTATTTCTGAAGATACTCGTGTGCGCGACTTAACAGAAGATGAATTAAACAAAATCCGTGAAACGGTTGACGGTTACAAAGTAGAAGGTGACCTTCGTCGTGAAACAAACTTAAACATCAAACGTCTGATGGAGATTTCTTCTTACAGAGGTATTCGTCACCGTCGTGGTTTACCAGTTCGTGGTCAAAACACAAAAAACAATGCACGTACTCGTAAAGGACCAGTTAAAACGGTCGCTAACAAAAAGAAATAATAAGTAAAGGAGTGAAACATAAATGGCTCGTAAACAAGTATCTCGTAAACGTAGAGTTAAAAAGAATATTGAAAACGGTGTAGCTCACATCCGTTCAACATTCAACAATACAATCGTCACAATTACTGATGAATTCGGTAACGCTTTATCTTGGTCATCAGCTGGTGCGTTAGGTTTCAGAGGTTCTCGTAAATCTACTCCATTCGCAGCACAAATGGCTTCAGAAACTGCTTCTAAAGCAGCGATGGAACACGGTTTAAAAACAGTTGAAGTTACAGTTAAAGGTCCAGGTGCAGGTCGTGAAGCAGCTATCCGTGCTTTACAATCAGCAGGTCTTGAAATCACAGCGATCAAAGACGTTACACCAGTTCCTCACAACGGTTGTCGTCCACCAAAACGTCGTCGCGTATAATTTTATTTAGTACTTCCGTTCATTTACAATAGCAGTAGCACTAAAAATTATTCGACGTTGTTGAAGGAGGATAAATAAATGATTGAAATCGAAAAGCCTAGAATTGAGACAGTTGAAATCAGTGAAGATTCTAAATTCGGTAAATTCGTTGTTGAACCGTTGGAACGTGGTTATGGGACAACTTTAGGTAACTCCTTACGTCGTATCCTACTCTCTTCATTACCTGGTGCGGCTGTTAAAAACATCGAAATCGAAGGCGTTCTGCACGAATTCTCTACTGTAGAGAACGTGGTAGAAGACGTGACAACTATGATCATGAACATCAAAGGTATTGCGCTTAAAATCTACTCTGATGAAGATAAAGTGCTTGAAATTGATGTGAAAGATGAAGGTATCGTCACTGCCAAAGATATCATGCATGACAGCGATGTTGAGATTTTAAACCCAGATTTAAAAATCGCAACAGTATCTAAAGGTGGACACCTGAAAATGCGTTTAATCGCTAATGCAGGTCGTGGCTATGCTTTAGCTGAAGATAACAATACGAGTGATTTACCAATTGGTGTGATTCCAGTGGACTCACTTTATACACCAGTGGAGCGTGTGAACTACACAGTTGAAAATACACGTGTAGGTCAAAGTACGAACTTTGATAAATTAACTTTAGATGTCTGGACAGACGGATCATTAACACCACAGGAAGCTGTATCGCTTGGTGCGAAAATCATGACTGAACACTTAAACATCTTCGTTAACTTAACAGATGAAGCACAGAACGCTGAAATCATGATTGAAAAAGAAGAAGATCACAAAGAAAAAGTACTTGAAATGTCTATCGAAGAATTAGACTTATCAGTACGTTCTTACAACTGCTTAAAACGTGCAGGAATTAACTCTGTACAGGAACTTGCAGATAAATCTGAGGCGGACATGATGAAAGTTCGTAACTTAGGCCGCAAGTCACTTGAAGAAGTTAAGTTTAAACTCGAAGACTTAGGTCTTGGATTAAGAAAAGAAGACTAGTAAAAGGAGGTACGATTCATGGGTTACAGAAAATTAGGCCGCACTTCAGATCAACGTAAAGCGATGTTACGCGATTTAGCTACATCTTTAATCGTGAACGAACGTATCGAAACAACTGAAGCTCGTGCGAAAGAATTACGTAGAATTGTTGAAAAATTAATCACTTTAGGTAAACGCGGTGACTTACATGCTCGTCGTCAGGCAGCTGAAGTATTACGTCGTGTTGAAATCACTAACGAAGATGACACTACTCAATTCGCAGTACAAAAATTATTCAATGAAGTAGCACCACGTTACAACGAACGTCAAGGTGGCTACACTCGTATCATGAAAGTTGGACCACGTCGCGGAGACGGTTCAGAAATGGTTATCATTGAATTAGTATAATTCAAGTTTATAGGGATCACTTATCTTATACACACACTATAAGCAAATGAGTGCAACGATAATGTTTACCACACATAGATATTGTCTAGCTCAGAGTATTCTGCCACAATTGAACAACTATATGCGTGAACTCCTGTGGCAGAGTGCGCGCTTTTTTCATTCTTAATCCTTTTAGCAGATGCTAAAAGGTTTTTTTGTTTCACCGATGTATAATAGGTCTAAAAAGGAGAGGTGCAGTATGAAGATTCTGCTGATTGAGGACAACGCGACTTTAGGGGGCTTTCTGACAGACATACTGACCCTGAAGAACTATACGGTTGAATGGCTAAAAGATGGCATAGATGTCGTCTACTATTTTGATAACAGTCGTTATGATATTGTACTAGTAGATTGGATGCTGCCCTCCGTTTCAGGCATTGAGATCATCAGACAGCTGCGAGATGCACGGATTCAGGTACCGATTATTATGTTGACCGCCAAGTCAGAGACTTCAGATAAGGTTGAAGGACTCCTGACGGGTGCCGATGATTACTTGACGAAGCCCTTCGAGATGGAGGAGCTGGAAGCCCGTATGCTTGCTGTTATCAAACGTTATCAGCTAATTGATCATAACGAGAAGGTAAAAGGCAGTGTGACCTTTAATTTTAACCGCCATTCATTCAGCATCCATGGAACTGAAATTAATCTGACCCATAAGGAATATACGCTGTTAGAGCTCTTATTTCTGAACCATATCGTGACGCGGGAGATGATTCTTGGCACCGTATGGTCAACTGAGCAGATAGTCGGTGACAATAATATAGACGCGCTTGTGCGTCTCCTGAAGAAAAAGCTGAAGCAATATGAAGCAGGGCTTGAAATTAAGAGTATCAGAAATATCGGTTATAAGCTGGAAGATATGCGATGAATTATGACTTTAAAAAGGTTTTTCTCAGATATGTTCTCCTCCTGTCACTATTAATCGGTATTTTATATGTCGGCATCATCACTATATTTTCGTGGCAAGTGAATAAGGAAATTCAGGAATCATCAATGGCTGAACTAAAAGAAGTAAGGTCAATCCTTGCAACAGGTAGACCCATCGGCCAGGAACAGTACTATATGGAAGTGGAGAAGGGACAGATCATCACGAACCATACACCGCTGTCTGCTTCTTTACTTAAACAGCAAGTGCTTGATCAGCAGCCCGGGTTTGTCATTAAAAACGGTAAGGATCGTTACCATGTTGAAGGAGAGGAAGGGCTATATATTCTGAATGATATTACTGATTACGAGGAAACAAAGCTGCTTCTCTTCAGACTCTTACTCATTTTATTAGTGATGACGGCCGTGCTGATATTGGGTGCAGCCTACTATATCGCAATCAAACCCATTAAGACTTACGAAAAGATGCTGCAGCAGCATAAAGAGTTCATTCAGAATGCATCTCATGAACTGAAGACACCGATTGCCGCCATCTCGCTCGGGACAGACTATATCATTGCGCTTGATCAATCTAAGTTGTCGCCGAAAAGTCTGGAGTCGCTCAAGAAAATCAAACGTGAAATTAAATATATGCAGCGTATTATTCATCAGTCCCTTAACCTGGAAAGTGACTATGAAAATAAAGAACAGATTAAACTTGCGCCTGTGCTGGATGAAGTCATTGAGCAGCAGCTTACACTGAATGATGGGGTCATTATCCGTCAGTATAAAGACGATATCGTGACGAAACTGTCAGCTGATCAGCTTAAGCAGATGCTGACGATTCTGCTGGATAATGCGATTAAACATAATGATGATGTCATTGTAACGGTAGCGGCGCGTCAGCATCATCATCTGCTGCAGATTGAAGTGAGTGATAATGGACGCGGCATCTCGCCTCAGCATATCGATCATATATTTGACCGCTATGCACGCGGTGATACACAAGCTGAGGGCAGTGGCATCGGTCTTGCACTGCTGAAGGAACAGGTCACTCAGCTGCAGGGCGAAATCAAAGTGATATCAGAACTGAATAAAAAAACCAGTTTTATACTGGAATTTCCGGAATAAGGCGGTCTTTTTCAGTTTCATTTCAGTTTTCTCCTTTATAGTGAACCTATCAACTTAAAGGAGTGATTCAAATGAACCGACAGTTATTGAACAAAGTTCCGCAGATTACCGTCTTTTTCTGGTTAATTAAAATTTTATGTACAACAGTAGGTGAGACATTCGCTGATTTCATCAACTTCAATCTGGGTATTGGATTAACAGCTACTACAATCTTAATGGGTGTCGCACTTGCCGTGTCGCTATTCTTCCAGTTCCGTGCCCATGGCTACAGACCTTTTACTTACTGGCTGACAGTGGTGCTCTTAAGCGTCTTTGGTACGCTGGTCACTGATAATATGACAGACAACATGGGTGTACCGCTCGAAGTGTCGACTGCTATCTTCTCAGTACTCTTAGCACTGACGTTCGGCATGTGGTATATAAGTGAACGAACACTGTCTATTCACTCTATCTATACAGTGCGCCGTGAGGTCTTCTACTGGCTGACCATTCTTTTTACTTTCGCACTCGGTACAGCAGTCGGTGACCTCTATTCAGAGCAGCTTGGTTTTGGCTACCTCTATACAGGTATTGGTGTAGCAGCCATCATCGCACTGATCTATATGGCTTATCGTTACCTGAAACTGAACGGCATCCTTGCTTTCTGGGCGGCTTATATCTTAACGCGTCCGCTCGGTGCCTCACTCGGCGATCTGTTGTCACAACCTGCAAAGAACGGTGGACTTGGCCTGGGTACAACTGTTACAAGCATCATCTTCCTGGTCCTTATATTAGGTATCATCATCTATCTCGCTAAAACAAAGGTCGACCATACAGATGAAAATGTCGCAATGACGGAAGTTTCAAGTAACAAAGGTGCAAAATGGCAGACAGTGGCACTCCTCGCGATCTTCCTGATCGTAGGAATCGGGACTTACCAGCTTCGCATGCAGACCATTGCGCCGCATACAACGACACTAAAAGGACAGCTGACTGCATTTATCAAGACAGAAGATAAGATTAAAAACGCAAAAGATAAGCTTGTGATGAAACAGGGTGCTGACCAGCTGGAACATGAATGGGATCAGCAGGAACCCGCACTTCGTGCCATTGATGCGAAGAAATGGACATCAGTCGATACGACAATAGACGGGGTGTTAGCAGCAGTCAGACAGTCCGGAGACCAGACAAAAGTCCAGCAGGCAGTCACACAATCTGAACAAGTGATGCAGTCGATCAACTAGCTGACTTTTCATAACTAACAGGAGGAATCATCATGTATTCAATATCAAAACGCGCCGTTACGTTCTCGGCGATTATCGGCCTTATCACATTTTTACTGGTAGCTCTCGGTCTGACATTTAAAGTGAAAGCACTGCATTTAGTCGATTTACTGACATTCAATTGGTGGATGACAAACTACGGGGAGCCGCAGATGACGTTCACAGGGTTCTATGAATCGTACTTCACGATATTTGCCAAATATTTTGATGTGCCGACTGTTGTTATTGCCATTCTGATACTCGCTGCATACCTGGCAGTCAAAAAATATTACTCGCTAGCTCTCTGGGTGATGTATGTTGTGGCATCAGGTGGCTTAATCGGTCTGATGTTAAAACGTCTTTTCCACCGAGCACGGCCTTATGACCACTTGCTTGCAGACGGAGGATTCTCATTCCCAAGCGGCCATACACTATCCAGTAGTGTGCTCTTTATGATAGTGATTATCATCCTGACACCTAAGCTGAAAAATCGCTATGTACGCTGTATTGTCTATACGCTATCAGCAGTGATATGGGAGAGCGTCATGTTCAGTCGCATGTATTTCCATGCCCATTTCTTTACCGATGTTCTGGGTGGAATGGCATTCGGACTGTTCTGGGTGATGTTTAATCTGCTGTTATTCAATAGAATCGACCGACTTGTCTCACGTTTCCTGAAAAATAACCGGACTCTGATCTGGATGCAGTAAGGTATGAGCAGGATGTTTCTCTTTTTTTGTGTATTGAATTTGCTATACTAGTGATACATGAATGGGGGAGAAAGCATGCTGGACGTGAGGAATGTGAATTATCAATATGAAGAGCAGGAGACTGCTGCACTGACAGATGTCTCTTTCTCTGTTGAACGTGGTGAGTGGGTGTCTATCGTCGGACATAATGGTTCGGGTAAGTCGACGCTCGTCAAACTGCTCGGCGCGATTATGCCGCTGCAGCAAGGCAGTATCACAGTGGACGGTATGGCTGTAACTGAAGAGAACAGCTATGATATCCATGGTAAGGTCGGTATGGTCTTCCAGAACCCGGATAATCAGTTTGTCGGTGCGACAGTCGAGGATGACATCGCCTTCGGACTCGAGAACTACGGGGTGGACTACGACGAGATGCACAGACGGGTGGAAGAAGTGCTGGAGGCGGTCTCTATGTCTCATATGAAGACCCATGAGCCGCATCACCTGTCAGGCGGTCAGAAGCAGCGCGTGGCGATTGCAGGCGTTATTGCGCTCAGGCCTGACATCATTATATTAGACGAGGCGACCGCGATGCTGGACCCGGAAGGACGTCTTGAGGTGCTGGACGTCATCCGTCAGCTGCAGCGCGATTTGAATCTGACGGTTCTCGCGATCACGCATGATCTGGAGGAGACGATAGAGGCGGACCGGCTACTCGTCATGCATCAGGGCAGACTCGTGATGCAGGGGACGCCTGAGACGTTATTTGAACGCGGGAACGAACTTGAAGCGATCGGTCTGCCGTTACCTTTCTCAATGCGTATGTATCAGCTGATAACGGGCGAGTCTAAATTTGTACTGGATGAGGAGCTGCTGAACAACTTATGATCAATTTTGAGCGTGCAGGCTATGCTTATTCAAAAAGTACGCCGTTTGAAGTGCGTGCGTTATATGATATTACAACTGATTTTGAACTCGGTAAGTACTATGCAGTTATCGGCCATACGGGATCAGGGAAATCCACATTGATCCAGCATCTGAACGGACTACTGAAGCCGACTGAGGGGACGATTCAGTTTGATGACTTACTGATTACCTCGAAGACAAAGAACAAATATATGGCGCCCCTTAGACGTCGTGTGGGCGTCGTCTTTCAGTTTGCGGAGCAGCAGCTCTTTGAGGAGACGGTAATGAAGGACATTATCTTCGGTCCACTTAACTACGGTGTACCTGAAAAAGAGGCGAAAGAGAGAGCTTATGACCTGATGGAACGCCTTGACCTGGACCTGTCACTGCTCAGTCGCTCTCCGTTTGATCTGTCAGGCGGCCAGATGCGGCGTGTGGCGATCGCAGGCGTTCTCGCGATGGCGCCTGAGATACTGGTCTTAGACGAGCCGACAGCGGGACTGGATCCTAAAGGCCAGCAGGAGATTATGGCTTTATTTGACCGGATCCATCAGGAGACAGGCATGACGATTATCCTCGTGACCCATCAGATGGACCAGGCCGCGCGTGCGGATAATATCAAGGTGCTGCATCAGGGCACGGTTGTGCTTGAAGGGACACCGAATGACGTCTTCAGACAGGATCTGACGCCTTACGACCTGCTGCCGCCAAAAGTCGTGCAGCTGCAGTACGCGGTGGAAAAGAAACACGGTATTCAGTTTCCGGCGCTTGCGCTGACAGCAGAAGAATTCGCTCGTATGTATAAGGACTGGAGGAATCAGTATGCTCGATAATATGGTGCTGGGACGCTACGTCCCCCTCGATTCCTTCGTCCATCACCTGGACCCGCGGATGAAGCTGATCTTCGTCTTTCTGATGACGATTGTCATCTTCCTGGCGAATAACATCCTGACGTATCTGCTGCTGATTGCTGTCATCCTGATGGCACTCTCTGCCTCTCGCCTCAAGCTGTCCTTCCTGATCGGTGGCCTGAAGCCGATTCTGCTGCTACTCATCTTCACGTTCTTCATGCACATTCTCTGGACGAAGGGTGGCGGCACGTTATTCAGATTAGGCTTTCTGACTGTGGACCGTAACGGCGTGGAGCAGGGGATATTTATCACCTTACGCTTCCTGCTGATTATTATCCTGACGACGATTATGACGCTGTCAACGAGTCCGATCTCACTGACAGATGCCATTGAAACGCTCTTCAGACCGCTGAAGAAAATGAAAGTGCCGGTCCATGAACTCGCGCTCATGATGTCGATCGCCCTGAGATTCATACCAACCTTGATGGACGAGACGCAGAAAATCATGCGGGCACAAGTTTCGCGCGGCTCTGATATGACAGCAGGGAACCCGGTGAAGCGGCTGAAAGCGATCGTGCCACTTCTTGTGCCGCTCTTTGTCTCAGCATTCAAACGGGCAGAAGACCTGGCTGTCGCCATGGAAGTGCGTGGCTATAGAGGCGATGTCAACCGGACGAAGTACCGCAGACTGGACTGGCGCCTGGCCGACACACTGACATTACTGACCCTTATACCGATTACATTACTCATCCTGTATTTCAGAAACTAGAGGTGAACGATGCGAATTTTATTACAACTCACTTATAACGGTGCGAACTTTCAGGGCTTTCAGATCCAGAATGAAGGCCGCACCGTACAATATGAACTGGAGCGCATACTGAAGCGCATGCATAGAGACTTCGTACGTATTCACCCGTCATCACGCACGGACAAGGGCGTGCATGCTCTGTGTCAGTATGTCCATTTTGATACACATCTGAACTTAACACCGTCCAAGTGGCAGCATGCCTTTAACTCAAGCCTGCCGGACGATATCTATATCACAGATGTCAGGGAGATCCCGGAGACGTTCCACAGCCGCTATGACTGCATCGGTAAAGCCTACCGCTATAAAATCTATCAGACGCCTTATAGAGACGTCATGAAGACAGGACTCGAGACATGGTATCCCTATGACCTGGATCTTGATAAGATGAACGAAGCAGCCAGGACCTTTCTCGGCACACACGACTTTACCTCCTTCTGTTCTGCGAAGACAGAGATCGAGAACAAAGAACGCACCATCTACAGCTTCACTGTCACGAAGACACCTGACGGCTACGACTTCCGTGTCATCGGTTCAGGCTTTCTCTACAACATGGTCAGAATCATGGTGCAGCACCTGATCGACATCGGCCAGGGCAGACGCGAGGACGATACAGCAGCGCTCCTTGCTGCACGTGACCGGAGGGAAGCGGGCAAGACCGCACCGGCCGAGGGACTCTACCTCGAGAAGATTTATCTGACGACAGAAGAACTCGAGAAAGACATACCCGCAGGTACGAAAATAATTACTAAAACTACACCGAAGTCATTGACAACAGACCCCGGAATGTTATAAGATAGACAACGGTATTGTTTAATATCAACCACTACAATAAGCCCCGGAAACTTATTGTGTTACAGATATATAGACAGAATTCAGAGGGAACTTTTTTTATTTTAGGAGGAAAAACACATGCGTCAAACATTCATGGCAAACGAATCAAACATCGAACGCAAATGGTACGTTGTTGATGCAGAAGGACAGACTTTAGGTCGTCTTTCTTCAGAAGTAGCATCTATCTTACGCGGTAAAAACAAACCAACATTCACACCACACGTAGACTGTGGCGATCACGTCATTATCATCAACGCTGAGAAAATTCACTTCACAGGTAACAAAGCACAAGACAAAATCTACTACCGTCACTCATTACATCCAGGTGGTTTAAAACAAATCTCTGCTGGTGAATTACGTGAGAAAAACCCAGTACGCTTACTTGAGACATCTATCAAAGGGATGTTACCAAAAGGTTCACTCGGCGATAAAATGGGCAAAAAATTACACGTATACGCTGGACCAGAACACAAAAACCAAGCACAACAACCTGTAAACTACGAGTTACGTGGTTAATTAAGAGGAGGACAATACATTGGCACAAGTTGAATACCAAGGCACAGGCCGTCGCAAACATTCAGTAGCGCGTGTACGTTTAGTACCGGGCGAAGGTAACATCACTATCAACAAACGTGACGTACGTGATTACTTACCATTTGAATCATTAATCTTAGACTTAAACCAACCATTCGATATCACTGAAACTAAAGGCAACTACGACGTATTAGTAAACGTACGTGGCGGCGGTTTCACTGGACAAGCACAAGCAATCCGTCACGGCATCGCACGTGCATTACTTGAAGCAGACCCAGAATACCGTGGATCATTAAAACGCGCGGGCATGTTAACACGTGACCCACGTATGAAAGAACGTAAAAAACCAGGTCTTAAAGGCGCTCGTCGTTCACCACAGTTCTCAAAACGTTAATATCGTTGTTATATCAGCATTTACAGCACTTCTTGGGATATTCCAGGAAGTGCTTTTTTATATGGTTTTGACATAGATGTTACCCCTTAAATATCTTAATGAGGATTTAAAATGGTAACATTGTTAATTTTACTCAAGAAATATGACAGTTTATGATACTGATTGATGTTAAATGAAATTCTAAATTTTTTTACCTACTGATATACGTACAGTAACTTGTTGCTGTCCGAAGATTTCATTTCTCTATGTTATAATTTGATATAATAAATCCCTTTTATGAATGGTTATTGAGGTGAAGAATATGATAGACAGACTAAACTTCTATCAGTATGAACCAGAAGGTCAATTGCTGGATAGAAAAAGAGCATCAATTCATCCTAAGGATATTGCTCAGCATATAAGTGCTTTTGCTAATGCTGAAGGTGGTACGTTAGTTATTGGAATAGAGGATGATAGAGAAATCAGCGGATTTAACCACTCGAAAGCAAAGCGTATAGAAGAATACATTGAAGCACCATATGAATTCCTTTCGAGAATACCTCGATATTCTCATGAAATCATCGAAGTTGAAAATAGCGAAGGCGAAGATGATAAAATATTAATTTTTAATATAGAACCTAGCTATGATGCCATCATCACTTTAAAAGATGATTCTGTCTATTTACGAGTAAATGATAAAAGTAAGAAACTTACACATCCACAGATTACTAATCTTGAATATGATCGTGGGGCAAGACGTTTCGAAGAAGAACTCGTTGAATACTCTTCTATTGATGATGTAAATGAAGAGCTAGTAGATGAGTTTAAGAAGTTATTAGGTACGCATGTGAGTACTGAGAAGCTGTTAAAAGCCAGAGGGTTTATGAGGAACAATCAATTGACAGTAGCAGGTTTACTTTTATTTAGTGACAATATCAATGTTTATTTTCCAAGTGCACGTATTCGTTTTATGAGGTATGAAGGAACCAGTGAAGAATCAGGTTCAAGATTGAATGTCGTTAAAGACGTAACGTTTGAGAATGCACTGCCTAAGGCAATTAGAGAAGCCAGGACATTTATTAATACGCAGCTACGTGAATATACCTTCTTAGGAAAAGAAGGAAGATTTGTGACACTTCCTGAGTATCCTGAGTTTGCCTGGTTCGAGGGCATGATCAATGCTATCGTTCATCGCAGATATGATAATCAAGGGGATCATATCAGAATAAAAATGTTTGATGACAGACTGGAGATAACTAGTCCAGGTGCACTTCCTGCTTCTGTCACTTTAGAGAATATTAAAGAGGAGCGATATTCAAGGAATCCTAAACTGGCTGCAGCACTGACTCAATATAAGTGGGTAAGAGAATCAAATGAAGGCGTTGGGCGTATATTTGATGAAATGAAAGACTATTTCCTGGATGACCCAGTTTATTCAGAACCAAACAATAGTGCAGTTCAGCTGACTTTGAAAAATAATATCGTTGCCAGAAAAGAAAGAGAAACAGGGCGAGTAAGTAAAATAATAACGCCTGAATTATTTGAAAGTTTGAATGAGCAGCAAGAGTTAATTGTGAGACATTTATATAATCAAGGAGAATTAACAGCTTCTCAAATTGCGGTTATCATTCAAAGATCTGTTCCAACGGCGAGAAAAAGGTTGAAAGAATTAGAAGGAATGAACATTATATCTACGCATGGATCAAGTAAAAATGATCCTAAGAGAACTTATTATTTGCTAGATTAGTTAGCTGTTTTGAGAACTTTCGAGTAAAAGTGAAAAACTTTCGAGTAACTCAGCTGAAAAATGAATAAAAACGATACAAATGTTATGATGCCAAGAGTTTAAGGGGTTTCGAGTAAAAATGAAAAACTTTCGAGTAACTCAGTTGAAAAATGAATAAAACGATAGAAACATGATGATACCAAGAGTTTAAGGGGTTTCGAGTAAAAATGAAAAACTTTCGAGTAACTCAGTTGAAAAATGAATAAAATGATAGAAACATGATGATACCAAGAGTTTAAGGGGTTTTGAGTAAAAATGAAAACTTTCGAGTTATCAAATAACTAGTATTATGAGATATATTGTGAATGTTTTCTTTCATAGTTTTGCTAATATGGTGAAACTATAAAGAATGTTTTTGATTTTTATTTATAAGTAGAGAGGATATATTTGAATAATATGGAGACACATAAGTATACGTCTGATTGTAGTAAATGTTTTGCTCTATGCTGTGTAGCTTTACCTTATAGTAAATCAGCGGATTTCCCATGTGATAAACCAAGTGGAGTACCATGTCATAATCTAAATGATGGATATTTATGTACCATCCACGATGCTTTACGTGATAATGGTTTTAACGGTTGTGTAACATTTGAATGTTTTGGGGCAGGACAACACGTATCACAAAATCTTTTTAATCAAACTAGTTGGAAAAATGATGAGATTAAAAATGAAATGTTTAATGTTTTTCCAATTGTCCATCAAATTAATGAAATGATTTATTACTTATATGAGTGTCTGAATCATGCTGATGATTCTAAGGTGAAAAAATATATAAATGATCTTGAAAGTGTTATTAATTCAAATGTTATAAAAAAATAATACGATACCTTAAAGTAATGTTGAATATTGGTTTGAATATACATATTGACAGAAATTTCCGATAAATATATAATTACTTTAATTTAATAAAAATTGATGAAGAACAAGTAGATATTAATTATCTTTTTAGAGATCTGATGGTTGGTGAAAATCAGAAAGTAATTATTATTGAATACATCTTATTAAAATCAATGCAGTCATGTGTCTGTTACACATAAGAGACCCAAGTCTGGTGGTACCGCGATTATACGCCCATACATTTATTTGTATGGGTGTTTTTATATTTTAAGGAGGATTTATAATGGATTTGAGTAATGAGCAGAGACAAAATTTTGAATTACAAAGAGATACACTATTAAATGGATTGGTTGATATCATCCCGTTAGAAAGTTTTGAAAATAAGCTGAAAAAATCAATTGTAAATGAAGAACCATTAAAAATTAAATTTGGTCTAGATCCTACTGCACCTGATGTGCACTTAGGTCACACTGTAATAATCAATAAGTTGAAGCAATTTCAAGATTTTGGCCATAAGATACAAATTATCATTGGAGACTTCACTGGTAAGATAGGAGATCCAAGTGACAGAGAAGCAACAAGAAAGCAGTTAACTGACGATGAAGTAATTTATAATGCTAAGACTTACTTTGACCAGATATCAAAAATTATAGATAAAGAAAACATTGACGTATTTTATAATTCAAAATGGCTGAAGGAACTAGATTTAGAAGAAATATTAAATATGGCTTCCTCAATCACATTGACTAGATTATTGGAACGTAAAGATTTTACTAATCGATTCACTAATAATAAGTCCATTGCTTTGCATGAATTCTTCTATCCATTAATGCAGGGATATGATTCTGTTTCACTTGAATGTGATATTGAAATTGGTGGAACTGATCAACTATTTAATCTGTTAATGGGCCGGCATATGCAGGGTCATTACAATCAAGAAGAACAAGTAGTCTTAACATTGCCATTATTAGAGGGACTAGATGGTATACAGAAGATGTCTAAGTCTAAAAATAATTATGTTGGAATTGATGAAAATCCTAAAGATATGTTCGGTAAATTGATGAGCTATCCTGACGAACTAATGGAAAAGTATATCAATCTAGTTACCCGTTACTCTCTTGAAGAGAAGAAAACTTTAATTAAAGCAATCTCAGAAGGTAACATACATCCTAAAACAGCAAAGATGCAGATTGCAAAGCATATAGTAGCTTCATATCATGGAGAAGAACAAGCTAATATTGCTGAACAGGAATTTAATAATGTCTTCGGGAAAAATGCTCTGCCAAAAGATATAGATGAAATAAAATTAAAAGAAGGTCTGTACGATATCATTGAGTTATTAACATTTGAATTAGACTTGTTTAAATCAAAAACTGAAGCAAGAAAAATGATTTCGAATGGGGGAATCAGAATAAATAGTGAGAAGGTAGAAGAAGAGCAGTTAAAGGTTCAAATTGAGAATGGTATGATTGTACAAGTGGGTAAGAGGAAGTTTAAAAAAATTATTGTATAAATGATTTCACTAGTGTTGCATAAAAATATTTCAACCTACGGTTTTAAACGGAATATTCTAAAAATTTATTTTCGGTACAAAAAAAGTCCTTTATAATGGTTGGAGGTAGTAACACACATCCAAATCCAATACAAAGGATCTCAACATGGATAAGTTTACTAGAAAATCATCATTTGAACAATGGATTTCACCTATAGATTTTAAGAAAATCTCTCAACAGGTGAAAATCCTGAACTTAGATTACTATACAAAGAAGCTGGATACCTGTGCTTTCATTAAACTTCTATTATATTCACAGTTGTTTGAGAACGAAAGTCTACGTGCTGTCAGTGATAGTGTTTTTTCAGAGGAACTTCAGAAAACCTTAGGTTTTGATTCTATCAGCTACTCTCAACTCAGCAGAAAACTATCTGACGTTCCCACACAGATCTTTAAGGATATCTTCAGTCAGCTGTTAGACCAGATTCAGAGGGAGACGCACTTCAATCAGAAGAGAAAAATCACTACACCACTGAAGATCATTGATTCTAGCACATTACCTCTAAACCTCCATCACTATCGCTGGGCAAAGTTCAGAAAAACAAAATCCGGTGTTAAGCTGCACCTGCGGTTGGTTCATATGGAAGATCATGATTCATATCCAGATGATTTCTACCTTACCAATGCCTGTGAGAATGATCAGAATCATCTTGAGCTTTTAGTGGATGACAAGGAATGTATGTACGTTTTTGATCGTGGATATGTACAGTACAGCAGATTTGATGAAATGACTGATGAGGGCTACTTCTTCGTATCGAGATTACGAAATAATGCGGTTCATAGAGTCATTCACGATTTCAGCACTGGTGAACAAACCAACGTCATTTCAGATGAGATGGTGGTCCTTGGAACAACGATTAACAGGACAGAGAATTACTTTCGCCGTGTGACTGTTCAGGATAACAAAGGCAAGAATCTTGTCTTAGTGACCAATAGATTCGACCTATCTCCGGAGGAGATTGGCGAAATCTACAAATCACGCTGGGCGATCGAACTATTCTTTAAGTGGATCAAACAACATCTGAACGTCAAAACATTTTATGGCTGCTCAGAGCCAGCTGTCTCCAATCAGATTTATATCGCTTTGATTGTCTACTGTTTGAACGTATTAATTAAGTTAAAGAATAATAGTAGAAAGAGTATCCTGCAGATTACAAGATTACTCAAAGCTTCTGTATGGAGCAGCGGACACCATCTGATTCGCAGAATCAGGGAGCATATCCCCTGATAGCCCTTAAAAAATGTCGCTTAGTTATTGCGTAATAGCATCAGTAAAAAAATGGATGATTACTACCTCTGTTTAGGTATTTTCAATTTTTGAATTTTCGTAAAAAGTATATTTTCAGAAAATTATGTATTTATTTATACAACACTACTGATAAAGTATCTAAAAATTATCTAATGTTGCAATCACTATAATAACTTATCAAATGAATTAAGATAAAATAATTTGATATTAAAAGCTAGGAATAATAGAACAGTCGTTTTTGATAATAGAATAATGTTATAATAAAGGATAAATTATATAAGCTAATAATGTACTAAAGGTAGGTAAATATGAAAAGAGAACTAGCAAAGCCATTTGTGAAATGGGTTGGTGGGAAAAGACAACTTGTACCTGAAATAAAAAAACATATTAAATTAAAGTCTAATACTATGTATTATGAACCATTTTTAGGGGGGGGAGCTGTTTTCCTCGAATTACAACCTTCTAATGCTATTGTCAATGATTATAATGCAGAACTTATTAATGCTTACAATGTAATAAAAAATGATGTCGAAGCATTAATTGAAGATTTAGGTAAACATAAAAATGATGAAATTTATTTTTATAATTTAAGAGAACAAGATCGTTATAAAGATTATCATAAAGTTAGTAATGTTGAAAGAGCATCTAGATTAATTTATTTAAATAAAACATGTTTTAACGGCATGTATCGGGTGAATAGCCAAGGATACTTTAACGTGCCATTTGGAAAATATAAAAGTCCTAATATAGTTAATGAATTTGTCTTACGTGAGTTAAATGCATATTTTAATGAAGCTGATATCAAATTTATGAGTGGTGATTATGAAAAATCATTGATAGGAATTTCCAAAAACTCTTTTGTTTACTTCGATCCTCCATACGCACCTATAAGTACAACTTCAAATTTTACAGGATACACAGAAAGTGGATTTGATCATAAAGAACAGGAACGTTTAAGAAATGTTTGTAATGATTTAAATGATCAGGGCGTTAAATTTCTTTTATCTAATGCAAATGTGCCATCTATTCAAGAATTATATCAGGATTATAATATAGAAATTGTTAATGCTAAACGGAATATTAATTCAATAGGTACCAAAAGAGGGTTGGTAGAAGAAGTTTTAATTAGAAACTTTTAGGAGCGAAATTGTAGATGAGTGAGAGAAATAGAGGGAGAATAATTGATCAAAGATGGGAAGATATTTTTTCTAGTTACAATATATTAGATTATATAAACAATAATGAAAATTACTTCATTTCATCATCTACCATTAATCAATTTAAAGAAGCAAGGCTTATGACTAAGTTTGATTATAAGTCTAGTTTGCCAGATATTTTTTATGAGAACGATCTTGCTATATTACCTGTAGGTAGATATGAATATGTAATAGGAAATTTTCAATGCTATCAAACCATTAATTCTAAAAGTACGGTATTCCGAAAAGAAAGACAGCATATAGATTTTCCAAATTGGATAGAAACAATTGATCATGAAAATATAACTTCAGAATCGACCATGATAAATGTAAGTTTAATTGCAGGAATGTTAAAAGATTTATTTGATCAAGAGTTTGTTTATCAAACTATTTCAGGAAGAATGGGAACGGGTAAGTTCGATTTTGTAATACAGGGGACTAAAAGTAGTAAACTCAGTCATAACATATGTGTAGAAGGAAGTATGTTGGAAATTGATGGCGGTTTTGAAACCGAAGATTTTGTAATTCTTATAGAAGCCAAAAATAATATTACAGATTCATTTCTAATAAGACAGTTATACTATCCTTATAGGCTTTGGAGTAGTAAAACAAGTAAGAAAGTTATTCCTGTTTTTCTACAATACTATAATGGTACATATAATTTTAGTGTATTTGAATTTACAGATTCTAATAATTATAATTCACTTAAATTATTACATAGAAAAAATTATATGATTGCTAGTGAAACTATTAGCATGATTGATATACAAACTATTATGGCAAAAGTTAAACCTAAAAAAGAAAATCCTAATTTACCATTTCCTCAAGCGGATAGACTTCAAAGATTATTGGAAATTATGAATGCACTGTACATTTCAGAAGAAGAAAAACTTTCCCTAGAAGAAATAACATTGACTCACGATTTTGTATATAGGCAGGCACAGTATTATTCACGAGCAGGATTATATCTTGGAGTTATGGAAATTAATGATGATGGTTCAATTTCTTTAAGTAAATTTGGAACAAAGATAATGGACTCAAATGAAAAGCAAAAATTACTGTTGTTAATTGAACGAATATTAAGTTTTGAATCGTTTAATCTAATGATGAAAAAGAGATTAAGTGCTGGTAGAGTATTAGAACAACAAGAAAAATATAATATTTTAGTCGATAGTGGACTTGAAAAGAAATATGCTCAATCAACAGTAGATCGTAGAGCGAGGACAGTATATTCTTGGATATCAGAAATTTTAAATATGACAAATGATTATTAAATGGTGGGTAAATGGCATATATAAGGAAAATCCAAATTTCAAACTTTAGATCTTATAAAAATAATGAAAATGTACTAAAAGATATTAAAAATCTAAATATGTTTACAGGAAAAAATAATTCTGGAAAAACGAATATTTTAAGAGCAATAAATTTATTTTTCAATCCAAAAGAATATGATCCTAAGCTTGATATGAATATGATTAAACAGTTAACTGGTGGTGGTACTAAACACCCAAAAATAAAATTAGAAATACATGATGAAAATATTACTATAAATAATAAAAATGTTTTTAATATTGAATTAGATTTAAATTTTAAAGTAAATGCAAATGATAAATTTTCATACAAAGTAACTCAAAAACATCATGAAGAAAAACTTAATAGTAGTAAAAAAATAGAAGCATATTTAAATAAAACATTTAAGTGTGTATATTTAAGTACCACTGA
This sequence comes from Macrococcus brunensis, assembly GCF_022343725.1. Lineage (NCBI taxonomy): Bacteria > Bacillati > Bacillota > Bacilli > Caryophanales > Staphylococcaceae > Macrococcus > Macrococcus brunensis. The sequence continues at coordinate 251,192 of NZ_CP092179.1, forward strand.
CGAAGGTATTGCTGAACAAGCATATTCAGTAGTAAATGATATGATTCTTCAATATTATAAAAAAAAGAATAATAATATCAAAAAATCAATAGAAGAATTTGAGACTAATTATGAAAATTTACTAGGTGCCTTTAAAGATAATATTGAGGACTTAGAAGCTGAACTAACTAAACAATTTTATATATTTAAAAATAATGATATAGATATTACACCTAGGTTAAAAATTGGTAATGAGAAAGAGATATCAGACTTTCTGTTGGAGAATATAAAACTCGAGTTAGATGATTCATATTCTCAAGTTTTAAAAGCTAAAGGAGCTGGTGTACAGAGAACATCATTAATTTTACTTAGCCTATTCCTTATGAAAGAGTTATACTCGACAAAAAATAAAATTATATTACTAGACGAGCCGGAAGCATTTTTGTATCCATTACTCATATTGGAACTTAAGGATACTATTGAAAATGCAGCTTTAGAAACTAATAATAGTCAGATATTTATGACTTCACATTCAAGAGAATTTTTATCAGAAATCAACAATCATAAATATGCATTTTTTAATATTGAGCAAGAATATGAAAAGAAAAAATATGAAAGAAGTATAAATGATGAAGATATTAATAAATTTTCTGTTATTAAAGAATTTGATAGTTCTACTAAATTTACAGTATTAAAAAATTATGGACTTCTAGATAATATAGATGATCATGATAAAATAATTATTTGTGAAGGTAAGACAGACAAAAATTATCTGGTAAAAATTCTTGAAGGTAAGCCATTTAGACCACAAATTCGATATGGAAAATATACAGATTATATAAAAGAAGATAGCGAAGAAAGTAGTGTGGAAGAAGCAGATTCACATAGTAATTACTTTACAAAAGGAACTGAATCAATTATCCCAATATTGTTGTATTTAGACCGTGTAAGTAATGTAAATAGAGATATTTTCATTCTTGTCGATGGAGATAAAGCAGGAAAAGATGCTAAGAAAAAAATTATTTCTAGACACTATAGTAATCTAAATATTGATATAAAAATATTACCTAATAATAAACAGATTGAAGATGTAGTTTTTGAAAAAGAAGAGTTTATTAGTAAAGTCTTAAAAATACTAAAATTAGATAATAACAATGAGAGATCTTTTAGAGAAGCAATTAATAAAGTGAAAGATAATGAATCTGTAATCAAAAAAACACAACAGTTTATCGAGATGTTTGATTTAGAGATAAATATTGGCGAGGTTAAACGTGACCTCTCTAACAATCTAAATGAAAATAATATAAAGAAAGATTGGATAATAGAAGATTTAAATAAGTTTTTTAAATTTTAAAATTACTACCGACCAGCATTTTATTTAGTTACCCTTTAACTACCCTTTTATGAAATTGAGTGATTTTTCATGAAACCTATATTTGTACAAATCCTTTAACATCAATGCTTAATCCACTATATGATTAGTGATAAAACACCAAAAATTTCTGAACGTAAAAAACCAAGTCTTAAAGGCGCTCGTCGTTCACCACAGTTCTCAAAACGTTAGGCTGCAGCTGTTGCGAATTTATTCGCTTACGGATGGAGTCCACAAATTGCGTCAGCAATTTGTGTTCAATTGAAGAAACGTTTACAGCACTTCTCGAAAATATTCGAGAGGTGCTTTTTTGTATGGTTTTGCCATTAACACCCGCTAAACCCCTTATAAAATTTAAATATTAAATATTCGTTTAAATTGATATTATATACAAATACGATTATAAAAACTAAGATATTCAGTCTTACTAGTAACTATATTTTACTAGATTTCTTATTAAGCAATACAGCCTTACCTTAAAGTATCCTTAAATTAGTAAATTCTCTATTCTCTATTTCTCTTCACTTGTGTACATTAAATATAAGGGGGTCTGAATTTCTTAAATTTTTAAGATACTTTTTAATGATGTAGCAAAGAAAAAAGGGTTTATGAAAAGACTAACAGTTGTTGATAGTTTAAGAGGTTTTAGTTTGATGGGAATATTATTTGCTAATTTGCTCTTATTCCAGTTTGGGCATTATGGGGCAAATTATCCGGAATTCTATGGGGTTGATACATTAAATAAGCTTTTTATTTATTGGGTCAAGATTTTCATAGAAGGCAGTTTTATGCCGATATTCGCTGTATTGTTTGGTTTCGGTTTAATGAAGATGAGTGAGAGTCTGGAGAAGAAAGGACATCCTGTGAAGCGGGCAATCATTAGAAGAGGGTTAATTCTCTTCATTATGGGCATGCTTCATTCTGCTTATCTTTTCAGTGGGGACATTCTTTATCTGTACGGCACTATTACGTTTATAGTCGTATGGATGCTGAGGTTTAAAGTTTGGTCCCTGATGATAATAGCTACTCTAGTCATCCCTTTAATTGTCGGTATTTTATCGGTCAATCCAGATTTAATAATGGCGGCTGAACAAAGCTTTGCGACTGGTGGATTATCTGCAGAACAAAGTGAATATCTCGCAACAGAGAAAAGTATATTTTCAACTGGAACGTTACAAGAGCGCAACGATTTCTTTATGGAAGAAGATCCGTTCATGGCTTTTACCGATGAAGAATTCTTGCTATTAATACCAATTGCCATTCTTTTTAATATACCGCTCTTTTTAATCGGGATGATATTGGCGAAGAATCGCTTTTTTGAAACCGGTCTGACGTCCGTAAAGAAAAATTTTATTTATATGACACCTGTTTTTATTCTATGTAAGGCGTTTATGGTGATTTGGCCCGATAATGATATCTTAGGAACCTTAGGCATCTTCAGTATGTATCTCCTGAGCTTCTCTTATATTTCATTATTTTATGCGCTCTATCAGAGATGGCAGGCACTTAAGCTGTTTGAAGCAATCGGCAGATTATCACTTACTAATTATATTGCCCAATCTGTATTTCATTCTTTTATCTACTATGGCTACGGGATGCAGCGTTTTGGTAATGATAACTTCTTATTATCACTACTGATTGCTACTTTATTCTTTCTCTTACAAGTGGCTATAAGCAATCTTTACTTCAAATATTTTAAACAAGGACCACTTGAATATATAGCGCGTGTTGTCACGTACTGCTCTTTTTCTCCGAATAAGAAAAATAATATAATTTAGTTTAAAGTAGAAAATTTATAAATATAATTCCGGGAAAGGTAAGTACCTAGCATGCAAGGATTTATTTTGAATGAAAAAGGTTATGTGACTTTTCCTTATGAAATTCTGAAATACATTGAACCCTACGTAAAGTCTCTGAAATGGAAAGTGAGATGTGCGGAACATAATGATCCTGATAACGAGTCTTTTCCGTTGAATGAGCCACATGATTATTTTTTGGATGGTGAACAATTGTTTTCGCTTCTGCAGCAGTATTCATATGTTCAATGGATATGGGGCGTATTATCAGGTTTTCCGCGTGCGCTTTCCTGGGAAGAAATAATGGGAAATTCAAGCTGCTTTGATATTACGATGGAACAGCCTTATTTGAAGAATGGGTTATGTCATATTGAACCACAGGCTGTTTTTGAGTTAATTGCGTTTGATAGTTCGGAGACTTATGTCTTGATTGATGATGAAACTACTATCTCAAGTCTTTCCAGCCACTTTCCGCATGCGGAACGTCTGGAAAGCGAGTTTATGAGGCGATGAATTTTTGAGAAGATATTTTTATGCTGTAACTATCCAAAATAACGGTTTTCTACAGGAGGTTGCCATGACTACTTTATCTATCCAGCAGGCTGTGTTTCTGTTCAGCACGTTACGTCAGCAGTTGAACCGTGAGATGCAGAAGTTCCATTCTGAATACCGGACGCCTATCGCAGTGAACAGCAAGAATATTGTAACAGATGAGAAGTTGCAGAAAGTATTCGATTCTCTATGGAAAATTGACCAGTTAAAACATGATATTGTGACACTGAGGACAGTGATTCACCTGAAGAATTCAACCTCTTTAATAGCACGATGATGATTGAAGTTGAATTGCAAACACAATAAACTATTTTGGGTAGAAAGACTACTTCTCAATAGAACATTTTTTACGGACAATAACGCCTACCACTTACACTTTGTTACGCCTTATGGATACGAATTTAGGAGACGAAGTACCGTTATTTTAATCTTTCGATGGGCAATCGCCAAAAACTCAGAGTACCAAGTTTTGCCTTTAGCGGTGCTCTTCATATGATAACAAAGCTAATTCTCGAAGGATTAGCTTATTTAATTGTGTAAATTTTTACATATATGATAAGGTAATGGTATCGAAAGTTAAATCTATCCAGGAAATAAGGTGTGAATAATGAAAAATCACTTATTCCATTATTTATATGCTTCTTACAAGTGATTGATGGCAGTATAGAGATAATAATGTGTATGATATCTTAAAATCAGAAAGAAGAGGGTATTACAATGAATCAGCAATTGATTGAAGCAAGAGAAGCGGTGGATCTGGCGTTAGCTCGTATTACAGAGATTAAAAAAATGACGAGTAATACGAAGGCATGGAGCTGGATTGATATTATGGGTAATGGCATACTGGGCAGTTATTTTAAGCGGCAGAATATCAAGAAAATTAATGATCATGTCACTCTGCTGCAGAATGATCTTCAGACAGTGCTTGCTGAACTTGAGGATATTAATTTATCAGCTGACTTTGCTTTACCTGATACGTCACATGATGAAATATTTGATGTATGGTTTGATAACATTTTTACAGATACAAGGGTTCATCAGGAGCTGGCTGATCTCAGTAAACATATAGAGGACACTGAAGAGAAGCTGCTGGTGATTGCGCAGGTGATTGATAAAGAGATGAATAATGGTTAAAAGCAGCTGTTGCATCTTCTCTATTCATATGACACTCAAGGGTCAAATAGTTATACTTTTAATCCTATATCTAAATCAAAACCTACATTTTATGCAGTAGTAGCCACTAGCTTTTTTGATGAGGAAGGAGAAAATGAATATTACACGATGGCTTATATCATCAAAGAGCTTGCAGGTTATAAATTGAAAATAAGAGTTTGGCATAATTTAGAATGAAGTAAACACTGTATCAAGAAGGGAGTTATATAATGAAAAAACTGTTTTTATGCTTAAGCTTTTTTGCGATTTTACTTTCCGCTTGTGGTGACGGTAATACAGAGACAAATAATACTAAAACTGAGCAAGTGCCACATAAGCTTATTGATTATAATGTTGTATATAAAAATAATAAATTTAACGAAACACTAAGTAAAAAAGAAGTCAAAGATAATATCAAAGAATATTCTAAATTGCAATTACAAGTTAGCCACCCTGACAAATTTAGTTCATATAGAATCCTAGGGATTCACTTAGTATGTTCTCTTTGATTAGTTCCTTCAAAAACACTTCCATCGCTGACTGTCCATCTAGTATCATACGTGGATATCTGTTCATCCATTCCTGGATTTTGTGGACAGTAGAATCTGTTACGGTTGAAATGGGGATGCTCTTAGGAATATGCCGGCGAATAAATCTGTGCTGATTTTCTTTCGTACCTCTTTCCCAAGAGGCGTAGGGATGAGTGAAGTAAACTTCTGATAATCCCCCGAGGCATTCAGAAAGACCGCTGAATTCAGGTCCATTATCTGATGTAATGGATTTAAATATCTTAGGGAAAGCATCCCCAGTTTCCTTTATCAGACGGCGTAGTGCATTGACTACATGATAACTTTGTTTACCATCAATCTTTAAGATAAGTTCATATCGGCTTTTTCTCTCAACCATGGTGAGGAGTACCTGATCTTCCGCAGACTTCTGACCGACTACAGTATCTATCTCCCAATGTCCGAAGGTCGTGCGTGTATCCACTGCATGAGGTCGCAGCTCGATAGATTGACCCAGTACTTTTTTATTGATACGAGTAAAGCCTGTCGGCTTCTTAGTCTTAAGCTTCAATTTCATCAGGAGATTGATATTACGTGTCTTTATCAGTTTTCTGTCAATCCAGTTATAGAGTGTCTTGATGCAGGGTATGAATCTTTCCGGAAAAAGTTTAGCCTTTTTAGCCAGCATAATAACGGAAGCCGGAGACATCTCCTGATGTATCATCAGATTATCGGCCCATTCAACAAAGGGATTATCTGTAATAGGGAGAGGACGACGTCCCGACTTGATACGATTTTCAAAGTATCTATCCTGAGCAAGATCAGGTGAATAGACGCACTTGTAGTAGGTATAGGTCTTATTATTCTGTACCTGCTGGCTCTTTTGAGTGTAGGTGCCACGCTTCACTTCGTTATTGATGGTCTGCGGCGCTCTGCCAAGCTTGCCGGCTATTTGTCTGTTTGAATATCCTTCATTGATCAACGTCTGTATGATGATTCGTTCGTCTCTAGAAAGGTGTTTGCCCTTAACGGTTTTCGTGTTACCATTGATATGCGTCATACGAATTCATTCCTTTATTGTCGGTGTGAGAACTACAATATTAACATGAATTCGTCATGGCGTATTTTTTTTATAAATAATTAATGTCTCTTCCACCATAGATGGCTAACTTGATTGTATAACTTACCTATCAAAGAATATTTAGATTTACAAAAAAAGATGTTAAGTCAAGAAAAAGTGATTGAAAAGCTTTCGGCAGAAAAAATAAGTGATGAAGATCAAAAAAAGATTAAAAATATTATTAAAAATTCAAATGAAAGTGACAAAAACTTTAATGATTTTGTTACTATGAATACCTTACCTAATCAATATAAAGGTGATGCTCTCAGAATATCTTCATATATTTCAAGTAGTAATTCTTATGTACTTACTGTTAGTCAGTCTGTAGATGATTTGCTAGATAACACATCTGGTGGTCAAATCAAAAATAGAGAAATCAATAAAATAATACCTCCAAAAAATGTTAATGCAAAAGAACAAAAAAAGATAGAAAAGTTTTTAGAGAAAGAAAATATAACAACTGAAATGTTTAAAAAATAATAGTATTTTTTAAAATTGTAATGAGATTAAATATTCTAAATTGCAACTACAAGTTAGCCACTCAAGTTCAAGTTTGAATGTTATGAAAGATGTAACTTTTGACCATGCGTTGCCTGAAGCTATTAGAGAAGCTAGAACATTTATTAAAACACAGTTACGTGCTTACACGTTCTTAGGAAAAATGACGATTTGTCACGCTTCCTGAGTATCCTGAGTTTGTTTGGTGCGAGGGAATGATTAATGCAACCGTCTATCGTAGATAAGATAACCAAGGGGATCATATCAGAATTAAAATGTTTGATGACAGACTAGAGATTACGAGTCCAGGCGAACTTGCCGCTTCTGTTAAACTGCCAGAAAAGAAAAGGAAACAGGTCGAGTAAGTAAGATAATAACGCCTGAACTATTCAAAAGTTGGAATAAGCAGCAAGAGTTAATTGTGAGACATTTGTATAATCAAGGTGAATTAATAGCCTCTCGAGTCGCGATTATTATTCAAAGATCTGTTCCAACAGCGAGAAAAAGTCTAAAAGAATTAAATATTATATCTACGCATGGATCAAGTAAAAATAACCCCAAAAGAACTTATGATTTGCTAGATTAGTTATTTTTTTGAAAACTTTTCTAAATTGCAATTACAAGTTAGCCACCCTGACAAATCTAGTTCATATAGAATCCTAGGGATTCACCCAGTATGTTCTCTTTGATTAGTTCCTTCAAAAACACTTCCATCGCTGACTGTCCATCCAGTATCTTACGTGGATATCTGTTCATCCATTCCTGGATTTTATGGACAGTAGAATCTGTTACAGTTGAAATGGGCATACCTTTAGGAATGTGCCGGCGAATAAATCTGTGCTGATTTTCTTTCGTACCTATTTCCCAGGAGGCGTAGGGGTGAGTGAAGTAAACCTCTGATAAGTCCCTGAGGCATTCAGAAAGATGGCTGAATTCAGGTTCATTATCTGATGTAATGGACTTGAATATCTTAGGGAAAGCATCCCCTGTTCCCTCTATCAGACTGCGTAGTGCATTGACTACGTGGCAACTTTGTTTACCGTCAATCTTTAAGATAAGTTCATACCGGCTTTTTCTCTCAACCATGGTGAGGAGAACCTGATCTTCCGCAGACTTCTGACCGACTACAGTATCTATCTCCCAATGTCCGAAGGTCGTGCGTGTATCCACTGCATGAGGTCGCAGCTCGATAGATTGACCCAGTACTTTTTTATTGATGCGAGCAAAGCCTGTCGGCTTCTTAGTCTTAAGCTTCAATTTCATCAAGAGATTGATGTTACGTGTCTTTATCAGTTTTCTGTCAATCCAGTTATAGAGTGTCTTTACACAGGGTATGAATCTTTCCGGAAAAAGTTTGGCCTTTTTAGCCAGCATAATAACGGAAGCCGGAGACATCTCCTGATGTATCATCAGATTATCGGCCCATTCAACAAAGGGATTATCTGTAATAGAGAGAGGGTGACGTCCCGACTTGATACGATTTTCGAAGTATCTATCCTGAGCAAGATCAGGTGAATAGACGCACTTGTAGTAGGTGTAAGTCTTATTATTCTGTACCTGCTGGCTCTTTTGCATATACGTACCACGCTTTACTTCGTTATTGATGGTCTGTGGCGCTCTACCAAGCTTTGCGGCTATTTGTCTGTTTGAATATCCTTCACTGATCAACGTCTGTATGATGATTCGTTCTCTCTAGAAAGGTGTTTGCCCTTAACTGTTTTCGTGTTACCATTGATATGCGTCATACGAATTCATTCCTTTATTGTCGGTGTGAGAACTACAATATTAACATGAATTCGTCATGGCGTATTTTTTATAAATAATTAATGTATCTTCCACCTTAGGTGGCTAACTTGATTGTATAACTTACCGTTTTTTATTTTATAGAGAAAAGGGGAATTAAAATTAAAACTGAGAATCTATTGACTGGAGATCGTCCTACGGGCAAATTACATATTGGACATTACATTGGTTCATTGAAGAACCGCGTTCAGTTACAAAGTGAGTATAACAGCTATATCATGATTGCGGATCAACAAGCTTTAACGGATAATGCGAGAAATCCTGAAAAAATTAAGAATAGTCTTATTGAAGTAGCACTGGACTATCTTTCTGTAGGCATTGATCCATCTCAGTCGAATATCTTTATACAGTCTCAAATTCCTGAACTGAATGAACTTACAATGCATTACTTAAATATAGTCACTGTAAGCAGATTGCAAAGAAATCCAACAGTTAAAACAGAAATCAAAGAAAAGAACTTTAATCAAAGTATTCCAGCAGGGTTCTTGATTTATCCAGTGAGTCAAGCAGCTGATATCACTGCTTTCAAAGCGACCGTTATTCCAGTGGGTGATGATCAGTTGCCTATGATAGAGCAGACAAATGAAATTGTTAGAAGCTTTAATTCTATTTATAAAAAAGAAGTTCTAGTTGAAGCAAAAGCATTGTTACCTAATAAAGAATCGAGACGACTTCCGGGTATAGATGGAAAAGCGAAGATGAGTAAATCACTTAATAATGCCATCTATTTATCTGATAGTGCAGATATTGTGCAGAAGAAAATTATGTCGATGTATACAGACCCAAATCATATTCGCGTAGAAGACCCAGGAAATGTTGAAAACAATACAGTATTTACTTACTTAGATGCTTTTTGTACTGATAAAGAAAAGTTAATCGGTATGAAAGAACATTATCAAAGAGGCGGGCTCGGAGATGTTAAAGTCAAAAGATATTTAAATGATATTCTTCAAGCAGAACTAGAGCCTATTAGGAAGAAAAGAATAGAGTATGAAAAGAACCAGGATTATGTCTATGGTGTGTTGAGACAAGGAAGTCAAAATGCACGTGCTATTGCTGCGCAGACATTAGATGAAGTAAGAGGCGCCATTGGCATTAACTACTTTGAGAATAGATAAAAACAAGGAGGAGAACTAATGCCCATACAAATACAGATATTCGAAAAAGAAGATGCCGACGAAATAGTGAGTCTCATTCATAGATCAATGTTTGAAACTAATATTGCAGATTATTCAGAAGAAGATTTGATGGAAGATGCGAAAAAATTTACTACAGATACAATAATAGAAAGAGCATCATGGACGAATTTTTATGTGTTTAAAGACAGTGATAAAATCATTGCAACTGGTGCAATTGGTCCATACTGGGATAGCACAGTCGAAAGTAGTTTCTTTACTATTTTTGTCCTGCCGGAATATCAAGGCAAAGGAGTTGGCGCTCTGATCATTAAGACATTGGAAAATGATGAGTTCTACAAGCGAGCTGAGAGGATTGAAATACCTGCTTCAATTACTGCAGTACCTTTCTATCAGAAATATGGATATAGTTTTAAGAATGGAATAGACTCTCCAGATGATGAAGGTATTGTGAGAATGGAGAAACATAAGAATAGAATGATTGAATCAGGCAATTAAGATCTTTTCAATTTTATGATAAAAACTGAATCGTCTACACTTAGTTGGACAATTTCTATGTGAATAGATATTGTTAATCTAAGAAAGTAGGCGATTTATTTATGTCACGTGAAAGAAGAAGTTTCAGTCCAGAATTCAAATTACAGATGGTCAAACTTTATGAGAATGGTAAACCTAGAAATGAAATTGTACGTGAGTATGACCTGACGCCTTCGGCATTAGGGAAATGGATCAAACAGCATCAGTCCACAGGGTCATTTCTGCACAACGACAATATGAGTGATGAAGAGAAGGAACTCAAGAAATTACGTAAAGAGAACCAGCGGCTGAAGATGGAGAATGACATTTTAAAGCAAGCAGCGCTGATCATGGGACGAAGATAGCCGTCATTCGTGAGAATGCCGAGAAATATTCAGTATCAGCAATGTGTAAAGTCCTGCGGATTCCTAGAAGTACCTACTATTATGAAGTCAACAAGCTGAGTGACAGAGAAAAAGAACCGCCTGATGAAGACGTCACTGAGAAGATCATTCATATCTTCAATACAAACAGGCGTTGTTTTGGCACGAGAAGAATCAAGATAGCATTAGATAAACAAGGTCTGAAAGTCTCCAGGAGACGGATTGGTCGTATTATGAAATCTAAAAATCTTATCTCCACATATACTTCCCTGCGTTACAGAGCCTTTCCGGATCGGTCGAATGAACGCAATATTACTAATGGTCTGGGCAGATTATTCTATAGAGAAAGACCGATGGAAGTGCTTGTGAGTGATCTGACATATGTAAAGGTGGCAGGAAAATGGCATTACATATGCTTATTTATTGATCTCTTTAACCGCGAAATTGTTGGCTACAGTGCAGGACCCAATAAAGATAGTCGTCTTGTTTCAGCAGCTCTTAGTACTATCAGACATGATTTAAGAGAGGTACAGATGTTCCATACAGACAGAGGCAAAGAGTTTGATAATCATCTTATTGATGAAGTGCTTGATACCTTTGGTATCCAGAGATCACTAAGTATGAAAGGATGCCCATACGATAATGCAGTAGCTGAAACTACGTTTAAAGCGATGAAGACTGAATTTATCAATCAATATAACTTTCAATCTACTAATCATTTGAATATTGAACTTTTTGATTATGTGAACTGGTATAACAATGTCAGGCCGCACGGCGCATTAAATTATCTAACACCAAGGGAATATAAAGAAATATTCTATAAAAACTGTCCAATATTATGTTGACAGACCAAACAGAAGAAAATAAAGATTATTATTCCAAGGAGAATTTAGCATGTTCCTTATCTCAGGTGGTGGCAGTTCTCAGGGTTTAGTTGAAACGAATAGATGGTTTGCAGAGCATATTGAACACGGAAGAGTACTCTATATACCACTTGCAGGAGATCCTAACTATCGTAGCTATGAAGATAGTTATAGTTATGTAAGTGCTATGTTCCAAGAAGTGGGTATCGAAGAAACTATTTTATGCACAGATTTAAATAATTTAAATTCAGAATACCTAAAAGGTTTTGAGGCTATCTATTTCTCTGGAGGATCTGTGGCGAAACTGACACAGGCAATATTGCAGGCTGATATTGCTAATAATTTAAGAGTATTTGAAAAAGAGAAAGTTATATATGGACAGAGTGCAGGAGCCATAGCATTTGGGAGTGCAGCTGGTTTTTATGAAGATGAAATCTGTTTGTCTTTCATTGACTACGGCATCATTTGTCATTTTGATAGCAATAATATTGCTGAAATCAATCGCTCGATTTATAGGGATGTCATCTGTGTAGAAGACGGACATTCGTTTATATTTAATAATGGTGATATTGAGCCATTGGTAGGAGAAGTCTTAGTAGTTAAAGCTAATGAAGATACTCTGTAGTTTTCTAGTCATACTTATCATATTTACTGCCCTTATGGAATAATTTTGAATTTAGTATATAATTGAATTATTACTATTTTTGTAAATTAATGATATAGGGGATTGTTATGAATAAATCAACTTCATGGATTCTCTGGAGCATATACAGTGCAGTGATCTGGATACTTTTTCTGGTTCCAGCTGTATTTGTCTGGGTCAGAACTGTAGATGGTTCAGGCGCTACTCAGACTTTTGAAACTAGAATGGTGAGTTTGATAGTCCTTATCAGCTTTTTTATGATTCCGTTCATCATTCAATTAATCTGGATGATCTGTAATATTGTTTTTTATAAGCGTGGACACAAACAAAGAGTGGAATAGATAAAAGCTATTTAATTAGGAAGGAAGATTATTATGGCAAAAAAAGAAATGAAGACAATGACTTACGGAGCGATACCATTAAAAATAGAAACAAAGAAAGGTCTATTTGTTAATGAAGGTATAGAAGTTAAAGCTATTCTGGATACTGAAACAGGAGAGGTTACATTTAAGATTTCGGATGAGGATTTGGAACGAATCAAGGAACAAGAGAATGGTTAGGTAAATGATTTTGGAAATAACTTCAGTGTGACATGTCAGTTTAGAAAGTAGGTTTAATAATGTCTTTAGCCATGATTTTTATCATTTTTGGAACGTTTCTTGGTATTCTAATGGCAATGAGAAAAAGAAGGAAACAATAGCTTAATCTCACAATAAAAGCTAACACCCATCAATGGCTGTTAGCTTTTATTCAATCATAATTATTCTTCGGCTGGTATATTTGGCGTCGTATATTCAAAAGTTTCTAATCTCCATGTCCCTTTGTATTTTTTATAAAAGGCATGAAGCGCAGGATATTTTATTGAATTATTGTATTCACGATAGATTCGGCCATCTTTTAATTGTTTTGTCGATACATGCTTACCGAAAGATTTTTCAATGATAGAAGGCGAGTACTTGCCATCATAACGGAAAGTCATTTTATCAACGAGAATGCGGGAGATATCACGGTCAAAGAGTAAAGTATAGTTCTTACCTGATAGATCAAGTGTATGTCCTTTGTCTACGCCATATGTCGATGTCAGCTTCACGTTATAAGGATAATCAGTTGTCAGTGTACTTGTAAGCGGGTTACTCCAGACTCTTTCTGCATAATCGAAGCTGTCCGCAAGTCCAACACTTTTACCATTAGGCGCCTTCATTCGGTAAGTGCTGTTTTTCATTGCTTTTGCTACTGTCGGTGAAGTTAAATAAGGAAGCTGAAAGGGTTTAGCACTTTCGTTAATAGGTTCAACTTTATTGTTGGCATAGGCTTGATTTGAAATGAATGGCGTGACAAGTAGACTGGTAATGAGAGTGGTCGCAATTAATTTCTTCATAAATAACTCCCTGTTATTATTTTATTTGTTATTTTCTTGATATTTACATTGTACAATATTTATGGATTAATACATATAAAATAATCAGTTTCAACTAACAAAAAAGGGAACAGCTCCATCGCTGTTCCCTTTTCAATAATAATTAATTCTTCAGTTTGTAGCCCGCTTCTTTTAACATCTCTTCTGATTTATTCATGCTGATACCTCTATCAGTATTACCATCAGAATTCATGATGTCTTTAATCTTATTGATACCTACTTTGTTATAATCTACACTGATGATTTCATCGACCTGCTTGGCTGTATATTTCACATCATATTTGTAGCCATCTAGTTTCTTTTTGTACTTCTGATTCGCAGCCTCCATGGCTTGTTTAGCTTCTTCTTTAGTGGAGCCCAGCTTTTTAAGGTCCATGATATTATGTGTCTCTTGCTTTACTACTTTATCGCCTTCTGCCCAGTAAGTGAGCTCACTTGTGGTACCCATTCCGTCATCCTGAACGAAGACTTTCTTAGTCAGTTCAGCCGCTTTTTCCTCGTTCGTCACTTCTTCAGTTGTTGTACTTGTCGTTTCAGTGCTGCTTTCATTTTTGTGATCGTCACTGCTTTTACTGTCAGTATTCCCGCATGCACTTAAGAAGATGATTACCAATACAACCGCAAGACTTTTGAACAAGTTTTTCATCAACACTTCTCTCCTCATCATAAGTAGATTTAGTCATTTTAACTGATTGTGTCTTATTACATCTTAATTATAATTTTATAAGATGTATTGTACAATCTAAAGTTTAGTATCACTTATACATTATAAGGAGATTATCATTCTGTGATATGATAGTCTTATTCTAAATGAGAGAGGAGGGCATAGTATGATTGATTGGATGATGGATATGATTGCTGAAGGTATTATGATGCATTATCTGGCCTATTATTTAATCGTATTTTCACCGTTCCTACTAGCTATCCTTTTTACATTGTTTCATGTGAAAGTAACCATCAATCTGATCAGTAAGTTTCAGATTGAATCAGCAATTCAAGTCATTCATCAATGTCTGACCAGCTGGCGGCCACCTATTTTAAGGTGGCGTATTCGATGTTTAGCTAAGTTATCAGACGAAGAGGATGTATTGCCAATATATTAATCAACTATTAATATATTGGAGGAGAAAATTTGAAAAAATTATTAAGTTTGGTTATGTTGTTTATTGCTTTAATACTCAGTGGATGTGGTGTTCAAAATGAAGGATTCTTCCATCAGACCTTTGTTGAACCGTTTATCTTCCTGATTAAATACTTCGCAGAATTCTTCGGCAATAGTTATGGCATCGGGCTGATTATGGTGACTTTATGCGTCAGAGTACTGATGATGCCGCTGATGTTCTATTCATTTAAGAGTCAGAGAAAAGTTCAGTATAAAACGAAGAAGCTGAAGCCCGAAATAGATGCACTTAATAAGAGAATGCGAGAAGCGGAGACGCCAGAAGAGCGTCAGCAAATGACGCAGGAACTGATGAAACTTTATTCTGAGCATGGCATCAGTCCGGTCAACAAAGGCTGTCTGCCTATCCTGATTCAGATGCCGATACTGACGGCATTATATTTTGCGATTTCACACAACGATGAGCTCGCCAGCCAGACTTTCATGTGGTTCAGCTTAGGGACACCGAATATTTTGATGGCATTGATCGCTGCCGGTATGTACTATCTTCAGATGAAGTTATCTAACCAGTATATGCCTGAAGAAATGCAGCCACAGATGAAAATCATGACACTGATCAGTCCATTGATGATACTGATGCCGAGTCTGACATTACCTGCAGCAATGCCCCTATACTGGGCAGCAGGCGCAATCGTCATGATGGTCCAGCAGTATCTATCGAATAAATATTTTGATTACTACGAAGAAGTATAGCTCTCACACACGCAGATGGTCTGAGTTTGTTAAATCTAAAAATTGAAAAAAGGCGATGAGTATGCTCATCGCCTTTTTTGATATCTATTGAATAGTGATAGAAACTAAATAACCTTTTTCAAAATAGGCTGTGAAGTAGGTGCCGGCTTTTGTTTTATAGCGATTCGTCACAGATGTTTTGTTATTTGATGTTGTCTGTCTGACGAGTTTGAAAGATTGATATGCCTTCTCAAATGTCTGTTTGCTGATGGATTTCGTTTTTGGCGTTAAAGTAATTGCGACGATTGTGTTTTTATCGAACTTATCGATCAGATTATCGTGGCTATAGAAGCCAGCTGCACTATGCGCTTGAGTCAGACGTTTTTTATTAACCATATAACCATCAATCATCACATTATCATGATTCACCGCATCTTTGAACTGCTGGTTCAAAACAGTCTTACCGCTGTAGAAGAAATAACCGTTGTAGTAATAATAAGGCTTGGTTTTATCAAGTTGACAAGCTGTTGTATTCGTTGGGACTTTAGTTGTGGTCTGTGCCTGTGCAACGTCAGAGGTTCCAACTGAGGTGAATAAAAGTGCTGTCGCTAATCCAGAGGCGCTTAACAGTTTGAGATATTTAGACATATAAATCCTCCTCGATAAATGGTATATCTTACAATTTATAGCATATAACATTGCAAAAATATTTCAAGTATTTCATTAATATTTCTTAAATAATAATAAATACGTTTTGTAATATCTATTTTGTTATAAAGAAAGGATGTTATATTGAGAGAATCGAATATCCGGATTTATTGAGTGCTGGAGGGAATGTGACCATAGAAGAACAAATTAAAATAGGCTAGACGCAAACTCATGTGAAGAGATATCCTGCATAAGCTTTGTTACTTATAGCCCGCTATTGTTCTTCTTGAAACAGGGTGTTAAATTAAAGCTATACAGTTAATTGATACTGAAATTATCAGTTGGGAGGGTCTGAGATGAGTCATCTGAATTGTGATAAGTTGTCTGATGCAGAGCATAATGAGAACAGACTGGGCTGCCTGGTACTGACTGCTATAGGTCTGGTAGGATTACTGTTGCTGGCGAGTATTATTGCTGCTGTTATCTAAAGACAGCTGAATAGCTTACTTTTTCATTTTATCGGCAGAAATTCCGATTAAGCATATCAAACAGATGATAAAAATAAGAGTCTGCATCATAATAGCTCCTTTATTTTCATAATTTTTCTTAAGGTAACTACGCATCTATCTTATACGATTACTGCCGAAGTTTTCTATGGGTTGATCAGCTGACGATGAAGCTAGAAAGTATTGGAAAGTTTTTGAATATTATCATAAATGGCATGACATGCTTGCACAATGGTTTGGTATTACATTTGAATAGAAAGTCACGGCGTACATAGACAAATTCTGGAAAAGTTGAGGGGTCTGTATTGTATAAAGAACCTGATTCAAGAGACTGGAAAATATTTATCCTTGTAATAATGATACTACTGACGGGATTTTTTCTTGAAATATACTTGGAGTAAGTTGTTAAGAATATATTATCTCAATAAAGGAGCGATGAAAAATGAAAGAAACATATATACATGGCATTCAGATTAAATACCATAAATCCACTCATCTCGTCCATGATAAAAACAGAGCGGTTATTCTTTCTAAACACTTGGATGAGATACACTGCATTATAGATTTCAACGTAGAAGATGGTAATGTGAAAAATATCAATATCAAGCCCAGATTTAATATTGATATTACGATTGAAGATGGTGTCTATATTTTTGATGTCAATTATGTGGAAGATTAGGGTCAAATTTTCGCTGCTATTTTTCGTTCGGCATTGTCTTCATCAACAGCAAATACCCTCCGACAGAATCTGCCGAAGGGTATTATAAGGGGCTAAATGTTATAATGATTATGCAGTGAATTTAGTGATTGTGTCCACGATTAATGTGATGAATTGTACGATAGTATCTACGATATTTCCAGCCATGTTAATATCCTCCTTTCTGTTATTTGATGAGAGTGATTATTGGAATTTGCTTACAGTGTCGATGATGAAAGTGATGAATGTAACAATGCCGTTGATGATATCAGTTACCATATCCTTTTCCCTCCTTCGTTCTGTAACTTATGACTTTATTATATAAGGGCTCAGAGAGAAAAAGAGGATTTTGCTTTATTTCATGCGTTTCACTTCGTAACTGTTTATTTTAACTGTTTTTATGTTACGTTTAAGAAGAAAAAAGATACAAATCTGAAAAGGTGTTCTCTTTTATGTCAGAACCTTTTAGAATAGAACTAAGGAGATGAGAGAGGATGCTTGAACAACATTTGACTGAACTTGAACAACTGAAGTTCAGGCGTGGGCTTCGTGTCATCATGAAGAACTTACTGATCTCAGCGACGATTTACTTAAGCAGCTATCTGCTTGGCATCTTCTTTCATGTCCTGGTTGCACATGGTTGTTATTTCATGATTCGTTATTTCAGTTTCGGCGCACATCTGAAGAACTTCTGGCTGTGTTTCGTGCAGAGTTGGCTGACGTTTGTCGGAGTGCCATTCCTGCTGGTCTATAAGCTTGATCTGCGACTGTTAATTCCCGGTCTGCTGGCAGCAGCAGCCATCTGCTGGCTCGGACCGCAGCCGACACGAGCGCAACCGATTCATGCTTATATGCTTGAACCGTTGAAACTGAAAGTCCGCGTGACAGTAGGGATTCTCCTGCTGGTCAGTCTGATTATCCCTAACGGTTACAGACTGATGATGTATTACGGTATCATTGTCCAGGCATTAACATTAGTTATTACTTATATGAGGAGGAACTGACATGTTAAACTTTATTCAGCATATCATTGATTTTATCGTGTTCATTGGTGACAAAAGCGTGATGAGAAGCTGCTATTTCTATTTCAACGAAGACGAACTGGATGCTAGACTGTATGAAGAAAAACGTCTGAACCACTAATGTACGATTTTAATACTTCTGAGTCAGTCATCTTTATTATCTTTCAGTGCATCTGTTTCAGCATCGCAGTGACTTTACTCGGGAACTTTAAATACAGCAGAAAGGGTATTTTGTATACCGTTCTGCTGTTTATTGTTCCTGCTGTTATTTTATTTTTTGTCTTCAGAACACTTGCCATTCTTTATTTTATTGTCTTTTATACTTTTTTCTATCGGCGACGTTCTTTTCTGGTTAATGGTCTTATTGTGCTCATAACAATTTTTATCTCTGTTATCAGTGATCATCTAGCCGCATTGATTACGATTTCTATTTTCGGTGAGAACTTCTTTTATAATGACCGTTATGTGCTTTATTTTGTCATGTTTCTCTCGCTGATGGTTGTCCTGCCTTGGCTGATCAGAACAATTTTCAATAAGGTCAAGGATTTTCAGGTGCTCTATAGCCATAACAGACTTCTTGTCCTGCTGCTTGTCGGATATCTGGCTATTTCTATCTTGCTTATCTATCTCATTATTCCGGACCGGACACTGACGGAACGCGAATATGTTATCTATGCCTCTTTCTATATCATTTATTTCATTATCAGTTTCGGTCTGATTGTTCTTGTAGCGAGAGCTTACTATCAGAAACTGCTCCTCAGTATCAAGAGTAAGGAGAATGAAGATTACTATAAATATACAAAAGAACTTGAGAAGAATAATAATGTCATGCGCAAGTTCAAGCATGATTATGTCAATATACTGTCAACGATGTCTGGTTACATCTATAATGATGATATGGAGGGACTGAAAGTTTATTTCAGTGACTATATTGTCCCCCTGAAAGAGAATATTGATAACCAGCAGTATCAGCTCTATGGAATGAACCGTATCAATGCTGCGCCGCTGAAAGGCATACTGACGTCCAAGATGATTGAGACACAAGAGCAGAATATTTCACTTAAGGTCGATGTTTCTGATGAGATCAACAGTGAAGATATACAGATGGATATTATCGATTATACCCGCATGATTGGTATTGTCTGGGACAATGCGATTGAAGCGTCTCTGGAGATTGAAAAGAGTGAGATACAGGCTGCGCTGATGAAGACGGAAGAGAGTCTGCTTTTCGTTATTTCGAATCACTGTAAACCCGATATGCCTCCGATTGCGACGCTTTACGAAGAGAACTTCACCACTAAGAACGGACAGGGTGGCATCGGTTTAGCGAATTTAGCTGCTATTTCAGCGAAATATACGAACTTATTCCTGGATACTTCGATACAGTCGAATCTGTTTATCCAGAAAATAGAGGTGCTGTTTGTTGAAGAGAGGTGAGAAAGATGAATATTTATGTCTGTGAGGATTCAGTCGAGCAGCTGAATCATATGACACAAGTCATTTCCAACTATATTATGATTGAGCAGCTGGATATGACGCTGACCTGTGCAACGACAGACCCATATGAACTGCTTGCCGCGGTTGAACAGCATAGTGACATCGGTATTTATTTTCTTGATATTGATTTATCTGCTGATATCAACGGTATCCAGCTGGCGCAGAAGATACGCGAAATAGATGCGCTCGGCCATATCATCTTTGTCACCAGTCACAGTGAAATGACGTATCTGACTTTTAAGTATAAAGTATCAGCACTTGATTTCATCCTGAAAGATGACCGTGAGAATATTGACCGCAGTATCCGCGAATGTCTCTTAATCTGCCAGCAGCGGCTGAGTGACATAGTCGAACGCAATAAGATAGATAAGCTTGAAATAAAGTCAGGCAGTCAGAAGCTATTTATCAGTTATGAAGATATCGTCTATTTTGAATCATCGCCGAATCCGCACCGTATTATTCTGCATCTGATGAACCGCAGGCTTGAGTTCTACGGCAATATGAAGGATTATGATGATCTTGATACGCGTTTCTTCCGTTGTCATCAGTCTTATATTATCAATGTCGACCATGTGACTTCGGTTGATAAGAAGAATCGTATGGTTCACTTTTCCAATGGCGAGACCTGTTATATCTCGGCACGTAAAATCAATAAGTTCCCGAACTGATAGAAGCCCTGCTTTTCATTATGAAAAGCAGGGCTTCTATCAGTTGATATCACGTTTGACGAATGAGTACCAGGCGACTATAAGAAAAACAAGCAGATAGATCAGTGTGACTCCAGCTGAGAACTGAATTGTCATATCATCGCGATAAGGACCGATAAAATGGTAGTAACGTGACAGGTCAGAGTTCGTGAACAGTAAGTACTTCGACCAGTCGTACTGAGCGATAAAGACAGAGGCAGTTGAACCAAGAAACATGATAAACATACTCAGTCCGATGGCGAGTGAACTGCTTCTGAGCAGACTTGAAATCATAAAGCCGAATGTACCAAGCGTCAGGATATGTACCAGTTTCAGACCATAGACCAGCAGTCCTTCCTGCAGGAAATGCCGGTGGACAAAATGATCCGGTCTTTCAAACACTAGCTCCGGATTTAAGCCTGAGACGCCGAAGAACAGGGCACCTACTACATAAGTCAGAATGAAGAGCACGGTCATCGTCAGTACTGAGAAAAGAATGACCGCGATATATTTAGAAGCGAGAATCGTTGTTCTAGTCACTGGACGTATCAGCAGCTGCTTGATGGTCCCGTAAGTGAATTCGTTGGCAACGATGCCGCCTGCGATAACAATAGTGAAGAGACTGACTAAGGCGGTCAGAAAGACATTATCGATAACGAAGTCACCGGCCTGATAGTGATGAGGCTTAATATTATGCTCAAGGTAGTAATTGTTCTTCTCTATTGTCTGTTTGACATGCGCTGGATTCAGTTTCTTATTGCTTGCCAGTTCTTTATTCTGCTGCTGCAGTTGCTGCTGCCAGTCGCTCTTATAAGTCGTTTCGGTATCAATCACGTCGCTTGAGGCTGTCAGCATAGCGACACCGATAACAGCGGCCAGCATAACGAGGAAAATCAGCCAGATTGTTCTACTGGCGAATATTTTTTTAAGTTCATTTGTGACTAAATCCCACATCTTATTCATAGGTATCGTCTCCTATCATTTCGAAGAATCGTTCTTCCAGTGTTGATACGTGAGGAATGACTGTATAGAGCGCGATGTGATGCGAGACGAGTGCGCTGATGATTTCAGGCAGAGCAGCCTCTTCTGTCTGCAGATAAAGCTGTGCATCCTTGATACTGACAGCATTTACTGTAGGAAGCGTCTTCAGGATTTTCAAGGCTGCTTCAGGCGTCGCTACTTTCATGACATATGTATGGATGACATTCTGGTTTCTTTCTCTTAGGTTCTGCGTGGTGATGAGTTCACCATTTTTGATGACACCGATGCGATCACACATAAGCTCAATCTCACTGAGAAGGTGGGAGGAGATGATAATCGCAACATTCTCTTTCTCAGCCAGCATCCTGATATAATGGCGGATTTCCTTGATACCTGCAGGATCAAGTCCATTAGTCGGCTCATCAAGAATTAAGACAGAAGGATGATGTAAAATAGAGACCGCAATGCCAAGCCGCTGACGCATACCGAGTGAGTACTGCTTCACTTTCATATGAATAGCATCTGTCAGACCGACAAGATCAGCGACTTCCAGAATTCTCTCCTTCGTTACACCATCATTCATCTTAGCGAAATGTTTCAGATTATCATAGCCCGTCATAAAAGGATAGAGTTCAGGATTCTCGACAATCGCACCGACCCCTCGTATGGCCTTCTTGAAATCTCTTCTGATATGAAAACCGTTGATATAAATGTCGCCGCTCGACATGGTGTTCAGTCCGACAATCATACGGATTGTAGATGTCTTGCCTGCCCCGTTCGGTCCTAAAAATCCGAAAACCTCGCCGGCATTGACAGAAAAGCTCAGATCTTTGATGATATGTGACTGACCTATATATTTATTGACGTTCTCAAGTTTCAGTACTTCTTTGGACATAAAGACCCCTCACGATGCTTTTTCACTTATTGTGACATATGAGGACGACGAGGCGGCTGTTTATTCGTATTTGTCTGGAAATAACTCTTATTCGTTGAGATGCTATTCTTATTTTATACAGATAAAAAATGATGTTTTTTCCAAATGATTATCATAAATGAATAATTTTAGGGAATATATTATCACTTTCAAACAGAATATTATAAATTTTCAAAAAAATTGTTGACACTTATACGGAATGTATATAAACTTACATTAATCAAATTCATCATTTTAAAAGCACAGTAATGAGGAGAGTAAATCCTTAAATTCGTTTCAAAGAGAGTCTCCATATGGTGAAAGGAGATAACGGATACTGATTGAAAATGGCCTCTGAGTGGTGACATCGATATTTAGATGTCAACGGGTTCGCCCGTTATAGCGATACAGTATTAATGTTCGATACAGCGTACTGGAAGAGGTCTATTTAGTGATGAATAGATGAATAAAGGTGGTACCACGGCAGCTCCCGTCCTTTAAATCCTGTTAAGCATGGATTTAAAGGACGGGGCTTTTTTCGTTTGCTGTGATTCAATTTTATTTTTTACAATCTGTAAAGGAGGAATGCTATGACCATTCTAAACACGTTGAAAAAAAGGATATTAGTAGGGGATGGCGCGATGGGGACGTTACTTTATGCGGAAGGACTGGATACTTGTCCGGAACATTATAATCTTACGCATCCTGATAAAGTAGAGGCCATTCACAGGCTTTATGTGGAAGCGGGTGCAGATGTTATTCAGACCAATACGTATGGTGCAAATTTTGAGAAGCTGAAAGCTTATGGACTTGAACATCGCGTAAAGGAGATTCATCAATCTGCTGTAGCGATTGCGAAAAGAGCGGCAGGGCCTGATACTTTTGTTGTGGGGACTGTGGGGGGCTTCCGTGGCATTAAGAAACTGGAACTATCTCTATCCGCTATTCTTTATCATACTTCCTTCCAGATAGATACGCTGGTCCAGGAAGGAGTAGATGCTATTCTTTTTGAGACTTATTATGATGTTGAAGAATTACTTGCAGTCGTTGAATATGCGCGCTCATTCAAGATTCCGATTATTGCGCAGTTAACAGCGCAGGACACTTGCTTCTTGAAAGATGGCACTGTCATACAAGATGCGCTGATTCGCCTTGAAGCAACGGGTGCAGATATTATCGGACTTAACTGTCATCACGGTCCTCATCATATGAATCAGACTTATAAACATCTTGCTCTGCCGGAACATGCATTTCTGTCCTGTTATCCTAATGCGAGTCTTCTCGATATTGAAGATAATATGCTGAAGTACTCAGATAATGCAGTGTATTTCTCTCAAGTGACACGCGAACTCGTCCGGGAAGGAGTCAGGCTGATTGGAGGATGCTGTGGCACCACCCCTTCACATATTAGGCGGATAAAAGATGCGACAGCAGACTTGAAGCCTGCTACCTCAAAGAATGTTATTCCATTTCATAGAGAAGCAGAGAGCGTTATACAGAAAAAAGAGCCGAGTCTGAAGGAACTGGTGGAACAGCGTCCAACAATTATTGTAGAACTGGATACACCTAAACATCTGGATACCGGACAGTTTTTCAGGGGGATAGAGGCGTTAGAGAAAGCACAGGTCGATGCAGTGACTTTAGCAGACAATTCGCTTGCTTGTGTCAGGATGTGTAATATCACTGCTGCCAGTATAATCAAGCAGCGTTATAAGATCAGGCCGCTTGTGCATATTGCCTGCAGAGACAAAAATATCATTGGTCTTCAGTCCAGTTTAATGGGGCTGGCTGCCTTAGGAATTAATGATGTACTTGCAGTGACAGGTGATCCTTCTAAAGTCGGAAATTTTCCGGGAGCTACCTCGGTATTTGATGTCAACTCACATGGCCTCGCTGAAATCATCCGGCAGTTCAACAGAGGCATCAGTGCGGATGGCTCTTCTCTTAGAAAACGCACCACATTTACAGTAGCAGGTGCATTTAATGCGAATGTCAGTAAGCTCCCTGCCAGTGTGCAGAGGCTACAGAAAAAGCAGAAGGCAGGTGTGGATTATTTTATTACCCAGCCTATCTATGACAAGAATAAAATCAAGGAAATATATGATTCTGCCAGTCAGCTGGATACATCTATATTTATCGGTATTATGCCAATCACCAGTTATAAAAACGCACTTTTTCTTCACAATGAAGTGCCAGGCATTAAATTGTCTGAAGAACTGATAGAGGCTTTTAGATTAGTTGAAGATGACAGAGTAAAAACACAGGAATTATCACTTGAAATCTGTCAGGAGCTGATTGATGAAACGCTTAAGTACTTTAATGGTATCTATCTAGTGACGCCGTTCCTTAAATATGAACTGACGGTTGAGCTAGCAGAATATGCACAGCGATTAACAAAAAAATAGGGGGTAGCATTATGACAATTAAAACTTCAAATTTAGGATTTCCAAGACTGGGTAAAAATCGCGAATGGAAAAAAGCGATTGAAAGTTACTGGGCAGGGCATATTGCGGCAGAAGAACTGAACCAGATATTAGATGAACTTGAACATGAAAACCTTGATATTCAGCGCTTTCATCATCTTGATTCAGTACCAGTGGGTGATTTTTCACGTTATGATCACATTCTGGATGCGTCACTGTTATTTAATATTATTCCGAAACGTTTCCAGGATAGAAAAGTGAATGACGACTTACTTTTTGATATTGCGAGAGGGAATAAAGAACACGTAGCCAGTGCATTGATTAAATGGTTCAATACTAACTATCATTATATCGTACCTGAATGGGATGACGTTACACCTCGTCTGAACACGGAACGTTTAAAACAGTATTATAACGAAACAGGTCATTTTCATTCTGTTATTCCTGGGCCTATCACTTTTGTTGCTTTGTCAAAAGGCGGAGAACAGTCATTGGAGGACAAAGTCAGAACGCTGCTGCCATTATATAAAAAAGCCATCAACCAGCTTTCGGCAAAAGGCGCAGATTACATTCAATTAGATGAGCCGATTCTTGTAACCGATCAGGCATCAGATTTAAAAGCAATCACAAAAGAAGCTTATGAATTCCTTGCCCAGGAATCAGATGGCAAAGTGGTGCTTCAGACCTACTTCGAACGTGTTGATCTCTCTTTCGTCGCAGAACTGCCGGTCTACGGTTTAGGTCTGGATTTTGTCCATGATAACGGCTATAATCTGAAACAAATAAAAGAGGGCTTGTTCCCGTCTGACAAAGTACTCTATGCAGGTATTATTGATGGCAGAAATGTCTGGGCGTCTGACATCGAATCAAAGAAGAATTTAATTGAGACCCTGCAGGAATATGTTTCTGACATCGTTATTCAGCCTTCTTCCTCTCTGCTGCATGTACCAGTGACGCTTGAAAAAGAAGAAATTGATGGAGTGGTTCTTGACGGATTAAGCTTTGCAGTCGAGAAACTTGATGAACTCTATGCACTGAAACAATTATTTAATGAGCAGGATGCTACGCTTTATGGACAGTTGAAAGAGCAATACACACGCTTTCAGAATCAGGATTTCAAAAAACTGGAGTACAATTATGATGTGGTAAGGGTCAGCCGTGAGTCATCTTTCGAAACTAGAAGAGTCCTGCAGAAAGACGTCTTGCAGCTACCGGAACTACCTACTACAACCATAGGCTCATTCCCGCAGTCAAAAGAAGTAAGAAAGTATCGTGCAGACTGGAAGAATAAAAGAATATCAGATGAGGAATATCAGTCATTCCTTGAACATGAAATTAAGCGCTGGATAGAAATCCAGGAAGAATTAGGGCTGGATGTACTGGTGCATGGAGAATTTGAACGTAATGATATGGTTGAATTCTTCGGCGAGAAGCTGGAAGGCTTCCTTGTGACACGTTATGGCTGGGTTCAGTCTTATGGTTCAAGAGCAGTTAAGCCGCCCATTATCTATGGCGATATCAAATGGACAGAGCCTCTTACGCTGAAAGAAACAATCTATGCACAGAGTCTGACAGATAAGCCGGTCAAAGGAATGCTGACTGGACCTGTCACTATCCTGAACTGGTCATTTGAGCGGACAGATCTGCCGCGACACGTCGTACAGAATCAAATCGCGCTTGCCATTAATGAAGAAGTATTAGCGCTTGAACAAGCGGGCATCAAAGTCATTCAGGTGGATGAACCTGCACTGCGAGAAGGCCTGCCGCTTAGAAAAGAATATCATGAAGACTATCTGGCAAAAGCGGTCCATGCTTTCAAGCTCGCGACATCATCAGTTGATGACAGAACGCAGATTCATACACATATGTGCTATTCGCAGTTTGGTCAGATCATCCATTCCATCAAAGCACTCGATGCAGATGTCATTTCCATTGAAACTTCCAGAAGTCATGGTGACTTGATTAAAGATTTCGAAGATATTACTTATGGTTTAGGAATAGGACTGGGGGTTTATGATATTCACAGTCCAAGAATTCCGACACAGAAAGAAATAGCGACAGCGATAGAACGTGCACTTCAGCAGATTGATCGCTCATTATTCTGGGTGAACCCTGATTGTGGGCTGAAGACAAGAAACGAAGAAGAAGTGCGTGAAGCGCTGGCTGTATTAGTTCAGACTGTAGAACTGTTCAGGAAAAATCAGCAAGTGAGTGAACGTGCATAATTTAACGCTTCAATATCACCCGTTGAGAAATCCGTATTGAAGGTCAGCATAGCCTGCTGACCTTTCTTTGTCTGTTCAATAATATTGATATTAAGTAAGAAATATTACGTGAGAAAAAATGCATAATTATTCCACGTAATTAAAATAGCAGTTAAGTAGATAATGAACTGTTTTATATAGTTACATCAAAGTGAATATAGATAATTAAACTAAAATTTCTAATTATTCTGTGTATTGAAAGAAATCCAAAAAAATAAAATTTTCTGTTGACTTAAAATTTTTTAGGAGTAAGATAATAATCAATAAATTAAATAAATTTTTAACTCTTATCCAGAGAGGTGGAGGGACAGGCCCTACGAAACCTCGGCAGCAGATTCTTGATGAACACTGTGCCAATTCCTGCAACGAAAGTTGTAAAGATGAGACGAGACTATATGGTATAGATTCCTGTGGACTTGTTCTTGTCCACGGGATTTTTTTGTGGAGTTAAATACAGAAGGAGGGTTTATCATTGGTCATTGTTCGTAAGATTGCCAGTATCATGATCACGATGTGGCTGATTGTTACAGTTACATTTATCATCATGCATTCCATTCCTGGTGATCCATTTTCAAATGACTCTAAAGCATTATCAGAAGAACAGCTGAACCATATGAAGGCGAAGTTTCATCTGGATCAACCGGTTCTGAATCAGTATTTTATTTATCTTAAGAATATCGCCATGTTTGATCTCGGACCTTCTATTCAGTCAGAAAGCCGGGATGTGAATACCATCATTGGTGAAGGGATTGGTGCCTCTGCGCTTCTCGGTATTCAGTCTATTGTCATTGCTCTGATTGGCGGTATCATTCTAGGGACTATCGCAGCGATTTATAAGCATCGTTTCATGGATTTTCTTGCCTTATTCATTGCGATTATTGGTATCTCGGTTCCAAGTTTTATTCTTGCACCTCTGTTGATCAAGTATTTCGGCGTGGAATGGCAGCTTCTGCCGATTGCCAACTTTGACTCATGGTGGCATTCAGTTTTACCGAGTCTTGCACTTGCTGTAGGACCGCTCGCCATTATTACCCGCTACGTTCGGAGCAATATGATTGAGGTGCTGAACTCCAACTATATTCGCACGGCGAAAGCTAAGGGATTACCGATGTCATACATACTCACGCAGCATGTACTGCGGAATACGTTACTCCCTGTGATTACGTTCCTCGGTCCATTATTTGCTTCAGTCGTGACTGGAACGTTTGTCATCGAAAAAGTCTTCTCGATTCCAGGTATTGGTAAATATTTTGTGGAAAGTATCTTCAACCGGGACTATCCAGTCATCATGGGAACAACGATTTTTTATAGTTTTATTTTGCTCCTGACATTGCTCTTAGTGGATGTCTGTTACCGGGTGATTGATCCAAGAATTTCGTTAAGGAGTGGTGAGAAATTTGAATAGTTACGCAGATACTTCGTTCGAGAAATTAACACAAAGAGATGACAGGCAGGAAGATATTTTAAAGCGCGCTTCTACACGGAAACAGCTGCTTCTTTCTTTTTTTAATCATAAGATGGCTATTTTAGGAATAATTGTACTATTTTGTATTATTGTGATGGCTATTATAGGGCCGATGATTTCGGGTTACGAAGGGAGTAAGCAGTCTCTGCTTGAAGCTAACCTTGCTCCCGACAGTAAGTACTGGTTCGGTACAGATGATTTAGGACGAGATGTCTTTACTCGCATCTGGCTGGGTGCTCGTATCTCTTTATCCATCGGGATTATTGCAGCACTCATTGATATCGTCGTCGGCATCGTCGTCGGAGCGATTTCAGGTTATGCAGCAGGTCGAGGTAAATGGGGAGATAGAATCGATGGTTTTCTGATGAGGATTGTAGAGATTCTATACGGTGTACCTTATCTGCTTGTGGTAATTCTGTTACTTGTCTTGATGAAACCAGGTCTAGTTACTATGATTATTGCACTTAGTCTGACAGGCTGGGTCAGCATGGCTCGAATTGTAAGGGGACAGGTGCTGCAGGTTAAACAACAGCAGTTCGTCACTGCAGCTGAACTTCTTGGCACCAGTCATGCCGGTATTCTGCTGAAGCACATCATTCCGAATATTATGGCGGTCATCATCGTCAACCTCACATTCACGATTCCATCTGCTATCTTCGCTGAATCTTTCCTCAGCTTCCTGGGGCTTGGTGTACAGGCACCTGCTGCCAGCTGGGGTACGATGGCGAATGATGCACTCGGTGTTATCTTAAGCGGTGAATGGTGGCGCTTATTATTTCCATCTTTACTGATTGCCCTGACCATGTTTTCTTTCAATGCAATAGGTGACGGTTTGCAGGACACACTTCAAGTTGAAGTAGACTAGGAGGTTCATATGACAGAATTACTAACAGTAAAAAATCTTCAGGTCAGCACGAAGAAGAAAGCTTCTATTGTTAAAGGGGTCTCTTTCAATGTTGAACGTGGAGAAGTATTCGCCATTGTCGGTGAGAGTGGCAGCGGTAAAAGTATCACGACACAGTCTGTCGCAGGCATGCAGGCAGGGAATCTTAATCTGAATGCAGAGCAGATTCAGTTCAACGACCAGGATCTGCAGAAGGCAAAGAATAAAGATTGGCTGAATATCAGAGGGCATCAGCTGGGTATGATTTTTCAGGATCCGATGACGTCACTGAATCCGACACTTACGATAGGTAAGCAGCTGATGGAAATATTCATCATCAAAAAGAAATACTCCAAAAAAGCAGCAAGAGAAGAAGCCATACGCCTGCTGAAAAGTGTGGAAATCACTTTGCCGGAAGCAAGACTGAAACAGTATCCGCATGAACTGTCCGGCGGTATGCGTCAGCGTATTGTCATTGCCATGGCGCTGGCTTTATCACCTGACCTGGTCATTGCTGATGAGCCGACTACTGCTTTAGACGTCACGACACAGAAACAGATTCTGTCACTATTGCAGAAACTGAAAGAAGAGAAAGGCAGTGCCATACTGCTGATCACCCATGATTTAGGCGTTGTCGCTGAGATCGCAGACCGAGTGGCTGTGATGTATAGCGGCAGAATTGTTGAACAAGGGTCTGTGGAAGCTATTTTTAATCATCCGAAGCATCCCTATACTGCAGGGTTACTGGCATCATTGATTAGAGAAGATACAGATAGAAGTCAGCCTTTATATTCGATCAAAGGGAGACCCTCGATGGCCCACGAAATACCCCAGGGTTGCCCGTTTGTCGACCGTTGTCCGCATGCTATGAATATCTGTATCTCCCATTATCCGGCAACGAAGCAGAAGGGCGATCATCAAGTAGACTGCTGGCTTGAGGAGGTGAGAGCTTAATGAGTTTGATGACGATTGAGCAGGTGGATAAGTTTTATCCGCAAAAAGTAGGGCCACCCGTGCAGATTCTGCATAATATATCTTTTACGATCAATGAAGGAGAAGTGTTAGGTATCGTCGGTGAAAGCGGCAGCGGTAAATCGACGCTCGGTAAACTTCTGACTAAAATTGAGCCTTATCAGCACGGCAGTATTCATTTTAAGGGACAGTCTATTGAGACGCTGTCCAAAAAAGAACTGAAGAACTTCAGACGTCAGGTTCAGATGATTTTTCAGGATCCGGATTCATCTCTTAATCCTCGCATGAAAGTACATGACATTATTTTAGAAGGAATCAGAGGATTCGGTATTCAAGTCGATGATCAAGATGCCTTTGTCCAGGAACGCCTGAATGAAGTAGGGTTAGCCAGTTACTTCAAGGACCGTTACCCTTCCGAACTGTCGGGCGGCCAGAAGCAGCGGGTCGGTATAGCGAGAGCACTTGCAGTCGAGCCGGAGTTTCTGGTGGCAGATGAGCCCATCTCCGCCCTCGATGTTTCGGTACAGGCGCAGGTCCTCAACCTGATTCGCAAACTACAGCGAGAAAAAGAGCTGACTTATCTGTTTATCGGCCATGATCTCAATGTAGTCCGTTATATCAGCGACCGTATTATTGTCATGTATAATGGTTCGATTCTGGAAATCGCAGAAAGTGAAGAGCTCTTCAGCAATCCGAAACATCCTTATACGAAGCGGTTGATGGATTCAAGTCCAGTGCAGCATCCGAAGGACCGTCGTGTAAACGAAGTATCAGTAGACCGTCCGGACTACGGAGCGGTTCAGTCATATCAGCAAATATCAGACAGCCATCTAGTGGCTGTACACTAAAGGGGAATGTATAAATGAAAAAATTAGGTATCGGTTTAGCAGCAGCAGTTATTTTACTGGCAGGGTGTGGCAATGCAGATTCAAAATCAGCTAAGAAATCAGATTCAAGCGGTAAGAAGGTCGAACAGACATTAAAACTTAATCTGGGCGGAGAACCTTACACACTGGATCCGGCCTTTGCATCTGATACAACATCCTGGTGGGTCATCGACAGTATTTACAGTGGTTTATATCGTAAAGGGAAAAATGGTGAACCTCAGCTTGATTTAGCTGAAAAAGCAGATGTCTCTAAAGATGGTAAGACTTATACATTCACAATTAAAGACAATCTGAAATGGTCAGACGGCAAAGAACTGACAGCAAAAGACTTTGAATATGCTTGGGAACGTGTGCTGAATCCGAAAACAGCAGCGTACAGTCCTTCAACATTCTACTTCATTAAAGGCGCAGAAGCTTATAACACAGGCAAAGGAAAACTTAAAGACGTGGGTATCAAGACCATTGATGACCACAAATTACAAGTTGAACTGAAGAACCCAATCAGTTTCTTCCCTAAAGTTCTGACAGGGGCAGCAGCGTATCCAGTCGAAAAAGAAGCGGTATCTAAAGGAAAAGACTGGGCATCAAAACCAGAAACACTTGTCTCTAATGGACCATTTAAACTGAAAAACTGGAAACATAATGATTCACTCGATATCGAAAAAAATGACCAGTACTACGATAAAGATAAAGTGAAACTAAGCGGCGTCAACTTCCGTATGGTCGCGGATCCGAATACAGAATATCAACTTTATAAAAGTGGTCAGTTAGATCTTCTGGCAGGTGTTCCAGCTGATATTCTGAAAAGTGTTAAAGACAGCAAGGAATTAGTCAGCTATGAGAATTTCTCAGTCGGCACTTATTCATTCAACGTCAACAAAAAGCCAGTAGACAATAAAAAAATCCGTCAGGCATTAAGCTATGCGATTGACCGTCAGTCGTTTGTTGAAAATGTCTTGAAAGGCGGACAGAAACCGGCCTACGGTTATGTCTCATACGGAGTTAAAGATGCAGACGGCAAAGACTTCAGAGAAGAAGGCAAGAAGTATTATGAATATAATCCTGCAAAAGCAAAACAATTGTTAAAAGAAGGACTGAAAGAAGAAGGATTAACAGCTTTACCTAAACTGACGCTGAAAACAAACAGTGAAGGCATCAACAAAAAATCAGCAGAAGTGATCCAGGAAATGCTGAAACAGAATCTTGGTATTGATGTCAGCATTGAGGGGCAAGAATGGAAAACGTATATCGATACATTTAAGCAGAAGAACTTCCAGCTGGCTCGTATGGGCTGGGGCGGCGACTTCCTTGATCCATACCCGGTCCTTGCATTATATGCATCAAACAGTTCAAGTAACTTCACTAACTGGAAAAACAAAGAATTTGATGCATTGCTTGATCAGTCACTGAAAACAGCAGATGATCAAAAACGTCTTGCATTACTGCACCAGGCAGAAGATATTCTCATGGATGAACTCCCTATCCTGCCAGTGAACTTTGGCTATTCCAATACATTGATCAAAGAAAATGTTAAAAACGTTAAAACAGATGCATTAAGTCGACCAGACTTCATTTATGCTGAGAAAGAATAACTGTAAACTGAAGATAAAAAGACCGATTCATGATTGAATGAATCGGTCTTTTTCGTTATTCAAGATTAGCGTGTTTACCGTACATTTTAGCTGAATCGAGATGGTTCAGTTCCATGTAACGAAGGATGACTGCATCGAAGAAAAGTAGTAATGTCTGTTCAAAGAGGGAACCCATCGGCTGAATCGTCTGCTGAGCGTCTGCGGTCTGGTCCTTAGCGACGCCTGGCAACTGAATTGTCAAATCTGCCAGCTGACCGAGTGTAGAGTCAGGCTTAGTTGTGATAACCGCTACTTTGCCGCCGAGACGTCTGGCTTTGTTTGCGATAGCGACTAATGTCTCAGTCTCACCAGAACCAGAGCCGATAATAAGCAAATCATCTTTCTCGAGATTGGCAGTCACAGTTTCACCGATGATATAAGCATCAATACCCATATGCATCATGCGCATGACCAAGGCTTTACCCATCAGGCCGGATCTGCCTGCGCCTGCTACGAATACTTTGCTGGTGTCTGAGATTGAGTGAACAAGTTGTTCTGCATCATTTTCTGCGATCTGCGGAATCATCCCTTGCAGTTCCTGGATAACTGTTGTCAGATACTCCGTTGTCTGCATCGTGATTATCCTTTTTGCACGAGGTCATGCATTTCACGTGCAGTAGCTGCCATGTCATCTGCGCCTGTGATGCCGCCACCGACGATGACGAGGTCAGGATGCTGTTCAATGACTTCTGGCAATGTCTCAAGTTTGATACCGCCTGCAACAGCAGTCTTAGTATTTTTCACAACACGTTTGATAGTCGCAAGGTCTTCGAATGAGTTTTTGCCGACTGCCTGCAGGTCATAACCTGTATGCACACAGATATAATCTACTCCAAGAGCGTCCAGTTCTTTCGCGCGTGTTTCAATGTCTTTGACTGCAATCATATCAACCAGGATTTCTTTACCTTGTTTTTTAGCTTCTTCTACAGCGCCTTTGATTGATTCATCTTCAGCTACACCTAGAATCGTGATAATATCTGCACCGGCAGCAGCTGCCTGACCGACTTCATAACCTGCAGCGTCCATGATTTTAAGATCTGCAAGCACGGTTAAATGAGGGAAAGCTGCTTTCACTTCTTTGACTGCTCTCAAACCTTCATTAATAACGACAG
Organism: Macrococcus brunensis; assembly: GCF_022343725.1. Lineage (NCBI taxonomy): Bacteria > Bacillati > Bacillota > Bacilli > Caryophanales > Staphylococcaceae > Macrococcus > Macrococcus brunensis. The sequence continues at coordinate 285,367 of NZ_CP092179.1, forward strand.
GAGTACCGATTTCGACGATATCGATATGCTGCTCTACTTGTTTGACGGTGTCGATAGCACCGCTAATATCTACTAAATCAAGTGCAAGTTGTAATTTCATAATAAGCTCCTTTATGATTCATAGTTTTAAATTCAGAATGATGTATTTTCATATGTTTTCTGCATCATTCTTCTCTTCAGTATACATGATAATTGAATGAATGATAAATTTAGTGATTAGATGATAAAAGTAAATGATGAAGTTTAATATCTAGTATACTTTAACATAGACGAAAATAAATATAGATGTTATTCTATATTTAAATTATTGATGAGGTGATGAGTAGATGTTAGAGGTAAAAATGTATGAAGAAGCGATGTGCTGTTCAACGGGAGTATGCGGACCAAGTCCTGATCAGAAATTAATAGAAGTGACTCGGTTAACTGAGAAGCTGAAGAATGAGCATATTACTGTAGAACGATTTAATCTAAGCAGTCATCCAAAAGCATTTCTTGAGAATAAAGAAATTATGAATATAGTTAAGGAAATAGGTAATGATGTGCTGCCGATTACCGTTATTAATGGTGATATAGTGAAGACACATGACTACATCACTGAAGAAGAAGCAGATGAAATTATTACAGTCAATAACCTTCAGGGAGGGAACTGCTGTAATGGAAGTAACTGCTGCTGATTGTTATAAAAAAATTGATTTAAGTTGTGTCGCATTGACGAAATACTTATTTTTCACTGGTAAAGGCGGTGTAGGCAAGACAACTCTATCCAGCAGTTACGCTGTTAATCTGGCACAGAGAGGATATCGCGTTGCGCTGATCAGTACGGATCCTGCCAGTAATCTGCAGGATGTCTTTACGATGAAGCTGACGAACAGACTGACACAGATGGCTGAAGTGCCGAATTTGTTCATCGCTAACTTTGAGCCGCTGCAGGCAGCTGAAGATTATAAAAATAGCGTCATTGAACCTTATATCGGCATTCTTTCTGACGATATGCTAGAGAATATGAAAGAACAGCTAAGCGGTTCATGTACGGTGGAAGTAGCTGCATTCAATGAGTTTACCCGCTTTATTGCTAATGAAGAAGTGGAGGCTGCGTATGATTATGTCATCTTTGACACTGCACCGACAGGTCACACCTTACGCATGCTTGAACTGCCATCCGCATGGGATAACTACCTAGAGATGACGAGCCATGATGCGTCATGTCTTGGACAGTTGTCCGGACTTGATGAAGATAGAGACAAATACAAGACGGCATTGAAAAAACTGCGGGACAAAGAGATGACGACTTTGATGCTTGTCGCCCGTGCAGAGATCAGTGCACTTAAAGAAGTAAAGCGCGCGCAGGAGGAACTTGAAGCAATTGGTGTCTCGCGCTTTCATGTCATAATTAATGGCTTGATTACACAACCATACGGAGCAATATCAAAAGCCAAAATGACATCTCAGCAAGCGGCCTTAACTAAGTATGAGGACTGGTTAAAAGAGCAGGATATCTACTATGCACTTTATCAGTCAGCTCACGAAGAAGGCATAAGCGGTTTAGTCAAGCTTCTCAAGTACAATAGTCCTGTACAACCGGATACTTTTAAGGCACAAAGTCATCCGGCTATTGATGAGCTGGTTGCTAAAGTGGAAAGTTCAGACCTGCGTTATCTCTTTATGATGGGAAAAGGCGGAGTAGGTAAAACGACTGTAGCCCGGCTTATTGCTGAAGCGCTGGCAGCTAAAGGGCATCATGTCCATCTGGCAACCACAGATCCTACGAAAGAAATAACAGCTGCCGCTAATGACTGGCTGAGAATCTCTTACATAGACGAAGATGAAGCACTTACTCAATATAAAGCGGAAGTTTTTGCGCAGGCGGGCGATCTCACTGACGACGAAAAGAACTATATTGAAGAAGATCTGCGGTCACCGTGTACGCAGGAGATTGCTTTCTTCAGAGCGTTCAGTGAAATCGTTGCTGACGAGACATCGGATTACGTCATTGTCGATACAGCCCCGACCGGTCACACTTTACTGCTGCTTGATGCCTCTGAGAGCTATCATCAGGAAGTCATAAAGAATGAAAAGAAACTGCCTGAAGCAGTGGAACAGTTACTGCCGAAAATCAAAAATAATCAGCTGACTGAGATGATGATCATCACGTTGCCGGAAAGAACACCGTATCTGGAAGCAGCAAGACTTGCAGATGACCTGGAGCGAGCTGGCATTGCACATTCCAACTGGGTCATCAATCAGGAACTTGTGTCTTCACAAGAATCAGATGATTTGTTTGCTGCCAAGAAATTTGATGAATCTAACTGGATTAAAAAAATAAGAGAACATAGCCACGGTCATTACTATACTATTCCTTTTGGAGGACATGATGAAAACTAAGAACATTGTCATTATCGGTTCTGTTGCTGCTGGAACAAGTGTTGCTGCAAAGGCGCGTCGAAACGATGAAACATCGCATATTATTGTCTTTGATAAAGACACGGATATTTCGTATTCAGTCTGTGGGATTCCTTATTACATCGGCGGGGAGATTGCTGAGATTGATGAACTGACGCCGCGTGATGCAAAGTGGTTCAAGGACCGTTTTAATATCGATATTCATACGTCGCACGAAGTCCTTGCTATTGATAAAGATAAGAAGATGATTGAAGTCAAGAACCTGCTGACAGGTGACACCTTCAATCAGTCCTATGATGAACTCGTGCTTGCAACAGGCTCACGGCCACGCTCTATCCCGCAGATTGATGACCAAGCCTACCACAATGTTTTTCAGGTTAAGACAATAAATGACGCCAAATTGATACACCATTATATTGAAGTAAATAATGTGAAGGAAATCACGATAGTCGGAGGCGGCTTTATCGGGCTTGAGATGCTTGAACAGCTTGCAGCTTATCGTGTCCGGTTGATACAGAGAAGTGCACTCATGAGTCAACTTGATGAAGATATGAGCTTTATGATTGAAGATTATCTGGCAGATAAGGCGGAGCTTCATACTTATAGTGAGATTGCTGCTGTACAGTCTGACTGCGAGAAGGTAACGGGTATAGAACTGACAGATGGCAGTGTGTTTGCTACAGACCTCGTCATTCTGGCAGTCGGTGTGGTACCGAATACAGAACTTGCTAGTAACATCGGTGTGATGACAGGTATGACAGGTGCTGTTAAAATTAATGAGCGTCTTGAGACGAATGTCCCGCATATCTATGCAGTCGGCGATGTAGCTGAAGCGTTCCATGTCCATACGAAAGCGCCGATGTACCGGCCGCTCGGTTCTACTGCAAATAAAATGGGCCGTATTGTCGGTGACCGTCTGACAGGCGGTGACCTGACCTTCCGCGGTATTCTCGGCACTGGTATTGTCAGAGTATTTGACATGACGATTGCACAGACAGGTTATACAGAGAAAGAAGCACTGGCTGCAGGTGTAACAGTTGATGTTATTCATAATATCAAGCCGAATCGACCTGAATATATGAAAGGTAGAGAGATGACCATCAAAGCAGTGATTGACAGAGATAGCGAGAAAATCATCGGTGCCCAGATCATTGGTTACGAAGGTGTCGATAAACGGATTGATGTGCTTGCGACCGCTATTACGTTCGGTGCGAAAGCAGAAGACCTCTTTCACCTGGACCTTGCCTATACGCCGGCTTTTTCCACTACGAAGGACCCAGTCATCTACACTGGGATGATCAGCCACAATATCACACGCGGTCGAAAGATTATGACACCCGAACAACTGCTGAAACGTATTGCTGACCACACCATTACAGTTCTGGACGTACGCTCTCCGAAGCAATATGAACAGGCCCATGTCAGAACAGCTATCAATGTGCCACTGCAGCAGTTAAGACACTATGCAGAACAGATGGATAAATCAAAGCCGGTTGTTACTTACTGTAACAAAGGGACGACAGGGAATGCAGCGCAGAACATTCTGATCAACCTCGGCTTTAACGAAGTCTACAATCTGTCAGGCGGTAATACGAACTACCAGCGTTATATGAAGATGAGTGAAAGAAAGGAAAGAATAAGATGAACTACGAAGAAACAGCAAAACTTATGAAGACCATCTCAGACCCGAGCAGACTGGAAATTATCGATATGCTATCATGTGGCGAACTGTGTGCCTGTGATATTCTGACACATTTCACTTTTTCACAGCCTACGTTAAGTCATCACATGAAAGTACTCGAGCAGCAGTCAGTCGTCTCCAAAAGAAAAGAAGGCACAAAAACAATGTATCAGCTGAATTATACTGTGCTGGAAGCACTGCAAAGCCAGTTTATGCTCATTACTTCCCCTACTGATACATGCGTATGCCGCACTGAAGCAGGAGCAACCGCATGACGCTGCTTGCCATTATTATATTTCTCGTTACATTGACCTTTGTTATCTGGCAGCCGAAAGGCCTTGATATTGGTATAACGGCTGTTATAGGTGCTCTTGCAGCGCTTCTGACAGGTGTTGTTGATTTTAATGATGTCAAGGATGTCACAGGTATTGTCTGGAACGCGACACTGACATTCATCGCCGTCATAATAATCTCTCTTATTCTGGATGAGATTGGTTTCTTTGAGTGGGCAGCAAGACATATGGTTAAAGCATCAGGTGGAAATGGTATTAAGATGTTCATCTATATTACGCTGCTCGGTGCTGTCGTCGCTGCTTTTTTTGCTAACGACGGTGCCGCACTCATTCTGACCCCTATCGTTCTTGCCATGGTCAGAAATTTGAGATTTGAGGAGAAACTTGTCTTCCCGTTTATTATCGCCAGTGGTTTTATCGCAGATACGACTTCCCTGCCACTCGTTGTCAGTAATTTAGTCAATATCGTATCAGCAGATTATTTCGATATCGGTTTCCTGGAATATTTCCTCGTCATGATTATCCCGAACTTATTCTCGCTGCTGGCAAGTATCGCTGTACTTTATCTTTATTTCAGAAAGTCGATTCCACGCGTATTCGATGACAGTATGCTTGAAGCACCTAGCAAAGCTATTAAAGATAGACAGCTTTTCAAATATGCCTGGTACGTACTCGGCCTGTTGCTGGCCGGCTACTTAGTGAGTGAATTCGTCCAGCTTCCAGTCTCACTGATAGCAGGGATAATTGCCATTATTTTTTTAGTGCTGGCGCGTCGTTCATCTGCTGTCAACGTCAGAAAAGTGATGCAAGGGGCGCCGTGGAATATCGTCTTCTTTTCAATCGGTATGTATATCGTTGTCTACGGTCTTAAGAATGCCGGCATTATAAATGTGCTCGCAGATAATATTGCTGCACTGACACAGCATGGTCTGTTCGCTAGTGTAGTAGGGATGGGTTTTATCGCTGCCTTGCTCTCTTCTGTAATGAACAACATGCCGACAGTGCTTATCGATGCTATCGCTATTCAACAGTCAGGTGCAACAGATGCTATTAAGGAAGGTCTTATCTATGCGAATGTCATCGGTTCAGACCTTGGACCGAAGATTACACCGATTGGCTCACTTGCAACATTACTCTGGCTGCATGTCCTGAGTCAGAAAGGTGTCAAGATTTCGTGGGGCACATACTTCAAGACAGGTATTATCATTACATTACCTGTATTACTGATGACACTGATCGGCCTCTATCTCACTTTACTGTTAGTTCAATAATGTGGAACTTAACACCCTCGCTCATGTACTTAGAGAAGGACATTATAGTTTTATATAGAATGGAATCATACGCTTGCTAAGCAGATGATGACGTTATCTATCAAGCATCTGGAGGTGACAGGATGAATGAAGTAACTGAACGTAAAACCTATCGCATACAGAACCTGTCGTGTTCCAGCTGTGCGAAGACTTATGAAGAAAATTTAAAAGCCCTTCCTCATGTCCAGGATGCTGAAGTGAACCATGTGGCGGCGAAGATCTATATTACTGGAGATGCGACGATTGCTGAGCTGGAAAAGGCGGGCGCTTTCGATAATGTAAGAGTGAGAGATGTCAGTGAGCGCCAAGGTGAGAAAGAAAGTTTCTGGAAGAAGAAAGAGAACTATCCTGTATATGCGGCCGCTATACTTATCATTATCAGCTTTGTTCTGTCTGATACACTGGGTGAACATTCATGGTTACCTGCAGCGGGCTATCTTACTGCTATGGGTATCGGCGGTTATTTATTATTTATAACAGGGGTCAAGAATCTCATCCGACTGAAGTTTGATATGAATACATTGATGACCATTGCAGTGATTGGAGCTGCTTTAATCGGAGAATGGCAGGAGGGGGCGACTGTTGTCATTCTGTTTGCAGTCAGTGAAGCACTGGAACGTTATTCTATGGATAAAGCGAGACAGTCTATTCACTTGTTGATGGACGCAGCACCTTCAGAAGCATTGATCCTTAGAAGCGGTATAGAACAAATGGTCAGTGTCGCTGATATACAAGTTGGCGATGTGATGATTGTGAAACCAGGCCAGAAAGTCGCGATGGATGGTAAGGTAATCCGAGGACAATCAACGATTAACCAGGCAGCTATCACCGGGGAAAGCGTGCCGGTAACTAAAAACTTAAATGATGAAGTCTTTGCAGGGACGTTGAACGAAGAAGGCTTGCTTGAAGTAGAAGTCACTAAGCTTGTAGAAGATACGACGATTTCAAAAATCATTCGTTTAGTCGAAGAAGTCCAGGGTGAACGTGCACCGTCGCAAGCTTTTATCGATCGTTTTGCGAAATACTATACACCTGTCATTATGCTGATTGCCTTTCTCGTTATGCTGATACCGCCACTATTCTTAGGCGGCAGCTGGCATGAATGGCTGTATCAAGGTCTCGCTGTACTGATTATCGGCTGTCCATGTGCACTCGTCGTCTCTACACCTGTTGCGATTGTTACAGCTATCGGTAACGCAGCAAGACACGGGGTGCTGATTAAAGGCGGTATTCACCTCGAGGAAGCGGGTCATATCGATACCATTGCATTTGATAAGACCGGTACACTGACAAGAGGGATACCTGTAGTGACAAATATTTATCCGCATAACAATGAAGCTTTACTGATCGCAGCCGCACTTGAAAAAGGATCTCAGCATCCACTTGCTACTGCCGTTGTCCGAAAAGCAGAAGCTGAGCATCTGGATTATTCTACTGTTTATATTGAAAACTTTCAGTCTCTGACTGGTCAAGGTGTTAAGGGAGATGTAGACGGCAGAACTTATTATATCGGCAGTCCGTCACTCTTTGAGACTCTTGGACTCGGCACTGATGCCAGGATTGCAGAATGGCAGTCTGAAGGAAAGACCGTGCTATTATTCGGAAGCGACCGCATTGAACTGATGATAGCAGTAGCGGACGAACTGCGTCCGGAAGTATCTGGTGTCCTTGATGAACTGCATAAGATGAATATCAGTACGATGATGCTGACCGGCGACAACGCGAGAACAGGGACAGCTATCGGTAAACAGGCGGGATTGTCTGTCGTCAAAGCGAACCTTATGCCTGAAGATAAGCTGAATATTATTAAAGAAACAAAGCGCCAGCATCAAGTCGCGATGATCGGGGACGGTGTCAATGATGCGCCTGCACTTTCTGCTGCAGACATTGGCATAGCGATGGGTGGAACAGGTACAGATACGGCATTAGAAACAGCAGATATCGCATTGATGTCAGACGACTTAAAGAAACTGCCGTATACGATTCGCTTAAGCAAAAAGACTTTGACCATCATTAAACAGAACATCACCTTCTCACTGTTGATCAAAGTTATAGCACTCCTACTTGTCATACCCGGCTGGCTGACATTATGGATTGCCATCTTCTCAGATATCGGTGCCACACTGATTGTCACACTGAACAGTATGCGACTGCTGAAAGTACGAGATAAGTAAAAAAGAAGCCCTTAGTATTAATAAGCAATATGTAAATTTATTTTACTATTACCATTTTATTCTATATAATGAATTTAATTTATAATTTGGTGGGGATGGTAATTATGACTGTTAATCATAAAATCTTTATTTTAGTGCTCAATATCGCCTGGATGTTCTTTATTTATTACAGTTTTGTTCCTGCATTTGATGGGTTTAGATTGAATCCCATTATGATTCCTTTTAGACTGATCGCCTTGTTGTGCGTCTATCTTTTCATTCTTTTGGACCGAAGAACGATGCCTGATAAAAATAAAGATGAAAAGTAAGCCTTTCGATGATGAAAGGCTTTTTTTCATTCGATTTTTGAATCATCAGTCATTAATCATCTGTCATATCCGACTGAGTAAATGATAGGTATAATGTAACTAACTCATATACAAGGAGAAGCCGATGAAGAAACTGCCTTCGATTATTTATATATTGCTGCTTGCGACATTTCTGGCTAAAGTCAGCTTGTTTCTGGCTACACCTTTTCTATCCATCTACCTGATGGAGAACTACCATTATTCCGGTACACAGATTGGTATTATTCTATCGGTAGCTGGGATTGGCAGTATTCTAATGAGCCTTTCTGCGGGCAGTCTGATTGACCGTTTTAATAAGGAACGTGTCATATACACGGGTTTAGTGATTACCATTTTAAGTTATGCGGCTTTTTCACTGGATTCATTCATTTGCCGGGTTTATTCTATTTTCATTTATTTCCACAGTCGGTGCTTCTCTCGTTGATCCGACTTACCGGGTGCTGATTACGCAGTATACACCGCAGGAAATGAAGAAGCTGGTCTTTAATATCCGCTATTATCTAATCAATATTGCAGCAGCGATTGGACCGCTTCTTGCTGCCCAGTTATTGTTTCTTGGAATGGCACGTCTTTTCTACGCGGTGTCGATTACATTCACGATTAATCTGCTGCTTTTCGTTATTTTATTCAGACGATTTCAACTCAGTCCGGTTGCCTCTTCTGAAGAGAAAATACCTTTCTTCAATGTATTATATATCTTTAAGAAAAACAGAACGTTTCTCTTTCTGGTACTCGGTGATATCTTTATAGTCTTTGGCTATACACAGATGTCCACGACACTCTCCCAGTACTTCGGGCATATCTTTGATTATCAGGCTGCTGTGAAGAACTATGCCTTCTTACTATTAGTCAATGCGGTCACTGTTCTGACTTGCCAGTATTTCATCTTTAGAATAGGAAATATCATCAAGACGTCTATTGCTATGATGATAGGAGCTTTCCTGTTGCCGACAGGACTGCTGTTCTTTGGGTTGTCATCAAATATAGTGATACTTGCAGTTGCGATGTTTATTTTTACGATCGGTGAAATGCTGCTCTTCACGATGTGGGATATCAGAATCGACGAGATTTCGGAGCCGCATCTGAAAGGCTCTTACTATTCACTGACAGGACTTGTCGGCATCAGTCGAATTATTGCACCGCTGATTGGCGACTTACTACTGGATACTGTGGAGAATGGCCTGCTTTTATTTAGTATACTAGCCGCCATTTCATACTGCGCTATTTATTTCTTTAGAGCTAGCGGAGATATGAAAAGCATCAGTTAAATGAAAAAAAAGGAACGGAGCAATCCGTTCCTTCTTTGCGTATTATAGGGCCCAAGGTGAAGTGACTGCTAGATTATACAGTGCAACTGCTGCTGCGTCCTGTACAGATTCAGGTGCTGAAGCAGGTGATTTCCCTTTCCATGCATCAGGTGCGACTGTATCCCATGTGGACTGCATGAATTGATACTTACCAGCTGCGCCTGAAGTTGGGTTAATAGCAGTGATATCGCCGCCTGATTCACGTTGTGCTACCATTTTTAAGGATGCGTTTGGTGCAGTGATACCTGATGGAGATTGTGCTGAAGTCTGTGTCGTTGCTGTTTTTTGAGTCGTTTGGGCTGTCGGAGCTGTAGCTTGCGTATTTGTGTTCTGATTAGCAGTTGGAACTGATTTTTGAGCTGCACGCTGATTCATTTGCTTCTAATCAGATTTCTGTGGTGCATGTGCTTTGTGATTGTGATGCTGTTGTTTAGCGTTTGTCTGATGAGAACAATCCTGATGAGGTTGGTCGGCATGTGCAGTGTGTCCAGCCGCTCCTCCAGTTGAAACGACTCCGAGTGCAAGTGCAGTATTTAAAATTGAAAATGGCATATTAAATTCCTCCAAGTTGTTTTTATGAATAGTGTCTGTGAAGACAAGAACAACTATAGCACGGCAAAATAGCAGGGAGGTTACGAGGTCATGCACACGGCATAACAAATGATTACCACCATTTTTCGGACTGTCTTAATTGATACGATTCTGAAATAGATTGTTGTCAATAGAATCGTTTTAGAGTGATTATACGCTTTTTCATTGCAGTCAGATGTATTCATATTGCGAATATTGCTGTTATGTGGACGGTGAACGTCAGATGTATTGCAGTTCTGTTGTTACTTGCGCAAATAGATAAAGAGCGCGACGACAGAAGCAGAAACAATTAAACGGATAATGTGATGAGACCAGTGAAAGTCGTGAGAAAAGAGACCAGTGAGAAAAGCTGCGATCATCAGCCCGACTAACCCGATGACGAGTAAAATAAGATTGTTTGCTGTAAATGCTGTATACATAAGAAGCAGGGAAGCAGATAAATAAAGTGAATGTAGCCAGTTAAAGCCGTTATGATTGAAGTCACTGACTGTCGCAATGATAGTCAGCAGACCATAAATGAAAATAAAGATTTTAAGTATGATCATTGTTCTCTCCCCAAACTGTTTAGTTTTGTATTCATAGCCGTTAATGATTGTTTAGCAATTTGTAAACTGTTGATCTGGTCATCAATCTCTTTTTGTTTACGGACAATCAAGCTGATCAGGGTCGAATAATCTTCGTCGCTCATATTGTAGATGGCTTCAATGTCCTGAAATTTATCATCTAATGATATAAAATACATCACTTCTTTTAATGAGAATGAAGCATGCTTCAATAATTTTATTTCATTTAGACGTCTGATATCACTTTCAGAATAATCTCTGTGGTGATGAATGACTTGCGGTCTGATGAGTCCTAGTTTTTCGTAATAACGGATTGTGTCTTTAGATAACTGTGTACGTATACTGACTTCTGAAATTTTCATAAGCGCCTCCTTCTTACTTAGCATAAAAGATGGAGTATACTCCATGTCAATAAACTATTGAGTCAGTCACCAAATTGGATTCAGGTTTCGCATCGCTCTATAATGAAGAAAAGCAAACATGATCAGGAGGAATATAGGATGAAAATTGGAATTGTAGGTGCGAGTGGTAAAGCTGGACGTTTAATTATGAAGGAAGCGGTGGACCGTGATTATGAAGTGACGGCGATTGTGCGTGACCGTTCTAAAGTAACGGATGTACCGGTCATTGAAAAAGATGTACAAAGTTTACCGCGAGAAGATGTTTCACACTTTGACGTTATTGTTAATGCATTTGGTGCGCCGCTTGGTGACAGTCAAGGGCATATTGATGCAGGACGCGCACTGATCAAGCTTGTTGAAGGTACTGATATCAGACTTATCGTGCTCGGTGGCGCGGGTAGTCTTTTTGCTGATGAGAGTAAAACAATTAAAGTAGTGGATACACCTGATTTTCCTGATATGATTAAACCGACAGCGAATGGTCAGGCAGAGAACTTAGAAGAGCTGCGTCAGACGACAGACGTCAACTGGACATTCCTCAGTCCAGCTGGATTCTTTGATCCAGAAGGTGGGCGTACAAGGTCGCTATCAGTTAGGTCAGGATGTGTTATTGACTAACTCACAAGGAGAGAGCTACATCAGTTATGCGGACTTAGCCATTGCAATGGTGGATGAAATTGAGAATGCGGCACATATTAAACAACGTTTTACAGTGGTTGGAGAAAGATTAAATTAATGAGGATTCGCGGTGCAGATGTGAATCTGCACCTTTTTTATCTTTGATTATAAAATGTGTCGTGAGATGCTGATGCCTTAGCTACTACTAAAAGGGACAAATTTATAGACAAAATAAAGAGTCAAGATGACAAAAATACCAGAATTCAACACATGATTAATCGTATAAAGGAGTTTTTATAATCTTAAATAGTATATTTTTATGAAAATCAGCTCTTACATTACAAACACATTTCAAAACGTAATGCTTGTTATATGGCTGATATAATTTGTTATTTTGGCGTAACTCATGACATCTTTTTATGTGGTACAGTATATCTTGTAGCTTAAAGCATACCGAATAAAATATAACCAACAAATTTTGGAGGGTTTTCATATAATGAATAAAACTATCTTATCAACTACTTTAGCCTTAGGATTAGGTGTCACTTTAGCAGGACATTCAGCAGACGCTTCTGCTATGACTGAACAACCAGTAAACAAAGCTGAACTTGCAGATCTTGCAATGAACCACCAAGACAAATTAAATGCAGCACCAATTCAAGAAGGAACTTATGACTATGAGTTCGATTACAATGGTTACCACTTCGATTTCGAATCTAACGGTTCATCTTGGACTTGGAAATACCACACAATCGGTTACGCACCAGTTGCTACTTCAGCAGTTGCAGCGCCAGCAGTAAAAGCACCTGTAACTCAAGCAGCACCTGTAACTCAAGCAGCGCCTGTACAACAAGCGCCAGTTAAACAAGCACCAATTGCTCAAACAACTACTTACAAAGCGCCAGTAAGCTACCAAGCACCAGCTCAAACTTACACAGCGCCTAAAGCAGCAACGACTCAAACATCTTCTTCAGGTGTTTACGTTAACGCACACTTACAAGCAATCGCACAACGCGAATCAGGTGGTAACATCCACGCTATCAACCCAACTTCAGGTGCAGCAGGTAAATACCAATTCTTACAAGGAACTTGGGATACTGTAGCACCAGCTGAATGGAAAGGTAAATCACCTGCATCAGCTCCAGAATCAGTACAAGATGCTGCAGCGGTTAAATTATACAACGAATACGGTGCACAGCACTGGGTTACTGCATAATTCAATAAAGATATAGAGCCTGGGATAATTCTCAGGCTTTTTTATTTTGCTCAATCGTTTATAAGTCTGTATATAAGGGTAAAATATAATTACATGACTGATAGAAAGGATGATTAGAATGGCTTTAGATGGCAAATTTGATCAACTTAAAGGAAATGTACAAGAGAAGGTTGGAGAAGTTACAGACAACCAAAACTTAAAAGAAAAAGGCGAAGAAAACCAAATCTCTGGTAAAGTGAAAGAAGCGACAGATTATGCTAGAGATGCAGTGAATGATAAAGTAGACGAATTTAAAAATAAATAAAAGTAAAGCGACTGATGACTAAAATCATCAGTCGCTTTTTCTATTTTAAATATGTTATTCTTCGCCATACCCATTCCAGTGGCCCCATCTTATAGTGTTTCAGATAGAGATTGCTCAACCATAGGAGCAGAAGGGCAATCACTGTAAGTAATAAATGGAGTGTCACAATGTGCAGACTATTATAGAGTTTAAAAACGTAAAATAATAAAAAGAGGATCAGACTTTGTGCGATATAGACAGAAAAAGCTAGTTTGCCCAGTGCCTGAAATGGCATCAGTAACTTGAGCCATTCAATCTTATTGCATAAGAGCACCAGTGTCATGACATAAGCAGCAGCAAGTATTGTCCCCCCTACATAGACCAGTTCGCCATGACCATTTACAGCAAATATTTTAACAGCTATTCCGCTGATAGCAGTCACGATGATTGAAATGATTGTCGCATTTTTGTAGTGGGCCAGCTTATCAAATGCATTTGTTCTGAAACACCACATTCCGAATAAGATAAACGGCATAATCATCAAAGCATCCGCAAATATTTTGCCGATAGAAAGTGGTGTCGCATAATCCAGAAAAGTAACAGCATTCCATTTGATTATTCCGGCAATATCGCTGTGATTGATTGCTTGTGTCAACAGTCGATCAGATGTATCAGGTAAAGCCTCACTTCCTGCCAGCAATGAAATCATGGTAACAGTAAAGGTTGTAAAAGAGAACTGAATGATGGCGACAATCAATGAAACAATGGGTTTTGCGAAGAGGAAAGGGATACAGAGAATAGCAAGTGTCGCATAAGTCTGCAGAATATCACCATAAAATAACAGAAAGCCATGCAGCAATCCGAAGACCATCATGGCAATAAAGCGTCTTAAAAGGATGGGAGACGGATTCTGTCCACGTTGTGTGATATTCCTGTACATGATAGCCATTCCCATCCCAAATAAGAAAGCAAAGATGGGATAAAATGAATTATGAATGATGACAACATTGATGTCATAAATCCACTGACTTAACTGATCTCGATAAATTTCTTCAGGTGCATTGTAAACATTCGCATAGTGAAAGCCAAGGGCATTCATAAAAAGGATGCCGATCAGACTGATACCGCGAATGATATCGATACTGATAATACGTTCTTTCATAACAAATCATTCCTATTCTATTACGATTAAATTTAAAGCTACTTATCAGTATAGAACATGATGCAGATAAAAATTCTTAAAGTTTCCTTAAAAAGAAGAAACAGGAGCCTGCTTCAATGCTTCTGCGATCCGTTCAGCTGCTTTTCTGCCACCGATTATATTTCTTGAGACGGGTCCAAGTTCGAGTTCAGCAAGCGGACCGGAGACATAGAGCTGATCGAACCATTCAAGGTTGTGACTGACAACGGGAAAACCGCAGCTGGCTGTTGGCAGTTGATAAGTCTGTATAAGTTGACTGAATAAAGGATCTTGACAAAGATCGGAACCGCAGCCTGTCGCAAGAGCAATGCGATGATAAGAAATTTCTCTGCCATCTGTAAGCGTGATTATCTGATCATCTACTTTTTTGATATCGCCTTTAATAATGTTCACTTTGCCTTTTACTTCAAGGTATTTGAGTGACTGTTTCAAATGCATAGGCATAGACCCTCTATGCCGTGCTTCCTTAATCATCTCACGTCTAGTCACGTAGCTTTGTGTCTGATTAAATGCCTTCATATTCTTTGGGCCAAGCCATCCGGGTTCTGCATCCAGTTCATGACAGCGGATATCATGCCGCATAATCAGTGTGACAGGTCTGTCAGCTGCCAGTTTTCTGACAGCATGACATGCCGTAATACCGCCGCCGATAACGACATCCGCCTTGTTGAGCGGCTGCTGATAATCAAAGATATGCTGGTAACGCGCCGGACTGACGGCAGAAAGAAAGTCAGGAATATGATGAACATGATTCAGACCTGTCGCGAGTATGATATGGCTCGCCTGATAAGTGCCGCTCTCACCGGTCACTGTCCAGAGATGATTTTCTTTGGTAAGCGCGACCGCTTTATCATAGACATGGCAATCTTCCAAATCGTTTTCTTTAATCGCGTTCTGGATATGGTCGTTGAACATTTCAAGCTGTGGGCGCTGATAATAACCACTGAAAGCCTGTGTATACTCATTGGTTTTAGCAAATTTCTTTAAGTCATAAGGGTTCGGATGTACATGGTGCACGAGAGGCGAACGCAGATAATCCATGTCGATATTACTTGTAATCTGCTGCCACTGCTGCGTATAGGGACCAGGCTCCATAATCTGAAGCGCTTCTTTAGTGATGACATGATCCTGTAGTAAGCGGAGAGCTATTGTTATACCATGGATACCGCCGCCGATAATAATAATATTCATCTGTTTAACCTCCTGATAAAAAATAAGAGCATCACCGGGATGCTCTTAAAGTGTCGTATGTCGCATGAGGTACTGATTAACGCAGTTAATTCGTAACCGTTACGATTTAAATAATAACAGACCTAAATCAGAAAGTAAAGTTAAAACCTGGCACGACAGGGTATGAGAAGGTTATCAGTCAAGTAATCAGGTGAATATATGAAATTATTACGTTTCTTAGTAAAGATTGTCTTGGTTCTATTCAGTCTATTAGTCGTTTTATTAATTGTGTCCTCAATCTATCACTATTCACAGACCTCAGAAGATAAAACAGAATTACTCAAATATCTTGGCGAGCATCATCATTTTGTCCAGACGTCAGATGGCACTTATAGCGTCTATGAGAAAGGAAAAGGGCATGATGTCATTCTGTTCAGAGAAGGGTTGCTGACAGTCTCCAATATACTGGATTTTATGCCGCTTGCTGACGAATTGAGCAAAAATCACCGCGTCATCATGATAGATCCGCTGGGTTACGGCATGAGCAGCAGTCCAAAAACAAAACGAACAAATGAGAACATCAATCATGAATATCATACTATCGTCTCAAAACTCACAGATGATCAGGACCAGCTGACTTTCATTAATCATTCGATCAGCGGGGCTTATACAATGGATTATGTAAATCGTTATGCAGGACACGTGAAACGGGTCATTAATATCGATGGCTCACGACCGGTCCAGGGATTGAAGGTGACAGATAAGCATCCCTTTGAACTGATTAGTCTGGCACCTGTATTGAATGAAACAGGTATCATCAGACTTGGTTTTCAGTTCGAAACGACACGGCAGCTCACTGGCTTCAATGAGATTCTGCGTGATATGACCCCACTGTATGATAAGACGCTTCAGAAAGAATATAGAAAGATGAATCAGTGGGCATTTTTAACAGGTGACATGATGAAGTACTACACGGAATCCAATAATAATATCGCGCGTATTAAAGGGATGAAATATCCAGCTGATATAGCAGTGCTCTCATTTGCAGCGAGTGATACGACGAAGAAGTATTCAGACTGGCTCCATCTGCAAAATGAAGTCTTCAGCAATACTGCAGTGCAACATACCCTTAAGATAGAGGGGCCTCATTATCTGCATCATACTTCTCAGACTTTGGAAGAAGATATCATAAAGTTCACTCATTATTAACAAATGATGTAACACAGTAGAAATTTTTGTAATATAATTGTAATATTAGAAGATGAATAAATACTCGAGAGGTGAGCCAAATGAATAAACTATTTCCATATGCACTGTCAGCAACCATTTTATTATCAGGGCTGTCGATTGCATCTTCAGCACTTGCAGAAGCAGTGACAACGTCGTCGCAGTCTGTTAATCAGACTATACCGTACTATACTTATAACGGTTATTTCAGAAACAATTCTAAGACCTTGATCAACAAACAATTTGTACTGGCCTTAAAAAATGATAATGTAAAAATCAATGGCTATATGATTAACAAAAAACGACCAAAAACAGAAGTGAAAACACAGATTAAATATCGCTATGATATCATGATGGATGTCTACAAAAATAAAGTCGTGGGCATACATTTGCTGGCAGACGAGAAAGCCATTACATTGAAACAGTTTAAAGCAGCACATAAAGGAACTAAAATTTTGAAGGTCAAGGACTATCATAATGGGGCGTACCACATCATTTATCAGACGAAGAATGGTGGCAGCTATGAAGCGACTTTTGATAATGGTTACTTAACACTCGTTTCAATCCATTAAAGGAGGCGTTAATATGTCAAACAACAACTGGCCGCCAAAACATCACGGTGAACATAATCCCGAAGGACGGACGGGTAATCAAAATTTAGATACACCTGGTTTAAAAGGGCGTGAAGATGATACTTATGCTAAAAATGTAGCAGGCGCGAATTTATCAGGAGCAGGTATACTGGACAAAATTGCTTCTATTTTCATCCACCGGGATACAGGCAGAAAGTAAACATGAAGACATCAGCACAAGCTGATGTCTTTTTTTGTACAAAAAAAACCTCTCCCGTTTAGGAGAGGTTTTTTATCTTATTTCTTTTTGATTGCTTCAAGCATTTCTTTAGTCATTGTATCTAAGTCAAACTTAGGATCGAAGCCCCATTGTTTTTTAGCTTCTGAAGCATCGATTGAGTTTGGCCAGCTTTCTGCAATACCTTGACGAACTGGATCAACATCGTAGTCAAGTTCGAAGTCAGGGATCTCTTTACGAATGCTTGCTGCAACCATTTCTGGATCGATACTCATAGCTGTTACGTTGAATGCGTTACGATCTTTTAAGTTTTCAGCTGGTGCTTCCATTAATTTGATGATAGCGTCGATTGCATCGTCCATGAACATCATATCCATGAAAGTACCTTTGTCGATGTATGAAGTATATTTACCTTCACGAACTGCTTTGAAGTAGATTTCTACTGCATAGTCAGTAGTACCGCCACCTGGTTCTTTAACGTGTGAAATCAGACCAGGGAAACGGACACCGCGAGTATCTACGCCGAAACGGTGGAAGTAGTAGTCACATAATAATTCACCAGATACTTTGTTGACACCGTACATTGTTGTTGGACGTTGGATAGTTGTCTGAGGTGTGTTGTCTTTAGGTGTGTTAGGTCCGAATGCACCGATTGATGATGGTGTGAAGAACTGCATGTTGTGTTTACGAGCAACTTCTAATGCGTTTAGTAAACCACCCATGTTTAAGTTCCAGGCGAATACAGGATCTTTTTCTGCTGTCGCTGATAATAATGCCGCCATGTGCATGATTGTATCTGCTTTAAAGTCTTCGGCGATTTTATCCATTCTTTCAGCATCTGTTACATCGAGCTCTTCGAAAGGTCCTTCAAGTACTTTTGCGCCTTCTTCCGGACGACGTAAGTCAGTTGCTAATACGCTGTCTACACCGTAGATTTCGCGAAGTTTCAGTGTTAATTCTGTACCGATTTGGCCAAGTGCGCCTGTGATCATAATACGTTTCATGAATATACTTCCTTTCTCTATTTAAAAGTTAAATTATTTGATGATATTTAATTCTTTACCAACTTTTTCGTAGATTTTAAGTGCATCATCTAACATTTCTTTAGTGTGAGCAGCTGTCGGCATATTTCTAACACGACCTGTACCTTTTGGAACAGTAGGGAAGACGATAGATTTAGCGTAAACGCCTTCTTCCATTAAACGTTTAGAGAATTGTTGAGTTGTTTTTTCGTCACCGATGATACATGGTGTGATTGGTGTTTCTGAATGGCCGATATCGAAACCAAGTTCTTTCAGACCTTTTTTCAGGTAGTCACCATTTTCCCATAATTTATCGTGAAGTTCAGTAGATTCCATTAAGATATCGATCGCCTGGATGATAGCAGCTGAATCTCCTGGTGTTAATGAAGTAGAGAATAAGAATGGACGTCCCGCTACTTTAAGCCAGTCGATTAATTCCTGTGTACCTGCTACGTAACCACCGACTACACCGATTGCTTTTGATAATGTACCCATCTGGAAGTCGATTTTGTCTTGAAGACCGAAGTGTTTAACAGTACCTGCACCTTTACCCATAACGCCTGATCCGTGCGCGTCATCGACATAAGTGATGAGGTTGAACTCTTCAGCAATTTTAGCGATTTCTGGCAGTAATGCTACATCGCCGTCCATTGAAAAGACGCCGTCAGTGATGTACATCACTTTTTTGTAAAGACCTGATTCAGTCGCTTCTTTCGCTTTAGCGCGTAAATCTTCCATGTCTGAGTGTTTAACGCGGATGATTTTTGCTTTAGAAAGACGGCAACCGTCGATGATTGAAGCATGGTTCAGTTCATCTGATAAAATCGCATCTTCTTTATTCATGACAGCACTGATAGCACCCATATTACAGTTGAAACCAGATTGGAATGCGATCGCTGCTTCAGTTCCTTTGAATTCAGCAATTTTCTTTTCGAGTTCAACGTGAACATCAAGCGTACCGTTGATTGTACGAACAGCACCAGCGCCTACACCGTGAGAATCGATTGTTTCTTTTGCTGCTTTTTTAAGACGATCGTGTGTCGCAAGACCTAAGTAGTTATTAGATGATAAGTTGATTAATTCTTTACCATCAATTTTAATTTTCGGTCCGTTTGCACCTTCAACAACGTTGATTTCATTGTAGAGTCCGTTGTCTTTTAAGTAATCCAGATTTTCATTTAAAAACTGTTGTAAAACTTTAGACATGAATCATGACCTCCTAAGTTTTTTTGTCATGACCATCATAACACTTCTCGAAAGGAAAATAAAAGAAAAGTCCATCCGAAAAGTACATTGTAAAAAATCAGACACAAAAATAGCCTTATTTTATGTATTATTTGCATTTAATCACACTCTGAACAGATAAATAGCGAACGTTTTGTTCGTTTCAGGTGTACACATGTTTACTCCTTGTGTAACCGTTTACAGTCAGAAATTTGTCAATATTTGCTACTATATATCACTTTACAATCTGTGCATTTGGTTATATGCTTATTGTGAAATAAATCACAAAGGAGTTTTGATCATGAAAATTGGCGTTGTGAAAGAACTGAAACAAGGTGAAGGACGTGTAGCCTGCACCCCTGAGAATGTTAAGAAGTTAGTGGAGTCAGGTAGCGAGGTCGTTGTTCAGCAGGACGCAGGTGTTGGATCAGGATTTACAGATGATATGTACGTAGAAGCAGGTGGCCAGATTGTTTCGCATGAAGAAGCATGGACAGCTGACTTGATTATTAAAGTAAAAGAGCCGGCAGCAAGCGAGTTCCAGTACTTCAAGAAAGACCAGATTATCTGGGGCTTCCTACACTTAGCTTCTTCTAAAGAGACAGTTGAAGCGATGAAAGAGGCAGGCGTTACAGCCATCAGCGGTGAGACTATCATTAAAGATGGTAAAGCAGAACTGCTGGCGCCGATGAGTGCGATTGCAGGTCAGCGTTCAGCAATTATGGGCGCATATTACCTTGAAGGACAGCATGAAGGCCAAGGTATCCTGTTATCAGGCGTTCAGGAAGGTGTTGATATTCCAGGTGGAACAGTCGTGATTTTCGGTGGCGGTGCAGCAGCGGTCAATGCAGCGAATGTTTCACTCGGCTTGAACAGTAAAGTCATCATCATCGAACTGAACGATGACAGAATCAGCTGGCTGAAAGAGCATTATGCAGGTAAAAATGTAGAAGTCGTGAAATCGACACCAGAAAATCTGGCAGAAGAAATCAAGAAGGCCGATATCTTTATTTCTACTATCCTGATTCCAGGTGCGAAACCACCTAAACTGGTGACACGTGACATGGTTAAATCAATGAAAAAAGGCTCAGTACTTGTCGATATCGCAATTGACCAGGGTGGATCAGTAGAAGGCATCAGACCGACAACGATTTCTGATCCTGTTTACGTTGAAGATGGAGTCGTTCACTATGCAGTTCCGAACCAGCCAGGTGCTGTTCCAAGAACATCAACAATGGCACTGGCACAAGGGAATATTAAATACCTGCTTGAAATCAGTGAAAAAGGGCTGGAAAAAGCGCTGACAGAAGATGCTGACCTCCGGACAGGCGTCAATATGTACCAGGGACACATTACAAATAAAGGTCTTGCCGACTCTCATGACATGACTTACGAAGAACTTGAAAGCTTACTCTAAAAAATAAAAATAAGGTGTGAATCTATCATGACAACCAATCCTATTGTTTTACAGACCGCACATATCGTCAATATCGGAGACATCGAAGCTGCCAAAGCACGCATCAAACCATTTATCCGCGAAACGCCTATGATTCAGTCGATGTACTTAAGCCAGAACGTCGTTAAAGGGAATGTCTACCTCAAACTTGAAAATATGCAGTATACAGGTTCGTTTAAATTCCGCGGCGCAAATAACAAGATCAACTCACTGACAGAAGAACAGAAGGCAAAAGGGATCATCGCAGCATCAGCAGGTAACCATGCTCAAGGTGTTGCGCTGACTGCTAAACTGATGGGCATTAAAGCAACAATCGTGATGCCTGAAACAGCACCCATTGCGAAACAGAAAGCGACAGAAGGTTACGGCGCAACAGTTGTATTAAAAGGCGATAACTTCAATGAAACGCGTCTTGCGATGGAAGAGATGGCGAAAGAAACAGGTATGACGATTGTCCATCCTTATGATGACCGTGAAGTCATGGCTGGACAAGGTACAATCGGACTTGAAATTCTTGATTATATCTGGAATGTGAATACGGTGATCTTACCAGTAGGGGGCGGCGGCCTGATTGCCGGTATTGCCACTGCACTGAAATCATTCAACCCGTCTATTCATATCATCGGTGTCCAGTCAGAAAACGTCCATGGTATGGCAGAATCATTTAAAAACAGAAAACTGACTGAACATCGCGATGGTCCGACACTCGCAGATGGCTGTGACGTTAAAATTGCCGGTGATAAAACATATGAAGTCGTCAAACACTTAGTTGATGAATTTATACTGGTATCTGAAGATGAAATTGAGCATGCGATGAAAGATCTGATGCAAAGAGCTAAAATCATCACAGAAGGTGCAGGTGCTCTGCCGACAGCAGCACTGCTCAGCGGTAAGATTGATCCAAAATATCTTGAAGGTAAAAACATCGTTGCGCTTGTTTCAGGCGGTAACGTAGACTTAACTCGCGTCTCAGGCGTAATTGAACATGGTCTGAAAATTGCTGATACTAGTAAAGGTGTTGTAGGTTAATTAAACTGCACAACCGCTTCTCTCAAAATGAGAGGAGCGGTTTTTTGTCTTTTATACTCATTTAAAGTGATTATTTACCTAAAAGAGCAAATGACTTATTCTATAATATTTAGTAATAGTAGAAATTATTGACTTATGGTGACTGTATTTCTATAATGATAATGATTCTCAATTAGTTTAGGAAAGGATACCCTACATGAAATGAATCATAAACAGTTAATCCATTTTGCGACCATTCATTTTCCTGACCTGTCACTTGAAGATATCGAAGAATCATTGGAGCGTGCTGACTTCAGGACGAAAAAAATGCTTAATCACGCATGTACAAATGAAGCGATTGACCTGACACAAGTTGAACCGGAAGCTTTAAAGCGCCTGGAAGAAGAGATGGCTGATTCCACTGCCAATCTGACGCTCAGTTATCTCCAGTACAAAAGAGATTATGCGAGGTTCGGCAAGACATACAAGTCCATCGGAGAATATTACGCTGCTGAGGGCAAGGATGCGAGTCTGTTTGAACAGTGCTGCTACGAAGGTCATCCCTTTCATCCTATGTCTAAGACCAAGATGGGATTCACGCCTGATAAAGTGATGAAGTTTGCACCGGAATTCAAGCAGCCGGTGGATGTTATGGAAATCCATGTGCATAGCAGTCTAGTCGGAGAAAAAGGTGAGGCTACGCATGGTGAGCAATCTGATTACAGAGTTATCTATGTACACGAATGGCAGTGGGCACATGTCATCATGGCGAAGTATCACGATTTGATAGATGAAGGGCTCATTAAGCTGGGTGCTAAAGTGACTGCAGCGCCGTTACTGTCATTTCGTTCGCTTCTAGCACCAGAAGCGGTTATCAAAACAGCTGTCAGCGTGCAGGCAACGAGTGCTGTACGGAATGTTTCACGCGCTTCTATTGAGAATGGTATAACGCTCAGTCGGTATGTTGACGTGTACTACAGACAACATCACTATACAGGCTGTTATATTCAGAAAGATATCTATGGCAGCTGATTTCACAATAACGATCCGCAGTTTGCGTGTCTCATGCGGGAACGTATTCCGGAAGATCAAGGGATACCTGTCGTCGCAGCAAGCTTCATCAATCAGAGCTTTATTACGGGTGAACTACTGATGAAGGACTTTATAGACGAGCTCGGGTGCAGTGAACGTTTTATCAGACGTTATACTGAACTGCTGATGACAGCTACTTATCAGCTCATGGTTGAAACAGGTATCAGTCTCGAGGCACATATGCAGAACACGGTAATTGTTATAGAGAAAGGTCTGCCAAATGCCGTCTATATCCGTGACTTCGGCGGCATCCGGATACTTGCAGAAACATTGCCTTTGAATAATGACACAGGCATTGAGACGAAGCACCAGAAAGACCTCTTCAATGTGATGAGTCATGCCGTCATCTACAATCACCTGCTCCAGATTTACCGTCATGCGGATGAAGCTGGTCTCATCAACTATGAGACATGTCTCGATATATTGAAAGATGTAGCTGCACAGATTAATGACCAGACTCAGCCGCCAGACGAACTGAATCTGCTCAAGCAGCCTGAGCTGAAGGTCAAGGCGCTTCTCAGCATGCGTCTAAAGACAGAAGCGCATGACTATCAGTTCATCAAAGTCTACAATCCTGTCTATGAGGAGGTGCGCTGAATGTGGCAGCATAAAGTCCGTCAGGAAGCGGCACGGTTCAGTGCGGAGGAAATCAATGAAGGTATCACTGAAGCGATAGCGATCACCAATGAGAAGCTGATGAGGGCCATTGTACGGGAAGGACTGCTGTCTTATACATTGTCAGCTGAGAAGTGGAAGTTTCATCTTACCGGACGGCATGTTTTCTTCTACGATCCTGGTACTCGTAGCATTGAGTCAGGTGATGCGATAGATGCACTGCAACTGGTGCATCTGCTTGAATGTCACCAGACAGACGAATTGAACTGGAGAACACTCATGCCGGAGATTGAAAACCAGCTCATCAATCAGGCACTGAGTTTGATATTCTGTCGTCATTCACCTGCTGCTGAGCATGCTTACTTGAAGGGTGAACAGCTCTGTCTCACCGGTCATAATCTGCATCCTTGTGCCAAAATCAGAATCGAGATGCCGTTCGATGAGGTTCGAAAATATGCGCCTGAATATAATGATGCCTTTCAGTTGAACTGGCTTATGGTAGATAGGAACCTGCTGTTTGTTGATTTAGATGATAAAGATTACAGGAAACTGATTGCGTTCAGCGGGATTGAAGAAACTATTCCAGAAGGCTGGATTCTCGTGCCTGTTCATCCTTACCAGTTTAAATATGTACTGCCGGATATTTATAGCGAGGAGATAAAGAATGGACAGATCAAACTGCTACCGCATATAGGCGGATGGGTTAAAAGTACCTCTTCATTTAGAACTGTCTGTCCGCTTGACAGCCGCTATCCGGTGATCAAGCTGCCTGTCGATATTCAGATTACATCGACGAAACGCTCAATCAGCCGGACGACCGCTTTAAATGCAAAGAAAGTGACCGATTATATCCGCACTATTTATCTGCGTGATGCAGAACTGAATCATATCAGCCGACCCGTATATGAACTGGGTGGTGTGACGATGCGGAAAGCAGCGGTGCCTAAACAGCGGAATCTGTCATTTCTACTACGTGAGAACATCAGTGACAGTATCGATGCGGATGAACTTTACTGTGCCAACTGTCTCTTTGAACAAGTAGGGGGCCGGGTGCCTATCGCAAAACAGCTGATTCAATCAACCGGCAGCTCTCCTATTGACTGGTTTGAAAAATACGTGGAACTGCTCGCGACGGTCACCTTGAAGATGATGTCGCTCTATGGCATTGGTCTTGAAGCACATCTGCAGAATATTTCAGTGGCCTTTAACAACGGGTTTCCGGTCAGCATCTACTACCGGGACTGGGGTGGACTACGTATTGATGAGGTCAGAGCAAGACAGCTCGCACTGGAAAAAGGACTCACTTCTGCTACGCGCGAAGAGATGTACGAAAAAGTGCAGAACACACTGATCAGTAATCATCTGTCTGAACTTGTGAAGTTCTTTGTGACATTAGGCTATTCAGAAGAGCGGCTCTGGCAGATTGTCAGAAAGCGAATAGATGACTTCTACCGTATGCATCCTGCTGTTAAAGATTATGAACAGCTGACAGCAGCGGTGATTTATGAGAAAGCCCTGCTGTCGATGCGCCTTATGCCGGACAGGGGTGATATTTATCTCGAGAAGGATAATCCGCTTAATGTCTATGCGTACCGTTAATCCATATCATCGTTTTCTGGCTTCTCTCTTAACAGCAAGAACCATTGACTGGATTGATATTATCGTGCTGAACTGGCTCGTCTTCCATTATTCGGGTGAAGTCATGTATTTATCCTACATCAATGCAGCCAGACTGCTGCCGTCTCTTGTACTTGTATCCATTATCGGCAGGCTCGTTGATTGCAGGAGAATGACTGAGCTGATGTACGTCGTCCAGCTTGCTGTCATCGCTTTGACGATGCTGATCTATATGGTCAATGTGCAGTCTATCTTTCTGCTGATTGTTCTCGTAACAGTCAAATCGATATTCGTCAGTATTGATAATGTGCAGCGCAATAAACTATTGTCTACTTTCGCTAAAAAAGAACAACTTGAGCAGGCTATTCAGCTGAATGCGCTGATATTGAACTGTGCGAGACTGGTGGGACCGTTTATTGCAGGACTGTGCCTGGCATATGTAGATCCTATCCAGCTATTAATCCTGCCGGCAGGAGGTGCGCTATGTGTCATGCTTCTGAACCGCTCATTGCCAGACGTCGAATGTGGTGATAGCAAACAACATCAGCTCAAGTCCTATCTCTTACAGCGCCCTCAGTTGATCGGATTAATACTCAGCAGTCTGATGATGATGTTCTTTGGTTTATCTATTTCCGTTATCTTACCTGTTATTGCAGGGAGCAGTCAGCACTATGCTCTTTACACAGCTGTGATTGCAGCAGGCTCTATTTTAACGTTATTACCGGTTTTTAGAGTTAATTGCTCAGAGAACTGTCAGATCTACGGCTCGATTATAATGTCGATTATCGGTTTTTGTGGTCTCCTGGTACCTGGTTTCTGGATAGCTATCCTGTCCTTATTCGTTATCGGTGCTGCGACTCAGAGCTTTAGAACCATCAACAGACTATTAATTCAGCAGCAGACGATAGAGAGATACAGGGGTTCAGTGCTCGCAGTAGCCATGATGGATAGAGGATGCATTCCGCTCGGCGGTGTCGTCTTAACGTTCATCATTAAGCATTATAATCTGACAACGGCGCTTCTTTTGATGATTGCTGGACTGACAGCAACGTTATGCTGTACTTATTACTGGATGAGGAGGTTTCCAAATGCCGAACTGGAATGAACTACTGCAAGGTAAAGATGAAGGTCTGTATATTTATGATCTCACTGCTTTAAAAGAAAGAGCAAAAGTTTTAAGCGACAGTCGTCATCGCATCTTCTATGCCGTCAAGTCAAACTCTGACTTACGCGTCCTTAAAACGCTTATGCCTTTTGTAGACGGCTTTGAAGTGGCTTCGAGAGGTGAGATAGAGAAAATAAGGATGATGAGTCGGGACATTCCGATTATTTTCGGTGGACCTGTCAAAACACAGGAGGACCTTAAGTATGCGCTGGAAAAAGGTGTTACATCGTTCAACGTCGAGAGCTTATTTGAACTGGATGAACTGCAGACACTTTCTGTAGAGAAGGACTGTCACTTGTCTATCCAGCTGAGAATCAATTTAGCTGACATTGAAAGTGACGCCACTTTGAAGATGGCGGGGGTGACACAGTTTGGACTGCCGGAAGAAGACTTCATACAAGCTGTCGAACTTATACAGTCATCCAATCATATGCAGCTAAGCGGCTTTCATTTTCATGCGATGAGCAATAATATGAATGTTTCGCATCACGTCAGTTATGTAGAAGCAGCGTGCGATTTTGTGAAGCAGCATCAGAAGCTTCTGCCACCTGAGCCTGTCATCAATATCGGTGGTGGTTTCGGGATTGATTACCAGCAGGAGAAGACATTTGATATGGCGCATTTCATGAA
Source organism: Macrococcus brunensis (assembly GCF_022343725.1). Lineage (NCBI taxonomy): Bacteria > Bacillati > Bacillota > Bacilli > Caryophanales > Staphylococcaceae > Macrococcus > Macrococcus brunensis. The sequence goes on from NZ_CP092179.1 coordinate 312,788, forward strand.
TCTGACTGAAGACAGCTCGGTTCTGACGCTTGAAATAGGGAGATGGCTGACGGGTCCTATCGGTTATTACGCAGCAGGGGTCTACGATATTAAAGAGATGCATGGTCAGAACTTTGTGTTGTTGAACGGTGGTACATATCATTTCCGTTTTCCGAAAGCCTGGTTTCACGAACATCCTTTTCTTGTCGTCAAACGGCAGCAGAAGCGGAGCCGGAGGAAGACGCTTCAACAGGTGAAGGCTGTTATTGCCGGGAAGCTCTGTACACCTAATGACGTCTTCGGCCCAGAGTATTATTTTGAAGACATTGCAACAGATGATTTAATTATTTTTAAATTCGCTGGTGCGTACGGTCGCGAGATCAGTCACCTCGAATTTCTGAGTCACGCTAAACCTAAAATACTATACATATAACTGGAGGAAGAAACATGAAGAAACTATGGGTTTTAATGATTGCATTACTGGTGCTGGCAGCCTGTCAGAACGAGACAACTAAAGAGTCTAAAGAAGAGGGAAAGACGCATACGGTGAAACATGCGATGGGCATAACAGAAGTACCTGATGCACCTAAACGAGTGGTTGTACTGACAAATGAAGGAACAGAAGCTGTCGTCAGTATGGGTATTCAACCGGTCGGAGCGGCGAACTCTTATGAAGGCAAGCCGTGGTACCCGCATTTAGCAGACAAATATAAAGACATTGAACCGGTGGGTATGGAGTCTGAACTTAACCTCGAGCGTATTGCGAAGTTAAAGCCTGACCTTATCATCGGTAATAAGTTCAGACAGGAAGCACAGTACAAGAAACTGAGCGCGATTGCGCCGACAGTCTTCTCTGAGGAACTGCGCAGTGACTGGCAGGAGAACTTCAAGCTTTACGCAAAAGCACTGAATAAAGTAGACGAGGGCAATAAAGTACTCGCGGATTACGACAAGCATGTTAATGAAGCTAAAAAAGAATTAGGAGACAAACTGAACAGCAAGATTTCAATGGTGCGTTTTATGCCGGGAGATGTCCGCATGTACCAGAAAGACACATTCTCAGGTAATATTCTGAATCAGTTAGGCTTTAAACGTCCTAAAGCCCAGGATGTGGATGACTTTGCTGTCCGCAATATGACGAAAGAACAGATTCCGGAGATGGACGGCGACTATCTCTTCTACTTCACATTCATGGACGGACAGAAAGAAGTGACAGCGCTTGAAAAAGACTGGATCAATGACGCAGCGTTTAAAAATTTAACAGCGGCTAAAAATAATAAAGTCATCAAAGTAGATGATGGTATCTGGAATACTTCAGGTGGTGTCATGTCAGCAAATATGATGATTGATGACCTGAAGGCGAAGGTTCTTGAGAAATAGAATCAGCTTAGGCATCCTACTGCTCTGCGTACCCGTACTGATGTATCTCAGTCTGTCACTGGGCTATACGCATGTTACGTTTAATGAAATCTATCATTATCTGCAGGGTAAGCCGCATCATGTACTTGAAACAGTCAGAATGCCCAGAATGCTGACAGCGCTCATCGTTGGTATGCTGATGGCAGTCAGTGGTCTTCTGGTACAGAGTGTGACCCGTAACCCTTTTGCAAGCCCGGGTATACTCGGCATCAATAGCGGTGCGAGTCTCGCAGTGATGTTAAGCGTCATTTTCGGTCTGACCAGTACCACAGTGGCTGCTTTAATAGGTGCTCTTATAGTTGCGGGCATGATAATTCTTGCGACACTACTGCCAAAGCGACCGCTCAGTATACTGGAAGTCACGCTGTTCGGTGCCAGTATTGCTGCATTCTGTGCCGCTATCACACAAGGACTGCTGATTATCAATAATCAGGCACTGGATCAGATGATCTTCTGGATGAGTGGCTCCGTGACGCAGAATAAACTGGCTGCACTGAAATGGGTGGGCCCTATTATTATTCTAGGTGTTGCTTTAAGCATCATACTCGCACGTTACCTGGATATTTTTATTGTCGGTGACGACTTAGTGCAGGGACTAGGTGTCAATGTGACGCTTTTGAAAGTACAGATCATCATCGCTTCATCCCTACTCGCAGCGGCAGCCGTCACGCTGGCTGGACCTATCGGCTTTATCGGGCTGGTAGCACCGCATCTTTCTAAAATGCTTTTCAGAGTGAAACATCTGAAACTTATTCCGGTGACCGCACTGATAGGCGCCTGTCTGCTGCTTGCCAGTGATATATTAAGCCGGTATTTACTCATGCCCCGTGATATTCCTGTCGGGATTACGACGGCACTCATAGGGGTGCCTGTATTCACCTATTTAGTTATCAGAAGGCGAGAGGTGATGAAATGAAACTCATCTACAGCGCTCTGTCACTCTTTTTAGTCACATTGATGGCACTCTGTCTTGGAGACAGCTGGTTGAATCCGGGACAGGCAGTCACCGGCCTCTTCGGCACTAGTGATGCCTATACCAATCTCGTTGTGCAGACGATCAGATTACCCCGCATTTTACTGGCCATTGCAGCAGGTGCCGCTTTTGGTATGACCGGCTGTTTATTACAGACGCTGACTCGTAACCCGCTGGCATCGCCCGACGTTATCGGGCTTTCACAGATGGCGAATGTAGGGGCACTTATGTTTCTTGTGCTGTTTACGAGTACTGGGGGAGCACTTTTGTTTCCTATCCATTATCAGCCGGTATCTGCCATCTGCTGCGCACTTTTAGCAGGATTTGTGCTCTATCTCTTTAGTTTCTATAAAAGAGTAAGCATCCACCGCTTTATCTTGATTGGTATTGGCATCAACGCCCTGGCGCAGAGTATGGTGACATTGCTGATTCTGCTCACCAATAAAAGAGCTGCTCAGGCCCATGTCTTTATTACGGGCTCCGTCCAGAATGCGGAATATTATCAGGTCTTAGTGCTGGGCGTGATTCTAGTCGTGCTGACCGGTTTCATTCTGTACTATCATCGTTACTATGATATTTATAAACTTGGACGCGCGACTTCAATTGGCCTTGGCGCCAAATATCAGAAGATAGCTGTTCTGACGTTTGTGATAATCAGTATACTGATTGGCTTTACGGTCAGCTTTGTCGGTGGCATTCAGTTTGTCGGTCTGATTGCCCCGCAGCTCGCTATAATCTTAGCAGGCTCTAAGTTCTATCAGCATGTACTGATGAGCAGCGTGGTCGGCAGTATCATCGTAGTCTTGAGTGACCTGCTCGGCAGGACACTTTTTCTGCCACTGGAAGTACCGGCAGGCGTTTTCACAGCTGCTATCGGTGCACCGTTTTTTATGTATCTCTTATTCAAGAAAAGACAGACTGTATAAGCATCTCTCATATGAGAGATGCTTTTTTGCTTTTACAGACAACATGGCGCCTGATATTAGTTATAATAGACGTAAACAGAAATGAGAGAGACTCATGTATAAACATATTTTTTTCGACTTAGACCACACGCTGCTGGATTTTGCGGCAGGAGAACATATTGCTATTACACAAGTGTTTGAATCTGAAGGACTGGTGATGACGACTGAACTATTCGAGCAGTATCAGTCTATCAATAAAAATCTCTGGCAGGCGCTTGAACGCGGCGAAATAAAGAAAGATGAAGTCCTGACAAAGCGTTTCAGCGATTTCTTTCAGTTGCAGGCTATCACAGTGGACGGGTCCTTAAAGGAACAGATTTTCAGAACAGCGATCAATGACAGCCATCACTTATTACCGGGCGCTATAGACATACTGGATTACCTGAAGAATAAACCCGTCACATTATCATCAGCAACGAACGGTGTGTATACCACTCAGATGAAACGGATGAAAGATGCAGGGATTTATCCTTATTTCAGTCATCATTTTATTTCCGAGGAAATAGGTTATTCAAAACCGCAGCCTGAATTTTTTGCCTATGCACTTAAGAACGCAAATGCTAAACCAGAAGAAGTACTGATGGTAGGAGATTCCATCACATCTGATATTGCAGGTGCTAAAGCAGCGGGCATAGATACCTGTTATATTGGGAGTGAGAAAGTAGACGCTACCTATTCAATCAGCCATCTCATGGAGCTGACAGACATCATAAAATAAGGTGAGGTGAATGAAGTGACATTACTGGAATCGGTCAGACAACTGGAAAATAATCAGCAGCTAAGTATTGTTGCGCAAAAAGAAGCGCGTCAGACATTATCAGACGACTACCGAACTAAAGGGTGGTGGATTGAAAGTTTCACCGAGCCCCTCCATGAGCGACTGACGGTAAAGGAAGCAATCAAGTTTTATGTGAAGTGGTACGGCAGTGCTTATACAGTCGACCAGTTAATACAGATGTTCTATCTTGAAAATGTTCAGAAAGCGCGGATTAAGCACATCTCTCATGATGACTATGTGCTCATCAAGCTATGTGTCGCATTGATTCAGCCGTGTAGTGGCATCATATTCCATGAAATCCTGCACAACCTCCATATAGAGACAATCAATAAAATACGTCAGATTATGCCGAATTTTGAAGAGAAGGGATTTCAGGTCATTCACCTGCTCGCACATATCGACCATGCGATGCTGCTTACTGACACCATCTATCAGGTGAAAAATGATGTCGTCAAGAAACTCGACATTGAAACCCGTGAAAAAGAGGAAACCGCTCAGGAAATGCAGGTCTTTAACGTCTTTAAACTCGCGGTCAAATCAGAGGATAAAACGTTATTCCTGAATCCGGAGGCCATTGATTTTATAGAAGGGTCTGACGGTAAGGTGAATATTCATCTGAACAACGAAAGTTTTCTCGCTGACTATTCTCTGACTGAACTAGAAGAAAAACTCCAGCCATATGGGTTTTATCGTTGTCACCGTTCGTATATCGTCAACCTTCAGAAGGTGAAGGAAATGATCACCTGGTCAAAGAATTCCTACTCGATTAAACTGGACTCTTCCAATGAGAATTTTGTACCACTTTCGCGAGCGAAACTGAAGGAATTTCAGACTTATTTCAATGGTACCACGGTACCATTCACTGAAAAATAGCTACAGTTCACGATCGTTCAATCGAATAAAACATAAGCCTCCTCTACAATTTAAGTATATTGCTAAGGAGGTTTTATTATGACGGTCATTCAAGTACAGCAGGTGTCAAAAGTATACGGCACTAAACATGCAGTCGATCATTTATCATTTAGTGTTCAGTCAGGAGAGATATTTGGCCTGCTCGGTCCAAGTGGTTCAGGCAAGACCACGACGATTAAGATGCTGACAGGCGAAACAGCGATTACGGAAGGACATATCCAGTCGATGGATGTTAGAGACAAAGAGTTACAAGCCTCCAGCTATCGCAAGCAAATTGGTATTCTGTCAGATAACAGTGCCTTATATGAACGCTTAACAGTCTATGATAATTTGAAAATGTTTGCGGGGTTATATGAAGTATCCAGCAGCAGAATAGATGAAGTCCTTCAATTTGTAGGACTAGTTGAAGAGAAGAAAACCATCGTAAAAAAACTGTCCAAAGGGATGCGCCAGAGAATCCTGCTGGCTAAAGCGCTGATCCATCAGCCGCAACTGTTATTTCTAGATGAACCCACATCAGCGCTTGACCCTGTGACCACCATGCATATCCATAAAGGGCTGCTTAATTTAAAACAGCAGGGCGTCACCATCTTCCTGACGACACATGATATGACGGAAGCGGAAACACTGTGTGACCGAATAGCCCTTATCAATGAAGGGAAACTCATTGCATTAGACGAACCGGCAGAGCTGAAATACAAACATTCAGACGACACGATGACCGTGGAAATGAAAGACGGCAGTTCAACGACAATCGGACTTGATGCATCAGGCGCAGACCAAGTAAGCGAGTGGATGAAAGCAGGACAGATCAAGCGACTGCATACCAATGAACCGACTTTATCAGATGTATTTATCAAATTGACCGGCAAGGAGCTGAACTAAGATGAATATGAACCGAATAATGGCTATAGCAGAAAAAGACTTCAAAGAATTTATGAGAAATGCCATGCTGCTGACAATGCCGCTTATACCAATACTTCTCGCTGCTTTTTATACTAGATTACCGTTTGACGAAATGCCTGGTGGCAAGATGATGATTGCTGTTCTCGTAGTGGGGATGGCACTGGGTATGGTCATTACATCATCTATGATGACGATGCTGGCGGAAGAGAATGAGAAGCACACATTAAGAGGACTCATTAATTCGCCAGCTTCAATGTTAGATATATTACTTGGGAAAAGTCTGGTCGTTACTATCATGACTTTTATTTCAATCCTTATTGCGCTGATTATTCTTCAGATCAATATCTTTACTAATTTCTACATGGTAATAGGATTTTTTGAACTTTATCTTTTCTTCTTATTACTCGGTATTGGAGTAGGATTGATGGTCAAATCTGTTTCAGAAACGAGCCTTTATCTCTTTCCTATTTTAGTTATTTTCGTGATGAGTCCGTTGGTTAGTTCGATGGGATTTGATCAGAAAAACATCTTTATCAAAATAGTTGACTATCTACCTGTTAAACAATATATGAACTTAGCAGAGAACAGTGAATGGATGCCGATCTTAATACTATTTATCTGGGTCTTAGTCGCTTTCCTTTTCGTTTCGTTCTTATTCAGAAAAGCAAGCTTGGATCAATAATCACACAAAGAAAGCACACTGATTTTTTTGTCAGTGTGCTTTTTTTATACTTCTTTCATGAGTGTAGTGATATCTTTATCGCCGTTGCTGATTGTCACCACTTTACCGATTGCGTTATCTTGTTCTGCAAGTTCTGCTAGAGCAAGTCCGACGTCTGGTATTGTCACAGTTTGTTCGGTCGCATGATCGCCTTTACCATTACCGGCTTCTTCTTCAAGTGCCACAGCTTGCAGGATCGTATAGGCCAGTTGTGTGCTGTCCATTAAATATTTATCCGCCAGAAATTTTGCTTCATAATATTCTCTTAAGTCACTATAAGGCTTCTCGTCCCATGCATCCGGGTTAAGTGATTCATAAGCACTCAACATGATGTAACGTTTAATGTTATTTTTCTCTGCAGCAAGCATCGTGCGTACTGCGCCGAAAGCGTCTATCTGTAATAAATCTTTGCCGCGGGAGCCTGCAGTGAAGTAAACAATATCTACTTTACCGATTGCTTCTGCAATATCGCTTACTGATTCAGTTAAATCAAGCTTAACTGTCTGAAATCCATCTGCATCTATTTTCTCAGGTGAACGGTTGCCCACTACAACGTTATGATTTTTATCTCTAAGTGATTTTGCTAATTCCAGTCCTACTCGGCCGCTGCCACCTACGATAAATATATCCATGATATCAACATCCTTTCTGAATTAGGGCTATTGTATAATTTAGGAATCAGGGAAGCAACTATTTGAATTACAGGCTTTTGATAAAGGCAGCTAACTCTTTAGCATCTGCTGTGATTTGATCTTCTGTTGCGCTGGCCACATTAAACATAGCGTGATATCCTGCGTAGTGTGCTTTGATATAGATTGCTGTTGCGATATAAGGAGAAATGAGTTCATCTAGACTAAATGTGACTTTACCAGTCTTCTCATAGTTATATTGTTTGTCTCCAATTGAGATAGCGAGTGCTATCTTTTTGCCTTCTAAACTAAAACGAGAACCATGCGCCCATCCTTCTTCAAGAACTTCATCCAGCCATTTTTTAAGTAGCGGAGGAGAGCTGTACCAGTAGAATGGAAACTGGAAAACAATAGTATCATGCTGTTCGATGAGTTCCTGTTCATGGATCACGTCTAGTTTTTCGTCTGGATAAGTCTCGTAAAGGTCATGAACATAAATATTTTCTTGTTCAAGTTCTCTTTTCCATAGGTGATTAACGATGGATTCCTTCATATTGGGATGAGCCAGGATGACAAGTGTAGACATAAACATCTCCTTACTTTTTCTTTTATTTTAACTGACCTCAACAAAAATAAGCAATGAGCACGAGGCTCATTGCTTATTAGTCATTCTGATACTTAATCGGCACCTGTCTGGTCATTAAACTAATCAGATAGCTGATAATGATGACAAACAGCGCAATGGGTAACCATTCCAGTGAAATACTGTAGAAAGGCAGTTTTTCAAATCCTGATATAGATAATAAGTCATTACGATGCATCATGTCGATAATAGAAAAGATGACCATACAGATCACTGTGATTCGTTGGACAATCGGCTTCATCGGGATGATAGAAGCAAGTAATATCAGCAGCATCGTAGTGATTGCTATAGGATAGATCAGAGAGAGAACTGGTACTGACATGCTGATGACCTGGTTGAGTCCTAAGTTCGACAGGACGAAACTGATGAACGAGAAACCGTAGACAAATGTCTTGTAAGGTACTTTCGGCACAACAGAATGAAAATACGTGCTGACTGCGACAATCAATCCGATCGCTGTCGTCAAGCAGGCGATGGTAACAGCAAGACCAAGTAAAATCGCTCCGAATCTGCCGTAACCGAGCTGCGAGATATGAGATAAAAGGTAGACGCCTAGATTCTTATCATTCTTCGTGATATCTGCCATTTCTGCTGTGCTTAAGTTCACGTGATTGCCGATGAATGCAAGAGAGATATAGACAAGTGCCAGAAGTGCACCCGCTGAAACAGCGGCTATGGCAACGGACTTGAAGAGTTTCTTTTTATCAAAAACACCACTGAGCTTGATGGCATTGATAATTAAAATAGAAAAAGTGATGGCAGCTAGAGCATCCATTGTCAGGTAGCCTTCAGATAAACCGTTTGAAAAGCTGGCAGGCAGTGTTGGGAACATCTCTTTATTCCCCGCTGTCTGAGGTGCGTGACCTAATATGAAGAATCCTCTGATGACGATCGCTGTAATGATGATGAGAAGAATCGGTGTCAGTAAAGAACCGATGCGGTCGACGAGTTTATTCGGATTAAGTGAAATATAAGTCACGACGGCGAAGTAGATGAGTGAAAAGAGTGCCAGACTGACTGCGCCAGGATTCTTGATTGCTGAACCGACCGTCAGTTCATACGCTGTTGTTCCGGTTCTCGGAATAGAGAACAAGGGACCGATGACAATATATATAGTAGAAAGCAATAAGATAGAATAAATCGGACTGATTTCATTAAGTGCACCTTCGTATCCACGCTTATCGATTGCACCGACGATAACACCGAGTAAAGGGAGACCCACTCCTGTCAGAACAAATCCTGTCATAACGGGCCAGAAAAAGTGACCGCTTTCTAAACCTAACTTCGGCGGGAAGATGAGATTTCCAGCACCAAAGAACATGGCGAATAACATAAAACCGATACTTAATTGTTTTTTCATAGTCATTTCCTTTTTACTGATTTTAAAGCCTCTAGCATTATAACACTTTAAAGTGCGATTAACTAGCGATGTTTTTCTTATTTTCTGACAACTTAAAGACCTTTATTATGCTATACTCTAACCTGATATTTTAACGGAGGTTATGATGAATAATTCGATAAAAAAAGAATGGCTCGCACGTCCAGGAGCCAATATATTAGCAGGCATCGTGGTCTCACTTGCACTGATTCCTGAAGTGATTGCTTTTTCGGTGATTGCGGGTGTAGATCCCATGGTTGGTTTATATGCTTCATTTGTCATTGCGCTGACCATTGCATTTACAGGGGGCAGACCTGCTATGATATCTGCAGCAGCAGGGGCTATCGCTCTACTCGTCTTTCCTCTCGTACGTGATCACGGTGTGAACTACCTGTTTGCGGCGACGATTCTGATGGGCGTCATACAGATTGTCTTAAGCCTGCTGAAAGTAGGCCGTCTGATGAAGTATATTCCGAATACGGTGATGATTGGTTTTGTGGATTCTCTGGCTATCCTGATCTTTCATTCTCAGCAGCAGCATATATTCGGTTTATCGTGGGAGACGTATCTTTTCACTGCAGTGACCATTTTGATTGTCTACTTCGTCCCAAAGTTTTTTACAAGAATACCCGCGCCGCTAATCGCAGTCGTTCTGCTGACCACTGCTTCTATGATGACAGGGGCTGATGTAAGGACAGTCGGCGACTTGGGGGACATTAAACGCACGCTGCCTCATTTCTTCGTGCCAGATGTGCCTTTCAATATGGAGACGTTACGAATTATTCTGCCGTATTCTCTTTCGATGGCAGTCGTTGGTCTGATAGAAAGCCTTTTAACTGCGCGTATCGTTGATGAAACACTAGATTCTGATAGTGATAAAAACCGTGAAGCAGGGGGACAGGGTATCGCCAATGTTATATCAGGCTTCTTTGGCGGTATCGGGGGCTGCGCCATGATTGGTCAATCTGTGATGAACTTGAAGTCAGGCGGGACATCAAGACTTTCTTCATTAACAGCAGGTATATTTCTGATGCTTATGATTATGGTGCTCGGTGATTTTCTTGTTCAGATACCCATGGCGATATTAGCGGGTATCATGGTGGTCGTTGCTTTCAGTACATTTGAATTCAAGACGTTCCGTTTCATGAAGCGGGCACCGAAAGCAGATGTCCTTGTAATACTAGTGACCATTATACTTGTATTATTGACGCATAATCTGGCAGCAGGTGTGATTGTCGGCAGCGTGCTGAATCTGTTGTTGAAACGAAAAGAAGTTACTTTATAAAAGTTGCAGTAAGGATGCAGTGTGCCCTGATGCCAAGTAAAGTCCCGCAAAAGTGATTAGCTGGACTTTACTCTTCTATTCAGTAAATTAAATAAAGAAAAACAGCGATATACTCTGGTTTTTATCAGGTATATCGCTGTTTTGATTTTCTGAAACGAGACTCATTTTATATTAAGAGTAGAAGATGCACCAATGGACCAATCTATAAGAAAGAAAATAACCGGCTGTCAGATGACAAGATAGAAAGAAAATAGCAACTCATAACCAAAGGAGTGGTGAGATGTCATTAAACAAAGAACAGCGGGCAGTGACCAGCCAGGAACTGAAATCCCATTCCGAAGCATCATCTTTTACACTTGAATCACTTGCGGACAAGATGAAACTGACGCCAGCAGAAATAGAAGCGGTGCTAAATATGCAGGCACCGAATGCATTGTTCCGAAACCGCCTGAATGATTTCATTCATTTAATATGGGATACACGCGATGCGATTAATGAGAATATCAGACAGCGGGGGCAGGAACCAGAAACTTATACGTACTTAAAAGGAGAGAAATCAGATTACTGGTTTCTTCAATAAAAGGAGGAAGTAAAATGAATCAACTCACATTAGAAGGTGCAGAACTCCATTATCATCAAGTAGGTCAGGGTCCAGTCTTAATCTGTATACCTGGCGCAAATGGCACAGGTGATATTTATATGCCGTTTGCTAAAGAAATGGCTGAGCATTTTACTGTTGTTGCCGTAGATCGTAGAGGTTTCGGTGCGAGCACGCTGACGGAACCACTGCCGGAAGAAGCTTCAACGCCGGACAGCTTGTACCGTGTGAAACGTGATGCGAAGGATATTGCGGAACTCGCGAAACATTTAAGTGATGAGCCGGTCTATATCATCGGATCAAGTTCCGGTGCGATTGTAGCGATGCATGTCCTGCAAGAGCATCCGGAAGTCGTGGAGAAAATTGCGTTCCACGAACCGCCGATCAACACATTTTTACCGGATGCTGATTACTGGCAGGAAAAGAATAATGAAATCGTCGATCTTGCGCTAACAGAAGGGATGCCGCAAGCGATGAAGTTATTCAGTGAAACACTCAATGTCGCAGCTATTGATGCAGAAGGTATGAAAAAAGCAGCTGAACCAGGAGAAGGTGGCGTAGACGAGCAGCGTTTCACTGAAATGCAGAACTGGTTTAAATACGAAATCAGACAATATACAACGTCTGATATCAATCTAGATGAATTCCGTCCATATTTAGATAAGATTACTTTACTGAACGGCACAGATTCTAAAGGTTCATTTCCGCAGGACGTCAATGCCTATATTTCTAAGGAACTGGGCATTAACATCATCGACATTCCAGGCGGACATTTAGGCTATGTGCAGAAGCCGGCAGGTTTTGCAGAAGTGATTCAATCTATCTGGCTTGAGAAATAATCATGCAGCTCGAATTTTATGATGAAACTATGTCACAGACACTCCAGTCATTTCAGCTGACAGATGAACAGTTACGCTTCGTCAAGTCACCTCAGCTGAATGTTAAAGAAGCAGAGAAAATGCCATCAAGAAAACCGGTGTTCGGGTTTGACAGGGAAAATGCAGTTGTTTTCTTTGTCCTCGACACGGACAGCGAATATAAAGAGAAGTTTAATGTCTGTCATAGTATTTATATACGTTCATTTGCTGTGGCGCCTGATTATGCCAGGCAAGGATACGCAACAGCGGCTTTAAAAGCCCTGCCGGATTTTGTGAGAACTCATTATGCGGAGATAGAATACATCACGCTAATCGTTGATGAACCGAATCCAGGTGCGAAGGAACTTTATCTCAAGGAAGGGTTTGAACTGGGAGATGCTATCCAAGGTCCCCGTTACCCGGGGTATACGATGAAGAAGCGCAGCAAGACATCTGATTTGACATATACCACATAGGGGTATAAGATGGAACTGTAGAAAAGTTCCATCTTATATTTTTTTGAAGAAAAATATACCCCCCATCCGTATAAAGGAGTGTTGAGATGACTGCAGAGCATAAACATGCTGTAACGCCAAGAAATACAGAAGAAAAAGACAAGATGCTGAAGCGACTGAAACGTATTGAAGGACAAGTACGCGGTATCCAGAAGATGATAGAAGAGGATCGTTACTGCGTCGATATTCTAATCCAGATCAGTGCGATTGAGTCGGCTCTCAAACAAGTCGGTTTTTCAGTGACTGAACGTCATATGAACCATTGTGTGGCAGATGCGATTCGTAAAGGTGAAGGAGAAGCATCCATAGATGAACTGATGAAGGTATTACGACAATTCGGAAAGTAGGTGTCAATAATGAAACAAGTGAACTTACCTATTGAAGGCATGACGTGCGCCGCATGTTCAACACGAATTGAGAAAGTGCTGAACAAAATGGACGGTGTCGATGCCAAAGTGAATCTGACAACTGAACAGGCAGCCATTGATTACGATAGTGACAAAGTAACGGTGGACGATTTGACTGAGAGAGTCGAGAAACTGGGCTATCATGTCAAAGCGACACAAAGTGAATTTGATGTCATGGGTATGACGTGCACCGCATGTTCTAGCCGTATTGAGAGAGTCCTGAATAAACAGCCGGAAATTAAATCAGCGACGGTCAATCTGACGACTGAAAGTGCAGTCGTAGAATATTATCCGGGTAATATGGATGACGCAGCTATCATCCAGCGCATACAGAAGCTCGGTTATGATGCGAAAGCAAAATCAGGCAATGCAGAAAAAGCATATGAAAAAGAAGAGGCGCTGAAAAAGAAAAAATATAAACTTATTATTTCGGCTCTTTTATCTTTACCGCTCTTTCTGACAATGCTGACGCACATTTTTGGCATTCATCTGCCACACATCATGATGAATCCGTGGTTTCAGTTTGCGCTTGCAGTGCCGGTGCAGTTCATTATCGGCTGGCAGTTTTATGTCGGTGCCTATAAGAACTTAAGAAGCGGTGGTGCAAATATGGATGTACTTGTCGCACTCGGCACAAGTGCTGCTTTTTTCTATAGTCTCTATGAAGCCGTGAAAACTGTTCGGCAGCCAGCGTATCAACCACATCTCTATTTTGAGACAAGTACCGTACTGATCACACTGATTCTCTTCGGGAAATATTTAGAAGCACGCGCTAAATCACAGACCACCCGTGCATTATCTTCACTGCTGAGTCTGCAGGCCAAAGAAGCGAGAATCATCCGTAATAATGAAGAAGTGATGATGCCGGTCGAAGCAGTGAAAGTGGGGGACACACTCATTGTTAAGCCGGGTGAGAAAGTACCTGTAGACGGTGTGATTGTTAAAGGATACACAGCGATTGATGAGTCGATGCTGACAGGTGAATCGATTCCTGCAGAGAAAACAGACACTGATACAGTGATAGGTGCCACCCTTAATAAGAACGGGCATATAACCATGCGTGCGACGAAAGTAGGTCGGGATACGGCGCTGCAGTCTATCGTCAAAGTCGTTGAACAGGCGCAGGGATCTAAAGCACCGATTCAACGTATGGCAGATATGATCTCAGGTTATTTCGTCCCGCTTGTCATCGGCCTTGCAGTACTGACATTCCTGGTCTGGATACTGTTTGTGACCCCTGCTTCATTTGAACCCGCCCTTGTTGCGGCCATCGCTGTTCTTGTGATTGCCTGCCCTTGTGCACTTGGACTGGCTACACCGACTTCGATTATGGTCGGTACTGGCCGTGCAGCTGAACAAGGTATCCTCTTTAAAGGCGGCGAACATTTAGAACGGACACATGCGATTGATACGATTGTCTTAGACAAGACAGGGACGGTGACAAAAGGGAAACCAGAAGTGACGGACTTTACAGGTGACACTGAAACCCTGCAGTACCTGGCAGCCAGTGAAAAAGCGTCTGAACACCCTTTGGCAACAGCCATCGTCGATTATGCAAAAGAACAGCAGCTCGCTTTAAAAGAACCGGAGTATTTTGAAGCGATACCGGGTCACGGTATTGAAACACAGATTGACGGACATCGTATCCTGATTGGTAACTGCAAACTGATAGCAGAGCAAAATATTGCTGTGTCGCATGTGGTTGATGAGATGGCTCGTTATGAACAGCAAGGCAAGACGGCTATGCTTATTGCGGTTGATGGCCAGATCCGAGGCATCGTTGCGGTGCAGGATACAGTGAAAGCATCAGCTGCAGCTGCGATTCATGACATGCAGGACATGGGGATTGATGTCATCATGCTGACAGGTGATAACGAACGCACAGCGAAAGCCATTGCTCAGTCTGTCGGTATTGATAACGTCATTGCTCAGGTACTACCTGAAGACAAGGCAGAGAAAATCAGGCAGCTGCAGGCAGCAGGACGAAAAGTCGCGATGGTCGGTGATGGTATCAATGATGCACCAGCCCTTGCATTAGCTGATATTGGTATTGCTATCGGTACAGGGACAGAAGTGGCAATTGAAGCAGCAGATGTAACGATACTGGGCGGTGAACTGACACTGATACCAGAAGCAATTAAAATCAGCCATGCGACGATTCGCAATATCAAGCAGAACTTAGGCTTTGCATTCGGTTATAATGTGCTCGGTATCCCGGTAGCAGCACTTGGTCTGCTAGCACCGTGGATAGCAGGGGCTGCAATGGCGCTGTCCTCAGTCAGTGTTGTGACGAATGCGCTGAGACTAAAAACAATTAATATTAGATAATATCAACGCGTGCTGATACAGCATGCGTTTTTTTGTATAATGTAATGAAACAAATAAAGGGGATGTTAAGATGATCAAGCCGGTAAAATTAAAAAAAGGGGATACAGTAGCTTTAGTGTCATTATCCAGCGGCTTGGCAGGTGAGGAGAATCTCAGATGGCGGACAGAACAAGGGATTGAGCGGCTGGAGAAAGTATTTGGACTACATGTGAAAGTAATGCCGCATGCATTGAAAGGAATTGAATATCTCTATCAGCATCCTGAAAAACGTGCACAGGACTTGCACCAAGCTTTGCAGGACAAAGAAGTAAAAGGGATTATCTGTGCAATCGGTGGATATGAATCGATTAGATTGCTACCTTATATCGATTTTGACATTCTTAGAAAAAATCCGAAAGTATTCTCAGGTTATTCTGATACAACGGTTCAGCATCTGATGTTTTACCAGGCAGGCATCTCAAGCAGTTATGGTCCGGCACTCCTCACTGATTTTGCGGAGAATGTTGAGATGGATGATTATACAGTTGATAACATTAAAAAGACTTGGTTCAGTAGTGAAGTGATAGGAGAAATAAAGCCGGCAGCACAGATGAGACAGTATGGACTTAAATGGGAGCCGGAGAATCAATTTATAGCACGTGATAGAATGTTAAATAGTGGCTATGAAATTTTGAACGGGAGCGGTAAAGTGCAGGGACATTTAATCGGTGGCTGTCTGGAAAGTCTGGCAAAACTAAGAGGTGTATCCATCTTTCCGACAGTTGATCAGTTTAAAGGGGCTATCTTTTTTGTAGAGACCTCAGAAGTCTATATTAAGCCGCATGAACTAGAAGAAGAGCTGCGTTCTTTTGCTGCAATGGGTATATTTGATGCCGTGAATGGTGTGATAGTCGGTAAACCGCAGAATAATGTTTACTACGATGAATACAAACTATCCTGGCAGAAGATTATGCAGGAATACGGTCATGAAAATCTGCCTATTCTTTATAACGCGAGCTTTGGTCATAATGAGCCGAAATGCATACTGCCTTATGGTCTGCAGGCGGAGATAGATACAGAAACATTGACATTTAAGGTACTTGAATCCGCAGTCAGATAAAAAAAGTCTTAACAGCAAATTGACCCAAACAGTCACCGTTTGGGTCAATTTGCTGTTAAGATCTAACTTCATCAAGAAAACGCATGATGTGTTGACGATTGAAAACCACAAGTTTATGCTCAGTACCGTCTTTAGTGCTTACAAGAATCCCGTTAGGAACAAGACCTAATGTATTACGTTTAGAGACAGATGAAATGTCGTTGTAATAAATGAATGGATTGTGCTTCTGGATATTAAGTGCATGTGGTTTAAATTCAAAGCCGTCATCGTAGAAATGTAAGTTGCCGCCGATACTTTCGAATCCTTTGATATAGTTGGCTTTTACAGATTGACCTACATAGTTCATGAGACATGCCTCCCTTGATAGAATATATAGATTTAATATCATAGTGTAAATTAACTATAACATATTCATGATAATAATATTACTACCATAAAAATTAAAAATCATAGTGGTAAAATATATCTGAATAATCGTAACTGTATGTCAAGGCGTGCAGTTCAGTTTGCTTACAAGCTCGTAACGGGTACAATTAAGTCAAAAGGAGTGAGTGATATGACAAAACAGTTATTTGAGCCCCTGACATTGAAGAATGGGATTACGATTAAGAATCGTCTCTATAAAGGAGCGATGAGCGAGGCACTTGGGACAAAGGATTATGGTCCTACAGAAGAGCTCATTCATGTCTATCGTCGCTGGGCGCATGGCGGTATCGGTATGTCGCTTACCGGCAATGTTATGGTCGACAGCCGCTATTTAGGAGAACCGGGTAATGTCGTCATTGAAGATGAAAGACATTTAGAGATGTTGAAGAAATGGGCAGAAGCCGGCACTGAAGATGGCAGTCATATCTGGATGCAGATTAACCATCCGGGTAAACAAAGTCCGAAGTCGATGACTAAGAAACCTGTGGCACCAAGTGCAGTGCCGATTACAGGACCGGCCGGCAGTGGTTTCAATGCACCACGGGCGATGACAACAGAAGAAATCAAAGATACTGTGCAGCGTTTTGTCACAACTGCTGAAGTAGCGAAGAAAGCAGGTTTTACAGGTGTACAAATTCATGGTGCACATGGCTATCTAGTGAGCCAGTTTCTTTCACCGCGTGATAATCAGCGCACAGATGAGTACGGCGGAACTTTAGAGAACCGTATGCGGTTTCTAGTAGAAGTCTACGAGGGAATGCGTGCTGCACTTGGCAAAGATTATCCGATCAGTCTGAAAATCAATTCTACTGACTTCAGGGAAGACAGTTTCACTGAAGAAGAATCAACTGCAGTCATCAGACAGATGGCAGAACTCGGTATTGATTTAGTCGAAATTTCAGGTGGGGACTATGAGAAACCGAAAATGATGAGTGACGGTGAAGTCTATTTTCTGGATTATGCACAGAAAATCAGTCAAGAAGTTGATGTCCCGATAGCAGTCATCGGGGGCTTCCGTAAGAAGACAAGTATGGTAGATGCACTTGCACAGACAGATGTGGCCATGATCGGTATCGCAAGACCGCTCGTGCTGCGTCCGGATCTGCCCAATCGCCTGGCCAACGGCACTTATCGGGATATAGAGCTTCCACGTCTGACAACAGGTATCAAGTTACTCGATCAGACACTCGGCGGTTTCTCAGGCCTGACTTATTATGAACAGCAGATCAGCCGTCTTGGTCGAGGACTGCCGCCACTGAAGCATACCAATGGCTGGTCACCGATTTTTCATCTGATCAGGTCACATGGCCCTGCTGCTTTATCACCTAGACGACGCTAGTCATATGACAAGACGCGCAAAGTTAATTTGCGCGTCTTTTTTATCCGGTTTGCTCATTTTTATGTTTCACTATTAAGGTGAGCCAGTTCATATAAAACTGTCTGGCGTGATGTGACCACTGATTGACGGGTTGATTCAAGGGTAGATTATCCGGGAAATAATGGGCGGGAATATAGGCATTATTTTTCTGTGAGTCCCGGCTATATTCTTCTTTCAGTGTGTCAGTGTCGTATTCCAGATGCCCGAGCACAAAAGTGTCATGCGAATCAGAGGTTGAGATGATATCAGGGCCCAGCTCATCATTAAAGGACAGAACTATGACTTCTGACTGAGTATCCAGTTCAACAGTAGCATGTCTGGACTGAGGCACTTGATAGAAAGGCACCAGGCCTTCTGTCAGCGGATGCTCCTGGGTTATATAATATGGATAGATACCTGATAATTTCTGCGGCAGCAGTTTTTTTTCGATGCCATAATAGTGATGAAGCGCGAAGAGAGCCCCCCAGCATATAAAAAGACGGTAAGGTATTGCCTGCAGCCGGTCAGTCAGTCGACGAAGTGTGCTGATATAACGGACTTCTTCGTAATCAAGGTGTTCGAGGGGTGCGCCTGTGATAATCAGACCATCAAACTGCTCAGGATTGACGTTATCTGCCGGTATATAATAAGACTGGCAGGCATAATAAGCAGGATTAACAGACTCTGGGTTATCGATATAAGCGAACGTGACCCTGATATCGACAGGGAGACTGTGAAATATCTGCAGCAGCTGCTGTTCAGCACGTTGTTTGTTCGGCATCAGATTGATGACTAAGAGGCGGATATCTCCATTATTCCCTGATGATTCATCCAGCTGCAGGTCACTCAGTGTTTCTGGATGGCAGTTAGTATGCGTGATCGTCATTTAAACGGCACTGAAGCCTTTCTCTAGGTCTTGGAGGATGTCATCAATATGCTCGATGCCGATAGAGACACGGATGGTTTCAGGTCTGACGCCACTTGCGAGTTGTTCCTCCGGAGTGAGCTGTGCATGAGTTGTTGAAGCTGGATGAATGATCAGTGACTTGGCATCACCGACATTGGCCAGCAGCGAAAACAGCTCGAGCGCTTCGATAAACTTACGACCGGCTTCATAGCCGCCTTTCAAGCCGAACGTGAAAATAGAGCCGGCACCTTTTGGCAGATATTTCTCTTTCAGTGCATAGTAAGGACTGCCTGACAGACCTGCATAGTCGACCCATTCAACTTGTGGATGCTGCTGCAGAAATGCTGCCACTTTCTCTGCATTTGAAACGTGACGTTCCACACGGAGTGAGAGGGTCTCTAGCCCTTGTGCCAGCAGGAAAGCATTGAATGGTGAAAGCGCAGCGCCTGTATCACGCAGAAGAGTCGTTCTGATTTTCGCAGTGAAGGCGACGTCACCGAATGTT
The DNA here is from genome assembly GCF_022343725.1 of Macrococcus brunensis. Taxonomy (NCBI): domain Bacteria; kingdom Bacillati; phylum Bacillota; class Bacilli; order Caryophanales; family Staphylococcaceae; genus Macrococcus; species Macrococcus brunensis. The sequence goes on from NZ_CP092179.1 coordinate 332,375, forward strand.
TCGTAGAACTTCAGGCCATGGTAGGAAGGATCAGGGTCGCTCAGTCCCTTGAATTTACCATTGCCCCAGTTGAAATTGCCACCTTCTACAATGACACCGCCGATAGATGTCCCGTGGCCGCCGAGAAACTTGGTCGCTGAATGGACAACGATATTAGCGCCATGATCAAATGGTCTGCAAAGATAGGGCGAAGCGAATGTATTATCTACAACGAGTGGAATATCATGTTTTTTGGCGATTGCAGCGAGAGTCTCGATATCTTCAATATGCCCCTCAGGATTGCCGATAGTCTCAACGAAAACTGCTTTTGTCTGCGGCAGGATTGAAGCCTCAACTTGTTCAGGACATTTAGTATCAACAAGCGAGACGTTGATACCGTATTTACGAAAAGTATGCGTCAGTAATGTATGAGTACCACCGTACAGACTGCTTGAAGCGACAATATGATCACCGCTTTCTGCCAGTGCCTGCAGTGCGTAGGTGACCGCTGCCATACCTGAAGCAACAGCAAGTCCCGCAGTCCCTCCTTCAAGTGCAGCGACACGGCTTTCAAAAGCGGCTGTCGTCGGATTGGTCAGTCGTGAGTAGATATTCCCTGCTTCCTTTAAGCCGAACAGATTAGCCGCATGCTCAGTATCATCAAAAGTGAAGGAAGTCGTCTGATAGATGGGCAGTGCTCTAGCATTCGCATCATTTTTCTCAGGTAGACCGGCATGTAGCTGTAAAGTTTCGAACTGATAATTTGTCATAACTGAAAACCTCCTTGAAATAGAAAATACACTTATCCAGGAGGGGATAAGTGCATACGCACAGACTCATCTCTCAGGATATTCCTGCTGGAATTAGCACCTTACTGAAAAGGTTGCCGGGTTTCGTAGGGCCAGTCCCTCCACCACTCTGGATAAGCAGTATTTAATTAATCACTATCTTATACAGTCAGCAATTGAATGTCAATCGCTTTTTGACAATATAAAATTTTCTGATTTCTTGTTGACAAGACTGAATGGTCTTTATATACTAGCGTTAATTTAATATTCTGAAAGCGAAAAAGAGAAAAAGTAATGACAAGTTCTTTTCAACAGCGAGCTTCTGTAGGTGAAATGAAGCAAAAGACTTGTGATGAAAAATGGCCTCTTTGCTGCAAGCTGAAAGTGTGAACAAGTAAGTGATGTCCGAGAGTTGGCGCTCGTTATCAACGTCAAAGTATACTTCTGTGTACTTACTGAGGCTCAGTCAGTGATGGCTGCGCGAATAAAGGTGGTACCGTGGGCAACCCCTCACCCTTTACTAATAAGTAAAGGAGTGTGGGGTTTTTTAATTTGCTATGGAATATGACATGTTGAATTTAGATATAGAACTCAGTACAGAGACAATTAAAAATAACGGAGGAATGAACAATGACAGCAGATAAGACAGTACAACCGAAATTTGATTATGTAGGCAGCTTCCTGAGACCGGAGAATCTGAAAAAAGCACGCAGTCAATTTGAACAGGGTGAAATCACACAGCAACAGCTGACTGAAGTTGAGAATCAGGAAATCATCACACTGATTCGCAAGATAGAAGAATTAGGGTATACGACAGTGACTGACGGCGAGTTCAGAAGAAGTTACTGGCACCTGGATTTCTTCTTCGGCTTTAATGGGATCGAACGTCAGCTGCTGGAGCAGGGCTATCAGTTCCATAATGTTGAGACGAGAAAAGACAGTATCAAATTTGTCAGCAAGATTTCAGGTGAGAATCATCCATTCGTCGAACACTTCAAGTTTGTCCGGGACCATGCATCCAGCCATGTAACCGTTAGACAGACAATCCCGGCCCCTGCACAGCTGCTCGTTGAACTGACACGCCCAGGTGTCAAGGAGTCAGTAGAAGCCATTTACGATTCACGAGAAGCAGTGAAAGAAGATATTATCAAGACTTATAAGCAGGTGATTGATGATCTGTATAACGCAGGCCTCAAAGTTCTGCAGCTGGATGACTGTTCGTGGGGCATTCATCTTTCTGAGGAGACAGCGAAAAAAATTCATGGTGAAGGAAACGGCACTTCCATTCCGCTCGATGAACTGAAAGCAGAACTGCTTGACATCAATAACCGCGTCATTCATCAGGCACCGAGTGACCTTATCATCAACACACACGTCTGCCGGGGAAATTATCAGTCAGACTGGGCAAGTGAAGGACCGTATACAAAAGTAGCTGAAGAACTGTTCGGCAGGGAGGATGTACATGCTTACTATCTTGAGTATGATACAGAACGTGCAGGCGGCTTTGAACCCCTTGAGAAAGTCACTGGTGGTAAACACGTAGTCCTTGGGCTCATCACCTCCAAGTTTCCGGCTCTTGAAGACAAGGAAGAGGTCAAAGCACGTATTGATGAAGCAGCAAAGTATGTACCTGTCGAACGACTGAGCATCAGCCCACAGTGCGGCTTCGCTTCAACAGAAGAAGGTAATCTGCTGTCAGAAGAAGAGCAGTGGGCAAAACTCAGATGGGTTAAGGAGATTGCGGAAGAATACTTTACAGAAGCGGGGAAATAAGACAGAGGGCATCTATAGGTGCCCTTCTATTATGTTTACTGTATAATTTTGATAAGGGAGTGGTGTGCGTGGAAATAATTTATCTGGCAGGCGGCTGTCTTTGGGGGGTACAGGCTTTTATTAAAACAATACCGGGTGTTATCACGACAGAAGCGGGCCGTGCAAACGGAACGAGTGATACACTGGATGGACCATACGATGGCTATGCTGAGTGTGTGAAGACAATATTTAATCCTGAAGAAGTAACGGTAGAGACACTGCTTGAAAATCTATTTCTGATTATTGATCCTTACAGTGTCAATCAGCAGGGAATCGATGTCGGAGAGAAGTACCGGACAGGTGTCTATAGTGAAGATAATACGCATCTTGAGATGGCGGCTGCATTTATAAAGAAGAGAAGAGACAGCGACCGGATAGCTGTTGAAGTCAGACCGCTCACTCATTATATTCCGAGTGCAGAAGAACATCAGGATCATCTGGATAAGTATCCGAATGATTACTGCCATATTCCTTCTGAGCTGCTGGACTTATATAGAAGGGAGGAAAAGAAATGATTGGAATAGCACTCTTATTTTTCATCGTCGGTCTCTTTATGCTGGCGGGTAAAGGCAGTTTTCTTGTGGCCGGTTATAATACAATGTCTGACGAACAGAAAGCGAGATATAATGGTAGACGTATCACACAGGCAACAGGTGTTATTGCTATATTATCAAGTGTCTATATGATGGTGATTGAGTCTCTGCATGTTAATTCAAACTGGCTGACTGCAGGATTTGTCATCGTTATTCTCCTGTACGCTGTTTTGATCAATACACATCCTTTTTTTAAAAATCATATTGAAAATCAGTAAGTTTTTGATTAGACTAGTAGATAGTCGCGCCTCCATAGTTAAGTGGTATAACACATCAATGGTAATGATGAATCCTCAGTTCGATTCTGGGTGGAGGCATAGTGCACCGAAGTCTGATCAGGCTTTGGTGTTTTTTTGTGGCATCGCTGTAATAGAAGAGAAAGGATGAAGCATATGGCGGATATTAAATGTGCAGCTTTAGTCTATATCAAAGATGAGCAGCTGTTGTTAGTTAAAGTAAGAGAACTCGAGAAATATTATTTACCCGGCGGTAAGATTGAGGACGGAGAAGAACCACTGGCTGCTGTAGTACGTGAAGTTCAAGAAGAGCTGAATGTAGAGCTTGAGCAGGATAAAGTCCATTATCTCGGCTGTGTTGAAGGCCCTGCTTATCCTCAGAATGCCACTGTATCACTCGAATGTTTTACGTATAAGGGCTCACTAGCTCAAGCAGTAGAGCATAACGAAATTACTGGATTACGCTATTTTGATCTTGCACACAGTGAAATGATTGCGCCCGCTGTTCTTGTGCTTATTGATAAACTGAACAGTCAGGAGCTTATATATGAGAAGTGAAGAAATTTTATTGCAACAGCTGCCAGAGGAATTAAGGCGACTAGTTGAAAGACAAGATGTTGAAAAAATAATCGGTTATTTCTTTGAGTATGATATTGAAGAACATCGTATTGCTGATGCGCTGTCACGTTATGCGATTACTGCTGAGGATGCAAACTTGCACCTCGCTGCTGCTGAAGTGTACAGCCTGTGTCTCCCTTATCTCGATGATGCATTTGAACTGGCCTTCTTTCATGAATGGCGTGCGCTGGAGTTAACTGATTTTAGTGATAGAAAGATGATGGAGAATTTTCTTGAGAATAAAGAGCATCCTGATTTTGATATCATTCCAGCGAGTTATTATCACTATATAGAAGATAAGATAAAATAAAGAGCCGTTGGAGAGAATCCAATGGCTCTTTATTGATAAAAAATCATACTTTCTAGAAATCTTACTTTGAATCAATACCGATAGCCGCGCGTAACCCGCTGAAGATACATCCTCCCAGGAAAGTGCCTTCCAGTGCACCGTAACCATGTACACCTCCGCCGCCGAAGCCTGCGACTTCTCCGGCAGCATAGAGACCCTCTATCAGTTCTTCGTGCTGATTGAAGACCTGGCTGTTCAAGTCTGTCTGAATACCGCCAAGGGTTTTACGACTGATGATATGCAGTTTAACGGCGATCAGTTTGCGGCCGTCCAGAAACTTGTGCGGCTTTGCTGTCCTGATCAGCTTATCTCCCAGAAAATGTCTAGCGCCGTTAATGAACGTAATCTGCGGGTCTTTACTGAAAGGATTATCCACCTGCAGATCACGCAGCTCAATCTGTTTCTTGATTGTCTCATAATCCAGTAAATTATTCCCGGCGAGTCTGTTCATCTCTGAGACTAAATCTCTTAAGTTATCTGCTTCAACAAAGTCCGCGCCGTCTGTCCGGAATTTTTCGACAGGACCCGTTGCCTGACTCGATAGACGTTCTTTCAGAATCTGTCTGTAGTCTTTACCGGTTAAGTCAGGGTTCTGCTCAGAGCCGGACAATACGAACTCTTTTTTTATGATATCCTCCGTGAGTATGAACCATGAGTAATCATAACCTGTTTTACTGATTGATTCCAATGTATGGAGGGTATCAAAGCCAGGATAATCAGGTGCTGAGAAACGTCTGCCTGTCGCGTCAAACCACATAGAAGAAGGACCGGGGATAATACGGATACCGTGCTGCTGCCAGATTGGACTATGATTCTGAATACCTTCTGTATAATGCCACATACGGTCTTTATTCACCAGACGGACGCCGGCATCCTCACTGATTTTCAGCATTTTGCCGTCTGTTGAATCGGGTACACCCTGAATCATATGTGCCGGTGCTTTACCCAGTCTCTTCGGCCAGTTCTGTTTGATGAGTTCATGATTCGCACCGATTCCGCCCGTCGTTATGATTAAGTGCTCAACTGGCAGCTCGAATGTATCAATCACTATCCGCGAAGACGGGGCGCCACGTTCTACATCACTCGGTTCTAAAATATTCCCTGAGATTCTCTGCACTTTATTATTTGCAATAACCAGATCTGTGACCTGATGTCTCGGCAGAAATTTAAACGACTTATGTGCAAGGCAGTAGTTGACGAAAGGTTCAATCAGGCCGGGGCCTGTCCCCCAGGTGATATGGAAACGAGGTACTGAATTGCCGTGACCCTCAGCACTTGAGCCGCCGCGTTCAGCCCAGCCGAGAACAGGTGCGAATTTAATGCCCATCGATTTCAGATACTTTTCTTTCTCAAAGCTTGCAAAGCGGATATAAGCTTCAGCCCATTTCACAGCCCATTTATCTTCATCATCTAATCTGTCAAAGCGTGCTGTTCCCATCCAGTCATTAAGAGCAAGTTCATACGAATCTTTGACCTGGAATTTGCGCTGCAGTCCCGAATTTACGAGAAAGAGACCGCCGAATGACCAGAATGCCTGTCCCCCTATTGCTTGAGCCGGCTCCTGATCAAGCATCATGACTTGATGACCTCGTTTTAGAAGTTCAGCTGCAGCAACCAGCCCGCTTAAGCCTGCACCAATAATCGTTACTGTTTTCATCATAATGAAGCTCCTTTTTCTATTCTTTATAGTTAGTATAAATCAAATATTCATATAGAAGTAATGTTTAAGTCAAAGAAGCTGGCATTAGTGTTGACCATAAGAATTCATTATAATAAAAATTATATACTATAGAGCTGGAAGAGGTTAATCAAATATGAAAGCTTACTTGCTGTTATCTATCATTATGATAGGCATCGCCATCATTTATCTGGTTCTCTCTCTATTGATGCCGACAAGCGTGCGGATTAATTCCGGCTTGATCTGCACCGCGTTGTCTGTCCTATTTTATCTAGTATACAGAATAGACCGGCCTTGAACTTACATTTGGATTCTATCAGATAGATTTGTTTCTGCAAGACGATGAATTTCATTGTTAAAAGATTGCTTCTTCGTTTGCGTAAAAAAGAGAGCTGTGCTATATTTATAAAACGTAATTATTACGATTTATAAATACAAAGGAGTTATTATGGCTAAAAAATCAAAAATCGCAAAAGAGAAGAAAAGACAAGCATTAGTTGAGCAGTACCGAGAAAAACGCGAGCAGCTGAAACGTGAGGGAAACTACGCAGCGCTCGCAAAACTACCGAGAGATTCATCACCGACAAGACTGACAAGACGCTGTGAATTAACAGGCCGACCTAGAGCTGTCTATCGTAAATTCAAGCTGTCACGTATCGCCTTCCGTGAGCTGGCACATAAAGGCCAGATTCCCGGTGTTAAGAAATCAAGCTGGTAGATTTTCTCGTATTAATATTAAAACATACTGTTCGTACAAGACTTTTCAATATCGTTTTGTGGCAATCCCAGGCACTTTAACGTTGAATGATCAAACAGGTATCCTAATTTTTGAATCCGAAGAACTGGCTAATATTACGGAGTCATTTGAAATCGATAAAATAGAGAAAGTAGAACTATCTAAGCCGTTGTTGAATGAAACATTAGGTATTTATTATAAGGGAGACTGGTATAAATGGACTTATTTTCTAGATGAGCATTATAAGGAAATTTATAGTCAGCTTGCAAAAAAATAATATGTTGGCAATTTTCTGTACATTTTAAGAATGGTTATGTATAATTTATGTATAACAATTTAATAGATAGAGATGAGGCGCATCGATCATCAGTAAGTAAAGTCTGGAATCTGCAAATACTTTACTGAAAGGGTGAGATGCCGAAATGTATCAATTCTTGCAGGGATTGATATGTTGGATCATTGAGTTAAGAGCTCTTGGTTTGTCATTATTTGAAAAATAATGGAGTGCATCACTTGTAAATAGAGTAAACAAGTTCATGCCATTATGAACTTGTTTTTTTGTTTTCAGATGCCGTGGGAGGATTTAATGTGACAAAGCGTAGTGTAATTAAGTTTGGTGGGACTTCAGTGGCGGATTTTACGAAGCTGAAGAATATTGCAGGGTATCTGAAGAAGCGGACAGAGAAGGATGAGCAGCTGGTCGTCGTTGTTTCTGCGATGGGTAAGACAACTGATGAACTGCTGCGGAATGTAGACTTATTATCATCTGCTCCGAACGAGCAGGACTTAGCACTGCTCTTGACGACAGGTGAGCAGCAGACCATTTCCTATCTGTCGATCATCTTGAAAGAGCTCGATGTCCGGACACAGGCACTGACTGGTTTTCAGGCAGGTATCAGAACAAAGGGTCACCATCTGAAAAGTAAGATACTCAATATCAATGAACAGAAATTTGCAGAGACGTTCAGCAGCAATGATGTCATAGTTGTCGCAGGTTTCCAGGGGATGAATGAACTGGGTGAAATCACAACGCTTGGACGCGGGGGCAGTGATACGACAGCGGTTGCTATTGCCTCTGCACTCGATGTTTCATGTGAAATCTACACAGATGTGGCAGGTGTTTACGGAACGGATCCTCGTATCTTCCCGGCAAAGCGACTGGATTATGTCAGCTATGAAGAGATGATGGAAATGAGCGCACTCGGAGCGGGTGTACTGGAAACTCGAAGCGTCGAGATTGCGAAGAACTATAACATTCCGATTTATTTAGGACAGACTTTATCAGATGAGAAGGGGACATGGATTATGGCACAGGAAGAGATTCTCGAGAAAAAAGCAGTCACAGGTGTAGCTCTAGATAAAGATATGGATTATGTGACGGTCAGCTATCCAATGAACGATAGTGAGCTATTAAAGAAACTATTCGAGTTACTTGAGAAGGAAGAAGTCAATATCGATATGATTTCACAGATTGTCAATATGGATGGTCTGCAGATTTCCTTTACCATGAAAGATACAGATGCGCAGCAGATCGATAAAATCTTCTCTGTATTAAAAAAGGAATATCCGTCGCTGAATTTCGCTATCCAAGAAGATTATGTCAAAGTATCAGTCATTGGTTCAGGCATGCGTGACATGTCAGGGGTCGCAAGTAAGGTCTTCATGACACTCTTGAATCACAATATCCCATTCTATCAGGTCACCACTTCGGAAATCAGCATCTCATATGTGGTTGATCAGGCGAATGGTCAGGAAGCTGTCAAACAATTATGTTCAGTCTTTGAACTGTAAATAACAGTTATTAATAGGAGGAATGGATAATGAAATTAGCAATTGTAGGTGCAACAGGACTTGTCGGCACAAAAATGATGGAAGTTGTGGAACACAGAAATATCCCTTTTGATGAACTGACATTATTCTCTTCCAGGAAATCAGCTGGCCAGCTCATCACTTTCAAAGGACAGACATATGAAGTGCAGGAGCTGACAGAAGAACGTGCAGCAGAACACTTCGATTATGTACTGATGAGTGCAGGAGGAAGCACTTCCCTCAGATTCTCACCGGTTTTTGAGCAAGCGGGTGCAGTTGTCATTGATAACTCCAGCGCTTTCCGTATGCAGGAAGATATCGACCTCATTGTTCCTGAAGTGAACCGGCCGGTACTGAACCGTGCCATCATTGCAAACCCGAACTGTTCAACGATTCAATCCGTTGTACCGCTTAAACCGCTCGCAGATCAATTCGGTTTAACACGTGTCGCTTACACGACTTACCAGGCAGTATCCGGTTCAGGTCTTGCCGGTCTGAATGATCTCCGTGAAGGTGCGAAAGGCGCGGCACCAGTAAACTATCCGCATCCGATTCATAATAATGTGCTGCCTCATATCGATGTCTTCGGGGAAGATGGATATACAAAAGAAGAAGTGAAAATGATTGAAGAGACGAAAAAAATCCTGAACTTACCGGATCTTCGCGTGACAGCGACATGTGTACGTGTTCCAGTTGAAGACAGCCATAGTGTGGCGATTAATGTCACGCTTGAAAAACCCGCAACAGTTGAAGAGCTAAGGGAAGTACTTAAGAACCAGCAAGGTGTAGTACTGATTGATGATGTAGAGAACAATCAATATCCGCTCGCTATTGACTCAACAGGGCGTGACGAAGTGTTCGTTGGCCGTATCCGCGAGGACGAGTCACTGGATAACACATTCCATATCTGGTGTACAGCTGATAACCTCTTAAAAGGGGCAGCACTGAATGCTGTACAGATTTTAGAAGTATTACTAGCAGAAAGAGGTGAAGCGTAGTGACATTATTCAGAGGCACAGCAGTTGCGATTACCACGCCTTTCAAGGAAGGTGCTGTGGACTATGAGACGTTTGAGCGCCATGTAGAATTTCTCATCGATAACGGCATGCAGTCCATTTTTGTCAACGGCACGACAGGCGAAGGTTCAACCTTGAATGAAGAAGAGAAACTTAAGCTGGTTGAACTGGCTGTCAAAGTGTCAGATGGACGTGTACCGATTATCGTCGGCACAGGGTCCAATAACACAGCGGCAACGATTGAACATTCTCTCAAAGTAAAAGAAGCGGGTGCCGATGCGATTATGCTGATCACCCCTTACTATAACAAGACCAATCAGCGCGGTTTGATTGCTCACTTCACAGCGATTGCCGATGCGGTTGAACTGCCGGTCGTGCTCTATAATGTACCTGCACGTACCAATATGACGATTGAACCCGAGACAGTGAAGACACTAGGAGAGAACAAATATATCGTTGCATTAAAAGATGCAACAGGTGATATGAATTATCTGGAGCAGGTCAAAGAGCTCGGTATGGAAGATTTTGCACTTTACAGCGGTAATGACGACTCCATCATTCCTTTCTACGAACGTGGCGGTGATGGTGTTATCTCGGTAGTAGCGAATGCTGTGCCTGCTGAATTCCAGGCGATATATGAAACGTATGCATCTGATCCTGCGGAAGCACAGCGACTTTTCGATGAAGTCAGTCCGCTTATTGATGCACTCGGCATAGATGTCAACCCGATGCCGATTAAAGCGCTCGTCACTGAACTGGGTTACGCAAACGGAGAAGTCAGATTACCGCTTGTTCCTCTTGAAGCAGCTGACAGTAAAGTGATTCATGAAGCGTACAAAGCTTATAAAGGTGAAGCGTAATGAAGATATTACTTGTCGGTTACGGTGCGATGAACGAACGGGTGGCACGGATTGCTGAAGAACGGGGACATGAAATCGCAGGAGTGATCACGTTGTCGGATAAATCATATCCTTATCCGTCATACCAGGTAGATGCAGAATGGCCGGCAGCAGATGCCATCATCGACTTCTCAAATCCGGCATTGTCACTGCCAGTGATTGAAAAAGAGCATTCTATGCCGATAGTTATGGCGACAACAGGGCGTAAAGAAGAAATCATTGCGGCACTAGAAGGAGCTAGTCAGACAAAACCCGTCTTTTTCAGCGCCAATATGAGCTACGGCGTCCATATTCTTACTGAAATCATCAAATACAGTGTACCGCTCCTGCAGAATTTCGATATTGAACTGACTGAGAAACATCATCGTAAGAAAGTAGATGCACCGAGCGGTACTCTAGTGAAACTCTATGACGCTATCAAAGAAAAACGTGCGGCAACCACGCCAGTCTATGACCGTACAAAAGAGGACACAGCGCGAACTGATGAAGAAGTTGGTATCAGTGTGGTACGTGGCGGGACGATCGTTGGCGAGCATGAAGTGCTGTTCGCCGGTCATGATGAAACGATTCAGATTATACATCGCGCTCAGAGTAAAGATATTTTTGCGTCAGGCAGCATTGATGTTGCAGAGCAGTTAGTGAACAAAGAACCAGGTTACTATACATTTGATAACTTATAAAAAGGGGAATTATTATGACATTACAATCAGCACAGGAAATTATTCAGTATATCAGCGACAGTGAAAAGAAAACACCTGTTAAGGTTTATGTGAACGGAGATTTTTCAGCGGTAACATTCCCGAAATCTTTAAAAGTATTTGGCTGTAAGTCTTCAAAAACGATTTTCGCTGACCTGAAAGACTGGAAAGCATTCTATGAAGAGAATAAACAACTTGTTACAGAAGTAGAAGTGGAATATGACCGCCGCAATTCAGCGATTCCGCTGATTGATCAGACGAAGATCAATGCACGTATTGAACCAGGTGCCTTTATCCGCGAACATGCGGAGATTCATGATGGTGCAGTCGTGATGATGGGTGCGACGATTAATATCGGTGCCGTTGTCGGTGCGGGTACAATGATCGATATGAATGCGACACTTGGCGGCCGTGCGACGACTGGTAAGAATGTCCACGTCGGTGCAGGTGCAGTGCTGGCAGGTGTTATTGAGCCGCCGAGCGCGGACCCTGTCGTCATTGAAGATGACGTACTGATTGGCGCGAATGCTGTCATTCTTGAAGGTGTACGTGTCGGCAAAGGTGCAGTCGTTGCAGCAGGTGCGATTGTCACTGAAGATGTACCGGCCGGTGCTGTTGTGGCAGGCACTCCTGCGCGCGTCATCAAACAGGCGCACGAAGTGGAAAGCTCTAAAATTGAGATTGTACAGGCATTAAGAAAACTGAACGACTAAACGAGGTGAAGGTAATGGAACATGAATATGTTAAGAAGACGAGACGCTGGCTGCATCAGCATCCGGAACTAAGCATGCAGGAGTTTGAGACGACGGCTTTTATCAAGCGTGAACTGGACGCATTAGGCATCCCCTATGATACGCCACTTGCGACAGGTGTAGTCGCTTATCTCGAAGGAACGGCAGAGCGAGCAATTGCTTTCCGCGCAGATATCGATGCACTGCCGATTCACGAGGAGAACGAAGTCGACTATCGTTCTGAAGTGGACAATATCATGCATGCCTGTGGTCATGATGGTCATACAACGATGCTGCTCGCATTTGCAGGACGTGTCAAGAAACTGTATGATGCCGGTCAGTTAGCGTCTACCATCTATTTCATCTTCCAGCCTTCAGAAGAAACAGAAGCAGGTGCCAATCAGCTGCTGAAAGCTTATACGTTCAGAAAGAAACCTTCCTATATCTTCGGTCTTCATATGATGCCGGACAATGCAGAGGGAGAAATACTATCAAAGCCTGGACCGATTACAGCGAGTGCAACAGAATATCGCTTCTTTATTAAAGGTTTGTCAGCCCACGTTGCGAATAAGGAACAAGGTCATTCAGCGGGTGAGGCACTGTCATTTGTACTGACGCAGGTCGCACAGATTCAGCAGTTCCATCTGCCGGGTCTTAGACATAATATCGTTCATATCGGTCAGTTTCATGCTGGGGAAGCCATTAACACAGTACCGTCAAATGGTTATCTTGAAGGGACTATCCGCACATATCATGCAGATGACCTGGCAGTCGTCAAAGAACAGATGATGAAGATAGCTGAAGCATGTACAACCCTGACAGGTGCTCAGGTAGAAGTGAAATTCTCTGACGGCTATCCATCCACATATAATCATGAAGAAGCCTATGCCTTTATGAAGTCAGCGAGTGAAGACACGTCGCTCCAGTTCATTGAAAAGGACGAACCTTATCTTTTCGGTGAAGACTTTGCCTTCTATGGTGATGTAGCACCAACAGCTTTTGCCTTTCTAGGCTGTCGTAATGTCGATAAGCATTTTGTCACGGGTCTCCATACTCCAACATTAAACTTTGACGAACAGGTGCTACTAGGAGGCATTGATCTCTTCAGTGCAATTTTAACAAGATTTGAGGCGGTACAATGACGGCAACCTGGACACTTGATTCTCAAGTATTCAAAGACAATATTAAGCACGTTATGCAAGGACAGCCGGTGATGGCAGTTGTTAAGAATAATGCCTATCATTATGGACTGGACTTTGCTGTAGAAGCTTTCATGTCAGCAGGCATTGATACGTTCAGTACGACGGTGCTGCACGAAGCAGTCCGCGTGCGTGAACTTGCGCCAGACGCGACTGTCTTTCTGATGAATCCGTCAACAGAATTTGACGTGCTGAAAGCAAACAGTATTCATATGACACTGCCTTCACTTGACTTCTATATGACTCACCAGAAAGACCTTGCAGGCATCAACGTTCATCTGGAATTTGAGAATCTGCTGCACCGTTCTGGTTTTAAGACATTTGACGAGATGAAGCAGGTCATTGAACTGAATCAAGAGCAGGGAGAAGAACATCAGATGAAGATTGCCGGTATCTGGACCCACTTCGGTTACGCTGATGAGTTTGAAGTCCCTGATTATGATATTGAGAAAGAGGCGTGGCTGACAGGTCTATCTGATATGCTTGAACATTATCACTTTGACTATATTCATGCGCAGAACAGTGCGAGTTTCGTCCGCGATGGTCTTTTTGATCAGCATACACACGTACGTCCTGGCATCATTCTATATGGCAGCAGACCTTATTCAAGTCTGAGCACTGATGTGACGGTTCAATCACTGACCGTCAGCGCGAATGTCATTCAGATCCGTACGCTCGAAGCGGGTGAATCTGCCGGCTACAGCTTTGCTTATACAGCAGATAAAAGGTCACGTATTGCCGTCATTGATATCGGCTACGGAGACGGCATCTTAAGAACGCGCAGTAAACATGACTGTGTCATCAATGGCAGACGTTACCCAATCCGTGCACTGATGATGAGCCACTTATTTGTCGAAGTGGACGAAGCAGTGAAGCCAGGAGACACGGTCATTCTCTACAGCAACGATATCCGGATTGATGAACATACATTTAAGGGTGTCGGCGCAAACTCAGAACAGCTCAGTGCGCTGAATCATCATTCACTGAAAAAGGAGATTATTTAAATGACATTACAATATATTAATAACGAACTGACGATGCATGGTCATAAACTGACAGACATCGCAAAAGAATATGGCACTCCTCTTTTCGTCTATGATGAAACGATGATCCGCGAGCAGTGCAGAAGATTCCACTCTGCTCTAGCGAAGTCAGGACTGAACTACACGATATCTTACGCCTCAAAAGCATTCTCAGCTATCCAGCTGTTCAATCTGATGGCTGAAGAAAATATGGGTCTCGATGTTGTCAGTGAAGGGGAACTCTATACAGCTCTTAAGTCACAGGTTGACCCGGCGCGTATTCATTTCCACGGCAATAATAAGACCGATCAGGAAATCCGTTACGCCATTGAGTCAGGTGTTGAATACTTTGTCATTGATAGTCTTGATGAGATTGAGCGCATCGACAGACTGGCGACGAAACAAGTGAAAGCGGTCCTGCGCATCAATCCAGGTGTTGAAGCTCATACACATGAGTTCATTCAGACAGGTCAGGAAGACAGTAAGTTCGGCCTCAGTATCAAGAAAGGGCTGGCACTGGAAGGCGTACGCAAAATTGAAGCGGCCGAGAATATCGACTTTATGGGTGTTCATTTCCATATCGGTTCACAGATATTTGAATCTACAGGGACAGTCGAGACCGTCAAGCTGGTCATTGAGTGGCTGAAAGAGAATGACATTGAAATTCAAGTGCTGAATATCGGTGGCGGCTTCAGTATCAAATATACGGATGAAGACGTCAGCTATCCGATTGAAGAAGGAATCCAGACAATCACCGATGCGCTGAAAACAGCTTGCGAGACCTTCGATTATCACGTGCCGGAACTGTCACTGGAGCCTGGGCGTTCTATTGTCGGTGAAGCAGGTATCACGTTATACGAAGTCGGTAATATCAAGGAAATTCCTGATACGAATTATTATGTCTCAATTGACGGCGGCATGAGTGATCATATCCGTACAGCGTTGTATAATGCGAAATACGAACTGCGCCTCGTCAACCGTGAGGAAGCACATGATAAGATGATGACAATCGCCGGTAAGCTCTGTGAATCAGGTGATATTATCCGTCGAGATATCAGGCTGCCATCTAGTATCCAGACAGGTGACCTGCTGGCGGTACTTTCTACGGGTGCTTATCACTACAGTATGAGCTCTAACTATAACCAGATGCTGAAACCTGCTGTCGTCTTCGTGTCAGAGGAAGGTGTCAGACCGGTCATCCGTCGTCAGACACTTGAGCAGCTCATTCAGAACGATATCATCTAGGAAGGTTATGATTAAATGGAACACCGATTTAATGAGCGGGTGACGGATCTGAAAATCCCGGGTACACGCCAGTTTTCAAATAAAGTAAGCGAATATGATAATGGTATCAATCTGACACTTGGCCAGTCCGGTTTCGATGCACCTGACTTTATCAGACAGGCGATGACAAAGGCGATTGATGATGGCAAGTTACGATATACGCATAATAAAGGTCTGATTGAACTCCGTAGAGCGATAGCAGACTATACGAAAAAGCGATTCAGCGTCAGTTATGATCCTGAGACAGAAATCATTGTGACAAACGGCGGATCTGAAGCTATCGATAGTGTCTTCAGAGCGATAGTGGCGCCTGGCGATGAAGTCATTATTCCGGCGCCGGCATATGCTGGATACGAACCGATTATCCATCTGCTCGGGGCGAAAGCTGTTTATGTCGATACAACTAAGACGCATTTTGTACCGACGAAAGCAGCAATTGAAGCAGCAATTACTGATCGCACGAAAGCAGTACTCTTCAACTATCCGAGCAATCCGACAGGCACAACCATGACACAGGCACAGATTGCAGAACTGGTCAGCCTGCTGAAAGACAAGGATATCCTCATCATTACAGATGAGATCTATTCTGAGAACGTTTATTCAGAGAAGCATCACTCTTTTATGGAGTTTCCTGAAGTACGTGATCAGCTCTTTGTCATCAATGGCCTCTCTAAATCGCATGCGATCACAGGTGCGCGTATCGGCTATATCTTAGCACCGCCATTTGCGACTGAGCAGGTGACGAAAGTCCATCTCTATAACACTATCTGCGCAGCAACTCCTTCACAGTACGGCGCCATTGCTGCATTGACACATCCGGAAACACCAGCCATGCTTGAAAAAATGAACAGAGCCTATATTGAAAGACGTGATTATCTCTATAAACGTCTGACAGAAATGGGACTGCCCGTCGAACTGCCGACAGGTGCGTTCTACATCTTACCGGATATTTCTGCATATAATAAAGATTCGTTCCAGTTTGCGACTGACTTACTGGAAGCGGAGCAAGTCGCAGTTGTACCTGGCGCAGCTTTTACCCCATACGGTGAAGGCCACATCCGATTGTCATTTGCCAGTACAA
Source organism: Macrococcus brunensis (assembly GCF_022343725.1). Taxonomy (NCBI): domain Bacteria; kingdom Bacillati; phylum Bacillota; class Bacilli; order Caryophanales; family Staphylococcaceae; genus Macrococcus; species Macrococcus brunensis. Next base: position 348,903 of record NZ_CP092179.1, read on the forward strand.
TGGAAGAAATCGAAGAAGGCTGCGCGCGACTGGAGAGGTTTCTGAGGAACTGCATAACGAAAAGCAATTAATTGTCTCCCTTTGTGGAGACTTTTTTATTTAAATTAATAGTCAAAAAAGGTCAATAAAATGTTTGACCTTTTTTGACCTTTTTTATATAATAAGTATATCAAAGGTAATAGGAACCTTTGAAGAAACAATTACAACTGAATATTAGGAGGAATAAGTTATGAATAACTCATTTTTCAACAACGATTTTGATGCATTATTTAACAGTATGTTCAACGATATGAACCATATAAAATCTAATCCATATACGAAGAAACGTTATTATATTAATGGTCAGGAAGTGACTCCTGAGCAACTTGCAGCTCTTCAGCAGCAAGGCTACCCGTTCACAGAAGATGGGAAACAGCAATCAGCACAACAGCTGTCAGCAGATGGTATTTTAGGCAGACTCGGTCGCAATTTAACAGCAGAAGCAAGACAAGGCAAGCTTGATCCAGTTATTGGCCGTGATAAAGAAATCCAGGATACAGCCGAAGTATTAAGCCGCCGTATCAAGAACAATCCAATTCTGGTCGGTGAAGCAGGGGTCGGTAAGACAGCTATCGTCGAAGGGCTGGCACAGGAGATTGTAAAAGGAAATGTGCCTGCTTCTATAAAGGATAAGGAAATCTTCTCGCTTGATATCTCAGCACTTGAAGCAGGAACACAGTACCGCGGTGCATTCGAGGAAAACGTCCAGAAATTACTGGATGAAGTGAAATCACATGGTAACATCGTCTTATTCCTGGATGAGATTCATCAGATGATCGGTGCAGGTTCAACTGGCGGTGACTCAGGCAGTAAAGGTCTGTCAGATATCATCAAACCGGCACTCAGCCGCGGTGAAATTTCAGTCATTGGTGCGACAACTCAGGATGAATACCGCAACACCATCCTAAAAGACGCGGCGTTATCACGTCGGTTCAATGAAGTGGTGGTCAACGAGCCTTCTAGAGAAGATGCGCTTGAAATCTTAAAAGGAATTAAAGGAAACTACGAGAAACACCACAATGTTGACATTCCGGACGAAGCATTAAAAGCAGCGATTGATTTATCGGTGCAATATATCCCGCAGCGTACATTACCGGATAAAGCGATTGATTTAATGGATATCACAGCTGCTCACGTCTCTGCAGCTTATACCGCAGTAGATAAAGTGGAAGCTGAGAAAGAAATCGAAGAATTAACCAAGCAAAAAGAAGAAGCAGTACAAAAAGAAGATTACGAAAAAGCAAGCAGCATTCAATCACAGATTAAAGATCTGAACGATAAAATCGATGCTGCGCATGATAATAACAAGAATTCAGTGACAGTCGATGAAGTCGCTGCAACTATTGAACGTCTGACAGGAATTCCGGTCTCTAGGATGGATAGTGATGACCTTGAACGTCTGAAAAACATTCAGTCACGTTTGGAGGAGAAAATCATCGGTCAGGATGATGCAGTGAAAGCAGTAGCTCGCGCTATCAGACGGAACCGCGCCGGCTTTGATGAAGGTAATCGCCCGATCGGCAGCTTCTTATTCGTCGGACCGACCGGCGTCGGTAAGACAGAACTGGCGAAACAGCTTGCAGTTGACCTATTCGGTCACAAAGATTCACTCATCAGACTGGATATGAGTGAATATATGGACCAGACAGCTGTCTCTAAGATGATTGGGACAACAGCAGGTTATGTCGGCTATGATGACAACTCTAATACATTAACTGAAAAAGTCAGACGAAATCCATACTCAGTCATTCTGTTGGATGAAATCGAGAAAGCAAATCCGCAGATTCTGACACTGCTGCTGCAAGTGTTAGATGACGGTAAACTGACTGATGGTCAAGGTAATGTCGTCAACTTCAAGAACACCATCATCATTGCGACCTCCAACGCTGGATTCGGTGATGGACAGGAAGCAGACAGAGAAAGTATCTTCGACGACCTGAAGCACTTCTTCCGTCCGGAATTCCTCAACCGCTTCAATGCGATTGTTGAATTCAAGCACTTGAATAAAGAAGACTTGAAACAGATTGTTGAATTGATGCTTACGGACGTGCAGCATACACTCGATAAAAAAGAAATCACGATGAACATCACAGACGAAGCGAAAAACTGGCTCATCGACCAAGGATACGACGAAAAACTCGGCGCAAGACCACTACGCCGCGTCGTTGAACAGCACATCAGAGATATGATCACAGACTATTATCTGGATAATCCGGAAGTCAAAGAAGTGAATATTGATTTAAGAGACGACGAATTAGTTGTTAATGCATAATAAAGAACACCTCACGAAATGTGAGGTGTTTTTTGTATAGCTATGACTGGTTTCCCTCTCATTCTACGTGACAGAAAAAGTATGCCTAAGAAGAAAAAGCCTAGTGAAGTAATATATATAGAAATGTCTGGATTAAATATCCTACCGAGCCATCCACCTAATAGGGCGCCTATTGGCATAACAGCAGTACAGATGGCACTAAGGATAGTGCCCACTCTAGATAAGACTTTATTGTCGACATGGGTCTGAATGTATGTTGAAGTACCAATGTTCATAATGACAAGTGGGAGTGCAGAAAGCCCATAAAATAGCATTGAATCAAAATAGTTCTCGAATAATACAGATGAGAAAATAAATAAACCTGAAAATATAGGTGCAACTGTTATCTGTAGATTGATATCGATATTTTTAAGCTTTGGAGTGATTAAAGAACCGAATGCACCAAATATTACAGACGCAGTTAAGAAATAGCCATAAGCTAACTCTCCTCCCTTTTCAAAAGTGAAGGCGGGAAGTATAGCCTGGCTCATTGCGCCTGTAAAGTTAGCGATCATAGCAGGAATGGCTAACCATATCAGTCCGTATTGCTTAAAATAAGTTATACCTTCTAAAATTGAATGTTTATACTGCTGTTTACTGAAGGAGCCTTGTTCTGAATGCTTGTATTTTACTTTGACAAACATCAGACAGGCAAAGACAAAGGTTATGAAATTAATAATATAAATACTTTCTATTCCTAAAGACAAGATGATGAAGACACATATTGCTTTAGCGACTGAACTGATGATTAAATTGCCGGTCACTACAACACTATTGAACTTGATTAATTCATCTTCAGACATAATCATAGGTGCGAGTGCATGTTCAGCATTACCTTCGAATATTTCAAGCATACCGATAACGAAGAAGCTGAATATCAATAAAGGCAAAGGCATTAAGTTTAATAAGAAGAGAACGGTAATAGTTGCCATCAACAGCATTTGAATGATTTGTGTTCCCAGCATTAACTTTTTTCTATTGAAATGGTCGATGAGAGGTCCAGCAAATACAGATAAGACCATGGGTAGCATTAAAACAGAAGAGGCTATTCCGGTGATAAGAGGGTCTTTGGTCTTTTCAAAAACATACCACATGATAGCGATTGAATATAATGAATCACCAAAACATGAAATCAATCTACCAGTTAATAGATAATCTTTACTTCTCATATTCTCAACTCCTAAATATTTATCGTTAAAATATATTTTAACGATAAATAAAATTAAGTCAATAAAAAGAAGACTAGAGATTTCCTAGTCTTCTTGAGCATTGTCTTTATAGGCTGATAATTGAATATTGTATTGAGGCATTGATTCATCTTCAAACTCATCTTTATATTTTTGGACAACGTTTCTCATTTCCTGCATCATTTCTGTCCATTTTTGATAAGTTAGATTAATTTCCATTGTTGAGAAAGTAGAAGTATTAGGTTCTTCCATATTTTTAATTTCTTCTGGTGTTTTCCCCATATTACGTTCTATATCTTGCGCCATATTATCAAATACATTCTGTATTTTAATCATATTTAAAGCAACTAACTGTTCGAAGTTTTCAGTTATAAAGGGAAACTCAAAATTGATTGCTTCTTTTTCCAGATGAGCACTTGAATAATAATATTCGGTCATATTTTTGATCTGTTTTTCTTCAACAATTTTGAGTGCATTAACTTCCAGTAACTTTTTAATTGGATAATACAAGTTAGAAGTCTTCACGTTAAGTTCTTTAGCTAATTCTTTAGTCGTTTTAGCCTTAGTTTTAGTCAGTTCTACAATTTTTGCTGCTTTTTCGTCTATTAAAACTTTTAAGACATCATTGGCCATATACATCATCCTTTTATCGATTAAAAATATTTTAACATAAAACGATGAGTGTTTCTGCGTATAAAACTTTATTAGTAAATTATATTTCTTTAATGAAACCAGACGATTTTATGTTATACCCATTCGATTGGTAAAACTGATGAGCAATATTTCTTTCTTCTCGATTGCCGCTGTTAAGGGTTATTATGTTGCAGCCTTGCATGAGAGCGAAATTTTCTGCATCTCTTAATAGTTTACTTCCGTACCCGTGCTTTCTATAATCTGAATCTATGACAAATGCCAGAATTCTCATGTAATAACCCTCATGTTCAAAAAACATCATTTTACACATGCCGCAGAAACCAATGATTTGATGGTCGTTTTCTAGAACAAGTAGATAATAATCAGGATGTACGATTAATTGTTCCAGGCGAGTTGTGATTTTTTCAGTAGAACAAGGATAGCCAAGTTCTGCGAATAGTTTACTTAATTTATCGGCATCAGCGGCTATGTACTTTCTTGTCGATGCTCTCATTTTATCATCTCCTGCAAATCTTTCACTTCGTCAGTTTGTGTTCCTTGATGAAAAAACATCTGGTAATGACTTTGTGTTTTAACCCAGATGGACGAGCGATTACTGATGATTCCGCTTTCCTGATTTTCACTTACATAATGTAGTAGCCAATGTGTGTTGGTTAACTTTAAGATTTTAGAAGAATGGATGATAATAGGTCGGTCAGTCTGGACAGTTTGCAGTAATGCGATTGTTTCTTCTCTATTATAGATTTGACCACTTGTACCATACTCCATAAAATCAGAGTGGAGTATATGATTTAAGAAATGAAAATCTCTGCAATTTTCATATTTAAATAAAGATTTTTCTAAAGTTAATAAAGTTGTTATCATTATTTTTCACCTCTTGATAAATAGGTATTTAGTATGATTATAACGAAAGATTGCACACTAGAGAAACTGGGTATGAGACAAGTAGTTATTTACTGAAAATTTTATGATGGTTAATTGAGGAGGGATGTTATGGAACTGAAGATCAAGACACTGCAGGAACTCACGCCGGAAGAGGTCCTCTCAATCATTGAAGCACGAGTGAATACTTTCATCGTAGAACAAGGGGGGCATTATGGCGACATCGATCAGCACGATCGTACTTGTCTGCATCTTTATCTGGAAGAAGAGAATCATATCAAAGCTTACACGCGTATTATTGAAGAGGAGGACTGTGTCAGGTTCGGGCGTGTGCTCGTTGTCAAACAGTATCGTAAGCAGAAGCTGGGACGTAAGATTGTGACTCTGACGATTGAAGAGATTAAGAAACGCTATCCTGGTAAAACCATTAAGATTATTGCTCAGGCTTATCTGAAAGAATTTTATGAATCATTTGGATTTGTGGCTCAGTCAGAAGTCTATGAGCATCATAATATCCCGCATATTGATATGCAGTTATAACAGTCTCCTGACAGGCAGACTGTTTTTTTTGTATACGCTGATATCACATGGTATAGTTAAACCATCACGTAATGGTTTGGAGGGATGAGATTGGGAAGGACTTACTGAAAATCGGTGAACTTGCGCGTCTTACAGGCGTAACGAATCGGACGATTGATTATTATACAAACATGCAAATACTCGAATTCGAACGTACCGCATCGAATTATAGAATTTACGATGTTGCGATGATTGAGCGTGTTCATCAGATTGAAGAACTGAAAGCGCAAGGTAAGCATCTCAATGAAATCCGTCAGATTATTATACCTGAAGGTAGCGATATGCAGTCGCAGATCAAAACGCTTGAACAGGATATCAAACACATCATAGAATCTGATAATCTGGAACAGATTAAGCAGCTCGCAATGAAAGACCTGGCAGTTGTAAAAGCACTGCTGTTACTATTACATTAACGGAGGATTTATTTGGAAACGTTTATAAACTTAATGATATTTACAATACTCATCATACTGACGGCCTTTTTCGTGGCGACAGAGTTCGCTATCGTCAAAGTCAGACATTCGCGTCTGAGTCAGCTTGTCGCTGAAGGAAAGCCGGGTTCACAGACCGCACAGAAAGTGGTCAACCAGCTTGATGAATATTTAAGCGCTTGTCAGCTAGGTATAACTATCACGGCATTAGGTATCGGTATGGTAGGTGAGAAGACCTTCGAATTTATACTGAATCCTTTCTTCACAGCACTCGGTATTCCTCACGGCTGGATACATGCTTTTACAATAGCCGGCGCATTTGTTATTGCGACATTCCTGCACGTCGTGGTCGGTGAACTTGCGCCTAAAACGATAGCGATTCAGAAGGCAGAGGCGGTCACGTTGATGTTCAGTAAACCGATTATGTTCTTCTACCGCATTCTGTATCCGTTCATCTGGATATTGAATGGTTCAGCGCGTCTGCTTATCAGACTTATCGGTATCAAGCCGGTCAGCGAGCATGAGATGACGCACAGTGAAGAAGAACTGCGTCTCTTGTTATCTGACAGCTACCAGTCAGGTGAAATTGATATCGAAGAACTGAATGTCATCAACAACGTCTTTGAATTTGATGACAAAGTTGCCCGGGAAATTATGACACCACGTAATGAAATAATCGCTTTTGATGCTGCAACGAGCATGGCAGAAGTGCTCAGAACAGTAGCTGAAGAACGCTATTCCCGTTATCCTGTCTATGAAGGGGATAAAGACCAGATTGTCGGCTTTATTCATATGAAGGACTTCATCAAGTTCACGATGATGGACAAGGAAAGTGTCATGAAATGCAGACTGAGCGATTATATTAATCCAGTAATCCGTGATATCGAGTCTGTCTCGCTGAACAGTCTGCTGCAGAAGATGCGTCAGAAAAGTATTCATCTGGCTGTACTGATGGATGAGTACGGCGGGACGAGCGGGATTGTGACGATTGAAGATATCATAGAGGAACTGGTCGGCGAAATCCGTGATGAACATGATGAAGAAGAACCAGAACGAATCGTTCAAATAGCAGACAATCACTATAAAGTTCATTCAAGTGCGGCAATCAATGATATTGAGAGATTACTGAATATCACCATTGAACGTAACTCCATCGATACGATGGGCGGCTGGATGGCGACACATGCCGGCAAAGTAGATGAGATCTTCCATGAAGGTTATATGTTCCGTGTGCTGGACAGAGAAAATCACCAGATTAATTCGATTGAAATATATGAACCTCAGAATATAGTCATTGAATAAAAATCATTCTCCTCATATAGAGGAGAATTTTTTTATGACATCTTTAATGGTAAAATGTCAATAAAATGGTTAAGAGGGAATATTATGGTGATTAATGGTGATAAAATAGAGCTAAGAGCAGCGAATGACAAGCTGTTAAAAGCACTGTATTACTGGAAATATGAAGAGGACAAGCAAGAAGCGGATAAATGGAACGGACCTTATATCCCTAAAATTCATCTGACATGGGATGAATTTAAACAGCAGCAGGACAACCAGTTTCTCTTTTATGATGTCTACCAGCAGCTGATGATCACAGTTGACGGAACATTCATCGGGACAGTCGGCTGCTACTGGATTGACAAAAATACCGACTGGCTGGAAACAGGTATCGTCATCTATGACCCAACCTAATGGAACGGCGGTTACGGGACAGAAGCTTATAAACTCTGGATAGATTATCTCTTTGACCATACCGCGCTACATCGGTTAGGGATGTCAACCTGATCAGGAAACTACCGCATGATGAAAGTCGCAAAACATATCGGCATGCAGGAAGAAGCGAGAATCCGTCAGTCCAGGCATGTAGATGGATAGTACTATGATGCTATCAAGATGGGGATACTGCGAAGTGAGTGGAACGACAGATTCAGTTAAGGAGGATAACGATGATTCTATGTCTATCAAGTCTTATGCTGTTTCTTATTGCCAGAATGATGGAACATAGCCCGGAAAAAGAAATCAATCATTGGATGGGTTATAGAAGCAGACAGTCAATGGCTTCACAGAAGAACTGGGATATCGCACAGATTTACTCGATGAAAATAATGAAAAATTTATTTTATCGATCATTTCTGATATCAATTATATTAATCGGAATAGATATTTTCTTAATCAATCGCTCAGAAAATCAGTTTCTTATAAGCATCACCGTGCAAACAGCTGTGTTAATGTACTTACTTTATTTGGTATTTAAGAAAACAGAAGATAGATTGAAAGAAGAGAGGGATTCTTGAGGATGGGAGCTCAAATTACCCGATAGAAAGAATCGTAAAGAGCAATTTGTTGAAGCAGAATAGAATTAAATGTATATGACTCTATTGTGCCATTATATAGAATCGAATGATTGTAAGTGACAGTATCAACAGAGAAAACGTTGATAATTTCACAAGTCTTCATAAAATTTATAATCACTAGCTCTTTAATAACCTAAAACAGCTTGTTCTCTAGAAAGAGAACGAGCTGTTTTTAATTAAACAATTTTCGATACTTCATACTTATTATGAAACAGCCTACATAAGCGATTGCAGCCCAGTAAAAAGCAATTGTAACTGAAAAGTGATCTGCTACTGCTGCGGAAATAAAGGAACTGACAGAGAAACAGAATGAATGAATCATACCATTAAGCGTGTAAAGAGCTGTGAGTTTTTCATCATCCAGGCTCAGTTGTATTTTAGTGTGTAGAAGTGTGCTTCTGATTTCATCTAAAATACCGAATATTAATGAGAGTAATAGTGCAAAAAGAATCACTTGAGTATAGCCGAATGATACATTGATGACACTTAAAGCAAGTGGAATGAAGATAATGTACAGATAAGCATGGTTCATCAGCTGATTATTTTTTCTGGCTAAAATGATACCTCCCAGTAAAACACCGATAAAGAACGTAGCATTGATGATACCGAACCATTTATCACTAGCATCTAATCTCTCTGAGACATAGACAAGTAGAATCGCTGCAATCCATACAGAATGCCCGATTGATTCAAACAGTGTATGGATAGTTAAAAAATGACTTTCAGCTAATGTAAGGTTCGTGCGTAACATTTCTTTAAAACTATGACTCACTGAAAGCTGAGATGTATCTCGTACATCTTGAATCAGCTTCAGCTGATTGATAAATAACAGTGACAATAAATAGAGTATCACGGTAATGATAATGATTGTTTCACTACCAAGCATTAGAAGAAAACCGCCCAGTGCCCATGAACCTATCTGAACTAAACCATTCATCATACTCATTTGTGCATTGGCATAGCTGATCAATTCTTTACGTTCAAGTTGAGGAATCAGTGTCATTTTCAGCGGATTAGTAAAACCATCTAAGAAAGCGTTTAAAGCGGCTAGATAATAGAGCACATTACTATTTTGATCAGTAATCATACTCAGGAAAATAACAAGCATCAGTCCACTTTTAACTGATTGACAGAACGATAATATATCTTTCTTTAACCATTTACTATAAACATAAGGTGCAAACCAGCCGCTGATAAAAAGCGAGAAGGTGATAGTAATCGGAATATAGACAGATGCTTGAGCAGACTGTGTATGTTCGAAAATATAACCGATAAGTCCGACGATATAGAGAATATCGCCTGTATTTGCAAACAGCTGACTGAAATATAGAAACTTAAATTCATTTGATAATTTTTTCATATCCTTCTCCAGGTCACAGTCGCACCTCAATCAAGACAAAAAGATACTTCAGCTGAAGAAAGCTTGATATTTAGTTGTGTAACTAAGCTTATCTAAGTGTATTGAGAGAAGCTTGACTGAGTAATGTGATGGAAAAGAATAAGTTACATATTTAAATCGCCTCTTTACGTTAAAGTTGTTTATATTTAATGTATCATTTCATCATTTAGAAGTAAATTGTGTCTGATTAATAGCCAGGATATAATGATATTCAGTATGCAAGATAAGGAGATTAGAGATGAATCGCACTCTTTTACAGAATAGAGATTTGTTTTTTATATCAGCAGAATTTTATAATGAATATCACCAGCAGTTAACATACACGAATGTTGTGCCGAAAAATGAGTTTAAAAATCATTCCATTTATTGCTCGCTACATGCTAACTGCTGTTACAAGGTATGGCAGATTGATTATGACTTTGTTATAGTGGCGCCTGCAGATTGGTATGAGAGTCAGTCGGTAGCTTTCCGAACTGCTATCTGTCATGAGCAAATTAAGAATCATTCCCATATGATTGATCAAGACAAGTTGATCACCATTAAGTACTGGCTTTCACTATCTGTAGCATATCAGAATAAATTAATCTCTAAAGATGATGAATTAATTGATACGCTAGAAGCATCTAATTATCTGTTTCAAAAATGGAATGGCGTGTTCCCTTCAAGTCATGGCGGGAATTGTTTTGCTGCAGCAATGTATGGCGTGACACATAATGATTTTTTACTAAATGAATGGATGCATGAAAAAACTTTCAAGCTCATGCTTAGCAGAAACGGTTATCAAGAAGCTGATGATATCATACCAGGGAGTGTCATTGTCTTTAAAGATGATCATTTTAGGCATGCATGCTATGTGATTGAAGATAATATTGTATTCAACAAAAGTGGACAGACTTTCTGGAACCCGTGGCATATAACAACCATAAGTGAAGTAAAAGAAAGCTGGCAAGATTTCTCAATGACAATTTATAATTTACAGGATGATTATAGAGGGATTTCTGGTTTAAAATTCTTATGATGAAGATATTTGTTCTTAATCTCCTGTTCATCATTGTCCATTCTACCGGTTATATCATATTCAATATATTTTCATTATGCTTATTCTATTTTATAATAATAATAAATAAATATTGAGTAGCATCTGTCATTATTTATACAATATTTTACATGTGAAATTATTATTTATTGATAGTAATAGAACCTGTCGTTATGCTATGATATGGAAAACGAGGAGGTTTTAAAGTGACTAAAACTGCATTTATTACGGACTCTGCATCCGGCTTTGGCATAGATGAACATCCAGATGTTTTTGTAGTACCGATGGGTGTTATCGTTAATGAAAAACAATATATTGATTATATTGATATCCAGACAGAAGAATTCTATGATTTACTGAAGGATTATGGTAATGGTGCTAAGACATTTCAGCCATCTCCTCAGTCATTCCATGATACGTATCAGAAAGCAGTGGATCAAGGCTACACTCATATTATTGCCATACATGCGACGAAGGAGCTGACAGGGACTTATCAGAGTTCTGAGATGACAAGTCGTGAGTTCAATATTGAATCTACTGTTATCAACTCAAATGTCGGTGATTATCCACTGCGCCGTATGGTAGAAGAAGGCGTAAAAGCCAGTGAAGCAGGTGAGTCTTACGAAGCGATTGTCAGTAAGATTAGAGAACTGGCTGACGATCCTTATCTGATTCTTTATCCGAAAGATCTGAATCAGCTGAAGAATAGTGGACGTGTCAGTCGTTCTCAAGGTATTATCGCCGGTCTTCTCAATATCCAGTTAATCATCGAATTTGAAGGCGGCAAACTTTATCCGATTGAAAAAATCCGTTCAAAGAAAAAAGCACTGAAATTCATCCATGAACATATCGCTGAAGAAATTGCTCAGGACAATCCTTCCAAAATCGGTGTATCTTTTGCGGGTGAGGAAGAAGAGGCTGATCTGATGGTTGCATGGCTGAAAGAACAGTATCCTGATAAAACGATAGATAAGTATCCTCTTGTTCATGTCGCAGGTGTTCATACAGGTTATGGTACGATTGCAGTAGGCTGGGTACGTGCGTAGATTAGTTTGATTACACTTCAGAAATGAAGTGTTTTTTTGTGCTGTCTCTACCGATTATGCTATGATGCCGGTAAGGAGGTAAAATGATGAATAAAGAAGAAGTCAAACAACAGGTGTTATCGGCATTTGAGTTTCGGCGTGCAATCAAGTCTTATGATGCTGATAAGAAAATTGAGCAGGCTGATCTTGATTATATTCTGGAAGCGGGTCGTCTGAGTCCAAGTTCTGTCGGACTTGAGCCGTGGCGTTTTATCGTGCTGGAAAATGATAAGATCAAGGAAGCGCTGTATGATATCAGTTGGGGTGCGAAGAAGCAGCTTGAAACGGCAAGTCATTTTATTCTCATTGCTGCGCGCAGAAATGCACGTTACGATTCGCCGATATTCGAGGACTTGATTAAAGGGCGTGGTATGACGCCTGAACAGACAGAGACAGTATTAAAGCTTTACAGAGATTTTCAGGTCGATCATCTTGAGATTGCAGATTCTGAGAAAGCACTGTTTGACTGGACAAGCAAACAGACTTATATTGCACTCGGCAATATGATGACAGCGGCTGCGATGATTGGTATCGATTCATGTCCGATTGAAGGTTTTCATTACGGTCAAGTCGATGATATTTTGCATGAAGCAGGGGTCATCCGAGACGATGAAGGCATTTCTGTTATGCTGTCACTTGGTTATCGTGATCATGATCCGAAACGTCCGCAGAGTCGTAAAGCTGAAGAAGAAGTCATTACTTACTTCCGATAGAAAAAGCCAGGTGAATAGAGCATTCACCTGGCTTGCATATTATTTTAAAACGCTGCTGTCCAGCCGCCGTCTACCGGCATGACGATTCCATTTACAAAACTTGCTTCATCTGATGCGAGGAATAGAGCAGCCGCCGCCACTTCATCCGATTCTCCCATACGTGGTGTCAACGCGTGTGCCATTCCAGCACGACTGATACCGAATTCGTTGATATTCGTCAGTGAATTAGAAATGTTCGTCTGAATCGCACCTGGTGCGAGACCGTTAATACGTATGTTCTTCTGTGCGTACATAAAGGCACTGTTCTTTGTGAGCCCGACAACTGCATGTTTGGAAGCACCGTATGCAGCTCCGGCATGTGCCCCGTTTAAGCCGCCTGTCGAGATGGTGTTGACGATAATACCCGGCATATCTTTTTCAAGCCAGTAGTTGATTGCTTTACGCATCCCATAGAGAACGCTGTTTGTATTGACACTGAATATTTTTTCCCACGATTCATCCGTGACGTCTGCTACAGGTTCAAATTTATCCATGATACCCGCATTGTTCACGAGGATATCCAACTTGCCGAATTCACTGATGACCTGGTCAATCATTTGTTCCACTTGTTCTTTTGAAGAAACATCGACTTTAAAGGCAGTGGCCTCTCCGCCACTTTCCTGGATGGTCCGAACGACTTGTTCTGCACCTTCAATATTATAGTCGGCAACAAGCACTTTTGCGCCTTCTTTTGCATACAGTTCAGCGATAGATTTACCCATACCGGAAGCAGCACCAGTGACAACAGCCACTTTATTCTCTAATTTCATCTTAAAGCCCCCCTTGATTGATTTGATTCACTATGATTGTATCAAATTAAGGGAAGTTTATATAATAAATATATTTATCAGTCCAGCCATTTTCCTTCCTGGATGAACTGCATGCAGGCATTCTCCGCAATCTTGATAGAACGTCTGTTGACTGACGTTCTCTCCGGTGATAATGCAGATACTTCGGTACACAGGGCCTCTTTTATTGCTTCGCTGCCTTAACCGCAGTTCGCCTGTTTCTTTTATGAATATCGGATAGATAAGGGATGCATCTGATCAATTGAATGGACTGAAAAAGGGTATAGAGATATCAGAATAAAAGGAGTGCTTAACATGAATCATGTCAAACACAGTGATAAGATGTTTTATATCGGGGATTCAAAAACAAAACCCGATGCTATGATGACTTATGTACCAAACGGAGACGACAAGATTGTCATTGACCATACAGAAGTATCAGACGAATTACAAGGGCAGGGCATCGGCCGGAAGTTGGTTGAAGCGGCGGTCAAATATGCGCGTGACAACAATAAGAAGATTGTGCCTGTCTGTTCGTACGCTAAGAAAGTATTAGAAGAAAATAAAGGTTACCAGGATGTACGGGTAACTGAATAATAGTTGACCCCTCCTGAAAAGGAGGTTTTTTTATGGATATTTTTTACATAATGAACTTTTTATGAGAAAATGAAGAAAAATGATGAGGGGATATGAGATGCTGCTGAATTATATTTGGATAACGTTAGGCTTTCTGGTGCTGGGTATCGGCATGATGATCTATGATAAACGAAAGATGAATACACGTATTAAAGGGTTATGGGATAAGAAAGCTGTGTTCAAAGTCCAGAAAGGTGAATATATCCGGTATGATGGTTATTACAATAATATCCGAAACAAGGATGAGGGAATTGACGACATCACCTGGAACGACTTGAATATGGAGACGGTATTCAGACAGGTTAACTATAACTTCACAACAGTTGGAGAGGAGTATTTATATGCGGCTTTAAGAAATGTCGGCACGCTCCCGAAAGTGAACAGAGAACTGATAGAGCGCATTCGGACGGACCGTACGTTCAGAGAAGACATCTCAGTGGCGCTCGCTGACCTCGGTAAGAACGCGAACAGTGACCCGTCGCAGTTTATTTTTAAAGACATTAGAAGGAATCATTATAATAAGATTTATATTCTGATGAGTTTACTACCCTTTATCAGTCTATTCCTGTTCTCAGCTTCTGTGACTGCTGGAATAATGGCATTAGTCGTTTCTATTGGAGTCAACATGATACAGAATTTTACGTTTACGTCAAAGAACGAAGCGCAGTATAGCGAATTATTTTATGCTGTTCAATTAATCAGAAGTGCAGATCACCTATCCAAAGTCAGTCCGTTCTTTAGAATCAAGCAGGGAAGATTGAGAAATGTGGAATTCCTCAGTTATTTTATGTTGAAGGATAAGCAGAATGACCAGAATTTTTTCTTGCAGCTTCTGAATGCACTGAAGTCGGTGTTCAATCTTGACTATCATCTCTACCATTATGCAGTCAGTGTGATGCACCGTAATCATGATACATACGAAGCTTGCTTCCATATTATCGGATTACATGACCTGAGCTATGCGACGGCGCTCTGGCGTGAGACCCTCGCCTATTATACAGAGCCACAAGCGGGAGAAACATTGAGGATAGAAGAAGGCTATCATCCGCTGCTCAAGGAATTTGTGGCGAATGACCTGACAGTTGATAAAAATATCATTCTCACAGGTTCAAACGCATCAGGGAAGTCGACTTTCATGAAGACGTTGGCATTGAATATCGTCCTTGCGAAAGGACTTCATACAGCAACGGCTGAAAGGTTTTCCATGTCACCTGGAGAACTCTATACGTCCATGAATCTGGAAGACAGTATTATGGAAGGTGACAGTTACTTTATCAGCGAGATCAAATCGCTGAAACGAATCCTTCAGCATATTGACCGTCCTGTCTATATTTTTATCGACGAGATTTTACGTGGTACGAATACGAAAGAACGGGTAGCGTCCGCAGAAGCGATTCTCTGCCATCTCAATGATAATGATAACGTCACACTGATTACAGCGACGCATGATATCGAACTGACATCCATGCTTAAAGACGAGTTTGATTTCTATTATTTTTCTGAAACCTTAACTGAAGATAATGATGTCACCTTTGACTATAAGCTTAAACAAGGCATCACGAAGACATCCAATGCGATTGAACTGATGCGCATCTACGACTATCCGGATGAGGTCTATAACAGAGCGCAGCAGAGCGTCAGACAACTGAAAGAATGGCATAAATAAAGAGGACCGGATTATTTCGGTCCTTTTTTACGTCACTTGGCGGCAGGCCTCTGCACATTTTGCACAAGCTTCTGCACATTTCTGACAGTGGTCGTGGTCATGCTGTTTACATTCATTTGCGCAAGCCTCACAGATCTTCGCGCAAGCTTCAGCAATTTCTTTTGCTACAGGAGAGTTGCGAGATAATGCTCCTTCTAAGTAGCCGCAAATATCAGCACATTCACGGTCTAAGCGGATACAGTTCTTCATCATTTTCACATTGTCTTCCATCAAGCAAGCGTCGAAACAGTGATTACAGGCTTCCATACATTCATGTAAAGCGTTGATTAATGATTGATCAGCCATATTGAATGCCTCCTTGTGATTAATAGTTCTAGTATAAATGTAGCCTTTATAGTTTTTTAAAACATTTTAAGTTGACATAACTGTTATGTTTGTATATATTGTATATATACAATATAACAAAAGAGGTTCCTATGAATATCCAATTAAACCAGAAGAGTGATAAGCCGATTTATGAACAGGTGAAGTCAGAAATCATCAGATTGATTATGTCCCGGGAATTACGGGAAGGCGAAGCACTGTTATCCATGCGTGCGCTTGCTAAGGATTTAGGTATCAGTGTTATCACAACGAAGCGGGCATATAAGGACCTTGAAGACCTCGGCTATATTAATTCTGTGCCAGGTAAAGGGACATTTGTAGCAGAAGGAAACCAGACGATGATCAGAGAGCAGTCGTTGAAGCAGCTGGAAACTCAGCTGAGACGAACGATTGAACTATCAAGAGAACTGAATATCGACCGCACGGAATATAATGATATTGTCGATATCCTTTGGGAGGAATCATAATGAACGCCATTGAAATTCGGGATTTAAGAGTCAGACAAGGTCGCTTTGAACTGGTGATCGATGAACTGGATGTTCCGATGGGTTACATTACAGGATTAATCGGTGAGAACGGTGCCGGTAAGACGAGTTTGATTTATCAGCTGCTGAATTTACGGACACCGCGACAAGGGGATATTCAAATTCTGGGGAAAGACTATATAAGTGAACGCGAACAGATTCTATCTGATATTGGCATTGTCTTCAGCGAGAACCATTTCCCGGAATGGATGAGCCCGAAAAAGTTGGAAGCTATATTTAAGAGGAACTACAGCGAGTGGAATCATGAGACATTTGTCAGTTATCTGGAGCGATTCGAAGTTCCATACACGCAGAAAATCAAGCACTTTTCACAGGGGATGAAAGTGAAACTTAATCTTGCGACCGCCTTAAGCCATAACGCCAGATTACTCATACTCGATGAACCGACTTCTAACCTTGATCCGACCTTCAGACTTGAGTTGCTGCATATTTTTCAGGAGCTGATGCTAAATGAAGATAGAACAATTTTATTTAGTACACATATCACATCCGACCTTGAGAACATCGCAGATTATATTGTCTTTATGGAGAACGGCAGCGTCACCGCGATGGATGAAAAAGAACGACTGGTCAGTCAATATCAGCTTATCAGAGGGCGGGACATTCTGCTGGACGATGAACTAGATCAGCTGCTTATAGGCTGTGAAATACATGAGGGCGGATTCACTGGTATGACAGAGCACGGGCAAGTCTTTAAGGAGTTATTCGGGGATAAAGTAAGCATGCGAAATGTCACAATAGATGAATTTATGTATTACAAGAAAAAAGAGAGAGTAGGAGGGAAAGCGCATGTATAAGCAACTGATGACGGGTTTAGTGTTAATCAAAGAAAAATACATTTATCTTTTACTAATAGTAATGTCTTTATTATTAGCTGCTTTAAGTTTCATGAATCAACAGGTACCGATAGAAAGAAATCAGGATACGATTATATCGATGTCATTTGCCGAAACAGCTGCACTGGTTACATTTTTCCTGTTACTGACCCTCTTCTTTACTAAACATCATAATATAACGAGATATAAAGTGAGTGAATGGTATTATATTCAGCCATCTAGTCTAAAAAGTTTAATTCTGGGGGACTTGCTTTTTATTATAATAACTCATTTGTTAAGTTATATTTACTGGGTTGTATTTAATTTAGTGAATCAAACACCAGAAAAGACGAACATGTCATTGATGGTAATAGCAGTGAGTTTAATGCTTCATTCAATATACCTATTTATGATATACAAAGGGCATAACCACTTTAATACAATATATTCAATTATTTATACCGTGATACTTTTAATTACTCTCGGCTTTCACGCCTTTATTATGAGAAACGATGTTGAAATGAGTCTGAACTTAAGTCGAATGGCGGGCTGGAATTTTTATCTCTACCAATTGCCATATCTCATTTTAGCAGCTAGCATCGTCTTGTTAATAGGCGCATACTTTCTGGCACGTCATCAATTTAATAAACGGCATCACTTGGCATAAGCTATCTTCTATGAGATGGCTTTTCTTTTTAATGGAAGAACTATACCATGGTAATAAATGTATGGGAGGTGGTTGATATGAAAGATAAGAGTTTTTTCTGAATGTTTATTATGAATATTATTCTCTTTTTTGCATACGACACATTTGATAGATCGACAGCTAACTGGATACTCTTTGCTGTAATCTCAGTATTCGTTCTTTATCATTTAATAAAGATAATGTCTGAGATGAAAAAGAAGTTGGAGGAATCTTCAACACAAGGTAAGTACTTATTTAGTCGTAAAAAAGATATTTACTTATATCATTTAAGAAATACACTCATGTTATTAGGTTTATACATTATACCGATAGGTGGTCTTTTACTTGAAATGCCATGGAAGTGGCTAGTCATCGATTTCGGGATTATTTTAATAGGACTGGCTTACGCGATTGAGTATCACTCAAAAGGTCGAAGCGATATATTGAAATGGGAAGAGTGAAAGCTGGTCATTATTCGTTTGACGAAGGAGAGTTATGGATAGTCAGCAGGATATTAAGTTGGTTGTCATATTCATGTTAGTACTGACAGCAGTCAGCTTGGATATTGATTGGTTAAAATGGATGATAATAATGGTTATTTTTCTTTATCATTTAGTTGTATTAATAAAACAGGTGAAAGAGAGCCTGAAGCTATTCCCTCTTCAAGGAGACTTTCTGATTAGCAGAGAGACAGATATATATTTGCTGACTTATAATAAACTGGCGATTGTCGCGACCATACTTACGGGAGCGGCTATAATGATGGAGTTCAGTCAATCATTTTTGATGATAGGCATTCCTATTATCTTGATTTTATCTGTGAGCAGTTTTGTGATTGAAACGCTTATACGAAAGCGAAGCGATATCTGGAAATGGGATGAAATGAATAGAAAGTAGGGGTGTTGTGAGAACAGATTATAACAACTGGCAGCCTTATTCAGTCGAACACTTACACAAGATTTTTAAAGAAGCTGATTTTCCTTGGGGGATAGCAGGTGGATGGGCGATTGATTTATATATTGGAAGTCAGACGCGTCAACATAATGACATAGATATCATGATATTAAACTGTGATTTTCAAAAGATATTTGCTTATTTATGTAGATTCACTATTTATACAGCTAAAGATGGTGAGCTTTCGATCTGGGATGGTCAGAGATTAGATGATAGTTATAGTTTATGGGTAAGTGAAGACGATAATTCTCCCTTCAGGTTTCAGATTATGCTGATAGAAGTTAATGAAGACAAGTGGTTATATAAAAGAAACAATGAAATCCAAGGTAATTTGAATAGTTTATTTATTAAATCAGTTGAAGAGATACCAATCATATCACCTGAAATACAGATGTTATATAAATTGGACTCTGATTGTGTTCGGCCTAAAGACCTTGAAGATTTTAAAGCTATAAAAGATCATCTGAATGTGAGACAAAAAAACTGGTTGATGAATTATTTAAGTTTTAACTACAGTCATCAAGGAGATTGATAATGGCACAACTTATTATCTTAAGAGGAAACTCAGGAAGCGGTAAAACGTCTACGGCTCAGTTACTGCAGGAGCGGTTAGGTGAAGGCACAATACTTATCTCTCAGGATATGGTCAGAAGACAGATGCTGAGAGTGAATGATAAGGTCGGTTCTGTTTCTACCGATTTGCTGGAGACATTGGTGGATTTCGGAATGCAGAATTGCAGGTATGTTATTCTTGAAGGCATTTTGACTAAACGTAAACATGGTAAAATGCTGAACGAAATAGTGGATCGCTATAGTCCGGATGTCCTGGTCTATTATTTTGATATTTCATTTGAAGAGACTTTAAAACGTCATCAACATAAAAATGTAGATTTTGGAGAAGATGAAATGGAGAAATGGTATCTTGAAAAAGATTTTTTAGAAGTTGAAGGTGAGCGAATCATTACGGATGAAATGACGCAGGAAGACATCATAAAAGAAATGGTGAATTCAAAAGATAATACAAAATAGTAAGGTTAGACTAAGATTGAAAAGACGGAAAATCTTTTATTATGATAAGGTTTATTAGCTTAAAACGCAGAATAACTTTTTCATTTAGCGCGACAGACCACTCTCACGCCGAATGATTTTGCGGTTCAGCGCGACAGGTCTCTCACGCGCAGAACCATCTCACCAATATGCGCGACAATATCAAGGTAGCTCATTTTTCGGAATGGGCTATTTTACATTTTCATGTATTAATCATTGTTATTTATTTTTCAATATGACATACTAATAATAAAATAGTATAACATATTATAATATGAGGTGAAATTGATGAGCAAGTTTATTTATGCGTTTGAAGAAGGTCAGCAATCGATGAAGGATTTATTAGGCGGTAAGGGTGCTAACTTATCGGAGATGATGAGACTTGGTCTTCCTGTTCCTAATGGCTTCACTATCACGACTGAAGCATGTATCGAATACCTTGAAAAGGGTGGTCTTTCTGATGAGGTGAAGTCTGAACTGCAAGAACAGTTAGAGGCACTCTATGCAAAGACAGCTAAAAAATTCTCTGATGATTCATTGCTTCTTGTATCTGTTCGTAGTGGTGCAAAAATTTCCATGCCAGGTATGATGGACACCATTCTTAATCTAGGATTAAATGACAAAAACGTAGAAAAACTTGCAAACAATACAAATGATGCACGCTTTGCTTACGACTGCTACCGCCGACTCTTACAGATGTTCGGTCAGGTCGTATATGAGATTCCGATGCATGCATTTGAGTCTTATTTCAATGACTTCAAGAAACAGAAAAACTACACAACTGATGCTGATATACCCGCTGAAGATCTGAAGACAATCTGTGAACGTTTTAAAGATATCTATACAGAAGAAGTCTACAAACCGTTCCCGCAGGAGCCGCTTGATCAGTTGAATGAAGCAATTGAAGCGGTATTCAAATCATGGAATAATGACCGTGCGCGTATCTACCGTGAACTCAATGAAATTCCACACGATATCGGAACTGCGGTTAACGTCCAGGAGATGGTCTTCGGTAACAGCGGCGAGAAATCAGGGACAGGTGTGGCCTTCACGCGTAACCCGTCTACTGGTGAGAACAAATTATATGGTGAGTATTTACTGAATGCGCAAGGCGAAGACGTCGTAGCAGGTATTCGTACTCCAAAAGAAATCGAGACATTAAATACACAGATGCCGGCTGTTTATCAGGCATTTGTTGATGTCACACATAAGCTGGAAGAGCATTATCATGATATGCAGGATATCGAATTCACGATTGAAGACGAGAAACTCTTTATTCTTCAGACGCGTAACGGTAAACGTACCGCTAAAGCAGCGATGAAGATTGCTGTTGATATGGTTGAAGAAGGTGTACTTTCTAAAGAAGAAGCCATCTCAAAAGTAGAATCTAAATCTATCGATCAGCTTCTCCACCCGGCATTTGACGCTAAAGCACTGGAAGAAGCAGAAGTGATTTCTCACATCGGTCTGCCGGCGAGTCCAGGTGCTGCAACTGGTAAAGTAGTCTTCTCAGCAGCTGACGCTAAAGCACAGGCCGAAGCAGGCGAGAAAGTCATCTTAGTTCGTCCGGAGACATCTCCTGAAGATATCGAAGGGATGATTGCCAGTGAAGCTATCGTCACTACACACGGTGGTATGACTTCACACGCAGCTGTAGTGGCACGTGGTATGGGTAAATGTTGTGTAACCGGCTGTTCAGATCTTGATATCGATACAAAGAATAAAACAGTTAAATTCCCGACAGGTGAACTGGCTGAAGGCGATATTATCTCTGTAGATGGTTCGACGGGTCATATCTATCACGGTGAAGTGCAGACAACTAATGCTGAACACAGCACAGAGTTCGAACAATTTATGACTTGGACAGATGAAGTCGCTCGTCTGAAAGTCCGTATGAATGCTGAAACAGAGCAGGATATCGCAGCAGGTTACGAGTTCGGTGCAGTCGGTATCGGCTTAGTACGTACAGAGCATATGTTCTTCGGTGAAGAGCGTCTGATTCAGATGCGTCGCTTCATCATTGCATCTAATCACGATGAGCGCGTAGCAGCACTTGATGAACTGAAGAAATACCAGGCAGAAGACTTCGAGAAAATTTTCCGTTTGTCAGGTGAAAGACCGACAATCGTCCGTCTCTTAGATCCACCATTACACGAATTCGTACCTAGAGAACGCGAAGAAGTTGAAGCAGTAGCAGGTCAGCTCGGATTATCTGTTGAAAAATTAGGGCGTCGTATTTTAGAACTGCAGGAAGTTAACCCGATGCTCGGACACCGTGGCTGTCGTTTAGCCATCACTTATCCGGAACTTTATGAGATGCAGGTAGAAGCGATGATGACAAGTGTTCAGAAATTAAAAGAAGAAGGCATCAACTGCCAGCCTGAAATCATGATTCCACTTGTATCAACAATTAAAGAGTTCACAAACTTAAAAGAAATCATCGTTAAGAAAATAAATGAACTGAACATTACAGTGGACTATAAAATCGGAACAATGATTGAAACACCACGTGCCTGCCTCATTGCGGGTGATTTAGCAGAAGAATGTGACTTCTTCAGCTTCGGTACTAATGACTTAACACAGCTCACTTACGGCTTCTCACGTGATGATGCGGGTAAATTCATCAACGACTATATGAATGATGACATTTTAGCCATTGATCCATTCCAGACATTAGATGTCGACGGAATCGGCCGCTTAATCAAGATTGCCGTTGAACAGGCGAAATCAGTTAAACCTGACATTAAGATTGGTGTCTGCGGAGAACTTGGCGGAGACCCTAAATCAATCAATTACTTCAATACGCTGACAATTGACTATGTTTCTTGTTCACCTTACCGTGTGCCAGGTGCTCGTCTTGCTGCTGCTCAGAGCAAATAGGAGGGAATCGTTTGGACGATTTAAAAATATACGTCATCTCTGATTCGATTGGGGAGACTGCGCAGCGCATGATTCAAGCGACACTGACACAGTTCCCGACGATCGAGACGATTGAAATCAAGAAATTTTCTTTTATCCATGATAAAGAAAGCTTCGTCAACATCCTCAATCTCGCTAAAAAGAATCATGCGATCATTGTCACGACGATTGTCGATGAAGAATTCAATGCCTTCGCCAGAGAGTTCTGTGAACGTGAAGGTGTTTCCTACATCGACTATATGACGAGTCTCATTCATGTCATTCAGGAGCATACCGGTCTCGATCCACTCATGGAGCGCGGTGCTTTCCGTAAATTAGATGAGAAGTATTTTAAGCGTATAGAAGCGATGGAATACTCAGTGAAGTATGACGATGGCAAGAACTTCACCAATCTGCAGGAAGCAGATGCTGTCATTGTCGGGGTGTCCCGTACCTCCAAGACACCGCTCAGCATGTATCTGGCGAATAAAGGCTACAAGATTGC
This sequence comes from Macrococcus brunensis, assembly GCF_022343725.1. Classification (NCBI taxonomy): domain Bacteria; kingdom Bacillati; phylum Bacillota; class Bacilli; order Caryophanales; family Staphylococcaceae; genus Macrococcus; species Macrococcus brunensis. Next base: position 372,538 of record NZ_CP092179.1, read on the forward strand.
GAACATTCCGCTCGTACCGGAATCACCTATCCCGGAAGAGGTATACCGTCAGAAAGGGCTGCGTGTCTTTGGACTGACCGCAAGCCCGGACTATATCGCTAACATCCGAACAGAACGTGTCAAAGTGCTCGGTTTGCGTCAGGAATCAAACTACAATAATTTAAAACGAATTAAGCAGGAGCTGAGCTATGCAGAGGAAGTCTTCCAGCGACTCAATGCAACTGTTATTAATACAGAGTACAAATCAATCGAAGAATCAGCTTTCTATATTGAGAAGTACCTTGGAAAATAGATAAACACACTTGACTTGTCAAGTGTGTTTTCTGTTTTATAACAATGTTCATAAATGTGTTAAATATTAATAAAATTTAAGTACTTTAACGCGTTTATTTATTATATAATGTAATTGCTTTCAAGGAAGAAAACATATAAAAGGAGAGGAAACAACAATGGCAGCACAAACAGAGTTAAAAAAAGATATCGGCCTATTCCCGGCGCTCGCGCTCGTTATGGGTACTGTTATCGGATCAGGTGTATTCTTTAAAGTAGCCGCAATCACCGATGCAACACATTCAGTAGGCTTAACGTTCTTAGTTTGGATTCTCGGTGGTATCATGACAATCTGTGGTGGTTTAACAGCAGCAGAACTTGCAGCAGCAATCCCGCAGACAGGTGGTATGACAAAGTATCTTGAATACACATTCGGCGACTTCTGGGGCTTCTTATCAGGTTGGGCACTTGCATTTATTTACTTCCCAGCAAACGTAGCAGCACAAGCAATCATTTTCTCAACACAGTTAATCAACTTATTCCATTTAGACAAAGGTTTATTGATTCCAATCGCATTTATCGCAGCATTATCTGTATTACTTATTAACTTCATGGGATCGAAAGCAGGCGGTATGTTACAGTCTGTCACTCTTGTCATTAAGTTGATTCCACTTGCACTGATCATTATCTTCGGTTTATTACAAACAGATAAAGTAGACTTCTCATTATTCCCACCAATGGAAGGCGGCAACGGCAGCTTATTCTCAATCATTGGTACTGGCTTACTGGCAACAATGTTCGCATATGACGGCTGGATGCACGTAGGTAACATCGCAGGGGAAATGAAAAATCCTAAGAAAGACCTGCCACTTGCTATCTCAATCGGTATTGGTCTTGTAATGGCAATCTACTTATTAGTCAACGCAGCATTCATGTTCTCATTACCAATCTCAGCATTAGCTGGTAACGAAAACGCAGCAGCAGAAACAGCGATGAAATTATTCGGGGACCAAGGTGGTAAATTAATCACAATCGGTATCATGATTTCAATCTACGGTTCAATGAATGGTTACACAATGACTGGTATGCGTGTACCTTACGCAATGGCTGAAAACGGTATGTTACCGTTCAGCAATCAGTTCCTTAAATTAACTAAATCAGGTGCACCATGGTTCAGTGGTCTCGTATTATTCATCATCGCAATGGCAATGGTATTAATGGGTGCTTTCGAAACAATTACTAACATGTTAATCTTTGTTATCTGGTTCTTCTACTGCATGACATTCGTAGCAGTAATGGTGCTTAGAAAGAAACAACCAAACATGGAACGTCCATACAGAGTACCGCTTTACCCAATCATTCCACTTATCGCATTAATCTCAGGTCTGTTCGTTCTTGCAAATACTTTATTCACACAACCTGTACTTGCATTAATCGGTATCGGTATTACATTAATCGGGGTACCAATCTACTTCTACAAACGTAATCAGAACCGCGCACATCGCATCTAAAAACTAAGCAAAGCGATTAATCTTCGGATTAATCGCTTTTTTTGCGCCATATTTGATTGAAGTTAATAAAACCATACTGGTTAAGTGATACGCCGTGTAATGAACGAGCAAAAGTAATGCTATCTTCAACGATATAGAGGGGATAAAGAATCGCATGCTGATCAAGTTTACGGTCTATAAGACGATTCAGGCGATCCCAGCTATTATACGGAATCATCTGATAAAAAGATTTTACAAGATTAAACCAGCTGTATTGTGACATCAGCCGGTGAATACTGGATGACGAGCCAAAAATAAAATGGTGATAGGCAAGTGTTTCAGGTATATCCAAATACTCACCGAAGAAATAATAGTCACCACATAATTGAATAGTTCCGCCAATTGAATCATCAAAAGTATGATTAATAAGCTCATATGCTATTTGGTGGCGACTGAAAATGGTGTCGAAAGCCTGTCGACCAGCGTCATTAATTTCAATACAATCAATTCGGATGGGTTCATCAAAAGCGGGTCTAAGTATCTCTTTTTGTTTCAAATAGTTGGAGTTGCCTAATATCTTAGGAGCTTGCCGGTCCACTGTTAGATGATACTCATTTTTTAAGATTGCTTTGATGTATTGTTTTTGATTAGAAGTCAGTGTGCTGTCAGGATGCTGGCACATATAATAAAAGCCGATATTTTTTGTCAGTGTGGTCGTTGGCTCATCTGAGTCACCAATGACAGGTTTCCTGACTTCTGGTATATAGACGAGCTCTATTTCATCTATGAATGCAGCGTGTCCATAGTAATCATTAAAGCGCTTAAGAATAGTCGTATATTGATTATCATGTTTAATAAAATAAGGACCTGTCCCGATATGTCTGCCCTCTGTCTCTTTGTAGATGGCGAGAGATAAATGGCTCAGTAAGGCGACAATCTGCGGACACTTATTAAAATGAATCCTTAACGCTAATTCGTCTATCAGTTCAATATGAGTGATCTGCTCAAGTAAATCTGCTGTATGCTGATGTGAACGGGCGTGCTCCAGACTGCGTTTAACGTCTATAGAAGACAGGTAAGAGCCGTCATGAAATTTAACAAGCGGCCTTAAGTAAATATCAATAGCATGCTCATGGTACTCATAGTGATGAGCTAGATGGTATTCAATGGTCTCGTCTTCTTTCACTTTAAATAGTGTATCGAAAACACTCATCAGAACACTGGCATTCTTAGCTTCAAGCACTTCAAAAGGTCGTGTGGAAAGCAGGCTGTGTCTCTTAGTGATAGTCAGTTTGTCTTCATTCTGCGAAGTTTTAGCAAAGCCTAATAACTTATTTGATTTCGTCAATAATTTCTGGTGGGTGAGCGCGCTCCATGGCCACGATAAATAAGGAAGCGCCTCTTCCAGATCACCTTTATTAAGTAACTGCTTAATCTTGTGGTAATAGAGGACTTCGATATCTTTATGCCAGGTAATGACTGTATATCGGCTTCTGCCTTTACCGCTCACATAATCTAGAATGCCTTCTGACTGCCAGCGTGCCAGGTTACGGGAAAGTTGTTTTTGACTCAAGCCGATATGAGCTGCTAGTTGACTCTGGGGGATACGCTGATTTTTATACTGATAGAGGGCAAGCAGATGTTTTTCCATATTTCCTCCAATAAGTAGACATATTAAATAATATGTCTATTTTTATTTGTTAGTGTCTGTAATAAGCTTATAACACAAAGGAGGTGGCGGCAATGCGTATCAGCGAGTTACCTGTCAATGTTCATGTCAGACTCTGGGGTTCTTTTATCAGCCGTATAGCAGCAAGTGCTGTGTTTCCATTTATAGCTTTATATTTAACTGAAACAATCAGCAAAACCTTTGCTGGTTTATTCTTATCATTTACTGTTTTAATATCATTTATCTTGAATATCATTGCAGGCTATATATGTGATAGACTGCCCCGCAAAAAGCTGCTGGTTTCACTTTCATATTTAGATAGTGTTTTCTTGTGTTTGATGGCAGTAGGTGTCATTTTAGATGAAATCGTGCTGTTTATCGCTAGCTTTCTAGGTAGTCTGACAGCGACAACATTGAAGAGACCTGCAATGCGAGCACTTGTTCAGGATTCAGCGACACCTGAAAACAGAAAGCTCATCTACCAGCTGGATTACTGGCTGATCAATCTCTCTATGGCTATCGGTGCTGCAATAGGCGGGCTGCTATATCATGATTATAAAGGCCTGCTCTTCACTATCTTAGGAATCACTACCTTTCTCGTAGCGATCGTCTATCACATCTTCATAAAGGAAACACGGGAATTTATCAGTCAGAAAGTACACGAAAATATCTTCAGAGATTTACTGCACTCTTATATAGAAGTTTCTAAAAATAAACCTTTTGTTATATTAGTGCTTGGCGGCATCTTTATTATGACTGCAGAGCTTTCAACAAGCAGTTATATAGCTGTGCGCTTAGCAGAGACGTTTAAGACAGTGACACTGTTTAATTTTGAAGTAACAGGAGTTCGCATGTTTTCGTTGATCAATATTATCAATACGCTGACAGTGGTCTCCTGTACATTTTTAGTCGCAAAAATCGTAGCAAAAAGTTCATTGAAGAAAATAATGATATTTGGACTTTCGATATATGGCATAGGCTATACTGTGCTTGTATCAGCAAATGTGTGGTGGCTGATTGTCGCAGCGATTCTATTAGCAACAATCGGAGAATTGATTTATGCGCCTATTAAAAATGCAGAAGAACTTGATTTAATTCCGGCTGATAAAAGAGGGGCTTATGGTGCTTTCAGTAACCTCGGTTTCAATGGAGCAGACTTGCTCAGTAAGGCCGGCATCATTTTAGGTGCTTACTTAAATCCACTGGCAATGAGTGTAGTCATGGCTGTCATTGTGTCCTTAGGTGCATTCTTTATGCTTTATAGCTTGTTTGATCATAAACCCCATCCTAAAGTAAATGAGTAGAGAAGATATGAATCAGCAAAAGCATCAGGTTTCATTGTAAACTGAAGGGGAAAAATGGATATGGTTATTTGATACAAAGGGGTGGATCATGTGTTTGAGTTTCGCAAGTTGAAAAGAGAAGATGAAGCGGCATTCTTTGATTATTATAAGGAATGGCCGGTGCCCGATGAGATTGTACCTTCTTCAACGAACTTCAGTCGTTATGATCATTTTGAACAGTTGCTGGAAGGCCTGGATCACAGGGAATCGGGGGATGACTGGATCAGGAATACCACTTATTTTTATTTTGATAATGGGCGTATAGTAGGTGCAGGGAATATCCGGCATCATCTGAACGACGCGTTACTTGAAACAGGCGGGCACATCGGTTACGGTGTAAGACCAAGCGCCAGAAACAAAGGTTATGCGTCCGCCATTCTTCAGCACTCACTACAGTATCTGGAGACGTTAGGTGTTGAAAAAGCACTACTGACTTGTGATGATAATAATCCTGCATCAGCTAATGTCATTATTAAAAATGGCGGTATAGAAGACGAATCTTTTATACAGGATGATGGGATGAAAGTGCGGCGTTTCTGGATTCATATATAAATAAACCTCGACAGAATCGAGTTCTGTCGAGGTTTATTTATATTTCTATTTTTGTGCACGTCTTCTTGTAAAGAATAACAGTGATGCGCCTGCTAATAAGATGACACCTGCTACTAATGGCAGATAGCTTTGTTTTTCTCCTGTATCTGGTAAATCCTGATCTTTATTTTCACTTTTTACTTTATCGTCGGCCTGAGGTTGATTCACCTGACTTTGATTCATTTGATTATGATTTACTTTTTCTTCAGTTGCTGGTTGAGTTACTGCTTGCTGACCTTGTGAACCAGGTTGTTGAGACGTCTGGATTTTTGACTTTGTATCAGCTAAATAAGCTCTGAACTCATCTAACTGGTCATTCATTAAAGCTGATACTTTATCGTTAAAGTCACTTTGAGACAGGTTGCCGAAATCCTTCTGATAAGCTAGATCCTCAAGTTGACGCATTCTTTCAGGTGATAACCAGCTCGCATCAAAATCGCCTGCTGGTAATTTGTTGAGGTCGACTTTACCGCCCATACTAGCCAGCCACTGATCAAAGTCCCCTAATTGCTGAGTCATGATATCAGCAACTTGAGTTAAATATTGTTGCTCAGTCAGCTGGCCATTCTTATATTGCTGAAGGGCATCATTCGCTTGTGATTGATAAGTATCATTTAACCAGTTTGTATTAACATAACCATAGTCAGGTAACTGATGATTCTGCAGCTGACTGAGTGTCTGTTTCATTTCATTATATTCGGCATTCATCAGTTCAGATACTTTAGCATTGTATTCAGTCTGAGTGATATTACCGACCGTTTTATCGCGATATAATTCTCTGATTTCATTTTGTCGGTCACGTGTCAGCCAGTCAGCATTGAACTCAGTATAAGGCGATTGATTTAAATCAATTTTACCGCCTGTTGCAGCTAAATTCTTTTCGTATTCTTCGATTTGAGCGTTCAACATATTTGTCACTTGTGATTGGAAATCAGACTGACTGATTTTTCCTTGTTGCATCTGACCAACTAACTGATAAGCCTTTTGTTGATTTACTGGACTTAACCAATGAATATCAAAGTAAGTACCCATCTCTTTACTGATATCGGCAATAGGAACGTACTGTTCATTCATGCCAGGAACTTCATTGCCAGCTTGTGATTGATTATTTTCTTCAGTTGAAGGCATCTTTTCAGTTTTGACCGTCGCTTTATTTGTTACGGCTTTTTCAGTCGTTACGGCTTCAGTTGTCATTTTTTCAGATGTAGGATTTTCAGTCGTAGCTGCTTCAGATGTCGCTGCTTCTGTTGTCGGAATTTCGGTAGTAAGATTCTCGGTTGATGTCACTTCAGTTGAAATAGTTTCTGTTGTCGGTTGTTCGGTTGCAGTTTGTGTTTCTGCTGATTGAATCGTCTGCGTTTCAGTTGTTGCAGCAAAACTTTGTGAGAACCCCGTTGTTAATAACACAGTCGTCCCTAAAATTGTTTTAAATAAAATTTTTTGTGACATACTCATTACCTTCCTGTATTTGGTTTTATTATCTTCATTGTAATGTATTTGACATGTTATGTCATCAAAATGTAATAAAAATAGTTGTAAATTTTGTAAAGTTGTCATTACCTGTTGACCTTGACGTAACGTCAGGCAATATGATGGTTTCAAGGAGGTGACGAAATGTATACCATTAGTGAACTGGCCGCATTATCAGGGATAAGTACAAGAACACTTAGATATTATGATGAAATTGATTTGCTGAAACCCGTCCATGTGACAGAAGCAGGCTATAGAGAATACGGGACAGATGAAGTTGACTTGCTGCAACGGATTTTATTTTACCGCGAACTGGATTTTAGTCTGAATGATATCAAAAATATATTAATACATGAGGACACGGCAGTTATTCAGGCACTGGAACAACAGTATGAGAAACTGCTTGAGAAACGGAACCGGATGAACCGGCTCATTCATAATATTGAACAGACGATACAGCATCATAAAGGGGAGATAGACATGACAGACCAAGACAAATTTGAAGGATTCAAAAAGAAACAGCTGGAAGAAAATGAACAACGTTATGGTAAAGAAATCAGAGAAAAATATGGAGAAGAAACTGTAGAAAAAGCGAATCAGAACTGGCAGCACTTATCAGAACAAGACTATCTTAAGGCACAGGCTGCTGAAGACAGACTGATTGAAAATTTAAATCTTCTGTTGAAGCAGTCGCGGCCTGATCTATCAAGTTCAGAATCAGAAATAGTTTTTAAATCGCATCAGGAATGGCTGGAAATCATGGCGCCATTCTACAGTAAAGAATATCATCGCAATTTAGGTGAGATGTATCTAGCAGATGAACGTTTTGGAGAATATTATAATCACAAGACGGAACAACCATCAGTCGCACTCTTAAAAGCGATCATCGATAAATGGACAGATTAAAAAATCTGTCCGTTTTTTTATGTCTGCTATTAAACTATGATTGCCGTAGGGAGGGATGACATTGTTTTACAGAAGAAAATATTATATTGTTAAGGACCATTTCGTAGAAACTTTTAATCTGCATTTTAATCAGACCAATCTTCCTAATCAAATCAAGAACGGTGCAAGACTCATTGGAAGATGGATGAATAATAAGGGTGACGGGACACATGAAATCTTTGCAATTTGGGAATATGATAGTATCGAAACATATAAAGAAATAGAAACAGCAGTCAGAAGTGACCAGTCACACTGCCTGAAAATTGAGGCTTGGTATGATGCACAAGGGGGACGACGAAAAGTATTTAATGACTATATACTTGATGTCAGAAATGAAGAGCTGATTTCTACATTGGAGGATGATACGTTTGGAGATATTAATAAGAAGACTTAACAGTCAAGATGTCCAGGAGTTACAGACTATCAGCATCGAGACATTTAAAGAAACGTTCGAAGCGGATAATTCAGAAGAGCATATGGTGGATTATTTAAGAACGGCTTATGATCTGGATAAACTGACCGCTGAACTGAATAACAGAGATTCTTATTTTTACTTCGCTGAGACGAAGGACGGGACTGCCGGCTATCTTAAATTGAATAAGCTGGATGCTCAATCTGAAGATATGGGATCAGATGCACTTGAAGTGGAGCGGATTTATGTGCGCTCAGCCTTTCATCGTCAAGGCATAGGCAAAGTATTGATGAAGAAAGCGTACGACGTTGCTGTAGAGAAAGAGAAATCTAAAGTCTGGCTGGGCGTCTGGGAACATAATCACAAAGCTCGTGCTTTTTATGAAGCACAAGGTTTCGTTAAGACAGGTGAGCATGTCTTTATGATGGGTGATGATGCGCAGACAGACTATATTTATGAGAAGACACTATGATGACGTCACGTGAACTCTATGAACTGATGTTTCAGGAGATGGGACCGCAGGGCTGGTGGCCGGCAGATGACGAGATTGAGATGATGATCGGCGCTATATTAGTTCAGAATACCAGCTGGACTAATGTAGAAAAATCCTTAATAAGACTAAAAAATGCGACACAGTTCAATCCAGAACAGCTTGCAGCACTTACGCCTGAAGAACTGCAGGAACTCATCAGACCCAGTGGCTACTTTAAGAATAAGTCTAAAGCGTTGATAGGATTATTTGAATGGCTGAAACAGTTTAATTATGATTATGACAGCATAAATGAACACTTTGGCGCTTCTTTACGCAGTGAACTGCTGAAACTTCATGGCGTCGGACCTGAAACAGCCGATGTTTTGCTCGTCTATTTATTTGGCCGTGTTGAGTTTATCCCGGATAGTTATACGAGAAGACTTTACAAGCAACTAGGTTATGCGAACACAGATAGCTATAATGCATTTAAGAAGGAAGTCAGAATTGATGATTTTACAAATAACGAGGCGAAAGAATTTCACGGTCTTTTGGATGAATTCGGTAAGAAATACTTATCTACAAAAGTGACCGACCATGATCATTTCTTAAAATCGTTTTTTAAATTATCAGAAAAATAGATTTTACATTTAATATAGAGTTATAGTATCCTTTACTTAACTAAAGAAAAGAAGGTGGAATAATGATTCAAAGTTTACATCAGGTGATGCTGTATGTGGATCATCAAGAGGAAGTTATCCAGTTCTGGACAGACAAAGTTGGCTTTAAGGTCATTGCTGAAAATTCACTTCCGGAGAATTTTAAGTCAGTCGAAATAGCACCTCACCAGGATGCAGAAACTTCTCTTGTCCTATTTGACAAAGCATTCATTAAGAAATACAGCCCGATGGTCAGCCTTGAAACACCTTCACTTATGTTTAATGTCAACGATGCTGAAGCATTACATAATGAATACAAAGCAAAAGGAATCAATGTTGGAGAGCTGACAGAGATGCCAGGTATGAAAGTATTTAATTTTTCAGATCCGGATGATAATTACTTTGCCGTTATGGAACAGCTTTAACAGAAGATTTACACGGATGATACAAAACTTAAATTAAGTTGTGCTATATTAATGACATCTTAGATTAGGAGGTTTCATCATGCCAAGTTTAATTCCATATCTTGCATTTAACAACACGAAAGAAGCATTGTCATATTACGAAGAAGTGTTTGGTGCTGAAAATATTCATCGCCTGCCTGTTGGCCAGGAGCAAGCAGCTAATTTTGGTGTTGATGCCGCTCAGGCTGACAACATGACAATGCACGCTGAGTTTGAAGTAGGTGGACTCAAACTGTATGCAGCTGATCGTTTCAATGATACGGGCGATTTTAACCGTAGCATTTCTCTTTCAATTAACTTTGATCAGCAGAATGCTGAAGAAGTGAAACGTTTTGATGAAATCTTCTCAAAAATCGCAGAACATCCTGATACCACAGTAGATATGCCGCTTGGCAAACAGTTCTGGGGTGGTATGATGGGCGCTTTGACTGATAAATATGGTGTGCACTGGATGTTTAACGGCAACTAAAATATCGGATTGAATGATTATAGTAGTCTGAGTGAGTTATGAGCGATAAACAGTAAATATCGCTCGTAACCTCTCAATATACTCTCCAAATTAAAGACCGTACGCGTAAAAGCGTACGGTCTTTATCAATTAGAAAATCTTTTCAAATCGAATTGATAGTCGTTTAGTTTGTTTTATCTTTAAACTGCTTGATGATATCATAACCTGGTCTTTTCGCGGCAAAAGCCTCTGTCACAGCATGCCAGTCTTCACCTTCACTCTGAAAAATCTGCTGGAAGAGGTCAATCTGCGCTTTGTTCAGTTTCTGAATTAATGCCTCTCCCTTTGACGTCGGATAGAGTTGTTTCAGTCTGCGGTCGTGCTCTGCCGGCTCTTCATCAATCAGCCCTTTAGCCTTTAAAGTCTTCAGCGTTTCATGAGAGCCTTGCTTGGAGATCTCCATCAGCTGCAGGAGTTCTTTCACAGTGATACCCGGCAGTTTACTGATAAAGAAAAGAAAGCGGTGGTGCTGACGGTTCATGCCGTACTGCTCGATAATATCATCAGCAGTCTTGATGAACGTCTGATAGCCAAAGTAAAAAAGCATTAAATCATAATCGGTCGTTTTCATAGCGTCACCTCTTTAGTCTTAATCCTATTATAAAACATTTTAAGTCGGCTGACGAATGATAATAGGTCAAGTTAGTTGACTTATTATCATATCAGTTTTATACTTGGTGTATTGAATAAGGAAAAGGATGGATAATATGAAAAGAAGAGTAGGACAATATTTAATCGATCAAATCAGCGTATACGGTGTAGATAAGATTTTTGGTGTACCTGGCGACTTTAATTTAGCATTCTTAGATGATATTACGAGCCACGAAAAAGTAGAATGGGTGGGTAATACAAATGAACTTAACGGCAGCTATGCGGCAGATGGTTACGCCCGTCTGAAAGGACTCGGTGCACTCGTGACGACTTTCGGGGTAGGGGAACTCAGTGCAGTTAATGGTATCGCAGGTTCATATGCAGAACGTGTACCGGTTGTTGCGATTACAGGCGCACCGACTACAGTTGTTGAGAAAGCGGAGAAATACATCCACCATTCATTAGGTGAAGGCCGATTCAATGACTACCGTAAAATGTTCGAACCAATCACTTGTGGACAAGTGTACTTAACAAAAGAAAATGCAGCAGTAGAGATTCCACGTATCATCGCGAAAGCTGTACGTTTTAAACGTCCGGTTCATATTCATATGCCAATAGATGTTGCGATGGCTGAAATTGAAGTAGAAGAAGCGGAAGTAAAACCTCTGATCACGCAGGACGTAACAGGTTACATCGAAAAAGTAGCAGCACGTCTTAACCAGTCAGAACGTCCGGTTCTGTTAGTAGGACACGAAATCAATTCATTCAATCTGCATGATAAACTGGAAGCGTTCGTCAATAAAACACATATCCCAGTTGCGCAGTTATCACTGGGTAAAGGTGCGTTCAATGAAGAAAATCCTTATTACATCGGTATTTATGACGGTAAATTTGCGAATAAAGAAGTGAATGAGTACGTTGATGGCAGCGACTGCATCATTAATTTAGGTGCTAAACTGACAGATTCAGCGACAGGTGGCTTCACTTATACATTCGACTTAAAAGATGTTATCTTCATGAACGACAATGAGTTCAGAATGAATAACACTTTAGATACAGATGTTTCACTGCGTAACTTATTAAACGGCCTTGCTGAGATTGACTATGAAAACAAATCAGACTTCCCTAAATTCAGCCGTGAAGGGGCTGCAGATTATCAGCTGAACGATGAGCCACTTAAACAGGAAAATTACTTCAAACTGATTACGGCATTCCTTGAAAAAGATGATATCCTGCTCGCGGAACAAGGGACATCATTCTTCGGTGCCTACGATCTACCGCTTCATGTCGGCAATACCTTCATCGGTCAGCCATTATGGGGTTCAATCGGTTATACACTGCCGTCTTTACTGGGTACACAGATGGCTGACGTCAACCGTCGTAACGTCTTATTGATCGGGGACGGTTCATTCCAGCTGACAGTACAGGAAATGTCAACAATGATACGTCACCAGTTAAAACCGATTATCTTCTTAATCAATAACGATGGCTACACAGTTGAACGATTAATTCATGGTGAAGAAGAAGTCTACAACGACATTCAGATGTGGGATTATACAGCACTGCCAGCAGTCTTTGGCGGTAAAGACCACGTTATAGCGCAGAAAACGACAACTGCAAATGAACTGAAAAAAGCAATGGACGTCATCAACGACAATAAAGACAAAATGCACTTTGTTGAAGTTGTGATGGATGTGATGGATGCACCAGAGAAATTAGAGCAAATCAGTAAAGCATTTGCCAGCCAGAATAAATAGTTAACATGACCTTCCGAAAGGGAGGTCTTTTTTTGTGTTACGATAATTCATAAAGGGGGACTTTGAATGAAGAGAATATTAATAACGGGTGTCAGCAGACCTTCAGGAATCGGTGCGACACTTGCTGGAAGATTCGCGGAAGAAGGGTACGAGGTACTGGTTCATGGCTCAAGTCAGTACGATCAAGATCTGCGATATAAAGATGCAGGACAGGAAGCAACTTTGTCTGATGATATCGTCAGATTAAAAGATAGTGATTTAAGTGTCGAAGGAAATGTAGAAAAACTTTTTGAAGAAGCAGGTAAAATCGATCATCTTGTGCTGAATCATGCCTACAGTACAATGAATGAATTAGGAGACTGGACTTATGAGGAGATTAATCGGCATCTGATTACAAACGTCACAGCATCCATGCTCTTCATTCAGGCATATAGTAAACAGTCATCGGGCGGGTGTATTACTCTTTTCACTTCCGGACAGAGCAAAGGACCAATGTCAGGTGAAATACCTTATGCAGTGTCTAAAGAAGCAATCAGTGAAATAGGCAGACAGAGTGCCTTGGTCTTAGGTGAAAAGAATATAAGAGTCAATGTCGTCAATCCAGGACCGACAGATACAGGCTATATGGACAAAGAGAGCGATATCTATCAGGATATAGCAGATCGATTCAATCAGAAACGTTGGGGCACACCGGATGACATCGCTAATCTTGTCTTATTCCTCCATAGTGATAAAGGGAGCTGGATTACCGGGGAAGTCATCAGTAGTGAAGGCGGATTTAATCGGTTTAATTGATTGGAATGAAAAAGGTTCAAACAAGATTTTTCTCTTCCTTCATGGTAGTATTGAAAGAAAAAATCTCGAGGAGAGATGAAGATGAAGAAAGAACTCAGAGAATGACTGATTGCGATTGTTACTGCGGTGATCATCTATTTCATAGTCAATACTTTTTTATTCACGCAGTACGTGGTTAGTGGAGAGTCTATGTCGCCTACTTTTCATGATGGTGATCGCCTGATTGTCAGTAAGATCGCGAAATCAATGGATAAAATTCAGCGCGGCGATGTCGTGATTTTTCATGCGAATGAAGAGAAGGACTATATTAAGCGTTTAATCGGGGTACCGGGTGATACGGTGGAATATCGCAACGATCAGCTGTTAATCAACGGTAAAGAAGTAGCAGAGCCGTATCTGGATGAAAACAAGAAACATAAACAAAATGAGTTTCTGACTGAGAATATATCAGTTAAAGAACTGGTGCATGCCAATGGAGAGTCAAAGATACCAGATGGTTATTATATGGTTCTAGGAGATAACCGAGACAATAGTAGCGATAGTCGTTATGAGCTGGGACTGATTAAGAAAGACCAGGTTGTCGGAGAAGCAGTCGTCAGAGTCTTTCCTTTTGACCGGATGCATTATGATTTTTATCCTGATACATTTGATGTCGTCAACAAATAAAGAGAGGCAAAAGCCTCTCTTTTGTTTTATACAAGTTTAATAAGAATGACACCAGCGACCATCAACACAAGTCCGAGTATCTGGATACCTGTTGTGGGTGACTTACGGGCACCGAACCAGCCGAACTGGTCAATCAGAATACTACAGACGAGCTGTCCGAAAAGACCAGCGACTACGACAAGCCCAGTACCGAGAATCGGTACAAGGGCTGCCATCGTCAGAACGAAGAATGAACCGATTATACCACCGAGCCAGATCCACTTAGGTTTACTTTTGCCCATTGCGAATTTAACATTCTGCAGCTTGCGCAGGAAGAATGTAATGGTGATGAACAGCAGGATAAGCCCTACTAGGAATGAAATGAAAGCTGCATGAACAGGTGATTCTAGTACTGCGCCTAACCGGCCGTTAATCGCTGACTGTGTCGCCATCATGGCGCCGGCTAAAATACCGAACAGCTGGAACGGTAAGCGCCCGCCTTCTGTTACCTCTGGCACATGTCCTTTTCGTTTACGCAAGTATCCGGGTAAAGCGATGACGGCGAGAATACCTAAAATAAGAAGTAAGACACCAAGCGCTCTGATCAGTGAAAACGGAATAACAGGTGACCCGAAGAAACCGAAATGATCAATGATCATGCTGGCAAATATCTGGCCGAGAATAGGCAGGATAACCGTCTGAACACCGCCGAGTTTTGGGAAGAGCAGAATATTACCAGTCAGACCAATGACACCAAGTAATCCGCCAATCCATAGCCACCATGGTGAGGACGTAAATATTTCAGATGGCACGAGCAGCGTGTGTTTAGTCAGCAGTGTGACGACCGACAGGAAAATCGTGCCTACTAAGAATGAAATGAAAGAAGCGACAAATGGTGAAAGCACATAAGACCGCAGCCTTGAATTGATCGCTGTCTGAATCGGAATGCCGAAACCGATAGCTAATGCGATTAATAAATAAAACAATGACAACACTCCTTCTCACAATAGTTCTATTATAGAACTAATAGAGTGTGCGTGGGGATTATTAGTTCCAATCTGTTAAGGAATAGTGTAAATTTATCTTAAAGTTATCTTAAAAAGGAGAATGACGATGAACTCATACTGGCTTAACTTTCCTGTTGCAGATATTGACCAGACTATCCGTTTTTATGAAGGAATTGGTATGACTTATAGTGGAGGCGGTGCAGCTGATGGACGTGTGGCATTTAAAATAGGCGACCAGGTTCTGATGTTCTTTCAGAAAGATGCGATTGCACGTAATATCGGCCGTGAACTGACAGACGGTCACACTGCAAATGAAACTATCGTTTCATTTGATGCGAAGACGAACGAAGAAGTTGACGAGATTGCCGGTAAGATCAATGACTTAGGTGGTAAGTTACTGAATGAACCCCATGAACGGATGGGTTACTATGGTATCATGTTCCAGGATCCGGACGGACATCTTTTTAATATCATTGTGATGTAGTCAATTAATTGTGTGCAATCTTATATAATGGAAATGTCTTAATTAAAAGGAGGCTATCCATGTTTAAAGCAGTCACGTATTTCAATTTTGCACATTTCCTTGAAGCACTTGATTTTTATAAGAACAAGTTAGGTGCACGCATCATCAATCAGACGATGGGTGACGATGAGATGTTCAAAGATATGCCGGCAGAATATAAGATGCCGGATGAAGTGGCAAAGCGATTTGTGATGAATGCTGAATTTGAGTTACTTGGAGAACGTTTTATGGTCAGTGACACGATGGGGCAGCGTCCAGTCAATAATGAAGGCGTTAACGTCTGTTTTACATTTGACGGTAATGACGCAGAAGCTGTAGAAAAAGCAGAGGCATTCTTCCAGCAGGCGATTGCTGCAGGCTGTGAGGAAACAATGCCTCTTGGGGCGACAGAATGGACAAAGTTATATGGAATGTTCAAAGACCCATTCGGCATTACATGGATGGTCAGTGCATTATAAGAACGCGTAAGCGTTCTTTTTTTATGACATTTGTCATATGAAAAGTGTGACGGATGTGAATATGATACAGGTATGGAATATTGTTTAATTGAATCAAGGAGGCGATACTATGATTCAATTAAACAATATTTCAAAAAAAATCAAAGACAAAACGATTCTGCAGAATATTAACTTGGAGATTAATCAAGGAGATGTTATTGCTTTAGTCGGACCGAATGGAGCAGGTAAATCAACCTTGATAGATGTCTTACTGGGGAATAAGAAAGCATCTGGAGAAATAATAGGGAGCAAGTATTTGCTCGATCATCATTTTACGAGTGTCCTCTATCAGCACACTTACTACACCCCTCATATGAAAGTCAGACAGATCATTGAATTGTTTCAGAATCTATATGAAAAGCCTTTATCTATCAAGCAAATCCAGCAGATTACATTATTTGATGATGACATTTTAAACAGACCCGCACAAAAACTTTCAGGAGGGCAGCAACGAATTCTTGATGTGGCTCTTACCTTGATGGGACAGCCCGAATTCATTATTCTGGATGAACCCACTGCCGGTATGGACACGAACACAAGAAAACGATTTTACGAACTGGTTGAAGAACTAAAATTAGACGGGAAAACGATTTTATTCACATCACATTACATTGAAGAAGTTGAAACGCTGGCTGATCGCATTGTCCTGCTAAATCAAGGAGAAATTATCAGAGACAGCACACCGCGTTTAATCAGAATTGAAGATAAAAAGAAATTAATCGTTGTGCCTAAATCAATTAAGCTCATCCATGCTCATAAAATTAAAGAAGACTCACAGTTTTCTTATTATGAGACTGAAAAAATTGATGAAGTGATGCAGTATTTAGTAAAAGAACAGGTTTCATTTGCGGAAATTGAGATGACGAATATATCGCTACTTGAGAGCGTATTTAAAGCAGTGGAGGTTGATAATCATGAAACAGTTTAAGGCGATGATGAAGTATGAACTGATTGATGTTAAGAACAGAAAAGGGATTTTCATTATGTCTATATTGATGCCCGTCATATTTTTCCTGATTTTCTCTTCGCTGAACGAAAAAGATGCGTCAGCTGAAACACAGCAATTAATAAGAGATTATTTGCTTTCTATGACGACATTCAGCCTGACTAGCTTTGCGATGTTTACTTTCCCGCTCGAGATGATCAACGATAAGAAAGAGGGATGGAGTAAAACGCTGTTCAGAGCACCCCTATCACCTATACTGTACTACGTGTGCAAAGTCCTTAAAATAATGGTGATGTTTATGCTTTCTATTATCATCGTATTCTTAGTCGGCCATTTCATTAAAGGTGTGAATATGACTGCATTTGAATGGATGATTAGTGGTCTAAGTCTACTGTTCGGTGGTATGATTTACTTAACATTTGGACTACTCTTATCCCAGTTCAATGATGCGCAGCGCATGTCCACTGTCAGTAATATTCTCTACTTAGGATTGGCAATGTTAGGTGGATTATGGTTCCCGGTATTCTTATTCCCTGACTGGCTGAAACAGATTGCCTATCTCTCACCGACTTATAACTTTAAAAACTTAGCAGCTGGCTTATTCAGTGACAGTTATCCATATCAGTCTATTCTGATCTTAATAGTGTATGGTCTGATATTTACACTAGCTGCACTGTGGCTGCGAAATAAATCGGAAGTGATGAAGTGACCAAGTTTTTAATCAATAAACTCCTGCATTATGGTTTAGCTTATTTATTTTTATTCGTACCGATTGCTTTTGCGATAGAGCGGCCATCAATGGCTCTGCGCATAGCCGATATTGCAGTAATCGTCATTTATTGTATGGTTGTGATCTATTTTTACGAGTATAAGCATCCTGTTAATCTAATTCCCTGGATTATTTTAATGCTCTGTCTGGTCTATTTTACATTAATGATGAATATCGGCTGTATCATGTTTTTTATGTTTCCTGCCTATACATTACCATCTGTAATAAAGGGAAGATTAAACTCCATTCATGGATATATCATGATTGGTACGCTTGGCCTGATATTAGCGGCAGTCATCATCATTGATTTAAAAAATAGTCTGTATGCGTTACCTTATATTATTTTTCTGCTCATTATTATTTTCGCTAATGACCGAAGCTTTTATCAGAACCGATTAAAAGAGGAAAGACAGCTTAAAGATCAGCAGCTGGCCAGATTATCAACAGATATTGAACGTCATCGTATTTCACAGGATTTGCATGATTCTCTAGGGCAGGTCTTCAGTATACTAGCTATAAAATCAGAGCTCGCATTAAAAATGATGGAACATTCGCCTGAAGCGGCCCAAAAAGAACTGAGGGAGATAAATGATCTATCTAAAACCTCGCTTCTTAAAGTCAGAGAAATCGTTGATGACGTTAAGTCTGAATCATTAGCGACTGAATTAAAACAATCTCAGATTCTCCTACAAAATGCCGGCATTGATATGCAGTACGAGGTTAAGAACTTGCCGGATAACTTTGAAAAACATGATGTAGTCATGTTGCTAAAAGAGTTAGTTAACAATGCTTATAAACATAGCGGAGCGACTGCTGTAGAAATTAAAATGAGTAATGAGAACGGCCAGAATAAAATGATCTACAGAGATAATGGCATTGGTATTCAAGATCGGTCGATTCGCTTACGGAGTCTTGAATCGCGGGTGAACAAGTTGAATGGTCATTTAAGCTTTAGTAATTTGCAACCTGGACTGTCAATCGAGATAGAGTGGGGGTGACATATGAAGTTATTAATTGTAGAGGACCAAAGTATGCTCCGAGAGGCAATGATTCAGCTGCTGAAGATAAGTGGACGGTTCAGTGATGTAAGAGGTGCTGGTAATGGGGAAGAAGCGGTGCGACTCCTGGATGATTCATATGATGTTGTGATTACCGATATCGAGATGCCGACTATGAATGGGATAGAGCTGCTCGCATACATCAGAAAAAAACAATTCGACTGCAAAGTGATTATTGTCACCACTTTTAAAAGAGCGGGCTATTTTGAGAAATCATTGAACTTGGATGTTGACGCATATGTTTTAAAAGAACGTTCAGTCGATGAGTTGATTGAAACGGTAGATAAAGTGACGAAAGGACAGAAAGAATTCAGTCCTGAACTGATGCCACTGATGTTAACGAAGAATCCTTTGAATGACAAAGAACAGGAGATCCTTGTTTTAATTGGCAAAGGATTGACTAGTAAAGAAATTAGTCAGCAGCTTTATTTAAGTGACGGAACGGTCAGGAACTATACGTCATTAATCATTGAAAAGTTAGGTGCTGAGAACAGAATCAATGCATGGAGAATCGCGAGAGAGATGGGATTTATCAACTACTAAGGACGCGTAAGCGTTCTTTTTTTATTTTTCATATAGACATTCATCTATATATAAACTATATTATGTATAGATAAACATCTATATGAAGGAAGTGAAGAGATGAATTACGAAGAAATGGCACAGGTTTTTAAAGTGCTGTCTGATAAGAATAGAATTGAGATTATTGACCTGTTGTCCTGCGGTCCGTTATGTGCCTGCGATATTTTGGAGCATTTTAAAGTATCGCAGCCGACGCTTAGTCATCATATGAAACAGCTGGTGTCAGCCGGTATCGTACAGTCTTGGAAAGACGGCAAAAAGACGATGTACCAGTTAAACGCTGAAAAAGTAGAGGACTGGCGTGCTGTTCATGATCAGTTGTTCACAGCGCAGGAACGTTGTATCTGTCATTCTGCCGACTGCTGTGGTGACGCATCATGACAATCATTGCTATATTGATTTTTCTCTTGACCCTTACACTGGTCATCTGGCAGCCAAAAGGTCTGTCCATCGGTTATTCCGCTGTAGGTGGGGCTATCCTTGCATTATTATTTGGAGTGGTTGACTTCAATGATGTCCTCGATGTGACGGGAATAGTCTGGAATGCAACGTTTACGTTTATCGCGGTGATTCTGATTTCTCTTATACTGGACGAAATCGGCTTCTTTGAATGGGCAGCACTTCATATGACGCGTCTTGCTAAAGGCAGTTCACTGCGCATGTTCATCTACATCTCGGTGCTCGGTGCGTTAGTGGCAGCTTTCTTCGCGAATGACGGGGCGGCGCTGATTCTGACACCGATCGTACTCGCTATGGTACGTCACTTAAAATTCAGCGAGAAAGTAGTATTTCCGTTCATTATCGCGTCCGGTTTTATTGCGGATACAACGAGTCTGCCGCTCGTCGTCAGCAACCTCGTGAATATCGTTTCAGCCGACTACTTCGACATTGGTTTTGCGCATTATGCCAAAATCATGCTACTGCCGAACTTATTCAGTTTAGTCGCCAGCATCACTGTACTATGGCTTTATTTCAGAAGACATATCCCAAAAAGGTATGATGAATCCATGATACGTGAACCGAAGTCAGCCATCAAAGATTTCCGTCTGTTCAGGATATCATGGGTAGTGCTTGCCCTGCTGCTCGTCGGCTACCTCATCAGTGACGTCATCCATGTACCTGTCTCTTTTATTGCCGGGGTAATAGCGATTGTTTTTATATTGCTTGCACGGACGAGCCCTGCTGTTCACACCGGTAAAATCATAAAAGGAGCACCGTGGGCGATTGTCTTCTTCTCGATCGGCATGTACGTGGTTGTTTACGGCCTGCGTAATGTCGGTCTGACAAATGTGCTCGCAGATGCGATTAATCAGTTCAGTTCGACAGGTTTGTTCGGTTCTATTATGGGCATGGGCTTTATGTCAGCCTTTCTATCTTCTGTGATGAATAACATGCCGACCGTGCTGATTGATTTAATTGCTATTGACCAGTCACAGGCACAAGGGGTTCTGCAGCATGCGCTTGTCTTTGCCAATGTGATCGGCAGTGACTTAGGTCCAAAGTTAACACCGATTGGCTCACTCGCAACTTTGCTCTGGTTACATGTCCTCAGCCAGAAAGGCGTTAAGATTTCTTGGGGAACTTACTTCAAGACGGGTATCATCATTACCATCCCGGTGCTTTTCTTTACTTTAGTGGGTCTCTATTTCTCGATGATATTATTTAATTAAGGAGTGCGTAAGATGAAAACAATTTATTTCCTATGTACAGGTAATTCATGTCGCAGTCAGATTGCAGAAGGTTTTGGTAAAAAGTATCTGCCGAACTGGACAGTCTATTCTGCTGGTATTGAAACGCATGGAGTCAATCCAAAAGCGGTTGAAGCGATGAAAGAAGTCGGCATTGATATCAGTAATCAGACATCCGATAAAATTGATCTTGCTATTTTGAACCATGCTGATCTAGTAGTGACATTGTGCGATCATGCTAAAGATGTCTGTCCTGTTACACCCCCGCACGTCCGCACAGAACATTGGGGATTTGAAGATCCTGCTGGTCAGGACTGGTCAGTCTTTCAACGCGTGCGCGACGAAATCGGTGCACGGATTAAACTGTTCAGTGAAACGGGCAAATAGAAGAACCTGTCATTTAATGACAGGTTTATTTTTATGTTCTGGGGTATAAGAAATAGTATTTTAAATGAAGGAGTAGACTTAAGTTGAATAAACAGAATGAAATAGTTTTTACGGGTATTGTCTTCATTGCGATGGCATATGGTATTTCCCGTTTCAGTTATGGTTTGCTCTTACCTTATTTTGGTGATGACCTTGAGCTTTCCAATCAAGTATCCGGGATGATTTCGGCTATCTCATATTTGACATATTGCCTGGGTCTTGTGTCCATGTTCACGATTTTTAAGAACTATCAGCCGCGAGCTATTCTGCTCATATCCGGCTCGTTGTCTTTATATGGATTATATAATTTAATGGTAGCTGAAGAATATCCGCTGTTCGGTGCTGGTGTTATTATATTAGGTTATGCAGCAGGACTTGCTACAGCACCTTTTGGTCAGATTATCAAAGAGAAAGTAAGTTACGGTCATCAGGATAGAAGTAATTCATGGATCAATACCGGAATTGGCGTCGGCTTGATTTTAGTCGGTATTATCGTCTGGATTGTCGGGGATGCATGGCGCATTAGTTACGCTATTTTCCTGGTCATCAGTTTAATCATCATGTATTTCAGTTATAAGAAGCTGCCAAAAGTCGATATGAGTCACCTGAACTATAAGACTGATCTCAGAAATATTTTTGTCGGCCGTAAGATGATTATCTCGACTGTTTTATTAGGCATCGGAACATCTGCATACTGGACCTATTTTCAGTCATACGTCTTCCAGACACCGCATGATGATGTAAAAAATCTGTTCTGGATTATGCTGGGCGTTGGTGGTGTACTTGGTGGCTTTGCCGGGCATATGAATGAAAGAATGGGAACTGTCAAAGTTCATATATTAACGTGCGTATTACTTGCGATTGCGAACGTCACACTTGTAGTTACAGAAAATTTCTTCCTGATGATTTTCTCTACAACGTTATTTGGCCTTGTCTATGTCTTTGCGATGGGCGTTTATGCGTTCTGGTGTGCTAGATGTTATACGGAGTATCCAGCGATGGGCATCATTGTGACATTTGTCAGTTTAGCAGCAGGGCAGTTCCTGGGAACTTTCCTGTCAGGTTTCCTGCTTGAACGATTTGGCTATCAAGGTTTATTCTACATATACGGTGCGTTTAGTTTCCTGAATATCTTTTTTAGACCACTTGCAGAAGAACTGGCGGATATTTAAAGAGTAATATAGGTAAAAATAGCGATAGATTCTGACTAAATTCAGAATCTATCGCTATTTTTTTACTTAAGAGCAGTGGAGTTAGGGGATATGAGTAGAAAAGTCTAGCAAATGGGCTTAGCTAGACTTTGTGCGATGCAGAGTGACCTAATATGAGTAGAAAAGTCTAGCAAATGGGCTTAGCTAGACTTTACGCAGTACAGAGCCCCACAATACAAAATTAGAGTCGCGAAAACTCCTGAAAAAGTACACAAAAAAAGACGACTCAATTGAGTCGTCTCTTGTACGTTAAGATTATAATTTAACGATGTTAGCAGCTTGTGGTCCGCGCTGACCTTCTTCGATATCGAATTCAACTGCCTGGCCTTCTTCTAAAGATTTGTAGCCTTCACCTTGAATAGCACTGAAGTGAGCGAATACATCGTCTCCGCCTTCAACTGAGATGAAACCGAAACCTTTTTCTGCGTTAAACCATTTAACTGTACCTTGTGTCATGTATAATGACCTCCATTAATTTATTAAATAATATCAAAATCTCTGTTCAAAGAAAAATTCACATATTACAAAAAGTAACTGATCAACCCAATTACTTTTGTAATATGTGAAGACGACTATGTGTGATGTTATTTGTTTAAGTATACAACGGGAAATCCGAAAAGTCAAACCAATGTTCGATAAATAATAAAAGAGGAGCGGAGCTCCTCTGAATTAGTAATTATAATTTAACGATGTTAGCAGCTTGTGGTCCGCGCTGACCTTCTTCGATGTCGAATTCAACTGCCTGGCCTTCTTCTAAAGTTTTGTAGCCTTCACCTTGAATAGCACTGAAGTGAGCGAATACATCGTCTCCGCCTTCAACTGAGATGAAACCAAAACCTTTTTCTGCGTTAAACCATTTAACTGTACCTTGTGTCATGTATAATGACCTCCAATAAATTATTACTAAATCAGAATCCTCTTTAAAAAGAAAAATTCACACGTTACAAAAGAATCAACAAACCACGATTACTCTTGTACCATGTGAATGTGTTACCTTTTTAACGTTCGATTTAATTTCTTTAATTATATGACAGATTTTTAGATTTGTCCATAGAAAGTTCTTATTTTCTTTTTATAATCTGCGATATTTTTTCAAGGTGATGATATTCAGTGAGATAAATACTAAAGCAAAAATCAGTAAAATAGTCAGATCAAATGCAATGTGATTAAGTGGCTGCTCTTTGTACATCACTGCTTTTAACGCATCACCTGCATAATAGAGAGGCGTTAAATAAGCGAGCACCTGAATCCATCTGGCAAGCGCATCTAATGGAAAAATGCCGGATAAAAATAGTTGCGATACGATGACAATCGGTATGAACTGCATCATCTGAAACTCAGACTTAGCAGAAGCAGAGAGCAGGAGACCTAAGGATAATGCGACAAGCGCAACAGTCATATTGATGAGAATCACTGTGCCTATTGATTCAGGAGGGCCGATCTTCAGTACATAGACGGCATAGTAAACGATAACAACTGTCTGAACAACAGCAAGAAGTCCGAAGCCGCAGACATAGCCAAGTACAATTTCATGGCGTCTGATAGGTGTCGTAAGCATACGCTCGAGCGTTCCAGTCATTCTTTCTTTCAGGAAACCCATTCCAGCGAGTAAGAAGACGAATAGAAAGACAAAAAAACCAAGCAGAAGCGGTGCAAAAGTATCGAAAAGCGTAGTGTCAGCATCACCGTAAATATAGGTAGTCTTAATAGCGGTCTTTTGCGGTGCATCTAATTTAATATTTTTCGTTGGGCTGAATGGAATCTTATTTAATAATTCAGTCAGATCTTTGAATTTTGCTTTGATATCTTCTATAACAGTGACTTGTGCCTTCTGCTGATAGGTCTGATTGATGACAAGTTCCAGTTTTTTTGAAACTGAGATATCTTTATTAAGTAGCGTTAACGTCACTTTATCCTCTTTTTTCTCTGCAATTCCATCCAATTCTTCGCTCGTTAGACGTGACAGCTCCATTTGATTGAGCTCTGTTACTTCAATGTTCTGTGCTTCAATGGTGTCGATGACAGAGGGCTCTAAATTCACAGCGCCTAATTTCGCGTTAGGTTCATCGCTCTGAAAGATAAAATAAAAAAGGGTCAGTATGAAAATTGGCACAATAATAAGTAGCGCGAGTGTGCGTTTATCACGTAGCTGTTCTAATAATAGCCGTTTTGTCAGCCCGAATATTCTCATGATTGTTCTCCTTGACCGGCGCGAATAAACACTTCATCAAATGTCTGCGCATTATATTTGTTAAGTAGTGCATGGGGTGTGCCTGAAGCGATGATGGTGCCGTCTTTAATGAAGGAGAGAGCATCACAGCGCGTCGCTTCGTCCATCACGTGAGTGGTCATCAGAATCGTCCGACCATCTGCTTTCATCTGCTGCAATTCAGACCAGATAGTTGACCGCAGTGCTGGATCAATGCCCACTGTCGGCTCATCCAGTATTAAGATATCCGGTTCATGCAGCAGAGCTGTCGCAAGCGCTAACCTTCTTTTCATGCCGCCTGAATAGTTTCTGACTTTCTTCTGCAGATCTGCTGTCAGATTGACGAGGTCTGCTGCGTAGATGATCCTGCTTTCTGCCGCTTCTTTTTTCATATTGAAGAGCTGAGTGAAGAACTTCAGGTTTTCGTAACCAGATAAATCCATATAGAGCGCATCTGACTGTGCCATATATCCGATATAAGGAAGCAGGCTTAAATTCGGTACACGGATATCGTTGATATAGATAGAGCCGCTGGAAGGTGATTCAAGACCGGCAATCATACGCGTAAGCGTTGTTTTGCCTGAACCGGAAGGACCGATGAATCCATGAATCATGCCTGCTTCTACAACCACGTCAATATTATGCAGTACGGACCGATGATATGATTTTGAGACGTCATTAATAATAATTTCTGTCATGAAGGTTGACTCCTATTCTAATAGCTTGAAATGTGTAAAAAAGGGTATCTAATCAATGTCTTTATTATAAACTACTTAAAAGTAGATAAGGGGTGGAAGAATAGTGAATTATCATGAAGTCTCAGTTGAGGCTATTACACTGGTCGGTGAATGTGTCCATTATGAAACAGCATCAGAAGCAAGACGCAGTATTCAGAGTTACTGGCAGGATTTTAAAGCTCGAGGGAAAGCAGAAGCACTTGAAAGCTACCGGAATCAGCAGATTGATGGCTTTGTTGGTGTATTGATACCGAAGCCTAATGACAGACTAGATTATATGATTGCAGTCTCTTCTGACCAGGATCCTGTTGAATTCGAAACACGTAAACTGCCGGCCGGCCGTTATCTTATATTTGAGGCGGAAGGTCCACTACCTTTTAAATTAAGAGAAGTAATGGATGCAATTCATCATGATTTTCTGCCTAAATCTTCCTATAATCTTCGCGAGGCCCCTATCATGGAGCACTATCCTTCTGGAGATACCCAGTCAGCCGATTATCTCTCGGAAATTTGGATTCCGGTTGAATAAAGGGGTATAATGAGTAAGTATATTGAATAAGGAGTGATGGATTTGGCTAATCAGACGTTAGATGTAAGAGGTATGACCTGTCAGCACTGCGTTGATGCTGTTGAAAAAAGTGTAGGTGCAGTAGACGGAGTTCAGCAAGTTAATGTTGATCTGGATAATGGGAAAGTAGCAGTAGCTTATGATGACAGCAAGGCAACGGTTGACAATATCCGCGATGCGATTGAAGACCAAGGTTACGAAGTCATCCCGACAGAAGCTTAAGATGGACAATTCGTCCATCTTTTTTGTTTATCAGACTTTTTTTTGATTCGGAATCCGATATAATGAGATAAAGGAGTTGAATGAATAATGAAAAAATTTGAAGAGAAGATTAAAAAATATGCTGAAACAATTGCGAAAGTAGGGCTGAATGTTCAGCCTGAAGAAACTGTTGTAGTTGTATCGGACATTGCGGCACTTGATCTCGTCCGCGCGGTTACTGAAGCATGTTATGAGTTAGGCGCTAAGCGTGTTATCACTGATTTATCGGATATTCAGCTGACTTTGACACATTCAAAACACCAGACAGTGCAGACGTTAGAAGAAATTCTGCCACAGGTTGAAGCGAAGAATGCTTACTACCTGTCAGAGAAAGCATCTATGCTCTATATTCATGCGACTTCACCTGAAGCCTTGAAAGATGCTGAAACTGAAAAAGTGATGGCAGCAAACCGCGCCGCACGTGCAGCTTCAGCTGACTTAAGTGCATCACGTATGCGTTATGACCAGAACTGGTGTATCGTCGGTTATCCGTCACCGGAATGGGCGGCCCTTGTCTTTCCGGAATTATCAGTAGAAGAAGCGGAAGAGAAACTGATGGATTATATTCTGAAGACAGTCCGAGTAGATCAGCCGGATCCGGTTGCAGCCTGGGACGAACACAGTAAATTCCTGAAATCCCGTGCGAAATGGTTATCAGATTATAATTTTGACCGCTTGAAATACACAGCGCCTGGCACTGACCTTGAAATTGGCCTGATTGATGGGGCACGTTTTACAGGTGGCGGCCATAAAAATGCGAAAGGGCTGGATATTCGCGTTAATATGCCGACTGAGGAAGTCTTTACTTCTCCGGATTACCGCCGTGTCAATGGTGTGGTTTCTAATACCCTGCCGCTTAGCTATAATGGTCAGATTGTCGACGATTTTAAACTGACCTTTAAAGACGGCGTTGTCACTGATTTTGAAGCGGCGAAGGGCTACGACGTCTTAAAAGAGTTGCTCGAATCAGATGAAGGAGCACGTAGACTCGGAGAAGCGGCGCTAGTACCGGTAGATTCACCGATTTCGAATTCTGGGATTCTGTATTATAATACACTCTTTGATGAAAATGCTTCTTGTCATATTGCAATCGGTAAAGCTTATCCTGGACCAGTGCCGGGTGCGACTGCGATGTCAAAAGAAGAACAGGATGCAGTCGGTCTGAATGATTCTGTCATCCATGTTGACTTTATGATTGGTTCTAAAGAACTGGATATTGACGGCATTACACGTGACGGAGAAGTTATTCCTGTTTTCAGACAAGGAAACTGGGTAGAATAGAGTTGTATTGAAAAAAGGAGGCAGTCAAATGAATAAATGGGTAAAAATCGGTCTGGGTGCAGGTGCAGCATACCTCACTTATAGAGCGGGACGCAAAGTATTATCTAAATATGATGATGTAAATACATTGATGAATGACATCGTTGGACATGAAAACTATGATGATTTAAGAAATCTAGTGTTTGAAGTCCTCGATATGATTACAGGCACTCAGAAACTGGAACATCATCATTCAGCTCCTGCTGATGCACCGAAAGTCGAAACGACGGATGAATCTATCGCCGGTGCGATTAAATCGGTTATTGATATGCCATTCGTTGCTGAAATGATTCCGGATCAGAAGAACGTACAGATGATTAAAGAAGTCCTCGATGAAGCGGCAGAAGTAGAAAAACTGATTCGCGGCTGGTTCAAATAATTAAAAACCATTCAATCGTATGATTGAATGGTTTTTATTGTTTAGCGGAGTATTTTTCGATTGAACTGAAGTTGGTGACGCCAAACGGAAAGACGTTGTCTGCGATATTGTTTTTCAGTTCCTGGAGTGAGACAACAGCGAAGTTAGTCAGCTGTATCGGATAATTGAAGGTACGACTGTTCGTCACATAAGTATCACTGTTTTTGATATACCACTCCTGGTTACTCTTGACGTAATCCATATCAATATCGATGTAGGTGATATAACCATCCTTATAGGTACAAGGTGTCGAGATATTACAGAACATACTGATCGGTTCCATTTTTTCATTGATAGCTATAGAGACCGTATACCCGTGATATTTAGAGAAAAAGTGCAGGGATGCTTCCTGATAGACGATTTCCTTATTTTTAATATGATGCTTCAGTATATTGTTTTCTGGACATTTAACAAACCAGTAATGGCTTGTTTCTTCAAGTAGTTCTCCTGAATATTCAATGTAAGGCACATTAGGATATTTATAAGAACGGATGGTAATCGTATTCGTCATATAGTCTATCCTCCCTTTAAGATGTCTATTTATTATAAACATGTAGGGTCATAAATGTATACGTTTTCACAAAATCTTAATAAACTCTATAATTTACAATCTTGTAATATTTCTCACAGCTATTTTCATAGTACGATAAAAGAAAATGATTTGGGGAGCCGTATGAATCGTATACTGGAGATTTTCATCGTTGCATTAAAATTAGGTATCACGTCTTTTGGAGGTCCGACTGCCCACCTCGGTTATTTCAGAGAAGAATATGTTGAGAAAAGAAAATGGTTATCTGATAAAGTCTATCAGGATCTAGTCGCACTCTGTCAGTTCCTGCCGGGCCCGGCCAGCAGTCAGGTGGGGATGGCTATCGGTATGATGAGAGGCGGCATGCTGGGCGGAATCGCTGCTTTTCTCGGCTTTACGCTGCCTTCTGTACTGATTCTGATTCTGGCGGTCAGACTGATGCCGGATTCCATCGAATGGATACAAGGACTGAAACTTGTGGCTGTCGCTGTTGTGCTTCATGCATTGATTGGCATGGCGAAGGGAAGTCTGAATTCATGGCAGACAGTCGGACTTGCACTGCTGGCGCTGCTCGCTTGTCTATATGTGCCATCTGCCATCACACAGATAGCCATTATTGTGATTTCGGGCATCATCGGAATACTGATTTTTAAGGCTAATCATCAACCAGGCGAAGTATTAAATCTACAGGTTTCCAGACGCACAGGTACCATTTGTCTTGTCTTACTCTTTATTTTACTCATCGGTTTACCCGTATTCGCCAATATTCTCCACAATGACTGGTTAACTATTTTTGATAAATTCTATCGTTCAGGATTATTAGTGTTTGGGGGCGGCCATGTAGTACTGCCACTTCTTGAACGTGAATTTGTACCGATGTTCTTACAGCCTGATGACTTTCTTGCAGGCTATGGTCTTGCACAAGCCGTGCCGGGTCCTTTGTTTACATTTGCTTCATATATTGGTGCAGTGATAGGCGGATTATGGGGCGGGTTATTTGCCATGATAGCGATTTTCCTGCCGGCTTTTTTACTCGTAGCGGGCTGTCTGCCGTTCTGGCAGCAAATTCGTGAGAAAAGTTTGA
This sequence comes from Macrococcus brunensis, assembly GCF_022343725.1. Taxonomy (NCBI): domain Bacteria; kingdom Bacillati; phylum Bacillota; class Bacilli; order Caryophanales; family Staphylococcaceae; genus Macrococcus; species Macrococcus brunensis. The sequence goes on from NZ_CP092179.1 coordinate 402,449, forward strand.
TGCGAAAAGCTTTGATCGGTATCAATGCAGGAGTCATCGGGATTCTCGCTGCTGCATGGATTCATCCCATCATTAGTCATACGTTATTCGATATTAAAGATTATTTTTTATTTATCCTGCTATTCTGCTGTCTCCATTATTTCAAACTTGCCCCGTGGATCATCGTTTTGATGGGTCTTGTCATCGGTCTTGTCTTTTACAGATAAGTCATTTATATGCATATTAAGTGTTTTTCCTTATGGAAAAACACTTTTTTGCTTTATAATGGAGAAACACGACAAAAAAGAATGGGATGACGACTATGAAATATCCGGTATTACTAGATGACAGTACAATTGGAATCACACCTGTATCTAACGGCATTTTCTCTGAGGCAGAGGATATGTTTAATCAGGCTTTTAAGCGAATGGAAGAAAGAGGTTTCAAAATTGTTTTAAATGAAGATATCTGGGGACAGGAAAAAGCTCGTGCTGCTTCAGCAGAGAAGCGGGCAGCAGGATTAGCGGACATGATGGCTGACCCGAATATAGATGTTATCATGCCACCATGGGGCGGACATCTGGCTCTTGAAATACTGGAGCATCTTGATTTTGATACATTGCAAGTGAAGTGGCTAACGGGTTATTCTGATATTTCGACTATCCTGCTCGCTATTACCCTTAAGACGGGAATTGCTACAGCACATATGGCGAATATAGTAGATTTACGTGGCAGACATATGGATAAAGTTACGGCACGCTGGCTGGATGTACTGAGCTGTCAGCAGGGTGCCCAGATCATTCAGACGTCTTCTGAACGCTATCAGCTCGAGTGGGACCACGAGCATCCTACTGATATTGTTTTTAATCTGACAGAGAAAACGAAATGGAAGGCAGTGGATGAAAAAGGACAGGATTTATCAGAAGCTCGTTTTGAAGGACGTGTGCTCGGTGGATGCATCGATACGATGCGACACTTGATCGGCACCTCTTATGGAGATATTCCTGCTTTTAGAGAAAAGCATACAGAGGGTGAAGACGTTCTATGGTATATAGATGTCAGCGAACTGGATACAGTTGATTTGAAACGCTCATTGACTCAGATGAAATACGCAGGATGGTTTGAATCAACAGCTGGTCTTATTTTTGGCAGAGTGGGTAAACCTAGTGTCAAGGAAGACTATACTTATAAAAATGTGTATCAGGATATAGCGCGGGAGCTTGGGAAACCTGTGATTTATGATGTGGATTTTGGACATAAACCGCCACAGATGGCGATTATTAACGGAGCGTATGGTATGATAGAAATGATTGAAGATAAGGGACAGCTGATACAGCGGTTTAAGTAGTCTTTTAACGGGAGGATCACGTATGGACCATACGGATGTTTTTACGACTAAAGCATTTCTATATGAAAAAAGCAGACCATCTTATCCGGATGAAATGCTGACTTTTCTAAAACAGAAATTTAATATAAAAGAAGATACGCTGATAGCTGATATCGGTGCGGGTACCGGTAAATTCACCGAAAAACTTCTTGATTTAGGATGTAAGGTTATCGCTGTAGAGCCCAATCAGGCAATGGCAGATCGTCTGCGAGATAGTCTGATGTGTGAACAGCTGATTGTCAGCGAACGTCCTGCTGAACATACGGAGATAGACGCAGGGACGGTTGATCTGGTAGTTGCAGCACAGTCGTTTCACTGGTTCAACTGGCAGCTGTTTAAAGAAGAGTGCACCCGGATTCTTAAACCAAGAGGGACCGTCTGTCTGATCTGGAATGTCAGAGATGAAGCAGCGCTCATCAACCGCAGAACAGCGGATATCTTTAAGGCTTACTGTCCTGCCTACAAGGGAAGCAGCAACGGTCTCATGAATAATGATGATGCGATTCGCCAGTTCTTTGAAGGAGAGTTTGAACTATTTGAAACGCGTCAAGATCTGAGTTATAAAGAGCAGCAATTCATTGACCGCTGTCTGTCAGCAAGTTATGCGCTGGAGGAGACAGACGAAGATTTCGATGCCTTTGTAACTGCGCTTAAATCACTATTTCAGGCATTTGCAGAAGAAGGTAAAGTCATCGTTCCTAATATGACACGCTGCTATTACGGCATTATATAAGAGGCCAGGGGTAACCTGGCCTCTTTTTTACCGTTTGATTGAGAAAGCGATACCGATACAGATAACAATCAGACCGGCTGCCATATAAGGGCTGTACGTGAGCGAGAAGTTCTCGAGTAAAATGCCGCCAAGAAGCGCTCCGGCGCCAATTCCTGCATTAAGAGCTGACATATTCCATGCTATGATCTGACTCGTATCTCCTTCAACCTGCTTGATAATGCCCATCTGGATAGCAGGATTGGTGCTCCATTCAGAGAAGTTCCAGATCAGAATGACGAGTAACAGCACAATAAATGAAGACAGGACAAAGTTAAAAATCAGCAGCGTCAGCATGAAGAGCGTCAGACTGACAAGTAGCCATTTACGGCTGCCGAGGCGGTCTGTCATCGTTCCACCAAAACTAGTTCCTGTCATGCTGCCGATCCCTGCAATAAAGAGTGCGATAGATACATCTGTTAAGTTGTAGCCATGTTCGATCATAATCGGACTGATATAAGTGAAGACAGCTGAGTTGGCAGCAAGCAGAATGAAGGTGATGCTGATATATTTGGCTGCTTCTTTCGGATATAGCAGCTGATTACGGCTGGAATCAGAGTCCTCGCTCTGCACGTGTTTAGGCAGCTGGAAGAATAGCAGAATTGCTGCAATAAAGCTGAAGAGAACGATCATCCAGAATGTTGCACGCCAGCCGAGCAGTTCTCCGAGTTTCGTACCGATAGGGACCCCGAATACATTGGCGCCGCTAAAGCCTACGTAGACGAGTCCGAGCATTTTACCTCTTGTTTCCGGTTTACTCAGTACAACTGTCAGAGCGAGAATTTTAACGACGATGATAGAAGCGGCTGCTGAAGCGATGATACGACCGATAACGATCAATGTGAAGGTCTGACCGGATGCATTGAGTGCATTCCCTGCCATAAAAATCGCCAGGCTGACGAGCAGGACATTTCTCGGGTTGAACCGCTCGGTCAGCTTAACAAGAATAGGGCCGGAGATAGCAAAGGTCAGAGCGTAAATCGTTACAAGCTGACCCGCAAGACCCGGGGAGACATCTAAATCATCGCTGATAAGAGTCAGAACACCTGCAACGACGAGCTCGACCATACCGACCACAAAGATGCTGAGAATAAAAGTAAAAAGTTTAAAATAAGACATAGCAGTTCCTCTCAATAATTGGTAAGACGATTATAACATGTCTTCATTAGACATTGCTCTTTGCTCACATTACAATGAAGAAAAAGGAGGAATTCACATGATAGATGAAAAGATAGAAGCAGCTTTTGATGCATACGATCTGGGAGATGACAAAGAAACATATCGATTGTTCGATGAAATGAAGAACGAACTGACGCCAGGTACAGAGGATTATGTGACTTATCAGCACGCACTCGGTTATCTTTATATTGCTGAGCAGAAATTTGACGCGGCAAGAGAGCACTATCTCGAAATGCTGGATGCGGCAGGTTCTGACGATGAAGCAGCGATTCTGCATCAGCTTGGTACTGTCGAACAGCTGGATAGTGAATTCGAACAGGCAGAAGTTTACTTCCAGCAAGAAGAGAAACTGCTGGACACTAATGATGCGGAAAGTCTGGCAGCTAATTATTATGCGCAAGGTTATACGAAGATGCTGAGCGGGGATTATGATAGCGCATTAAGTATATTGAATAAAGCACAAGACCAGGCACAGGATGATATGAGCCGAGCACATGCAGAACGAGCACTCGGCGAACTCTATGCTGCGCAGAGCCAGATGGCAGAAGCGAAAGGCTATTTTACAAAGGCGAAGAAGCATTTCCGTGCAGCGGGTGATGAAGTAGGTGCAGCTGAGATTGAGATGCTGGAATCTATTATATTTGAGTAACGAGAGAAGCAGCAGCTTCTCTTTTTTTGGTTAAAGGAGAATTAATAGGGAATAAATAGGCGTAAATTAATGTGGAGGTTATTATGAAAAAATATACGCCTGTCTTTATTATCTCAGCGATTATCTGTATTCTATTCGCGGCATGGGGTGTTATAACACCTACAGGTATGCAGAATCTGACGCAGCAGATGACTGCTTTTATCACCAAGAATTTCGGCTGGTATTATCTGATTACCATTGCGATTATTCTTATTTTCTGTCTTTACATCTTCTTTTCACCGTTTGGTGGCATTAAACTGGGGGCACCTGACGAAGAAGCGGAATTCTCTCTGCCTTCTTGGTTTGCGATGCTCTTCAGTGCAGGTATGGGTATGGGTCTCGTCTTCTGGACGACTGCTGAGCCTATCAGCCATGCTTTCAAACAGACACCTAAAGCGAAGCCCGGTTCGAATGAAGCGATTGGCGATGCGTTCCAGTATGCTTTCTTTCACTGGGGAATTCATGCCTGGGCGGTATACGGAGTAGTCGCTCTTGTCCTGGCTTACTTCAGTTTCTATAAAGGATATCCTGGCCTGATCAGTGCGACACTTGTGCCACTTTTCGGCAAAGAAAAAATGGCAGGCCCTATCGGCAAGACGATAGATGTCCTTGCTATTATTGCGACTGTTATGGGTGTAGCAGCAACACTTGGTTTTGGTGCGGCGCAGATCAATGAAGGTCTGAATTATTTGTTTAAGATTCCAAGTAACTTCACTGTACAGGTGATTATTCTTGTCGTGTCTACTATCCTGTTCACCTGGTCTGCTTGGTCAGGTATTGATAAAGGTATCAAGACACTCAGTAACATCAACATGCTGCTAGGATTTGCCTTGATGGTCTTACTGTTTATCGTCGGACCGACTGTCTATATCCTGAATACTTTCACCGATACACTAGGTAACTACGTGGCCCATTTCGTTGAGATGACATTGCGTCTTGAACCACTTGCAGATGGCAGACGTAAGTGGATCGATAGCTGGACGATATTCTACTGGGCATGGTGGATTGCATGGGCGCCGTTTGTCGGTATCTTCATTGCTCGTGTTTCCAGAGGTCGCACAATCAAAGAATTTATCATGGGTGTACTGTTAGTCCCTGCTCTAGTCTGCTTTATTTTCTTTGCGGTCTTCGGTGCATCTGCTGTTCACCTGCAGCTCGGAGGAATCGATTTATCACAATTCCCGGTTGAAACAACGACATTCGCTATGCTGCAGCATTATCCACTAGGAAAAATAATGAGTTTCATTACACTATTCGTTATCGCGCTGTTCTTTATCACTTCAGCAGACTCAGCGACATATGTTCTCGGTATGCTCAGCAGTGATGGAGACATCAATCCGACATCACTTGTTAAAGTCACATGGGGTTTATTATTATCCATTATTGCCGGCATTGTGATGTATGCGGGGGGTACGCAAGGGTTACAGAACATCCTGATTATTGCAGCTTTGCCATTCTCTGTTGTTATCTTTTTCATGATGATTTCTTTAATCAAAGCATTACGAAAAGAACATCTTTAGATATTGAAAACGTTTTCTGAATTGTGTATACTTTTTCATATATCTGTATAGCATATAAATAATCAGGAAAGAGCGTAAAAATTCTTTTACGCTCTTTTTTCGGATGGAGGATATGATGGAGAAGTTAACACCGAAGCAACATAAAATAGGGATGTGGAAGTTTATTCTGACTTCAATCCTGGGATTGTTCTTATTTGTCACGCCGCTCACTGTAAACGGGGAAGCTACTTTACCGGTTGCACTTCTCGCAGGCTGGCTTAAAGAAACTGTGGGTAAAGGAATGCCTACTTTACTCATCGTCATCATTATCATCTCAATGCTGATGACGCTTTACTGTTCAATCTTCAAGAATGCGAAGACATCATTTATGAAGAATTTGTTTGAAGTCAATATCATCTGGCTGATTATTCGCCTGTTAGGGACATTCTTCGCAATTGTTGTTTATTTTAAATTGCCTGTGCCTTTTGTCAATACAGACGCGACTGGCGGTCTGATCTATAACGATCTGCTGCCGACACTTGTCACAGTCTTCCTGTTCGCAGGTCTCTTCCTGCCATTACTGATGGACTATGGATTATTCGAGTTTATCGGTCCGATGTTCTCGCGTGTTATGCGTCCGCTCTTCACATTACCTGGCCGTTCTGCCGTAGAGAACCTCGCTTCATTTGTCGGCGACGGTACAGTCGGTGTCATGATGGCCTCTAAACAATATGACGAAGGTTTCTATACAAGAAGAGAAGCGACCATCATTGCGACCAGCTTCTCGGTCGTATCGATTACGTTTGCGATTGTTATAGCGAAGCAAGTTGAAGTCATGAATCATTTCTTCTTCTTTTATTTTACGGTGATTATGTCCTGTCTGATTGCTGCGATGATTACACCGCGTATCTGGCCGCTATCATCAGTACCTGATACTTACTCAAATGGTTCAGCTGAGAAACTGAAAGAAGATATTCCAGCGGGTTACAACGCCATCAGCTATGGTTTTGAAAATGCGGTACATCGGGGCTATAGAGGACGTAATTTCAGCGACTTCCTTGGACTCGGCTTCCGTACAGTGATGGATATGTGGTTTGCAGTGCTGCCAGTTGTTATGGCAATCGGTACAATCGCGACGATGCTCGCAGAGTTCACGCCGCTCTTTAAGATTTTAGGGGCACCATTTGTTCCTATCCTGGACTTCCTGCAGGTCCCCCATGCTGCTGAAGCGTCTCAGACTATTCTGATCGGTTTCGCAGATATGTTCCTGCCAGCTATTCTGATTCAAGATGTACCGAGTGAAATGACGCGCTTTGTCATTGGTGCCTTAAGTATCTCGCAGTTAATCTACTTATCAGAAGTAGGGGGCGTTATACTGGGCTCGAAGATTCCAGTCAGTCTGCCTAAATTATTTGCTATTTTCCTGATCCGGACAGCCATCATCTTACCGATTATCATTGCAATGGCTCATCTCATTTATTAAAAAAATAACGCCAGTCATCTGACTGGCGTTATTTTTTTAGCGTTCAAGTTGTGATTTAAGCTCATAGATGACGAGTTCAGAGCCGAGTATAGGAGATTCATCCTGATTGCCGCCTGCTGGACGCTGGTGTGCTTTTTTGAAGGCATCTGACGTTTTCCATGCTTCAAAGTCTTCTAATGTCTCCCAGTAAGTGTTGACGTGCAGTTCATCATGTTCTTCGTTGCCTTGAACAGCGAGAACTTCAGTTTTTACGAAACCTTTCAATTCTTCAATGCCCCCGCCTTGCGTAAAGCGTGGTGCCATTTTTTCTGCAAAACCTGATTTCATTTTTATACGGTTTGATACGATAAACATAAAAAATCCTCCTTATTTTTGAACGGGATGAGTCGCCCAGATCTGATTCGTTTTAATAAAAGTACGACGATTAAGTTTAAGCTGACTGACGATGACGTCTGCAATGTCTTCAGGGTGTGTCATCGTTTCAGGATCGAGCGACGTTTCGCCGATTAAATCTGTCAGAACAGCTGAAGGGTTGATAGTGAAGGTACGAATGTTATGTTCGCGCATTTCACGCATTACCCCTTCAGTCATGCCTGCTACTGCAAACTTAGAAGCTGAATAGGCAGCCGATTTAGCTGTCGCGTTAATCGCTGACATAGAAGCGATATTCACAACGTCTCCCGACTTCTGTTCAATCATATGGGGCAGAACTTGCTGCATCATAGTGAAGGTACCCATGACATTTGTTTCAAGCATTTCACGCATCTCTTCAGCAGACGTCTTAAGGAAAAGATTCGTTTTCATAATACCAGCGTTGTTGACGAGAATATCAATCTGCCCGAAAGTATCCAGTGTATGTTCCACTGCCGCTTTAATATCTTCTTCCTTCTGCATATCACAGACAACAGCCGTAGCGTCTGTTTCCAGCATATCAAGTGTTTCCTGCAGTGCTTCAAAATGACGGCCGGTGATTGCTATTTTGACGCCTTCTTTTGCAAGCGCTATTGCAGTTGCGCGTCCGATACCTCGAGAACCGCCTGTCACAAGTGCCACTTTATTTGTTAAGTTTTCCATTGAAAGTCCTCCATTTGACAGAAAAAGCCGCACAGAAGTGCGACCCTTTATATTATTTATTTAATTCGTTAAGGATTTTTTTATCATTGTGTGTATAGATGATATAAGATTTATCTTTAGTTTCTAACAGAATACGGTTTGTTTTACCAAAAGTAGAGCCAATACGTACAACGTTCTCCTGGTTTTCATCAGTTGCAGCATAAATATTAGTATCTTCTTTAACGCTGACGATATCTTCGTTAGGGATTGTAATATCCGCTACACGCCATTTAATGTTAACTTCTTTATCGTTTTTAGTGATTGTCATTGCCATTGATAAACACATCCTTTTTATATTTTGTTACTTATAATATACCCCTTTTTTCGTACGCTTACAAATAATGCGGATAGAGACTGACAGCGTTTCATAGTATTAATAGATTCCTTTTTCATGAATAACCAGTATAATAGTTAAATACTAATGGTAAGGAGAGAGAACATGAAACAGCAAATGGTTCTAGTTCTTGGCTTATTGGTGATGTTGTCAGGCTGTCAGCAGACATCAGATGAAAAAGACTCGCGAATAGAGAAAGAAAACATAAAAGCGACGAAAGATACACATAAAGCCACACAAAAAGACACAAAACAATCCACTGAAAATAATGAAGATAAGAAACCTTCTGTAAAAGTTAGAGTGAAATCACCGGAGAATACGTCAACAGAAATGCCGGCCGAAAAGCAGTATGATACAGCTGTCTACAATGAAGCGAGAAACTGTCTCTTAGCAGGCACTTGTACTAAATATACAGATACGCCTGAATATTCGCGCGCCTGGAATAATCTTGCGACTGAAGGCTATCTCTGCCAGGATCATCATTGCAGAAAGACGGAACATCCAACGGCCGAGGTCAAGATAGTCCCGCCTGCGACAGAAAGTGTGACGACAGAGCAAGTGACATCTGAGACTCCGACAACTGAAGCGCCAATGACAGAACAGCCGTCGACTGAACAGATGACAACTGAAGAGGCAACTGTGGAAGCAGTAGAGATAGAAAAAAATTTAACAACTGAAGCGACGGAAGAACCATCATGATATTAACGCTTGATATCATTAAAAAAACGTATGCACCTTATAGTGATGCAGAGAACAGTATTGCAATGAGCCGGTATATGAAGAATCAGTTCCCGTTTTTAGGAATCAAAAAGAAAGAAAGTGCACCGATTAATCGCGAATTGTTTAAATCGTACGCATTGCCTGAAGGGGAAGAACTGAAAAAACTAGTGCAAGCACTTTTTATAGAACCGGAACGAGAATATCATTACTTCGCGATGCGTCTGCTGGAAAAAAAGAAGAATGGACTTACCTCTGCCGATTTACCTTTTGTGGAGTCCTTGCTGCTGCAGAATAGCTGGTGGGATTCCATAGATGATTTAAGTCCGAATATCGTCGGTCATATCATCAGACAGGGTCATCCGGCAGACTTAGACCGCATGATGGCCTGGGTACAGTCAGATCATTTCTGGCTGCAACGTGCAGGACTTCTGCATCAACTGAAATTTAAGAGTACAATGAATGAGGACTTACTGATTAAAATGATTGAACATCTAAAATATGAAAAAGAATTTTTTATCAGAAAAGCAATTGGCTGGATTCTGAGAGAATATTCAAAGACAGCGCCTGACTTTGTTGTCAGCTATGTCAGTACAGCTGAATTATCAAAGCTAAGTGAACGAGAAGCTTTGAAATGGCTGAGAGCGAAGGGGGAGCATGTATGACAGGGAAAACCCATCTCGCTTTCGGTATTCTGCTCGGAACAGGTTATGCGCTTAAAACGACTACTGATTTAGGACAGTCTGTCGCAATCATTGCGACAACAGCAGCATTCAGTCTGGTTCCTGATATTTGTCATGCAGGCAGTAAGATCGGACGCAAGTTAAAATTACTAAGCCTACTCATTGGCTTTTTCTTCGGCCACCGAACTATGACGCATTCCTTATTTTTTATGGGTCTGACAGCTGTCATCCTGACGCTTCTCAATATAGATTTCATTTATATCATCTCTAGTTTACTTGGCATCGCGAGCCATATTATACTAGATATGTTAACACCGAGAGGCGTTGCCCTCTTTTTCCCTCTTGACTATAAAGTTGTTCTTCCGATTAACTTTAAGACAGGAGGCGTTGTTGATCTGTCTCTGGCAACTACATTTACATTATTGACCGTCTATCTGGTTTATGTTGAAATGTTTCATCGTACAATCAACTGGTTAAATTGATACTAAAACTCAGGTTATTAAAGGAGAAATTATGGCTACTTTGCAGGATTTACCGAATTATAATCACCATGCACTGTCTGAAATGCTGACGATGATGTCTGAAGAAGAAAAGAATAAACTGACGCAGGATTTAAGTTCACTGAATTTGGATGAAGTGGCAGCACTCTATGAAAATGTCTATGTTAACCGCCACGTTGAAGCGCCGGCCGGTCAGCTGACGGACGTAGAGACGGAAGTAAAATCTGAAATAACAGAAGAACGTCTTAGTGAACTTGAAACGCTAGGTCGTCAAGCTATTCGAGAAGGACGATTTGCAGCGCTGCTTATGGCAGGCGGACAAGGCACGCGTCTTGCTCACCCGGGACCGAAAGGCACATTCAGCTTCGATGAAATCAGTCTCTTTGAACTACAGGCGAAGCAGCTCCTTAAGATTTCTGCTGAATGTAATACAACGATTCCATGGTTCATTATGACAAGTGATATCAACCATGAAGAGACACTTGAATTCTTCAAGGAACATCATTTCTTTAATTACCACGAGGAAAATATTACGTTCTTCAAACAGCCTAATATCGTGGCTTTATCACCTGATGGTCAGCTGTTATTAAATACGAAAGGCGAACTCCTGACATCGCCTAACGGAAATGGCGGTATTTTTGAGGCGCTTGCTGCAACGGGTCTCTATCAGACGATGAATAAACGAGGTATCGATTATATCTATCTCAATAATATCGATAATGTCCTCGTAAAAGTTCTGGACCCTGTTTTCTGCGGACTTGCTGTTGAATCAGGCGCCGATGTCACTACTAAAACCATTCGACCTCTGAATGGTGAAAGTGTTGGACGTGTTATTATGGCGGATGATAAGAAACAGGTTATGGAATATACAGAACTGCCGGAAGGACTCGAGAATCAGTTTACAAATGGTAATATCGGCATTCATATTTTCAGACGTGATTTTCTTGAAGAAGCTTCTACTCAGGCTCTTCCTTATCATTTAGCCGTGAAAAACCTTGAACAGCTGGACGAAGATTTTGCTGTCGTGAAGAAAGAAACATTAAAATTCGAAAAGTTCTATTTCGATATTTTCCGTTATGCAGAGACTTTCAAGACATTGCAAGTAGACCGGGAGTCTGAATTCAGTCCACTTAAGAATAAAGAGGGGAAAGATAGTATAGAGACAGCGAGACAAGCGCTGGTCGATAATCATATTATCTAGGAGGTCGTATGTTACCTTATATCGGTTTTGGTGCGATTGCACTGATTAATCTTTATTTTGCCTATTATTTTATTCTGGCAGATGGACGAGGTCAGTTAACTTGGATGGGCTTTGTCTCTCTATTTGTAGCGATTGTATTTATTTATCTGTTTATCCGCTACTATCAGGCGATGAAGCGCCAGAATATGAAGAACTTCAATGCACATATCAAATCAGATGATGACCGTCTGCTGAAATAATTCAAATCGTGTTCTGAACGACATAATGAATGAGGGAAAAAATGAAAAGAAATTGGCTATGGCCACTGTTACTTACTTTGCTTATCTTTGCTTTGATTGTGGGCAGTGCCATCTATATGGCTTACAAGTCCAATCAGGCTAAAAACACCATCTATGTTGATGATTTCATCAAAAATCAGACGATTATCATAGAGGGTAAAGTTGCTCAGCATCAGGCTACTTATTATCTGAAACCGGCTAAGAATGATCCGGTAAAGGTTCATGTTAAAGAGGGCGAGACAGTGGCAGCAGGCAATCCACTTTATACATATAGAGCAGCGGGGCAGGAAGGGAATACAGAACTGAGCCTGCAGATAGATAATAAACGCGTGGAAAAGGAACAGATTGAAGGTCAGATATCTGCTTATGAGGAACGGCTATCTGAAGCGACTTCTGAACAGAGCGCCTCTATTGAAGCGCAGATTAACTGGCTCGAGTCTGAGTTGACGAAAGCTGAAAATAACATCAGTATTCTTGAAGAAAAACAGAAGAAGCAGGAAGATAAATTAGGAGCGCTGACGATTAAGGCGAGTCAGGCAGGCACTATTCTTGATATCGATGACGATCAGCTGCAATCTTTTACAGCTGTTCGTCAAGATAAACCAGTCCTGACGATGAGTACAGGGAAACCATATTTTGAAGGTTATGCTCGTCGTGGTGAAGTTGAACTACTCTCTCCTGTTATGCCATTTGAAACTACTGGTGATCAACCTGTTAAAGGTTCACTGACTAAAGTGGCTCTTATACCACGTGATGAATTGCGCGGTAAGTCACAGGGCGTTAAGGGATTTCTTATTGAAGGCAGCTTGAACAAAGCAGATGGATTGTATATAGGTGACCGGTTATCAATAGCGGTTCATCCGTCGAAAAAAGATCATGTCTGGTTGCCTGAAAAGTATGTTAAAAAAGTGATGAAGAACAATAAACCAGAGTATTATGTCAAAAAAGTTTATGGCAGTGATAAGAGTGAGACTAAAGTAACAGTAGAGCGAGAAGCAAAACAGTATGTCCTCGTTACAAAAGGATTATCGGCTATCGATAAACTGCAAGCCTATAAAAAGTAAGCTGAGAGATCAGCTTATTTTTTTTTGTATGATAATTTCTTAGAAATAGGGGTATAACTAAAATAAATTACTAAGTAGATGGCGGAGGTAACCTTATGCAGTGGCAAGGTAGACAAGGAAGTTCAAACGTAGAAGATGTACGTGGCGGTGGAGGCGGTGGCTTCCCTGGTGGCGGTATGGCAGCAGGCGGCGGTGGTATCGGCTGTCTGGGTATTATTATTGCAATTATCTATATGATGATGGGCGGTAACCCTGATATTTTAGGCGGGGATTCTGGTCAGCAGCAGACACAGCAGCAACAGACCACACAGACAGACGGTTCAGCAGATGAACGTAAACAGTTTGCCTCTGTTGTTCTGAAAGATACAGAAGATGTTTGGAATAATATTTTCCAGGAACATAATCGTACTTATCATGAACCCAAAATGGTTCTATTCTCTAATGGCGTGAATACAGCCTGTGGTAGCGCGAGTTCTTCTATGGGGCCTTTCTACTGCCCGGGTGACCAGAAGCTTTATATCGATTTAACATTTATGGATCAGTTAGAGCAGCAGTTAAATGCACCTGGTGACTTTGCGATGGCTTATGTAATTGCGCATGAAGTGGGCCACCATGTTCAATATGAACTCGGTATTTCTGATAAAGTTAATCGTTTAAGACAACAGTTAAGTGAAGCAGAATTCAATAAATATTCAGTTGCGCTTGAACTTCAGGCCGACTACTTTGCAGGTGTCTATGCACACTATGAGAAAGAAGCAGGCATCACTGATGAAGGTGATGTAGAAGAAGCAATTAAAGCGGCACATGCAGTCGGTGACGACACGCTTCAGAGAAATGCGACTGGACGAGTCAACCCGGAAAGCTTCACACACGGTACAAGTGAACAACGTATGAAGTGGTTTAAAAAAGGTTTTGACACGGGTAACGTCAATGGTGGCGATACATTCAGTGCGATGGGCCTTGACTTATAATTGATTATAGAAGCGAAGAGAAGATATACTTAAAGAAGTATATCTTCTTTTTTTGGGGGTAAAAGATGAAACTATTTTATGGCGGCACGATTTACACGATGCAGCAAGAAGATCATAAGGTAAAAGCAGTTCTCGTAGAGGGTAACCGGATCAAAGCGTTATATGATGAAGTTCCGGAGATTGAAGCGGAATATATTGATCTTCAAGGTGCAGTCATGTTTCCAGGCTTTGTGGATACGCATATCCATCTGGTGGGAACAGGAATGGCGCTTGGCAGCGTTAATTTCAAAGATGACACTTCCATAGAAGAAGTGAAAGAAAAACTGCGGAATGTTGCACGTCAACTACCGAGCGAAAGCTGGCTAGTCTGTGAAGGGTATAATGATAACCAGCTGAATTACAGGCTGACAAGAAATGAAATCGATGAGCTTGCGGATTGCCGTGTCATCATTAAACGAGTGTGTCGCCACGCTGCTATTGTCAATAGTGCAGCACTTAAGGCGATGAATATCCAGGATGATGTAGAAGATATGGACGCAGGACATTTTGAAAAAATAGAGGGTCGACTAAATGGCTGGGTACATGATCATGCGATGGATCTATTCGTGAACGCCAGCCTGAATGAGACGGTTAACTCACTTAAACGTCACATGGAACGAGCAGCCTATGAAATGCACGCAGTCGGACTGACGGGTATTCATACAGAAGACTTAGGGTACTATAATAGTCCTGACAATGTTTTTACTGCCTATACTCAAGTATTCGGCAAGAATAAAATACAGCTGAGACTCAATCTGCTGCGTCATTATTCTGTTTTTGAAGACTTGGCAGACTATCCTTTCACTGACTGGCTGAAAAAAGACGCGATGAAGTTTTATGCAGATGGTGCATTGGGTGGCCGGACTGCTTTGTTCCGTGAGCCATACAGTGATCAGTCGGATACGAATGGTCTTGCAATCTTTAGTCAAGAGGAACTGGAAGAGCAGGTACAGCGTGCACGACGTCACAACGCCACAGTCGCAGTTCATATCATCGGTGACAGAGCCTGCGAAATGGTGCTGGATGCGATTGAGAAATATCCGCCGATATCAGGTCATGACAGACTGATTCATGTCAGTTTTCTGTCACCGGATTTAATCGGACGTATGAAGAATATGCCTGTGATCTGTGACGTGCAGCCTCTTTTTGCGACATCTGACTTCCCGTGGGCAATAGACCGTGTCGGTGAAAAGCGAAGTCGTTATGCATACGCCTGGAAATCATTGGTGGAAGCGGGTATTATGATAGGCGGTGGTTCTGATTCACCAATAGAATCATTTAATCCGCTGAAGAGTATAGATGCAGCTGTCAACAGACGTCCGTTCGGTAGTCAGACACAGTATTTTACTGAAGAATGTCTATCTGTTTACGAAGCGTTAAAGCTCTTTACTGTAAATGCTGCTGTAGTCGGACATCGCCCGGACAATGGAATGATTAAAGCAGGCTATTTAGCAGACTTTACAGTACTTGAAAGAGATCCGCTTACTACCGGGAATATTGCGGACATTCGCAACAAGATGACCATCGTAGACGGAGATATTGTATATCGCCAATAAAGGAGGCACAGGATGAAATTCAAAATAGATGTCAGCAAGATGATGACACTTGCTTTTATGACGACTATCTTTCTGGTATCCGGTTTGATATTTCTCATATTTGTGTCGTTCGGTCTGTTCGGTCTCAGCCGCATTCTGATTGCGTGGCACCTGGCCGAATTTACTTACAATCAAAGTTTTGCGGACAACCTTTTTTACTACGGTTCATATATAGCGGGTGGATTTTTTCTACTGCGCATAGTGGAATTTGTTTTTGATAATCTGAAACGCATTTATCCAGATAATATTTATTTTAAGGCACCTCTTGTACACGGAGTCATCACTATCTCAGCAACGTTGATCTTCTATTTCTTTGTACATGTCAATTACCAGTATATTCGCATCAACTTTTTAGTGATTTTCATCATTATTTCTGTTCTTTACGCGCTGACTGAGATTTTCTATCCGAATAGTGAAGATTTAAATCAGTCAGATGATGAATAATATTAAGGCAATAGATATAAAAAGCCTGTATGTCCAATAGACATACAGGCTTTTTTCCTCGTAACTAGTGAATACCTTTTACAGGTCTTTCTGACAGTAGACTGAGACGCTGCCCGGATTGACTTTGAACAAGCCGTTACCATCGTCATCTATAATCACTTCATCTTCGCGGATGTTATTATAATCGAGCCAGACTTGACCGCGGCGTTCTTTACCGACAAACATCTGTTTCTGTGCTTCTTCTGTACTGCTGTTCATGATGACAGCACAGCCCGAATTTTCAACTTCTTTCGCACCGCGGCGTACCCAGCCGATGACATGTTCATGGTCGAAATAATCATCCTGCAGGCCATAAGCTTTATTTTTACGGATGAAAAGCAAGGTATCGATCATCGCCTGTTTACCGTCTATCGGCATCTCACCGCCGATGCCGTAGTAGTCACCATAGAAGATGACCGGGAAACCATCATATCTGAGTAGAATTGACGCATAGGCAAGGGGTTTGAACCAATCTTTGACGAATGACTCCAGCGCTTCGCCCGGCTGGGAATCATGATTATCCACGAAAGTGACTGCATTAAGCGGATTTTCCTGGACCAGCGTTTTATCGAACAGTTGACGGAGGTCATAACCTTGTCCTCTTTCAGACGCTTCTTTGAAATTGTAATGAAGCTTAACATCGAAGAGGTCAAGCGCATAATCAGCATCTGTCAGGAAATTCTCATTTGTCTCAAGGTCCGGCAGCCAGAATTCACCGACGAAGTAGAAGGGCTTCTCAGAATGTTCATTCATTGCATGAACAAAATCACGGATAAAGTATGATTCGATATGCTTGATTGCATCTAATCGCATACCATCAATATCTAGTTCATCAATCAGCCATTTACCCCATTCAATCATCTCTTTTCTGACGTCAGGGTGTTTGTAATCAATATTACAGAACATCAAGTAGTCGAAGTTCCCTTTTTCGTCGTCTACATTTTCATTCCAGTCTTTATTTTCACCGAGAATTTTATAGATGCCTGTTTTTCCTGTCTTATGGTCATAATCAGTGCCGTTGAAGTGGTTATAGTTCCATTTGAATTTACTGTATTTATTTTTACGACCTGGGAAAGTGAATTTGGTATAAGCTTCAATATCAAATGGTTCTGAGATGACCTTCATGCGGTTTTCAGCATCGACTTCAACTACTTTGAATACTTCTGTTTCATCAGCACCTGCTTTATGATTCATGACAATATCGACATAAACTTTGATGTCATTGTCATGACAGGCCTTAATAGCCGCCTTCAGTTCTTTTTTGGTGCCATATTTAGTTCGGACTTCGCCTTTTTGGTCGAACTCCCCGAGATCATAGACATCATAGACGCTGTAACCTGGGTTTGCGACATTATCTGCTTTTGTTACTGGAGGAATCCAAACTGCATCAATACCTCTTTCTTTCAGATTAGGTGCATCTTCTTTTAAACGGTTCCAGTGATTGCCGTCACCGTTCGTATGCCATTCGAAGTACTGCATGATTGTATGATTCTGTATCATCTTGTTTCATTCCTCTACATTTTAGTTTGTGAATATATACAGTATACCACCGTAGCTGAAAAGTAAGACAATTCGGACGAATAATAATGTGATTTATTAATTTTTTGTTATACTAGTTCTAATAGAAGAAGAAGGAGCGTTTAAATTGTTAAGTAGAGAACTGATGATTGAATTAATCGGCCAATTGAAAGACCCTGTTATTGACCAGCCTTTAAAAGAAACAGGCGGGATCAAAGAACTGACTATTAAAGAAGAAAAAGAACATGTCAGTGTTAAACTGGCGATTGCTAAACTAGGGGGTCAGCCACAGCTTGACCTGCAGCAGCAAGTTGTTGAAGCACTTAAAACGAATGGTGCGAATACAGTGGGGATCCGTTTTGAGGAACTGGATGCTGCAACGCTTGAACAGTACCGCGGAGAAGCAGCATCACCTGTTGAACGTAAACTTGAAAATGTTGAGTTTATCTCAATTGCTTCAGGTAAAGGTGGCGTGGGTAAATCAACAGTCTCTGTTAACCTCGCAGTTGCGCTTGCAAGATTAGGTAAACGCGTCGGACTGGTAGATGCTGATATCTATGGGTTCAGCGTGCCTGATATGATGGGTATCACTGAACGACCAGGCATCAATGGCCAGATGATTGTGCCTGTTGAACGTTTCGGTGTGAAAGTCATCTCAATGGCATTCTTTGTAGAAGAGAACGCGCCGGTTATCTGGCGTGGCCCGATGCTCGGTAAGATGATCACCAACTTCTTTGAGGAAGTAGAGTGGGGCGAGCTGGATTATATCCTTCTTGATTTACCACCAGGTACAGGAGATGTTGCACTTGATGTGCATACTATTTTACCGAAGAGCAAAGAGATTATTGTCACAACACCGCATCCGACTGCAGCATTTGTTGCGGCACGTGCAGGTGCAATGGCACTGCAGACAGATCATGAAATCTTAGGTGTCGTTGAAAATATGTCTTATTTTGAAAGCAAAGAAACAGGCAACCGTGAATATGTCTTCGGTCAAGGTGGCGGTGCCAAACTAGCTGAAGAACTTCATACAGATCTGTTAGGACAATTACCGCTTGCACAGCCTGAATGGGACGAAGCGGACTTTGCGCCATCGATATATGATGAAAACCATCAGCTGGGCTATATCTATCAAGCTATGGCAGAAAAAATTATTAGTAAGACTAATAGATAGAGAGGCAATAGAGTGACACTTAGAAATTTACTGAAGTTTTATGGTACGACTTTACTGATTGGACTTGTAACGACTATTCTGGTCAGTCTGATTTTTGCATATGATAAGCTCACTGCGTTTCTGATGGATGGGCAGGTAGGTGAGTTTCTGGCAGCACTGGTCTGGTTTATGGGTTATGGCTTGCTCATTGCTACTATCAGTCAGCTTGCTTACTTCAGTTATCTCTTTATTCATCAGCTGGGGCTCGGGATATTCAGAACTGCCTGGAAACCGATTCAGGTCGTTATCACATTGTTTGCATTCTTTGATCTTGTCTATTTCCGTTTTCTTAGATTTGGCGAACAGCACGGCGATGTCGCAAAATTTATATGGATACCGATACTTGTCCTGATCAGTGCGCTTATTGTCAGCTGGTATAAGTCTAAGCTGACAGCGACAAATGTCTGGATACCTGCAATGTTCTTTATGATCGTGATGACCATCGTTGAACTCATTCCTTTCTTAAAAGTAGAAGACACAACGTGGTTATATACAACGATATTTCCATTACTTCTATGCAATGCTTTTCAGCTTTTAATGATGCCGAAGTACAATGAAGCTTCAAAAGTAGAAAGAGCAAAGCGTAGAGAAAAGCGAATGGCATCTACACAACCTGCAGCAAAGAAGAAGCGTTCATAGACCCCCTGAAAGAACTCCTTATAAAGGGGTTCTTTTATTTTTTGAAAAAAGTTAGCTAAAGTTGTTGACAGTTTTATATCCTCTTGTTATGATATTAAAGTCGCTGAAAACGACAGATGCTTTAAAACAAGATTGCAAGTGAAAAGTCTTGAAAGTGTAAAAGTGATACTTGAAACGAGTGATTGGTTCGAGTAAAATTTTTAATGCAAGCTTGAAAGAGACAGTCACTTAAACTTGACTGACTAATACGAAGTGTAAAACTTCTTAAATAAAAGTCTTGCCAAGCGAAAGGTAAGCTGATATAATTTAATCTTGTGAGACAAAAAATGAACATTGAAAACTGAATGACAATATGTCAACGTTAATTCCAATAATTTGAGTACTAACAGTACTTTCAAGAGTGATTGGCTCAACCAATCAAAGAGCTTTATCAAACACTTTTATGGAGAGTTTGATCCTGGCTCAGGATGAACGCTGGCGGCGTGCCTAATACATGCAAGTCGAGCGGACAGACGAGGTGCTTGCACCTCTGAAGTCAGCGGCGGACGGGTGAGTAACACGTGGGTAACCTACCTGTAAGACTGGGATAACTTCGGGAAACCGGAGCTAATACCGGATAATATTTTCCACCTCATGGTGGAATAGTGAAAGACGGTTTCGGCTGTCACTTACAGATGGACCCGCGGCGCATTAGCTAGTTGGTGAGGTAACGGCTCACCAAGGCGACGATGCGTAGCCGACCTGAGAGGGTGATCGGCCACACTGGGACTGAGACACGGCCCAGACTCCTACGGGAGGCAGCAGTAGGGAATCTTCCGCAATGGACGAAAGTCTGACGGAGCAACGCCGCGTGAGTGAAGAAGGTTTTCGGATCGTAAAACTCTGTTGTAAGGGAAGAACAAGTACGTTAGTAACTGAACGTACCTTGACGGTACCTTACCAGAAAGCCACGGCTAACTACGTGCCAGCAGCCGCGGTAATACGTAGGTGGCAAGCGTTATCCGGAATTATTGGGCGTAAAGCGCGCGTAGGCGGTTTCTTAAGTCTGATGTGAAAGCCCCCGGCTCAACCGGGGAGGGTCATTGGAAACTGGGAGACTTGAGTGCAGAAGAGGAGAGTGGAATTCCATGTGTAGCGGTGAAATGCGCAGAGATATGGAGGAACACCAGTGGCGAAGGCGGCTCTCTGGTCTGTAACTGACGCTGAGGTGCGAAAGCGTGGGGATCAAACAGGATTAGATACCCTGGTAGTCCACGCCGTAAACGATGAGTGCTAAGTGTTGGGGGGTTTCCGCCCCTCAGTGCTGCAGCTAACGCATTAAGCACTCCGCCTGGGGAGTACGGTCGCAAGACTGAAACTCAAAGGAATTGACGGGGACCCGCACAAGCGGTGGAGCATGTGGTTTAATTCGAAGCAACGCGAAGAACCTTACCAAATCTTGACATCCTCTGACAACTCTGGAGACAGAGCGTTCCCCTTCGGGGGACAGAGTGACAGGTGGTGCATGGTTGTCGTCAGCTCGTGTCGTGAGATGTTGGGTTAAGTCCCGCAACGAGCGCAACCCTTATCTTTAGTTGCCATCATTCAGTTGGGCACTCTAGAGAGACTGCCGGTGACAAACCGGAGGAAGGTGGGGATGACGTCAAATCATCATGCCCCTTATGATTTGGGCTACACACGTGCTACAATGGATGGTACAAAGGGCAGCGAAACCGCGAGGTCAAGCAAATCCCATAAAACCATTCTCAGTTCGGATTGTAGTCTGCAACTCGACTACATGAAGCTGGAATCGCTAGTAATCGTAGATCAGCATGCTACGGTGAATACGTTCCCGGGTCTTGTACACACCGCCCGTCACACCACGAGAGTTTGTAACACCCGAAGCCGGTGGAGTAACCTTTTAGGAGCTAGCCGTCGAAGGTGGGACAGATGATTGGGGTGAAGTCGTAACAAGGTAGCCGTATCGGAAGGTGCGGCTGGATCACCTCCTTTCTAAGGATAATACGGAAAAGAGATACTCGATATCTCTTAGGAATTGACATTGACATATTGTATTCAGTTTTGAGTGTTCATAGAACCTTACGGTTCAGTTCATTCAGATTGTACTTTGAAAACTAGATAAAGTAAGAAGAAAAAAGATTTTACCAAGCAAAACCGAGTGAGTTCATTTATTGAATTCTCAAAAAATCGCGCGTCTGTATTCATACAGACATCACATTATTAATAACAGATTAAGTTATTAAGGGCGCACGGTGGATGCCTTGGCACTAGAAGCCGAAGAAGGACGTTACTAACGACGATATGCTCTGGGGAGCTGTAAGTAAGCACTGATCCAGAGATTTCCGAATGGGGAAACCCAGCATGAGTTATGTCATGTTATCCATATGTGAATACATAGCATATGAGAAGGCACACCCGGAGAACTGAAACATCTAAGTACCCGGAGGAAGAGAAAGAAAACTCGATTCCCTGAGTAGCGGCGAGCGAAACGGGAAGAGCCCAAACCAGGATGCTTGCATCCTGGGGTTGTAGGACACTCAGCACGGAGTTACAAAGGAACGATTTAGACGAATGACTTTGGAAAAGTCAACCATAGAAGGTAAAGGTCCTGTAGTCGAAAAGTCGTCCCCTCCTGAGTGGATCCTGAGTACGGCGGAACACGTGGAATTCCGTCGGAATCCGGGAGGACCATCTCCCAAGGCTAAATACTCTCTAGTGACCGATAGTGAACCAGTACCGTGAGGGAAAGGTGAAAAGCACCCCGGAAGGGGAGTGAAATAGAACCTGAAACCGTGTGCTTACAAGTAGTCAGAGCCCGTTAATGGGTGATGGCGTGCCTTTTGTAGAATGATCCGGCGAGTTACGTTTTGATGCAAGGTTAAGCAGTGGATGCGGAGCCGCAGCGAAAGCGAGTCTGAACAGGGCGAATGAGTATCAGGACGTAGACCCGAAACCAGGTGATCTACCCATGTCCAGGTTGAAGTTCAGGTAACACTGAATGGAGGACCGAACCGACTTACGTTGAAAAGTGAGCGGATGAGGTGTGGGTAGCGGAGAAATTCCAATCGAACCTGGAGATAGCTGGTTCTCTCCGAAATAGCTTTAGGGCTAGCCTCGCATGATGATTACTGGAGGTAGAGCACTGTTTGGACTAGGGGCCCCCCTCGGGTTACCGAATTCAGACAAACTCCGAATGCCAGATAATTTAATGCGGGAGTCAGACTGCGGGTGATAAGGTCCGTAGTCGAGAGGGAAACAGCCCAGACCACCAGCTAAGGTCCCAAAATATATGTTAAGTGGAAAAGGATGTGGCGTTGCCCAGACAACTAGGATGTTGGCTTAGAAGCAGCCATCATTTAAAGAGTGCGTAATAGCTCACTAGTCGAGTGACGCTGCGCCGAAAATGTACCGGGGCTAAACATATTACCGAAGCTGTGGATTGTCCGTAGGACAATGGTAGGAGAGCGTTCCAAGGGCGTCGAAGCATGACCGTAAGGACATGTGGAGCGCTTGGAAGTGAGAATGCCGGAGTGAGTAGCGAAAGACGGGTGAGAATCCCGTCCACCGATTGACTAAGGTTTCCAGAGGAAGGCTCGTCCGCTCTGGGTTAGTCGGGACCTAAGCCGAGGCCGACAGGCGTAGGCGATGGATAACAGGTAGATATTCCTGTACCACCTGAGATTGTTTGAACGATGGGGGGACGCAGAAGGATAGGCGATCGTACTGTTGGTTATGTACGTCCAAGCATTGAGACTGAGTGTCAGGCAAATCCGGCACTCGTAAGGTCAGGATGTGATGGGGAGCGAAATTAAGTAGCGAAGTCGTTGATTTCACACTGCCAAGAAAAGCCTCTAGTTAGATATCAGGTGCCCGTACCGCAAACCGACACAGGTAGTCAAGATGAGAATTCTAAGGTGAGCGAGCGAACTCTCGTTAAGGAACTCGGCAAAATGACCCCGTAACTTCGGGAGAAGGGGTGCTTTTTAGGGTGCAAGCCCTGAAGAGCCGCAGTGAATAGGCCCAAGCGACTGTTTATCAAAAACACAGGTCTCTGCAAAACCGTAAGGTGACGTATAGGGGCTGACGCCTGCCCGGTGCTGGAAGGTTAAAAGGAGTGGTTAGCATCTCGCGAAGCTACGAATTGAAGCCCCAGTAAACGGCGGCCGTAACTATAACGGTCCTAAGGTAGCGAAATTCCTTGTCGGGTAAGTTCCGACCCGCACGAAAGGCGTAACGATTTGGGCACTGTCTCAACGAGAGACTCGGTGAAATCATAGTACCTGTGAAGATGCAGGTTACCCGCGACAGGACGGAAAGACCCCGTGGAGCTTTACTGCAGCCTGATATTGAAATTCGGCACAGCTTGTACAGGATAGGTAGGAGCCTTTGAAGCGTGAGCGTCAGCTTACGTGGAGGCGCTGGTGGGATACTACCCTGGCTGTGTTGACTTTCTAACCCGCGCCACTTATCGTGGCGGGAGACAGTGTCAGGCGGGCAGTTTGACTGGGGCGGTCGCCTCCTAAAGAGTAACGGAGGCGCTCAAAGGTTCCCTCAGAATGGTTGGAAATCATTCGCAGAGTGTAAAGGCACAAGGGAGCTTGACTGCGAGACCTACAAGTCGAGCAGGGTCGAAAGACGGACTTAGTGATCCGGTGGTTCCGCATGGAAGGGCCATCGCTCAACGGATAAAAGCTACCCCGGGGATAACAGGCTTATCTCCCCCAAGAGTTCACATCGACGGGGAGGTTTGGCACCTCGATGTCGGCTCATCGCATCCTGGGGCTGTAGTCGGTCCCAAGGGTTGGGCTGTTCGCCCATTAAAGCGGTACGCGAGC
Organism: Macrococcus brunensis; assembly: GCF_022343725.1. Taxonomy (NCBI): domain Bacteria; kingdom Bacillati; phylum Bacillota; class Bacilli; order Caryophanales; family Staphylococcaceae; genus Macrococcus; species Macrococcus brunensis. The sequence goes on from NZ_CP092179.1 coordinate 426,616, forward strand.
TGGGTTCAGAACGTCGTGAGACAGTTCGGTCCCTATCCGTCGTGGGCGTAGGAAATTTGAGAGGAGCTGTCCTTAGTACGAGAGGACCGGGATGGACATACCTCTGGTGTACCAGTTGTCGCGCCAGCGGCATAGCTGGGTAGCTATGTATGGACGGGATAAGTGCTGAAAGCATCTAAGCATGAAGCCCCCCTCAAGATGAGATTTCCCAACTTCGGTTATAAGATCCCTCAAAGATGATGAGGTCAATAGGTTCGAGGTGGAAGCACAGTAATGTGTGGAGCTGACGAATACTAATCGATCGAAGACTTAATCAAATATCAGATTTTTTAAGCTCGGTGAGCTTGTGAATCAATTTCTTCTTACTTATCTAGTTTTGAGAGTATAATATTCTCACCCTGTCTGGTGATGATGGCAGAGAGGTCACACCTGTTCCCATACCGAACACAGAAGTTAAGCTCTCTAGCGCCGATGGTAGTTGGACTTACGTTCCGCAAGAGTAGGACGTTGCCGGGCAGTTTTTTTATTTATCCACAGTAGCTCAGTGGTAGAGCTATCGGCTGTTAACCGATCGGTCGTAGGTTCGAGTCCTACCTGTGGAGCCAGGCCCCTTGGTCAAGCGGTTAAGACACCGCCCTTTCACGGCGGTAACACGGGTTCGAATCCCGTAGGGGTCATTTGGAGGATTAGCTCAGCTGGGAGAGCATCTGCCTTACAAGCAGAGGGTCGGCGGTTCGATCCCGTCATCCTCCACCATTTTAAATTTTACTCTTACATATATAAGCTGGAGGGGTAGCGAAGTGGCTAAACGCGGCGGACTGTAAATCCGCTCCTTCGGGTTCGGCAGTTCGAATCTGCCCCCCTCCACCATTCTTGGGGTATAGCCAAGCGGTAAGGCAACGGACTTTGACTCCGTCACTCGTTGGTTCGAATCCAGCTACCCCAGCCATTAGAGCCATTAGCTCAGTTGGTAGAGCATTTGACTTTTAATCAAAGGGTCAGAGGTTCGAATCCTCTATGGCTCATCTTAAACCATATCCTTCTGGATATGGTTTTTTTGTATGACTAAATATATATAGTGTAGTGTATGGAAATATCTTCAATTTTATACATAGTTGCATATCACAAGTGTCTCGTTTAAAATAAAGTTATGAGAACGTTTTCTTAAACTTGTTTAAAGGGGATTCTATAATGAATAAAACAATTGAAATTATTGGTGCACCGAGTGCATTTGGTCAGCGTAAATTAGGGGTAAATCTTGGGCCGGATGCCATACGGTATGCTGATTTAGTAGCTAGACTTGAAAACTTAGGACTTGAAGTAAATGATAAAGGAAATGTTAAGAGTCCAGCAATCGATATGCAGAAATATCGTAGTGAGCAGGACGGAGGGCTTCGCAATCTTCCTGAAGTCGTGGAATTCTGCGAGACTCTTTGCAATGAAGTCGATCAGACAATAACAGCAGGAAAGTACCCACTCGTTATCGGAGGAGATCACTCGATAGCGATGGGAACGATATCCGGCGTGAAAAAACATTACGATAATCTGGGTGTTATCTGGTACGATGCGCACGGAGATTTAAATATTGCTGATTCATCGCCTTCTGGCAATATTCACGGCATGCCTTTAAGAGCGCTGATTGGTGACGGTCATCCAGACTTAGTCAACATCGGTGGCTACAAGAATAAAGTGAAAACAGAGAATATTGTTCTGATCGGTATGCGTGACTTAGATGAAGGCGAAAAAGCGTATATCAAAGAAGTCGGTATTAAAACATACACGATGTCTGATATCGATAGAATCGGTATGGGTCAAGTCATTGAAGAGACGCTTGAATACTTGAAGGAAACGGATGGCATTCATTTATCGCTCGATGTAGATGCACTGGATCCTGTAGAGACACCAGGGACAGGCACAACAGTCCCAGGAGGTATATCTTACCGTGAAAGTCATTTAGCACTTGAGATGCTGCATGATTCTGAACGTGTGACGTCAATGGAAATTGTTGAAGTCAATCCGCTGATTGATATTAACAACAAGACGGCAAACCAGGCAGTAGAATTACTGGTCACGTTCTTCGGAGATAAATTACTATAGAAAAAGAGCAGCCCTGGCTGGAGGCCACTGAAAATCTCACGATTTTCTATAAGCTCACTAATTCCAACAACTCAATAGTATAAAAGAACCCGTCAATTTCCTCAACATTAGGAAATAACGGGTTCTTTTATCCTATTTTTCATCTATAAGTTTTATGATTCTTTTGACATTCACTACGAATATTGTCGCAGCCGTCTGCATTTCCATATTTAATAGACCCGCGTATTTTGATCTTTTCATACCGTGTCTATTTTTTAATTCAGAGTTCTTTGCCTCAATCATATATCGTTTTCTTGAGATTAACTTGAATCTTTCAGAATCCATGAACTTCATCTGATGTTTATGGGTTTCTGATTTTATTGTCACGCTGTCTGTTTTAGATTTAGCGCCATCTCTATAACATCCTATTTTGAGAGGGCAGATCTGGCATTTATCAATGTCAAAATAATAAGTATCCGTCTGGTTTTGACCCTGCTTTTTTCCCTGACGCGCTTTTCTAACGGCTAACTGTCCTGCCGGACATACAAACATACCTGCATCCTTATTATATTCAAAGGCCTGATTCTCTTTACGGACACCATGAATAATATGGGGATGGAGTTTTGAAACCAGTTCGATATTATCATTAAAGCAGTAATCCAGATTGTCTCTTGATGAGTAGGCTGTGTCACCTATAACGGTGTCCACTTCTACACCATTTTCACGTGATTTCTCAATCAACTGCGACAGGTAACATCCATCGGATTTCTCTCCGGTAGTTACAACAGCCGCTGTGATGATACGGTCGGTGTTCATTGCGAGATGGTTCTTATAGCCAAAGAACGACTTATCTTCTGATTTGTGCCCAACACGTGCATCTTCATCCACCGATACTGTATAGGTTGACTCACAATCCTCAATTGTTTCTTTGAAATAGTTTATTTTTTCTTTCACGGATGGAATGGACAGATACTTTTCTTCTTTTAACAGATCATCCAGAAAAGATTTCGACAGATCCAGTGCTTCTTTTGTAGAACAATCATTAAGCTTTAGAGGTTTTATCTTCGTGTCATCTATTTTGCCTGCGGCATATACAATCTGATTTGAACGTTTCTGAAGAATCTCCTTCGGAAGGTAAGCATTGTACCTCGACTGACTATGGGTGGCATCAACGATTAAGGTGGATCCATTTAGAACGCCCTGATTTTGTGCTGTTTCAACGGAAGTTTTAATCAGCAGATCCAGCAGGTTCATGTCCTTGAGACGAAGCTTTCTAAACTTTGTGAGAGAACTGGAGTGAATCACTTCTTCTTCAGGCGCCATATCCAGAAAAAACTTAAAAGACATATCATAACGTGAGCGTTCCACCACATCAACGTCTGATAAATCAAAAATAACTTTCAGAAGCAGATATTTGAACATTCTGACAGGACTTACGGCACTTCTTCCTTTCGTTATCGAATAATTTTCTATTACTTCATCGTAGATGAATGAAAAATCGATAATGTCTTTCACTCTTCTCAGTTTATTATTTTTAGGTACAACTATGTCATAAAGGTCTGAATAATTACTGTTCATCTTCTGTGAATCCGGTCTGATCATCGAACGACTCCCCCCTGTTTCCTTAAGTTTAAATGATGAGAACAAAATAAAGAACATGAATTTCAAAATTCATGTTCTCTAAAAGATTTTTATTCAATTGCGATTCTTCTTTAATTATCAGAATAATCGTAGATTATTAAAGGAGATTTTCAGTGGCCTCCCTGGCTGCTCTTATTTTTTTACAGTTTCGATATGTACTTCATAGTGCGTATCACCAGACTTGGAGGAAGCTTTTTTAAGAAATTTCTTTAAGTCTTTTTTGAGTTGGGGCAGTTCTTTTTCGTCTATCTGGACCTTCAGCTCCTTGCCAGATTTTTCTGTGTCCTGCTTAGCAGAAGCTTCATCAGTATGGAACTGCAGCAGGTGTTCAGCTGGTATAAATGCTTTGGCCGTAGGTGCATAGAACTTCTGAATGATACTGATTTTCTGTTCGGTTTTGACGATTTCAATGAAACCGTACTTCTCCATCTCTCTTAAATGGTAATGAATCTTGGCACGTGGAATCTCCAGTTCATCAGCAAGCTGCTGGCCGGTCTTAGAAGTGTCATAGAGACATTCCAGTAACTTGATGCGGAATGGATCACTGATACATTTAAGCTGTGCTAGGTTGTCAATCAGTAAAAAATCCTGCATGAGATACTCCTTTATATACATTGATATTTTAATTATTAACTTGAATTAGCGTGATGTCAACTTTCTACACGAATAGATATATTTATCCCTAGAATCGTTAACTCAAAATTAGCAAAAATAATATTAATAAGTATATATTTTTTTTTGTTAATTATTGTATAATAAATCTTAAAAGGAGGTTTCATCATGGTTGGACAACGTGTAAAAGAATTAAGAAATGCAGCTAATATGACCCAGCAGGAACTGGCAGAAGGAATTATTTCAAGAACTTATTTAAGTTTGATTGAAAAGAACACGGTCCATCCCTCCACCAATGTGCTGAAGAAATTAAGTGTTAAACTAAACTGTACGCTGGATGACTTCACCACAACAGCTTCAGAAAGAAACTTAAGTCTTCTGGATATTAAGAAAGAAATAAAGTGGGCTGAGAATAATGTTAAGACAGAAGACTATTCACGTTTAGATGAGTTTATTGCTAAAGACTATCATACTCTGGAAAGTATCACTGAATACGAGCGTGGTGCCACTTACTGGATCAGAGCGAGTTATTTCTTCAGTAAAGAAGAATTTGTATCCGCAAGAGAAGAAGTGAATAAAGCGGTCAAGATTGTAGAAGGCATGAAAGAGGTCAATCTCTATTTACGTTGTCTGATACTACTCGCTCGTATCGAGTTTGAGGAATATCATACGGATGAAGCGATTAAGCAGCTGACTAAAGCAAACAACGTCACTATTTATGAGAATATCACTAATACGACTCGTGTCACTATACTGTCGCTGCTAGGCGAATACTATCGTCTGATGGGAGAAAACCTCGTCTCAATTAACTTTAACAAAGATGCTCTCGCTCTGAATAAGAAACTGAATACACATCATAAAGGCTGCAGTATCGAGAATTCGTTGTTCAAAGCGAAATATGGTATCAGAAATTATGATTTAGCAGAAGAACATATTCGACGTGCAATCAAATATGCTGAACTTGATAATGATGCCATGCAAATAGCCGGTGTAACCACAAATCTTGCGATATTGATGATTAAAACTAAAAAATATAAAGAAGCTTATGATGAACTTAAGAAGGTACTTAAAATTATTGAAGATCATAACATTGACCATCCTTTTGTACTGACCATTAATCTGCGCTATGCACAGGCTATGTCTCATCTGGGTCAGCTGGAAGAAGCGAAAAAACTTGTACAAGGTGCCATTGCTGAAGATTCAGCTGGATTTGCCTTTGAAATCATGGGTGATATTTGTGTGATGGAGGGCTATATGGATGCGGCAATCGATTACCTGCTTAAGTCTGTAGACGCTAAGGAAGAACCCTTATTCAAAACAAGACTCTATCCTAAACTTGCTGACTTATATCGCAAAGTCGGAAAAATCGATAAATCATTAGAATATTACGAGAAAAGCGTGCACTTCTATGATGAACTCGTTACTGACATGATATAATAATGAAGAGTCACAGCATGGAGGAGATGCAATGTACTTTTTGGATGCATTAGGCAATTTAAGTGCCGCTAAAGTCATCATCAGCATCCTCGATCTGTTAATTGTCTGGTATGTTCTATACTTAATCATCAATGCGATTAAAGGCACGAAAGCAATACAGTTACTAAAAGGAATACTCTTCATTCTAATCGGTAAATATGTCAGTCAGTTACTTGGTTTAACGACAACCACTCGATTATTTGATTTCGTACTTGAATGGGGTTTTCTCGCTGTTATTGTCATATTCCAGCCGGAACTGAGAAGAGCACTGGAACAATTAGGACGAGGAAGTCTGTTTAAAAGAAGTTCAACCCAGAATATCAATCAAAAAAAATTAACAGAAGATATGGTGAAATCAGTTCAATATATGGCTAAAAGACGGATCGGTGCTTTAATTGTCATCGAGAAGACAACGGGTCTGCAGGACTATATTGAAACAGGGATACCGATATATGCCAATATTTCATCAGAGCTTCTTATCAATATTTTCATACCGAATACCCCTTTACACGATGGTGCAATGATTATTCAAGGTGATAAGATAGCTGTAGCAGCAAGTTACCTGCCGCTATCTGATTCCGCTAAAATTCAGAAGAGTCTTGGGACGAGGCACCGTGCAGCGGTAGGGATATCTGAAGTATCGGATGCATTTACTATCGTTGTATCAGAAGAAACAGGTGCTATTTCCGTCACCTATAATGGCAGGTTACGTAAAGAGGTCTCTCTTGAAGTATTTGAGGCGCTGTTGACTGAACACTGGTTCAGCGCACAGATGGATAAGAAGGACGGTGAAGATAATGTTAGAGACTAAATGGGGACTCAGAATCATCTCATTTATACTTGCGTTAGTCCTTTACTTATCAGTCAATGATATTTTCAATGTCTTTGTCACGCAGGAGCAGTTAAGTGGCGATGACACAGTCGTAATTAACGATGTACCGGTCGAGACAATCTATGATAAGAAGAATCTTTATCTATCAGGGGCACCGCAGAGTGTCAATGTTAAGGTGACGGGTCCACAGGCCATCGTCAGAAAAACTGAAAGTATGATGGATTTCAGTGTTAAACTGGACTTATCTAAAGATCTCGTAGGTGATCATAAGAAAAAGTTTCAGGTAGAAGGTCTGTCTGATAAACTGACTTATGAAGTACAACCGAAGACAACCAATATCACTTTAGCTGAAAAAGTCAGCACTACACATGCAGTAGAAGCAGAGATTAATCCGAGTCGCATGGCAACAGGCTATGAACTGGTTGAAAAACAAGTAGATCCTACTCAGGTTTCTATTACAGGCAGCAGTGATGAAATCGCTAAAATAGCCTATGTCAAGGCGACACTCAGCAATAAAACCAAAGTCTCGGAAACAACAACTGAAGAAGCTGAAGTGGGTGTCTTCGATAGTAATCTCAATAAACTGGATGTTACAGTGAAACCCACCAAAGTCAAAGTGACGATGAAAGTACAGCCGATTTCAAAAGTGGTTAAGATTGTGCCGGTTACAAAAGGGTCACTGCCTGATGGGCTGACCCTGAAAGGCATTACACTTTCAGAAGATGAAGTAGAACTGCAGGGCAAACGCTCGACGCTGGATGGTATCGGTGATATAGAGGTGGAAGTCAACCTTGATACGATTAATGCTGACACTTCTTTCAACGAGAAAATCCCGCTGCCAAGCGATGTCTCAAAAGTAACACCAAAGCAAGTGACTGTTAAAGTAGACGTTACAAAAAACGGATCATAAAGGAGTATTAATTCATGGGTAAATATTTTGGAACAGACGGCGTAAGAGGAGTCGCAAACAGCGAACTGACACCTGAATTTGCATTTAAATTAGGACGATTCGGAGGCTATGTACTTGCACATGGTGGTCATGACAATCCAACTGTATTAGTGGGCCGTGATACACGTGTATCAGGAGAGATGCTTGAATCAGCTCTTGTCGCAGGATTATTATCTACTGGTGCTGAAGTCATGCGTCTCGGTGTCATCTCTACACCTGGCGTATCATATTTAACGCGTGAACTGGAAGCTCAGGCAGGCGTCATGATCTCAGCAAGCCATAACCCTGTACAGGACAACGGGATTAAATTCTTTGGTGCGGATGGTTTTAAACTTTCTGATGACCAGGAAGCAGAGATTGAAGCACTGATTGATGCAGAAGTAGATACAGTACCACGTCCGACAGGGGTTAATTTGGGTCATACATCAGATTACTTTGAAGGTGGACAACGTTACTTAAGCTTCCTGAAATCAACGATTGAAGATGACTTAGAAGGCTTAAAAATCGCGCTTGACGGTGCACATGGCTCAACGTATTCACTTGCACCATTCTTATTCGGTGACTTAGAAGCGGATACAGTGACAATGGGTTGTAATCCAGACGGTAATAACATCAATGATGGTGTAGGTTCTACACATCCAGAAGCTCTGGCAGAACTTGTTGTTGAGAGTGGCAGCGACTTCGGTCTTGCTTTCGATGGTGACGGCGACCGCTTAATCGCAGTAGACGAAAAAGGCCAGATTGTTGATGGGGATCAGATTATGTTTATTTTAGCCCAGTCAATGAGCAAACGTGGTGAGTTGAATGATAACATGGTTGTTTCTACAGTCATGAGTAATCTTGGTTTCTACAAAGCGCTGGAAGATTACAACATTCAAAGTGATAAAACAAAAGTCGGCGACCGCTATGTAGTGGAAGAAATGCGTCGAGGCAATTATAATCTGGGTGGTGAGCAGTCAGGTCATATCGTCATGATGGATTACAATACGACAGGCGATGGCTTACTGACAGGCGTCCATTTAGCTTCTATCATCAAGCAGTCGGGACAGACATTAAGTGAACTGGCTGGCCAGATGACAAAATATCCGCAGCGTCTAGTCAATATCCGTGTGACTGATAAACATGCTGTAGAAGATAATGCAGATGTTGCAGCAGCGATCAAAGCAGTAGAAGATGAGATGAACGGTGAAGGCCGTGTCCTTGTTCGTCCATCAGGTACAGAGCCGCTTGTGCGTGTTATGGTCGAAGCAAAAACAGATGAAGATGCAGAACGCTTTGTTCATAGCATCGCAGACGTTGTAAAAGAAAAAATGGGATTATAAAATAAAAAATCGCCTTGCGGATGCAGGGCGATTTTTTTGCTGGATTAATGTGTCTTAAGAATTTCAGCTTTTAGCTTTGTTCTTAGCGCTTCAAGTGTAAGAGGATCAGTAAACCAGAAATCTTCAGCTTTGTAAGAAATGACACGTTTATTTTTTACTGCATCAAGGTTTGACCATAGATTTGATTTCTCTATATCCATCTTTGAATAAGAAGGCTTGCTTAAGAAGATAAAGTCTCCTGCATATTTGCCTATTTCCTCGACTGAAATCGCATCATAGCCTTTCTTTTCTTTGTCGAGCGCCTGTTGATACGTCTTAGTCATCGGCATACCAAAGACATCATGGACGATATCTAAGCCGCGGCCCCAGTTTTTCTCGTAAATATAGATCTGTTTTGTATCAAGTTCAAAGACAGAAGCAGTTGCTGTTCCGACTTTCTTCTTGATTTCCTGCTGGTCATTTTTTGTTTTCGCGTTCCATTCTTCAATCCAGTCAGCTGCTTTTTCTTTTTCTCCTACTAAGTTTCCGAGTTCTGTTAAGATACTTTTGTAATCATAGTTTGTATAAGTGAAAGGGACGGTAGGCGCTATTTTTTCATACTTTTTAATATTCTTATCTGTTGCATCTGCAATGATTAAGTCCGGCTTGGCTTCAACGACTTGTTCAATATTATTATCGCCCACGAGTTTTACATCTTTAAGGTGTGGACCAATGATAGATGAGTCTTTTGTCCACGCAGGTACGGCCACGGGCTTAATACCGAGTTCAAGAAAATCGCCCACATAAAAGGCTGTCATGACAGCGACGCGTTTCGGATGTTCGGGCACTTTAATCGTTTTACCGCTCTCAGTTTTATAATCTTTCATGGCTGTTTTGCTTTCTTTTGACTCTTTTGTTTCTTTGGTGTCGTTGCCACAAGCAGCGAGTACTAAAAGTAAAGCGCATAAAAATACTAAAAATTTCTTCATAGAGGTCTCCTTTTGTTAATGATAATCATTATCATTTAGTTATATTTAATATAGCTTAATTTCTATTATGTGACAATGATTATTTTAAAATAAAAAACCCGCTCTAATTGAGCGGCTTTGAGTCATTATAATGATTGATATTTTGCTTCGATTTCTTGAGCTAGACTTTCATCAATCTTAGCATATTCTTTTAAGAACTGTGCAGGACCGTGTTCTTTGATGTAGTTATCTTTGTCGACAGCTTCAGGGTCATGTTCATCTGTATAGCGCATTAAGTATGCAGCCATATTGATTAAACCTTCGTGTGGTTTGTCTTCAGCCACTAAGTATGACAGAGGTTTAATGATACGGTCTTCAGGACTGATTTTGCGCAGTGGTGAACGACCGACACGATTTAAGTCATCTGACAAGTATGGGTTCTGGAAGCGGCCGATGATTTTTTCAACGTATGCAGCCTGTTCTTCTTCAGTAAAATCATATTTGCTTGTTAAGTAGTCGCTTGTTTCGCCTAGTACTTGGCGTAACTGTTCAACAACTTCTGGATCTTTCATTGCTTCGTCTACTGTTGCATAGCCTTTATATTTACCGAAGTATGCGATAAAGGCATGACCTGTGTTAACAGTAAGAAGTTTACGTTCGATGAATGGGTGAAGGTCTTGAACATATTTAACACCTTCAAGTTGCTTGCCATACCATTTATCTTCTTCAATGACCCATTCAAAGAACGGTTCAACCATTACATCAAGTGGGTTCTGTTGTTTTTGGATTGGAACGATACGGTCAACTGCTGAGTTAGGGAAATGGATATGCTCACCAAGTTCACCGACTTCATCAACAATCGCTTTTTTCAGCTGGTCTGTCGCCATAATAGCATTCTCACATGCTACGACATTGACTGGACGAGACACATCACGTTTAGCAAGCGCTGACGCAATTGATTTACCGATGATCGGCAGAATGTTGACACCGACAGCTGTTGTAATTAAATCAGCTTCCATTAATGCCTGCTCTAATTTATCTAATTCTTCTACGCTATGAATGCCTTTAACGTCTTCTACGTGCTGACGAGTCTTACTTTCTTCAGCGATGATGACATCATAAGCCTGTTCTTTGTTAATCAGGTAGATGATCTGTGAGCTCACATCAGCGAACGTGATTTCGTAGTTATTATCGTATAGGACTTTACCGATGAAGCCACGGCCGATATTTCCGGCACCGAAATGGACAGCTTTCATTATAGTTCGACCTCCCCGAAGATAGCATTGATTTCGTCAGCTGACTGCGCATTGATAACACGGTCAACATTTTCTTCTTCAGAGAAGACAATGGCAATCTGAGATAATAAATCTAAATGTTCGCCGTCTTTACCTGCGATACCGACAACCACTTTCACGATGTTGCCGTCCCAGTCGATGCCTTCTGGAGCTTGCAGTAAAGTGATACCTGATTTGATGACTTCAGCTTTTGCTTCATCTGTACCATGAGGAATCGCTAGGAAGTTACCCATATAAGTAGAAACGATTGCTTCACGTTCTTTCATGGCCTGAATATAACCAGGATTAACAGCACCTGCATCTACTAATTTTTGTCCTGCTGCTTCGATTGCTTCTTCTTTAGTTGCGAAATGCTGATTAACGAGAATGTTTTCTGTTGGAATTAAGTTTGACATGTTTGATTCACTCCATTTAATAGATTTTTTGGCTGATTTGTTTAATCAGTGTATCTTGCATATGTTGAACGACAAGTTCTGAATTGCTAAAAAACTCGTCAGGTGATTCCAGATGCGCCATGAGAAGTATGCTTAACTCACTGACAAAAAGTCTGGCTGCTGTTTCTTCCGGCAGAAGCATGACGAGCAAGTACCTGACCTGTTGCATGACACCGTCCATATTCTTCATCTGAACCGGAGAAGTTAATGTCACGAGTTCGATGAGGGGCTTAGATACGTCTGAATGTGCGATGTGGGGAAGAGCGACAGGATAACCTGTAATAGCGAATCCCTGTATATCTTCTCTTTTACTGAGTTCGTCCGCTGCCGGTAGCTGATTTTTATAATCTGCCCAGCTGGAAATTGATATCGTCTTGAACACAATCCCTTTTAAAATAGCATCTGACTCCACAACGAATGGTATGACATCATAATACATGCTCTGTTTAGTTGATTGCACACGAGACGATGCTCGCGTCGTGAAAACCTGCTGGAGAAGCGCTTTGTCACTATCCGGCAGCAGGGGATTGACGACTGTATAAGGCTGGCTGATATCCAGTCCGACTGTTGAAACGATATAGTTATAGCTGTCTAATTGCAGAGATTTCAAATCGCTGACAGAAGCAAGCTTTGTTACTTGAACGGCAGGGAAATGCTCTTCTATCTGATTGGCGAGAATTCTACTTGTACCAAGACCACTTGTACAGACGACAAGGACACTGGCCCTTATATTCTTCATGGCGCCTCCGAAATGAAGCACGATAAATGCAACTTCATTATCCGGAAAATGCACATCAGGAAATACAGTTGTCAGCGCAATGCTGATTGATTTGAACAAGTTCTGATAATCCTGCTTAATCATGGCTGTTAAAGGATTATATGTCTCTATTCCCCCGGTGATACGATTTAATGCAGGAACAAGGTGAAGAAGAAGGCCTTCTCTTAAAGTCTCATTACCGGAAAAGTCATGATGCATCAGTCGAGAGACTTCCTTGATCAGCTCATCCGTTTCTGGGCTGATATCACTTTCAGCTGCACTCTCTGCTGCACGGCGCTTAGCACCGCGTAAGTGCATCGTAATAAAAATGACTTCTTCAAAGTCAAAATCAATGTCATAGGCGGTTGATAATGAGCGGGCAAGATTTTTGGCTACCTGAAACTCAGGTGTTACTTCAAGCGATTTAATAATATCTCCGGAAATCGAGACCTTTTCATTGTTGCGGATTCGTTCAATGGCCAGCACGATATGAATGGTGAGTGTCAGATAAGCCGTTTCAAGAAGAACATAAGGCAGTTCGGCTAATTCATCCATTAACAGACGCTCGACGCTGAAAATCTGATCCATATCGACTAAATCCTTGAGACTTGTATCATTTAAAGTCTGGTAAACAAAGTGGTCCTCAATAACTGAGTAGACACTAGTAGAGTTCAGTTTATCGAGCATGATATCAGCAAGCAGCTGCCTTTTATTGACTTCCTCGCCGAACAGTTGCAGTCCTTCGCCGCGCTTCTTCTGCAAAGTCAGATGATAGCGGGTGAGGTCAGGACTGAGCCCGTCAAGCTCTTTAGACAGTTTATTGATCGAAACACCAATCTCGCTGGCGAGACTGTAAAGTTTGACTGGGTCTTTTGCACGAATAAGCGTATAGAGAATAATGACCTTTCGTTCCTCAACCGATAGGTCTAATACAGTTGAAGCGTCCAGCTGTTCACTAAGTAGAGCGAAATCCGTATCATCGCCCGCAATACGAAGCCCTTTGCCGGTCTGCCGGTCAAGACTTAGGTTCATACGGCTGAGTGTTTCTTCAACAAACTTCAGTTCACGGTGGACTGTACGGCTCGAGACCCCTAAGTTCTGTGCAATCTGATGAATAGACAGAAAGGAGCGCGGACTTTTCAGCAACGACTCGATGATTTTTTTCTCTCGATGACTGATTTGCATATCCACACTCCTTTCAAATTAGAAAGTTATTCAATTACTTATACTTAGTTTAAATCGTTGACTGGTAAATGTCTATTTACTGGTCCTGTTTCAAGTTAGCAATCAGCTCTTCGTAACGAGGAGAGTTCAGGAAGTTATCTACTGAAATATGGATAGCACCTGGAACTTGTTTGATTGCACGGTCTGTCAGGACTTTTTGCGTGATAACAAGCTGAGCATCTTTAGGTAACTGGTTGATAGCTGAATTTGTGACTTCAGCATCGATGCCTGCTTTTTTGAATTTATTACGTAACATACCTGCACCCATCGCGCTTGAACCCATACCTGCATCACAGGCAAAGATGACTTTGCTGACGTTAGAGTAGTCATGCGCAGATACATTTTCAGTATCATATTGAGCGAGTAAATCAGGTTCAGTTGTTTCATCTTTATCCACTTCAACGACTTTCACACGGTCAGAAGAAGCAGTTGCAGTTGTTGCAGATGCAACTGTTAAAGTGCCTGCTACTGAAGATTTTTTACCTTTTGTTTCTTCCATTTTTGCTGTTGCTGCTGCTAAATCATCTTCACCTTTGTCTTTAGAGAACTTGAGAATTAAAGAACCGACGATGAATGAAACGAGAGCGGCACCGAGGACACCTAAGAGCATTGTTAAAAAGTCACCTTTAGGCGTAACAGCTGCATAAGCAATAATTGAACCTGGAGCAGCAGGTGATTTTAAACCGAAATCAAGTGCCGAGAAGATAGCAACGCCTGTCATTCCACCGGCAATAGCTGCAAGAATCATAGCAGGTTTCATTAATACATATGGGAAGTAGATTTCATGAATACCACCCACAAAGTGAATCAATGCAGCCCCTGGAGCTGTTGCACGCGCAGAACCTTTACCAAATACCATATATGCAAGTAAGATACCAAGCCCAGGACCAGGGTTAGATTCAAGTGTGTAGAGAATAGATTTACCCATTTCTGCAGCTTGCTCTGTTGCAAGTGGTGTTAATACACCATGATTGATTGCATTGTTTAAGAATAAAACTTTAGCTGGCTCGATTAAAATAGATGTTAAAGGTAAAATGTGCAGGTTAACTAAGAATTGAACACCTGCGCCTAAAATCTTCATAATCCAACCAACAATTGGTGCTAATAAATAATAGGATACAGCCATCATACCTAAGGCAAGGAAACCTGCAGAGAAGTTATTGACTAACATTTCAAATCCTGTTCGGATTCTAGGTTGAACTACTTTATCAAATTTTTTCATGAGCCATGCTGCTAAGGGACCTATAATCATTGCACCCAATAACATATGTGTTTTAGGGAATGCCGCAATAATACCCATTGTTGCAGCTGCACCGACTACGCCACCTCGCACATCATGCACGAGTTTACCACCCATAAATGCGATTAAAATAGGAATAAGATAATGTATAGTGGGATCAACGATTGTGGCCAAATCCTTATTTGGCCACCAGCCATCTGGAATAAATAGGGCAGTTAAGAAGCCCCATGCAATAAAAACAGCGATATTCGGCATGACCATACTACTTAAAAAAGAACCGAAAGCTTGAACGCGGCGCTGAATGCCGCTTTTTTGTTCTGCCATAATATTTTCTCCTTTATTTTTTATTTGTTAATTCTATTCTAATAGGAAGTAAATACGAATACTACGGATAGTAAATTTAACTTTGTCATTACGCTTAATGACAAAGCAGAATAAGTAAAGTCCGAACTTGTATCTACAAATCTTTAATTGTATAATGAATTAGGTTTAACTTTTTGGGAGGATAGGGAATTATTAGGGCTACAGCGCCAGTACAGTTTCGACTGTTGACGAGGAGAATGGTTATCGAAAATTCGGCGGATGCCATTCCGGACCTGCTGTTCGACAGCTGTTTGTTAAAACATCCAGGTGACTGGTTGAACAAAGACACTCAGCACAAGCAAATATTAAACCGAGATCAAATATATTAATTACAAATTGACTATCGGAGGAATTTTATTATGTGTGGAATCGTTGGATATATTGGAACACAGGATGCAAAGGAAATCTTATTAAAAGGTCTTGAAAAATTAGAATATCGTGGTTACGATTCAGCAGGTATTGCTGTCCGTAATGGCGAAGATGTTCGTGTTTATAAAGAAAAAGGACGTATTGCTGAATTACGTAAAGTAGTGGATAGTTCTTTTGAAACATCTACTGGTATTGGTCATACACGCTGGGCAACTCACGGTGTGCCTAACCATGATAACTCTCACCCGCATCAATCTGAATCAAAGCGTTTCACTTTAGTGCATAACGGTGTAATCGAGAACTACGAGCAGCTTAAAAAAGAATACTTAACAGGCGTGACTTTCACATCTGATACAGATACTGAGATCATCGTACAGTTAGTTGAATACTTCTCTAAACAAGGTTTAGACACTGAAAAAGCATTTGTTGAAGTTCTTAAATTACTGCACGGTTCTTATGCGCTTGGTTTACTTGATACAGAAAATCCAGATGTGATCTATGTCGCGAAAAACAAATCGCCGTTACTTGTTGGTCTTGGCGAAGGCTTCAATGTTATCGCTTCTGACGCGATGGCAATGCTGCAAGTAACAGATACTTACGTTGAGCTTGTTGACGGTGAAATTGTTCTTGTTGAAAAAGAGAAAGTCACAATCAAAAACTTAGACGGTAAAGAAATCAAACGTAAGCCATACAAAGCTGAAATCGATGCTTCAGATATCGAAAAAGGCACTTATGCACATTACATGTTAAAAGAAATTCACGAGCAGCCAGGCGTTATGCGTAAAATCATCCAGGAATATCAGGATGAAAAAGGCGAACTGAAAATCGATAAAGACATCGTCAAAGCTGTACGTAAAGCAGATCGTATCTACATCGTTGCTTGTGGAACTTCGTACAATGCAGGTCTTGTCGGTAAAGAATACCTGGAGAAATGGGCAGGCGTACCGACTGAAGTACATGTTGCGTCAGAATTCGTCTACAATATGCCGTTACTTTCTAAGAAACCTTTATTTATCTTCATCTCTCAGTCAGGTGAAACAGCAGACAGCCGTGCCGTACTTGTCGCTATTAAAGAACTCGGTCACACTGCTCTGACAATCACAAATGTACCAGGTTCAACCTTATCACGTGAAGCAGATCATACATTAATCCTGCACGCGGGTCCAGAGATCGCTGTTGCTTCTACTAAAGCCTACACAGCACAGATTGCTGTCCTTGCGATTTTAGCGCAGGTAGTTGCTAAAGATGCCGGCATCAAAGTAGACGTCGATCTGTTACCAGAACTTGCAAAAGTGACAGCAGCGATTACAGCAGTGATTGATGACGCCCATACAATCGAAGGTTTCGCGACTGAATTCCTTGAAACGACACGTAATGCGTTCTTTATCGGTCGTACAATGGACTATTATGTTGGAGTGGAAGGCTCTCTTAAACTCAAAGAAATCTCTTACATCCAGGCAGAAGGATTTGCTGGCGGGGAACTTAAGCACGGTACTATCGCATTGATTGAGGACGGTACACCTGTTATCGCACTTGCGACACAGGAATCAGTCAACTTATCAATCCGCGGTAACGTCAAAGAAGTCGTGGCACGTGGTGCGAAACCATTAATCGTGGCGATGGAAGGCTTAGAGCAGGACGGGGATACTTACGTGATTCCTCAGGTCCATGAAATGCTTGCGCCGCTTGTATCGGTTGTTGTCACGCAGCTCTTAGCTTACTACGCAGCTCTTCATAGAGGCTGTGACGTCGATAAACCTCGTAACTTAGCGAAATCAGTAACAGTAGAATAATAAGTAATGAAACCATCCTGGAATACATTCCAGGGTGGTTTTTCATTAAAATATTTTTGAGTATTACGTCATTTAATATCTTGGAAATGGCAACTTTTTGTAAAATGATATAAAAAGTATTATAATAGTATGGCAACAAAAAATTTAGGAGTGATAGCAATGAATAAATGGAGCAGATTAGTTGGAGCAGGTATGATTGCTTCAACAATAGTAGCGGGTACAGTAGTGGCCGAACAGCCAGCCCAAGCGAAAACAGACACTGTCCAGAAGCCATATTATAACTACAAAGGGTATACGAAGTACGATGGTCAATTCGTACTCGATAAGTATTTTGTTTCAGCACTTAAAAACGAGAACTTCACGCTTAATGGTTATAAAGTCGCACCGGATGCTAAATTAGGTGGCGAAGGTCAGAAGTCTGAAGTATTTGACACTACTGTTGTTAAAGACAACAAAGGTAAAGTCAGTACAATCGAGTTTAAAGTGAAAGAAGGAACAATCTCTAAAGCAGATTTCCAGAAAGCACACAAAAACAATAAACTAGTGAGAACGACGACGAGCAAAGCAGGCGAAACGTTCCTGAAATATGAAACTAAAAATGGTGGTTATTTTGCAGCATTCGATGCAAAAGGTTATCTGACAGGTCTGTCAATTTACAGTTAATGACTGAATAAAGAACCAGAGTGAAAACTCTGGTTCTTTATTTTGAACAGTTTTATATGGGTGATTGCCATAACTTTCGAGAAGTGGCGGGCAAACGGGAATACGCGCCATAACTTTCGAGAAGTGGCGGGCAAACAGAAATACGCGCCATTTCCGAAAGATATCTCTACAAGCTATTCATCAGCTTTTTATATATAATAGAAAAATGACACATTAAGGGGAGATATGATGGAAATCTGGGATGCATATGATAAGAATCTAAATTGTCTGGGTACCACACTGACGCGAGGAGAACCTATTCCGCAGCATCAATATCACATTGTGGTTGAAGTGACTTTAAGACATCGTGACGGATCGTTTCTTGCCATGCAGCGCGACTGGAGCAAACGTGGCGGCCCTGGTCTATTTGAAATAACAGCTGGAGGCAGTCTTCTGCAAGGGGAAGCAATCGAAGCGGGCGCTATTCGAGAACTGCAGGAAGAGACAGGTATCACTGTCCGTGAACTTGAACCACTTTATAAGCTGACAGTAGATGCCAATCAGACGCATTATTTCGGTTATATCGCAGAGACAGACGCACCGAAAGACAGCATTGTTCTTCAGGAGAGCGAAACAATCGACTACAGATGGATAACACCAGATAAACTGGCTGATTTTATCACTTCTGATAAAGTGGTGAACGCCACAAAAGAACGGGTCTGGCCTCAAATAAAAGGTCTGCTATGAAAAAAATCATGATTATCGGTTCAGGTGGTTCAGGAAAATCGACACTCGCCCGTAGACTTGGTCAGCAACTGGGTTTGCCCGTCTTTCATCTTGACGCCTATATGTGGAAACCCGGCTGGATATTATCAACACGAGAAGAACAGAGCGACATTCAGTCACAATTGATGACACACACAGAATGGATTATTGATGGCAACTATTCCGGCACGATGGACGTCCGAATCAAAGAAGCAGACACAATTATCTTTCTCGATATCAGCAGAAGGATCTGTCTTTATCAGGTCATTAAACGCTATCTGACCAATCGTAACACTGTGCGACCTGATATGGCAGAAGGCTGCGAAGAAAAGATAGATAAAGAATTCCTGTCATGGGTCTGGAATTTTCCGAGAAATAAAAGACCAGCACTTATACAAAGACTGAATGAACTAAAAGACTCAAAGCAGGTTATCATTCTTCATTCACCGCAGCAGATAGAAAAATGGCTCCGTCATCTGTAAATTCATATAAAACGGGTATAGCTTATAGAAGACACTTCTAGGGAGGCTTACCATGATGGATGGACGGGCACGCAATATCCGGACGACAAGATTACAAAGCTTGAAGATAGTAGCATTTATTGACGAAGAGCAGCATGTAGTGACAAACAGAGAAAATGATATGGAGGAGATGAACTCATGAACTATGGTAGCGACTATAAATCAATTCCGATGACTTCTATTGCAAGCGGTCATACAACTGAAGTAAAACCAGGTGTCATCCAGCATACATTACAGATGGTTAATATTTTCCTTGTCGAAAACATAGACGGTTCGTTTGTATTGATTGATGCCGGCATGCCGAATAAAGCTCAGGCGATTATCGAACTGGTTGAAGAACAGTACGGGAAAGGTGCTAAACCTCAGGCTATTCTGCTGACACATGGTCATTTTGATCACGTTGGTTCTATTATTGAGCTCATTGAAGAATGGCACGTGCCTGTCTACGCGCACACACTTGAACTGCCCTATTTAACAGGTGTATCCAGCTACCCGGATGCAGACCCGATGGTAGAAGGGAGTTCCGCCGGCCGTCTATCGTTTATGTTCCCTAAAGAACCGATTGATCTGACGACCCATGTCCGCACACTGCCGCAGGACGGTACAGTACCTTATCTGGACGACTATAAATGGCTTCATACACCAGGCCATTCACCAGGCCATGTCTCATATTATAATGACAATGCAGGACTGCTGATTGCAGGCGACGCCATCACAACAACTGATCAGGATTCGCTTTATAAAGCGATGAGCCAGAAACATGAACTGAACGGCCCGCCAAGATATTTCACACCTGACTGGCAGGCAGCAAAAGAATCTGTGCGGAAGTTGAATGCACTGCAGCCGAAAATTACTGTGACAGGTCACGGCATGCCCATGGCGGGAGAGGTGCTTGCAGCTGACTTACAGGAACTTGCAGACCAATTCGATACACTCGCTAAGCCGAAGCACGGCAAATATGTATGAGTTCGCATCACCTCATATTAGTGTTAAAATGAAGGCAACAATCATATCGAGGTGAAAGTATGTCATCAACAAAAGAATCCTATAATTTCAGGGATATCCGTCCCCTTAAACTAGGTGAAGAAGTAGGGAATTCTGTCTCGCATGGTGTACCGGCGCTTTTGATTCTTTTAACTCTGCCGTACTTCGCCGTTAAGACTTACTTGATGGGAGGCATGATTCTCTCTCTCGGGATTTCAGTTTTTCTTATCAGTATTTTTCTGATGTTCCTGTCCTCCTGTATCTATCATCTGATGCCGACCAAGTCTGTCCATAAATATGTGATGCGTATTGTTGATCATAGCATGATTTATGTCGCGATTGCAGGGACGTATACACCGGTCGCTCTAAGTATTGTCGGGGGCAGGCTGGGGTGGACAATTATGATCATCCAGTGGATCGTCACCATCGGCGGCATTCTCTATAAGGCGACCGCGAAGAATGTTAATCCGAAAATAAGTCTGACCTTGTATCTGGCGATGGGCTGGCTCGGCATCATCCTCTTTCCGAGCCTTATCAGTAAAGTCAGTATGGGCTTTGTAATCTTGATCGTGGCCGGTGGACTTGCTTATTCCATTGGTACCTGGTTCTATGCGCAGAAGTCACGTCATTACTTTCATATGATCTGGCATTTCTTTATTCTGTTTGGTGCGGGACTTCATTTCCTGGCACTTCTATATTTCATATAAAAAATAACCGCTTAAGTCGTACTTGAGCGGTTGTCTCTTTATATGGCTGATAGATTGTTATCACGGTATTATCAGCTGATAAGTACTTTCCTGAAATCGTACGACTATTACTTTATCCCGTACTGATTCTTCAGTGTTGCTGCCTGCTTGTAGGCATTATAGCTTGAGTAGAGCAGCAGTCCGCTGAAGATAGCAGAGAACAGAATACCGTACATCAGATTGAGGGCAAGTGTAATCGCGTAGAGCATCATCAGCCCGAGTGACAGATAGAATGAGAAGCGGATAACCTGCGGCAGTGTAAAGCGGCGCATGAAATCTGAACGCAGATTTGATAGCATGAGCTGATTGATGATAAGCCCGATGATACCGACATACATGATAGGCGAGATGAGACCGGCAACGCTGCCCGCCTGAAGCGCCTGATAAGCGGCATAGATTTGATAGAGTGTGAAAGCAGCAACGAGAAAAATAGTGATATAGATTCTTTTATCCATAGCTCCTCCTGAAAAAATATGTAACCCTAGATTATCATGATTAACATCTGATTGAAAGAAATGTATTGGCTATAGAAGATTCATTTGCTATAATAGTGAGACATTCTCTTAATATCTGCACCCTTAGTTCAGCGGGAGAATACTTGCTCGACAAGCAAGGGGTCGGCGGTTCGAATCCGTCAGGGTGCACTACTGACCACTTATCATCAGATAAGTGTTTTTTTATTGATTATATTAATGTAAATTTTATGTAATAATAGGTTATTTATTATATTTTACGATAAAATAGAAATAAGAAAGCTATGGAGGGATGACAATGCATGAAAAGCAAATGGGTGCATGGGAAGCTTACAAACGTTACTGGAAAAATGGCGTGACATTTGAAGGGAGAGCACGCAGAAAAGAATACTGGATGCCGCAGCTCTTTCATCTTCTGTTCAGTCTGATTGCTGCTGCTTTAATGGCTATCGTTGCTGCCGTCGTATTCAGTATGAGTTCCAGTCCTGATGAAGTAGGGCCGGGCATCGTGCTGCTGCCACTTATTTATTTTGGGATTATCTTATTTTCACTGGCGACCTATATTCCGACACTCGCTGTCTCTGTCCGTCGCATGCATGATATCGGTAAATCCGGCTGGTGGGTGCTGCTGCCGATAGTCGGACCCTTTGTAATCGGTTCTGCGATGATGATTCTTAATGTTATACTATTAAGTTCCAGCAGCTATCAGGAAATCGCGCCGTCGCCTGTCGTTATGATTTTACCGGCTATCATGGTGCTTATCATGCTTGGCATCAGTATCTGGTTTCTGGTTCTGACTGTGCAGGATTCACAGCCCGGCACTAACAAATGGGGCATGAATCCGAAAGACCCAAAAAGTCCGGACAGACCGATGAATATGCTGACGATGGAGCAAGAACGCCGGATGCATGAGTTTTACAGACAACAGGAGAGAGAAGAAAGATCGCTCTATTAAAAGCATCTTCACTTAACAAAAACGACTAATGGGATACTTCCCGTTAGTCGTTTATCTTAGAAGCTATATTTATAATAGGAAACTTCGTCTGCATACCATTTAGAACCGATTTTAGTAAATGAAATATCAACTTTATCCTTGTAGTTGATAGAACGGTAGTTGCCATCTGTATAAATAGATTGAGGTGAACCGAAAATAGACTTGATTTTGCTGTATTCGTATTTGTGATAGTCATCAGCGATAGAGATAGATTCCACTATCAGTTTGTCTGTAGAGATTCTAGTATTAGGATAAGAAGCATCGACAGTGACCTGCCAGTCATTACCATAAAAATATAAACCGTCAGTAGAACCATAGCCTCTCGAAACACTTGAACTCGCAGCAGATCCCCACATATTGTACATATAACGTTTGGAATTTCCCAGTTTCACGCCATAATATTTAAACGTTCCGCTTTTCAGCTGAGATGCGACTGTCGTGCTGTAAAGGTTCGGCATTTTTAATGTCTTATTCTTCAGCGTATAAGTGCTGGCCTCTGAAACTGGCGCAAATAAAGTGATGAGTAGAGCAAGAGTCAAGAAAGCTGTCATGAACTTTTTCAATTGTGTATCCCCTTTGTATGTGATACCTCTATTATATCAGAAAAAAATTCCGGTAGATTAAGAGATTGTAAAAAATGCTCAAATTAAAAAGCTAAATTTATTTGATAATCCTTTTTGATTTTCTCTGAATCATCATGATCAGCACACCGCTCATGACTAGTGTCATCAATGTCGTAAATATACCGCCTTCCAGCCCGAAATGGCCGCCGTTCAGGAAATGATCTCTTGAATTAGAAGTCGTGATCAATAATGACGATGGCAGATGCATACCGCTGACTTCACTGCCGAGAACAACCCCGAGCATAATATTCCACACACTATGTGTCGCCCCAGTTAACCAGATATTGTCGCTCCAGTAGAAGAGGAGTGAAAACAGCACACCGGCGAGAAAGATGTTATAAGTTGAAATCGCAGTGACATCTGGATTGAGTAGATGCAGGCCTGCGAAGAACAGGGAATTGATGATGATTCCGGCTGGCAGTCCTAACTGCTTAGCGACTTTATTCATGATGAAACCACGTGCCAGCACTTCCTCAGTCAGCCCTTGAACCATAAAGCAGAGTATCATTGCGACAAAAATCAGGAGACTGAAATTGGGATTAGGGCGGACAGCTACAGCGCCTGTGGCATAATTCAGCAAGAAAACAAGGAGAATCAGCCCGATACCTAGGCAAACGCCCATCAAATATTTTTTCAAAGCCTGTTCTTTGAAGAAGCCCATTGCACGTTCAGGATGCTGATAGACGAAGCGGTTGAAGATCAGCAGTAATAGTAACGCGATCGGGAAACTCAACATATTGACGAAGAAGAGCTGCAGACTCCCTGGGTTCATCTCATCCGCATTCGCAATAGATATGATATAAAGCAGAACGGGTGTTGCCACAACTATGGTAAGAATAGAAGAAATGATATAGATTGCTAACGCAGACAGGATCACCGACCACCATTTATACGGTGACTTCATCGACTTTATACTTTCATTTATCTTCATCATAATGCCTCCTTTCCTTTATTCTAGCATTAACAAGTTACTCAACACGTAATCTTCAGTAAATTTAAGGAAATTTTAAGGTAATAGACTATAATGAACCACAAGGGGGAGATAGCATGGAAAAGAATGAGCACTCGTTCAGTGCAATATATCATCAGTTCTGGAAGCGGGCATTTGATTTCAGAGGGCGGTCAAGTCAGGCAGAGTTCTGGCTGCCGTTCGTTGTTCATAGGGGAATAGAAGTTCTGATATATATGCTGATGCTTATAGTCTATATGATGAGATTCGATGAAGATAACGTCTTTGCCCCGTATATCATTCCGACACTTTATTATAGTCTGATTATTTTCTCGTTGATTTTATTGATTCCGGAAATCGCCGTTATAGTCAGAAGACTGCACGACGTGGGTCGGCATGGCTGGTGGGTAGTCGTGATGCTGCTTAACCCGTTACTGATTTATAGTATCAACGGCATCAACTATCTCTTCAGACATCAGTCCGCTTCTAATTTCGCAACATTTTTTAGTTTTCTCATTCTGTTCTGGGTCATCAGTTCCACTATCTGGTTTATCATCCAGCTGAGCAAAGCATCATCAGAATGGACAAACAGATGGGGAGAAACGCAATAATCTTCAAGAAAGAAGGGTTTAAATGACATTAACAAGAAATTTAAGGAGAGCGAATCTCGAACGGTGGTATATGTATCCAGGTTCCGTTTACGACGGGGAGGAATACCAGTATACAATGCTTGAAGTATTCATCTGGGAAGAGAAGGATGAAATATATATCCTGATTATTACGGATTTAAAAGAGGAAGTTCTGTATAAGAATGAAGAGCTGATATCAGATATAGAAGGACTGGCGCATCACTTAGTGATTGAAAAGGGTTCTACACAGCTTTTTGAATTTGTGGAGATAAATAAAGAAGAGTTCCAAGCGGATCCCTTATCTCAAGAAACACTAGCTTGCCAGATTATAGAATACAGAGATAGATGCTGGGCAGAATATGTACAGCGCAACATCTATCCAAAATATCCTTTAATTAGCTATGATGCACATCAGAAAACATTTACTTACTAGCAGCCTGCTGCTCTTCAATGGCGAATGTCGCCCATATGGTCATGATAAAAAAGATACTGAATCCTAGTCCAGATACCCAGATACGCCATGTATCAGGATGATTAAAGACGATATTCGAATAAGAATAGTAACTGAATAAAATTATCCAATAACTCATAAAGAGTGGCGCATATGGAGAGACATTTTTCAAAGTTATCATTCCTTTCGTAATCCAGTATAACACCCATATAAAGGGAAAACCAGGAGGCTGATAATTCGTCTCCTGGTTTTTAGTCATTACCTATATTCACCAGCGCGAATGGATAGACATGAGCTGCGCCTTGGTCCAGTAACAGACTCGCGGCAACAGTCATCGTCCAGCGTGAATCAACCAGGTCATCCATCAGCAGCACGTTCTTCCCTTGAACTGCTTCTGTCTGACTCACTTTAAGTGTCTCCCGCACGTTATTCTCCTGCATCATCGAGTTATGCATCTCTTTCTGCGGCATACCTTGAGCTGTCTTCTCCAGTGCTTCGCTATAAGTTATCCCCAGATTATCTGCAACCTTTCTGCCAAGTTCAGGGATAAGAGTGGGTCTTCTTAAACTCGGCACGCCAGTTATCACTTCGATATCATTTGCAGCAATATGCTCTTTCAGAAAGTGAGTCACAGTCGTCACGGTCTTGTCTGAGAAATGACCTTGCTCTCGCTCCAGCATAAACCGCCTGCCGATAGGAGAGTAGGCATCAACAGTATAAGTCCAGCCGAGTTCGTATACGAGTGCGTCGTCAACCTTCTTATTGTTCGACCAGCGTTTACGCGGTGTGATGACACCGTGCAGCTTGTTCTTAAATTCCTTCGCCTGCTCAAGATAAGGATTGTCGTCCTCCAGTGTAATGAACTGCCTGTTACGACAATGCGCACAGATGCCGCAGCGTTCCTTTGTATCAGGCGCGTCCAGTTCGTCCGCAATAAACTTCATATAGCAGCCGTCATAATTGATGAATGCTTTCAGGTTATCCAGTTCAGCAAGACGAGTCTCATTCAGCTGCTTTTGAATCCGCGCGTTGCCCGCCGCATCAAAATGGTGCTTCGGATGGACGTAGTACTTACTTTTCTCCATATAGATATAGTTATGGACATAGAGATACTTCAGTACAGAAGCGAGTTTTGTGACGTTCAGATTGAAATGCTGCAGAATCTCATTCCGTTTCAGTCCATCTGCGCTGTCACCGATCACCTGCAGAATCTGCTGCAGCAGCTCCGGATCCTTGTTCGCGCCTTCAATAAATGACTTGATGATCTCTTCGTCCTCCTCCCCGTGCAGCAGAATCGCTAAGGCAGGAGAACCATCACGCCCGGCACGGCCGATCTGCTGATAGTAGGCGATCAGGTTCTGCGGCAGCTGGAAATGAATGACGAAACCGATATCGGATTTGTCATAACCCATGCCGAGCTTGACAGTAGAGACAATAACGCGTGTCATGCCAGTATGGAATCCTTCGAGTATGTCTTCAGTCATATCTTCACCAGACGCATCCTGCAAACCCGAATAATAAGCAGTAACAGAGATACCTTGTAGCGACAGGAAATAGGCAACAGAGTCACATTCCTTCTTCGTCAGGCAGTAGATGATGCCCTGTTTCTTGCTCAGGAATGGATGTCGCGTCAAAGCATCCGTGATAAAAGCCAGCCGTTCAACCTTACTCTGTGCCGCGTTGACCTGAATGGAAATATTGTCACGAATCAAGTCGCCACGGAAGACCTGTAAGTCATCACCTAACTGATCCTTGATATCCTGAATCACCCGGTCATTCGCAGTCGCTGTCGTCCCGAGAATCGCGATGTGATCAGGGAACGACTGCAGCAGATAGACGATACGCTGATAGTCAGGTCTGAAATCATGACCCCAGTCAGAAATCGAATGTGCTTCATCCACCACGACCATCTCAATGTTATTCACTTCACTGAGATGCTCTACAAACTCTGGATTTGACAGCTTCTCAGGCGAGACAATAATCGCATCTACTTCGTTTAGCGACGCATAGATCATCTCCCAGTCATCGCGGTTGTTGCTGTTGATGGTCACGACATTGAGACCGAGCTTTTTCGCTGCCTCAATCTGATTGTGCATCAAGGCAAGAAGCGGACTGATAATAATCGTCGGACCCGCACCACGTTCCCGCAGTATCTTCGTCGCAATGAAGTAGACAATAGACTTACCCCAGCCCGTCTTCTGAATGACCAGCGTCTTCTGCTTATTCACGACAGCTGTAATGGCCTCAAGCTGACCGTTGCGAAACTCACTGTCAGGACCATATGTCTCTTTTAAAATCTGGATAGCGCGTTCTGAAACGTTCATGGAAAAACCTCCTTAGTTAATCTCATTTATTGTAACAAGAGCAGAACTAAAAGTATAAGAGTCTGAAGTTGAGTGAAAAAACTGAAAATAATAAAAATATGATTGACCGACTATAAGTCTGATGATATGCTATGTATCAATTAAATAACTTATAAAGAGAGATGGAGGGAATTGGCCCTTTGAAGTCTCAGCAACCGGCATTTGCACGGTGCTAAATCCAACAGGTTCTGCCTGAAATATGAGTGTATACTTTTATACCCCTCTTTTTCAGAGGGGTATTTTTTTATGGGGGGAAGAAAAATGAGTAATGAGTTCAAAAGAGGGTTAGAGAAGCGTCATGTCATGATGTTAAGTTTCGGTGGTGTAATTGGAACGGGTTTATTTCTAAGTACAGGATATACTTTGCAGCAAGCAGGACCGATAGGAACAGTTATTAGCTATATAATAGGTGCCCTGCTCGTCTATATTGTGATGAAATGTATGGGTGCATTAGCTGTAGAACATCCAGATGTAGGGGGATTCCATACATATGCAAACATCTATATTCATCCATCAATCGGGCATGTGGTCGCATGGAGCTACTGGTTATGCTGGACTATCGCACTCGGATCTGAAGTCACTGCGGGAGGGATTCTTTTTCAGAAGTGGTTTCCTCAATTTCCAGTCTGGTTATTTAGTTTGATTTTTATAGTAGTTATTGTAGGTATTAATTTTACGACTAGTAGAACTTATGGAGAAACAGAATTTTGGTTATCTTTAGTAAAAGTGCTTGCGATTGTCGTTTTCATTATTGTTGGATTGCTTATTATCTTTAACTTAATACCATCAAAACTGGAGCCAGTCATAGACGGCGAAAAGTTACTCAAGATTCCTCATGGTCTATTCGGGATCTTTACGACTATGCTAGCAGTCAATTATGCTTTTAGTGGTACAGAACTGATTGCCATTGCTGCAGGAGAGACTAAGAATCCTCAAAAAGTCATCCCGAAAACAATAAGTGCAACGGTATGGCGTTTAGCAGTTTTATTTATTGGAACTATTATCATCATGGTTCTGTTGCTGCCGATTGACAAAGTGAGCTTACTTGAAAGTCCTTTTGTATCCATATTGGATAGCATAGGTATACCTTTTGCAGGAGATATCATGAACTTTGTTATATTGACGGCTTTATTGTCAGCGGCAAACTCAGGCCTTTATGCTTCAAGTCGTATGCTTTGGAGTTTATCCGAGCGTGACAATATTATTCCTATAGCACGAAAACTGAATAAAAAGGGTATGCCGATCAATGCGACAATTATCAGTTTAGCAGGTGCCCTCTTAAGTTTATTATCCAGTGTGATTGCGCCTTCTACGGTTTATTTAGCCCTTGTATCCATTGCAGGGTTTGCAGTCGTTGTTGTATGGATGAGCATATGTGCTGCAAGGTACAATCAACTGCGTAAAAAGCAGGAAACTCACAAAAAAGCCTATATATTGCCGATTGCCGGGTTTCTATTATGTTTGATTTCAACTATTGGTGTCCTGTTTGATCCAAATCAGAGATTAGCCACATTAATAGGATTGCCATTCTGCATTCTTGTAGGATTACTTCATTATTTCATTAAGAAAAAAGGAGGAGAAATTCATGCAGTTACAAGATAAATTAGGACAGGAAATCATTTTATTAGATGGAGGATTCGGCACAACCGTTGAGCAGTTCGGTTATGATGTTAATCATCCTTTGTGGTCTTCAAATTTAATAGAATCAAATCCGGAAGCTGTCTACCAAGTGCATCAGGCATTTGTTGATGCAGGTGCAGAAATCATTTTAACTAACACTTATCAGGCGGCTATACAGTCATTTATTAATATGGGATTAAACTATCAAGATGCAAGAAACTATTTAAAGAAAGCAGTAGAGATTGCCAGACGAGCAGCTAAAGAGAATACGATTATTGCAGGCTCGTTAGGACCATATGGAGCAATGCTGGGTAACGGCGCTGAATATACTGGCGACTATATTATCTCCGAGCAAGATTACATCGACTATCATAAAGAGCGCTTAGATATACTGATTGAAGCCGGAATCAGCGTATTTGCATTTGAAACCATTCCTAATCTTGAAGAAATCAAAGCAGTAAAGAAATTGCTTGAGGAATATGAAGAAATAGAAGCATGGCTATCAGTAACGCTGAATGACAGTACACACCTGTCAGATGGTACACAGCTTGATGAGGTTATTGAAACTGTGAATGCTATTCCAAATGTACTTGCATTCGGAATCAATTGCACAAGCATTAAAGTGATAGATGAAGCAGTAGATAAATTAATCAAGCAAAGTTCTAAAGATATTATTCTTTATCCGAATGGTGGCAGAAAGTATGATGCCAGCAACAAAGTATGGATTGGGGATGAAGAACAGTCACTACTTGAAGCGGCTGTCAGATGGAAAGATAAAGGCGTCAAGTTTATAGGAGGATGTTGTCAGGTAGGACCGGACGATATCAAAGAGTTAAAAGCATCTTTATAACAAGTTAGAAACACACTTCTATTTATTAGAAGTGTGTTTCTATTTCATAGAAATAATATGATATAATGAGCTTGATTCTAAATGTTATAAAATGACATAAAAGGAGATAATGACATGTTGAAACTAATCAGCAAACTTTTTTCTAGAAAGAAAGAAGAGAAACAAACACAATGGCCACCGAAGCATGCGCAGAAGTTAACTGCAGAAGAAATACAGGAGAAAATCGACGAAAATAAAAGTGATGAAAACCAAATAGTGCTAGGCGGTACTCATTCAGTTTAAAAGAGAATGGAAACAAGAATCAAACGAAGACAATATCGTTTGATTTTTTTATGCAATGAACTTGAATTAAAAGTAGTTAATAAGGGAACAATACTAGAGAATATCAATTCTATGAAAAGGGGCGAGCTTATGGAATTCAATATACCGAGTAAAGACTATGAAATAGCTGTCGCATCTGCACAGGAGAAAAGTGCGCTGAATGCAAAGATATCAGAAACAGCCATGCACACTATCATGCAGCAGGGTTTACCTGAAGAAGAGGATAGATACGCGATTGGACTTTATCACGAGAAAGATCCGGACAACTATCATTTCGTGTCAGAGATTTTCTACGGAGAAAACGGTAGAGTGATCGGGATGAATACGGTACCTGAAGATGAATATGATCTTAATCTTAATATGACGATAGATGAATGTATCGATCTCGCGGTTATTCTTATTCTGGAATTTGATGACCCATTAGTGGACCGCATTAAAATTCTCTATAAAAACGGAGTATCAGATATCCCTGTCGTTAAATATATAGTGCGAGAGTGGTAACAATAGAACCGGAACAGAGCAGAGGCTTTGTTCCGGTTCTTATTTGTTTCTGGTCAGCCAGGAAGCATATAAGGCATAGGTCGCAAAAATAGTGAAAGATAATCCATAAGCAAATATACCAGTGCTGTCGGCATTGTCGTTAACAGCATTGAAGTAAAAAACGTAATCGCCGACTGCAAGGATAAAAGCGAGCAGCACACTTAAAAGAGTAGAACGTTTCATCGGGCACCTCTCTTTTTCTGTTGAAAGACAGCCCACGTCGCATATAGAGACATAGGAGCGAGTACAAGAAAGCCGATAACGGCAAGGCTCGTAGGTAATAGAAAACCATTATGAGTAACGACATTGAACAGAACGTAATAAGCCCATATCGACATAAACCATGAAGGCATGATCGCCGCTAGTTTAGTATTTTGCTGCATCCTTTATTTGTAAGTCTCTCTCTAGTGTATAGAAGTGGAAATAGAAAATAAAGGATTTTATTGGAAAGGGAATGGGAGGATGAACATATTAAAGCTACATGTTCATTTAAAATAACTTAACTGTTCTTTTAACAAAATATTGTCAATTTAAGGAGCAGCATGTGTATAATTAAAGTGTGAATATTCAATAAGAATGTAAATGTCATAATCAGGAGAAACATGATGAACGAATTAAAAATTATGAGTCTTGATTTTAATGAAGCATCTGTGAGAACAATAGGTGAACAATACATAGATAGTTATCCTATCGTTTATATTTTAAATAATGATTCTGCTAAACCAAGTGCATATATAGGTCAGACAGTTCAAGTACGAAATCGAATGAAGAATCATTTAAAAGATAATAAGAGAAAAGTACTTAACAAAATGGTGCTTATTGGACACGAAAAGTTTAACCAATCAGCAACTTATAATATTGAAACTAATTTAATTAACTATTTTATAGCTGACAACCAGTATAAACTGCAAAATAGCAGTCAAATCAGACAGGAAACCACCCATAATTATTTTGAAAAGGATTATTATCATTCGGTATTATTTGAAGAACTTTGGACTGAACTGCAGAAAGAGAAACTTGTAAAAAATTCACTCGAAATACTCAGAAACAGAGATGTATTTAAACTTTCTCCTTATAAAGAACTCTCACCTTCTCAATTAGAACTTAAAAATATGATCATTGAATTCTGTAAGGAAAATATCAAGAATAACAAAAAAGCAGTCTTTTTGATAAAAGGTGATGCTGGTACTGGAAAGAGCGTAGTTTTAAGTTCAACTTTCAATACTATACAGGATATAGCTAATGAGAAACCAGAGTTTTATGGTGAATCAGACCTCTATAAAACAAACAATTATCTATTAGTCAATCATAATGAAATGAAGAAGACATACGAATCAATTGCAGAAAGTTTGCCGAACTTAAAAAAGAAAAACTTTGAAAAACCGACACCATTTATTAACAAAATGACGAAAGAAAAAAAGATGGCAGATATCACTTTTGTGGATGAAGCCCATTTATTACTCACAAAAGAAGATAACTTTAATGGCTTTACAGGACAAAATCAATTAGAAGAAATTATTAAGTTAAGTAAAGTGACAGTCATTGTTTATGATGAGAGGCAATATTTAAAAATCAAAAGTCACTGGTCCGAAGATTTGCTGAAAAAAATTACGAAGAATGTCTACACGAAACCATTTACGTTAACAGATCAGTTTCGAATGCAGGCAAGTGATGAAATGATTGACTGGATTGACTCTTTTGTAAATAAACAAATTAAGCCCATTCCTGATCATAATAACGGTGAATTTGATTTTAAAGTTTTTGAGTCAGCTGCAGAATTGAAGGAAGCAATCATTGAGAAAGATAAAAAGTTTAAACTATCTAGAATTGTTTCTACCTTCGACTATCAGCACAAAAAAGATGGAAGCGATTATTATGTTGAAGAACCTGGATTTAAACAAGTGTGGAACAGGACAGATTATAAAAATACATGGGCTGAAGAACCTGAAACAATTAATGAGGTTGGATCTATTTATACCATTCAAGGATTCGACTTGAATTATGTAGGTGTGATATTAGGGCCGTCAGTCATCTTTGATAAAGATTCTAAAAGTCTGAAGATAGATACAAAAAAATATCAGGACACAGAAGCATTCAGAGGTAAAAGTGGTGTGAATGAAGAAGCAAACACCGAAGAACTTAAAGAGCAAATTGTACTAAACTCAATTAATGTTCTGATGAAACGCGGCGTTAAGGGATTATATATCTACGCAAGTAATCCAGAGCTAAGAGAAGTGCTGCTAAACGGAGGGAAAATAGATGAATCCTGATCTGATTCAATTGATTAACAAATTTCGTGAAGAAAGAAACTGGAAGCAGTATCATAATCCAAAAGACTTGGCATTATCACTGAGTTTAGAAGCATCTGAATTACTGGAAAACTTCCAGTGGCTTTCAAGCGATGAAGCGGTCGTTAAAAACCGGCAGGAAATTGCTGAAGAACTCGCTGACGTATTTATATATGGGATACAGTTAGCCGAAGAAATGAACTTTGATATAGAAGATATTATTCGTATGAAAGTTAGAATGAACGGGGAAAAATATCCACTGTGATATTAACAATAATATAGATAAGAGGGATGGGAATGGAACAATTTATTAATAACATGGAATTAATTTCACAGAGAGTCGAAAAATTAAAAGGAAGTGTAAGTACAGAAGAAGCTACAAAAACTGCTTTGGTTTTACCGTTTTTTTCAACTCTAGGTTATGACGTATTTAATCCTTTAGAATTTACGCCAGAATTTATTGCTGACGTCGGTATTAAAAAAGGTGAAAAAGTGGATTACGCAATCATGGAAAATAATGAACCAGTCATACTTATTGAATGTAAGTCCGTTAATGAGCAGCTAACAAATCATGATTCTCAGTTATTTAGATATTTCGGTACTAGTACATCTAAGTTTGGTATTTTAACAAATGGAATAGAGTATCGATTTTTTACAGATTTAGAAGAACCGAATAAAATGGATTCCAAACCATTCTTAATGTTCAGTATTACCGATTTAAAAGATGCGCATTTAAGAGAACTATTTAAGTTCACAAAAGAAAATTTTAATGTACAGAACATTTCAAGTTCTGCATATGAATTAAAATATGTGAATTTAATAAGAAATTACTTAAATGAACAGATGGAAGATCCTAATGAAGACTTTGTAAAACATATCCTCAATCATGTTTATGAAGGAGTTAAAACAAAGGCTATCATTGAAAGATTTACCCCTACTGTTAAATCGACATTTAATCAAATGATGAAAGATAAAGTTACTGATAAATTAAATGCGGCACTGAATACAACAGGAGAAGCAAAAATAAAAATTAGTGACAAGAATGATGTCGAATCATTGGAATCAGCAAAATTAAAAAATGACACTTTAGAAGTGATTACAACTCCAACTGAACTAGAAGCTTATGCAGTGATTAAAGTTTCTCTCATGGATATAATATCACCTGAAAGAATTCACTATAGAGATAATCAAAGCTATTTCAATATTCTTGTAGATAATAATATTAGGAAATGGGTAGTTAGAGCGTATTTAGAAGGTAATAATAAAAAAATTGTGATAAATGATGAAAATAAATCTACATTCTCAATTGAGTCACCTATGGATATTGTTAATTACAAAGAAGCGTTAATTGGAGTAGTCGAAAAATTTGTTTAAAATTAGAAAGTAAACTGTTCAAATCAGTATGCTTAACACTAATTTTCCGACCCTTCACATGAGACTCATCATTAGGCTATATGTTATATCTTGTCTATGCATTGAGAAGCATACCACTTAGCGTTTCATTTTTCCGCTTCTGATAGTTCTCTAAATAAGCAAATATCTGGTATATGTTACTGGATATTTGCTTTTTATTTTGCAGTGATAAAGTGGTCTGTCAACATAATATTGGACAGTTTTTATAGAATATTTCTTTATATTCCCTTGGTGTTAGATAATTTAATGCGTCGTGCGGCCTGACATTGTTATACCAGTTCACATAATCAAAAAGTTCAATATTCAAATGATCAGTAGATTGAAAGTTATATTGATTGATAAATTCAGTCTTCATCGCTTTAAACGTAGTTTCAGCTACTGCATTATCGTATGGGCATCCTTTCATACTTAGCGATCTCTGGATACCGAAGGTATCAAGCACTTCATCAATAAGATGATTATCAAACTCTTTGCCTCTGTCTGTATGGAACATCTGTACCTCTCTTAAATCATGTCTGATAGTACTAAGAGCTGCTGAAACAAGACGACTATCTTTATTGGGTCCTGCACTGTAGCCAACAATTTCGCGGTTAAAGAGATCAATAAATAAGCATATGTAATGCCATTTTCCTGCCACCTTTACATATGTCAGATCACTCACAAGCACTTCCATCGGTCTTTCTCTATAGAATAATCTGCCCAGACCATTAGTAATATTGCGTTCATTCGACCGATCCGGAAAGGCTCTGTAACGCAGGGAAGTATATGTGGAGATAAGATTTTTAGATTTCATAATACGACCAATCCGTCTCCTGGAGACTTTCAGACCTTGTTTATCTAATGCTATCTTGATTCTTCTCGTGCCAAAACAACGCCTGTTTGTATTGAAGATATGAATGATCTTCTCAGTGACGTCTTCATCAGGCGGTTCTTTTTCTCTGTCACTCAGCTTGTTGACTTCATAATAGTAGGTACTTCTAGGAATCCGCAGGACTTTACACATTGCTGATACTGAATATTTCTCGGCATTCTCACGAATGACGGCTATCTTCGTCCCATGATCAGCGCTGCTTGCTTTAAAATGTCATTCTCCATCTTCAGCCGCTGGTTCTCTTTACGTAATTTCTTGAGTTCCTTCTCTTCATCACTCATATTGTCGTTGTGCAGAAATGACCCTGTGGACTGATGCTGTTTGATCCATTTCCCTAATGCCGAAGGCGTCAGGTCATACTCACGTACAATTTCATTTCTAGGTTTACCATTCTCATAAAGTTTGACCATCTGTAATTTGAATTCTGGACTGAAACTTCTTCTTTCACGTGACATAAATAAATCGCCTACTTTCTTAGATTAACAATATCTATTCACATAGAAATTGTCCAACTAAGTGTAGACGATTCAACTAGAGGCAAATAACTGGTGGAGGGATAGAAATGAAAAAGTTACTGCTTGCTTCACTCGCTGCAGGTGTTCTTCTTGCAGGCTGCTCTGAAGAGAAATCAAATGAGAAATTCGAGAAGGAAGAACAGGAGCTGTCAAAAGCGACGAA
This sequence comes from Macrococcus brunensis, assembly GCF_022343725.1. NCBI lineage: Bacteria > Bacillati > Bacillota > Bacilli > Caryophanales > Staphylococcaceae > Macrococcus > Macrococcus brunensis. The sequence continues at coordinate 462,667 of NZ_CP092179.1, forward strand.
GAAGTATGATCTGGTGTTTGCTGAACTGATTGCGGATGGCGATAAGGATACGGCAACTTATCAGATTGCTTATAAAGATGGTGGCAAGGTCAAGTATCTGGTTAAAGACGGGGACCATTATCACGAGCGTATTCTGAAGGACCCGGAGGCAAAGCCTTATATGGTACGTCAGCCTGATAAAGAGAAAGAGGTTTTCGTTTATCGGCAGCCATACATGGTTTACGGTCAGGATGAGTCTTTTGAAGCAGACGTTAAAGATAAATCTGTTGTGAAGTAGGTGAGGGTATGAAGAAGTTATTCATCTGCTTGATAGTTGTTATGTTGAGTTTCAGTCATTCACCTGAGGCGGTCGCTAAGGGTGGAGGGAGCAGTTCCAGTTCGAGTAGTTCTGCTGGTTCGAGCAGTTCTGCTCGTTCGAGTGCAGCGGCTACGCGTAGTGCGGTCAGTGCGTCTCGTCTGAATGCTGTCTCACGTATGAACAGTACCAGTCGGATAAGTCGTGCGAATGTCCAGCGTTCTCAGACTGCGAAATCTTTAGCGAGACCGCATGTGCGGGATTTCTCCGGTAAGTCCGGGCGCAATCACTACTTTGCTGCAAGTGCAGGTTACCAGAATAACTGGTTGATGTACTGGATGGTCATTAATGCCCATCATCTGACTGCGGCCAAGCAGCGCGCTGCACTGAATAAGTTATCTGACGATGCCGTCTATACGATTACAGTTGAACATAAAGGCGAGGATAAGGTGTATGCGGTGCCTCCTGATATGTATCAGAAAATCCAGAAAGGCAGCAAGGTGAGAATCAATGGCGGCAAAGTGGTGCTGATAAATGAATAAAAAGAAAAGAAGCATTCTGATGGTAAAGTCAGAATGCTTCTTCTGTTATGGTTTAATGGCACTGATAAAAAAGACAGGCGTGATATCGCCTTGCTTCAGTCGTTCTTCTTTGCCCGTGATGTCATCCAGGTAATCATGGTGAACGTCCTCAATGGTGAAGCCGGTTGTCTCAAGTGTGCTGATATCCCAGTCAGGCCGCTTCTTATCACTTAAGTAGAGGTGGTGCATCATCTCGTGGTCATCTGGATGCTCTTCGCCGCCGTAGTTATAGACATTGACCTGATAGGTGTCTTTCACGTAACGTGCGAGTGTCTGAAATCGTTCCTGACGGTCAGCGTGATAGTGATGGCCGTACCATTCACCGTCGAAGATCAGCAGCTGACCGCCGGGCTTCAGCAGTCGGTGCCATTCCTGATAAGCTGCGACGGGTCTTTCAAGTGTCCAGACGAGGTTCCGGCAGATGATGACGTCAAACGATGCAGCAGGGAACTGTGTATCAGCAGCATCTCTGACAAAGACGTCTGCTGATACACCTGCTGTCTTGATGTTGTTCTTCGCCTGTTCAATCATGCCTTCGCTGAGGTCAATGCCTGTGACATGGAGATGTTCATCTGCTAACAGCACCGGAAATATACCGGGGCCTGTGCCGACATCGAGCAGTTCAATCGCGCCTTCTTTATGAATAGCGTTCTGGACATAATGTTGCCATCTGCTGCTGATATCAGAAGCAAGCTCCTGTCTGACGATCTCGCTGTAGTCTGCTGCGCTTTTGTTCCAGTGGTCTCTGATCATATTAATCCTCCCATTTCGTCATGAAGCTGCTGTCTGCCGGCAGCTGCGGTAAATATTTCTTGTTGAAGACTGTCAGCTCCTTAGTCGGTTCAAAATCCTTGAAGTAGTCCGGATAAAGCATCTTGCCGATGTATTCCATCAGCACGTAGTCTTTCATCGTCCGCATCAGATCGTTATCAAGTGCATAGACATGTCTGTTCTTCACAGCTGTCAGTTCTTCGAAGCCAGGTCGCGCTTTGACGAGTTGTGAGATGGACTGATTCGTCTCCTGCTTGCTGATTGTGTAGCCGGTTCTGATGGTCTTCATGTTCTTATCAGCATAGTTGCCGCCGTCCAGGAAGATGGCTTCCGGGTCCTGCTGAAAGAGGTACTCAGGGTCGACGTCGCCGAGTTCCTTCACTTTGTCTTCGTAGATATTCTTCGCGCCTGCTTCAGCAGCGAGCAGACCTAGCATATGACGGCCGTATGTTTTGCCGTATTCCTTGAAGGTAGGGCCGTTATAACGGAGTTCGAAGTAAGCGCTCTTCAGTTTATGGTCGGGTATTTTTGCGACTGCTTCCTTCACTTTCTTAACGTGCGCCGTGTAGTTGTCATTCAGTTCCTGCGCGCGTTTCTCTGAGCTGAATAACTGACCGATGATGGTCGTGGACTTCGTATGGGCCTCTGGTGTCAGGTCAGTGTAATCGATGAAGACAACCGGTATGCCTGACTGCTCAAGCAAATTGATGTTATCTTCACCGATTGCATCGTACTGGTAGTTAGCGAATATCGCTACGTCCGGTTTCAGTGCAATGAGCTGCTCGATATCGAAGTTATCTTTCAAGGTAGAGCCGATATCTTTCATCTCTTTGAAGCCGGGTGACTGGTCACGTAATAGCTGATAGAACGTTTTTGAGTAATTCTCAGTGTCATAAGTGGAGGAAGCGATGACTTTTTTGAAGGCATCAGGTCCGGCGATCGTCAGCAGGTTCTCATAGTAATACGGATAATAGACTTTACTGATTTTTTTCGGGACAGCAACTTCGCGTCCTCTGACATCTGTGATTGTTGTGGTATCTTTTTGCACTTTCTGTTCACTGCAGGCTGACAGACAGAGCAGCAGTACAAGTAAAATGATTAATTTTTTCATAGTAATGTCTCCTTCGGTTGGATGGGGATAATAGAGATAAAGCCTGCAGGGGTGCGGCTGATTTCAAGTTTGACATCATAGAGGGTTTCCAGTCTCTCTCGTGTCATGAGGTCAGTGACTGTCCCTTCTGCTGTCAGCTGACCTTGCTGCATCACATAGAGCCGGTCAGCGTAGCGACTGGTCAGTGTCAGGTCATGCAGGACGATGATGCCGATTGCCTGCTGCGACTTGATGTAGTGTTTCAGTGTTTCGATATAATGCAGCTGATTAGCGAGGTCAAGTGCTGATGTCGGCTCATCAGCAATGATGACTTTTGGCTTCTTGATCAGCGCCTGAGCGAGCAGGATCATCTGCTTCTGTCCGCCTGATAAAGTCGCGAAATCCCGGTCGGCGAGATGGCTGAGTCTCATGTCCGACAGCAGATGTTCGACCTGCGTCAACTGCTCAGAAGAGACGCGCCAGTTGAGTTCAGCGTGAAGACCGAGCAGAATGACTTCAAAGACGGTCAGGTGTAAGTCCTCACTGCCCTGCGGGATATAGGACAGGTCGCTGAAGCTGAGAGGCACCTGATCAAGCAGCACCGTGCCGGACCCTTTCTCCAGTCCGAGCAGCGTCTTCAGCAGCATACTCTTGCCTGAGCCGTTGACGCCGATGATACAGGACAGCTGACCGGCGTCAAAAGCTGTCGTGACGTGCTGAACAATGTCATTTCTACCTTTCTTAAGTGACAGATTATTGACGGTTAACTTCATGACCGACCTCTCAGCGCAATCATACACATGAACGGGACCCCGATGATATGGGTCAGAATACCGATCGGAATAAGTGTGCCCGGGATGATGGATTTAGACAGAATAGAAGCAGCAAGCAGGATGGCGGCTCCGATAACAGCGGATAAGGGTGCAGTGAAACGGACATCATAACCAACAAGAAACTTGGCGAAATGGGGGGCAAGAAGACCGATGAAACCGATTGTGCCGACGTAAGAGACAGCGACTGCCGTGATAATAGAGCTGCAGATGAAGATAAAGATTCTGAAGCGATGTGTATTGAGCCCCATACTTCTGGCGCGGTCGTCCGACATCGTCATCAGATTCAGGTGCCACGCCTTACGGTAGCTGAGCGTGAAGAAGACGATAAAAGTAAGCGTCGTCACAGTGACGCCGGTCCAGTTTGCTTTTGTCACGGAGCCGAAGACCCAGTTGACGATTTTCTGCACTTCACGTTCATCTGCCATATACTGCGTGAGCGACTGAAAGGCAAGAAAGAAGAAATTCAGCGACACACCGAAGAGAATCATCAGCTTCGGATCCATCTGCCGTCTGAACGCTGTCATTACCATCAGCCCGCTGCAGAAGAGGGAGAATAGGATGGCGGACAGCTGAATATTGACGACTGGATGGATGAAAGGGAAGCCGGTGACAATACTGACAGCAGCCCCGCAGCTCGCAGCCGATGAGATACCGAGCGTAAAAGGACTGGCAATCGGGTTTCTCAGGATGATCTGCATATAGAGTCCTGCGACACCAAGACATGCGCCGACGATCATACAGGTCAGTGCACGCGGCAGCCTGAGATTGAAGATAACCAGGTTATCAATCACGCTGTCCTTGAAATGGAAGAGCAGCTGCGTAAGAGAGACGTCATAAGCTCCGATTGTGATATCGATTATTAAGAAACAGACCACCATAAAAGCAAGAATGAAGATCATCCAGCCATTACGTGAAGTCTGCTGTCGATAAGCATTTGACATAATAACTCCTTTTTTAAATCGTAATAATTACGAATTAACTTTACGCTTCTAGTTAGAAAGTGTCAAGGATGAATTAATAGATATTTAAAAATAAATGTCAGTTTACAGTTCTTACGTTTATTCATAGTCAGTAAGCAGCAACGACTTAACATGGAAGTCGGTGACTACCACCCTGGGTCACAGCTTAAACTGAATCAAGCAGATTTTCGTCTGTAGAGCTACACGATAAAGAAAAAAGATGGGGATCATTAACCGGGCGTACTATCATCAGATAACAAAAAATAAGAAGATATTCTGTAACTTATCAATCATTCTATTTACAGCTGAATCTTCATGTGCTATTATTCCTAGTATATTTATCGGAATAATAGGAGGTCGTATGATATGTTATGGACCATTATAAGTGGTCTGCTTGTCGGCGCTGTGCTCGGCTTTGTGATGCAACGCACGCGTTTCTGTCTGACAGGCGGCTTTAGAGATATGTATGTTCAGAAAAGCAACAAGATGTTTTATGCGTTACTGATCGCAATTACCATTCAAGGTATCGGCTTGTGGGTGCTGTCTGCGATTGGCTACCTGCATTTAAGTTATGACTCGTTCTCTGTTGTCGGCACAATGATTGGATCATTTGTTTTCGGCATCGGGATTATCCTTGCCGGTGGTTGCGCGACGGGCACCTGGTATCGTGCAGGTGAAGGTCTGATCGGCAGCTGGATTGCTCTTTTCATGTATGCGTTTTTCGCTGCGATGACTAAGTTCGGTGTCTTCAAGCCGCTTCTTGATAAAATGAATTCAATGACCGTTGCTGAGGCCGATATGACTCAATTAACAGGTCTGCCTTACTGGTTACTACTGTTAGTGCTCGCTTCAGTGACACTCTTTGTCGTCAGAAAAGAGTTGTCTAAACCGAAACCGAAGTTTGCGGTGCCGACGTTAAAACCGAAATTCACAGGTATCCGTCATGCGTTATTCGAAAAGAAATATCATACATTTGTAGCAGCAATCGCTATTGGTATCATTGCACTGATTGCATGGCCTATGAGTATGTCGACAGGCCGCGTGGGTGGTCTTGGAATCACGACCCCGTCTGCGCATTTAGTGCAGTTCTTTGTGACAGGTGACAGTAAGCTCTTGAACTGGGGTGTTTTCTTAGTCCTCGGTATCTTTATCGGTTCATACATTGCTGCACGCGGTGCACGTGAGTTCAAATGGCGTCTGCCAGATAAAATTACGATCAGAAACAGTGCAATCGGCGGTGCCTTAATGGGTGTTGGTGCTTCACTTGCAGGGGGCTGTTCAATCGGTAACGGTTTAGTAGCCACTGCAACCATGAGTGCCCAGGGCTGGCTATCTCTGATCTTCATGATTCTAGGGACATGGTTTATGAGTTACTTTGTGTTTATAAGACCGATGCGACAGGCTAAAAAAGTAGCAGTCAAACCACAGACTGCATAAGGAGAGATGAGATGTTATACGAATTAGGTACAGTAGGAATGGTCTGTCCATTCCCGTTAATTGAAGCACAGAAGAAAATGGAAGAGCTGAATCCAGGGGATGAGCTGAAAATTGATTTCGACTGCACGCAGGCGACAGAGGCGATTCCGAACTGGGCAGCACAGCAGAACTACCCTGTGACGAGTTATGAACAGTTAGATGATGCCTCATGGACAATCACTGTTCAGAAAGCATAACGATTTAAAGCAGACATCCTGGATGTCTGCTTTTTTTATAGGCTCATAAGTATCATTTATGATTCTATAAATATGATGGCTATGTTTCAGCTATGTTGAATGAACCGGAAAATGACTCATCAAGGAGCATTGATTATAAAGTTAAGGATATTCTTACCGGAGCACTTGTTGAACTTTCGTCGTATATTGTAAATTTCATGAAAATATTAAGTTTATTGTGTAAATTATCTTTAAAGGTGCATACAGGGTCTATCTGAGAGTGTATAATATTGTTGAAATCAAATACAGGATTGGGAGGTAATTGAAATGAAAAAGCTTGCAACTGTCGTTTTTGCTTCTGCACTTTTCGTTACACCGTTTGCTGATCACCAGGCTGATGCCGCTGCTGCTCCGTCGTATAAAGCACCTGACCTACTGAATACAACTGTCGCTAAACAGCTGAAAAATGATACGTTCGTCTATAAAAGAGTGGATGGTAAAGCTGTTAAAATCGGTGATACTTTTAAAACAGCGAAATATCAGTGGGGGCGTCCGAGCTATCTGTCCACCTACAGCCTCCTAGGCAATTCTTCGTTTGAAGCAGGCTATGGACCTCAGCCGATTGTCGTTCTGAAGGGTGCTGCTGCTAAATATGTAGAGAACTTCAGTTATACAAAAGTTAACAGCTATCAGTTCTATTACCAGAACAAATATTCACCGACAGCCATTCAGAAAGTGTATGGTAAACCGACTTCAAGTTCCCGTCTCAACAGTCATCAGATTGAGCATTACTATAAAAATCTGTTTAAAGTTACTTATGAGAAAAATAATGAAGATAAATGGAGAGTCCGTACAGTCATTTATGCAAAAAATATTTAACTGTCAGTGTGACCGGTACAGCTTGTACTGGTCTTTGCTTTTTCTGGAATTAAGCAGGGTTTAATCTTTTACTATTGAGGTATATAGGACAATAGCTGTTACTTATAAGCATGATACGTCTGAAGAATGGATTAAACACATAGTATCTATCATCTGAAGGGGGGACGACCATCATGAAATCGGATAAACGCGTTCAGGAGAAGACGACCCGGGTAAAGATGAGAAATAGCATCAGAAGTTTCTAACTGAAAAATGCGTATGGCACTTCTGCCATACGCATTTTCTATTCTTCCATATAGGCTTCTTTCAAAGAAGTGTCCCCTGCGAATTTATGCACTACCATATTTTTCAGCTTAGGATTGACAAGTCGAGCCATACCGCTCTGATACATCGGTGCAATGGCGGCATCGTTAAGCAGTAGTGATTCCGCCTCCTGTAATGTATTCCAGCGTTGCTGCGGGTCGCTGAGTAATGCTCCTTTAGCATCTTTGACTTTCTGGTCGAACTCTTTATTTGACCAGCCTGTTTCGTTGTTCGGACCATCTGTCAGGAACATATCGACGTAAGTCATCGGATCCGGATAATCTGCACCCCAGCGTCCGAATGACATCTCGAAGTTCTGCTTCGATTCAAGACTCAGTTTCTGTTTGAAAGGCTGTTGCTTGATGTTTAAAGTCACGCCTGGTAGATTTGTTTCAATCTGCTCTTTGACATACTCCGCATCTTTCTTGGCAGTGTCCTGGTCATAAGTCAGATACTCGAAATTAAACTGATCTTTACCAAGTTCCTTTTTAGCTTGTTCGTATAATTTCTTTGCTTCTGCTTTATCATAGTTGAGTGGCGATTTCACGCCATCAACATAATCCTTCCCGTCTGGACCCGTGACAAATTCGGATGGCGTCAGAACGTCTGTTGCTTTAGAGCCGTTGTTCAACAGATTCTTGACATAAGACTCTTTATCGATGGATTTAGCGAGAGCGAGACGCAGGTTCTTATTCTTCAGTTCAGGCACTTTATCCTGATTGAAGCGGATGAAGTAAGTACGTGCCTCAAGCTGCGCATCAAATCCTTTTTCGTTTTTATACTTGTTGACCTGTTCAGCGGCAAGCTGCACAACATCGAGCGCACCAGTGCTGTAAAGATTCGCTGCAGTCTGCTGATCCTTGATGACTTCGTAATTGACCTTCTTCAGTTTGACTTTGTCTTTATCCCAGTAATTTTTATTCGGTTCAAGTACATAGTTTTTTTCAACATTCCATTCCGATAGAACGAACGGTCCGTTGTAGAGGGCAGTATCTGCTTTAATACCGAAATTCTTACCCTGCTTTTCAACGAACTTCTGATTCTGCGGCAGGAATGTACCGAAAGCAAGCAGTTCCTGGAAGTAAGGAACATTCGTGTTCAGTTCAATTTGTAAGGTATGGTCGTCAAGCGCTTTAACACCGAGTTCATCAGGTTTTTTCTTACCAAGATTGATATCTTCGGCGTTTTTGAGGTCATACATAATATAAGCGTATTCTGCGCCGGTTTCAGGCGTGAGCGTCCGACGCCACGAATAGACGAAATCATTGGCAGTGACAGGCTCACCATTTGACCATTTGGCATCTTTGCGTAATTTGACGGTCCAGGTCCTGCCATCCTTCGATTTCTCGGGAGCTCCTTCAGCAACGCCGGGTTTCGCTTTATCCTTGTCATCAAGAACATATAGACCTTCCATTGTCTGATTCATGACATTGAAAGCCACCATATCTGTTGCCAGTGAAGTATCCAGTGTCGGAATATCAGAAATAGACATTAGCTTCAGTTCCTGTTTCCCTTTACTCTCTTGAGACTGATTGTCTTTATTCTCTCCGTTGCCAGAGCAGGCAGCAAGTCCTGAAACCACCGTAAGTGAAGCAAGAAGTGCATATTTTTTCTTCATATCCATACCTCCAGAGTTTAATATATGTGTGAATTTTCAGAATATTAAACTTATTATATCGCAGGAGAAAATAAAAACAAGAAAAATATTGTATAATTATACAAATTTATAATTATAAAAAGAAAAACACCCTGAACTAGGTTCAGGATGTGCAGCATTACTGGAAGCCGACTTGTGTCCACGCTGCTGCTACTGCATCAGCAGTTGTCTGTCCGTATAAGTCTTTGGCAGACTGGATAAGTGCGATACGTGCATCTGAGAAGTCTGAAGTTGAAGTGAGATAATAACTAAGTGCACGGTAGTAGATCTGTTCCGCTTTCTCTCTGCCAGTAGACTGGATTGTCAAATATGCTGCTTTATTAGGAATACCTGAGTTTGTATGGATGCCGCCATTATCAGAGGCTGTATTAACGTATCCTGACATGGTGCCCGGCTGCCCATAAGCTTCAGGATTAGATAAACTACGTAACGCATCGCCACTGACATTCGGTGTATAAACATCTTCAGCAATGGTCCAGTCAGCTGGATCCATGAAATAAGCGAAGACATCTGACATACTTTCATTCAGAGCACCAGACTGATTGCTGTATTCAAGACGGGCTGTATTTTCTGTGACACCATGTGTCAGTTCGTGAGCAACTACGTCATTCGCAGCTGACAGCGGACGATAGTTTGTTCCGTCGCCATCACCGTAGGCAATTTTGTCACGCAGCCATGCAGCGTTATTACGGTTATCATTCGTTGTATTGAGTGTGTTGACATGAACAAGAGAAAGGATGTTGCTGCCTTTATTATCGTAAGATTCACGGTTGAATTTAGTCTTGAAGTAAGAATAGAACTTTCCTGCATAATAATGAGCATCAACGCCTGCTTTTTGTATGGAAGCACTGAATGTTTTATCAGGATCAGTAATAAGAGATGCCTGGCGTGTAGAATCGTTGAAACTATAAGTTCCGATTCCACCGACATGTGTGAGGTCCTGCAGCGCATAGCCGCCCGTGATGGAATTAATCTGAATCGTTTTCACGTTGTTCAATACGCCGTAACCTAAACCGGTAGTGGCAGCATGCTGAAGAAGGTCAGTGACTGACAGCACTGCACCGTTTGCTGCATCAATCTTAACGATATAGCGGCTGATTTTAGGTGTGACCGTTGTAAGTTCAATTCTATAAATGAGTTTATTGAGGTCACCATCAATTTCAGTGGAAACTGACTGGACGATGTTTCCTCCAAGATTACCTGTACTTTTCTGGTTAAGACCAGTAGCAGTAAATGCCTGTTTTACAGCTGTCCTTTCAGAAATATTTATATCATTTGAAGGCGCAATTAATTTTGAATCAGTTTCACCGTTGATCAGGACAATTTGCCCGCGAGAGTTGACGTGGACTTTAATCTCCCTATCAGTAGCAAAATAACCTTTCGCTTTTGGTTGCAGCGTGTAGTGGGTAAAGCCAGCAGCATCTTTTTCTGATGAAACAACCTCATAGTTTCTATAGTGTTTACTGATAGCTTGTGTACCCTTAATGGTTCGTAAAGCGAGCTGCGCCTCTTGTGCAGAATGAACAGTCTGAGCATGAGCTTGATTAGGGATAAGAACAAGAGTTGCTAGAAATGCAGGGAAAATGATTTTTGTGAACATATTTGAGTTCCTTTCAAAAGTTGAATGTTTAATGTATATAAAGATAACACAATTAGGAGAAAAGTATATATTGAAAGTAAAGAAAGAGAATTTATAATAAAAATAATTTCCTTGTATCTCCAGCTGATGGTTAATAATATTTTTGCCACTAGTTTATGATAGCGCTGACATTTCCAAGGTTTATCCAGGAATTTCCTTGGGTAAAAGACAATATCACATCATTACATTATAGGAGGGTATTATGACTGAGAAAAATTTGGAAGAAGTTCAAGAAGAACGTACAGAGAAGAGATTTGAACAGGATGAAGCAGCTGAACGTGAAGCAGAGAATACAGCAGAAACAGAAGAGAAAAACTTTATCTAAATCTTGCTTAGATTATTGAGTTTCTGTAAATTTTCGTTTCTGACGTTTATTGTAAGACATTTGGATGTATACTGATAGTAAAAACGCGTAGAAGGAGGTAATGTTCATGGAAAAAACGATTTCTGTTTCATTACCTGAAAAAGCATCACAGCTGCTGCTGTGATGCTTTTTATATTATAGGCGTTTTTGTCTTCGGTAAGTCATGATTTTAGAGATGCTGTAAAGTATCAGTCCCGTCCAGATCAATCCGAATGTAACAAGGTGGGTGATGGTGAACGGCTCATTAAACAGAAATACACTTTGAATCAGCATAAGAGTAGGACCTATGTACTGCAGGAAGCCGATCAACGATAACGGGATACGTCGTGCACCTGCTGTAAACAGAATCAGTGGAATCGCCGTCAGTGCACCTGAGAACAGTAGAATAAAGCTATCCTGATTCATTCCAAAATGACTCATATTGACACTTTTTAAGTAAACCAGTCCTATTAAAGCGAAAGGTAAGGTGAACAGACATTCAAGCAGAATGGTATAGATGGCGTCGATTCGGATATTCTTTTTCAGGAGACCGTAAACTGCAAAAGAAGCAGCAAGCAGCACTGAAATATAAGGGAATACACCGAGCGATAACGTCATATAGAATACACCGGCCGCAGCAAGTGCGATAGCGATCCATTCAACCTTAGTGAACCGTTCTTTCATAAAGATAAGGCCGAGCAGGATACTCATCAATGGATTGATGTAATAACCGAGACTCGCCTGCATGACGTGGTCATTTGAGACCGCCCAGATAAAAAGACCCCAGTTGATGGCAATAACAAGTGCCGCAATAAATAAACTGAGCGCCTGTTTCGGTTCGCCGAACAGGCGTTTAGTCTGAATCTTGAGTTCAGAAGTCTTACCGAGAATAACAACGAGAAGAATCATAAAGACAAGTGACCATATAATACGATGGGCTAGAATTTCATAAGAATTGATGCTGCCAATCAATTTCCAGTATAACGGCAGGACACCCCAGATAATGTAGCTGCCTGCCGCGTACAGTATTCCTTTTTGTTGTTCAGACATAATTTCACCTCCTTGTTATCATAACAGAAGAAATCTTAAAGTTTTCTTAAAAAGTTTGCCGTTTATCATTTACTGATTTTTCTAGTGGTAAGATAAGTAAAAAAGGAGATGGCATACTTGATGAAACGTATGATAGTTATCGTTGTCATGATTGTGATGATGTTAAGTGTCGTCTGGCTGATAAATCTGAAAGAGCCGGAACCGCTGACTGAGCATCAAAGACAAACAGTAGAGCGGCGTTTTCCTTCATATAAAGCAGCTGAAGAAGCTGTTCTTCTGCAAAGCAATGAAGTTGAAGGTACGATAGGTCCATACTTTTACAAACTACCTAATCAGCATTACTTTATCTTACATTTAAATGATTTTGAACATCATAATGATGGTTATGTGAATATCAGTTTCTTAGATATGGACAAGAATGGTAAGACCACAGTGAAATTAGCAGATCCTTATACTGTCAAAGTGACTGATAAAGAAAAATTCATCGATCAATCCTGGGACGAGAAGACACCAGCTGGGTTATTGCAATTTAAAGGTGGTATTGTTGATAGAGGTGACAACCTGGATGAAGGGATTATGTTAAGTGACGATGAGACCAGACTCGCTCTCCATTCTCAGCTGAACAAAGGTGTGATCAGGGTTGATAGCAATGGATTATGGCGGGATTCATCAAATTATTACAAAGGTTATCAAAATAAAACGAAAAATTATTCGAGCACAACTGCTGCCCTAAAAGAAATCAATCCACACGGCGAACAAGTAGGCAATTTGAAAAAAGGAAAGACTATTTTTTATATCTATCAGCAGCCATATGGCATGATGTCTGAGTGGATGATTATTCCTGTCATTAAGCAAGGTGAGCAATTCGAAGCAGGAAAGACGATTCAGTTTTCTTTTGAGAAACAGACAATCAAAGATAAACAGGTTAATACGAAATTTACTAATCAAATTGAAGATGTGCCTTTTACACTTCACATCAATCATCAAAAAGAAAGTCAATTAAGTGCTAAAGGGCTGTCTTTTAATATTAAATGAACTTTTTGATTGATCAGTTATTGACGAACGCCGATACAATTGCTATGATTTTAACAACTTAATAAAACTCTTATCAAGAGTGGCGGAGGGATGTGCCCGACGAAGCCCGGCAACCAGTCAATCTGACATGGTGCTAATTCACATAAAGCGATTGCTTTAGAAGATGAGAGAAAGCAGATACTTTCTCTATTTTTTATGGAGAAAGTATTTTTTTATTAAAAATTTTGGGGAGGATTTTACAATGAAAAAAGGGTTAGGTATTTTAGGTGCATTATTATTAACAGCGTCACTTACAGGTTGCGGAGCAACGGACGCAAAGGAAGACAATAAGAAAATCGTAGTCGCTGCATCACCGACACCGCACGGGGAAGTCGTCAAACATGCAGCTGAAGCGATGAAGAAAAAAGGCTATGATGTAGAAGTTAAGATTGTTAATGATTATAAAGTCCCGAATAAGCTGCTTGATGAGGGGGATGTGGATGCAAACCTATTCCAGCACATTCCATATCTCAATGCTGAAAAGAAAACACATGGCTATAAAATTGAGGAAGTCGGTAAAGTCTTCACAACGCCGATGGGTGTATATAGTAAGAAATATAAAAACTTAGATGAAATTCCGGACGGTGCAGAAATATTTGTCTCCAGCAATCCAGCTGAAGAAGGACGTTTCCTGTCATTCTTCGTCAATGAAGGGGTCATCAAGCTGAAAGATGGCGTTAAAATAGAAGACGCTAAATTTACAGATATCGTCGAAAATAAAAAGAATCTTAAATTCAACAATAAGCAGAGTGCAGAATTCCTGCCGAAGACTTACAAAAATGGTGAAGGTGCGGCAGTTATCATGAACTCTAACTATGCAATTGATAACGGCATTATTCCTCATAAAGATGCGATTGCACTCGAAGATAAGTCATCACCATTCGCCAATATTCTTGCCGTACAGGAAGGACATAAGGATGATCAGAAGTTTCAGGATCTAATTGAAGTCCTGCAATCAGATGACATGAAAGAATACATTAATAAAGAGTTTGGTAAAGATGTTGTGCCTTATGAGAAATAAAAAGTTCGATTAAAGTACTATTAAAATAAAGCCTGCCTTCAAGTAAAGGTAGGCTTTGGTTTGTAGCTCATATTTTTAAAAAGTCTAAATGTCAGGAATATAAGAGACATAGGTATAACTGCTGTCAATACCCCTAAAAATAAAGGTAGGGAACAGATGGTAATAAAAGTGATTAATAAGAGTGAACGTTTTTTGTGTTTAAGTAGAAAGAGACTTATAAAGAGTAATAGAGTTAAAAAGCCCAGATAAACCAGTAGTACCAAGACAGCGAATAATAGCCTAGTACCAAAGAAAGCTTTGGGGGCAACTCCAACAATCAATGAAAATAAATAGCTTTTAACAATCATCGAAAAAATCGGGTTGCCGATAATTTCTGAAATGATATCTTCATGGCCAGCTGAATCGATGTAAAGTCCTTGCGCTTGATCAAGCAGAATCTTGTGTCCTGTGAAAGAGAAATAAATCAGTGCGAAATTACAGAGTGTCGTTAGAAAGAGAAATAAGATATTTAACAAGATAATTGAACTGTTTATCGCATGCATAAAATAACTCCCTATTAAAAACCAGCTGATAAGTGATAATCAGCTGGTTTTATTTGTTTAAGAATTAAGCGTTTTTAGTTAAATCTTCATCATTTTTAACAACCTTAAGTTCTGGTTGTGTAGTGTAAGTTGTAGTTTCTACTACTGGAGATGCTTGAGGTGTAATCAGTTCATCAACAATTTCCTGTTCAGTTTTTCTAGGTTCTGGTTGAACAGGTGCTGATGGCTGAGCTGCTGGTACAGGTCGAGCAACGTGCTGAGACTGAGCGGGCTGATGGTTACCGTTCATCATGTGCACTTCTTGAATAGCTGCATGACGAACTTTTGCTTCATCTTCTTTAAGCATGTTTTGGATTAAGAACAAATCGACGATTAGCCAAATTGCCATGGGAATCCAGAATAACCACCAATTCACAAGAAGAGTAACAGCAATCATAGCAATAGCAGAGCCTGTTTTACCGAAATAAAAACGATGACCTCCAAAGCCACCTAAAAAGAACCATAGCAGATAAGCAACAACAGGACTTTTCTTATTATTTGCAACTTTTGATTCGATGAATGAACTTTCATGAATATTCATAATAGACCTCTTTTCATTTGGATATTTATCCATATTTAGTATTTTCAATATAAGTCTAAAGTAAATTGTCATAGTTTACAATGACAATTTTGATATAAATATAAACTAATTAGGTAGGATGAAATGCTATTTTTCTAACTGATATGTTATTTTAAGCTATTTATATCGTGTTAATAATTGTAATAATTTATTGAGAATGAATTAAAAATTAAAGGGTATAGCAAAGGGAAGTATAATAGAGGGGGCTATTTAATGAAGAGAGAGAACATTTCATATTGGACTGAGTCAGCAAAAGTTAGTCAGTTTCCAGCTTTAAATCAGGATATCAGAACAGAAGTACTTGTAATCGGTGGTGGAATAGCGGGGATACTTGCAGCTTATCGGTTAGCTGAAGCGGGTCATAAGGTCGTCCTTGTTGAAGGGCGTAGGCTGGTGCAGGAGACGACTGCTAATACGACAGCTAAGATTACAGCACAGCATCATCTGATGTACCAGGAAATTTTAAAAGCTCAAGGTGAAGAGAAGGCGAAGGCATTTTATCAATCTCAAGCTGATGGTATAAAAGCTATTGAAGATTTGGTTGAGAAACATGGAATCGACTGCGATTTTGAGAAAATGTCGAGTACCCAGGTAACAGATGGCAGTAACGAAAAAGTAATACGTGCTGAATATGATGCTTATCAGACGCTAGGTATCAAGTCAAGGTTACATGAGGAAGATCTCGGTCTTCCATTTAAAACGACACTTGGACTGGAGATGCCGGACCAGGCTCAGTTCCATCCGGTGAAATTCCTGGCAGGCGTGATTGATGCAGCTGTAAAACTAGGGGTTACATTCTATGAAGAAACATTGATAACGGAACTCGGTAAAATCAGGGCAGTGACTGATAAAGGTCAGACGATTCATTTTGAGAAAGCAGTTATGGCAACGCATTTCCCAGTCAATCATCTGAAGAATAACTATATGTCTCAATTACAGATAGAGCGTTCTTATATTGTAGCAGCAGACGGTATGGATATTCCGCATGGGATGTTTCAGACTGTCGACACACCGAAACGTTCACTCAGACATTATCATACCGAAAAGGGTATTGGAGTACTGGTAGGCGGAGAAAACCATATTACAGGTACAAAAGATCATACAGAAGAAGCTTATGAAAAGCTCAGTGAGTTTGCTTTTGAAAACTTCAAAGGAAATATTACGGGGCAATGGTCTGCCCAGGATATGATGACAGTTGATCATATGCCTCTTATTGGTCAGTATGATAAACAGGATCCGAATCTTTACGTCATAACTGGTTTTAATAAATTCGGGATGGCAACAGCAGCGACAGCGGCCCAGCTGATCAGCGATTTAATCAGCCGTCAGCACAATCTTTATGAAGAACTCTTCAGACCAGAACGCATCAATACATTAGGCAATCAGGCGAAAGCACTGGGTAAACAGATGATTGATGCAGCTAAAGGAGAGACTCTGGCGCTTAAAGATTACAGCACAGATACTTCTAAACTTGAACGTGGAGACGGTGGCATCTTCAATATTGAAGGGAAACTGCAGGCTGTCTATAAAGACGATGAAGGGAACGAACATCACGTTAGTCCGTTCTGTACACATTTAGGATGCGTCATTAAGTTTAATGGAGCTGAAAAGACATGGGATTGTCCATGCCACGGTTCAAGATTTGACCGAGAAGGTTGTGTACTGGAAGGACCGGCAGCTAAGGATTTAAAATAGTTAATAAATAATAAAATATTTTTTGAGTAATAACATCTTAATTAGTTATGTAATCGCATACTTTTTTCTTGAAAGAGATAAGCGTATAATAGAAGCAAACAAGGTAGGAGGATGCGAAACATGACGAACAAAACCGATGTTATCTTAATTGGTGGCGGTATTATGAGCGCCACTTTAGGAATATTGCTTAAAGAGTTGAAGCCGGAGCTCAACATCACTGTTTTTGAAAAACTTGATAAACCTGGGCTTGAGAGCTCAAATGCCTGGAACAATGCAGGAACGGGGCACTCAGCTTTATGTGAACTAAATTATACGAAGGAAGATAAAGACGGCAACGTTGATATTTCAAAAGCACTGGATATCAATGAACAGTTTCAACTTTCGAAACAGCTATGGGCTCATTTAGTGAAAAAGGGATTACTGAAAAATCCACAGGACTTTATTATGCCGGTGCCACATATGAGTTATGTCAGTGGTGAAGACAACGTCCGCTTCATTAAAAATCGTTATCAAGCATTGTCTGACAATCCGCTGTTCCGTGGCATGAAAATAACAGAGGATAAAGAAGAAATGAAAGAGTGGGTTCCGCTCATGATGGAAGGACGCGACCCGAATGAAGTGATGGCACTGACGATGATGGAGTCAGGGACTGACATCAACTTCGGTAAATTGACAGAAGATTTATTTGATGTATTGCAGGCGCAAGGGGTTAACCTGGAATATCGTCATGAAGTAAAAGACTTAAATCATGTTCAAGGTGGCGGCTGGCAAGTTAAAGTCTATGATGAAGACCAGAAGAAGACGGAATATCATAATGCTGACTTCGTCTTTATCGGGGCAGGCGGATACAGCCTGCCGTTATTACAGAAGACGGGTATACCGGAATCAAAACATATCGGCGGATTCCCTGTAAGCGGACTCTTCCTTGTATGTAAGAATCCAGAGATTGTCGAGAAGCATCACGCAAAAGTATATGGTAAAGCTAAAATCGGTGCGCCACCAATGTCAGTCCCTCATCTGGACACACGTTATATTGACGGTGAACAGTCACTGTTATTCGGTCCTTATGCCGGCTTCTCACCTAAGTTCCTGAAAACAGGTTCTTATATGGACTTAATCGGTTCAGTGAAACCGAATAACCTGCTGACCATGTTATCAGCAGGGGCTAAAGAAATGAAACTGACACAATATCTGATTGAACAGGTGATGCAGTCAAAAGAGCAGCGTATAGAAGAATTACGTGAGTTTGTTCCGAATGCTAAAGCAGATGACTGGGATATTGTAGTGGCTGGACAACGTGTACAGGTCATTAAAGATACAGATCAAGGTAAAGGTACATTGCAGTTTGGTACAGAAGTCATCACTTCAGAAGATGGCACAGTTGCCGCGTTACTAGGCGCATCACCAGGTGCTTCAACAGCGGCACATGTCATGCTGCAAGTACTGGTAAAATGTTTCGGCAGCCAGATTCCTGATATTGAAAAACGTCTTAAAGAAATCATCCCGTCTTATGGCCAGAAACTGGGCGATAATGAAGGGTTGTTTGAACAGGTCAATCAGGATGTATCTGCAGCACTGAACTTAATACCGAAAAAATAAAAAGCAGCCGATCGGCTGCTTTTTATTTTGTTTCTTCTGAAGGAATAAAAGTGAACTGGTAATTTGGAAGTTCATTCTGAAGCCTTTTCGTCAGGAAGACACCTTCTTCGTTATGTTTCGTTTCAAGTGCCTCGCCACCTGATATGACTTGATTGGTTTCAAGGTCAAGCCATTCACCGTAGCGGTTTGTCCATCTGAATAAGTCATAATCTAACGTATCTGTAAGATTGAACTCAGTCATATCCAGGTTTGAATGACAGACCGCACACCAGATAGGATCAGCACCATAATCAGCTGAAACGTTGATATATGTAAGATTAGGACAGTTGCAGAGAGTAGACATATAAATAGCTCCTTTTTATAGATGAATGAATTTGCGCTCCATAACTTTTGAGAAGTGGCGGATAAACGGGGAAACTGTCTAATTACTAAAATCTCGAATGACTCTCTTTGTGTATTTATTTCTACCTGCAATAAACATACCGATACAACCACCAATCAGTGCAGGCACCAATTCTTCACTGAAAACAGTTTCTCCCTTTGTTCTGAAATAGGTGGAAGTCATAAAGATAATAAAAAGAGTAATGGAATAAATGGCAAAGTCAATAAAAGAACGAATTTTAGCTTGTTTGAGTAACTGTAAATACTCTTTTTCATCATATGCATAGACTTTATCTAACTGATGAATACGTATAAGTCGTCTTAAATAAAACTGAGATCCCAGCACAATCACAAGCATTAACAGTGTGGTCAATGTGATTCGGTCATGTGTCATATCTGTAATTGCGAAGACAAGAAGCAATATCATCATTAAGCCATCCATCAGTACAGCATATTTCGCTAAAACCTGTCGCGCAAGTTCTCGTTCTCTCTCATCTTTAAGCCCTTCTATACCAATCATATACTTGTAATACCATTTCTCAAAACGTGTCATAGCTTTCGACCTCCCAGAATAACGTATTTAAATCTGTATTGAGAGCATGGGCGAGTTTAGTGCACAGCTCAAGGGTTGGATTATAGTTATTATTTTCAATCATATTGATGGTCTGACGTGTTACGTTAATAGTTCTTGCGAGTTCAAGCTGGGTCATGTGATTAAGCTTGCGATATTTTCTAACGCGGTTCATCTATTTCTCCTTCGTATCAAATATATCTTACACCCATTATAAGGAAAATAGCAGATTATGTCAATTATACATGACAAAAGAGGACTGTCTAAAAACAGTCCTCTTCACCATATTGCATGATTAAAAACTCCTCCAGCACATCACCGGCAAGCATTAGTTCATAATCTTTCTCAACAAAGCCACAACGTTCATATACTTTAATGGCACGTTCATTCGAAGAGATAACAGCAAGCTGAATGGATTGATAGCCCTGCTCTTTAACAAGTTGAACAGCTGCTTCAACAAAATGCTGGCCGTGGCCTTTTCCTGTTAAATCAGGTCTTAACCCAAGTCCTAAATGACAAGTTCCTTCATTATAATGAAGTTTTAGCATACCGACTAATTGATCATCATCAAATACACTGAAAAAATCATATTCACCATTAAAATCATCTGCAGTTAAATCATATAGCTGATAAGGCGCCGGGTAGTGCCACGATACAATTATTTCTTTATCACTTTCAGACATCACATTGATTTGATACATCAATATTTCCTCGGATTTAGTTCATCTATTTCTTCTTTAGGGTCATGTCCATATTTATTGGGACCTTCTGTCCCGTCAAACATCATGATAATCAGCAATATAAGTGTGACAAATAAATGAAGGGCATCGATTAAAAACTGAATATTGATATTAAGTAAACTTGATGGCATATCTGCTGGTAAGTGTAATGCAGGCACAAGTAACGTGAACCAGCCGGAAATGTTCAAATCCTGAAGTCGTCTGAACGTCACAGAGAAAGTAGGGATAATAAGAATCAAATTGCCGATTAGATTCATCATTCTATAGATATGTTCATTATCTAATTTATAGTACATCCCTATTAGAATATAGGCGATGGAATAGAGCAGGAGGTGGATGCTTATAGGAACCCAGAACTCTTTACGTCTAGCGCGGTCATGTAAATTGAATCCTTGCGTCCAAAATCGCTTATAAGCTTCCATTGCTGTCATGGTTACAATCAAAATAACACCTGCTTTCAAATCTCTGTCTAAAATATAGCACACTATGACAACATTGCTAAGGCTGGAATAACAGTTTAAGAAAACTTTAAGGTTCATACATATACAGGAAATAAACGGGTATAGTTCACCATCATAATAAAAGAGGGGTTTATATGAAGAAAATATTATTGACCGGTGCTTCTGGTTATATTGGTGGAAACTTACTCAAAGAAATCAAAGACGATTATCAGATTGTGGCTGCATCCCGCAGTACTAAAAATAAAGAAAACGAACAGAATGTAGAATGGAAGAAAGTCGACCTGTTCTCTATTAAAGATGTTGAAAATGCAATGGAAGGTATCGATACAGCGATTTATCTTGTTCATTCCATGCAGCCTTCAGCTAAACTGACTCAGGCTTCATTTGTCGACATGGATGCTATTCTGGCAGACAACTTTGGTCGTGCGGCTAAAAAACAAGGTGTGAAGCATATTATTTTTATGAGTGGTATTATGCCGCATGAAAATGCTAAAGACTTATCGGATCATCTACGCAGCCGTTTAGAATGTGAAAAAATTCTCGGCTCATACAGTGTTCCAGTTTCTACATTACGTGCCGGACTTATTATCGGACCAAAAGGGTCTTCATTCCCGATTCTGAAAAAGCTCACTGAACGTCTGCCAGCTCTTGTATTACCTAAATGGGCCTACAGCAAAACGGCTCCAGTTGCATTAAAAGATGTGGTAAAAGGACTTTCAGCACTTATTGAACGCAGCCCGGAAGAAAATGAATCCATTGATATTTTCCATGATGTAACTGATTATAAAGGCATGTTTAAAGCGACTGCAAAAGTGATGGGCAAAAAACTGCCGATGATGGATCTGCCGATTATACCAGTATCCATTACTAAACCGATTGTCAGTCTGATTACAGAAGAGCCGAAAGAACTGGTTTATCCACTGCTTGATAGCTTAGTACATGATATGGTTCCTTCAAAAGAAAATTATGTTGAAGGTATTACGAATGCGCCTACACCACTTGAAGAAAGTATTAAGACAGCGCTTGAAGAAGATAAAGAAGGCAAAAAGAAGCCTAAGAAATCAGAATCAATTGGCCGGGCACTGAAGAAAAGTGATGTTAAATCCGTGCAGCGTATAACGATTCCTTCATCATGGTCTATTGACCAGACAGCAAATTACTATATGAACTGGCTATCTCGTATTGGCATGTCATTTATTAATACGGCGATCGATGGTGATACATTATCTATCAGCCTGCCGATTTTCAAAGATCCGATTCTCATTTTACAGAAAAACAAGGACTATACAGATGATGACCGTGTTTTATTTATGATAAAAGGGGGTAAATTCTCTAAGACAGTGAAAGAAGGCGAAGAGGGAAGAGCACGTCTCGAGTTTCGCAGGGTGCTTGATACTAATGAATGTATTATCGCCATTCATGAATATGAACCGACATTGCCATGGTTTATCTATAAATTCACACAAGCACGCGTCCATTTAATAGTGATGACGCTCTTTGGCTGGGAAACAAAGATTCTCGAAAAGACGTTGGATTCTACTTATTTAGTCGATAAAGGAAAAAAAACAAAAGAGGCTTAAGTCATCTTTGTAATATAATTGGTAAAAAATTGAACTTTTAAATAAGCTAAAAACCGCAAAAACCTTATGATAATAGGGTTTATTGCGGTTTTTTAGATTGTTACATAGAAAGAAAGTCATTGTAACAATTGACTGTTAAACATATCACTTATGTAACAAATATATAACAACGCCCAATTTTGAAAGTTTAAATGCTAATATAAATTCATCGCAAAGAGCTGATAAATGAATCAGCGCTTATTAAAAAATTACAAATTCACTCAATTGAATTTCTGGAGGATATTATATAATGAAAAAGACAGTTCTTACTTTAACAACTTTAGCAGGTTTAGCAACATTAGGTTCTCATCATGCAGACGCAGCAGCATACACTATCGATGAAGTAAACAATGGTGAAGCTGGATCACACGCACAAGCAACATCTTCTAACCAATCATACAGCTACACTTACGTAATCAACCAAGATGGTTCAAGAACTTATAACTACTCAAACGGTAGCAGCCGTACGACTTCAGCACAAGCGCCAGCAGTACAAGCACAAGCAGCTACAACTTCAGTACAAGCTCCAGCTGTTGCAGCTCCAGCAGCTAACTTAGACCGTGTATCTTATTCAAACACGACTGCTACTGCAGCACCTGTTGCTAAAAAAGCAGCAACTGCAACTACTTCAGTTAATAATAACGTAGCAGCAATCGCTAACAGCATGGCAGCAAACAAAACTTATGTATACGGTGGCAACTCAGCTACAGCTGTTGACTGTTCTTCATTCGCTCAACAAGTATTAGCTTCAATGGGTAAATCAATTCCACGTACAACTTGGGCTCAAATGGCAGCTGGTACACAAGTATCAACTCCACAACCAGGTGACTTAGTATTCTTCAACGGTGGTTCACACGTTGGCGTATACATCGGTAACGGTCAAATGGTTGATGCATTAAACCCATCAGCTGGCGTTGGACAACGTGCAGTTTCATACATCAGCGGTTCAATCACTGGTTACTACCGCTACTAATTTAATCAATTAAAGTTTAAAACCGGACATCTCTAAGATGTCCGGTTTTTTAATGCTTTGACAAGTTCTTTACCTACTTTTTTAGCAGAAGTTGGATTCTGTCCGGTAATAATCTGACCATCTGTACGCACATATTCCTTCATTGGGCGTTTCGCTTTATATTTAGCACCTGCTTCTTTTAAGCTGTCTTCTGCCAGGAAAGGTACATGCTTTTTAGTACGATTTAAACGTTCTTCAAGGTTACTGAAACCTGTGACTTTCTTGCCTTTGATCAAACGTTTGCCTGTCTTTGTATCAAGTAGGTTAACGAGACCGACGATTCCGTGGCAGACACCTGTCACATAGCCACCGTCTTTATAAATCTGTTCTGCGATCTGCTGAAGTTCTATGTTATCTTTGAAATCCCACATTGTACCGTGTCCGCCTGTGTAATAAATCGCTGCATATTCAGATGGATTGATATCAGCTGGCTTAAGCGATTCTGCAAGTGCCCGACGCTTAAAATCTGCATCTCCATACCATTTAAAATCAATATCATCAGCCATAGGCATGCTGGATGGATCAATCGGTACAAAACCGCCCTTTGGACTGACATAATCAATGTCATAACCTGCTTCTGAAACAACATCTACGAACTGAGCGGCTTCTCCAAGCCATAATCCTGTTGCGCGATTGATATCTTTATATTTTTCAGTATTCGTTAAAACGACAAGAATTTTTTTCATGATGGTTTCACTCCTTTTTTATTTTATACCCGATAATGTCGTATTCACACTTTATCTGTAGTAGAATAAACAAAAGTATGAGGTGATGACCATGTGGAAAATAAGAAGATTAGATGAATTATCTACGAGAGAGTGGTATGACATTACAAAGCTTAGAGTAGATACTTTTGTAGTCGAGCAGCAGTGTGCTTACCCGGAGATAGATGACAAGGACCTCACAGCCCTTCATGTGACAAATTTTGATGACGATTTAAAAGCCTATGCCAGAATAATTGAAGGCGATGATATTTACATTGGACGTGTCATAGTCAATCAGCATTTTCGGGGGAGAGGGTTGTCACGGGAACTGATGAACTGCTGTCTGGACTATATTGATGAGCATTATCCAGACAAAACTGTGAAGCTGCAAGGACAAGCTCATTTCGCTGATTTTTATCGTTCTTACGGTTTCAAAGACACATCTGTTATCTACTTTGAAGATATGATTCCACATGTCGATATGGAGCGATTATATGAAAAAAATCTATAAAAGTGATTTCACATTACTTGATGAGCGTTTGATTATCTGTTCCACGGATTCAGGTCTCTGTTCCCTTAGTCATGACGTGCCGAATATTAAGGGAGCAGAATGGATAACTGGGAAAGAAGCGGAGCAAAAAAATCAAGAATATGTAAATGAAATGCTGGCCTATGCAACAGGTACCGTTTCCGATTTCAACTGGACATATGATCTGACAGGAACACCGTTTCAACTTGAAGTTTGGGATGCACTGCGGACGATTCCGTATGGGGCAACTTGTACTTACAGTGATATCGCCGAGATGATTGGACGGCCACGAGCTGTTCGGGCAGTTGGCGGTGCAATCGGTCGCAATCCTGTCTTAATCTCAATTCCTTGTCACCGTGTGATAGGTAAGAACGGCAAGCTGACTGGTTTCTCAAGTGGTCTTCATTTAAAAAGAAGATTGCTGGATATTGAAGCTGTCCCTTATAATGATTGATAGAAAAAAGATAATAAAGGAGAATGATTCATGACTTTACCTGTATGCCCGCAATGTGGCTCTGAATATACTTATGAGGACGGTTTGAACTATGTCTGTCCGATGTGTGCTCACGAATGGCCCATACATGCCGATGAAGAAGAAGCTGTCGTGATCAGGGATGTCAACGGCAATGAACTTTCAGATGGAGATTCAGTCACTGTAATAAAAGATTTAAAAGTAAAAGGCGCTTCTTCAGTGATTAAACAAGGAACGAAAGTTAAAAACATCCGATTAGTTGATCCAGAAGACGGACACGATATTGACTGTAAAATAGAAGGTTTTGGACAGATTGGTCTGAAGTCATCAGTTGTCAAAAAAATATGAAGCGCATCTATAGCTTAGATGCGTTACGGGGATTCAGTTTATTAGGTATTGTGCTGATGAATGTAGTAGGGTTTACGCATGATATATTTCATCTGGATCCTTTTGTTATGTTTCAGCATGGCTGGAATCGTGTCCTTTATGCACTGGATGTTCTGTTTATTAAGCAGTCGTTCTATCCGATTTTTGCTCTTTTATTTGGTTACGGGCTTTCGATGATGAAAGAAAGCGCTGACAAAAGAGGAGAAGCCTTTCTACCTATCGTCTATAGACGATTACTGGCGCTGCTCGTCTTTGGAATGCTTCACGGGATGTTCATCTTCTCCGGGGATATTCTTCAGAGCTATGCTATAGTGATGCTCATCGGCGTACCTTTTCTCTTCTGGGACAAGATGATCAGTATGCTTGCGAGTATAGTTTTATTCGGTTTTTATATTCTCAACTCCATTATTCCATTTGTGATGAATGGACTGTCGATGCCCCGCTATGATTATATGATCAACGCGCCGCGCAAGGCGGAACAGGTAATGGAAGTCTTTAGAAGTGGTGACATAACGGCGATTATTGCGCTTAATAAAGAGCACTTTTTTAACTATTTCTTTATTACTGATGTAGAAAATCTCCTTTTCAGACTATCTAGCCTCTTGCCGCTGATATTAATCGGCAGCTATGCCAGAAGAGCCGGCTGGTTTGAGGTCATCGCTCATGACCGCCGATTCAATGGAATCGGACTGCTCATGTTCATAAGTGGGATGATGCTTAAAGCGTTGCCTCTCATCTTTTATGCTCGTTACAGTGCCGATGCAGTAGGCGGGTATATAGGCGGAGTGATAGTCGCTGCCAGTTATGTCATCTGTATCATCAGAATGAGTAAACATCCGCAATTCAGAGTAATAACAGAACCAATCAGCCAACTCGGACGAATGAGTTTTACCATCTATATCCTCCAAAGCGTTCTCATGTTTATCTTAACTTATGGATTCAGGCTCTATGGTCAGATGAATCTTTTGGAAACATTCAGCATGGCTTGTCTGATTTATGCCTTGCTGCTCGTATTTGTCCACGTTTATTTCAAGCGTTTTAAACAGGGACCGCTGGAATGGATATGGAGAAAAATTACTTATTTGAAGTAGTAGGTATTAACGTGAGGATATGTTACAATAAAAATGCTGAAAAAAGAAGGAGGTTCATCAATTGAAAGAACAAATTGAAGTTCTGATTCTGAACGGTGAGTTCGAGCGTGTCAGGCAGTTGATGACCGACCATGATTTCCTGGATTTTGAAGAGGCATTCATCGGAGCGGCTCAGAACACGGAATCTGTTATGTTCTATACCTTTATTGTAGAAGTAATCAAAGAACAGGAAAGTGCTGAACTACATGACCTTGCATTTTTACTGCTTGTTTACCCGCTCAGTGATGTCACAGATGCATTTAAAGCCGCTTATTATCATGCTGAACGCTCTGCAAAATTGACAGGGTATAAGGAGATCAAGAACTTACTGCAGCTCTTATTTCTTTATACTGTACCGGAACCTGTGCTCACAGATAGGCAGGCTTACCAGGTTGCAAAAGAAATTCTGAAACTGGATCCGCACAATAAGATTGCCAGAGATCTAATGAAAAAAGCAGTAAAGAATATGGATGTCGGAGTTGTTGATATCAATGATCTTGGCCGCTCTCGTAACGCATAAAATCCTCGGATTGTGATCCGAGGATTTCTTTATTCTTCCAGCCAGAGTTCAACTGGAACGATGACTGGAAACATACCGCGATCTTCAGTGATTTTTGTAATGATGGCAGAAGCTTTAGAGAATAATGGAACAGCATACATTTTTTCGTCGCTGAGAAGTTCCTGAAGGACATCATCTGAAGGATCTTCGCTTTTAACGATAATCGTCGCCTGAATGACGCCGTCGACCTGTGTGCCAAAATGTCCGAACATAAAGTTAAGGGTGAACTCAAAAATGTCATTGTCTTCGGGATGTTGTTCAATATCAATACGATGCATTTTAGTGATTTCAGGAGAATGCTGACTGAAATCCCGGACGTGCAGCTCTTTCAAGTGCATATGTACTACTTGCTTATGTAATTCCATTGTTAAGCTCCTCTCAAGTTAAATACATCCTTATTATAACCTATCTGTTTTGAAAATGTTTATTCATTATTAAGTCGGGTAAAATACTAATCGTGTTTAAAGAGTTTTTAATTCCATAGGAGGAGATGTAGTGTCAAAAAATACAGAAGCAGTTAAAATTGGATCAGCCTATGTAGGTGTAGTTGTTGGCGCAGGGTTTTCAACCGGTCAGGAAGTTTTGAAGTTTTTCACGAACTATGGTACTTATAGTTATTTAGCTATTCTGATTGCAGGTCTGATGCTGACATTCTTCGGGCGTCAAATCTCAAAAATCGGGAATGCACTGGATGCGGAAGATCATGTCGGTGCCATTCATTACTTATTTGGTGAAAAGCTTGGAAAAATCATTGACTATATTTTAATTTTCTTTCTTTATGCGTTATCAGTCGTGATGATTGCCGGTGCAGGAAGTGCTGCACATGAAAGTTTCGGTGTACCGACATGGCTCGGTTCACTGATCATGATGCTTGCAGTCAGCTTTACGTTATTAATGGATTTTAATAAAATTGTAAGTGCACTTGGAATGGTCACACCGTTCCTGATAGTAGTGGTGACAATCATAGCAGTTTACTTCTTCTTTAAAGGCACGCTGTCATTTAATGAAGTAAACAATCATATTGATACTTCCAGACAACCGTCACATTTATGGTGGTGGGATGGTATCCTGTACGGTGCTCTCGCATTCTCGACTGCTTTCAGCATGATGACAGCGATTGGCGGCGATGCAAGCCGTAGAGTTGTAGCAGGGCGTGGCGGCTTAATCGGGGGCCTTATTCTGCTGGTGCTGATTCTGATGGTTAACTCAGGATTACTGGCTGAACTGGATAAAGTCAACGAGGCCGCGATTCCGACAATCCTGTTAGGGCGTGAAATTCATCCTTTTGTGAGCGTTGCGCTGAGTATGATTATGTTACTTGTTATCTATAATACCATCGTCGGCCTGATGTACTCATTCGTTGCTCGTTTTACAGTCCCTTATTCTCGAAATTATAAATTACTGCTCTTCGGTTCTATGATAATCGGATATGCTCTCAGTTTCGTTGGTTTTGTAGAATTAGTCGATGTGATTTATCCGTTGATGGGTTACGTCGGACTTGCATTATGTATCGGTATTACAGTGAAATATTTCTTACGTAAGCGAAAAGGTAAGCAGCATATTGCATAACTCAAAGATACAGAGTAGAAACTCTGTATCTTTTGTACTTAAAAAGGGTAAATGCTAGAATAAAGTGACAAATGAGTGGAGGCAGAATGATGCGAGTGTTATTGACAGGTGTCAGCGGCTATATCGGTAAAAATCTTTATGAATCACTGCACATGGAACATGACTTAGTGGTCGTATCCCAATACAAGCAGATATATGATGATGTCAGATGGATCAAAGGTGATATCTTTACTCTTGAAGATGTGACAAAAGCAATGGAGGATATTGATATCGCGATCTATTTCCTGGATCCGACAAAACGCTCATCCAAAACAATGGAAGCGTCATACAAAGATATGAATGCGCTTGCTGCAGATAACTATGGACGCGCAGCAGCAGCGATGAATGTGAAACAAATCATCTACGTAGCAGGTGCAGTAGAGGATAATGAAACACTGAAGATTCTTCGGTCGTATAAGACACCAGTCAGAGTGACGCATACAGAAATTAAACGAAAAGGGATGCTGGCTCGTTTTCAAAGCGCGAGAAGAGATGATGTCAGGATTATCAGACGTTTCAGGATTCCGAAGTCATGGACACTCGAGAAGTTTACTGCCTATTATTTCGACTACTACAAAAATGTCCTCCCGGGGCTGTCAAATGTTGAAATTCATGAGGACTCTTACTATCTGCAGGGCGCGAAGAGAGATTTAATTCATCTTAAGCGACGCACAGCCTTAAAGAATAATGACCGCCAGATATTTGATATCGCAGGCGGAGAACTGGCAACTATACGTGATCAGCATACCGGCACACTTGAATTCCGGCGGATGCTCGGGACGGAGGAGATTATGGTCTGTATCCATCGTTATGAGCCTTCTAAACCCTGGTTGTTCTATCAGCTTCTGCAGGCACCGTTTCATGCACTGACGATGCGTATATTTGAAGTTGATATGCGCATAGAGAAGTTCAACGAGGAACAGCGTAAAGGTCATACTGAAAATAAATGATATAAAAATCTATTCTGAAAGTGTCAGAATAGATTTTTTGTTTCTTTCACGCTTTAATTTAGCAATATATCAAAATAATTAATATTATCACTACAAACTTTACTTAAAGTTTACAAAAAAGGTATCGTTTCATTTTATTTTGTTTTACACTAATAGATGTTGTGAGATTATTCCACATAACTCTAGGAGGATTTTCATGTTTACGAAGAAGAAAGACAAATTTATAGTACAGCTGGAAGATATGGCTGAAAATCTGAAACGTGCATCTGTAGTGTTTGGCGATATGTCTTTTCATAACGCATTTGACCTCAAGAAGTATGCCGATAATATTAAGTCATACGAAAAAAACGGCGATGATTTAATGCAGCAGATGATCTCAGATCTTAACCAGACATTCATCACACCGATTGAACGTGAAGATATTTTAGCTTTAGGTAATGCGATAGATGATGTCATGGACGGGATGGAAGAGACGTCTGCGATGTTCGAGATGTATTCAATCGAGTATTCTGATGACTTTATGGGCGAATTTGTTAAAAATATTCAGGCATGCGCTGATGAAATAAAAATGGCCGTTGATTTAATCGGCTCAAAAAAGTTTTCTCATATCCGCGTCCATTCCATGAATATCAAAGATCATGAAACCATCTGTGATAATATTTTACGTCAGTCAATTAAACACATTCTTTCTGTTGAAACAGAACCCGTGACTATCATGAAAATTAAAGATATCTACCAGGCTCTTGAGAATATTGCGAACAAGTGCCAGACAGTTGCCAACAATCTTGAATCAATCATTATGAAAAATAGTTAGGAGTTTCATGATGGATCATTTATTAATTATCACTATAGCCATCGCTGTCTTTGCACTTGTCTTTGACTTTATCAATGGCTTTCACGATACAGCAAATGCGATTGCAACAGCGGTCTCAACTAAAGCGTTAAAACCGAGACATGCCATTTTGATGGCAGCTATCTTGAATTTCA
Organism: Macrococcus brunensis; assembly: GCF_022343725.1. Taxonomy (NCBI): domain Bacteria; kingdom Bacillati; phylum Bacillota; class Bacilli; order Caryophanales; family Staphylococcaceae; genus Macrococcus; species Macrococcus brunensis. The sequence continues at coordinate 493,379 of NZ_CP092179.1, forward strand.
TCGGTGCATTATATTCTACAGGTGTGGCGAAAACAGTGACGAAGGATATAGTAGATCCTTTTACCTTAAAGAATGGATCGGTTGTGATTTTGGCAGCTTTGTTATCTGCTATTATCTGGAACTTGGTTACCTGGTATTACGGCATTCCGAGTTCTTCATCGCATGCATTGATCGGTTCTGTAGCAGGTGCAGCAATCGCCTCAGCAGGATTTGGTGTACTGCATTATAGCGGCTTCGTCAAAATCATTATGGCACTGATTATTTCTCCGTTATTGGCATTCGGAGTCGGCTATATTGTTTATTCAATTTTTAAAGTTGTCTTTAAGAACAGTAATCTGACCCGGACGAATCGTAATTTCCGATTTTTCCAGATCTTCACAGCGGGACTTCAGGCTTTTTCTCATGGAACTAACGATGCTCAAAAAGCGATGGGGATTATTACAATGGCTCTCATTGCTGCCAACATGCAGACAGGTACGGAGATTCAGCGCTGGGTTCAAGTAGCCTGTGCGACAGCAATGGGGTTAGGGACAGCCGTAGGTGGCTGGAAGATTATTAAGACAGTCGGTGGCAACATTATGAAAATTCGTCCGGCTAATGGTGTGGCAGCTGATCTCAGTTCAGCGCTTATCATCTTCGGTGCGACGCATATTCATCTGCCAGTTTCTACTACACACGTCGTATCATCTTCTATACTGGGTGTAGGTTCTTCTCATCGTATTAAAGGTGTAAAGTGGACGACTGCACAGCGTATGGTCGTGACATGGGTTATTACATTACCGATATCAGCTCTTATCGCTGCACTTGCTTATTTTATATTGCAATTATTTTTATAGAAGTTTAAAAAAGGGTAAACTTATCATGAGTTTACCTTTTTTATATGGGAGGAATGAACATGAAACATGTACTTTTTGTCCATAGCGCAAGTGAACAGCATTATGACAGTGGCAGCAATCCGCTGATTCGTTATTTAAAAAGCCAGCTGCAGGGAATTGAATGGCATACACCGTCTTTCCCGCGAGAAGATGGGCAAGTCTATATGAACTGGGTCAAAGTACTGACAGATAGTCTTAAGGATATACCTGATGAGGACGAGCTGATGATAATAGGTCATTCATTCGGCGGGACAGTCGTCATGAAATATCTGACAGAAAATCAAGATGCACATCATATCTCTAAAGTCGTGCTGATTGGCTCACCTTTCTTCGGATGTGATGACAAATTCAGTGCTTCAGAGAACAAGTTGAAAGAAAATGCAGAAGATACATTAGACAGCAAAATTATTCTGTATCATATCCAATCTGAAGATGATGACCGCGTCGATATCAGACATCAGGACTGCTGGCGGGAACACTTTAAAAGAGTGAACACAATTACGAAAACAGAAGGCAGACACGAATTTCATCAAGGTATAGAAGACTTGCTGCCGATTTTAGAATCTTAAGGAGATTGATGATGTATATAGGTGTAGATATCGGGACGACAAGTACAAAAGCGGTGCTGTTTGATCAGTCAGGTGCTGTAAAAGCTAAGCATCATGTGGAATATCCGCTTCTGACACCTGCACCGGATATTGCTGAACAGCGACCGGACGATATTTTAGAAGCGGTTATTGAAACGATTAAACAGGTCAGTCTTAAAAGTGCGGATCCGATTCGATTCGTCAGTTTTTCAAGCGCTATGCATAGTCTGATTGTAATGGACGAAGAACACCGTCCTCTGACCAACAGCATCACATGGGCTGATAACCGGAGTCAGGCCTATGCGAAAAAACTGAGGCTGAGTGACAGAGGTCAGGAAATATATGGAAAGACGGGCACACCGATACACGCGATGAGTCCGCTCTGCAAGCTATTCTGGCTGAAACATGAAGATCCCGGAATCTATCAGCGTGCAGCCAGATTTATTGGGATTAAAGAATACGTCTTTCAGCGTTTCTTCGGCCAGTATGTTATAGATTATTCGATCGCCTCTGCTACAGGACTGTTTAATATTCATGAAATGAGATTTGATGAAGGTATCTTAAATGAACTCGAGATAGAAGAACAGCAGCTATCTCAAGCGGTAGATACGACTTATATTCTGAAAGGCCTGAACGAGACTTTTGCAGAGAGAATGGGACTGGACTCTATGACCCCGTTTGTCATTGGTGCATCTGACGGTGTCCTTAGTAATCTGGGCGTCGATGCCTTTAGACCCGGTGAAGTAGCGGTAACAATCGGAACAAGTGGTGCTATTCGGACTGTTGTAGATGCACCTCGTACTGATCATGAAGGCCGGCTCTTCTGTTATGCGCTCACGAAAGACAAGTGGGTGATCGGCGGTCCTGTCAATAATGGGGGCGTTGTTCTACGCTGGATACGTGATGAGTTTGCTGCAAGTGAAATTGAGACAGCCAGACGACTGGGGATTGATAGTTACGATGTTCTGATGCGTATTGCAGAGCAGGTACCTGCTGGCAGCAACGGACTAATCTTTCATCCATATCTGTCAGGTGAACGTGCGCCTTTATGGAATTCGGACGTCAGAGGGTCCTATATCGGTCTTACACTCGCCCATCAAAAAGAACATATGATACGTGCAGCATTAGAAGGTGTTCTTTATAATCTCTATACGGTGTTCATTGCTTTGACTGTACTGATGGATGAATCTGTGACATCAATCAAAGCGACAGGCGGTTTTGCACGCAGCAATCTGTGGCGTCAGATGATGGCAGATATATTCGATGAAAATCTGATTGTTCCAGAAAGCTATGAAAGTTCATGTCTGGGCGCTGTGGCACTGGGGCAGCTAGCGACAGGCGAGAAGCAGGATTTCTCACATGTTTCAGGCTGGGTCGGTCATTCATTCAAGCATATCCCTAACAGCGAGCATGTTCTGATTTACCGGGAAATATTGCCTATCTACATCGACATCGCTCAATCACTGACTGAGCAATATACACGTATAGCAGATTTTCAGCGCAAGCATAATTCTTTGTGAAATCACGCGTAGCCATGTAAAATGAATGCTACTAATTAATTAAAGAGGTAATGTCTATGAACTATCAAAATGTTTCTATTTCACGGTCCGGTCAGATTCGTCAGGCATGGCTGTATTTTATGTATTACTGGCTTATTTTTGCAGTCGGTACATTTGCAGGCCAGTTCGTTCCTCCTGCGCTTAGAATGTCAGTTTCGATTCTGATTATGGCTATCGTGCTGATTTCATTATTTGTGAAGTCATCGCGTAAATTCAGTGCACTGATTGCAAACGTGCTTGCTTTTCTGATAGGAGTTGTCAGCTATGCGTCATTTATGTATTTTCTGAATGACCTCGGAACGGTTGCTTTCTATCAGAATATTGGACTTGCAGTTGCTGCATTCTTTATGTTTGGATTTCTGGGTTATTTTGTGATCGGTGATGCGTCGAGCTTAGGTCGTTTGCTCTTCCCCGCTCTGATTGCCCTTATATTTGCGAGTATTCTCGGATTTTTTATTCATATTCCTATGTTCCATCTCGTGATTACTATTTTTGGACTGGCTATTTTCCTCGGCTATACCATCTATGATTTTAACCGTATGAAACGAGGGGCATTCTCTCCGCGTGAAATGGGGTTCAACTTATTTATGAATTTATTGAACATCATTATGGATGTGCTGAGACTGGCCAGTATACTGAGAGATTAAGAGTGACATGAAGTCACTCTTTTTTTGTGTGAAATAGTGTATAATAAGTTTATATTAAATCGAAAGAGAGATGGCTTTTATGGGTCGTAAATGGAATAATATCAAGGATAAAAAAGCAGCAAAAGACAAAAACACGAGTCGAATCTACGCAAAATTCGGACGTGAAATCTATGTGGCTGCGAAGTCTGGCGAACCGGACCCAGAATCAAATCAGAATCTGAAATTCGTACTGGAGCGTGCTAAAACTTACTCAGTACCTAAACATATCATTGACCGTGCAATTGAGAAAGCTAAGGGCGGCGGAGAAGAAAACTACGATGAGCTCCGTTATGAAGGTTTTGGACCAGCGGGTTCTATGCTGATTGTTGATGCGCTGACAAACAACGTCAACCGTACTGCGAGTGACGTACGAGCGGCATTTGGTAAGAATGGCGGAAACATGGGTGTATCCGGTTCTGTTGCCTATATGTTCGACAATACAGCAGTCTTTGGTTTTGAAGGTAAATCAGCTGACGAGACGCTCGAACTTCTGATGGAAGAAGATATCGACGTACGTGATGTGATGGAAGAAGAAGGACAGACCATTGTCTATGCTGAACCTGATCAGTTCGCAGCAGTTCAGAATGCACTGAATAATGCAGGTATCACAGAATTTACGGTTGCAGAACTTTCAATGCTTGCACAGAATGAGCTGGAATTATCAGAAGAAGACCTTGCAACATTTGAGAAACTGGTTGATGCGATAGAAGATTTAGAGGACGTACAGAACGTCTATCATAACGTGGAAATGTAAGCCAAGGCTTTTCTTGGCTTTTTTTATAGGGGGAACTATGAAGAATAGACAGAAAGAGCAGCTGATCAGACAGCTCAATATGACACCACATCCGGAAGGTGGCTATTTCAGTGAGACATATCGTTCGGACATAACTACTGAAGGACGCGAACTATATTCGAGCATTTATTTTTTACTGGAAACAGGAAACATCTCACATTTCCACCGTATTGATGCCGACGAACTCTGGTATTTTCACGGGGGTGATGCACTGACATTACATATGATTATGGAGGACGGGACTTATCAATCTGTAAAGCTGGGCCTTGATGTGATAAATGGTGAAGTCCCGCAGTATCTAGTGCCCAAAAACACCATTTTTGCGTCAACCGTTGAGGAGGAGAATGAGTGGAGTCTGGTCGGTTGTATGGTTTCGCCTGGCTTTAAATTCGAAACGTTCGAACTCTTCACTCAGCATGAACTGATGGCAATGTATCCTGAACATGACGAGCTCATCGTAAAATATGCACTGAAGGAGATCAGAGACTAGTGGAAGCGGTAAAACAAAATAAAAAATTTCGTCCTGAGATTGAAGGACTACGTGTTGTAGCTGCCCTGTTAGTCGCGGTCTACCACATCTGGTTAGGGAAGGTGTCAGGAGGAGTAGATGTCTTCTTCGTTGTATCAGGCTTTCTGATTACGACGAGTCTGTTATCGAAAGTCAGAAGAACGGGTACTGTTAATTTCTTTGACTTTATCTTTGGACTACTGAGAAGATTAGTGCCTGCTGCATTTTTTGTTCTGTTTACAGTCATTATACTCAGTTACTTCTTCTTGCCGGAGGTGCAGTGGACGCAGACGATCAAAGAAATCTTTGCGTCAGCATTTTACTATGAAAACTGGCAGCTGGCTTTTTACAGCTACTGATTATCTCGATCATACCAATGCCAAAAGTCCGGTTCAACATTACTGGGCAATGAGTATCCAGGGCCAATTCTACATCATCTGGTTCTTGATAATCTGGTTTGCTATCTGGTGTGCCAAATGGATGAAAACATCGGTGAAAAAACCGCTTTTCATTCTGTTTTTAATTCTATTTGCTGTTTCGTTTGTGTTTTCAGTTTATCTGACTGCTATCAATCAGCCGTGGGCCTACTTTGATACACGCACACGGGTCTGGGAGTTTGCGCTTGGCGGTTTACTTTGTCTGCTTCTGACTCGTATTAAGCTGCCGCATATACTTGCTGGCATACTCGGCTGGCTGGGTTTACTGATGCTGATATCGTGTGGCCTGCTGCTGAATGTATCATCACTGTTCCCTGGCTATGTGGCATTATGGCCGACGCTGGCAGCAGTCTTCATTCTGATTTCAGGTGAGAACCCTTCGAAGTTTGGGGTGGAGAAACTGCTCGGTACATCCTGGATGGTTAAGCTTGGCGCATTGTCATATGGATTTTATTTATGGCACTGGGTAGTACTGACGTTCTATCATGTACTTAAAGAAGTGAAGCATGTTCCACTTACAGACGGCCTATTGATTATTGCAGGATCCCTTCTTCTGTCATGGCTGACGACGCGATTTGTCGAACAGCCGTTACGAAAAGTGAAGTTTCCGAATAAAAGTGTGCGCACAGCATTACTGCTCGGCAGCTTACTGGCGATTGTAGCGGGTAGCAATGCGTTCTGGCTATACCAGATGAATAGTGATCAGGCAGCTGACCAGAAACTGATAGGTTCAGATGATTATCCTGGTGCACGTGTAGTTGAAATGGACAGTGTGCCGAAAAAGGATTACCTGCCGGAAGCAGAAGCCATTAAAAATGATAAAGCAGCACCTTATACAGATGGCTGTCACGTAGCTGCGGGTGACCCGGTTGTTAAGGTTTGCGAATACGGTGTGACAGAAGATTATGATTATACTGTCGCTTTAGTAGGAAGTTCTCATGCGACGCACTGGCAGCCTGCGCTTGTAAAAATGGCAGAGAAAAATAAAATACGTGTTCTTAATATTACGAAGAGTGGCTGTCGCTTATCAACTTACAAAGCAAAAGACCCATCATGTATCGTCTGGAATAAGAATGTTGTTAACAAAATCGCTGCTGAGAAACCAGACATGGTCTTTGCGAATGCTGATATTGGTTACTGGAACGTTCATGAAGTGGAGAAGGGTTATATTGAGCAGTTTGAGGCACTGAATAAAAAAGGAATTGAAGTTTTCGGAGTACGTGATACGCCGTATTTCCGTAAAGATGTGCCGACTTGTGTCAATCACTACGGAGCCGATAGCCCGAGATGTCAGACTAAGCGAGAAGAACTGTTCCCTGAACCTTCTGACTGGTCTAAATTAAAGAACCCGCCTGAAAACGTGCATGTTTTTGATTACACTGATTTCTTCTGTAATGAAGAAGTATGTAAGCCGGTTATTGGGAACGTTATGGCATATGTTGATAAAGGACATATCTCGAAATCTTATATGGAGACGTTGAGTCCCTATATAGAGAAAGACTTAATGCCTTTGCTTGAAAAAGTAAAAGAGAAACGTTCATCTTAGTGGATGAACGTTTTTTTCGCAAATAAAGATTAATTTCATTACAATATGAATAAGGAGATGATGCGATGATTCGAGCATTTAAAACAGCTGACATAGATCAGATTCAGGCAATGAATAAAGCAGAAGGCTGGGATAACCTGGTCGCTCGTCACGAACAGACCCTGAACAGTTGGCAGCATAGCATCGCATATGTCATGGAGATTGAAAATGAGATAGTCGGTTGTATCCGCGCATTGACGGATGGCTATGTCTCTTTATATGTCTGTGAGTTAATTGTCAGAGAAGACGTTCGAGGTAAGGGATATGGGCGAGACTTGCTGAATTTTGTGCATGATATCTATCCATCTACACGAATGGAACTGCTTGCGACAGCTAGTTCTAAAGAGTACTATGCACCCAGGTTCAGACCTTTTTATGGTTTTAGAAGAACATATCATGAAGACTTAAGGAGTGAATAGCATGGATTTAGGATTAAAGGATAAAGTAGCAGTGATTACAGGTTCAAGCAAAGGAATTGGCAAAGAAACAGCAGCACTGCTGACTGAAGAAGGCGCAAAAGTGATATTGGTTGCGCGTAATGAAGAAGGTTTACAAGAAGCTGTACAGACTATTAAGGAGAAAACCGGCCAGACTCTGAGTTACGTAGCGGCAGATGTTACAAAAGAAGAAGATGCAAAGAAAATTATTGCGCATGCAGTGGAAACTTATGGCCGTTTAGATATTCTGATTAATAACGCAGGTTCTGCATTCGCTGAAAACTTCGAGAATGTTGAACTGAGTGACTGGCAGAATGATTTAAATCTCAAGCTCTTCGGCTGGTTGCATATGATTCATGCGGCATTGCCTGAACTCAAGAAACAAGGCGGTGCCATCCTTAATCTGACAGCAGTCGCTGGCAAAACACCACCCGCTAACTCATCACCGACATCTGTTTCGCGTGCAGCAGGACTTGCACTGACCAATACCCTTAGCAAGGATCTCGCACCTTACAATATTCGTGTCAATGCGGTCTGTATCGGACTGATACGCAGTGGTCAGATTGAGAAACGCTGGCAGCAGGAAGCCCCTGAAAAATCGTGGGAAGAATATGCAAGAGATCCAAAGTTCAATATACCGCTTGGACGAATCGGTGACACGAGAGAAGCGGCAAATGTGATCTCTTTCCTTGTTTCTGATGCTGCAAGCTATGTAACTGGAACAGCAGTTAATATCGATGGTGGCAGTGGCGCTACGCTATAGATTATCGAGAGTGATTAATGTGAAAAGTGAGTGATGAGCGATAAACAGTGAATATTGCTTATAAAGCTAAATAAAATACTATTCGTAAACCGTATATCCTGAAGATATACGGTTTTTTGCATGTCTTAAGAAATATTTAAAATAATACTTGCTCTTACACCGTACTAACTGTATTATATTAATTAATACAGTTAGTACAATATTTAAAAGGAGGTCATCTATTGATTTCAATTGATAACCGCAGCCGTACGCCCTTATATGAGCAATTGATGGAAAACATCAAATTGCAGATTATTAAAGGTGTCATGAAACCTGATGAACAGCTCCCATCTGTCAGACAAATGGCACAGGAACTGACCATCAATCCCAATACGATTCAAAAAGCTTACCGGGAACTTGAACGTGAAGGCTTCACTTATTCTATTCCGGGTCGAGGCAGCTTTGTTCAAAAAATAGAAACAGATATTAATAAGGAGCGTGTGGATGAATTGACAACTGAACTGGAACGTATCATACAGGAACTTTTATTCCTCGGTCTGACCAAAGAAGAACTACAGCAGAAAATTGAGCTTATCGCAGGAGGTGAACAGCATGAACGTCAAGGCAATTGAGGTTACTAAGTCATTTGACCGTTATCAGGCAGTCAGAGAAGCAACTTTAGAACTCGAACCAGGTACTATCCATGGTCTGCTCGGTTCTAACGGGGCCGGTAAGACGACTTTCCTGAAATTGCTGGCCGGTATATACCGGGCTGACAGCGGTCAGATTCTCTATGACAAAAGAGAGGTTTATGAAAACACTGCCGTAAAAGAAGCGATGCTTTTTATGCCGGACATTCCATATTTCTTTAACTATTCCAATTTGATTGAAATGGCCGGATTCTATAAAGAGTCGTATCCAGGGTTCAGCGACAGCCGGTTTCATCAGCTCGTTAAACTACTCAAGCTGAATCCAAAACAGCGCTTCAACCGTATGTCAAAAGGGATGAAACGTCAGGCGGCCTTCATTCTGTCACTATCCTGTCATCCGCAGGTACTCCTGCTGGATGAACCTTTTGATGGTCTGGATCCAGTAGTGAGACATACCATCAAGAATCTGCTGATCCAGGATGTGTCGAATCATCAAATGTCTATTTTAGTTTCGAGTCATAATCTACGTGAGATGGAAGACTTCTGTGACAGCATCTCTATCATGCATGAAGGTACGATGCTGATCAATCGTGAGCTCGATAGTCTGAAACGTGATCACTGTAAAGTTCAGGCTGCATTTGAAACGTTACCGCCTGAATCGTTCTATAGAGACTTAAAGGCACTCGACCGTAAAATAAAGGGGCGTGTCGTGACATGTATCACTGCAGGTAGTGACAGCCATATAGAAGAAATCATCACGAAGTATCATCCGCTCATGTATGATATTCTGCCGCTGACATTAGAAGAGATCTTTACTTATGAGATGGGAGGGCATGGTTATGCTATCGAAAACATTATCGTTGAATAAAGGGTTATTTCAGCATTTCTTTTTCAACAATTTAATCTTTATGGCGATCAATATCATCTGTACATTTTTCCTGCTGCCATTTGGCTATATTCTTATGACTTACAGCGGAGAAAGTCATTTGTACGGAGCTGATAATCATCTGCTAGGTTTTGATTCTGCTGTCCTTTCAACCTTCTTTGTCGGTACATTATTTTACGGTGTGCTTAGCGGGCTTGGTATGACTTATTTCCTGAAGAATGAAAAGGCGTCTGACTTTATGCATAGTCTGCCGTTTAAAAGGAATCAGATACTGGCACATATGCTGGCTGCTTTTACAGCGACAGTAGCCATGAACTTAATGATTAACGGTATTATTCTTGGTTTGTTTTCACTCCATTTTAAGGACATCACGGCTGGTAAAATCTTTGACTGGGTGATTCTTACTTTAATCATTTCACTGTTTGCATTCATATTTACACTCTTTGTAGGACAGCTGATCAATCATTATTTTGGTCATCTCGTTCTGACAGGTTTACTGTTAATGCTGCCCGTTATCTTCCATAGTCTCGCGACGGGAATATACAATAACTTATTTCGCGGAGCGACAGTACTGGATTTTGATCCAGGACAGGAAAAAGTCTATACATTATCAGAGAACCTGACATTCCCGATTGGCATGGTGAATCATATCGTTGATCACATAGACTGGCTGTATTTCGGGATAGCGATGATTGTAGCCTGCATACTGCTCGCTGCGACATATTTCCTATATGAACGACGTCGCAATGAGCGTATTGTTCATTCTTTCCAGCGTTCTTGGCTTGAGTGGTCATTTATCACGCTAGTCGTGCTTTTAGGTGTGATGGTTGCCGGAACTATTTTCACTTCGGGCATTCAGAATTTATTCGTGATTGCTGTTATTTATATTCTGTCATTCCTGATTATCTATCTGCTTGCGCAGGCAGTCAATCAGAGAAGTCCGCGTGTTAGACTGAACTTCCGGTCTATGGGGCTGACGTTTCTGGTGGTCGCACTTATACTTGCAACGACATATGCATTTGGTAAATGGCAGGAAGGGTACGTACCTGATACAGATAAAGTAGCTTCAGTGAATATGGAGACCGAAATGGCTGAAGAGGGAAGACCGCATTTAGAAAGTTATGTAAAGGATCCCGCATATATAAAAGAAGTGGTGGCGATGCATCATGATATTATCAATCATAATGCCAATGATTCATACGGCAGCTTCTCGGTCACATATAAGATGAAAGATGGGACACTTCAACACCGATCATATACCGATCTGTCAGAAGAACAGTTTAAGAAAGCATCACGATTAACAGATGATAAAACTTACAGTAAAGCAATCACAGAAGGTTATGACTGGGATGACTTGAAACGATACTCTGTTAATATCCAGTATGGTGAAGATGATATTCGAACGATTGAACCTGAAGATAATTCAAAATTTCTAAAAGCATTTAAAGCAGATATGGCAGAAGCAAACACTGAATATTCGCCGGTTCGTATCTCGTCCAGCCCAGTCTATGTAACGCTTGAACAATTAGATGGCAGTTTTGTTGACTTCAATATATCTCCTTATCATCCGCACTTAATTCAGTACATGATTGATGAAAAAATGATTAAACAGCCAAGTGATATTTTTAATGCAGATGAATATTATCGTTTAAATGTTAAACCGGATCATTTTAAAGGTCAGACCATTTTTGAAAAAAGAGAACTTAAAAAATTAAAGAAAACTAAAGTAAGTGAGAAAGCATTCAATCAAGCAATGAACGATGGTTCTGCTGATGTTGATGGTAATTATATATATGCTATAGGTAGTGATGATATATTTGCTATAATTAATATGAATAAAGAAGTGAAATAAGAAGATGCCTGCATCTTCTTATTTACTTATAACCCGGGAAATGGAGGATGCCATGGCAGAGAAAAAAACAACAGCCAAAAAACCAGCTGCTAAAAAGGTAGCAGCAAAGAAAACGACAGCCAAAAAGACAATCCCAAAAAACCGAAAGGCCGCAGCGGTTAAAAGAAAACCGAAATCTAAAAAGAAAAAATCGCTGGGTAAATGGATAGTAGGAAGCTTATTTTTAATCGTCACTGCTGTCGCGGTCTTTAATGTTCTGAAGCCGATGCCAGTAGGCCTGTCTAAACGTTTTGAACCGAGCAGAACCAATAATGTGAAGCTCTTGCTTGATAATACATATGGTCATAAATATGATCATGAAATCTTCAATACTGTCTTTCAGACGATAGATGAGGCAGATGATTTCATTATCCTGGATATGTTTTTATTTAACGATGCCTATGATGGTAATGAAAAATTTCCTGACTTAACAGGTGAGCTGACAAGACATTTAATCAAGAAGAAAGAGGAGAACCCGAATATTCGTATTTATGTACTGACTGATCCGATTAATTCTGTTTATGGCAGTTATACACCCGCTCATTATAAGCAGATGCGCGCACATGATATTTTTGTCTATGAGACGGATCTGACGAAACTACGGGACTCTAACCCGCTTTATTCCGGTTTTTGGCGTTCCACTTTTTATTTTTTAGGCAATAGTGAGAACGGGCATATTACGAATATCTTCTCGAAGAAGGCGCCTGATGTTACGGTAAGAGGAATGGCGGAGCTTCTTAATTTCAAGGCGAATCATCGTAAAACGCTTGTGACTGAAAAGTCCGCTATTATCGCGAGCAGTAATCCGCATAATCCAAGCGGCCATCATCAGAATATCGCGCTCAAAATGTCGGGTCGTATTCAGGAAGACTTGATCAGAAGTGAGGTTGCGGCCATCAATATGAGTGGCGGCAGCCTGGAAAGAGAAGATTTTACCATTCAGAACCGGGCCTTTGATAATATGATGGATTATGAAACAACGCTTGTGACTGAAGGCAAGATTAAAGAAGCAATGCTTGAATATATTGAAAAAACGAATGATAATGACACGATGAAAATAGGGATGTTTTATTTATCAGACCGCGACGTGATTGATGCACTCCTTAGAGCAGCCGATCGCGGGGTCAATATAAAGTTGATACTTGACGTCAATAAAGAGGCATTCGGCAAAGAGAAACCGGGTATACCGAATAAACCGGTCGCCCATGAACTAGTCTCAAGAAGCGATGACCGTATTCAGGTGAAATGGGCTGTCTCACATGGAGAGCAGTTCCATAACAAATATGTGCTGATCGAAGATGATCAGCAACAGACTTCAACTTTGTTTGTCGGCAGTGCGAACTTAACGCGTCGAAATATAGCAGATTATAATATGGAGACTGACGTCATTCTGTCGGGTAAGTCAAGTCTTCCTGTCTTTAAGGAACTGGATACAGATTTTGATGCTAAATGGAACAACGAATATGCGCATGTGACAGATAGCTATGATGTTAAGAAAGAAGCTTCGTTCTGGAAGACTGTACTTTACCGACTGCAGGAGTTGACAGGACTCTCCAGTTTCTAAAAAAATAGACGTTCAGCAGTATTGCTGAACGTCTATTTCTATTTACTGTACTGAACGAAATCGAAGTGAGTGCCTTCAAGACCGAGCTGCTGATAGAACTGGACTAAGTACCTTGCATTTGCATGTGCCCAGTGAATATCAGTTGCATATTGGGTCTGTCCAGGTGCATCCGGATTCCAGCGCATTTTGTAAAGGGTATTCTGTGATTCGCTTAAATAACCTGTTGAAATAAACTTAGCGCCACCGATGATGGCTTTATCAGGCGTATCCCAGCCGACATTGGCTGCATACTGTGCACCATATTTCACAGCATGTTTATCAAACGCACCGATTCCAAACATGTTGTAATATTTTTTCTTTTTATCAGCGCCTTTGACTTTCTTACCTTGCGCGAGTTCACTCGTTCCTTCACCTGTTTCAAGAAAAGCATGCGAGATTAAATAGATCTCATTAATACCATAACGTTCACTTGCGGTCTTGAATGCCTGTCCTCGTCCTTCTAAAATACCTTTACCTTGAAGTAAGTAATTGAGCTGCGCCACTGACAGGCCTTGAGGTTCTGTTAAATTCAGGAACTGATAACGATTCACGCTGTCAGCTGCCAGTTTACCTGTATCCATGGCAGCAAGAATAGCTGATTTAGGTGCGTTATACCACTTAATACCGTTAGAGGTCTGAGGTCTCGGCGTCAGTCTCATCTGAGCTTTATAGGCATCTTCAAGACTTGTTGCTACCATTCGGGCACCTGCAATAGGAGTTGCTTTGATTTCTGTTTTAACGACAGGTTTCTTAATGACAGATTGAGCAGGTTTCACAATCTTTTTCACTTTATTGACAGCTTGTCTGACTTGAGGTTTTTGCGCTTTTGTATGGCTGTTTGCTTTAATCCAGCCTGTTAAACCAGTAGGACGAGTGATTTCATGATAGACTTTACCACCGACCTGCAGCGACTGATTCACTGTCACACTTTCATTTTTAGGTGCACGATCAATGATTTGTCTCTCTGTTCCTTCAGGTACGCTGTAAACCTTTGTGCTTGCAGAAAGTACGAGTGTCGTATCAGGTTTAGCTGTATCCTTAACGGGACGGATAGTTAGGTCCTCAGCTGCAACGTAACCAATGGCATTATTGATATCAGGTGTCACTTGAACACGGTAATAAGGTTTTTGATTGATCATCACTTTATCATTAACGTAAAGCGTATAATTGACATAATCACCTGCGACCTTTTTAGTCATGGCATTCATACTGGTGACAATAATTGAACTCGTATCTTTAATATGCCCCATTCTTAACGAATCCGCTTGAGCGTAAGCAGAAAAAATAACAGAAGAAAGCATCGTCATTGCAAGTGTGCGTTTAATGTATTTCATTCAGGACCTCCGAAAGCTTAGTGAATTTATTATACAGTATACGATTAATCAATGGCTGAGCTTTACAATAAATTAACGATTTGTCTTTAGAATGTTACGATAAACGATATCTGCGACCTTATCTGGTGATTCTTCGCAGTTATTCTTCAGCCAGAAATAGATGATGCCGAACTGTCCGCCTAATGTATAGTTAACGAAATATTCGGGATCCTGAAGATGATGATTTTTAATGATATGCATATAATTGTCTTTTAATACATTGAGAAATTTCTGAGTAAAGTTCTGAGCGGGATGAACAGTCATCAATGTCCGAAAGAACTTCTGATTGTTATAGATATATGAAAATAAATTATCTAAATAAAGAAGCGACAAGGTGCGAAGCGCATCACGGTCTATTATGATGGCATCTGCAAACTGTTTGCCGATTGAATTGAGTTCTGAAAGATGGTGCTCTATTAGTCTATCCAGCAAATCATATTTATCAAGATAGTATGTATAAAAAGTGGATCGGTTGATATGCGCTTCTTCGCAGATCATTTTAATCGTAATTTCACGGAAACGATGTTCTTCTAATAGTTTTAAAAATTGTTTTTCTATCAGCATTTGTTTATCTGTCATAAGTACCTACTTCTTATATCTGTTATAATCATTTATTTTATCATGAATTCAAGATTGCGAAAATTAAAAAAACAAGTTGACACCTTATAAATGTACATGTACTATGAGTATAACTTCATAAAACTTATCAAGAGAGATTGAGGGATATGGCCCGATGACATCTCAGCAGCGGACTCGTTTACGAGCACTGTGCTAAATCCATCAAGCTTAGCTTGGCAGATAAAAGGACGTTTAAGACTTTTTAGCTTCTAGCTAAAAGGTCTTTTTTTATTTTTTAAGGAGGCTATCATGGCGATTATCGAGATTGACGAAGTATCAAAACAGTTTCAGACGAAGAAAGGAACAGTGACGGCACTGCAAGACGTCACGCTGAATATAGAGAGAGGACAGATATTCGGCATAGTGGGGTATTCCGGTGCAGGTAAATCGACTTTAATCCGGTTGATCAACAAGCTTGAGAAACCGACAAGCGGGCGAATAATTGTTGATGGTGAGAATATAACCACTTTAAAGCCACAGCTGCTCAGAAAAAGACGGCAGAATATCGGAATGATTTTTCAGCAGTTCAATCTTTTTAAGGCAAAGACAGTGGCAGAGAATATCAAATATCCTTTGAAACTTTCGAAGAAGTATTCGAAAGAAGAACTGGATCAGCGAGTAGATGAGTTACTTAATTTCGTCGGTTTATTAGATAAAAAATACGACTATCCGGCCCAGTTGTCAGGGGGGCAGAAACAGCGTATTGGTATCGCGCGTGCCTTAGCCACAAATCCAGAGATCCTGCTTTGTGATGAGGCAACATCTGCTCTTGATCCTGAGACAACAGACGAAATCCTACGTCTTCTGAAACGCATCAACCAGGAACTGAACATCACAATCGTACTGATCACCCATGAGATGGAAGTTGTCAAGGCTATCTGTGATGAAGTGGCGGTCATGGAACAAGGTCGGATTGTCGAACAGAACAAAGTATTTGAGCTATTCACGAATCCACTGCATCCGACGACAAAACGTTTTGTTCACTCTGTTCTGAATGACCACGTACCAAAAGGCGTAGAACGTTCACGCAAACTTTATCGGTTTATTTTTAACCATCAGCAGATACTGGAGCCCGTGCTGAGTCAGATTGGACGTAAGTATGAAGTCGATTTCAATATTTTGTACGGTAGTATAACTGAGTTAACCGATCGTTTATTCGGTAATTTACTGATTGAAGCAGTCGGTCCAGATTACAAAGTCCAGTTTGCACTGCTTGAACTGAAACAGCATGGTATTGAAATCAAGGAGGTAGAAGGTTTTGAAAGCTGATTTATCTGAATTTTATCCGATTATTCTGCAGGAGCTTGTGAATACATTGATCATGGTGGGCATCACATTAGTACTTGCGGCGCTCATTGGTATTCCGCTCGGGATTTTACTTTATGCAACAGGGCGAGGCAATGTGCTTGAAAATCGCGCGGTCAATGTCACTTTAAACTTTCTGATTAACACGATCAGACCGATACCTTTCATTATCTTTCTGGTGGCGCTGATACCGATCACCCGATTTTTAGTCGGGACATCCATTGGTATATGGGCGGCTATCTTCCCGATGACGCTCGCTGCCTCGCTCTCTATCGCCCGGGTGGTGGAAAATAATATCATCTCTGTTGATAAAGGGGTCATTGAAGCAGCAGAAGCGATGGGGTCTACTAAGTTCGATATTCTGTTTAAAGTGCTTGTCCCTGAAGCAGCAGGTGCATTGATACTCGGTCTGACATTTACGACTGTCTCATTGATTGAATTCTCTGCTGTTGCCGGACTAGTGGGTGCTGGCGGCATTGGTTATCTCGCATTTACATATGGCTATCAGCGATTTGACGTCGCAGTCATGTTCATCACGGTTCTGATACTGATTATTCTTGTTCAGATCGTACAATTCATTGGCAATAAGATTGCAAATATATATACAAGTCGATTATAAGGAGAGAAAATGATGAAAAAATTAATTTGGGTATTCTTAAGTGTGATTGTTTTTTTAGCAGCATGTGGAGGTAAGGACGAAAAAACGGTTAAAATAGGTGTGACAGGCGAAGATAAAACTGTCTGGAATATTATTAAAGAAAAGGCGGAGAAAGATGGCATTAAAGTAGAACTCGTTGAATTCCAGGATTACACGATTCCTAATAATGCACTGAATGAAGGGGAAATTGATTTAAACGCATTCCAGCATTTTGCGTTTTTAGAAGAATTCAAGAAAGCACATAACTTAGACATTACGCCAATCGGAACAACTGTATTTGCACCGATGGGTATTTATTCAGAGAAAATTAAAGACATCAAGGAACTGAAGAAAGGTGACACAGTCGCGATTCCAAATGATCCGACTAACCAGGCGCGCGCACTTCGTTTGCTTGAAACGGCGGGAATCATTAAATTAGATGATGATTTCGGACTATTAGGCGACCCATCAAAAGTAAAAGAGAACGACTTAGGCATTAAAATTAAAGCAATCGATGCACAGCAGACACCACGTGTATTACCGGACGTTGCGGCAAGTATCATCAATAACGGTGTAGCGGGTAAAGCAGGATTTGATACAAAGAACGACCCGATATATCTGGAAAATGCGAATGCTGATAACGCAAAACCTTACATCAATGTCATCGCAGCAAAAACAGAAAATAAAGATAAAGAAGAATACAAAAAAATCGTTGAATACTATCAGACACCAGAAGTAGCTGAAGCGATTAAGAAAAACTCAAATGGCGGCGAAGTTGTTCATAAGTTATCAGCAGATGAGATTAAACAAGTAGAAGAAGATGTGAAATAGTAGAGTGAGCACCTCGTTTTTATAGCGGGGTGTTTTTTTATGGATTTACCCGCCATCATTATCGAGTTTCTTCTATAATAATACGTCACTCATTAAGTTATATATTTCCCCTCCGCCATCTTTATCAAGTTTAATTAAGACATTTATCTCTCGTTGTCATTTTTCACCTCATACCCATTATACGTTCGCTTTGCAAATTTCATATTGACTTTTTGTAAATGTAATCGTTTGCGATGTAAATAATAGTGCGAAATCCAACACTTTGTTGAATATTGTTGGTTGATAGTGTGATGAAACTCACTATAATGTTATTTATGTGAAAAAATTATATGGAGGAATACACATGAGAAAAATAGTCTTAATCAATATCTTAACTTTAGTCATCCTTGCCGCTGCTGGTATCGCTGCATACCACTTCTACGATGAGTCAGTCAACTACGTTAAAACTGACAACGCAAAAGTAGACGGCACACAATTAACAATCGCTAGCCCTGCAGCAGGTAAACTGACTACATTTGACAAACAAGTCGGCGACGAAATCTCTAAAGACGACACTGTCGGTGAAGTAATGGCTCAAGGTGCTGATGGCAAACCATCTAAAGTAGACCTTAAAATGCCTCAAGACGGTACTATCGTAAAAACACAAGCAACTGAAAATGGTTTTATTGGCGCGGGTACACCCATCGCTTACGCTTACGACATGAACGAATTATTCGTTACAGCAAATATTAAAGAAACAGAACTTGATGGCGTGAAAAAAGGTCAAGAAGTTGACGTATACGTTGATGGTTACAAAGATACTACACTTACAGGTGAAGTAGAACAAATCGGTTTTGCTACAGCTTCTAGCTTCTCATTATTACCATCATCAAACGGTAATGCGAACTTCACTAAAGTCACTCAAGTAGTGCCTGTTAAAATCAGCCTTTCTAAAGACAAATCATTAGACATCTTACCAGGGATGAATGTAACTGTACGCATTCATAAAAACTAAGGAGGTTATCGTATGACCTCATTTATCATTGCATATATCCTATTATCTCTGGCGGTATTCTTTGTTATCAACCGCCTTTTCCTGAGAAGAAAGAAAGTTAAACCGGTTGACACGAAAGAACAGGTTGTTGAAGAAACACCTGTTTATGACCATCAAGCGGAAAAAGTGACTTATGAGCAGCCAATCAAAACACATGTTGAACCTGCACAGCCAGAAGTCATCTATAACAGCTCGACACGCAGTACACATGAAAAAATAGAACCAGAATATTCAGAAGAAGTGATCTATGATAGTGAAGCAGCGCGCACTCATGAAGAAGTAGAAACTGCAACAGCTTCTACTGAAGAATCACCAAGAGAAGCAGCAGCTCATGCTCATGGTCCGAACTTAACATTCGGCAAAAATATCACGATTCCAAAAATCATTACTGCATTAATGATCGGGATGTTCATCGCAATCTTGAACCAGACGTTAATCAACGTCGCGTTACCAGTCTTAATCAATGACTTTGGTATCACGACTTCTACAGCACAGTGGTTAACAACAGGTTTCATGCTGGTCAATGGTATTTTAGTACCCATCAGTGCATTCCTGATTCAACGTTTCACATATCGTCAGTTATTCATGACGGCGATGATGTTCTTTACAGTCGGATCACTGATCTGTGCCATCGCAGGAAACTTCCCGATGATGATGGTCGGTCGTTTAACACAGGCAGTCGGTGCCGGTATCTTAATGCCACTTGGTACAAATATCTTCATGTCTATCTTCCCGCCCGACAAACGAGGTGCGGCAATGGGTATGATGGGTATTGCATTTATCTTAGCACCTGCAATTGGTCCGACATTAACAGGCTGGGTCATCCAGAACTATCACTGGAACGTGATGTTCTATGGTATGTTCATTATTGGTGCAATTGCACTTCTCATCGGTTCAGTGTGGTTCAAAATTGCACAGCCGACACATAATGCGAAACTTGATATTCCAGGTGTTATTTTCAGTACAATCGGTTTCGGTAGTATTCTTTATGGCTTCAGTGAAGCCGGTAACAAAGGCTGGGATTCACCAGTCGTTGATTCTACAATTATTATAGGTCTCATTTTCGTTGGTTTATTCGTCTATAGAGAACTGTCAATGAAGAACCCAATGATGGACCTTTCAACACTGAAATATTCAGGTTTCTCGTTTACAACATTGATCAACATCATCGTGACGATGGCGTTATTCGGTGGGATGATTCTTCTGCCAATTTATCTTCAATCTATCAGAGGATTCTCACCACTTGATTCAGGGTTGTTATTATTACCTGGTTCACTCTTGATGGGTCTGATGGGTCCTATCGCAGGTCGATTATTTGATAAAGTGGGTATTAAACCGCTAGCTATCTTTGGTCTTGCCATCATGACTTATGCAACGTGGGAACTGACTAAACTGAATATGGATACACCTTATAGTCATATATTAGGAATCTATATACTTCGTTCATTCGGTATGGCATTTATCATGATGCCGATTATGACAGCAGGTATGAACTCATTACCAGGCAGATTAATTCCTCACGGTAATGCATTCAGTAACACAATTCGTCAGCTTGCGGGTTCTATCGGTACAGCTATCTTAGTAACAGTGATGACGCAGCAGACTTCTGCTCATATCGGTGACATAGCTAACTCACTCGACAAAACGAATCCTGCTGTTATGAATCAGATTCAGCAGGCTGGACAAGCAGTGGGCAGTGATGCATTAGGTACACAGATGATGCTCGGCCGCATGCAGCAGCTGGCAACAATCAATGGTATCAATGATGCATTCTGGGTGGCAACTGTTCTCAGTGCCCTCGCATTTATCTTATCGTTCTTCCTGAAAGGTAAAGACCATTACCGTTCAGATGAAGCATAAAAGAGAAGCCCTGTGCTTCTCTTTTTTTGTATAAAGAATGACTTACATATGAATGACAAAGTAAAAAATACTATCTCTGCAATGGTTAATTTTATATAATAATGTGTAAGGAGTTGTGCGATTTGAAAACGAAATATATTGATAAACGCTACTGGCGCAGATTGCAGAAGAAAGAATATAAGGAACTAAGAATAGAAGACCACACATTTGATGGCATCGTGGGACTTGTTACGATGAAGAAAGTAAAATCACCTTTGCAAGTTGAAGTCGTAGGGACGACCATCACAGTGGCAGAAGTCGGTTATCAATGGCTGCAATTACTGCCTAAAGATAAACAATACAGCATCACTGCTATGTACGACCGTGCAGGAAAACCTGTCCAGTATTATATCGATATCAATGAACGAAATATACTGGAGATGGGTGAGGCCAGAACAGCTGATATGTTTCTTGATATTCTTGTATTGCCGACGGGTGAATATGAGCTCGTGGACGAAGCAGATATCAAACGTGCGCTTCATAAAGGAGATATTACTCAGGAACAGTACGATGCAGCCTATCAGACAGCACATGACCTGATGAAGCGGATCAGCAGCGACTTCGTTTCTTTTGCCGAAAAAGTAGAATATTGCAGACAAAAAATAGCCCCTACATTGTAGAGGCTATTTTTTAATGATATAAGGAAGTAAATATTGAATAACAGTCCATAAAATGGCAATCCAGAATAGTACAATCAAAACAACAATGAATGACGTATGTTTTTTGTCAATCTGCTCTGTCTCGGCTTGTTTTTTAGCTTCAATCAGTACCTGTTCAGGTATCATTTTATAGCACAGGTATATGCCGAGCGGTAACAGAATTAAGTCATCGAGAATGCCTAAAACAGGAATGAAGTCAGGAATCAGGTCAATGGGACTGAGGGCATAACTGACAATGAAGACAGCAAATAGCTTAGTCATCAGTGGCATATCGGGGTGCTGTGCAGCAAAATAAAGAACTGTCAGCTGCTGTTTCATTTGTTTTGCCCATTGTTTTAAACGTTTCATGACATCACTCTTTTCGCAGATAATAAGTTTATCGTATAACAACTTCTCATTCTACGTACTAAAAAAAGCCTCTATAAAAGAGGCTTTAGTCATTAACTTGTGATAAAGTCGCCACCATTGATATGGATAGCCTGACCTGTAATATAAGTTGAATCCTGTGAAGCAAGGAACACGTAAGCGGGTGCATTCTCACTCGGTTGACCACGGCGTTCCATTGCAGTTTCCTGACCATGTTTTTCTACTTTTTCAGCAGGGAAAGTTGCTGGAATAAGCGGTGTATAAATAGGTCCTGGCGCTACGCTGTTAACGCGGATACCTTTCGGTGCCAGCTGTTGAGATAGTGAACGTGTAAAGGCTGTAATCGCACCTTTAGTCGCTGAGTAATCAATCAATGTTTCAGAACCACGATAAGCTGTGACACTGCTTGTATTGATGATTGAATCACCTTTAGACATATGAGGGAGAACAGCTTGAGTTAAATACATCATGCCGAAGATGTTCGTCGCAAATGTCTCGTGGATCTGTTCAGGTGTAATATCCAGGAAGTCTTCCTGAGGGTACTGAACGCCGCCGTTATTAACTAGAACGTTGATATTACCGAAATCTGTGATTACGTCAGATGCAAGTTTCTTACATTGTTCTACATCTTTTAAATCAAATGGATAGGCTTTTGCTTTAGCGCCTAATTCTTCCAGACGTTTCACAGTATCATCTGCATCCTGTTTTTCGTCATAATAACCAATCGCAACATCAGCACCTTCTTTCGCATAAAGAATGGCAACTGCACGACCAATACCTGAATCACCGCCTGTAATTAAAGCGACTTTACCTTTCAGTTTGCCGCCTGGCTGATAATCTTCATCTTCAGCGATTGGTTTTGGATTCATTTCATGTTCGCGACCTGGCTGACCTTCCTGCGTATAACCTTCAATTTCTTTATCAATCTTTTCAAATTTATCCATGAGTGAGCCTCCTAAATTTGTGTTGTTTAGTTATACCTTTTATAAAGACTGGTAAAACATGGCGTACAATTTATCACAGATAGTTGAGATTTATCGGTAAGACCGTCACAATATACATGTAAACTAGAGAAAAGAGGTATGACATGTACGACAGTCATATACATTTAGATCAATATCATGAGGATGAAATGAATATTATGCTCTCTCAAATAGAGGGAGTCATTGCTGTCGCCACAGATTTAGACAGCAGTAAAAGATTGCTCGACTTAAAAAGACAGTATGATATCAATATCGCTGCAGGCTTTCATCCCGAGCAGGCCGTGCTGAAAGAATCAGAACTCATTAAACTCGTCGACTGGATACGTCAGAACCAGACTGAGCTCTGTGCTATCGGTGAAATAGGACTGCCGCAATATTTGAGAAGAGAAGGAAAAGTAGAAGACGAGGCCGCATACATTCATATCCTTGAAACGCTGATTCATCTTGCAAGTGAACTGAAACTGCCGGTCGTACTACATGCAGTATATGCAGACGCCGCTATCGCACTCCAGCTGCTTAGTAAGTACAACGTCAGAGGGCACTTTCACTGGTTCAAGGCGAAAGATGAATTAATCCATGAAGTCATCGAAGCGGGTCATTTTATCAGTGTCACACCAGACGTTCTTTGGAATGCGAAGACAAGACGAGTAGTAGAGCTGACGCCACTTAACCAGCTGATGATAGAGACGGACGGACCATGGCCGCATACAGGATTTGACAAGTGCGACATTCAGAACCAACTATCTGCTATAATAGGTGAGATTGCAGTAATTAAACAGATGACGCGTAATGAGGTTAGTATTCAAATGGGACATAATACGCGGTCATTCTATCATTTGGAGGCGCATGATGAAAATAGATGACTATCGATTGATTGTGACACTAGCTGATGCGGAGACGCTTAGAAAAGCGGCAGCACTTCTTTATATCTCACAGCCTGCTGTCAGTCAGCGTCTGAAATCGATTGAACAGGAGTGGGGGACGCCCATTTTCATTCGCACGAAGAAAAAATTGATCGTTACGACACACGGAGAAAGTATCATTCAGCATGCGCGTAAGATGCTGAAGGAAGAAGAAACGCTAAAAGAACTGATTCACTCGTCAGAAGGAGTCATCAACGGTAAATTATCAATCGGTGCATCTTCACTGATCGGGCAGACGATTCTACCTAAAGTACTGGGGCGTTACGTCGAGCTTTATCCGCAAGTAAAAATTCAGCTCCAGGTCGGTTCAAGTGCACAGATTTCAGCGCACCATCGTGATTTCCATGTGGCGATTATCCGCGGTACAGAAATAATGAATGTGACCAATGAGCTCTTTTTAGAAGACAGGCATTATTTTATCTATCCTAAAGCGAAACAGCATCAGCTGGACCAGCTGCCGGTTATAGAGTTTCAGGCGGATGCTGCTTATCTCAAAGAAATTGAAGAATGGTATACAGAACAGTTTGGGCAGGTATATGCACCGCAAATACGTACTGATCAGATTGCGACATGTAAAGAACTGCTGCTCAGTGGCGTCGGTATGACAGTTCTGCCGGAAATCGTCATTGGAGATATCGACCAGGAATTATTTGCTGTTGAACTGCTGGATGCAGGACAGGCGCATATGACACGTAAGACTTACATGAGTTATGATCATGACATATTGAGTCTTCCACAAGTGGAAGCGTTCATCAGCTTGATGAGACAATATCAGTAGAAGGTGACGAAATGGATTTAAGAACGATATTTAACAGCTTCGGTGCACGTGAAGATTACAGACAGATTATTGAGGAATTCAATGATTTTATCAAACTATATGAAATGGCGCTCCTTGAACTGCAGAGTGATATCGAAATAATAGAACTAGAATGGCAGACGCGTTACGAGTACTCACCTTTTGAACATATTAAGACGCGGATGAAGACGCCGCAGTCACTTCAGAAAAAGATTGAACGAAAAGGTGTGCCGTTCACAATTGAAGGGATTCGTGACAATATTTTTGATATTGTCGGGCTGAGGATTGTTACGAGTTTTGAAGATGATGTTTATAAGATATATGAGTTGTTAAAAGGCCGCAATGACCTTAAAATAAAAAGAGTGAAAGATTACATAAAAAATCCGAAACCAAGCGGCTATAAAAGTCTGCATCTCATCGTCGAAACAGAGCTGATTCTCTCTGAAGGTATCAGATGGGTGCCGGCAGAAATACAGATACGGACACTTGCCATGGATTTCTTTGCTTCTACAGAACATAAACTGCAGTATAAATACAATACAAAAGAACTCAGTCAGGAAATGAAAGACGAGTTGTTTGAAGTGGCACAGGCATCAAGCCAGTTAGATGAAAAAATGACGAAAGTCCGTAATACCATTCTGATTGATTAGGGAGTGTCAGCATGATTGTCTCGGTTATTCAGCAAGGTGAAGGTCTGATGAATGAAGATGCACTTATTATTAACGATCAGGCGCGAGTGTACGGTGTAATAGACGGAGTGACTTCACTGTCTGGCCGGATGTTTGCAGGGGTGACCCCGGGTAAACGCGCGGCAGATGCAGTAAAAGCAGCTTTTGAACAGGCAGAAAGTGACGCATCCTTAAATGACATCACTGAAACAGCCAACCAGGCGATTCAAACAGATATGACGGCTATGGAACTTGAAATCAATCATCCTAAAGACCGCTTTCAGTGCTGTCATGCTGCTGTTAAGCTGCTGTCTGACCATATCGAATGGACGAGTTCAGCAGACTGTGTGCTCTATGCGATAGGTGATGAAGTGATACAAGCAGTGCCACGCTACGGTAAGAAAGAAGAAAGCGATAGAATGGCAGAATGGATGAAAAAGTACCCGAACATGAAAGACAGACCTAAAGAAATGATTGAAGCGATGGATCAGGCAAAGAAGATGGCGAACCAGCCGTTTGGTTATAGCGTCATGAACGGAGACCTGTTGTTTAATGAAGCGTATAACCATGGGACACTGAGCTATGAATGTCTGACACACATCTTGCTGACAACTGATGGTTTTTACGATATTAAAGGTGTCGGACTTGAACAGTTCGTCAGAGAAGGAATCCGGGATTTAGACCAGTTTCTCCGCAACATGATGCTATATGAAATAGAGGATAAAGACAAACGCCTCTATCCCCGTTATAAAGTACATGATGATAAGGCAGCGCTACTGATTACGCTCTAGGCGCTGCATGAATGTCTGACGTTGATCTTCGCTCAGTGCCTTCACACTGACAGCTTTCTTGAGAAGATTGACGTTTTTCTTATCTGTGTAAAGGAGTGCATTGAACTCATCCAGCGTAAATTGTTCAGGGTCTCGCTCTAATAGTTCAAGCTGACTGTCAGGCTGCACGTATCCTTCTTCAAGCACACGGAAATAGCAGCCGGTCGCATGGGCCGCGCTCATCATTTTGACAAGAGTCGGCACTTCGTACTTCTTAGCGATGGTATTACACGGGCCACGGCCTTCTGATACTTGAATGACCGCGTCACCGAGTCTGAATGTATCGCCAATCGCAATCTTATCTTTTGTCAGACCAACTGTCGTAATATTCTCACCGAACATCGCATAGTCCGGCATATCGGTGATATAGTCCTGCCAGAGCGCGTAATCAAGTTTGTCATAAAGACAGACCGCTTTATTGACACCACCATGACCTTTATATTCATGCTCGTCTCCTTCAAAGCCAAGCTTTGATAAATAATTCGGTTCAGTAATCGGATATTTGTTGACCGCAGTCTTTTTAGGTTTACCGCCGAGCATCAGCTTTTCAACTTTACCTGTACATATTTTAATGACTTCATACTTCATCTGATCACCTCAAGTTTTATTCCATCATACAATATATTAAGAAAGTACGTGAGAAAATGTTCCGAGATTTAATGAAAATAAAAAACTACAAGCTCTTCCTGCTCGATATGATGCTGCTCGGGATGGCGCTCGCGATTACTGTTCCATTCTTCATTCTTTACGCGACACAGGAACTCGGTATGACCCGGGGTATGTATGGCATCATGATGGCGCTTTTCGCGTTAGCAGGGTTTCTTGTCAATACCATCGTTGCTCGTTTTTCGGATAAAGCGAATTTTAACCGCAAATATATTATTCTTTTTAGTCTGTCGATGTCCTGTATTGCCTTCAGCAGTTACTTCTTTGTCCAGACACCTGTTATCTTCATCATGATGTACGTCTTTTTTGCAGGGATGGGCGCACCGGCTATGCCGCAGCTTTATGCCTCTGCCCGAGAAAGCATCAATGAATCAGCATCTATCAAGCATGCGGCTTTTGCGAATACAGTCTTACGTTCAATGTTCAGCTTCGGATTCCTGTTCGGACCGCTCGTCGGAACAGTTCTTCTCAAACAATTCGGCTATGCCGGTCTTTTCGGCGGAACGATTCTATGCTATCTAACTGCTTTACTGACTATCATCATCTTTTATAAAGATGTCGAAAAGAAAGAAGTGGTACGCGCGGAAGGTTATGTCGAGCCTGTCACGCCTAACTTATTACGTGATAAGTATCTGCTGATTCCATTTCTGGCTTTTGTTTTTCTGCATGTGGGGCAGTGGATGTACACCTTGAATATGCCGCTCTTTGTCACGGAATACCTTCATGCAAAAGAAGCGAACGTCGGCTATTTAGCCAGTCTATGCGCCGGACTTGAAGTGCCTTTTATGATTATACTGGGTATCATGTCAGCGAAGATGGAGACACGAACACTGCTCATGATCGGTGCTGTTCTTGGCGGCGGTTATTATTTCTCAATCGGTATTTTTGACAATGTTATCGCGATGCTGATTGGCCAGGTTGGACTCGCCTTCTTCTTAGCTATTTTATTAGGTCTTGGCATCAGTTATTTCCAGGATATACTGCCGGATTTCCCGGGTTATGCCTCAACGCTGTTTTCAAATGCAATGATTGTCGGCCAGTTAGTTGGAAACTTACTTGGCGGCTTCATGAGTGATATCGTCGGACTTGGCAACGTGTTCTTCGTCTCTGCATCATTCATCGCTGTTGCCTTTATCTTACTCATCTTCACAAAACCCGTCAGAATGGAGGACATAGTAGAATGACCACTTTGCTCTGGTTACTTGTTATAGTTTCATTTATACTAGCTTTCGTCAGTTTAGTCGTACCTATCATACCAGGCGTACTCATGATGTGGATTGGTTTTCTGATCTATCATTTCGCTATAGACAGTACAACACTCTCCTGGTTCTTCTGGATTGTCATGATCATCATTACAGCTTTAATGCTCGTCAGTGACTACGTCGCAGGCAGTTATTTTGTCAAACGCTACGGCGGCAGTAAAGCTGGTGAAATCACCGCACTTATCAGTGTGATAGTCGGGAGCTTCGTCTATCCGCCATTTGGTATCATCCTGTTTCCATTAATCGCTGTTTTTATAGTGGAGCTCTTGGTGGTACAGGATATGAGGAAAGCAATGGATGCAAGTTTAGGTTCATTACTAGGCTTTCTCGCAAGTACGTTTGCCAAACTCATTATGCTGATAGTGATGATTGTATGGTTCATCATAGATGTTTTTATTAACCTTTAAATGAATATTTCTTAAAAATTAAAGGACCTTCACAGCAGTGAAGGTCCTTTGTTGTTATCTTCCTTTTTTCATCCTGTTCTGACGGCCCATTTGCGTCAGCTTTTTCCACTTGTCGCGTTCCTGACGTTCTAATGCTTCGTTGCCGCGTCGTTCCTGGAAGGCGAGTTCCCGCTGATATTTCTGATATCTTTCGTATCTTTCTGTACTTAATGAACCGTCTTCCAGTGCAGCATTGATAGCACAGCCGGGTTCATTAGTGTGGCTGCAGTCATTGAAGCGGCAGTTTGCAATCAAATCTTCTACGTCTTCAAATTCAGCGGTGAGTCCCGCGTTTGCGCCGGTGGACCACAGCTGGAATTCACGCATGCCTGGTGTATCGATGATGATGCCACCAGTAGGAAGCAGGAGGAGTTCTCGGTGGGTTGTTGTATGTTTCCCTTTACTGTCAGATTCACGGATGCTTTGTGTGACCATGACTTCCTGACCCACCAGTTTATTGATCAGTGTTGATTTACCGATACCACTTGAACCGAGTATGGTTGCCGTTTTATTGTCTTGCAGGAGGGCACGTAGTTCATCAATATGATCATTCGTATGCATATCCATGAAGTAAATCGGCACATCAAACGCGATGCCAGATAGTTCTGCTGTCATAATTTCTTTATCAAGCTCGCTGACGAGGTCCGCTTTTGTCAGCAGAATAATGGGCGTTGCGCCTGAATCCCACGCAGCAATCAGGTAACGCTCCATACGGTTAAGGTTATAGTTGTCGTTGCAGCTCATCGCCAGAAATGCATAGTCAACATTCGCAGAGATGACTTGAGGTTTAGTCTCAGTGCCTGCTGCCTGTCTGATAAAAGCCTGCTTTCTCGGCAGGAGGTCTGTAATGACACCGCGCATTTCACCCGGAAAAGATTCTATTTTAACAAAATCCCCGACAGCAGGTATCGCTGCCAGATCCGTCACTTCATATTTATACTTGCCGGTCAAAGAAACAAGATACGTTCCTTGTTCAGTAACAGCTCGGTAGATGCCTTTTGCTTGTGTTGATATACGGCCGATCAGGCCTTGTGCTTCCTCTGTGAAGCCTAGTTGTGTAAGTGTTGTCAATTGTCTCATCCTTTTTCAGTTAATAAAAAATACCCATGGCTGAGCCATGGGTACACTGAAAAAACGTCCGTTAAAGGGCGCACGTGGTCCATGGCTTCGGTGACAGAAAAATATTTATCGTTACCATAGACCTCACGTCCTTTCTTTTTCTTAAGTGTAAAGTGTGTTCCTTAAATTGTCAATATGCCATTCTGGGCACAAAGTGCATTTGTTGCACTTTGATGATTTACCCTCTACACTTAAACCATCACAGTAAAGGAGGATTCACATGTACACATCTAAAGATTCATTTATCCAGGAATATGAACGCGAAGGTCAACTGACTCTGAATTGTTTAAAAGAACTGACTGATGAATCACTGCAGCAGGCAGTCACTGAAAATGATCGTACTTTAGGTGAAATTGCCTGGCATATCACGCAAAGCGCGGGTGGCTTTGCTTCACTTACGGGCGAAACATTTGAAGGTGCGCGCTTTACACCTGACTCAGCACCTGACAGTGCGGAAGAGATTGCAGATATTTATGAAAAAACATACAAAAGCGTACTTGATTCTTATCAGCAGACTTTAACTGATGCAAATTTATTAGACGAAGCAGATATGTTTGGAACAAAGATGCCAAAAGGTGCTTTGCTTCAGGCAGCGAACTTACATCAGGTGCATCATCGTGGTCAGATGACTGTGCTGATGCGTCAGGCTGATCTTCATGTCCCTTCTATCTACGGCCCATCAAGAGATGACAAATAAAAAAAGATTCAGGCAGCTGCCTGAATCTTTTTTAACTATTAAGAGGGGTCAATCCTTTAAAGCCGACTAAATCATAAGCCATTTTGACTTCTTCGTCGCTAGGGGGTTCGACGTCAGTTAATTCATAAGGGATACCGAGCGCCTCCCATTTATGGACGCCCAGCTGGTGATAGGGGAGGATTTCAAACTTAACTACATTGTCCAGAGAGTTAACAAACTCACCGAGCTTAATCAGATCTTCTCTGCTATCTGTCAGCCCCGGTACAAGAACGTGTCTGATCCAGACAGGTTGTTTGCGGTCAGATAATAAACGTGCAAATTTCAGGATATGGGTATTGGGCTTACTTGTCAGTTTTAAATGTTTATCGTTATCAATATGTTTAATGTCTAGCAAAAATAAATCAGTATATTTCTGCAGTTCATTAAAGTGATTCATAAAAGCGGGTGTTTCATTAAAGCAGCCGGCTGATGTATCGATACATGTTGAGATACCTTCAGCTTTAAGCTGTTTAAATAATTCTTCAAGGAATGGCAGTTGCAGGAGCGGTTCGCCACCGCTCACTGTAACACCGCCACCTGATGCATGGAAATAAGGCTTGTAGGGGAGTATCTCCTGAACCATTTCCTCAGCCGTCACTTCGCGTGAAGGTTCACCGATTTGCCAAGTATCTGGATTGTGACAGAATAGGCAGCGTAGTAAGCACCCTTGTGTAAATAAGATATATCTTAATCCAGGTCCATCTACTGTTCCTAAACTTTCGACTGAATGAATGTGTCCTTTAATCAATTGAAGTCCCCCTAAGCAATTAGTTACATTTTTTCGTGGAATGTTCTAGAGATAACATCCAGCTGTTGTTCACGTGTTAATTTGATGAAGTTAACAGCGTAACCAGATACACGGATTGTCAGCTGTGGATATTCTTCTGGATGTTCCATTGCATCCAGTAAAGTTTCTCTGTTAAATACGTTGATATTTAAGTGGTGACCATGCTGCATTGCATAACCATCTAATACGCTGACTAAGTTACTTTGCTGAGCATCGTCTTCTTTACCGAGTGATTTAGGTACGATAGAGAATGTGTTAGAGATACCATCTTTAGCGCAGTCATATGGTAATTTAGCAACTGATGATAATGAAGCTAAAGCACCTTTTTGATCGCGTCCATGCATTGGGTTCGCACCTGGTGCAAATGGTTCGCCTGCTTTACGGCCATCTGGTGTATTACCTGTTTTCTTACCATATACCACATTAGAAGTGATAGTTAACACTGACATTGTGTGTTCTGAATCACGGTAAGTTTTGTGTTTGCGTAATTTTGTCATGAATTCTTCTACTAATTTAACAGCGATATCATCAACACGTGCATCGTTGTTACCGTATTGTGGGAATTCACCTTCAGTTTCAAAGTCAACCACTAAACCTTCTTCATTGCGGATTGGTTTAACTTTAGCATGTTTGATTGCTGATAATGAGTCAGCGGCAACTGAAAGACCGGCAATACCTGTAGCCATTGTACGAATAATTTCAGTGTCATGTAAAGCCATTTCAATTCTTTCATAGCTGTATTTATCGTGCATGTAGTGGATGACGTTTAATGAATTGATGTAAACGCCTGCTAACCATTCCATCATATCATTGAAACGGACCATAACTTCGTCATAATCAAGGTATTCAGATGTGATGGGTGCAAGAGCCGGACCGACTTGAGCGCCAGATTTTTCGTCTTTACCACCATTGATTGCATATAATAACGTTTTTGCTAAGTTCGCACGAGCGCCGAAGAACTGCATTTGTTTACCGATTCTCATTGCAGATACACAGCAGGCGATACCGTAGTCGTCGCCGTAGCTTTCACGCATCAGATCATCATTTTCATACTGGATAGATGAAGTCTGAATACTCATCTTCGCACAGTATTTTTTGAAGTTCTCAGGTAAGCGAGTAGACCAGAGTACTGTTAAGTTTGGTTCTGGTGCCGGACCTAAGTTGTCTAAAGAATGTAAGAAACGGAATGAGTTTTTAGTGACAAGCGCGCGGCCATCCATGCCGACACCACCGATTGATTCAGTTACCCAAGTTGGGTCACCAGAGAATAATTCGTTGTAGTCAGGTGTACGAGCAAATTTCACTAAGCGTAATTTCATGATGAAGTGGTCAACGATTTCCTGTGCTTCTTCTTCAGTTAATACGCCATTTTTGATATCGCGTTCTGCATAGATATCAAGGAATGTAGAAGTACGACCTAAACTCATCGCAGCACCGTTCTGTTCTTTAATTGCTGCAAGGTAGCCGAGGTAAGTCCATTGTACAGCTTCTTTGAAGTTTTCAGCTGGACGGCTTAAATCAAATCCGTAGATTTCACCTAACTGTTTAAGTTCATTTAATGCGCGGTACTGTTCAGATACTTCTTCACGTATACGGATAACGTCTTCAGACATTGTTGTAGAGATGTTATCGAAGTCACGTTTTTTCTCAGCCATTAAGAAGTCTACACCGTATAAAGCAACACGACGGTAGTCACCGATAATACGTCCACGACCATAAGCATCTGGCAGACCAGTGATAATACCTGCTTTACGGCATGCAAGCATTTCTTTTGAATAAGCATCGAATACACCTTGGTTATGTGTTTTACGGTATTCAGTGAAGATATGTTCTGTTTCTTTATCTAACTCATAACCATAAGATTCACAAGCAGCTTTTGCCATACGAATACCACCGTAAGGCTGCATAGAGCGTTTGAATGGTTTTTCTGTCTGAACGCCGACGATTGTTTCAAGATTTTTGTCTAAGTAACCTGCATCGTGAGAAGTGATAGAAGAAACGACTTTCGTATCCATATCCCACATGCCGCCACGGTCACGCTCTTCTTTAGTCAGCTCCATTACTTGTGCCCAGAGTTTCTGAGTTGCGTCTGTTGCAGGTGCTAAGAATTCATCGTTACCTTCGTACAGTGTGTAGTTCAGTTGGATGAATTCTCTGACATCAATACGTTTTGCCCATTTACCAGTTTTGAATCCAGACCATGCAGTAGTTTGTTTTTGTTCATTTTTTAACATAATGTATGCCTCCCAAACATAATGTGATTAACTTCACAAGACAATTATAACACATACGTGAATGGAATCACATTATTTATAATATTTTTAAGTTTTTTTAGAAATCCAGTCATATCAAGTGCTTGGCTGTAATAGTACATCTGCAGAAATAAAATCTGTATCTATAACAGGTATCTACCGGTTGTTTCATACTCTATTCATCATGTTAAAATCAAACTATGATGATACATATTAATTACGATGACCCTTTACTGAAAACAATCGCGCGTTTACATGAAACAATCCCTGCAGACTACAAAGACTGGCGGCCGACTGAACTAGAGTATATTTTAAGAGAAGAATCAATACGGTTGCTCATGCAGTACAGTGGCGACAGAATACTTGCAGTAGTAGAAGAGGAGCTCGTCGCCTTTATCTGGTACGCGATGACTGACTATACGCATATAAAATCATTGTGGGTGAATCCTGGGCAAAGAGGAAAAGGTTACGCCAGCAAGCTTAAAAATGAAGTAAAGAGAATAAGTGAAGAAAAAGGAATGACTTATATTACAGGGACCGTTCATCCTGCTAATAGAAGCATGGTCGCCCTCAATCAGAAATTAGGCTATAATTGGAAAGGTAAAGAAATGAGACTTGAACTATAGAGGTGACTTATGATCCGTACATTATATATAGATATCAATAATGAGCTGAAGACATGTGAATCTCCTTATGAAATGACTTCAGAGCCACGTCTTGTATGGGTTGACATGTCTGAACCGACAATGCATGAAAACCTTCTGCTCAGCCAGTTCTTTCACTTCCATCCGCTTTCTATAGAAGATGCAGTCTCAGTGAGACAAAGACCGAAGTATAAGGAATATGATGATTATCTCTTCTATGTCTTTCATGCAATCGATCTGAAGACCATGAAGCCTGAAGAAATAGACGTCTTCATTAATGATATATTAGTCGTGACCTATCATAAGGAACATTCAGAAGAAGTAGATAAAGTCTGGAATATGATGATCAACAAGAAGGATAACTCAAAAGCATCTACTTCTGAAATAATGTTTCTGACGCTGGATGCGATTGTCGATAACTATTTTCCGTTTGTTTATGAACTGGAAGATAAAGTTTTCTCTTTTGAGGACAGACATTCAGTGGATATTTCGACAGAAGTGCTGATAGAGGAGACCTTTGATTTAAGAGAGGATCTGCTCCTGATCAGACGAACCGTACTACCGATGAGGGATCTGGTGTACAGGCTGCTGGAAGGCAGAATTATGCCGTTATCCAAGAAACAGAAAATCTTTCTGCATCATATTAATGACCATCTGATCAAGCAAGTGGAAATGATTGAATCGTCGCGTGAGATGACCGCTGATATTCGTGATAATTACATCTCACTTAACTCATTCAAGATGAATAATATCATGAAGATTCTCACGATTTACTCTGTTATCTTCATGCCGCTGACGTTACTTGCCGGGATTTACGGCATGAACTTCGACGTGATGCCTGAACTTCACTGGAAATATGGCTACTTAGGTGTCTGGGTCGTGATGCTTGTCATTACATTCGGTATGATTGTTTACTTCAGGCAGAAAAACTGGTTTTAAAAAGGTCATGTTTCATTGGAAACATGACCTCTTTTAATATTCAGCGTTGCAATAATAGATATTATGCCATTCTTTGAACATCGGACCGTTACTGCCTGTTACTGGATCGGAATCCGGCAGTTTGACGCTGTTGATGCTTCTATTGATAGCAGTCAAGTCATCATAAGATGTTTCAGTCTTTACTTCTTCTTCAGTAGGGTAAGCACCGACTATCTTAAAATCTTCTGACTTACTCAGTCGTTTATGACCGTAACCAGCGGGTAACAGTAGTACATCGCCTTTTTGAACTGTGACTCTCTGACCCTTCTCGCCTCCGATCATCAATTCTGCCTGACCTTCTTTAACACCGAGCACCTCATGACAGTTTGGATGAAAGTGATGGTAATCATAGACACCGTTTGTCCAGACTTGATGCCAGTCATTGCGTTTAAATAGTTCGACCGGGTCTTCTTTGATATCATGATAGATGATGACAGGGAGCACCATATGATTGGGTGCTGACGGGGAAACGGGTGCATGTAAGATGGTATGTCTCATAAAATGACCTCCTTTATTTAACATCATATTTCCCTTTATAATGACTATCAACCATAGAAAGGACTGAACAGATGGAAATATTTATTATGCTTTCTAGTTTTATTATTGCGACTATTATATCAACAGTTATTCACTACAAGTTTCCACGACTGCCTCTTGCTTTTATTCAAATATTTTTAGGCATGCTGATTTTCCTGACACCTGTACCTATTGTCATGGAATTTGAACCCGAGATGTTTCTGATTGGTATTATCGCACCGCTGCTTTTTTTGGAAGGGAACCATGTCTCCCGGATTAAGTTATTAAAATACATCAAACCTGTCGTTCTGATGGCGATCGGTCTCGTTTTTACGACAGTCATCGGTCTGGGCTATATCACGCATTTCATGATGCCATTGATACCGATTGCGGCCTGTTTTGCACTGGCAGCTATTATCTGTCCGACTGATGCAGTGGCCGTTCAGGCCATTGCACAAGGTAAAAAACTTCCTAAAGGATTGATGACGATTCTTGAAGGAGAGTCACTTTTGAACGATGCAGCAGGGATCCTGAGTTTCAATATTGCTGTTGTAGCCTTAACTTCGCATGTCTTTACTGTGCAAGGCGCTGCGATTCAGTTTCTGACGACTTCAATAGGCGGTGTTATCGTCGGACTGATTATCGGTCTTCTCTTCGTCCAGATAAGAATCAGACTGCTGGATAGTGGGTTCGAAGAAGAGTATATCTTCAGTCTTATACAATTGCTGACACCTTTCGTTATTTATATGGTGGCAGAATCATTCCACGTGTCAGGTGTAATCGCTGCAGTGATAGGCGGTATCGTTCATGGGATAGAACGAGACCGCTTCAGTCAGGCAACGACTAAACTTCAGATGGGATACAACTATACATGGGGATTACTATCTACTGTACTTAATGGGATGGTCTTCACCATTCTCGGCTATATTATTCCGGAAGTCACACTTGAGATCATCACGCACGAAAGACAGAATTTAGTGGGTCTTTTAATTCTGACTGCCATCATTTCACTGCTTGTCTATCTCTTCAGATTTATATGGGTCTTCCTACTCTATGATATGTTCTATATACCTGAAAACCCGTTCATCAAAATACTGAACAATCAGGACTCGGATGTGCCGGAAGAGCGGCCATCACGCTTTAAATATGCACTGATTGCTGCAGTCTGTGGTGTTCACGGGACTATCTCAATGGCCATCGCTTTGACATTGCCATATGAAATCTATAAGAACCAGGACTTCATCTATAGAGATGACCTGCTATTTATAGCAGCAGGGGTAGTAGTCATCAGTTTAGTAGTGGCTCAGGTGCTGCTGCCACTGCTGGTAGAAAAAGATATCATCGAGAATACATCCAAATATTCATTTAAAGAAGCACGTATTTTCGTGATTGAAAAAGCGATTGAATATCTGCAAAGGCAGACGACAGAAGAGAACACGGCGATTACAGGTAATCTGATTCGTCAGAACACGATGCGTATCAACTTCTATAAGCGGATTCATGATCACGACGAAAATCCTAAGGAGATCATCAGGCTCCAGAACAAAGCGCTTGATGTCGAAGCTGCTGTGCTTGAAGACTTAACGGAAAGTGGAGCGATATCTGAGAGTGCGTATCAAAACTACATCGCTTATATCGAGCGGACACGCTTGTTTGCGCACACTTCTTTTCTGAAGAGAGGACTTTTTATACTGCGTGTACGGAAAAGCAGACGTAAGCTGGGCTCACATTTCAGCGGAATGAGCCCACTTACTTTCAGAAGCCATCTAGTTGAACTGCAGAACATCGCCAATAAGGTCTATACTGAAGTGCTTTCGGCACTACTCGAAGAAACAGATGGTGATAACCGTATGGAAGTAGCGCTTGTATCAGATATCTACTTGAACCGAGTAGAGCAGTTAAAGCGTAATATTGTAAATGAAAAGCTCGAGGATGCAGAAGCATTGATGGCGCTGAATGTCATCGGTATGGAGCGTGAAGTGGTTCAGCAGCTGGCCTCACGCGGTAAAATATCTTCAGAAGTTGCCATTGAGCTGCGGCAATCATTGAACTATGATGAGATGATTCTACTCGATAATCATAGTTGATGTTTCTCGATACTGGGGATGGGGAATGAAAAAGTTAAGAATAAGAGAAAAAGGATGATGACCATGCATGAAGAGAAGTTTGTTCTGATTGAAAATAAAGAAATGACTTTAAGAGAGCTTGCAAGTGAACTGGAAGCGATTACTGGCTATACAGTGACTGACAGCTTCGGTGATATTAATCGTATAGTCGCTCAGAAACCGAATTTTGATGATGAATTTGAGACGTTCCTTGTCACATATGAATTCAATGAGACGGATGATATTGTAGATGCGACCGTCACAACACCGCGTAACGAAAAAATAGATTTTAAAACGGATACTGTGAAGGTTCGTCTGTTATCCTACAAATCGAGATAAAATAAGGGCATCTGATTTTAATGAAAATCAGATGCTTTTTATATTAATGAAAGGTGAGGCATGATATGATTTAGGGAAATAGCAACAACAATAGAGGTATAAAATATGAAAAAAATAATGATCACATTAATTGCTGCACTGATCCTCGCTAGTCAGACCATAAAAGTGGATGGTGCTGAAAAAGTGAAAACGAACTCTGAAATAGTCCATAAACGAAGTTTCCTGCCTACTTTTGGTATGCCCGCTTTTAAAGCAAGAGAATATAGCGGACCTGTTATGAAAGAAAATGTGCTCATCGTCATGATGGATTTCAGTGATAGTAAACAGTCGACGCTGAAACCGGAAATGGGCCATTATACGCCTGGCACAAGTGCCTCCAGGAACTACTATCCGAAATACACTAAAGAGCACTATAGAGATGTATTTTTTGCAGATCGTTTTAAAGGACCTGACGGCAAATCTTATCGTTCAGTAAAAAACTATTATGAGATTTCTTCAGGAGGCAGCTTTACTTTAGGTGGCCAGGTTACTGGCTGGTATCGTGCGAAGAAACCATTAAGTTATTACGGGGTCAATGAGGACTCGAATGATGATGCACACGTACATGAACTGATCATGGAAGCAGCGGCCCGGGTCGCTAAAGATAAATCCGTCAATTTATCTAAATACGATCGCTATGATTATTATGACCGGGATCAGGACGGGAAAGTGAATGAACCTGACGGCATCATAGATAAGTTTATAGTCGTCTTCAGTGGTATCGGAGAAAGTGAAGGAGGCGGTGCACTCGGTCAGAATTCAATCTGGGAGCACGTCAGTGAAGTAGGCTCAAAACCTCACATGATTCCGAACACCTATAGCCGGACTTCCAAGTTCCCGGGTCATCGACTCGCTATAGGCGAATACGGGGTGATGGCAGAAGACAGCTCTGTCGGTACATTTACCCATGAGTTCGGGCATATGCTCGGATTAATCGATGAATATGATACATCCCGGTCTGCTAATAGCCACGCCGGCGAACCTGTACGTTACT
The DNA here is from genome assembly GCF_022343725.1 of Macrococcus brunensis. Taxonomy (NCBI): domain Bacteria; kingdom Bacillati; phylum Bacillota; class Bacilli; order Caryophanales; family Staphylococcaceae; genus Macrococcus; species Macrococcus brunensis. Next base: position 532,422 of record NZ_CP092179.1, read on the forward strand.
GGTCACTGATGAGCTACGGTGCGGACGCTGGTAAACGCGTCGGTTCTAAACCAGTCGGCTTAAGTCCACTGGCCAAATCTGATCTGCAGATGATGTACGGCGGCAACTGGCTCCGAGGTTCTGTCATCAAATCAACTGACATCACGACAAAAGGTAAGACGTACCTTCTCGACCAGGCCAGCAGAAAGGGGCGTAATAATGATATTCTCAGAATTGAGCTGCCTCCTATCAAGAAAAAACTTAAATCCGGGCGCTATAGAAATTACCAGCAGTATTATCTGGTAGAGTGGCGAACTCATACAGGAATTGATCAAGGGCTTAGTGAAATTTACGACCCCTTTGGCCGAAACTATTATGGTAAAGGTATGCTGGTGTGGTACGTCAATGAGTATTACCGTAATAACTCATCGTTATCGAGCCATCCGGGTAAAAGTTTAGTCGGTGTAGTAGATGCATCTCCTAAAACATTGATATCAAAAACAGACAATGCACCGACGACTGATATTCAAATATTTGATGCCCCGTTTAACACGAAGCGTTATGGTAACTATAATAAGCTTTCAAATTATTTCTTTAAGAAAAAGAACACAAATCCAGTCCCTGTTTTTTCTGACCGTAATTACACACAGGCGAAACTGGATGACCTTATGCTGCCTGAAGCGGGTCGGGTACTGCCGCAATATGGTATTAAAATGCGAGTAGTCGATCAGAACAAAGAAGGTACAGTAGCAAAAATAAAAATATATAAATAATTAAAATGCACATTTCAATAAGAGATGTGCATTTTAATTTTTAAAATAATATATCAGAAATTTTAAAATACTTATTTACAACTCCTTCGAATTCCGACATAATGTATTTAATTAAACAAAAGGGGGCCATCATTTGAAAAAGAAAGTGATTTCATCTGTCTTAACACTGGGAATTATTTCATCTGGTACTGCATTTGCAAGTGATTATTATAAGGGGACGGGCTTTGACAGTGTCATTGCAAATGAAGACCGTTTAATCGAGATGCTGAAGCAGGAAGGTGTCTTGAAAGAAAATGCATCGCGTGCTGAAGCAGAAAAAGCAGTCAAAGCTTATGTGAAAAACAAAGGGGAAGCAGCGACTGAAAAAGTTAAAAATGAAGGCAAGTTCGTTAAAAAGTTCAAGAAAGTGACGGATCAATCTAACAAAGCAAAAGACAATCGTTTCACTAAAGGAAAAGGGCAGAAAAAAGGACATGCAAATGTTCTGAAGCCTGTGCAATTAGAAGAGTATAACGGCGAAAAACGAACAGATAAAGTGCTGCTTCTCGCTATCGACTTCCCGGATTACAAGAACTCAACAATCACAAAAGAAGAAAGTGATATGTTCTATGAAGATTACCCAGTAAATCATTATCAGCAGATGGTGTTCGGTGAAAAAGGATTCAAAGGACCGAATGGTGAGAATCTGCTGAGTATGAAGCAGTTCTATCAGAATCAGTCTGGTGGCAGTTATGATATCGAAGGAGATGTCCATGGCTGGTACACTGCTGACCATCCGGCAGCTTATTATGGAGGCAACTATCCGGACGCAGATGGCAGTGATGCCCGTCCGAAGGAACTTATAAAAGAAGCACTTCAAAAAGCGGCGCAAGATCCAACACTTGATCTGTCAGACTATGACCACTGGGATCGTTATGACCTTGATGGAGACGGTGTGCTGAATGAAAAAGATGGAATCGTTGACCACGTTATGATTATCCATGCTGGACCGGGTGAAGATGCAGGTGGTGGCCGTCTTGGTCCGGATGCTATCTGGTCTCATCGCTGGAGTCTGGACTTCAACGAACAGGGTGAACCGTATACGATTCCAGGTACAAAATCAGGACTGGACCAATTTGGAGGCGAGCTTGCTGTCATCGACTACACAATTGAACCAGAAGACGGTGCGACCGGGGTATTCGCTCATGAGTTCGGCCATGACTTAGGACTCCCGGATGAATATGATACGATTTATTCTGGTAAAGGTGAACCTGTCTCATTCTGGTCTATTATGTCAAGCGGTAGCTGGGCAGGTAAAATTCCAGGTACTGAACCAACTGGTTTTGATGCTTATATGAAAGAACTGCTTCAAAACTACCACGGTGGTAACTGGCAGACTGGTAGTGAAATTGATGTTAAAGACGTCACTTCCACTCCTCAGGCGTTCACATTAGATGAGGCTTCAAGCAAAGGGACAAATGATGATGCTGTTAAAATCACATTACCTGATAAAGAAACACAGGTTGTCAAACCAGCTGAAGGCACTAAAACCTATTTCAGTGGGGCAGACAATAATCTTCTGACATCTATGACGACAACTGTCGATTTAACAGGAAAACAATCAGCAGATTTATCATTTAAGGCATCATATGATATCGAAAAAGGTTATGACTATGCATATGTACAGGCCTCTACAGATGGTAAGAACTGGACTAATCTGGCTGGTAACATCACAAATAATGATGATCCTGAAGGTGCAGGTGCCAATGCCGGTAACGGTATTGATGGTACAAGTGACGGCTGGGTAGATGCTAAGTTCGACCTGTCAGCTTATGCAGGCAAGAAAGTTCAGCTGCGCTATCTATATGTCACAGATGCAGGTTCTATCGGCACTGGTCTCTATATTGATGACATCAAAGTAAACGCTGATGGAGGAGTAGTGCTCGCAGATGGAGCAGAAAACACTTCTAAGTTTGAACTGAATGGTTTCACTGTCTCTGATGGTAAGAAGTACAGCAAAAACTATTATCTGCTTCAATGGAGAAGTCATCATAAGATTGATGAAGGACTGGCACATATTAAACGTGCAGGTAACTTAATGAGCTTCAATCAAGGCTTAAACGTCTATTATGTTGATGAAAGCTATTCTGACAATCATGTCGCAAAACATCCGGGATACGGCTATATCGGAATTGTCGATGCAGACCAGAATCCACTGAAATGGAACGGTGCAACGGCATCATATGCATCGACTCAGTACCAGGTCCGCGATGCTGCGTTCAGCATGACTGCACAGGATCCACTCAAATTAAAACTTGATGATGGATCAACGCTTGTTGATGACAGCCTGAAATCAAGTGTGCTTTTCAATGATCAGAATGATTACTCTAATCCAGCCCAGCCGCATGCAGGAAAAATCCTGCCGCAATATGGACTGAAAGTGAAGGTAGTCGCAGAATCTAAAGATAAATCAGTCGGAAAAGTCATCGTCTATAAATAAAAAAATGCCACTTCGGTGGCATTTTTTATTTGCTATAATAGAGACGAGGTGAGGAGATGAAATATATAGAGACGGACCGGTTGGTTTTAAGAAACTGGCAACAGAAGGATCTGCCGTTGTTTCAGCAGATGAATGCTGATGCAGAAGTCAGACGTTATTTTCCTGACAGACTCAGCTATAAACGTTCAGAAATCGTTTTTCAGCAGATGCAGCGCGATATTGAAAAAAACAATCTCGGCTTATTTGCAGTAGAAGAAAAAGTAACTGGAGCGTTCATTGGTTTTATTGGTATGCATCTACTGGAGAAGAATAAGTGGTTCTCACTTGAAGAGATGCCCTTTTATGAGATTGGCTGGCGTCTCAGGAAAGAGGCGTGGGGGAAGGGCTACGCAACTGAAGGCGCCAAAGCTGTACTTTCTTATGGAAGAAAGATGACAGACCTGCCTATATTCAGTTTGACCAGTGTCAGAAATCTGCCGAGTATTCGTGTCATGCAGAAGATCGGCTTCTCTGAATATAGAACGTTTAATCACCCGATGATTCCGTCTGGCCATCCCCTCGAAAAACATGTCCTTTATAAGGATCAAATATGATACTGATCAGTAGCTGTTTAGTAGGACAGCCGGTTCGCTATGATGGCCGCAATCAGCTTGATTTACGGCTCAGACAATGGGTAGAGGATGGTAAAGCAATGCCCGTCTGTCCAGAAGTGATGGGTGGGCTGCTAGTCCCAAGAGAACCTGCAGAAATAGTGGGAGGAGACGGTGAAGCGGTCTGGCAAGGTGACGGTCGCGTCTTGACTGTTTCCGGTCAGGATGTGACAGAACAGTTCAAACAGGGTGCGCTTCAGACGCTTGAAATATGTCAGAAACATCAGGTAACTATGGTGATTTTAAAGGAAAATAGTCCGAGCTGTGGTAGTCATATGATTTATAATGGTCAGTTTGACGGCACGAAACAAGCGGGACTAGGTGTGACTTCAGCACTTCTTAAACGTTACGGCATTCAGGTTATCAATGAAAAAGACCCTCTAATTGAGGGTCATTGCTTTGATTAATGCATCAGGTTCTTCTTCAAGGACTGCGAGCGACAAATAGCGCTCGTCTAAAAAGCCTCTGTCATGCATTTCAACCAGCATCTGATAAAGGGTATGGTAATAGCCGTCTATATTGAAAATACCAATGGGCTTGTGATGAAGTTCCAGCTGGGCCCAGGTGAAGATTTCAAAAAATTCTTCCAATGTACCTGCACCGCCGGGCATCATAATAAAGCCGTCTGAGTAGTCTGCCATCATTTTTTTGCGTTCATGCATATTGTCGACTATATGAAGTTCAGTCAGCCCGTTATGTGCGACTTCTTTATCTCTCAGAAAACCTGGAATAACACCTATGACTTCACCACCACTCGCGAGTACGCTGTCAGCAATAACACCCATCAGCCCCACGTTGCCACCGCCATATACTAAACGGATGTTGTGATCGGCGAGATAAGTGCCTAATTTTTTTGCCTGTTCTGTATAAATATCAGCCCCTAGTCGGGAACCGCAGAAGACTGCTACTGATTTCATAGAAAAAATCCTTTCTAAATATGTTATCATTATGGCAAGAGGTGACGGTATGATCAGAATTATGAAAGTAAGCCCTGGGATGGAGATTCCGTTAGAACGTTATACATTATCACTCAGTCAAATGAGATTTTCCGGCCATCCAAAGTATATCATCAATCGAAAAAAAGCGGATTATCAACCTTTTGTCATATTAAAAGATAATGAAGTGATCGGCGTATTTGCACTGGAAACGGGCAGCATCCTGAAGACCATGGGTGCAGGCTCAGATGCCATCTATTTACGTGGTTTATCTATCTCAAGTAGTCAACAAGGGAAAGGCTATTTCAGACAGGCGTTAAAAGCGATAGAAAAATACTGTGCAAGTCTGAATAAGTCAGAACTCTATTTGATGGTCAATGTAAAAAATGATAATGGCTATTATGCGTTTATTAAAACAGGTTTTATTGACCGTAAACGAATCGTCCGTCAAGGGTTACTTAACTTAAAAGTATTATCAAAAACCATCCAGAATCATTGATTAAGGATGGTTTTTTCTAGTTGTTCTTTAAAATAGGCTTTATCAGCTGGTGACAAGGCTTTAGGGCCTTTCGTACGGATACCTGCTCGCCGCATCTGCAGCGTTGTATGACGTATCGTGAGCAACTGGTCTATATTATCTTTCGTATAGAGTTTACCGTTATGATGAAGAATGATGGCCTTTTTATTAAGAAGTAGACTCGCTAGACCGTAATCCTGAGTAATAACGATGTCACCGGGACGAGTCAAAGCGACTATTTTATAGTCCGCACTGTCTGCACCGTCATCGACATACTGTACAGACACAAAATCAGGATAATGTTTACTTGTATAATGATTAAAATTTCGTACTAATATGACGTTAAGCTGATGGTTATCGGCTAGCTCAATAATTTCAGCAATGACCGGACAGGCATCAGCATCTACGAGAATCGTCATTTAGTATTTGCCGCGTCGCTCGATATGAGCAGCCATCTGTTCACGGTGTTTCTCGAACAGTGGTGCATTAGAGTAATCCTCATCATGACCAAAATCATAAACTGTTTCTGGTATCTCTACTTTTGATGTTTGACGTGAAGATGTGAAAGCGCTGAGGATAGAAGATTTGCCTGCTTCTTTTCTCTTTGTTTCTTTTAATTCAGTTTTATGTTTCTTTTTTGCTTCTTTATCAGCTTTCACCAGATTTTCTTTCATCTGCTTCTGGCGCTCTTTCAGTCGTTTGTCTTCATCTTTCTGACGTTGACTGATTTCTTTTTCAAGCTGTTTGCTCATCTGTTTAGTTTGTTTAACTTTTTTGTTCTCTGCACGGTTTTCCTGGATGTTCTGTGCAGTCGACGCAACAAATTGAGAAGCAGCTACGGTCTTATCTTTGACATTTTTAGTTGTCTGAACGACTTTCTGAGTTGTATCAACAGTTTTGTCTTTCGCTTTGACAGCGACATCTTTTGTAGCGATAGCAGTATGAACCGTTTTATTTTTAACGGCTACATAGTCAGGGTTTTCCTTTAAGCGGTGGCGTTCATTGATTAAAGGTACAAGTATAAGAGCTCCTAGGTTTACAGCTGTTTTGATTTTATCATTCATCATCATTCTCTCCTTCATAAGGTCATATTAATAACTTCATTTTACCCTTAATAAGTTTAAAATAAACGGCTGTCACAAGGACAACCGTCTATTTACTCTTCAATATTGTTCGCGATTTTATTAGTTAAATACATTAAGTGTTTGTAATCTGCGTAAGTGATACCGGAATGAACGAGCATTTCCTCAGGTATCTGATTGATTTGCTCTATCAGATCTTTACCTTTAGATGCTAAATGGACAAGTACGATTCGTTCATCCTCACTTGAACGGCTTCTGCTCACTAAATCAGCTATCTCCATCTTTTTAATAATGGGCGTGATTGTGCCGGACTGAAATGCCAGTCTTTCACCCAGTTTAAGCACAGGCATGCCATCTGATTCATTCAATACCATGAGAACGAGATACTGCTGATAACTGAGGTCATAAGGTTTCAGCAGTATGCGATTATAATATTTAATCATTTGACGCTGCGCATGATAAAGATAATAGTCAAGCGAAGATAATTTATTCATAGGTACTCCTTAAAGATAAAAATTAAATCCCTTTACCGATACCGAAACCGAAGTACAATACAGCAATGATTGCAACAAGTACCAGTCTGTAAATGGCGAATGGAATCAGTTTGACACGGTTGATCAGGTCGAGGAAAAGTTTAATAGATAAAATCCCAAAGATAAATGCAAAAATAAAACCTAAAATATAGAACCATGTCTGATCAGCATGTATATACTGATAATTACTGATTAAACTTTTAGCGCTGGCAGCAGCCATAATAGGAACAGCCATCATAAAAGTGAAATCAGAAGCTGCTTTATGATCAAGCTTTGTCAGTACACCTGCAGAAATGGTAGAACCAGAACGTGAGAATCCTGGCCAGAGAGCAAGGATTTGAACGAGACCGATAATGAAGGCCTGACGATAAGTGATACTGTCTACTGTCTGAGGATGCTGAACTTTTTTCGCATAGATATCAGCAACAATCATCAGAATAGCACCGAGCGCAAGTCCTACAAGAACAGTGGGAACAGAGAATAAATGTTCATCGATGAAATCATCAAATAATAGGCCGGCAATACCTGCTGGCAATAAACCGATGATGATGTGAGAAAGTTTAAGACGACGCTCCGAACGTTCTGCTTTAAAACTGAGCATATCAACGAAACGATGTCTGAAAATCCATGCCGCAGCCAGTATTGAACCAAGCTGAATAACAATTTTAAAAGTATTGGCAGATTCTTTTGATCCGAGTACTTGTGCTGAATGCAGCCACATATCATCCACTAAAATCTGATGACCTGTAGAAGAGACAGGTGCAAATTCAGTCAGACCTTCAACAATCCCTAAAATAATCGCTTTTAACAGTATAAAAAATTCCATATCTTAACCACCTTGTGTCTTATCATTTTCTTTGACAGTATACCATATCAGCATATAATAAGAATATTTTTAACAGTGAATGAGTATAAGCGTATTATTTTTGTTTTGCGTATTTATCATTATAATATAACTGAGGATGTGAAATTGTGAAATATTTAACAAGTTTATCTAAACGTTATTTTTATATACATGGTTTATTGTTTATAGCTTCTATTTTACTTGCTTCTATTATTATTATGCAGAGTTTAAATATCGGACAGCTGATTGACGGTGTGCTGCATCAAAATATTCCGTATCAATTGTTAGGAATTATTCTCGCTATATTAATAGGAAGAAGTGTGCTGCATTTTTTCATTAAGTGGCTCGGTGTCGTTCTCAGTTCTAAGATTAAGCATCAGCTGCGCCGCTCGCTTATCAATGATAAACAATCTGCTGCTGATGCACTGAACCTGTCGACTGAAGGAATAGAAGGCATAGATAGTTTCTATGCAGATTATCTGCCGCAAGTTTACCGCTCGGCCATCATTCCTTTAGTCATCATTATTTTTCTGCTGTTCTTTCATCGGAATGCCGCTTTTATCATGATGATTACGGCACCTTTTGTACCGTTATTTTATATCATCATCGGTATCAACACAGCAAAAAAAGCGACGGATCAGATGACTGCACTCAATCAGTTTTCCAGTTATTTTCTTGATGCTATACGCGGCATCGTGACGATTAAACTGTTTAATAATGAAGAGCGTGTTAAACAGGATATCGCAGAAAAATCTGAAGGGTTCAGAGAGAAGACGATGATTATTCTGAAGACTGCATTTCTGTCTACACTGATGATTGAATTTATCACTATGCTCTCCATCGGGATCATCGCCCTGGAAATAGGACTCGGCCTGATTGTTTTTAAGACGATTTCTTTCTACACGGCTATTGTAGTGCTGATGCTGGCACCGGAGTTTTATAATGCACTCAAAGATTTAGGTGCTGCCTTCCATACAGGCAAACAGGCAGAAGGCTATGCAGAACTTCTTGAAGAACAGGACACAGAGCGTATTCAGTATGCATATACAGACCGTGATTCTATTAGAATGGATACTCAGCTCAACTATTCAAACTTCAGTATGCAGATTCATGACGAATTACCGATTCGTCATGCTGTAATATTCGGTCCAAGCGGAGCAGGCAAGTCAACCTTCGCTAAAATGCTGTCAGGAATAGAGAATCATGGCCACGGCCAGATTGAACTGCCTGCTTATCTTGAAAATAACCTGATTTATATGTCCCAGCAGCCTTTTGTGATGAATGATACACTTCGTCATAATGTCACGATGTTTAATGCGATTTCTGAAGAGGCACTTTATTCTGCTGCGAAACAGGTCGATATGCTGGAACGAATCGAGGCTCTGCCTCACGGGTTTGATACAGTCCTCGGAAGTGGCGGCGAGCAGCTGTCTGGCGGAGAAACCCATAGACTGATGCTCATGCGGGCGCTATTAAATCCGGCGGCGATGATTATTTTTGATGAACCGACCGCGATGCTGGATGCACAGACAGCAGAAATTGTAAGAGCAACGTTAAAAGGGCTCAGTAAACAGTCGGTGCTTTATACGATTGCGCATCAGCGGGCGACCATTCAGTCAGCTGACTACCTGATTTATATTGAAGGAGGCAAAGTGTCACATGGCACACGTGCAGATTTCAGTCATCAGGAATTCTATCAGGCGGTGATGCAAAATGTTTAAATGGATTGATAAAAAAACTTATCGCTCGCTGTCACTTGCTATTCTAATAGGCGTGATTGGTGGTTTAACGGCTATCGGTATGTTCAGCTTGAGCGGTCTGATGTTGTCTAAAAGTGCATATGGTGTTCCACTCTATTCACTGATGATTCTTGTAGCTTCCATCAAACTGCTCGGAGTGGTGCGGGCAGTTGCAAGATATTTTGAACGTCTGATCAGCCACGATGCTACCTTCCGTATGCTGAAAGAAGTCAGAGTAAGTGCATTTGACCAGCTGATGCTGGACTTTGTCAATTTACATCAGAAATGGCGTCTATCAGAACTGCTGCAGCGGACAGTCAATGATATCGAGAAACTGCAGAACGTATTACTGAGAGTTATCTATCCGCCGGTGGTCGTGTTACTGACTGCACTCAATGTCTGCGTCATCTATGCTTTTTATGACTGGCAGGCAGTCGGTGTCATCGCGGGTGTCATGCTCATCATATTAGGGGTGCTGCCTCTGGTTTTCAGCCGGATGCTCAGCGGACTGACAAACCGGACAAGAAGCAGTCAGACTGATTTTATGGATACTCTCGCAGACTTTAACCTAGGCCGCGAAGATTTAGCCGTCTTCGATCAGCAGGGCCATTATGCACAGAGACTTCTAACAGCTCAACATGAATTTGAAAAAAATCTTCTGCGTGAAAAGCAGCTGATAGCAATCTACGACTGGCTGCTCAATTTGTTCAGTATGCTGGCCATCTGGGGCGTACTCTATGTCATGCTGGACCGCACTGTACTGATGTATGCAAGTATCGTCATGGTGACTATCACCCTCTTTGAGATGGCTATTCCAATGACTAATTTTCCTTTCTATTACCAGGAAACGAAGCGGGCGAGTGAACATCTGCTGACATTTTCTGCACCGGAAGACCAAATCCGGCCGGCACACGTCCTGCCGATTGAACTCAAAAATCTTCATTTTATTTATCCCGGACAAGTTCGTCCGGTATTAAATGACTTGACTATGACTATTCGTGAAGGCGAAAAGATAGCGATTGTCGGCAGCAGCGGCTCAGGTAAGTCTACTTTGATGAGTCTTTTATCAGGACTTTACTCAAGTGATATGCTGGCAGACGGACTCTCGATGCAGGACATCGACCGTGAAAGCTATATGAATGAACTGAATGTGATGCAGCAGAAGAATCATTTCTTCCAGGGCACTGTGCAGGATAATCTCTTCAGTCAGAATACTGAAGCGATTAATCAGTATTTAGAAGCATTCCATTTACCTTTTTCAGCAGACAGCGCAATCAGTGAATTTGGGCGTAATTTATCGGGTGGTGAACGCCAGCGACTGCACTTTATCAGATTATTGCTCAGAGATAGACCTCTATGGCTGCTCGACGAACCGTTCAACGGTATCGATGTTGTAAACAGACAGCTGATGATAGAACAGATTCTCAAGCAAAATACAGTGGTCGTCATCAGTCATGAACTTGAAATCTTACAGGACTTTGATATGATTTATGTATTGGAAGATGGAAAATTGATGGAGTCTGGACATTTCGAGTCATTAATGGAGAGACGAGGCATTTTCTATCAGAATGTTTTATTGGAACGTCAGAGAATCAATTAGGAGGACAACATGACAAAAATAGCATGGTTAGTCGATACAGCGGCTGGATTTACGAAAGAAGAAATTGCAGAACATGCTCTGTATGTAGTGCCGATGGGTCTGATCTTAAATGACCGCAGTTACATCGACCAAGTCAATCTGTCATCAGAGGAGTTTTATCAACTTCTGAAACAGTACGGTGAAGGTGCTAAATCCTCTCAGCCGAATTTTCAGGCGATGCTGGATACGTATCACAAAATAAAAGAAGATGGATATGACGCTGTTATCGCTGTCCACCCGACGAGTGAACTGACAGGTTCTTATCAAAATTCTCTGACCGCGAGCAGCGAAGTAGAGATAAAGTCAGCTGTTATAGATTCGCGTACCGGTTCTTATCCTTATAAGAAAATGGTGCTGGAAGGTATGGCACTGACTGAAAGCGGAGAATCTTTTGAGACGGCAGTCAATCATATTAAAAAACGAGTAAATGACACTGTCCTCTATCTGCAGCCCAAAAATCTGCAGCAGGTCAGAAGAAGCGGTCGACTCAGTGCCTCCCAGAGTTTTTTAGCAGGTCTTCTCAGTATTCAGCTAATTTTAAGCCTGGAAGAAGGAAAAATCATTCCTTACGAAAAAGTCAGAACGCGCAAAAAAGTATTTGAGCGTATGATTGAAATAGTGGAAGAAGCCATTGAGAAAGAACAACTTAAAGAAATCTGTGTATTGAATTCAGGTGATCAAGAAGAAGCACAGAAATATGTAGAACGATTACAAAAAGACTATCCGGAACTTATTATTCATGAGGATTATATGGTTGCAGTCGCAAGTGTGCATACGGGATATGGTACTGTATCTGTGGGCTGGCTTAAAAATTAAAATAACCTGAGCATCTGCTCAGGTTATTTTGTTATTCATATTATCGACCATTTTATCCAGCAATGCTTTCAGTTCGTCGATTTCTTTGTCTGAAAGGATATCCGCATCTAGTAGAACGTCAGTGCAATTCTGGAGCGGTTTCTGAATTGCACGACTTTTGTCTGTGAGATGGATGAATACTTCCCGCTGATCAAGTTCAGAGCGCTCGCGAACAATCAGTTCATTTGCTTCCATACGTTTGAGAAGAGGAGAGATAGTACCTGTATCAAGTGCCAGCTCCTCTACGAGTGTCTTGACATTGACAGGTGAAATCTGCCAGAGTATGGAGAGAACGAGGTACTGCGGATAAGTAAGATTATATTGTTTAAATACTTTATTAGTATAGAAGCGATTCATCTTACGCTGTGCGTTATAGAGACTGAAACACAGCTGTTTGTCGAGCTTAAAATTATCTGACATTGAGTTCCCCGCCTTAAATATTTTCTTGGTAGTATGATACTTAATAACCTTATTATAAAAACGTTTTTAATTCAAGGCAATAATATTTGAATAACATGTAAATGTAATTAAAAACTGTATGCTGGAGGAATTTATGAATAAGATTAAACTTTACATTATTAGCGGTTTTTTAGGCAGTGGTAAAACCACATTGCTGAAACAGATGTTAACACAGTGGCAAGGTCAGAAAGTTGCAATTCTGATGAATGAGCTCGGACAGTTTAATGTAGATTCTACTATATTAGGTGATGATACACCGATGAATGAGCTTCTGAACGGCTGTATCTGCTGTGATTTAAAAAGTGATGTCGAAGTGCAGCTACATGATATCAGACACCGACATCAGCCGGATATCATCATTATTGAAGCAACAGGTGTCGCGCATCCTGTTGAAATTTACGATGCATGCCTTGCACCGTCTTTAACAAGTTACATTCAAATACAGTCCATATTGACATTAGTCGACGGGCCCCGTTTTCTTGCTCGGGCCAAATACAGTGTGACGACTGTTCAATTAATGGAGGAGCAAGTCCGCTATGCGCACAGTGTGATGATTAATAAAAAGGATCTGATGACAGAAGACGAGATAGATTTAGTCAGACAGCAGATTCAGCAGCTCAATTCGACTGGTGACATATATGTCACTTCTTATTCAGCTGTACCGGATTCAGTATTTGAATTAGAAGGGGAAAAGCGTGAGTCTCATCAGCATCTGCATCATGGCATCCAGTCGATGGTGTATACATTTTCTGCTCCTGTCGATAGCCGTCAATTTGTCAACTGGCTCAGAGAGTTACCGGACAGCGTACTAAGAATCAAAGGCTATATCAAGTTCAGAGAGAATCCCGGTCAGGTCGTCCTGTTTCAATATTCATACGGCATCCCGCAGTATGAACCTGAAGACATGAACCTGCCGCTTAAGCTTGTTGTAATCGGTGAGCAGCTGGACAAAAATAAAATATTGGATCAGCTGGATCAGCTGCAATTCAGTTAAGACAATCAGGTGATTGTCTTTTTTTTGATTATTGATGAAAGTTTTTGAATGTTTTTGGTAGTTTTTGATTGATTTCTGTAAACGGTAACATTATACTAAAGGGGAGATAAGGGGGTCAGATAATGCTTACTGAAAAACGTCATGAGATCATCTGTGACATGCTCAGTCAACATGACATTGTCACTTTACAGCAACTGACAGATACAATAGGCAGCAGTGAATCTACTATTAGACGAGACTTATCTGCACTGGAAGAAAAGGGTCAATTAATACGAGTCCACGGGGGTGCTAAACAAGTAGCAGATCTGCAGGATACACAGCTTGAAATCAAGACGACAAGATTTGTCCGTGAGAAAGATGAGATAGCGAAACACGCAGCTGCACTGATTAATGACGGTGCCTGCATCTATCTTGATGCCGGCAGCTCGACACTTGCCATGATTCCTTATTTAACCCAGCAGAATCTGACAGTCATCACCAATAGCGTGATTCATGTGACGGCACTTGTTGAACGAGGGATTAAAACGATTATGATCGGCGGTTTTGTCAAGCAGAATACGATGGCTAATGTCGGCTGTTCTGCTGAAGAGATGCTGAAAACTTTTAATTTTAATCTGGCTTTTATCGGTGTGAATGGTGTAGATGCTGATAAAGGGTTGACAACCCCTGATCCGGAAGAAGCGGCGATTAAACGTCTAGCTATCAACCAGAGCGTCAAGAGCTATTATCTGGCTGACGAATCGAAATTCGACCAAGTGACATTTGCGACGATTACACCCCTCAGTGAAGGAAGTATTATCACCAATCATCATTCTTATAACAATCAATATAATAAATATATAAAGGTGGGATAGCATGATCTATACCGTGACTTTAAATCCGTCAGTCGATTATATTGTGTTCACTGATACGATTAAACTAGGTGAACTCAACAGAGCAGGACAAACTTATAAGTTTGCAGGCGGCAAAGGTATTAATGTATCGCGTGTTCTGAAATCACATGGTGTTGAATCGACAGCACTCGGCTTTACAGGCGGGTTTCCTGGAGAGTTCATCAAAAACAGTCTGCAGGAAGCAGATATTATGACGGACTTTATTGAAGTAGCAGAGGATACACGAATCAACATTAAACTAAAAGGTGCATCTGAAACAGAAATCAATGCGCCTGGTCCAGCAGTGACAAATGAACAGACAGAGCAGCTGCTTGAGCAGATTAGGAGATTATCTCCTGAAGATACACTGGTGCTCGCGGGCAGTATTCCTTCTTCAATGAATGCAGATATCTATCGTAAAATAGCGCAGATGTGTCCTGGAAAACTTGTTGTAGATGCAGAGAAAGATTTGCTGTTATCGGTACTTGATAGTCATCCTGAGTTCATTAAGCCGAATAAAGCAGAGCTTGAACAGATTTTTGATAGAAAGCTTGAGACAGTCGATGAAATTAAAGACTGCGCAAGAGAACTCATTAAGCAAGGTGCCAAAAATGTCATGGTTTCACTTGGCGGGGAAGGTGCTTTATTTGTGAGTGAATCACTTGTCTACAAGGCGGAAGTACCTAGCGGCAAAGTGGTCAATACAGTAGGTTCAGGAGACTCTACAGTAGCAGGTATGATAGCGGGTATCGCCAGAGGACTGTCTCTAGAAGAGAGCTTTAAGCTGGCTGTTGCTTCTGGGACAGCGACTGCATTTACAGAAGATCTTGCAACGAAAGAACAGATAGATAACGTATTATCAGATATTAAATTGACGATTGTCTAAAAATAAGGAGGGTAAACCTATGAGAATTACAGAACTACTGACACAGTCTACTATTGCGATGGATTTAAATGCTTCGACTAAAAATACAGTGATAGATGAACTCGTTGAAACACTATGGCAGGCAGGCAAACTGAATGATAAAGAAGCCTACCGTGAAGCCATTCATGCACGTGAAGCACAAAGTACAA
Source organism: Macrococcus brunensis (assembly GCF_022343725.1). NCBI lineage: Bacteria > Bacillati > Bacillota > Bacilli > Caryophanales > Staphylococcaceae > Macrococcus > Macrococcus brunensis. Next base: position 547,846 of record NZ_CP092179.1, read on the forward strand.
CAGGAATTGGAGAAGGCATTGCCATTCCACATGCGAAGACTGATGCAGTTAAAGTACCGGCTATTGCGTTCGGAAAATCAAAACCAGGTGTGGATTATGAATCACTGGACGGAACACCGGCACATCTTTTCTTCATGATTGCAGCACCAGCAGGCGGCGCTCAGACCCATCTGGATGCACTGGCTAAATTATCCGGTATTCTGATGAATGAAGAAGTAAGAGCCCAGTTACTGAACGCTACTTCTAAAGAAGAAGTACTTGCTATTATCGATCAGAATGATGAAAGTGAAGCAGAAGTTGAGGAAGTGGCTGCTTCAGCTCCAGCTGCTGATGATAATCTTATTTTAGCGGTCACAGCTTGTCCGACAGGTATTGCGCATACTTATATGGCAGCGGATTCTCTGAAAAATAAAGCTGCGAAAATGGGTATTCCTATTAAAGTCGAGACCAATGGCTCTGGCGGTGTTAAAAACAAGCTGACAGATGATGAAATCAGACGCGCAAAAGGTATCATCGTTGCAGCAGATGTCAATGTCGATACAGCACGCTTCGATGGTAAAAATGTGGTCATGGTGCCAGTGGCAGACGGGATTAAACGTCCGGAAGAACTGATCAACATGGCACAGGATGATTCACGACCTAAATTTGTCGCAACTTCTAAAGCACGTACAACAGAGTCAGGTGAGAAAAAAGGATTCTATAAACATCTGATGAGCGGTGTATCCAACATGCTGCCGTTCGTTATTGCCGGGGGAATACTTATTGCGCTCAGTTTCTTCTGGGGTATACACTCTGCGGATCCGAAAAGTGAAGAATATAATGCATTTGCAGCTGCACTTAATACAATTGGTGGCGGCAATGGTGCATTCGGACTGATGATTCCAATACTCGCTGGTTTCATCGCATACAGTATCGCTGACCGTCCAGGTCTCGCTCCAGGTATGGTGGGTGGTCTGATGGCTGTACATGGCGGTTCTGGGTTCTTAGGTGGACTTGTTGCCGGATTCCTTGCAGGTTACTTAGTCAGAGGCTTAAAAGCACTGTTCAGTGGTCTGCCACAAGCACTTGAAGGCATTAAGCCAACTTTACTTTATCCTGTACTCGGTGTCGGTCTGACTGGTTTAATTATGTGCTATTTAGTCAATCCACCGGCAAAATGGTTGAATGACTTACTGACAACAACACTGAATGACATGAGCGGTACGAATATCATCCTGCTCGGACTCGTACTCGGTGGTATGATGGCTATCGATATGGGTGGTCCATTCAATAAAGCAGCCTACGCATTTGGGATTGCAGCGATTGATGCAGGTAACTATGCACCGATTACTGCAGCGATGATCGGGGGTATGGTGCCACCACTTGCGATTGCGCTTGCGATGATTATCTTCAGACGTAAATTCACTAAAGTTCAGCGTGGTTCTACTGTCTCTAATGCGGTCATGGGTGCTTCATTTATCACGGAAGGTGCGATTCCATTTGCAGCGGCAGATCCACTCCGCGTCATTCCTTCTATGATAGCAGGTAGCGCGACAGCTGGTGCACTTGCGATGGCATTCGGCTGCCGAGTACCAGCACCGCATGGCGGTATGTTCGTTATCTGGTTAGATAAAGCACACTGGCCGATGTTTTTACTGGCTCTTCTGATTGGTACAGTGGTCTCTGCATTAATTTATGGTTTTATTAAACCGAAACTTACTGAAGAAGAGCTTCAGGCTGAAATGGCAATGGAATAATTTAAGCATCCGACTTATGTCGGATGTTTTTTAATAACTGACGTTATATATTGTAATAAAGGGGTAAATTTTATAACATTATAGTTAACTTAGTAAAGAAGGATGAGCCCATGTTATACTACAAAACATATATAAAAGATAAGGAGGCGCCCTGGATCACCTTTATTCATGGTGCGGGCGGCAGTTCGACGATCTGGTTTAAGCAGATTCGCTACTTCAGAAAAGATTTTAATATCTTGCTTGTGGATTTACGTGGACATGGTAAATCCAAAGAGGATAAGTGGAAAAAAGGAGATACATTCGGTCATTTAGCAGCTGAAGTGATAGAAGTCTGTGACCACTTGGGGATTGAGAGAACGCATGTTATCGGTATGAGTCTTGGAACTATCGTTTCGCAGTCTCTGGCTGACCGTTATCCAGAACGTGTGCAGTCACTCGTATTAGGCGGCGCTATTATCGCACTTGATATACGGACAAAACTTTTACTATGGCTGGGTCGCACTATTAAGCGCATCATTCCATTTATGCTCCTCTATAAATTGTTTGCATATATCATTATGCCAAGAAAAAACCACGAGGAATCCCGACTTGCGTTTGTCAATGAAGCAAAAAAAATGAGTCAGAAGCAGTTTGTTAAATGGTTCAGTCTGACGAAACTGATCAACCCTTACTTGAGCCATCTACAGGTCTCGACTAAAAAAATTCCGACCGTCTTTATCATGGGGTCTGAAGACTATCTTTTTATCCCGCCGGTCAGAAAAGTGGCTGAAGAAAACAGCAACTTTAAAGTAGAGATTATTGAAAACTGTGGTCATGTCTGTAATATTGATCAGCCAGATATTTTCAATGATATTTCTAAACGATTCATTATGTCGCACGTGTAACGCTGCGGCATAAAATGTGTTAGAATAGAATTAATATTTTTAAAAGTGGCTGTCATTTAGGCAGTCATAAAATTTTTCGGAGGTGAATCCCTAATTCTAGGGAATTAATTGGACATAGAGACCATAATCAAGCTTTTCGTATTTGCATTTTTAATCTTAATGACTGCACTTTTCGTTGGATCTGAATTCAGTTTAGTTAAAGTCAGACTTTCTCGTATCGATCAACTCGTATCTGAAGGCAACAAAGCAGCTAAGATTGTCCAGCACATGGTTCATGAACTGGATTATTACTTATCTGCCTGTCAGTTAGGTATTACTGTCACAGCACTTGGACTCGGTTGGATCGGTGAATCGACTTTTGAAGCAGTCATCCATCCAGGACTGGAACTCTTACACATTCCTGTTGAACTCGCGAAGCCCATTTCAATCGCACTCAGTTTCCTGATTGTGACTTTCCTGCACGTTGTGTTAGGGGAATTAGCGCCTAAGTCACTCGCTATCCAATATGCGGAACGGATGACTTTAATTTTTGCGAGACCGCTTTATTACTTCGGTATTCTGATGAAACCTTTAATCTGGGCGATGAACGGTACGGCGCGTACTATTCTCAGAATGGTGGGTGTACAGCCGGCCGGGCATGAACAGGCGATGAGCGAAGATGAACTGAAGATTATTATGACGCAAAGTTACCAGAGCGGTGAAATCAACCGGACTGAACTTGCTTATATGCAGAATATCTTTTCATTTGATGAACGTCTGGCTAAAGACATTATGGTGCCGCGTACACAGATGATTTCACTGACGCAGCCATTTGATATTTCAGAACTGCTTGAAGTGGTCAATGAACACCAGTTTACTCGCTATCCGATTACAGAAGATGGGGATAAAGACCATATTATCGGTTTTATCAACGTCAAAGAATTCCTGACTAAATATGCGTCTGGTGATCCAGTCCGCATTAAAGAACACGTCCATGATCTGCCCCTTATTCATGAGGTCACTCGAATCAGTGATGCTCTGATTAAAATGCAGCGTGAACGCGTTCATATGGCACTTGTTATTGACGAATACGGTGGTACAGCAGGTATTCTGACGATGGAAGATATTCTAGAAGAGATTGTCGGCGAAATTCGTGATGAATTCGATGATGACGAAGTCAACGATATTATCAAGACCGGTGAAGCGACTTATCAGATTAACGGTAGAGTTTTATTAGCAGATATAGAAGAGCAATTTGGTATCACTTTCGAAGAATCAGACGATATCGATACGATTGGCGGCTGGATGCAGGCACAGAATCCTGATATCGATAAAGATGATTATGTCGATACCCACTTTGATAAATGGGTTGTGCTGGATGCGGAAAGCCATCAGATTAAATCAGTGGCGCTTCACAAGGATTTCCACGCATCAAGAGAAGAAGAAAACGGTGAAACTGAAGCATGAACCATTCAACATTAAATAGTTTGTTTCGCTTTTTTAGTTATCTGGAAGGTGGATCGCTTTTAATTCTTTTCTTTATAGCGGTTCCTCTAAAGCGCTTTGCAGGTAAGCCGGAAGTGGTGACGGTCTTCGGCTCTATTCATGGCTTTCTGTTTACTGTTTATATCATTCTGGTTATCTGGTTGATGTTCAAACTTAAATGGACCTTTAAATGGGTGGCCGGCGCTGTAATTTCAGCATTCCTGCCTTTTGGTACATTTGTATTTGATCATTATTATAAAAGGACTTTATATTATAGAAACGAATAAGAGAGACGAGGGTCTCTCTTTTTTTGGAGGTTAAGCGATGAGAATCAATAAATATCTTTCAGAATCCGGTATTACATCTAGACGTGGAGCAGATAAATATATAGATGCCGGTCGCGTTAAAATTAACGGTGAATTAGCAGAACTCGGGAGCAAAGTAGAAGAAGGAGACGTTGTCACTGTTGATGGTAATGCTGTTACACTCGAGAAAAGTTATGTTTACCTGAAATTAAATAAACCAAGAGGCATTACTTCAACAACAGAACGTCACATTAAAGGAAATATCGTGGATTTTGTTGGACATCAGGAGCGTATCTTTCATATCGGAAGACTGGATAAAGATTCAGAGGGCTTGATTTTACTGACGAATGACGGGGATATCGTCAATGAAATCCTGCGTGTGGAAAATAAACATGAGAAGGAATATGTGGTGTCCGTCGACAAGAAAATCACTGATGATTTTATCGAACAGATGGCAGGCGGTGTAGATATTCTCGGGACAACGACATTACCGGCTCAAGTCAGAAAAATTAATGACCGGACATTTAATATCATACTGATGCAGGGACTCAACCGACAGATCAGACGGATGTGTGAAGCTCTTGGCTTTGAGGTCAGACAGTTACGCCGCATACGAGTGATGAACATTCATGTAGATGATTTGAAACTAGGTGAGTGGAAAGATTTAACACAGATAGAGAAGGATGAACTTTTCAGACAGCTGGACTATCAGCCGAAAAGATAAGATGAGTGAATGAGCGCCGCGTAAAGTCCCGCAAAAGCAGTTAGCGGGATGATGCTCACTAAATGAGCAGACGCTGCATATCATAAAAAACAGCGATAAATTCTGATTCAATCAGATTTTATCGCTGTTTACATTTCTGAATATTTAATAGGCAATCACCGCTTTATTATTCACCGCCGAGCATGTCAAACAGTCCACCGAGTGGGCTGCCTTCACCATAGCTTGAACTTTTCCCTGAAGCGGGCGCTGCAGCAAATACACGGCTTGCCAGACGAGAGAATGGTAATGATTGAACGAAAACTGTTCCTGGACCTTGGACACGCGCAAACCATAAGCCTTCGCCGCCGAACATTTTTGTTTTGATACCAGGTATCGGTTCAATATCATAGTGAACGCTTGACGTCATACCGACTAAACAACCTGTATCAATCTGCAGGACTTCACCTGGCTGTAAATGACGTTCAACAATCGCTCCGCCTGCATGAATAAAGGCCATGCCATCACCAGTCAGTCGCTGCATAATAAAGCCTTCACCACCGAAGAAGCCGACACCGAGCTTTTTCTGAAGTGCGATATCAACTGAAACACCTTTAGCAGCCGCTAAAAATGCATCTTTCTGACAGATAAATTCACCATTTAAACGACTAAGGTCCAGTGGAATGATCTTACCTGGATAAGGTGCTGCCAAATAGACATGTTCTTTTTGATGTCCACGGTTTGTGAAAGTCGTCATAAAAAGACTTTCACCAGTCAATGTACGTTTGCCGGCAGAAAAAAGTTTATCCATAAAGCCGCCACCTTGCTTAGAACCATCGCCGAAGATTGTTGCAAGTTCAATATTAGGGTTGACCATCATCATACTGCCAGCTTCAGATACAACTGTTTCATTCGGATCAAGCTCTATCTCCACATACTGGATATCATCACCGTAAATTTTATAATCTATTTCATGGTTATTCATCTTGTCATCTCCCTTTTTTCTCCAGTATAACGATTTGTATGATTAATCGCCACAAAGTTGTTAAGAATGAAAGATAGATAACAAATACACCTTTAGTATAATGAGCTTGAGGTGAATCCTATGAAATTTAAAAAACCTAATCAGCACGGAGTCTGGGCTATGCTGATTATGCCTTTTTTATTTGGAGTCTTTGCGGGAGAGTTTAATCTATTTCACTTATTATTTATATTAGGCTGGTTTTTAGTCTTCTTTGCGACAGATAATTTACTGTTCTATATCAAAAAACGTAAAAAAGATAATGGCTATTTATTGTCAGCTGGCATGTTTGGTGTGCTTGCGGCATTATGTTTAGGAGTTCTGATTCTTCGCCAGCCGTCATTACTGTTCTTTTTTGGCATGATGATTCCTTTTGGCGGACTTAATATTTACTTTGCGAGTATCCGTGATGAACGAAATGTGTTAAATGATCTCAGTGCAGTGATCATTTTTTCTATAGCCGGCTGCATCAGTTATTTTATCGGGCATGAAGAATTAGATGGTGAGATGATCAAAGTCTTTGTTTTCAGTTTTCTGTATTTTGTGGGTACGATTCTTTACGTTAAAACAATGATTCGTGAAAAACGAAATGTAAAGTATAAATGGCTATCTTTTAGTTATCATATGCTACTGGTGGTTGCAGGATTTTGGTTCCACGTTCTGATGGGAATTGCCGTAGTCCCTAGTTTGATTAGAGCGGTAACGTTCTATGGCAAGAATTATAAGCCGATGAAGATAGGGATAGTTGAAATAGCGAATGCCTGCTTCGTGACATTCTTTGTAGCGTTGTATTTTCTTAAATAGTGGAGTTACTGGCGATAAACGGTATTTATCGCTGATAACGCTTGTCTCCAAAAAAATGACGACCACTCGGTCGTCATTTTTCATATTTCTCGCGATGTTCTTTTTTCATCTTTAAATATTCTTTATCTTCCCGAATAGTATCCCAGTATTCCTTGAAGATAAGTGCAGATTCTCTTTTTTCCGGTGCTTCGTCGTTCAAATAGACAGACCCATTCTCTGCATACTTCTTGCCGCTTTTATGATGGGCATAACGCATCGCACGGGTGTAACCCATCTGGATGAACTTACGAGACATGTCCATGCCGACAAAATCGTTTTCTTTCTTATAATTCTGATAGAGTTCGTATATTTTTTCAGCTGATTCTTTAGCGATTTCTGGTGTCTTAAATCGCCAGTAAGGTAATATTTCATTTTTATAGGGCTGGACTAATAATACACCTTGTTCGCCACGTCCTACTTGATACAGCTCAGGATGTTTTCTGAAATCCAGCGCATCAAAATCCTGATCATAATTGAATTCTTTCACAAAAAACCTCCTCATAAAAAAAGAGCCTTCAAGGCTCTTTGAAAAATTAACGACGTTTGTGCATCATATTTAAAATGATAGATGCGAGAGCAATTAAAAGAATTGTACCTACTAAAGCTGGTAAAATATAGACATCCCAAATTTTTGGTCCCCAATGTCCAAGTAAGAAAGTACCTAACATTGAACCAAGTAAACCTGCGATGATGTTACCGAGTTTTCCACCTGGAATATCAGTACCCATGATCATACCTGCTATCCAGCCGATAAGACCACCCATAATTAACATTAAAATAAAGCCCATGTGTATTTCCTCCTACGAAATAAAATTAAAAGAATAAGACGTTTGTCTCTTATAATGTCTATATACCCAGGAAGTCAAACGTAAAACATAAGATATTAAAATCTATACACCTTTTTTATTGCTCCATAAAAGAGTATGCAGCTGAGGGGTGACATATACATCATTCATGCCAGCATCCTGCATGACATGTTCAATCAGTTCTTCGTAGCGTGCTAAAAGTTTTGAAGTATGATCATGGACGTCATCTTCAAGATATGGATTGCCTACCTGCACATAAAACGGTAGATTTAAATAACGGTGATGAATCTGCTTTGCAAATTGATAGTCTGCTTCATCAAAAACGACGACCTTCAAGTTGATTTTAGTCGCATCGAGCTGACTGATGACCTCGTCGAGAATAGTGAGATTCTGCTTCATATGAGACGACGGTGGTTTCGGACTGATGGTCAGCTGATCGATGTCGCGCATCCAGGTCTGGAACTTAGAACCCTGTGTTTCAAGTGCAACCTGGCAGCCCACGCTATGCAGTAAATCAACCAATGTGCCGATATCCTTGATAAGCGCAGGGTTACCACCTGAGATGGTTACATGATTGAATGACTGCCCACCAATTTTTCTTAGTTCTTTATAAATGGCTTCAGCAGTCATCATTCTGATTTCTTCTTTCATTGAACCGTCCCATGTAAACTTTGAATCACACCAGCTGCAGCGGAAATCACAGCCGGCTGTTCTGACAAACATCGTTTTACGTCCGATGACGATACCTTCACCTTGAATAGTCGGGCCGAATATTTCCATCACAGGTATCATAGGCCACCTCGGTATAGGACATAGCTTGTCGGGGTTTCACGCAGAAAAACCTGCAAGCATTTTGGCTGATTATCTAATTTATCCAGATAATCCTGAACAATCGTATAAATGAGTTCAGCCATTTTTTCAGTTGAAGGAATTATGCCGTTGACTTCAGGCAGTTCATTCAGAAGCTGATGATCAAAGCGGCCATGTATGAGTTTTTTTAACACGCTGAAATTGACAAGAAAGCCGAGTTCATCAAGTGTATCACCGGCAATGGTCAGATTCAGGAAATAAGTATGGCCATGTACGCGTGCACAGGCGCCTGCACGTTCGTCAGGAATATAATGAGCGCTCGAGAAATTCATATCTTTATTCAGTTCAAAACGATAGGAATGAGCAACTTGCGGATAAATCTGTCCGATCATTGTGCACCTCTTTCTGCAAGATAGGCTGTGAGTCCTGCATTTCTTAATTGACAGCTTGGACACGCGCCGCAGCCATCCGCCATGATACCTTCGTAACAGGTCAAGGTTTTATAACGAACATAATCCAGCTGGCCGAGTTCATCTGCCAGCTGCCACGTCTCTTTTTTATCCAGCCACATCAGCGGCGTATGAATGACGAAGTTTTCGTCGAGAGCCAGATTCACTGTGACATTCAGTGATTTAATGAAGATGTCACGGCAATCCGGGTAGCCGGAGAAATCAGTTTCACAGACACCCGTGATAATATGTTTGGCACCGATCTGATAGGCAAGGGCAGCTGCAAAGCTCATAAACAGGAGATTCCGCGCCGGCACAAATGTGTTAGGGATATTACCTTCTTCTATTGCCATCGTATGATCCGTTAAAGCATTAGGTGACAGCTGAGATAAAAGAGACATATCGAGGACGTGATGCTTCAATCCCTGTTCTTCAGCAATATTCTGTGCGACTGTTATTTCAAGCGCATGGCGCTGACCGTAGTTAAAAGTCACGAGTTCAACTTCTTTATAATGTTTCAGAGCATGGAACATACAGGTCGTACTATCCTGTCCACCGCTGAAGACGACGAGTGCTTTATCATTGTTTAGTTTCATTTTTTCCACCTTTTCAATAAAAAAAGACATCTTATCCCTAGCAAGATGTCTGACTAGTTTTTTATAGAGGGTATGCGCTAGGAACCTCTTATTAAATTCGTTACTCATTGTAGCAGAAAAAAAGATATACTAAAAGAGATAAATTTTGAGCACCGGAGTGAAAGTATGTTTTTAATGATAGATAATTACGACTCATTTACTTATAACATCGTGCATTATATCGAAGGAATGGACGAAGAAATCATCGCGCGTCAGCCGCATGAAATCACGACTCACGATATAGAAGACATGCAGCCGGAGGGCATTCTTCTGTCGCCAGGTCCAGGTCACCCGGAAGATGCTGCTCTGACACTCGAGGTGATTAAAACATTTGCAGGTAGAATTCCGCTGCTCGGTATCTGTCTCGGGTTTCAGGCGATTATAACGGCTTTCGGTGGTAAAGTCGATAAAGGTCGGCCTGTCCATGGCCATAGTGCTGAAATCACACACGACGGGAAAGGGCTGTACATGAATCTGCCAGATTCTCTAAAAGTAGCACGTTATCACTCGCTCCGAGCGGTCAGTCTGCCAGAATGTCTGATTGTCACAGCAAAAACGCATGATGGTATTATCATGGGTATCAGACATCGTGACTCGCTCGTTGAAGGGGTGCAGTATCATCCTGAATCAGTGCTGACAGAACACGGTCATGAGCAGTTAAAACAATTCATTAGGATGTGCAGAGAATGAGAGCATGTATTCAGTTTAAAGAGTTTGATACTTTATATTTTGAAGAGCCACTTCAAGTACTGACGGCAAATACGCTGGACGAGGTGAAACCAGTCATTGACGCTGCTGAAAAGTGGAGCAAGGCGAACTATGTTGTCGGCTATCTGAACTATGAAGCTGCGAAAGCATTCTCACCATTAATGGCTGTTAAAGAAGCGGATTGCTATGCCAAGTTCTATGTGTTCAGTGAGCCGGCCCGGCCTTTTGAAAAGTCGGTTCTGAGACAACCAGTTAAGTTTGCCTTTACAGAAACAAAAGAGATGATAGAAGACCATATAAGGGAGATTAAAGAACGTATACGTCTCGGGGATACTTATCAGGTCAACTATACGACACGCTTGAAGGCGACTGCTGATGTTGATGCCTATGCCCTTTACCTGAAACTCACTGAAGTCAGTAATGGGGGTTACTGTGCATTTATCGAAGAAGAAGATCATGCCATCATCAGTATCTCGCCAGAACTATTCTTTAAATACGACAGGGCTTCTCGTGTCATTCAGACTAAACCGATGAAAGGGACTCTTTCCCGTCATCAAGATCCTCTACAGGATAAAAGGAACTTTGAACAGCTGAAGAGTTCAGAGAAAGATCAGGCAGAAAATGTGATGATTGTTGACTTACTGCGCAACGATTTAAGCCGTATAGCAGAGAAGAACTCTGTACAGGTTCCTGCGCTTTTTGATATCGAAGCGTATCCGACAGTCTATCAGATGACCTCTACAGTAGAAGCGGTCATTAAGAAATCACATACACTGTATGACGTACTGAAGGCGCTGTTTCCTTGTGGCTCGATTACTGGTGCTCCGAAAATTAGTACGATGAATATCATTAACGGACTCGAGAGCGCGAGAGGCATCTACTGCGGAACAATCGGTATTCTGACACCTGAACAGGCTGTTTTTAATGTACCGATTCGTACAATCGAAAAGAAAAATAATCAGCTGCTTTACGGTGTAGGTGGGGGGATGACCATCGATTCTGATGAAACAGCAGAATTCAATGAAATGGTCATGAAGACCCATATTTTGAGACAGCTGGCTCATTACTCTGAATTCAACTTAATTGAAACGATGCGGCTGGATGCAACGGGGATCAGACGACGCGAATATCATTTTAATAGACTCTTAAAAAGCCTGACACACTTTGATTTTGCTTATGACAGCCATCTCCTTCAGCGGATATTTGAACAGCAGGGAGATGGCAGCTTAAGAATCGCTGCCTACGACGGCTATATCTCAGTGACGAAGCGGCCACTTCCCACAAAGATAATAGATAAAGCGCTGCTGACCCCTATGGAAGAAGTATCTTTAGAGCGCCTGCAGCATAAGACTTCACAGCGGAATCATTACACGTCAGCTGACGGTTTCCTTTCTTTGTATTATAATAAGAATAATTATCTGACAGAGTTCAATATTGGCAATCTTGTCTATTCTCTTGATGGGACTCTTTATACCCCTGCTTTAGAAGACCAGCTGCCAGGCAGTATGCAGGCAGAACTTCTCGCCACTCACCAGATTAAAAGGCGTGACTTGCATCTCAATGAACTTGATTCAGTAGAGCAATTCTGGATGATTAATTCCCTCAGAGAATGGGTGAAAGTTGAACTTTGTAAACAAAACGTGGCAAAGTTCTAGATAAAAGCGTAAAATAAAAGCAATTAACTTATGAGCGTTAGGAGAACTTTATGATTATCACTTTAATACTTCTCATCGGTTTATGCGTCTGGATCTACTATTGTAATCAGCGTGTGATATCTTTTTTAAAAACAGGAGAAGATAGAAACGCATTGATCTGGCTCTATGTAGCGATGGTAACCGCTATACTGATTGTAGGTGTTCTTGTTTTCAGTATGAGACAGGAAGTAATCAGCCTGCTTGATGTTTTTTATCACCATTAGGTGGTCTTCTATTTAGAAATTAGCAAGTAGAGAGAGGTTCTATCATGATATTTGAAGATGCAGGACTATATACAACTTATCAGACAGCTAAAAGTGATCAATTGTCTCATACTATTGCCAACGCACTTGTCGGCAATGATTCAGAAATGCCGACATTTGAGATGGCTATAGTACCGGCGACGGTCTATTTTGAAGAAGAGACTTTAATAGCCTTAACAGGTGCGGATTACAACGCCTATACTTCGGAACGTGAAATTGAGATGTTCAAGCCACATCTGATGGCTAAAGGAGAGACTCTGCATTTCAGACGAGCGGCGAAAGGGACACGTGTCTACCTTGCCGTTGCGGGCGGTGTGCAGGAGGCAGTACTGAATCAGAAAATAGAAGCAGATACGACCTTTAAACTGGCGCATGAATATACAGACATACAGAAGAAACTGATTCAGAAATTATCTGTCGTCGAGTCATGCCCATGGGGTGTTGATTTTTACTCTTTATCACGTGTCTATTACTCTGATATTTTCCACATTTATCCCGTTAAGGATGTGGTGATTCCGGATGATGAAGTCTATGAAGTTTCAAGTTATCTGAATCGACAGAGCTTTACATTAGAAGGACCGTTGATTAAATACAAAGAGCGAGCTGAAGCGCAGCTGAATCCTGGCAGCATCCAGGTTACAGTTGACCAGAAACTAAGAGTGATCTTGACTGCAATGGATGGCCAGGAAGCGGTGGCACAGATTGCGCCTTATCATTTCTCAAAACTGGTTCAAAAGCGACCAGGGTCGAAACTTATTTTTAAAAACGTATCTCAGGAAGAGTACTATGAACGCAAAAATTCTTACGACCACTGGGTAAAAAGTCTTTTAATGCAGCTATCTTATCAGCTGAAAAGTTATGTCAGTTCCTGATATCTGATTATAGACAAAAATCATTCACATATTACACAAAAAATAGCTGAGAAGCTATTTTTTATTTGCTTAAATAACAAAATAAGGTTAAATTTATATATTGAAGCTAATCATATTAATTTAAATTAAAGAACGTTAATTTTGTGTAAATTTTATATGGGATGGTATAGATTGGAGTTGTTAAATGAATGTTTAAAGACAAAAAAATAACGATATTTACTTTCTTTCTGATGACTGTACTGACAGTATCAGTTAAAACTTATTTTGCATATTATGTTGACTTATCACTAGGCGTTAAAGGTATTGTACAGAACTTGATTCTCCTGCTCAATCCTTATAGTCTAGTGGCGCTTATATTAAGTACACTGCTGTTTTTCAAAGGGCGAAAAGCATTCTGGCTAGTTTTTACAGGTGGTACACTATTGACGCTGCTCCTATATAGTAACGTCGTCTACTTCAGATTCTTCTCAGACTTCCTGACGTTCAGTACACTCAATCAGGTCAGCAACGTTGAATCTATGTCCGGAGCACTCTGGAGCTCATTCCAGTGGTATGACTTTGTATATTTTCTGGATACCATTGTTTATTTGGTCCTACTGACTGTTAAACGAGATGTATTGTCAACACAGTCATTTAAACGAAAGTTTGTGCCTGTCATGATGGGTGTTTCAATCGCACTATTCTTCATTAATCTGGCGTTCGCAGAAATGGATCGTCCTGAGCTTTTGACTCGTACGTTTGACCATAAATATTTGGTGAAGTATCTGGGACCTTATAACTTTACAGTCTATGACGGCGTGAAGACGATTCAGAACAATCAGCAGAAAGCGATGGCAAGTGCAGACGATCTGACGCGCCTGCAGTCCTATACAAAAACGAAATACGCCGAACCAAATAAAAAATATTTCGGTGTTGCTAAAGAAAAAAATATCATCAAAATTCATCTGGAAAGTTTCCAGACAGAGATGATCGGTCTGAAAGTGAATGGTAAAGAAGTCACACCTTATTTGAATCAGCTGGCAACAGGTAATGATGACTTCATCTATTACAGCAACTTCTTCCATTCAACTGGCCAGGGTAAAACATCTGATGCTGAGTTAACAATGGATAACAGCATGTATGGTCTGCAGCAAGGGTCTGCTTTCTCATTGAAAAGCGACAACACATTCCAGTCGCTGCCGGCTATCCTGCACCAGAAACAGAACTATTCGACTTCTGTCATGCATGGAGACTATAAGACGTTCTGGAACCGTGATCAGATTTACAAACGTTTCGGCATCGATAAGTTCTATGATGCAACGTATTATGATATGAGCGAAGAAAATCTTGAGAACCTGGGTCTTAAAGATAAAGAGTTCTTTAAGGAATCTATTCCTTACCTGAAAAAAGAAACGAAGCCGTTCTATTCACATCTGATCACACTGACGAACCATTATCCTTTCACAGTGGATCCATCTGAAGCGACAATTGCTTCTCCGAATACAGGTGACGCAACAGTTGATGGTTATGTACAGACTGCCCGTTATTTAGACGAAGCAGTGAGACAATTTATGACTGACTTGAAGAAAAACGGACTTTATGATGATTCCGTCATTATGATTTATGGAGACCACTACGGTATTTCAGAGAATCATAATAAAGCGATGGGTCAACTGATTGGTGAAACTGTGACACCAGCTAAGTTTATGGATCTGCAACGTACAGGTTTATTCCTGAAAGTGCCTGGCATTAAAGGGCATGTTGACCCTACTTATGCGAGTCAGGTGGACGTGATGCCGACAATCCTTCACTTAACAGGAATCGATGCAAAACCTTATACGATTTTCGGTACTGACTTATTATCTAAAAAACATCGTCAAGTCGTCGTCTTCAGAAACGGTGATTTCATTACACCGGAAATCAAGTCGTTGAATGGTGTCTTTTATGACAATAAGACGAACGCGCAGCTGACAGATGAGAAGCTGATTGCGAAAGCAACGAAAATCAAAAATACGGTGGCTACAGAACTTGAAATGTCAGATAGTCTGTTGAACGGAGACTTACTTCGTTTCTACAATAACAAAGAATTCAAGAAAATTAATCCTGCTGATTATGAATACCAGAATGGTACAGTCAGCTCGATGAAATAGAAAAAAGAGACGATTTCAACTGAAATCGTCTCTTTTTTTATCCAAGTGAGACATCGAGAATCATCATGATCGTAAAGCCGACCATTAATCCGAGTGTCGCAAGGTCTGTATTTTCTCCGGACTGTGATTCAGGTATCAGTTCTTCTACAACTACGAAGATCATCGCACCTGCCGCAAAAGCGAGGGCATAAGGTAATAGAGGTGTGACGAGTAGAACGGCTGCGGCACCGATGACGGCGAAGACAGGTTCAACAAGTGCAGAAGCCTGGCCAAAATTAAAAGCCCGCCATTTCGATTTGCCGTCACCATGAATTGGCAGGCTAAGTGCAGTTCCTTCAGGAATGTTCTGGATACCAATGCCGATTGCGAGTCCGACTGCTGCCATAAGTCCGCTGTCAGTCGCATGACCAATCGCACCAAATGCAACACCGAGTGCCAGTCCTTCAGGGATATTATGAAGGGTGATAGCAAGTAAAAGTAACGTAGATTTATTTAAATTACTTTTACGGCCTTCTGTCTGATGGCCAGATGATGCATGAGCGTGCATATGAGGAATAACAACATCCAGGCCACGGATGAAGATACCGCCCAGCAGGAAACCGATTGCAGCTGGAATCCAGGGAATCTGTCCTGCTTTTTCACTGAATTCAAGTGCGGGTGCCAAGAGCGACCAGAAGGATGCTGCGATCATAACGCCGGCCGCAAAACCTTGCATCGTATTGAGCAGCTTATTGTTGACTGATCTGACTAAAAAGACTACAGCTGCGCCTAAAGCTGTCATGCCCCAGGTAAAAATACCAGCGATAAGAGCCTGATAAACATGTGATAGTTGACTAAACCACTCTAACATAGTGTCTCCTTCTCCGTAAAAGTGTATAATATATTAATGAATTTTTGACAATAACAACATCATAGCACATATATGAGAAAGAGGTTAACGATGGAAGCGTATAAGATAGAGAATTTAGCGAAACAATACGGAGACAAGACCATATTCGACCAGGTCAACCTGAGCATTACTGAAGGCGAAAAGATTGCGCTTGTCGGTATAAATGGCACGGGTAAAAGCGCGCTTCTAAAAGCCATCGCAGAAATCGAACCACATAATGGCATAGTGACTCATCCAAATGGTTTTAAGATCAGTTATGCAGCACAGGATCCGGTACTCAGCCTGAAAGAGAATGCAGTACAAAATGTAATGGATCCAGAAAATCCGGTCGTCAGACTGCTGAATGACTATAATGAAGTGCTCATCCAAATGACAACCAATATGTGTGACCCTGTTATGCAGTCATTTAATCAGCTTCAGGAACAGATTGAAGCAGTTGATGGCTTCAGCTATCAGGCTGAAGCGAAGACCATTCTGACGAAGCTCGGTATTATGGATCACGACAAACTGCTGAGTGAAATGAGTGGGGGTCAGCAGAAACGGGTTGCACTTGCGAAGACCTTGTTATCAAGACCAGATTTACTGCTTCTTGATGAACCGACCAACCATCTGGATTTCGAATCCATTGCCTGGCTGATTCAGTATATTAAGACTTATCCGAAGGCTGTTTTATTTGTTACCCATGACCGCTTCTTCTTAAATGAGGTGACTGACCGCATCATCGAACTGAGAAATGGACATCTTCATCCTTACGTCGGTAATTATGATGCTTATATCGCGCAGAAGGCTGAAGAAGAACTGACAGCAGAACGTATTCAACATAAAGAGAAGCAGCTTTACAAGCAGGAACTGGCCTGGATGAGAAAAGGGGCTAAAGCACGTACGACGAAGCAGCAGGCCCGTATAGACCGTTTTAAGTCAATAGAAGAGAAAGTCAGCGAGCACCAGACGAAGGACCAGATGTCTATCGATCTCAATCATCAAAGACTGGGTAAGCAGGTCTTTGAACTTGATGATATCGGTATCACAATCGGTAATAAAGAATTGTTTAATGGATTAACGACTATCGTCCAGACGACTGACCGTATTGGTATTGTCGGTGAGAACGGCAGCGGTAAATCAACACTTTTAAATATCTTGAGCGAGCGTCTGACCAACTATACAGGAACACTTAAGACGGGACAGACCGTTAAAATCGGTTACTACCAGCAGTCTTACGCAAAAATTAATGAAGAAATGCGTATCATTGATTTTCTGCGTGAGAAAGCAGAAGAAGCGACACAGAAAGATGGTACTAAAATCTCTGTCACCCAGCTTCTTGAGCGTTTTCTTTTCCCGTCCAGTATGCACGGTACACTGATTCACCGCCTGTCAGGTGGAGAGAAAAAGAGACTTTATCTCCTCAGCATTCTGATAGAAGGACCGAATGTATTGCTGCTGGATGAGCCGACAAATGATCTGGACACAGAGACGCTGACGATACTTGAAGCATATCTCGCTGAGTTTAATGGCGCAGTCATTACAGTCAGCCATGATCGTTACTTCCTGGATAAAGTCGTGACTAAGTACTGGTATATTTCGGATCAGAAAGTCAATATCATTCTCGGTGAGTTCGATGACTACCTTGCTTATAAAAAATCTGTCGTGACAACGCCCGTGAAAGAAGTAGTCGTGAAAGAAAAACGGACTCAGACTCGAGTCAGTTACAAGGATAAACGTCGTTTCGAGGAATTAGGCGAAGAAATAGAATCACTGGAGAAACAACTTGAAGAGACAGATGAGCAGATTGCGCAGGAGACGACGAATTATGAGCGTCTTAATGAATTAACGGCAACACGAGAAGACCTCAATACACGATATGAAGAATCATTTTTAGAGTGGAGCGAACTCGCAGAACGGATGGAATAAAATGAAGCTAGAAGATATATTACAGAAATATTATGGATATGAGACATTCAGGGAAGGGCAGAAAGAGCTGATTGAGCATGTGATGAATAATCAGTCAGCACTTGGCATCCTGCCGACAGGCGGCGGAAAATCAATCTGTTACCAGGTGCCGGGTATTGCCCGAGGCGGATTGACGCTCGTGATCAGTCCGCTCATCTCCTTGATGAAAGACCAGGTTGATACACTGAGTGCAGCAGGGATACCAGCTGCTTATTTGAACAGTCA
Source organism: Macrococcus brunensis (assembly GCF_022343725.1). Taxonomy (NCBI): domain Bacteria; kingdom Bacillati; phylum Bacillota; class Bacilli; order Caryophanales; family Staphylococcaceae; genus Macrococcus; species Macrococcus brunensis. Next base: position 566,226 of record NZ_CP092179.1, read on the forward strand.
GCAGAAAGCAGCAGAAGTTCGCGCTGTTGAATCTGATTTAAAAAAGGGTGCTTATCAGTTCCTCTATGTCGCGCCGGAACGATTCGAACAGAATAACTTCAGATATTTACTGACACAGCTGGATATCAGATTGATCGCCTTTGACGAAGCGCATTGTATCTCAAAATGGGGACATGATTTCAGACCGAGTTATCGTCAAGTCGTCTCTCGCGTGATGACAATAGGCGCGCCGTGTATAGCTGTCACGGCGACGGCAACTGTAGATGTCAGAAAAGATATTCAGGAACTCCTTTACATTAGTGATGATTGTGTCGTTGAAACGAGTATTAAACGTGATAATCTTGATTTTAAGATTGATCCGACGTTCCAGAAAGATAAGATGGTCAGACGCTATGTGAAGGAACATATGAAAGATTCAGGTATTATTTATGCGACGACACGCAAACAAGTGGAAGCACTCAGCGAGCAGTTCACTGATCAGAATATCAGTCATACCATTTATCATGCGGGTCTTTCCAGTGAAGTAAGAGAGCAGAACCAGACTGCGTTCGTCAATGACAACAGTCCTGTTATGATAGCGACCAACGCATTTGGAATGGGTATTGATAAATCTAACGTCAGATACGTCATCCATTATAATCTGCCTCAGGATCTGGAATCTTACTATCAGGAAGCGGGGCGTGCCGGGCGTGATGGTCTGCAGAGTGAATGTATTCTTCTCTATAGTGAACAGGATATACGGCTGCAGCAGTTTTTTATCGGTAACACACCGGACGAAGTCATTCAGGAACGTAAGAAAGAAAAACTTGAGAAAATGGTTCAGTATACGAAGACTACGCAGTGTCTGCAGGGGACACTCATCAATTACTTCAATCCGGAAGAACATCTTGAACCGTGTGGCAGATGTACAAACTGTCTGATGGAAGCAAAATATGATATGTCCGTTGAAGCGAAGAAACTGATGAGCTGTCTGATTCGCATCAAGACGCCTGTCAGCAGGGGGATACTGACGAAAGTCATCAGAGGTGAGCAGGTGTCACAAGAAATGTCTCAGCTCAGTACATTTGGCCTGATGAAAGATTATGAGACAAAAGCTATTCACGGCTTTATTGATACGCTTCTATTCAATGGTTATTTAGATGAGATAGATGGTAAACTGCACGTACATCCAAGTGCTAAAGATGTCCTGATGAGTGACGTTAAAATCATGACACACTACCATCCTGTTTCCTATAATGAACGCGTCACGATTCATACGCTTGTCAATGTTGATGAAGACTTATTTGAACATCTGAAGAAAGTCAGAAAAGAACTGTCTGTAGAAATGAATGTCCCTCCTTTTACTATCTTCTCCGACCGGACACTGACTTTATTTGCACAGAAACAGCCGACGACGAAACAGGAAATGTTCCATATCGAAGGAGTTGGATCCTATAAACTCAAACATTACTGCCCGCGTTTCATCGAAGCGATAAAAAGTTATCAATCCACAGTTTAGTCCGTCTTATACAGGCTATTAGTGTACAGAGGTGAAGACATGATAAAATTTGACAATGTTTCTAAAGTTTACGGTGATAAAGCGGCTGTAGATCATATCTCCTTTGAAGTGAATGAAGGGGAATTCTTCGTGTTGATCGGTCCGTCAGGTTGCGGTAAAACGACAACACTGAAAATGATCAACCGACTGATTCCGTTATCGAGTGGTTATATTTATTTTAAGAATCAGCCTATCAGTAGTTACAAGCTTGATGAAATGCGCTGGGATATCGGCTATGTCCTGCAGCAGATCGCGCTTTTCCCCCATATGACAGTGCGTGATAATATTGCGCAAGTCCCGACGATGAAAAAGTGGGAGACGAGTCGTATAGATGAACAGATCAATCGCCTTCTCGATATGGTTGGACTGCCACATGAGCAGTTTAGGGATCGCTATCCATCTGAACTATCAGGGGGCCAGCAGCAACGTATCGGTGTCGTCCGGGCGCTTGCTGCCGATCCACCGGTTATTTTGATGGATGAACCGTTCAGTGCACTTGATCCACTCAGTCGTGAGAAACTGCAGGATGACCTGCTGCACCTGCAGTCAGAGATCAATAAGACCATCATCTTTGTCACACATGATATCAATGAAGCATTTAAGCTGGGTGACCGCATCTGTCTCATGAATCAAGGTCGTATAGAGCAGATTGGCACACCTCGAGATTTTGTCGAGAGACCCAACAGCGAATTTGTGCAGTCATTTATCGGTAACGCCACGATAGAGCGTCTGGCAGCTGACTGTCTGGAGCCTATCCCTTATAATGCAACCTATCCAGCAGTAAAACCAGAGACACCCGTATCTGAGCTCTATGCTCTGCTCGCTGAACACGAGCAGCTGAATGTCATTGATACAGAATACAGAGGCGCTGTGACACGTACTTCAGTCTTCAAGACGCTGAGTAAAGGAGGCGCTGAATAATGAAAGAATTTATCTCAACGTTTCAGGAACGTCAAGGAGAGCTCTGGACAGCCTTATTTGAACATATCCAGATTTCTTTTATCGCCCTGTTAATCGCGATGCTTATTGCAGTACCGCTTGGTATTTTACTCACAAGACGTGAACGTATCGCTGAACCCATCATCAATGTGACTGCTGTCCTGCAGACTATCCCGTCTCTGGCACTCTTAGGTCTGATGATTCCGCTTTTTGGTATTGGGCGTGTCCCAGCCATCATCGCACTCGTCATTTATGCTTTGCTGCCGATTCTGCGAAATACATATACAGGCATCAAAGAAGTAGACCCATCGCTTAAAGAAGCGGCAAGTGGCATCGGTATGAATCCGTTCAGACGACTGACCCGTGTTGAACTGCCGCTCGCTATGCCTGTCATCATGGCAGGGATCAGAACAGCGATGGTCCTGATTATCGGGACAGCCACTCTCGCTGCATTTATCGGAGCAGGTGGACTTGGTGACCTCATCTTACTCGGTATCGACCGCAATAACATGGCGCTGATTCTACTCGGCGCAATCCCTGCTGCTATCTTAGCGATTTTCTTTGATTTACTGCTCAGATGGATGGCTAAACTATCTTATAAGAAGATTGGAATTATTTTAGGTCTTATTCTGCTCGTGGCACTGCTTATGGCAATCATTCCCCTCTTCTCCAAGGAAAAAGGGCAGCTTGAACTTGCAGGTAAACTAGGGACTGAACCAGAGATTATCACGAATATGTACAAAGAACTGATAGAGGACGAGACAGATGTCTCTGTTGAAATTAAACCAGGACTTGGTAAGACGTCATTCCTGTTCAATGCATTAAAAGCTGATGAAATAGATGGCTACTTAGAGTTCACAGGAACAGTCCTCGGCGAACTGGTCAAAGAAACGCCAAAAGGAAACACAGAATCAGAAGTTTATCAACAGGCTAAAGACAGCATTATGAAGAAAGAGAAGATGTCTCTACTTGAACCGATGAAGTACAATAACACTTATGCGCTCGCAGTGAAACGGAGCTATGCAGAAGAACATGGTCTGAAAACCATTTCTGACCTCAGCAAAGTGAAAAATGATATCCGTGCCGGATTCACCCTTGAGTTCAATGACCGTGCAGACGGTTATAAAGGCATCCAGAAGAAATACAACTTGAAGTTCAGTCATGTGAACACGATGGAACCTAAAATCCGTTACCAGGCGATTGAGAGCAATAAGATAGATCTGATCGATGCTTATTCTACAGACGCTGAACTAGAGAAATATGATATGGTTGTATTAAAAGATGATCAGCATCTGTTCCCGCCATATCAAGGTGCACCATTACTGAAGGAAGAAACGGTCAAGAAATATCCGGAAGTCATGAAAGCACTGAATAAACTAGCCGGGCAGATTTCAGATGAAGAAATGCAGCAGATGAACTATGAAGTCGCCTACAAAAAGAAAAAGGCTGAAGACGTTGCGCATGCCTTCCTGAAGAAGAAACAGCTGATCAAGTAAGGAGATTTGATGATGAAGAAACAGCTTGCCTCATTAAATATTTATTCACCTGGTAAAACAGCAGAAGAAATACAGCGTGATTTGAACATTAAAAGTGAGATGATGAAATTATCATCCAACGAAAATGTTTACGGACCTTCACCGGAAGTAGAAAAAACACTTCAAGCTGCCATACAGAATATTCATGAGTATCCGGATGCAGCGGGAACTGACCTCAAACAGGCCATCAGCAGGTTTTATCAAGTTCCATCTGAAGCAGTTCTTTTGGGTGCTGGACTGGACGAAGTGATTCAGATGCTTTCCAGGGCAATACTGAAGCCTGGAGACGAAATTGTGACAAGTGAACAGACATTTGTCCAATATTCGCATCATGCAGTGATTGAAGACTGTACGATAGTAACAGCGCCACTTACGAACGGCAAATTCGATTTAAAAGCACTTCTTGGTCAGGTGACTGATAAGACAGCACTCGTCTGGCTCTGTAATCCAAACAATCCGACAGGCAACTATTTTTCTGAAGAAGAGCTGACTGCATTCCTGAGTGAAGTGGGAGATGTGCCTGTCGTGCTGGACGAAGCATATGCAGAGTATGTGACAGCTGAAAATTACCCGGACAGCCTGAAACTGAGGGATCAATTTGAAAATATCATTATCCTGCGAACTTTTTCTAAAGCTTATGGACTTGCTTCTTTAAGAATCGGCTATGCCATTTCATCGGACGAATGGACGGATCTCTGGCATCGTGTCAAGCTGCCTTTTAATGTGACGACATTATCACTTAAAGCAGCAGAAGCTGCGCTTGCCGATCAGGATTATCTGAAAAGAATCGTGACACAGAACGCGACGGAACGAGCACGCTACTACGCGTCTGAATTTAAAAATCATCTCCTCCCATCAGAGACGAATTTTGTCTTTATTCAAGTAGATGATGCGAGTCAGTTAAATGATTTTCTGCTTAGAAAAGGGATTATTGCTCGTCCGGTACCTGGTGGTGTACGTCTGACGATTGGCACAAGAGACCAAAACGATGTTATCATTGAAGTATTAAATGAGTATTTTAAGGAGGAAGCATAGTGAGAGAAACCATTGCGATTGACATGGATGAAGTATTAGCGGATACACTGAAAAAAGTCATCTTCAAATTCAATGAAGAATCAGGAGAAACAGTAACAGCCGAAGACCTTCAAGGCGTCAAGCTGCGCGATTTACATCCACAGCATGTTGAAAGCCTGTCAAACCTTCTTCTTGACCGCAGCTTTTTCCGGGACCTTGAAGTATTCCCGGATGCTGTACGCGTCGTTAAACGACTGACGGAACATTATGATGTCTATATCGCAACGGCTGCGATGGATGTTCCGACTTCTTTTGATGCCAAATATGAGTGGCTTCTGGAGCACTTCCCGTTTCTCGATCCACAGCATTTTATTTTCTGCGGGGATAAAGGTGTCGTCGGGACAGATTACTTGATTGATGACAATCCTAAACAGCTTGCAGCGTTTAAAGGTAAAGGAATCATGTTCAATGCAGCACATAATATTCACGAAGAAGGCTTTGACCGTGTTCACAGCTGGAAAGAAGTTGAAGACTATTTCTTTGGTCAGGCATAAAAAGAGATTCCTCTAATTTAGAGGAATCTCTTTTTTTAACATACTTCAGGTCCGGTAAACATGCGTAACCGTTTATTAAGGATGGTGATATGGACAGGTGTTGATAAATCAATCTCACCATCTACGTCAACTTCCATCGGCTCTTTTGTTCTGATAGTAAAATCTGTTCCTTCTATCTGTTCTACATTTTTACTGATGTTATTCCAGTTATCGATCGATTTCTCATTGATCATTTCAGTAAATAACTTGATGCCCGCTTCCTTAAAGATAAACGCATGCATGACGCCGTCATCCGGACATAGTTCTTTAAGAGGGATACGATTACCGCCGACGAACTGACCATTGGCGACTACAATCATGGATGCAGTGCCGGACTCAGTTTTTCCATTTACTTCTATCTCATAATCAAAGAAAGTCGAATCTGTTACCGTCTTTAAAGTAGAGAAGAGATAACTGAATTTACCCAGTTTACTTTTCTTCTCATCGACGACAGCTTCGGCATTCTCAACAATGAGTCCCATACCGATGAAATTAAGTACATAGCGGTCATTGGCCTGCATCACATCGATATGTTTAACGTGACCTTCAAGCAATACTTCAGATGCTTCTTTCGGTGTAGGAGGGAGGTTCAGCGTTTTCGTGAAGTCATTGAACGTTCCTCCAGGCAGTATGCCGATTGGTAGATTCAAATCTGCTTCAATGACGCCGTTGATAAGCTCATGAACCGTACCGTCACCGCCTAGTATAAAGATGACATCATAATCCTCTTTTTTAATGACCTGACAATGTTTCTTGATATCGCCTTCCTCGTCACTCCGATAGATGACAAGCTCCTTACACATCTTTAACAGATTCGTTGAAACCTGTCCTAGTTCAACGTGAACGTCTCCTTGACCTGCAGCTTCATGATAGTAAAGAATACCTTTATTGAACTTAACCATAGATGATACATCTCCTTTACCTAACAGTACCCAAAAATAAAAGAAAAACACGTCCGAAGAGGACGTGTTTATTAGTGGATACCTTCCATTTTACGAGAAACCCATTTATTCATGAGTAATAAGATAACGAATAGTACGATAGCTAATCCACCGATAAAACCAAAGTAGTTGGTATAGCCCATCGGTTCAACGAGTTTAACAAGCTGCGCATTGATGGCCTGTGCACTGGCATTTGTTAAAAACCAGAGACTCAGCATCTGTGAGCTGAAAGCTTCAGGTGCGAGTTTCACCGATACAGAAGACCCTGTTGGTGATAAGCATAACTCACCGATTACACATAAGAAGAATGACAGCACAAGCCACATTGGATTATAAAGTTCACCTTGACTCGTCATGGCTGGAATAATCATGACTAGGAACGATATACCCGCAAAGAATAATCCGAAGGCAAATTTAAGCGGTGTCGAAGGGTTATACTTGCCAAGTTTCGTCCACATCGCTGAAATGAAAGGAGCCAGCAAGACGATGAAAATAGGATTGACTGACTGGAACCAGGCAGCTGGAACAGTAAAATCAATTCCAAAGACTTTATTCAAGTCGAGCTGGGTCTGTTCTTTAGCGAAAATACTCAGCACGTTAGCACCTTGCTCCTGGATAGACCAGAACATCACACCTGCAATGAAAAGTGGAATATAGGCCAGTAATCTTGAACGCTCTGTAGATGTCACATCATTACTTCGGTACATCGTCGTGAAATAAATAATAGGTAACAGTACACCTAATATTGTCACGACGATTGAGAATGTACCAAATGTCAGAATGCCCATCTTGAGTGTGATAACGATGAGAGCGATCAAGAGGAGAACTGTTATCGTAATGATTTTTGTGTACTTTGCTTTTTCCTGAGCGCTGAGCGGATGTGTTGGTGCCAGACCCACAAGACCGAGTGAACGTTTCTGGAAAATGATATAAGCGATGAGTGCCAGCGCCATCCCGATAGCGGCTGCTAGGAAACCGATGTGATAATTGTAGTTTTTCTGCAGAGCACCTACAATGAATGGTGAAACAAGTGCGCCCATATTAACGGACATGTAGAAGATAACAAATCCCGCATCCATACGGTCGTCGCTCTTATGATAAAGACCGCCTACTACGTTCGAAATATTGGGTTTCATCAACCCGGAACCAATGATAATCAGGAACATAGAGGCTAAGAATGACGGCACACCAAACGGCAGACTCATGGCGATGTGTCCTGCCATTATCAGAACAGCTCCGTACATCAGTGAGCGTCTTGATCCTAGTACACGGTCAGCGAGCCAGCCACCGAAGATACCCGTCATAAAAATTAGTGCACCATACATCGATGCAATACTCGATGCAGTCGTCTGATCCATTCCCAGACCGCCGTTCACTACTTTGTCGTACATATAGTAGACGAGAATGGCGCGCATACCATAGTAACTGAATCGTTCCCAGAATTCTACGAAAAATAGAATGCCAAGTCCTTTTGGATGACCAAAGAATCCCGTCTGAGGGACACTGTTGACCATTTCTTCTCTAGTGTGTTTCATACTTCCAACCCCTGTCTTTATGATTAATCATATTGTAGCGATGAACTATCGAAAGAACAATAGTTGTGTAAAAAGTTGGAATACTGAAATAATTTAAGTCAAACTAAAAAGAGCTCTTTTTGAGCGCTTTAAATTAGTGGATACCATGCATGAGTTTTTTTATAAATGGACTGAACAGCATAACGATGATGCCGAGTCCAATTGCAATAGCACCGAAATAACCGAAGTAATGGGCAGAATCAATGCTTGTATAGACGTTAACGAGCTGAGCGTTCAAGCCTTGCGCCATCGTATTAGACAAGAACCAGATACTCATCATCTGAGCAGTGAAAGCTTGAGGCGCGAGTTTAGTCGTCGTTGATAATCCGACAGGTGACAGGCAGAGTTCTGCTACAGTAACAAGGAAGAAGCTGAGAACAAGCCAGAACGGATTGATGAGCTCAATACCTGAAATCAACGGGAAAATCATGACCAGGAAGCTTGACCCGGCAAGTAATAACGCGATACCAAACTTGATAACTGTCGGTGGATTGTAACGGCCGAGGCGTACCCAGAGTGATGCAACAAGTGGTGCCAGCGTCACAATGAACAATGGATTGAGTGACTGGAACCAGGCTGCAGGAATCGTGAAGTCAATCAGACCATTTGTGACAATCCCAAGGTCAAGCTGTGTTCGTTTATCAGAGAAGTTAGCGAGTACAGTCGAACCTTGCTCCTGTATCATCCAGAACATCACGGAAGCCAGGAATAACGGGATGTATGCAAGGAGACGTGATTTCTCGATTTTAGTTGTCTGACGTGAAAGAAACATCGTCGCAAAATAGATGACAGGTAAAATTACCCCTAAAATAGAGATAGTTAAGCTGATAGTCTGTAAATCCAGTTTATTGAGCTTATTTAAAACAAATAGATAAAGAATAATAGCAACAAAGAGCACACCTACATATAACCATGTTTTCTTTTTTGTTTCCGGTGTAATCGGATTCGGTACATTCAAGCCTGACAGACCGAGCGTCTTTTTCGCTGTCAGCACGTAAACGACAAGTCCGAAGAACATACCAATAGCAGCTGCCGCAAATCCGGCATGGAAGCCAATACGCGTCTGAAGGAGCCCGACAAGCAGAGGAGATAAGAATGCCCCTAAGTTAATAGACATGACGAATAACGTAAATGCAGAATCAACTTTTGAGTCGTTCTTCAGATAAAGTTCACCGACGTTGGATGAAATATTCGGTTTCAGTAAGCCGGTACCAATGATCAGAAAGAATAAAGCAACTAAAAAGAGTGTGAACTGATTAGGTAATGACAGTAAAATATGACCGATCATAATCAATATGGCACCGATTAAAATAGAGTGCCTTGTACCGAGTAAACGGTCAGCAATCCAGCCGCCGATAATACCACTCATATAAATCAGTGCGCCGTAAATAGAGACGATTTGTAAGGCTGTGCCTTCTTCAAGTCCGAAGCCGCCTTTTGAAACTTCATAATAAAGGTAGAATGCGAGAATCGCCTTCATACCATAGTAACTGAAACGTTCCCAGAATTCTGTCACCATTAAAGTGAAGAGTCCTTTAGGATGTCCGAAGAAACCCGTTCTTGGCATACTGTTGACGATTTCTTCACGCGTGTGTTGTGCCAAATCAATCTTCCTTTCCACAATAAAAAAATAAAAACAATGTATCTAATATACACTGTTTTTAATTCTCTGACAATTCAAATTTATCTATTAGTAATCGTTTCCGGATATAAATCATGGTTCATCAGTCGGTAGTTTGCTATTTCTTCATATTTAGTACCTGGGCGTCCGTAATTAGTGTAAGGATCGATTGAGATACCGCCACGTGGTGTGAACTTACCCCATACTTCAATATAATGAGGATCCATGAGTTCGATTAAATCATTCATAATAATATTCATGCAGTCTTCATGGAAGTCACCATGGTTACGGAAGCTGAAAAGATACAGCTTCAAGGATTTAGATTCTACCATCTTAATGTTTGGAATATAGCTGATATAAATGGTCGCGAAGTCAGGTTGACCCGTTATAGGGCATAGACTCGTGAATTCCGGACAGTTGAACTTGACGAAATAGTCACGGCCCTGATGCTTGTTATCAAATGACTCTAATATAGATGGATCGTATTCATATAAGTATTGATTGTTCTGATTGCCAAGCAGTGTAATATCCTGCAGTTCATCTTTAGAACGTGTCATAATATGACCTCCTTCATTAATCGTACTGATACTACTATAAATCTGTTGTTTACTCAAGCTTTGCTTTTCTGAACATATAATAGCTGGCGCCAAAGACGATGAAGTAACCGAGGAAGCTTAACATATCCGGTATTTGATTGAACAGGACGAAACTGATGATAGCGCTGAAGAGTACGGTTGCATAAAAGAAAATGGAGATATCTTTTGCGGGCGCATACTGATAGGCAATCGTGATACCGAACTGACCGATTGTCGCAAAAATACCGGACAGAATAAGATAGAACGTCTGAGTCATGGTCATCGGATGGAAGTCAGTCAGCACAAAGGGCAGCAGTACAATGGTTGAGAAGAAAGAAAAATAGAATACAGTCGTATAGAACTTTTCTCGTGGTCCCAGTACTCGTAAAGTAGTATAAGCAAAACCGGCAAACAGCGCCCCGGCTACACCAATAAGTGCATAGAACATATCGCTTGAGAAGCTCGGCTTAATAATGAAGAGAGAACCAAGAAAAGCGATGATGATGGCCGTGATCTGGTAAGGTTTGATCTTTTCTTTTAAAAACAGTGCACAAAGTAGAATGGTGAAGAACGGACTGAGTTTATTCAGCATATCTGAGTCGCTCAGCACCATGTGATCAATCGTAATATAATTCAGGACAACACCCACCAGCCCGAACGTGCTTCTTGCGATAAGAAGCGGCTGATTTTTCAGCTGGCCGAAGAGACGCTCCTGATACTTGATAACGAAGTAAAGCGGAATGATCATACCGACGATATTCCGGAATAATGTTTTCTGCAGGACGGGGATATCACCAGACAGTTTAACAAATGCACCCATCAGACTAAATCCGAGTGAGGCGATGAGCAGCGCAAGGATACCTTTTTGTATATTGTTCATGTTGACGACCTTTCAAATAGGATAATTCATTTTAACATACGCACTGTTTAAGTCTTAAATCGTGTCATCAAAATGTAATAATTTTTCAAAGCTATGTGTAGCAACAGGTTAAGAATTTCAGCTAAAAGTCAAGAGCCTAAATTAATAAATTTCTGGGTATAATCGATTGAAAGAGCGAACAAACGTGCTATAATATTTCATATATCTTGTGGTGCTTATGAGGATAAAACACAATATATTGTGTTTTATCCTTATATACCCTACATATTCAGTTTTAGAGCGTTTTTTACATAGGAAGTGATAAATGTGAAAGTAATCTACTATTCGCTCACGGGCAATGTGAGACGTTTCTTGCAAAAATCAAAATTTACTGGCGAATCATTGCTGGATATCCAGTCGATTGATGAGCCTTTTATTGTGGTAACAGGGACAATTGGTTTTGGTGAAGTACCGGATCCAGTTCGTCAGTTTTTAGAACGTAACAGCCGATATCTAGTAGCAGTCGTGAGCAGCGGCAACCGTAACTGGGGACAGAATTTTGCACGATCAGGTGATCTGATTGCAGCTGAATATCATGTTCCACTGCTTATGAAATTCGAACTCCATGGCAATGCGCATGATGTACAATTATTCAACGAAAAGGTGGATGAAGTAAATGAAAGTCTTAGACGACAAACAGTATAACCATATTGAACTTAATAACCAGGTGACAAAGCGTCGTGCAGACGGTTTCTTTGATATCGAAAAAGACCAGGACGCACTTGCCGTCTATTTAGAGGAAGTAAACGAAAAGACCATTCATTTTGATTCACCCCTTGAACGTCTTCATCATTTAGTCGACAATCAGTTCTACTATAATCTGTTTGAAGATTATTCAGAGGCTGATCTTGTAGAGATTATTGCTTATGCAGAGAGTCTGCCTTTTAAGTTTGCAAGCTATATGTCAGCAAGCAAGTTCTTCAAGGATTACTCGCTGAAGACAAATGATAAAAAATCTTACCTTGAAGATTATAAAGAACATGTGGTTATCGTCAGCCTCTACCTTGCGAAAGGTCATAAAGAGAAAGCGAAGGAACTCATCAATGCGATGGTTGAACAGCGTTATCAGCCGGCAACACCGACCTTCCTGAATGCAGGCCGTGCACGCCGCGGGGAACTCGTATCCTGTTTCCTGCTTGAAGTAGATGATTCACTGAACTCTATCAATTATATCGATTCAACAGCTAAACAACTTTCTAAGATTGGCGGCGGCGTAGCCATCAATTTATCCAAACTACGCGCACGGGGTGAAGCGATTAAAGGCATCAAAGGTGTCGCAAAAGGCGTACTCCCTGTCGCAAAAGCATTGGAAGGTGGCTTCAGCTATGCCGATCAGTTAGGTCAGCGTCCAGGTGCTGGTGCTGTCTATCTCAACATCTTCCACTATGATGTTCTTGAGTTTTTAGATACGAAGAAAGTAAATGCCGATGAAGATTTACGTCTTTCTACTATTTCAACAGGACTGATTGTGCCGTCCAAGTTCTTTGATCTGGCAAAAGAAGGCAAGGACTTCTATATGTTTGCACCACATACAGTAGAAGCGGAATATGGCCAGACACTGGATGATATCAACTTAGATGAAATGTACGACGAACTCGTGGCAAATCCTAACGTCATGAAGAAATCGAAGGATGCCCGCGAGATGCTGAACACAATCGCACAGACTCAGCTGCAGTCCGGTTACCCGTATTTAATGTTTAAAGACAATGCCAACAAAGTGCATGCGAACAGTAATATCGGACAGATTAAGATGAGTAATCTCTGCACGGAGATCTTCCAGCTGCAGGAGACGTCTGTCATCAACGACTATGGCACAGAAGATGAGATTAAGCGTGATATTTCATGTAACTTAGGCTCACTCAACATCGTCAACGTCATGGAATCCCGTAAAGTGCGCGAATCAGTGCATACGGGGATGGATGCATTGACAACAGTCAGTGACGAAGCGGACATCAAGAATGCCCCCGGTGTCGCAAAAGCGAACCGTGAACTGCATTCTGTAGGCCTTGGTGTCATGAATCTGCACGGTTATCTTGCAAAAAATAAAATTGCTTATGAATCAGACGAAGCAAAAGATTTCGCCAATACATTCTTTATGATGATGAACTTCTATTCAATTGAGCGTTCTATGGAAATTGCAAAAGAACGTCGGGAAGTCTATGCAGACTTTGAAAAGTCAGATTACAAATCAGGACAGTACTTCGATAAATATGTCAGCGCAAGCTTTGCACCGAAATCAGAGAAAGTACAGGCACTTTTTGAAGGCATGCATATCCCGACTCAAGAAGACTGGCAGGCATTAAGCGAACAGGTTAAAGAACATGGACTCTTCCATGCATACCGCTTAGCGATTGCACCGACACAAAGTATTTCTTATGTTCAGAACGCGACAAGTTCTGTTATGCCGATTGTGGACCAGATTGAACGTCGTACGTATGGTAATGCTGAAACGTTCTATCCGATGCCGTTTTTATCACCGGAGACCATGTGGTTCTACAAATCAGCATTCAGTACAGACCAGATGAAACTGATCGATTTAATCGCAACAATCCAGCAGCATATTGACCAGGGTATTTCGACGATTCTGTTCGTCAACTCTGAGATATCTACGCGTGAACTCTCACGACTATACGTTTATGCCCATCATAAAGGACTTAAATCACTTTACTATACACGTAACAAATTACTGAGCGTTGAAGAATGTACAAGCTGTGCGATCTAACTAATTAATGCAAGGATGGATAAGATGAAAGCAGTAAACTGGAATACGCAGGAAGACATGACCAACATGTTCTGGCGTCAGAATATCTCACAGATGTGGGTGGAAACAGAATTTAAAGTCTCAAAAGATATCGCCAGCTGGAAAGAGCTGACGGAAGATGAAAAGTATACATTCAATCATGCTTTAGCAGGTCTGACGGGTCTCGATACACAGCAGGCAGATGACGGCATGCCGCTTATTATGATGCATACAACTGACCTTCGTAAAAAGGCAGTCTACTCATTTATGGGCATGATGGAGAATATCCATGCGAAAAGTTATTCTCACATCTTCACGACTCTTCTGCCGACGAATGAAACAGATGAACTATTGAACGAATGGGTACCAAGTGAACCTCATTTAACTTACAAAGCGAATCGCATTTTAGAGAAATATCATAAACTGTGGACAAAAGAAGCGAGTATTTATGATCAGTACATGGCACGTGTAGCATCTGTATTCCTGGAAACATTCTTGTTCTATAGCGGTTTCTACTATCCGTTATATCTGGCAGGACAAGGTCGCATGACAACGTCAGGTGAAATCATCCGTAAAATTCTGCTGGATGAATCTATTCACGGTGTCTTTACAGGACTTGATGCACAGAGCTTACGCAATGAGCTGTCAGATGATGATAAGCTGAAAGCGGACAAAGAAATGTATGCGATGCTGGATGATTTATATCGAAATGAAGAGTCTTATACACGTGAATTATATGACCGTGTCGGGCTGATAGAAGATGTACTGAATTATGTTCAATATAATGGTAATAAAGCACTCGCTAACTTAGGATTTGAACCTTACTTTGAAGAACGCGGCTTCAATCCGATTATCGAGAACGCACTGAATACAAGCACGAAGAACCATGATTTCTTCAGCGTTAAAGGCGACGGTTACGTGCTCGCGTTAAACGTCGAAGCGCTGACAGACGAAGACTTTATATTCGAATAAAAATGAACCCATCACAACGAAGCAAGTTGTGATGGGTTTTTGGTTATAGAGAAGAGTAAAGTCCAGCAAAGTGGATCTGCTGGACTTTACGCAGTACAAAGAGGCTCCTTAAGAAGAGCAAAGTCCCGCAAAACGGATCTGCTGGACTTTACTCAATCTAATCTTATTACTTTTCTTATTTTGTTTCTCTGTGCAGCGTGTATTTCTTTAAGCGTGGGCTGTATTTCATCAGTTCAATACGTTCAGGGTTATTACGTTTATTCTTTTTCGTGATATAGTTGCGGTCTCCACATTCTGTACAAGCTAAAGTTACATTTACTCTCATTTTAATTGCTCCTTTTTTTATAATGTTAGATCTGCATTTGTTTCTTCTACGGTATAAGCAGGCAGAGGGTCTGGCATCTGTGACCAGTCCTGTGCCATCTCTTCATCTGTCAGAAGGGCAGCATCCAGCGCCTTCGTAATGGCTGACTGGTCCATTTCAATCCCGATGAAGACGAGTTCAGTCTGACGGTCACCATAGACCTTATCCCATCTCGCAGCTAAAGTAGGGTCTTCCTGCATTTCAAGCGCGATATCTTCATCGCTATATGTCGCTATCCATTCACCAGCACCTTGCAGCTGAATAGAGCTCCCTGCCTGTGATAGTAAGCCGCACATCTCATTTCTTGTCGCGAGCCAGTAAAATCCTTTAGAACGCACGACAGTAAGCGGGAAGTTCTTCAGAAATGCCATAAAACGTTCGGCATTGAAAGGTCTCTTCCTGCGATATACAAAAGAGGCGATGCCATATTCTTCTGTCTCTGGTGTATGTTCTTCGTTCAGTTCATTAATCCAGCCGGCGCTCTGACTTGCTTTCTCAAAGTCAAAAAGTTTCGTATTCACTATGAGATTAAGGTCGATAACCGAGTTCTGTGTCTCATAAACCTGTGCCTCTGGATTCAGCTGCTTAAGTAGTCTTTTCAATTCTTCGCGGTCATCTTCTGATATTAAATCAATCTTGTTCAGCAGGATGACATTCGCAAATTCTATCTGATCGATAAGTAAATCGATGACTTCGCGGTCATCTGTTTCATTATTACCTAGTTTGCGGTCTGCGAGTGATTCTCCTGACGCAAAATCATGCCAGAACTGATTCGCATCTACAACTGTTACCATTGTATCAAGTACAGTGTTCTCTGATAATTTGATGCCGAGTACCTCGTCTTCAAGTGTCAGTGTCTGGGCGACAGGTAATGGTTCAGAAATTCCGGTTGATTCAATAACGATATAATCAAGCTGATGCGACTGCACAAGTTTATCTATTTCAATCAATAAATCTTCGCGTAGTGTACAGCAGATGCAGCCATTCTGGAGTTGAATCATTTTTTCGTCACTTCGTTTCATAACGGCAAGTTCAGCATCGATATTGACTTCACTCATATCATTGACGATGACGCCGATACGCATATCCTGTGTGTTGGTCAGAATATGATTGAGCAATGTCGTTTTACCTGCTCCGAGAAAACCGCTGAGTACTGTAATAGGGACAGTCATTTAACCACCTCCAATTCGTAATAGTTACGATTTATTATATTACGCTATATCTTTGTAAAAGTAAAGAGACTGTTTTAATTTTGTCAAAAATGGAAACAATCCCATTTATGCCGGCTACTGTCACGATTTCGACATTGATTAATAGGAGCTGAATCAAGATAATAGGAATTGACTGACAAACAGAAAGGAAGTTATGAAATGAAGAAACTAGCAGTAATTCTCTCGGCGGGCCTTGTACTTGCAGCTTGCGGCCAGACAGAAGAAAAGCATGACCACGCCAAACAGGAGACCGCATCAGTTGAGCCTGTTAAAGTAGACTTGAGCGTCCCTGAAAAAGGAAAAGCAGGCGAGGAAGTTAAACTGACAGCAAAAGTCACTCAGGATGGAAAAGCGATCAATGATGCAGACGAAGTCATGTTTGAAATCATTAAAGATGGTGACAAAGATAAATCTGTGAAAAAAATGGTGAAAGAAGCTAAAGACGGCATCTATGAACTTTCTTATACATTTGATGAAGACGGCAGCTATCAGGTCATCAGCCATGTCACAGCTAAAAGCCAGCATACAATGCCGGACAAGACAATCACAATTGGCAATGCGAAACATAGTGAACACGCTCACCACGAAGGGTCTGTTCATGTGATGCCGATTAAAGCAGTGAAAGGTGAACCCGCTGACTTAATGATTCATGTTAAAGATGAAGAGGGTAAAGCGAAAGAGAAACTCATGACACGTCTGGAAGTGATGATGCCTGACGGTAAAGCCAAATGGGTTGATTTGAAAGAGACAAAAGCAGGACAGTATGAAGGTCAGGAGACATTTGACCAGGCAGGGAAGTACACAGTGACTGCACATGCTGAGAATAAAGAAGGTTTCCACGTCCATTCAGACGCTACTTTCACAGTAAAATAAAGAGACAGGCAGCTGCCTGTCTCTTTATTTGATTTGTTCGAAATAAGGATCATCTAAATGATTGGCCTGCAGGTGTTCGACCTGCAGCGTTGTGTGATCAAGGCTGTAAGTTTCTTTCAGCATTGCAGCCAGTTCATTGATGACTCTGTAGTTTTCAGCGTCACTTCTATTATCCACGACGACGTGAGCTGATAAATTGTAGTGACCTGTTGTAATCGCAGATAAATGGAACTCGTGAACATCCAGGACATTCGGATGCTCTTTCATGCGGGCAATAATCTCATCTGTGTCTAATTCATCAGGCACTTTTTCCATCAGAATATCCCAGGCGTTTTTAACAATCTTGTATCCGCCACGGAAGATGATCAATGAAATCAAGATACTTAAGATAGGATCGATCAGAACCCAATGCGTGAAATAAATGACCACGACTGCGACTATGACGCCGACAGAATTTAAAAGGTCTCCGATAAAGTGCCAGAGCGCACTCTGAACATTGATATTGTCTTCGCCTTTCAGGGAACGTGCGAGGATAATCGTCAATATGATGTTGACTACGAGGCCGATAAGAGAAATGGTCAGCATCAGTTTCACGTCGACATCCTGTGGATGCAGAATACGCATAATACCTTCGTAACAGATTCCGAGAGCGATGACGACAAGGGCAAGACCATTGAGCAGGGCCGCCAGAATTTCCAGTCTTAAGTAACCGAACGTATAGCGGGCAGTAGGTGCTTTTGCTGCAAAATAAATCGCGATCATCGACAGCCCGAGCGCCAGAACATCGCTTAACATGTGTGCAGAGTCGGACAAAAGCGCAAGTGAGTTCGACAGGATACCGCCGACCACTTCAACAATCGTAAAAAATAAAGTAATTAAAAGAGACGCCCAAAGGGTCTTTTTAGACCCTTGCTGTTCTTTCAGATGTTCAACGTGATGATAATACTGAGGCTGACTGTATGTTTTTCTCATCGTTATTCTCCTTAATTTTGAAGAAAAGCAGCAGATTAGTCTGCTGCTTGTTCACCTATAATTCTGACTTCCGGCTGCAATTCTACGCCAGCGTGTTCAAGTACGGTTGCCTGGACATACGCAATCATCTCTTCATAATCCGTTGCGGTGCCGTTGTCGACATTGACAATGAAACCAGCGTGTTTTGTACTGACTTCGACACCGCCGATACGATGACCTTGCAGTCCAGCCTGCTGAATCAGCTGACCGGCGAAATGCCCAGGTGGTCTTCTGAAGACACTGCCGCATGAAGGATATTCAAGAGGCTGCTTTTCTTCACGTCGTTGAGTCAAGTCATCCATTTTAGCCTGAATAACGGTTAGGTCGCCGCGTTGTAAGTTAAAGGTAGCTTCAAGGACGACAAGATGCTGACTCTGGATGGAACTTGTTCTGTAATCCAGTTCCAGTTCTTCTTTAGAGAGAGTCAGGATGTCACCTTCTTCGTTCACGACTTTAGCATGATCGATGCAATCCTTTATCTCACCACCATATGCACCTGCATTCATATAGACAGCACCGCCGATAGAACCGGGTATGCCACAGGCAAATTCAAGACCTGTCAGATGATGGTCCCGCGCAATTCTTGAGACATCGATAATAGCTGCACCGCTTCCTACGATGATCTGATCATATTCAACTTGGACATCTGTGAAGTTGAGGAGACTAAGAACAATACCGCGGATACCGCCGTCGCGGATAATGATATTTGAACCGTTTCCGAGAAAAGTGACCGGGATATCGTGTTTTCTGGCAAACTTCATAACGGCACTGACTTCTTCGTAACGAGTAGGTGAGATATAGAAATCGGCATGGCCACCGGTTTTAGTATAGGTATATTTCTTCAGGGATTCGTTTACTTTGATCAGCTCACCTGGAATGAGCGTAGACAGTTCTTCTAGTAATGTATTTTCAATCATGGCGTTCGCCCTTTCGTACAATCTTAATAATCATTATAGCAATTTTAATGCTTATTTGCGATATGTAGTCTAAACCAGTCTGCTTTAGCGGATTCATAGTCTTTCTGAGAAAGATGTCTGACACTTTCTTTGAATGTTCTGAATGCCTCCGCTAAAGTCTCGGACTCGGTCAGCATGTTCTGAGCCTCCAGGTAAATGCGGGTTTTAGTACTTTGATCTTCTACGATGTGAAGTCGGCATTTTTCCCTTAAAGAAACCAGATCATGGAATTCACTGAAGACGCATTTTTTGTGATAAGGGTGGTGGAGTCGATAAAAACCCGATTGGTTGAGTCTCTTCTCATCCAGTGTGGTCATAGCATGTAGATTTGGTACAATGACCAGTATGTCCATAATGCCTTCTTCGCCTAAAGCAGTACTGCCGATATGTCGCACATCTATTACTGGAGAATCAAGAAGATTCAGCAGCAAGCGGCGTTTATCATTAAATTGTTTCTGAATATCAGTCATGAAATAACCTCTGTCATAATTTAGTATTTATATTGCTGAACGGTTTAGTTATAATAGGGAGAGCAAGGAGTAGATATATGAATATAAAATTCTATGGTCTTATACTGTTCGCTATTATTTTTTTAGTGGGATGCGGCAATAGTCTGCATGCCGATATAAAAGATTATAAGATGCAGATGAAAGATGTTCAATCTGAAGAAAAGAAATTAGTGAAATATATCGATGCGCTGGCACTGGATAAAGTCGATCAGCTGATGGGTTCAGAAGTAACAGACCAGAAAAAGAAAAATTTGCAGGAAAAAGAGCAGGCCATCGAAGAAAAAGTCCTGCCGCAACTCGCAGTATATGAAAATAAGATGAATAAAGTAAAAGTGGATAATCCTGAAATACAGGAGGTCCATGATATTTATATCAATAACTTTGATGAGAAAAAGACGTTTATCAACAACATCCATGCTTATATCTCACTTTATAATGATTCAATAGAGTCTAACGAAGAAATTCTGGGTTATACTCAAATATTTGAAAAAAATAAAAAAACAAGTGAGAAATATGCTGCACTCGCTTCAGAGAATAAATCGGAATCGAAGGACTATAATAAACTCACTCAGACCATCAATAAAAACAATGAAGAGCTAAAAACACATGTAGAAGAATTGATGAATACTTCAGATACATCAAAGCGGATGGCCTTTATTGATAGCAAGCTGATTCCGTTGATCAACGGTCATATCCAGATGCTCAATCAAATGCATATGACTTCTGAGAATACGCTGCATTTAAGACAGGCACAGCTTGAGATCTATTACAGCTTAATCAGCTATTATAAAGAGCGTAAAACAGCGATGCAAATAGAAGAAAAACTGAGAAAACTACCTGTTCAGACCATCCTGTCAAAAGCCAGGGAAATTAAGACGGTAGATGATAAATACTATCAGACATTAAAAAAACTTGAAGAGCAGAACTAACTCTTCAAGTTATTTATTCCTTAAGTTAGACAAGTAAATATTGCGAGCAATCACAGTTACAACCCAGATACCGAACGCAATAATAATCACCCATGATAAAGTGGCGTTTTTCTGAAAGTCTATGACGAACAGGCAGACCGCAATCAGCAGACATGTATTAATCGTGTCAAGCATACTCCAGCGTTTAACAGGAAGTGGGGGCTTGGCCATAATATCCCTCCTTTTTTATTTAGATTATAACATGACTATTTAAAGCGACGTGGGGTATTAAATAAATAAGATAAAGAGTTAACCAATGAAGAGGTGAAAGAATGGTTATTAAATTAAATAGTATTGAACAATTCGAACAGACCATCCAGGATCATGATAAAGTCTTTGTGATAAAGCATTCCCTGACATGTCCGATTTCCTTGAATGCTTATGATCAATTTAACAATTTTCTGTATGAGCGTGATATGGACGGGTATTATCTGACCGTGCAGGAAGCG
Organism: Macrococcus brunensis; assembly: GCF_022343725.1. Lineage (NCBI taxonomy): Bacteria > Bacillati > Bacillota > Bacilli > Caryophanales > Staphylococcaceae > Macrococcus > Macrococcus brunensis. The sequence goes on from NZ_CP092179.1 coordinate 587,527, forward strand.
AGAGAACTTTCAAATTATATCGCTGAAAAGACCGGTATCAAACATGAATCACCACAAGTCTTCTACTTTGTAGACCAGCAGGTTGCATGGCATGACTCACACAATCATATTACGGTGTCTTCATTATCAGCAGCAGAAGAATAAAAAGGGATAACTGATAGCTTAGCTATTGGTTATTTATTTTTAAAGGAGATTATGATGAATATATTAGTTGCGATAGATCGTTTCGAAGATATATTAACTTCAGGAGAAGCGTCCAGTTATATTGAAGAAGGTGTGAAAACAGTATATCCTAATGCAAATGTGATCAGTGTGCCTTTGTTTGATGGTCAGAAACACTTAATAGAAGGAATATTATCCTGGCAGCAGGGCATCAAGTACAACTGGCAGATTCAAGATGCCAATCTCAGACAGCGAGAGGTGACAGCAGCCGTTATCCATGACTGTCTCTATATTGACTGTTCGCGTGTATTCAGCCAGACAGCTGATCTGCTGGATACTTCTTCGTATGGACTCGGTCAGATGATATTAAATGGTCTAGATCTTGGCTATCGTTCTTTTACCATTGCGCTAGGGGAGTCACAGGTTTATGACTACGGTATCGGAATGCTTGAGAAACTCGGTGCTGTTTTCTTTGATATAGATGACCATAAAATGACGGGTCCGCTTTCTTCAGCACATATCAAACACGTCAGAAGAATAGATTTGAGTGGACTGGATGACCGACTGTCAGAGAGTACATTTAAAGTCATCAGCGATCTTGATTATTATCTTTTTGGTAACAAAAGCCAGGTGGCAGATTCTATACTAGAAGATGCTGTAAAAATGACCATTGATAATAACATCTGGTATTTAAATGAGCAGTATAAAAAAGCGGGTCTGTCTGTTAATCCGAAAAATGGCGGCCATGCAGGTGGACTGAGAAGTATTTTTGAAAGTCTGTTTGATGCACGGATTCTATCGTCAAAAGACATGATTTTTGAGGAAACCAGTCTGAAGGACCTTCTTGATGAGGCAGATGCTGTCATATACGGCGGAGGAACCGTCAGACCATCTGAAAGTTCACTTGTCGCCCAGGCGATCACTCAAAAAGCAGGTCCTCAGCTTTATATTTACTTATCGGCCGGACAGCAGTTTGCGCCGCCGAGTGAAGCCGTGCATTTTCTGAATATCTATCCGGATATGTCAACCGACACGGATAAACTAAAGCTTGGGATACAGCTGCAGAACAGTATTAAAACAATACTTGCTATAGCAAAAAAATAGAAGCCACTGACTGATCAGTGGCTTCTTTTTATGCGCGTTCTTCAAATTTTCTGATGATACCGACGATATGATGAACTGATTTCTCCATATCATCGATTGAAACGTATTCGTAAGGGCCATGGAAGTTTTCAGCCCCTGTGAACAGGTTAGGGGTCGGCAGTCCCATATAAGAAAGCTGTGAACCATCTGTTCCACCGCGAATCGGTTCGACAATCGGTTCAATATCAAGTTCCTTCATCACTTCAAGCGGGATGTCAATCAACTCTGGGTAAGGCTTGATTTTCTCACCCATATTGAAGTACTGGTCGTGAATGTCGATCTGAACAGCATCTTCTCCGTATGTCTCTGCAATTGTTTTAGCTGCTTGTGTCATTGTTTCTTTACGTGCATTGAATTTTTCTTTATCGTGGTCACGGATAATGTAAGAGAGAGAAGCAGCCTCGACAGAACCAGTCATCTCAACCAAATGATAGAATCCTTCGTAGTTCTCTGTCCGTTCAGGTACTTCGTCTTCTGGCAGCTGGTGATGAAAGGCCATAGCCAGTGCTTGTGCATTCACCATCTTATCTTTCGCAGAACCCGGATGCACATTAACGCCTTTAAATTGGACGTCCACACCCGCTGCATTAAAGCTTTCAAACTGCAGTTCACCACGACGACCCCCGTCAATCGTATAGGCAAATTCAGCGCCAAAACGTTCAACGTCGAAGTGGTGAGGACCACGACCGATTTCCTCATCTGGTGTAAAGGCGAAGCGGATAGTCCCATGCTTGATTTCTGGATGATTCTGCAGGTAGATAATGGTTTCCATGATTTCCGTGATACCTGCTTTATTATCAGCACCGAGTAACGTTGTGCCGTCAGTTGTCATCAAAGTATGGCCAGTGTAGTACTGAAGTTCTGGAAACTTATCTTTAGAGATGACTAATCCACTTTTTAAGGTGATATCAGCGCCGTCATAAGACTCGATCATCTGTGGTTTAACGTGTGTACCTGTAAAATCTGTCGCTGTATCCACATGTGCCAGGAGACCGAGAACCGGTACTTTTTTATCGGTATTCGACGGCAGTGTCGCCATCAAATAGCCTTGATCATCGACTGAGACTTCAAGACCTAGCGCTTTAATCTCACTTTCCAGTAAGCGCAGTAAATCCCGCTGTTTCTCTGTAGATGGTGTTGTCGTGCTTGCGGCATCTGATTGTGTATCGATTTGAACGTAACGACTTAGACGGTCGATTAATGCTTGTTTCATTTGAACCCCTCCCTTGTTATCCCCTTATTATAACGAATTTTGTCTTCTGCGAACATATCTGCGCGCTCTGAAGAAGGAATGGAAAATCATTTCAGCGACGATCAGCCCGAAAGCGATAGCACCGGATATCAGTGCAACCTTAATACCATTCTGAATGGCTGTATCATAGTCATTGATGATCAGATTTTTTGTTGCGTCATAAGCAAGGCCACCTGGGACAAGAGGAATGATACCGGCCACATAGAAGATGATGACCGGCTGTTTATAATACCGGCTCATCAGATGGGCCATGACGCCAAGAAGAAGCGCTCCCGCAAATGAAGCGGTCACAGCTGAGACGTCGTAAGTGAAGAGGACATAGTAGACTATCCAGCCGACTGCACCAACAAAGCCACATGGCAGCAGGAGCTTCCTAGGTGCATTGAAAACAATTGCGAAGAAAATAGTCGCAAAGAAGCTCGTGATAAACTGCAGGATGAACCAGAGAATTTCTAAAGTAAAATCAGACATACTGCAACCCCCGTTCCTATTGCGAATGCGGTCAGACTGGCTTCGACGCCTTTAACGGCACCGGCGAGAAGGTGCGCTGCCATGAGATCCCGAATGGCGTTCGTAATGAGAACCCCCGGCACAAGCGGCATCACAGCAGAAATAATCACTTTATTCAAGGAGACACCGCCTAAAAAATTGACTGCGAGTAGAGCGGTCATCGCAATAACAAATGCGCCGGCAAATTCAGCGAAGAATTTCAAGCGGGTATGCTCCTGAATGAATTCAGCAACCATCAGCCCGATACCTCCCGCTATAACACTTGGAACGATATCTCTGAAATCTCCGTTGAACATAATCAGAAACAGGCCGCTGACAATAGCCGCTGATAACATGCGCAGCCAGTAAGGAAAGTGCTTATTGGAGTCAGATAGATCCTGAAGCGCATCATGTGCGGTCTCGAGTGACAATATATCCGCTGTAATGGCACGTGATATTTCATTCGTTTCTACGATTTTTTCGAGGTCTGTCGTTCTTGATAAGACCCGAAGCAGCCTTGACGGAGACTCTGTAGAAGCAGAGAAAATGATGGCGGTAGGTGTGACAAAGCTATGGGTGGAATGAAGCCCATAGTGTCTCGCAATTCGTGTCATAGTATCTTCGACGCGGTACGTTTCTGCACCGCTTTCAAGTAAGATCTTACCGGCGAGTAAAACAACGGCGACCACTTTGTTTTCATCTATCTGATTCATTTTGACCTCCTTGTTCATAAAAAAAATAACAGAAAGGAGACTTTCTGTTATTTAATAATTGGATTGAACATCACTGTGTCGCGTCCTTGTTCTTTAGCAGCATGAAGCGTATCATCTGCATCTTTAAAGATTTTGCGATGCGATTTGATATCCTTTTCTTGAAGATACCCAACACCGATGGATACAGTCAAGGAAATTGTTTCTTTATTGGGTAAATGAAAGGCAGAATTTTTGACGCCTTTACGAATACTCTCAGCGAGCTTGATCGCAGCGTCAAGAGTGACATCTGTCAGAATAACGGAAAATTCTTCACCGCCGTTACGATAAGCTTTCATGGTTCTAGGGATATAGTTTGTCAGGACCTGTCCCATCTGTCTTAAAACGGCGTCTCCTGCATTATGGCCGTAAGCATCATTAACGTCTTTAAAGCCGTCGATGTCTATCAGTAAAAGAGCAATCGTGCGGTGCTCAGCTTCGTAGCTCAGTTTATTAAGTGAGCGGTCAAATTCTCTGACGTTGCCGAGCCCTGTCAAATAATCCATCGTCTTTTCATTTTCATAGCGCTGAATCAATTGAGAAATTCGCCATATATCCACAAACATCAGGCTGCTGCAGATTGACAGAATAAAAGAAGAACAGAATATGAGAATGAAATACTCTAACGGGTTATTTAAATCTCTGAAATACAGACTTGCTGCAATAATAGCGAGACTGATAGCTGTCAGCCACTGGATGCTGACAAAGTGTGAATAGGACAGAAACGGGCCTATCATCCCTGTGACAGCTGCAATGATAAGGAGGATGATCGCAATATCCAGATCGTAGCCGAGCCAGAAGACAGCAACCAGACTAGTCACGACAGCACCGACCATCGTATAGACAAAGTTAGTGTAGCGAGCAAGAAATAATAAAGGAACAAATGCAAGAACAAAAGTGACCTCATCGAACTGAAGTGGATTAGTCAATAACAGACAGCTGATAAATGTCATCAGCATGGTTATATAGTTTTTTGAAAAGACGATTTCTTTTTCTTCAAAAAACTGCAGGCGGTGAAAAAGATAGAATCCACTGATTGTAATGGCAACGTTAAATATCAGGCTCTCAATCATGTGGCACATCCTTAGTCATAAAGTTTTTCTCTTTTGAGAATCCACGGCCGATGATATCAGAGGCACTGAGGAAGACGGTGAAGGCATCAATGCTTTCGTCATTGATGACCTGCTTGAAATAAATCGCTTCCCGTTGCTCCATGACAGAAAACAGTAACGCTTTCTCTGCACCGGTGAAACCACCCATGGAATTGATTTTCGTATAACCCCGTTCTACAGTGTCATAAATCAGCTGGCCGACAACAGCTTCCTGGTCTGTGATGATGAAGACGAGCTTGTTATCGCCTGCTTTCAGTTCGACGAAATCAATGACCTTGCTTGTCACATAAATTGACATCAAAGCATAAAGGGCAGACTCAAAGCTCAGAACAAATGCACTCATCAGTACAACGACCGCATCAACGATCAGCTGGCAGAAACCGCTGGATAACGACGTATATTTTTTGACGATCTGAGCAAGGGTTGCGGTGCCTCCTGTTGAGCCTTTACCCCGGTAAACGAGGCCGAGCCCAATACCGAGAACGATACCCCCGTATATCGCACCAAGCAGTGAATTATGCACTCCGTGAACAACAAAATCTTTCGAGATAAAAATAAAGAAGGGGATCAGGAAAGTCGCAATAGCTGTCTTCAGACTGAACGAACGTCCGAGAATAATCCATCCGGCAATAAAGATGGGAATATTAATGAGAGCCTGTGTCAAATAAGGCTGAATATGAAACGCATTATAAAGGATGGTACTAACACCAGATATACCACCTGCTGCTATCTCAGAAGGGAGCAGGAAAAAGTTATAGCTGATACCGACTAAAATAGAGCCCATAATCATATAGAAGTAATCTCTTAAAACCGGATTTTTCATATAATCCTCCTTCTTAAAAATTGTATTTTTTCATTAACCGTCTTATTATGAGTCATAAATGACCATTCGTCAATGTGGCCAGGCGTCTTAATAAATATTTAATATAATTCCTAGTTGAATACGATTATGCTATATTTAAAGATAAGATAAACCTCGAGGTGGTCTATGTTTACCTTAAAGCTGATTCTTATTACAGCAGCTATTTCATTCTGTCTGACACCGCTTTTAATCTGGGTCTCGCCCTATATCGGTGCAATGGACAAACCTAATATACGTAAAGTTCATAAAGCGCCTGTTTCCGTTATCGGTGGACTGGCACTTCTTATCTCATTTTTAATCGGTATTAAAATTGCGCAGCCGATAGAAGAGGAGATCGTACCGTTAGTGATTGGTGCTATCCTCATCAATTTGCTCGGCCTTATTGATGATATATTTGATTTAAAACCTATCGTTAAACTGATCGGTCAGATTTTAATCAGTCTGGTCGTTGTCTATCACGGGATTACGATTGACTTGATCACGTTACCGTTTGGTGTCATTATCCAGTTCGGTGTTCTCAGTGTCCCTGTGACGATTCTCTGGATAGTCGCCGTGACAAATGCCATCAATTTAGTGGATGGACTCGATGGACTGGCGTCGGGTGTCTCCATGATTGCACTTGGTACTATCGGTCTCATTGCTATTTTTCAGGGCAACATTTTTATTTTAATGATCTGTAGCGTACTGATTGGTTCTCTGCTCGGTTTTATTCGCTATAATTTTTATCCGGCTAAGATCTTTCTAGGTGACAACGGCGCTTTGATGCTCGGCTTTATTATCGGTGTCCTCAGTCTGCTTGGGTTCAAGAATATCACGCTGATCTCGCTCTTATTCCCGATTATTATTTTAGGTGTGCCGTTCATCGATATGGTATTCGCGATGATCAGACGTTACATGAAAGGACAACCGGTCATGCAGGCGGATAAGTCTCATCTGCATCATAAATTACTCGATCATGGATACTCACATCCACAGACCGTTATCCTGATTTATTCTATAGCACTGCTATTCAGTTCGGCATCTGTCATTCTCTATCTATCAACTAATGTGGGCGCTATAGTCATGACACTACTTATTTTATTTACAATTGAAATGATTGTTGAGTTTACCGGATTAATTGATGATAACTATAAGCCGTTCATCAAGCTCTGCCGAAAAATCATTAAATAGCTAGATTGGAAAAGGAAGCATGAGTTCTGCTTCTTTTTTTATTTGCCCTTGTCCCTGTGTATTCTCACTGACAAAGTTTTCGAATTTTTCTGTGTCTTCAGCAGTCACATGGATGCTGTAAGTCACTTTGTCTGTATACGTCTGACCGACAACTTCATAAGGCTGGTCCGCTATATCGTATTCAAAACGGCCCGTCTGATCATAGTTTAAAGTCACTTCATAAAGTATGGCATTCTGGATTCTTACTTTACCGGCTGCTTTGATGGCGTCTGTTACACCTGACTGATAAGCACGAATGAGCCCGCCTGTACCGAGTTTGATGCCGCCAAAGTAACGCGTGACAATAGCGACAACATTATGGACATCTTCTTTTTTGAGTGTCTCAAGCATAGGAACGCCTGCTGTACCAGAGGGTTCACCGTCATCACTTGCCTTCTGTATCTGATGCTGATCACCTATTGTGTAGGCAGAGCAGTTATGATTCGCGGACTTATGCAGCGATTTGATTTCAGCTATTCGCTTCTTCGCTTCTTCCTCGTCCTCTACTTTAAATAAGTAAGTAATAAAACGTGATTTACTGATCAGTTCTTCTGTTTCAAAGTCCTGTTTAATCGTAATATAGTTCTCCATTAAGCATTCCTCCATATTCTTTTTCAGTATAGTCAACTTGCAACACATCAACAATGCTTTAACTTTATTTTTAGGATAAAAATGGTATGATACATTTGTGGGGAACTGTAAGGAGGGAAGTCATGAAGATTGCAGTATTAACAGATTCAACCGCAAATATCAGCGACGAAATGAAAGAACGTTATCACATTCATGAAGTTTATCTGAATGTCTTATTTCATGGACAGGCTTACCGTGAAAATGTAGATATGTCCAAGGAGGAATTCTACAGCAGAATGCGTACAGAAAGTGAACTGCCGACGACCAGCCAGCCAGCGGTCGGTGAGTACGTGGATAAACTGGAAGAACTGAAAGCAGCAGGTTACACAGATGTTATCGCTGTGCATTTATCCAGTGGTATCAGCGGTACGTATCAGAGTGCTATTACAGCAGGTGATATGGTGGAAGGCATCAACGTTCATGCCGTGGATTCAGAAATTTCATTGACACCACAGGCTTTTCTGTGCTTCAGAGCTGCTCAGATGATTGAAGAAGGCGCTTCTATTGATGAGATAGTGGCAGAACTTCAGTCGATGGTTAGAAATCATGTCGCCTATTTCATGGTCAATGATCTGAAGAACCTTAAAAAGGGTGGCCGTTTAACAGGGGCTCAAGCCTTTGTTGGCAGTATGCTGCAAGTTAAGCCGATTCTGCATTTTGTAGAGACTAAAATAGTTGCTGCAGAAAAAGTCAGAACGAAAAAGAAAGCACTGAAACGCATTGAAGAATTGATGGCGGAATTTCTGGACGGTGAAACAACAGCAACAGGGTGTGTTCTACATGCGAATGCAGAAGAAGAAGCGCTTGAATGGCTGAAAGATGTTCAGAAGAGATTCCCGGATATTCATTTCATCGTAGCAGATGTAACGCCGGTTATCGCGACTCACTTAGGTGAAGGTGCGATGGCACTTGGCATGGTTAAACGTGATTTAAAATTGTAAACTGTTTTTATTCTTAATATTTTATGACAGCACACTTATTTAAGTGTGCTTTTTTATTTGGAGGAGAAAATGGGCTTGCTTATAGAAGGGAAAGCAATTCAAGGTGTAAAAGATGAACGCTGTCACTACTGTATGAATGAAGAAAAGGAACTGTTTCATCAGTTCTATCATCACCGCTTTGAAAAAGAAGTCATTTACTGCCGGGCCTGCATTCGCATGACATACTCTTCAACGGAGACATTCTATGATTTACTAGAGCTGCCTGATGTTGTTGATGATGTCGAATATCAGCTGGACTTTGAGCTGACCGACCAGCAGCAATACGCCAGTCATGAAATAGTGGAAACAGTGATAAAAGGAGGCAGAAAGCTACTTCATGCGGTCACGGGTGCAGGGAAGACGGAGATGATTTTAGAAGGAATAAAAGTAGCGCGGCAGAACGGGCAAAGCGTTGCACTGGTCTCTCCGCGTGTAGATGTCGTCAAGGAGCTTTTTCTGCGGATGAGTGATTACTTTAATACAGAGATAGATGTTCTTTATCAGGGACAGACACTTAAGTACAGCAGTACTTTTGTCATCAGTACCGTCCAGCAGCTGGTCAAGTATCAGCACCATTTCGGACTGGTGATTGTCGATGAAGTGGATGCATTTCCCTTACCGATGGATGAACGACTTCAAAAGACGATAGAACGTGCCGCTGAAAAAGACGCCGCTATTATTTATCTGACAGCGACGCCCCCAAAGAAGATGCAAAAGGATATGCAAGATGTGACAGTTGTTCTGCCCGCAAGATATCATAGGAGACCTTTGCCTGTTCCGAGTTACAAATATCTGTCGAAGAGGCGGCTGATGAAAGGAGGATTGACTCCTTTTCTGAAACGACGGCCTGACACTTATCTGCTGGTCTTTTTCAACAATATCTCGGATATGGAGAAAGCAACAGAAGTATATAGCGACTTTAGTCCGGTGACAGTTTATGCTTCTGATGCCTTGAGACATGAAAAAGTTGAAGCCATTCGGGCTGGACATCACGCCATCATATTTACGACAACCATCCTGGAACGCGGCTTTACGATGGCAAATCTGGATGTCTACGTCATAGGGGCAGAATCCTATACAGCTGAATGTCTGGTCCAGATGTCCGGACGGGTCGATCGCAAGTTTATACCTTATGACGGAACGGTCAAATTCTTTCATGATGGTGTCTCAAGAGATATGCAGCTAGCTGTAAAGGAAATCAGGACGATGAATCTGAATGCGAAGAAAAGAGGGTGGATCGACTGAGGTGCCTGATCTGTTTTCAGCAAGTAAATGAAACCTTGTTCCTTAGCAACTACTTTCAAGCGCCGCAAATCATCTGCAGTGAATGCGAAGCATCTTTTGAAAAAATACAAGGACCGCGTTGTACGCACTGTCATAGACTCCTGATCGATGAGGAAACCTGCAGAGACTGTCTGTTCATGCATCAGTATTTTCAGCCGCTGGACCGGATTCAGGTGTTATATGATTACAATGATTTCATGAAAGAGGTGATCCATTCATATAAAGGTAGAGGGGATATTAAGCTCGCTCAAATATTCGCCTATTTGCTTCGTGGCCATGTATCCTACATGAAATCGTTTGACGCCGTTATCGCATTACCTACTAGCGCGGAGAAACTAAAGACGCACGGCTTCAGTCAAATGGAAGAAATTCTGTCACATCTGCCGGTGACACTTTGTCACTCTCTGACAATGGCAAGTCGGATAAAGCAGTCTGAACTGACTAAAAAAGAACGGCTGAAACAAGTGAATCCTTTTACGGTCTCGAGCCAGATCCACGGTCGTGTTCTTCTTATCGATGACATCTATACGACAGGCCTGACTGTGCATCATGCAGCCGAGATTCTTCGGTCACAAGGTGTTCATACGGTTGAAGTGTTAGCGCTTGCAAGACCTTGATAATATGCTAAAATAAAGGTAGGAAGAAACACCACAGAATAGGTTTCATAAGGAGTTGTTTCATTATGATCAGATATGAAATTCACGGAGAGAATATTGAAGTAACAGATGCAATCCGTAACCACATCGAGGAGAAATTGAGTAAACTTGAGCGTTACTTTGCTAATGTGCCGGATGCGAATGCACATGTCAAAGTTAAGACTTACCAAGATTCTCGCTCTAAAATTGAAGTCACTATCCCGCTTAAAAATGTGACGCTTCGCGCAGAAGAACGTCATGATGATTTATATGCGGCAGTCGATCTGATTGTTGAAAAATTAGAACGCCAGGTCAGAAAACACAAAACAAAAGTCAATCGTAAATTCCGCGAAAAAGGAATTGAAAAAGATGTTTTCCCTGTCTTCCCTGAAACAGAAAAAGAAGAGGAAGAACCTGAAATCGAAATCATCCGTTCTAAACAGTTCGATTTAAAACCGATGGACTCTGAAGAAGCGGTACTTCAGATGAATATGCTGGGTCATGATTTCTACATCTTCAATGATGCAGAGACAAACGGAACTAACATTGTCTACCGTCGTAAAGATGGTAAGTATGGTTTAATCGAAACATCAGCTGAATAACTTGAATCCCCTCTTAATTGTAAAGAGGGGATTTTTCATGCCGTTATGTTTTTATAACAATTAAATAAATGGTATTATTAATTGTTGTAGATGGTAACTAAAGGAGAGAAAAACATGGGATTCATTAAAAAGATGTTTGACGGCAATAAACGTGAAGTAAAATCATTGTCTAAAATTGCAGATCAAGTTGATGGTTTCAAAGATGTCATGGCAGCAAAAACAGATGATGAACTGAAAAACATGACCGTTATGTATCAGAATGAACTGAAAGAAATAGAAGATTATAGAGCACAGCAGGATTATCTCGATCGCATTTTACCGGAAGCTTTCGCGGTGGTGCGCGAGGCATCGATGCGTGTCCTTAAAATGTTCCCTCACCCTGTACAGATCATGGGTGGGACTGTTCTTCATCGCGGGGATATCGCAGAGATGAAGACCGGTGAAGGTAAGACACTGACGGCTACAATGCCCGTCTATTTAAATGCACTGACAGGACGAGGTGTGCATGTAGTTACCGTCAATGAATACTTATCAAGCACGCAGTCTGAAGAAATGGCACAGCTTTATAATTTCCTCGGCCTGTCTGTCGGTCTTAACTTAAATAGTAAGACAACGGCTGAGAAACGTGAAGCTTACGCGGCTGATATTACATACAGCACGAATAATGAACTCGGCTTCGACTACTTACGGGATAACATGGTGACGTATAGTGAAGAACGGGTCATGCGTCCACTTAACTTTGCCATCATCGATGAGGTCGATTCTATCCTGATTGATGAAGCGAGAACGCCTCTGATTATCTCTGGTCAGGCTGAGAAGTCAACAGGTATGTATATTCAGGCAAATGTCTTCGTTAAGATGCTGAAACCTGATGTGGATTATAACTATGATGAAAAAACAAAAGGCATCCAGTTATCAGAAAGCGGTATTGATAAAGCAGAGAAAATGTTCAAAGTGGATAACTTATATGACGTGAAAAATGTCAGCCTGATGCATCACATCAATATTGCACTGAAAGCTCATCGCTCTATGCTGAAAGATGTGGATTACGTCGTTGAAGATGGTGAAATTGTTATCGTCGACCAGTTCACTGGACGTACAATGCCTGGTCGCCGTTTTTCTGATGGTGTCCATCAGGCCATTGAAGCAAAAGAAGGCGTGGAGATTCAAAACGAATCTAAAACGATGGCTTCAATTACATTCCAGAACTTCTTCCGTATGTATAACAAACTGTCCGGTATGACAGGGACAGCGAAAACAGAAGAAGAGGAATTTATCAGTATTTACAATATGGTTGTCACACAGATTCCAACGAATAAACCAATTGCGCGTGAAGATAATGCCGATTTAATCTTCGCATCAGAAAAAGGGAAACTTGGAGCTGTAGTTGAAGAAGTGATTGCCCGTCATAAAGCAGGACAGCCCGTTCTGTTAGGTACTGTAGCAGTTGAAACGAGTGAATATATTTCAGATCTGCTTAAAAAGCGTGGCATCCGTCATAATGTACTGAATGCCAAAAATCATGAGCGAGAAGCAGAGATTGTAGCGAACGCGGGCCAAAAAGGCGCTGTGACGATTGCAACGAACATGGCTGGTCGTGGTACAGATATTAAACTCGGTGAAGGTGTTCAGGAAATCGGTGGGCTCGCAGTTATCGGTACAGAACGTCACGAATCTCGTCGTATCGATGATCAGCTTCGTGGTCGTGCAGGTCGTCAGGGAGACCCAGGTTTCAGTCGTTTCTATCTGTCACTGCAGGATGAACTTATGGTCCGTTTCGGTTCTGAGCGTATGCAGAATATGATGACGCGTCTCGGCATGAATGACGAGGTACCGATTGAATCTAAAATGGTGTCACGTGCTGTAGAATCTGCTCAGAAACGAGTAGAGGGGAATAACTATGACAGCCGTAAACGTGTCCTTGAATATGATGATGTACTGCGTAAACAACGTGAAATTATCTATAAAGAACGTAATGACATCTTAGAGCAGGAAGACTGTTCAGCTCAGGTTCATTCAATGATTCAGGAGTCAGTCCGTCGTGCAGTTAACGCGCATTTCACAGGGGAAGACGGTCGGCAGGACTACGAAACATTCATCAATTACATTGAAGACATGTATATTCCTGAGGGCGACTTAAAAGAAGAAGAAATTGCCCGCCGTGATAACGATGAAATATATAATGTCGTCATGGATCATATTGATGTACAGTATAAACGCCAGGAAGTTCAACTGGGCGAACAGATGCATGAATTTGAGCGCATGATTCTCCTTCGTACGATTGATATGAAGTGGACAGATCATATCGATACGATGGATCAGCTGAGAACAGGTATCCATTTACGTTCATACGGTCAGATCAACCCGCTACGTGAATATCAGAATGAAGGTCTCACAATGTTTGAAGATATGCTTGATAACATTGAAGATGACGTTTCTAAATATGTACTTAAATCCATCATCGATAAAGGTGAGCAGGTAGAGCGTGAACAAGTGGCTCAAGGCGAAGCCATGGTCGCAAATGATGGTAAAGAAAAAGTGAAGAAACAGCCTAAGCAGGCTGAGCCGACTATCGGACGAAATGAACCTTGTCCATGCGGCAGCGGCAAAAAATACAAAAACTGTCACGGAAGAGATGAGAATTAATGGAAGCATTCGAAATCAAGAATACTCTTTCATCAATAGATGAAAAATTAAATAGTTTCAGGGGGTCTCTTTGACTTAGAGGAAAAAGAGACGAATATACAGGAATACGATGAAATGATGGCTGATCCAGGCTTCTGGGACGATGCAAACAAAGCTCAGGACATCATCAATAAAAGTAATGCCTTAAAAGAAGTGGTCAATGGCTATCAAGCGCTGGCTGAAGAAAAAGAAAATATTGAAGTCATGCTTGAGATGGTTAAAGAAGAAAGTGATGAAGAGATGGAAGCGGAAATCGCTGAAAACTTAAGAAGTCTCAGCGAGGATGTCGATCAGTTTGAACTGAAGATGCTGTTAGATGGTGAATATGATGCTAACAATGCCATCCTTGAACTTCATCCAGGTGCCGGAGGTACGGAGTCGCAGGACTGGGGTGCCATGTTATTACGCATGTACCAGCGTTTCAGCGATAAACAAGGTTTTAAAGTAGAGACCATTGATTACCAGCCGGGAGACGAGGCAGGTATTAAAAGTGTGACGCTATTGATCAAAGGACACAATGCTTATGGTTATTTAAAAGCCGAAAAAGGCGTCCATCGTCTTGTGCGTATATCACCATTTGATTCATCTGGCCGGCGTCATACATCTTTTGCTTCATGTGAAGTGGTGCCTGAATTTGATAACGATAATATTGAGATCGAGATTAATCCGGAAGATATCAGTGTGGACACGTACCGTGCGACAGGCGCAGGTGGGCAGCACATCAATACGACTGACTCCGCCGTTCGTATTACCCATCAGCCGACCGGTATTGTGGTGACTTGTCAGAACGAACGTTCACAGATCAAAAACCGTGAACAGGCGATGAAGATGCTGAAAGCGAAGCTCTACCAGCGTAAACTGGAAGAGCAGGAAGCAGAGATGCTTGCTATACGTGGTGAACAGAAAGAAATTGGCTGGGGTTCTCAGATTCGTTCATACGTCTTCCACCCGTACTCAATGGTCAAGGACCACAGGACAAACGCTGAAACAGGAAACACATCAGCCGTCATGGATGGCGACATCTCACTTTTTATTGATGCTTACTTAAAAAGTCAGCTGTAATGGTTTAGCAGATGTATTATAATGGTAAGTGTAAATAATAAGGGGGAATTGCTGATGAAAAAATGGTTAGTAGGTACAGTTTTAGCAGGAACGCTAGCTCTTGCAGCGTGTGGCAACGGAGAAGAGACGAAAACAGCAGATAATAGTAACGCAGATTCTGGATTAACAGCGTTCCAGAATAATTCATGTGTCGGCTGTCATGGTAAAGACTTAGAAGGTGCAAGCGGCCCGAACCTCACTCAGGTAGGCGCTAAATACTCTAAAGCAGAAATTGCAGATATCATCAAAAATGGTAAAGGCAATATGCCTAAAGGTCAGGCTCAGGGCGAAGACGTCGATAAAATTGCTGAATATTTAAGCAAACAGAAGTAATATTACAGTTATATAAAGATATCATTGAGTCTATATCTTTACAGGTTCCCCTGTGCTATATTTGAATCAAATTTGTGAATTTGATTTAAAGGCGGGGGAATTTTTTTATATGAAGAAAGTAATCTTAACACTGACTTTAGCAACAACATTATCAGTGACATCTATAGCCGGCGCAGATGCAGCTGAAAAAGCGCATGCCGGAGAATATAAAGTGAAAAAAGGCGATACATTATTAAAAGTAGCTGATAAATATGAAATTTCTACGTTACGTCTCAAAAAATGGAACAACCTTAAATCAAATCAATTAAAACCAGGTAAAATCTTAATCGTTGATGAGAAAAAAGTGAAAAAGTCACATGAATTTAAAACGATGCTGGATCCAAAAATCGATATTGTCAGAACTGAAAAAAAGTCTGAAGCTAAAATTACAGAACCCGCTGCAGAAGGACGATACCAGGCCGCTGAACCAACCATCACCGTTAAATCAGAACCTGAACAAGCAGCAGCGCCTGTTATGAGACCGCATGATGAAGAAGTCAACGTCATCTCCCCGGAAACTTATGATTTTGAATCAGCAGAATCTGACTCACCGATCATCAGACCACACGATGAAGAGAACAATTTTATCTCACCTGAAACATATCATTTTGATGCCACAGATACTGAAACAAAACTCGAACGGTCAGAAGTCAAAATAACTTCTTCAAACCGCATTGCTCAGATTGCACTGAAAATTGCAGCCAATAAGTCTTATGTCTATGGTGCCAATTCATCTACACAAGTCGATTGTTCTTCTTTTGCTCAACAAGTTTTCGCTGCTATGGGTAAATCTCTGCCACGGACGACTTACCAGCAGATGGCAGTTGGAAAACGAGTCACTTCTCCAGTTGCAGGAGATCTTGTCTTCTTTAATGAGGGCAGTCACGTAGGTATCTATATTGGCAACGGCCAGATGGTGGATGCTCTAAATTCGAAAGAAGGCGTTAAGCAGCGTGCAGTCAGTTATATTAACGGTAGTGTGACAGGTTATTATAGATATTAAAAGACGGCGAAAGCTGTCTTTTTTGTTTAATTTTATAGAAATATGTCTATAAGTATATATTAGGTAACAGTTATATTACGCTTAAGTAACATCGGATTTTGCTCTCATTTTCTATGCTATTATCATCTTACTAAGAAAATGTTGGAGGAACAATTCACGATGAAAAAAATGATGCTGTCGATCTTAACTGTCCTTATGTTACTGACTATCTCTACTGCTGTTGAACAGCCTACTGCTCAAGCTTATTCAAATCCTGTAAAATATAAAGCGGCTAACTACTACACATGGGGCAGCTGTGCATACTACGCATTCAATCGTCGTGCTCAACTCGGACGCTATGTTTCCAACCAATGGGGCAATGCAAGAAACTGGGCATACAATGCATCACGCTACGGTTATACGGTGAGCCGTAAACCTATTAAAGGTTCTGTCCTTGTTTCACAATTAGGCTACTATGGTCACGTAGCAGTTGTTGAGAAAAAATATACAAATGGTTCAATTGTTGTATCAGAAATGAACTATCCACGTCAGGGCGTTAAAACATACCGTACAATTCCTAGCTATCAAGTACGTAATTTCCAATATATCTATTAATTTTTAGAAAGGATAAACGAATTTGTTTATCCTTTTTTTTATGGATTCTTGTTATAATAGCGAAGGAGAAGGAGGCAGAATATGAAAAGAATCTTGATGTGGGTATTGAGCGGTATTTTTATGCTGCTGGCGGCATACAGTGTATATACTGTCATCAATCAGGATACGACAGAGTTGAAAGTCAGCGGACAAGCGCATTACATAAACGACCGCAATATCAGCAAGGAGCCGGTGCAGAGTTTGGAAGGAGAGAAACTGAACTTAGGCCGTGAACTGACAGCTGACATTAATATCATTAATTTCTGGGCCTCCTGGTGTGAACCATGTAATAAAGAAATGCCTGAACTGATCAAATACAATCAGCAGAAGCCGAATCACATTAAGCTGATAGGAATGAACGTCCAGGATAAAGAAAAGGGACGAGACGCGTTTCTTAAGAAGTATCAGCCTGATTACTCGATTGTTACTGGTATTGAGGATATGGTCAAAGATTACAAAATCTATAATATACCGACAACTATTTTTGTGAGTAAAGAGGGTAAGGTCCTCTCGACTTATGTCGGCGAACTGGATGCCAGTAAACTGGAGACTCTTGTTCAGGAAGTGGAAGGGAGATCATAGATCAGTATTATGATATGGTATATACTTGCTTCTTTTCTGCCGGCTATCATGGTGATTATGTTCAGTATGATGATAAAAAATAAATATACAGGATTAGCGTTAGCCGCTTTAGTGATAGGGGTATCTGTCTACAAAGGCTTTTTTCATTCAGAAATGATTGTGTTTCTTGATACTCTCTCGCTGATGCTGGGCTATTTTGCAGTTGATCAGCTGAAGCTGGATCAAACGATTCATTATTAATAGACACGGTCGCAAATGCGAACGTGTTTTTATTTTGAGAGCGAACAGATGTTTGTATTTTTAAGGTTATATTTGCTAAAATAGATACGTTAAGGAGGGGTTACATGGAACATCATCCATTTAAACTACAGTCAGAATTTAAGCCCGGCGGGGATCAGCCGGCAGCGATTAAAAAGCTTGTAGCCGGTATTAAAGAAGGTAAACGTTATCAGACATTGCTCGGTGCAACAGGTACAGGTAAGACGTTTACAATGAGTAACATCATCCAGGCAGTCGGCAAACCCACATTGATTATTGCGCATAATAAGACGCTTGCAGGTCAGCTGTACAGTGAGTTTAAGGAGTTTTTCCCTGATAACCGCGTTGAATATTTTGTCAGCTACTACGATTACTATCAGCCGGAAGCGTATGTTCCCTCTACAGATACATTTATAGAAAAAGATGCCTCAATTAACGATGAAATCGATAAATTACGTCACTCAGCGACAAGTGCACTTTTTGAGCGGGATGATGTAATCATCATTGCATCGGTGAGTTGTATTTACGGTCTCGGTAACCCGGAAGAATACAAGGATATGGTGGTCAGCGTAAGAACAGGTATGGAGATGGATCGTAATGCGCTGCTCCGTAAGCTTGTAGATATTCAGTACACAAGAAACGATATTGACTTTCAGCGCGGGACATTCCGTGTACGCGGGGACGTCGTCGAGATATTTCCTGCCTCACGTGATGAGCAGTGTGTGCGCGTCGAGTTTTTCGGTGATGAAATAGATAGAATACGTGAGATCAACTATTTAACAGGTGAAGTGCTGAAAGAGCGTGAACACTTCGCTATCTTCCCGGCCAGTCACTTCGTTACACGAGAAGAAAAAATGAAAGTAGCCATCGAACGTATTGAAAAAGAGCTGGAAGAACAGCTGAAAGTATTTCGCGCCGAAAATAAACTGCTGGAAGCCCAGCGTCTCGAGCAGCGTACAAACTATGATATTGAGATGATGCGTGAGATGGGTTTCTGTTCAGGTATCGAGAACTATTCTGTACATTTAACACTGCGCCCAAAAGGCTCGACGCCTTATACACTACTGGATTATTTCGGAGATGACTGGTTGATCATGGTCGATGAGTCGCACGTCAGTCTGCCGCAGATTCGCGGTATGTATAACGGTGACCAGGCGCGTAAAAAGGTACTGGTGGATCATGGTTTCAGATTGCCAAGCGCACTGGATAACCGTCCTCTTAAATTTGATGAATTTGAAGAAAAAGCACAGCAGTTTGTCTATGTTTCTGCGACGCCCGGTCCATTTGAAATTGAACATACTGACGAGATGGTTGAACAGATTATCCGTCCGACAGGATTGCTTGACCCTATTATTGAGGTTCGACCTTCACAGCATCAGATTGATGACTTGATGGAAGAAGTTCGCGTGCGTATCGAACGCAAAGAACGTGTCCTGATTACGACACTGACTAAAAAAATGAGTGAAGACTTGACCGCTTACCTGAAAGAAGCAGGCATTAAAGTCAACTACCTGCATTCAGAGATTAAGACGCTGGAACGAACAGAGATCATCAGAGATTTGCGTCTTGGTGTCTATGATGTCCTCATTGGTATCAATCTGCTTCGTGAAGGTCTGGACATACCGGAAGTGTCACTGATTACCATTCTGGATGCTGACAAAGAAGGATTCCTGCGTTCAGAAAGATCACTTATTCAGACAATTGGACGAGCTGCGCGTAATGAAAACGGGAAAGTCATTATGTATGCAGATAAAATCACTGACTCGATGCGTACAGCTATAGATGAAACACAGCGTCGACGTGATATTCAGGAAGCCTATAATAAAGAACACGGTATTACACCAACAACAATTCATAAGAAAATCCGTGATGCTATCAGCGCTTCTGTTGAAACCGATGAATCAGTGAAAGAAACTAAACCGAAGAAAAAGCTGACGAAAAAAGAACGTGCAACCCGTATGGAACAAATCGAACACGAAATGAAAGAAGCGGCAAAAACACTGGACTTCGAACGTGCGACAGAGCTGCGTGATATTCTATTTGAACTGAAAGCAGAAGGGTGAACTTATGAAAAATAAAGAAATTGTCGTTAAAGGAGCAAGAGCTCATAACCTTAAAGATGTAGATATAAAAATACCGCGCGATAAGCTTGTCGTGATGACAGGCTTATCTGGCTCGGGTAAGTCCAGTCTTGCATTCGATACAATTTATGCAGAAGGCCAGCGTCGTTATGTAGAATCATTAAGTGCTTACGCCAGACAGTTTTTAGGACAGATGGATAAGCCTGATGTTGATACGATTGAAGGCTTATCCCCAGCTATCTCAATCGATCAGAAGACGACTAGTAATAACCCGCGAAGCACAGTATCAACCGTGACAGAAATCTATGACTATCTACGTCTGTTGTTTGCTCGAATCGGGACACCTTATTGTCCGGTCCATAACATCAAGATAGAATCTCAGACCATACAGCAGATGGTAGACCGTATTATGGAGCTTGAAGAACGTACTAAAATACAAGTGCTGGCTCCCATTGTTTCCGGTCGTAAAGGTGAACATAAGAAGCTGATTGAAGACATCGGTAAGAAAGGTTATGCCCGTCTACGCATTGATGGTGAGATGGTGGAAATCGGAGATGACATTAACTTAGCGAAGACATCAAATCATGATATCGATGTCATCATTGACCGATTAGTCGTCAAACCGAATATTGAGAGCCGTTTAGCGGACTCTCTGCAAAATGCACTGGAACTTGCTGAAGGCAATGTGGTGATAGATGTCATCGGCGAGAAAGAAATGAAGTTCTCTGAAAATCATGCCTGTCCTAAATGTGGTTTTTCTATAGATGAGCTGGAACCAAGGATGTTCTCGTTCAATAGCCCGTTCGGTGCCTGTCCTAGCTGTGATGGTCTTGGGACAAAGCTGACGGTCGACCTCAGTCTCGTGATACCGGATGAATCCATTAGTCTCGCTGATGGCGCTCTCGTACCTTGGCAGCCGATCAGCTCGGAATATTATCCGTCTCTTCTTAGACAGACAGCCAAGCATTTCAAAATTGATATGAAGAAGCCGTTTAATAAACTGACCAAAAAAGAGCGTGACATTATCTTCTACGGTTCACCGGAGCAGATAACTTATAAATTCAGACAAGATAATGGTGTCAGCCGTTCAAGAACAATGGCCTATGAAGGAATCGTCAACAATATCGACCGTCGTTTCCATGACAGTCCTTCTGATTTTACACGTGAGCAGATGCGTAAATATATGACAGAAGAGGTCTGTGAGACATGCGAAGGCTACCGTCTGAATGAACAGGCGATGGCTGTTAAGATTAACGGCGAGCATATTGGCCAGGTTGTTAAACGTTCAATCGGTCAGGCTCTTAAATACTATGAAGAGATTGAACTGACAGAAAAAGAGAAGATGATTTCCAATTTAATCATCAAGGAAATCACTTCCCGACTTTCTTTTCTGAATAATGTCGGACTGGAATATTTGACGATGGATCGCCGTGCGGGGACATTGTCAGGTGGTGAGGCGCAGCGTATCCGCCTTGCAACGCAGATTGGTTCACAGCTGACAGGTGTCCTTTATATACTGGATGAACCGTCTATCGGCCTGCATCAGCGCGACAACGACCGACTCATCTCTTCGCTCGAATCTATGCGTGATTTAGGTAATACACTCATTGTTGTTGAACATGATGAAGACACGATGCTTGCCGCAGATTACCTCATTGATATCGGACCGGGTGCGGGTGTTCATGGCGGACAAATTGTAGCGGCCGGCACTCCAAAACAGGTGATGAAGAACTCAAAATCACTTACCGGTCAGTATTTAAGCGGTAAGAAACAGATTGATGTGCCTGATACACGCCGCGAACCAGACGGACGATATATTAAAATCAGAGGTGCACGTAGTCATAACTTAAAAGACATCGATGTTGATATTCCGCTAGGTGTCATGACAGTAGTGACCGGCGTATCCGGATCAGGAAAAAGTTCTTTAGTGAATGATGTATTATTTAAAGGACTGGCACAGGAAATCTATAAGACTAAGGGAAAACCTGGTGCCCACGATTCGATAGAAGGCATTGAACATATCGATAAAATCATCGATATTGATCAGTCACCGATTGGACGTACTCCGCGTTCAAATCCTGCCACTTATACAGGTGTATTTGATGACATCCGTGATTTATTCAGCCAGACAAATGAAGCGAAGCTCCGCGGTTATCAGAAAGGCCGTTTCAGTTTCAATGTCAAAGGTGGACGATGTGAAGCTTGTAAAGGTGACGGTATCATTAAGATTGAGATGCACTTCCTGCCTGACGTCTACGTACCTTGTGAAGTCTGTCATGGTAAACGTTATAACCGTGAAACTCTGGAAGTCACATACAAGGATAAAAGCATCGCAGATATTCTGGAGATGACAGTGGAAGACGGCTATCATTTCTTCGAGAATCATCCGAAGATCAGTCGCAAATTGAAGACAATAGTGGATGTCGGACTAGGGTATGTGGCGATGGGTCAATCAGCCACGACGTTATCGGGTGGTGAAGCACAGCGCGTTAAACTGGCATCAGAACTTCATCGTCGTTCAAATGGGAAGACGCTGTATATTTTAGACGAGCCGACAACAGGTCTTCACGTCGACGATATTGCCCGTTTACTTAAAGTCCTGCATCAGCTGGTCGAAAATGGTGATTCTGTCATCATCATCGAGCACAATCTCGATGTCATTAAAACGGCTGACCACATTATTGATCTAGGACCAGAAGGAGGCGACGGCGGGGGTACGATTCTCGCAGAAGGAACGCCTGAGATGATAATGGAAGTGAAGGAATCCTACACCGGTCAGTATTTGAAAAAAGCAATAGAGCGCACGAAGAATTAAGTATAAATCCGCATTGAACGATGCGGATTTTTTGTTTGATTGTATTTCAGTTGGAAGTTCATTAAAATTAAAGCATGGAGGATTATCAAATGAATAGTGCTGAACTACAGAACCATTTTAATTTTAAATTAGTAGCCGGAGAAAAAGGGCTCGGTCGAACCATCAGCAACACGGATATTTCAAGACCCGGACTCGAGATGGCAGGGTATTTCTCCCATTACTCATCTGACCGTATACAGCTCTTAGGGACTACGGAAACTTCTTTCTTTGAGATGCTCAGTAAAGAAGATAAAGCAGAGCGCATGAACAAGCTTTGTCGTAAAGAAACACCGTGTATTATCATTGCACGGGGCATAGAAGCACCGGAAGAGCTGGTTGATGCCTGTAATCGGCGCGATACACCTCTTTTCAGCTGTGAAGATGCGACAACGAATTTAATCAGTCGCTTAACAAGTTACCTTGAAACACAGCTTGCGCCTGCGACAAGTCTGCACGGTGTACTGGTCGATGTATATGGTATTGGTGTCTTAATCACGGGTGACTCGGGCGTCGGTAAAAGTGAAACTGCACTGGAACTTGTTAAAAGAGGACATCGTCTTGTAGCCGATGATAATGTAGAAATCAAAGAAGTATCGCGTAATATTCTGATGGGCAGTCCGCCAAAACTCATTGAACATCTGCTTGAAATCAGAGGACTCGGAATCATCAATATCATGACATTGTTCGGAGCAGGCTCTATTCTGCCCGAGAAACGTGTGATGCTGAACATCAATTTAGAGACTTGGGACCGTGACAAGATGTATGACCGGGTAGGACTAGTAGAGGAGACTTTATCTATTCTTGATTCTAAAATCACCAAGAAAACGATACCGGTTAAACCTGGGCGGAACCTCGCAGTCATCATTGAAGTAGCGGCTATGAACTACCGTCTGAATAAAATGGGTGTGAACACGGCAGAAGAATTCAACAATCGTCTGAATCAGCAAATAAAAAAACAGTCATTGAAGGAGAACTAATATGTTATTTTCAATCGATCCTATTGCATTTCATGTCGGCTCATGGCCGGTGCGCTGGTATGGTATCATCATTGCGGCAGGTATCCTGCTGGGCTTTCTAGTCGCAAATCGCGAAGCGAAGAAACATGGTATGGCAGAAGATGACCTGATTGATTTAATTGTCTGGCCGATTATCGTCGGCATCATCTGTGCCCGCATTTATTATGTCGGTTTTGAGTGGCACTACTATAAAGAGCACCTTGCGGAGATACCGATGATTATGAATGGTGGGATAGCGATTCACGGCGGGTTGATCGGTGCACTGACAACCGGATATTTCCTTGTCAAAAGACGCAACCGCTCATTCTTCCATATGGCAGACTTGATTGCACCAAGTATTATTCTCGCGCAGTCTATGGGTCGCTGGGGTAACTTTATGAACCAGGAGGCACATGGGGGACCTGTATCTCGTTCGTTTCTTGAGAACCTGATGATTCCTGACTGGATCATCAATCATATGCAGATAGACGGTCTCTACTATCAGCCTACTTTTCTGTACGAATCACTGTGGAGTCTGCTTGGCTTTATCACGCTGCTACTGATCAGAAAACATCTGAGAATCGGTCAGACTTTCTTACTCTATGCCATCTGGTATTCAGTCGGTCGTTTCTTTATTGAAGGCTTAAGAACAGACAGTCTGATGCTGACAGAGCATCTGAGAATTGCTCAAGTGATTTCCCTTGTCATTATTGCGGTCAGTATC
Source organism: Macrococcus brunensis (assembly GCF_022343725.1). NCBI lineage: Bacteria > Bacillati > Bacillota > Bacilli > Caryophanales > Staphylococcaceae > Macrococcus > Macrococcus brunensis. The sequence continues at coordinate 611,924 of NZ_CP092179.1, forward strand.
ATCACATGGATTTACAGAAGTATGAAATATCGTCTGCCGAAATATGGCGACCTTAACTATATTTTACGGAGCAGTAACGATGAGACGCACCGAGCGTCATAAAGTCTCGGGGCCAAATCCGTTATGGAATGTCTATGAAAGACTGCCCTTTGGTCGTACTTTCTTCAATACATTGATCATAGAAATAGGGAGATACTGTCCTTCGATGTCATTGAAGAAGAAATTGTATAAATTAACGGGAATGACGATTGGACATGAGACTTCGATTGCCTATAAAGTGACCCCTGACATTATGTATCCCGAAAAGATTACAATCGGTACAAACTGTGTCATTGGCTTTAATGCGACGATTCTCTGTCATGAATATCTCATAGATGAGTACAGGATAGGTGAAGTCATCATCGGCAATGAAGTCTTGATTGGTGCTGGGGCACTGATACTACCCGGTGTGACAATCGGTGATAGAGCTGTAATAGGCGCAAATACAGTCGTGACAAAAGATGTGCCCGCTAGAACCTTTGCATATGGTAATCCGATGCAGATAAGAGAGTAGGAAACAACATGAACGAAAAAATAGTCAGTCTACCTGTAGATGCGGACGACTACGCACATATTGCTCAAAAGAAAATAAGGCAGCAGTTATATCAGGATGCGATTCCTTATCTGGAGAAAGCCATTAGACTGAACAGCCGGCAGGACTATTATATCGACCTAGCGACTTGTTTAGTGAAAGCAGGAAAGACAGAGGAAGGCGTCCACATCCTGTTCGAAAGAATTGTTAAAGAAGAGGACTTTGCAGTTTATTTTTATCAGCTCAGTCAGATTTACACGGAAATACGTGAACCGAATAAAGCATTTCTATACGGTTTATACTATGTTCAGCTGACAGATGATCAGGATTATTTTGATACACTTAAAACAACATTTGAGGTCACTTATACGAGTCAGACAGCTGTGGAAGCGGAAAGTACGCTGTATGTCGCACAGCAGTTATTTCAGTATTTGTTTTCACATGGACGAATTGATGAATCAATCGACTGGTTAAGCAGCCAGCCGGTCCATATTCAGGAACGTAAAGAGATGCGCAATCTAAAAGCAATGGCCTATCTTTTTATGTCAAAGTACAATGAGGCAGAAGCACTTCTGGAACAACTGCTGACCGAGGACGAAACCGATATTCATGCGCTTTGTCACTATACACTGCTTCTTTATAATACGCATCAGCATGAGAAGTTTAATCATTATCTGCAGCGACTGAATAAGCTGCATCCTATCAATGAGGATGAGTCATTTAAACTGGGAATCGTCCTTAGTTTCCTGAAACAATATTCCGCATCGCAGCAACTGTTATTGCCTATCTATAAGAAAAAGAACTTAAAGAATGCACAGCTGCTTCACGCGCTAAGCTTCAATTATTTTGCATTAGGTCAGGAAAAAGAATCTGAAGAAATGTGGCGTAAATTACAGTCCTTTTCGAAAGCTTCTCCAAGTCCGAAAGAAGTTCATGAAACCAGCCAGTTCATAGAAAAGGATATCGTACCTTTACTTCACAGCGATGACAGACATGCTAGAATAGTCGGCCTTTTCAAGTTGTCACAGCTGCCTTATAAAGAAGCGATTATTTCAAAGGAACTGTGGGATCAGCTGGAACAGATGGGCGATTATGAAAAACTGTATTTGTCCTATATATTTAGCGAACTACAGCTTGTAAAACTTGATTTTATTCATCAAGGGTTAGTGTTGTTATGGCAGCTCAACCAATCTACAGAGCTGCTTCTCAGCTGGGTGGATAAGGCACAGGCATTGATTGAACTGAACGAGCTGAAGGAAGTTTCGGCGTATACAGCTGCGTGTTATTACTTATACATGAAAAGAACGGCTGCGATATCCGTTCAGCACTGTGCAGAACTCTTTCATCTCACCCGTTATCGCTTAAATAAAGCACTCAATTTCTATAAGCAAAATAATATTTAAATCAATGAATTTAGTTTATTCTTATATTACTAAACAAACTTTAAGGAGGATATTATGACTGAACAAAAACAATACGATGTAATTATTATCGGAGCAGGTCCAGCTGGGATGACAGCAGGCTTATACGCGGCACGTGCCAACCTTTCTGTTGTGATGGTGGAACGCGGTATGCCTGGCGGACAGATGGCCAACACAAATGATGTGGAGAACTTCCCAGGTTTTGATCTGATCACTGGTCCTGATCTCTCAACAAAAATGTTCCAGCATGCACAGAAGTTCGGTGCGGAATACGCATATGGAGATATTAAAGGAATCCGTGTAGAAGGCGATAACAAAATTGTCTCACTAGGCGACAAAGAACTTGTTGGTAAAGCAGTGATTATTGCGACAGGTGCAGAATACAAAAAAATTGGTGTACCAGGTGAAACAGAACTGGGTGGCCGCGGCGTTTCTTATTGTGCAGTCTGTGATGGTGCATTCTTTAAAAACCGTAACCTGATTGTAATCGGTGGCGGTGACTCAGCTGTTGAAGAAGGCGTCTACTTGACGAAATTCGCAGATAAAGTAACGATCGTCCACCGTAGAGACGAGTTACGTGCACAGAAAATTCTGCAGGAACGTGCTTTTAAAAATGAAAAAGTCGATTTCATCTGGAATTCAACTCTGAAATCAATTAATGAAAAAGACGGTAAAGTAGGTAGTGTTACTCTTGTTGATAAAGAAGGTACAGAGTCTGAAGTTCAAGCTGATGGTGTCTTCATTTATATTGGTATGCAGCCGCTGACAGGTCCGTTCGTTGACCTTGGTATCACAAACGAAGCAGGTTATATTGTTGCGAACGATCAGATGGAAACAGCTATCCCAGGCATTTATGCAGCAGGCGATGTACGTGTAAAAACATTACGTCAGATAGTGACGGCAACAGGTGATGGCAGTATCGCAGCGCAAAATGCACAACATTACATCGAAGAACTTAATGATAAAAAGTAAATGATTCAGTTCAGATGCGTCCGAATGGGCGTGTCTATTTTTATGAAATTGTGTAAAATGAATAAATAAGGAGGGGACGGCTTGAACTCAGAAGAAGGCATTAAAAAACTGATTGTAGTGACAGGTATGAGCGGGGCAGGTAAATCGGTAGCAATCCAGAGTCTGGAGGACCTGGGTTATTTCTGCATTGATAATTTGCCGCCTATCTTACTGCCTAAGATTGTAGAACTGATGCATGAAAACAATGATTCACTATCTAAAGTGGCGATCGGCATCGATTTAAGAGGTAAAGATTTCTTCGACAACTTATCAAATGAACTGCAGCAAGTGACGAATCTAACGGATATTGTCGTCCAGATTCTTTATTTAGATGCAAAAGACCGTGTCCTCGTCACACGTTATAAAGAAACGCGACGTAATCATCCTTTATCAGAAGGGGGTTCGCCGCTGCCAGCTATTCAGCAGGAACGTCAAATGCTGGCAGATTTACGTGGCATGGCCACTCATATGATAGATACTACAGAAATGAAGCCTAAGGCACTTCGCAGTCATATACTAGAGCTTTTTAATAATGGCAAAGACAATATCTTTAAGATTAATGTCATGAGCTTCGGGTTCAAGCACGGGATTCCGATAGATGCAGATCTTGTATTTGATGTCAGATTCCTGCCGAACCCTTACTATATCGAGACGCTAAGACCATTAACTGGATTGGATGCGTCAGTTTATGATTATGTGATGAAATGGAAGGAGACGACTATATTCTATAATAAACTGATGGACTTGCTGAAGTTCATCATGCCCGGCTATATGCGGGAAGGAAAGTCACAAGTCGTCATCGCAATTGGTTGTACAGGAGGACAGCACCGCTCAGTGGCTCTCGCAGAAAGAATCAGTCATGATTTAAAGGAATTCTTTGATTTTGAACTCAGTACATCTCACCGTGATGCGATGATAGAAGGTAAGATCAATGAGAAGGCTTAGAATTTGTCTGATCGGAGGAGGGACAGGTCTGTCTGTTCTTGCTCGTGGTCTAAAGGCTTACCCAGTTGATATCACGGCTATTGTGACTGTAGCTGATGACGGAGGAAGCACCGGGAAAATAAGGAATGAGATGAATATACCAGCACCCGGAGATATTCGCAATGTCCTGGCGGCTTTAAGCGATGTCGAGCCGTTACTTGAAAAACTGTTCCAATATCGATTTGATTCTGATAATCTGGGGCGACATCCCGTCGGTAATCTCATGCTGGCAGCGATGACTGATATTACTGATGACTTCGGTCATGCAGTAAGAGAGCTAAGTAAAATACTGAATGTTAAAGGAACGGTTATTCCTTCTACTAATACAAGTCCTATTTTAAATGCGGTAATGGAAGATGGCGAAATCGTAGTCGGAGAGTCATTGATACCGACCAAAAATAAAAGAATTGATCATGTCTTTTTGACACCTGCTAAAATACAACCAATGGCTGAAGCAGTAGAAGCGCTGTATGATGCTGATTTAATCGTAATGGGTCCAGGCAGTCTTTATACGAGTATTATGCCTAATATACTCTTGCATGAGATAGCAGAAGCACTTATCAAAAGCACAGCTAAAAAACTGTATGTGTCGAACATCATGACGCAGCCAGGAGAAACAACAGATTACACGGTTTCTGATCACATCAATGCAATTCATAAGCACGTCGGAGCGAGTTTCATTCAGTTTGTCATTGCGAATCAAAAGACATTGAATGAAAAGATATCCTCAAATTATGAACGCCGGAATTCTGCTTTCGTCCATTGTGATACAGAGAAAATTGAAGCACAAGGTATCGAAATATTGACTGATGATCATCTGGTCCTCGTCAATGAGGATTATGCAGTGCGTCACGATAACTGTGTCCTTGCAGAAATGATCTATGAACTGGTTCTATCTGAAGTAAGTACAATTCAGGTAGATGAATAGAAAGGAAGAGTAACGTGTCATTTGCATCTGAGATGAAAAATGAACTGACAAGAATAGAAGCAGATGACTGCTGTAGCAAGGCGGAGCTTGCAGCACTCATTCGCATGAATGGTAACTTAAGTATTTCAAACCGTGAATGGGTGATCAATGTTCAATCAGAAAATGCAGCGATAGCACGCCGCGTATTTTCTTTGATTAAAAAGATATTTGGAGTTGAAATCGAGCTCCTGGTCCGCAAAAAGATGAAGCTGAAGAAAAACAATGTCTATATCTGTAGAATCAAGACAAAAGCTAAAGATATCCTGGGAGAACTCGGAATACTTGTGGACGGCAGCTTTACACATGAGATAGAAGATCACCTTGTCAAAAATGACTGCTGTAAGAGAAGTTACTTAAGAGGAGCTTTTCTGGCGGGAGGATCAGTCAACAACCCTGAAACTTCGTCTTATCATCTGGAGATTTTCTCGTTATATGAAAGTCATTCACGTGACTTAACGAAACTGATGAATGAGTATCAGTTAAACGCCAAAACATTGGAACGTAAAAAAGGCTACATTTCCTATATGAAAGAAGCGGAGAAGATTTCTGACTTCTTAAGTCTGATTGGGGGATACCAGGCACTCCTTAAATTTGAGGATGTACGTATCGTGCGGGATATGCGTAATTCAGTTAATCGACTCGTAAACTGTGAGACGGCTAATCTGAATAAAACTATTAGTGCAGCGATGAGACAGGTTGAGAATATAGAATTGATTGAGCAGGAGATTGGACTGGAAGAATTGCCGGACCGTTTACGTGAAATTGCTAAACTGCGTATTATCCACCAGGATATCTCTCTCAAAGAGTTAGGAGAAATGGTCTCAACAGGCGTGATTTCGAAGTCCGGCGTTAATCATCGGTTAAGAAAGTTAGACGAAATAGCAGAGAAACTTAGAAGTGGTGAACAAATAGACCTAAAAAAATAACAGATGCCGAAGCATCTGTTATTCTTCTTTTCTAAAGACATCGAAAGGCTTGAAGTGTTCTTCTGGAATCGTCAGACTACCTGGTGTTTTATTGTTAACAGAATGAATAGCGGTATGCATGAGCATCTCACGTTTATAGTCATATTGTCTTTTACCAAAACTATTGGCATACTTCACGTAATCCTGATATTTAGGATCTTTTTTATCCAGAGAGTTTAAATATTTCTGATCATCTTCATGCATTTTAAATACTGGATACTTGTTTTCGTTATCACCTGTCTTGATAACATCAACATGTTTAGGATCTGCAGTGATAAAAGTACCGTTTTCCAGCATGTACATTGTCATATTGTCGAACTTCACATCGAGAATGGCATGAAATTCCTGGCCTTCTCCTGCTGGTTTAGTAGGAATACCATGTCCTGTATCTTCTGTGTATAAAACAGTATCGTTATCTTTGACTTTTATCGTCTTATCGATTGTTTCTATTGTCAGTTTAGTCATCGGATATGTTTTTTTAACGCCCGGCTTCAGACTTTCAGTATCCTTGAAGGCTTTGTCTTCATGGTCATGAATATCTTCTTCCTGTGTTTTCTTTGTTTTTTCCTCGGTAGAAGGTTGTTCTGTTGTTTCAGAAGTCGCTTTTTCTTCAGTTGACAGTTGATCCTGTTTGCTTGTAGAATCATCTTTTTGAGCGCAGCCTGTAAGTAATCCCGCCGCGAGCAATATGTATAAATACTTTTGCATCATAATACTCCTTTAAAAAGAAATAGCCCTCTATTACTTCAATAGAGGGCTTTTTAAATATTGATTATTTAATCAGCTTGAAGATTTGTTTAGCGTTGTCTGTATTCTCGATGTTACCTCTCCATAAGCTGCTTGATGGACCGTAACCATATACGTTTACGTCTTCACCAGTATGACCACCAGTAGTCCAGCCAGTTAAGCTGCGAGCATTGACAGGTGCTTCAATCGCATTTTCGATTTTAGTAGCATCTTTAGCAGCAACAGCATCTTTGATAGCTGCCATTTCTTCTGCTTTTAATTCAAAGCCAACATTTGCTTTAATGATTTCTTCTACGTTAGCGCCGTCTTTCATTAATTGAGCACGTAAGTATTCAGGTGTATGTTTCATTTGTTTGATTGGTTGAGTGAACCAGTTGTAGATACCGTTAGCACCGATTGAGAAACCACCAGTAGAGTGGTCAGCTGTAGCGATTACTAAAGTGTTACAGTCTTTTTTAGCAAAGTTGATTGCTTCTTGGAATGCTAAGTCAAAGTCTCTCATTTCGCTCATTGCACCAGTTACGTCATTAGCGTGACCTGCCCAGTCAATTTGAGAACCTTCTACCATTAAGAAGAACCCTTTTTTGTTTGTGTCTAATTTTTTGATAGCTGTTTTAGTCATGTCTTTTAATGAAGGCATGTTAGCATCCCGGTCGATCATTTTAGGCATACCACCTGGTGAGAATAAACCAAGGATCTGCTTATCTTTAGAGTTAGACGCTGCTTTTAATAAACCTTTTTTATTACCAACATATTTGTAACCATCATTTTTGAATTCTTTGATTAAGTTTCTGTCTTTACGTTGGAAGTAATCTTTACCACCACCGAGGATGATATCTACTTTATGTTTACCGTTAACCATTTCATCATAGTAATCATCAGCGATAGCTGGCATGTTTTTACGAGATTCATCGTGTGCACCGTATGCAGCTGGAGTTGCGTGTGTTACTTCTGAAGTTGCAACTAAACCAGTTGATTTACCGACTTCTTTAGAGCGTTCAAGAACTGTCTTAACTTCGGCTTTGTTGTTATCAACAGCAATAGCGTTGTTATAAGTCTTAACACCAGCACTCATTGCTGTAGCAGCAGAAGCAGAGTCAGTGATGTTTTCGTGATCGTCTTCAGCGATAGTACGTTGAGTACCTACTAAATAATGGTCGAATGATACAAGATCCATTCTTTTAGTTGTCGGGTTATCCATCATATAACGGTGAGCAGTAGTAAATGAAGGACCCATACCATCACCAATCATGAAGATGATGTTTTTAGGTGTTTTCTGCTGGCTACATGGAGTTACTTTCTTCGTAGCAGCTTCTACAGTATGTACACCAGTAGAAGTTGGCATTGATGATAAGAAAAGACCTGCAATTACAGATGAAGCAATAACTTTATTAAATGATTTCACAATGAATCCTCCTAAATTAAAATTACATTCTAAATTTATCAGTAAAATGTAAAGCTAAAAGACTATTCTTGTAAATTATATGTAAAGTTAATGTAAATAAAAAAGCACTGAGCATTTGCTCAGTGCTAAACTAAAATTCTATTTTTCGTCTGCTGTTGGATGCATTACGTCATCAATCAGACCATATTCTTTTGCTTCTTCAGCGCTTAAGAAATTATCGCGATCTGTATCTTTCTCGATTTTTTCAATCGGTTGACCTGTACGTTCTGAAAGAATACGATTTAATTTTTCACGTGTCTTTAAGATATGACGGGCAGCGATTTCAATCTCAGTCGCCTGACCTTGTGCACCACCAAGTGGCTGGTGGATCATCACTTCTGCATTAGGAAGTGCAAAACGTTTACCTTTCGCACCTGCAGCGAGTAAGAATGAACCCATCGAAGCAGCCATACCGATACAGATGGTCTGAACATCTGGCTTAATGTGCTGCATTGTATCGTAGATTGCCATACCTGCAGTCACACTGCCGCCTGGCGAGTTAATATAAAGGTAGATATCTTTTTCAGCATCCTGCGCCTGTAAGAATAATAATTGAGAAACGATAGAGTTAGCAACGTTGTCGTCAATCTGAGAACCGAGCATGATGATACGGTCTTTCAGAAGGCGAGAGTAGATGTCATATGCGCGTTCACCGCGGTTAGTAGATTCAATAACTGTTGGAATTAAATTCATAAATAAATCCTCCTTTAAGGTTTGATAATAATATACTATAGATGGTCAAAAATAGTCAAAAGATAGAGCTTATTTTTAATGAGATGTAAGACTTGTATTATTTCATATTTAAATATATAACAATACACGCTATAATATAACTTACTTGCCCTCGTGGTGTAATGGATAACACGTAAGATTCCGGTTCTTGAAATGGGGGTTCGATTCCCTCCGAGGGCGTTCATATTTTAGTATTAAAAAATCTGTCTTTTGCGGCAGATTTTTTTGTATATATCACTGAATAATAGGGTATATATGAGCTAATAGATTCTAGGAGGACAGCCATATGATAAAAGACCGTTTAAAATTTATCATTTTATATGAACTTAAGAAAGGTACTGTACTTGCAAATTTCTTTGGCTGGATTGATACAGACTTGATTAAAGAGTCTTTTATTGAAATGAAAAAAGATGGATTTATTTCTGGTGAAGTAATTGTTGATGATCTTGTGGTTCTTAAGGATATAGAAATTACAGAAGAAGGACGACTTGAACTTGAAGAAATGCTTAAAAATCCTGACTATGAGGAAGGCTACCATCTCTGCTGCGAAAATAACCGCTTGAAGGACTGGGTTTATGGCAAAGCATAAATATGAATTAAAATTATATACTCAGCCGAACTGCTCTTTATGTGAAGAAGCAAAACGACAACTTGAGTTTGTAGATTTAGATATCACATATGAAGAAATTGATATAATTGAAGACGATGAATTAATGATGGCCTACCAGATACGTGTACCGGTTCTGACTTATCAGGATAAAGTAGTGCAGGAAGGAATCATTGATTTTGTCACAGTAACTGAAAACCTCGAACAATATTAAATATTGTTCGAGGTTATTTCTTGCAAATAAAAGTTTATCTTGCTAACATATAGGTGTAACATACTTTGTCCCAACTGGGACGTTTTATGTCTCATTAAGTTGGAGGAAGTCGAATGGATCAAATTTTCGCCGTTCAACAGAGACTGGTTCCAGATTTGATTGAAAAAATGCAACGTCGTTTCAATGTACTGTCTATGATTCATCTTGAACAGCCTATTGGCAGACGTGCTTTAGCAGAGCGACTCCATCAGACTGAAAGGACTTTAAGAAGTGATGTTGAGAGCCTTAAAGCTGAACATCTGATAGATATTCATCCTAAAGGCATGACCATTACGACTGAAGGGCTGGAAGTTTTAACGTTACTCTCAGGGCATATGGAAGTTTACAATGATTTGTCTGCTCTTGCAGCAGAAATCGGTAAACTGACAGGCATCAGAAAATTGATTGTTGTTAAAGGTGATGCAGATGACAGTCAGGAAACTTCGATTAATCTCGGAGTTGAAGCGGGCCGTTATCTCCAGTCATTGCTCGGACCGGATACGAAAGTAACGGTTACTGGAGGATCCAGTACAGCGAGTATGGCGAGCCATCTTGCACATGTTCCATATGATGTCACCTTTACACCTGCAAGAGGGGGTCTTGGTGAAGATATGATTCATCAGGCTAACTTTATCGTCGCTAAAATGGCGGAATCAACAGGTGGTCATTATGAGGCTCTTTATGTGCCGGATCAAGTCAGTGAACAGACTTATCGGAACTTGATTGAAGAACCTTCAATACGTTCAGTGCTCAATCAGATTAGATCAGCAGATATCGTGGTTCATGGTATCGGTAACGCAGCTAAAATGGCAGTCAGAAGAAAAACCGATTCAGATATTCAGAAATTACTGCTTGAAAATGAAGCAGTCGGTGAAGCTTTTGGTTACTATTTTGATAAAAAGGGTAATATTGTGTATAAGGTGCGAACAATTGGTCTGCAGCACGAGGATGTCATCAATAAGAAACATATTATTGCAGTGGCAGGTGGGAGCAGTAAAGTCGATGCGATTGCAGCCTATTTAAAAAATGCACCGAAACAGACAACACTTATTACAGATGAAGCAGTAGCAAAACAGTTATTAAAGGCATTTGCCTTTGACAATAATATAAATTAAAAGGAGGCCATTATTCATGGCAGTTAAAGTAGCAATCAACGGTTTTGGACGTATCGGTCGTTTAGCATTCAGAAGATTACAAGAAGTAAAAGATATCGAAGTCGTAGCAGTAAATGATCTGACAGATGACGATATGCTTGCACATCTTTTAAAATACGATACAACACAAGGCCGCTTCAAAGAGGAAGTACGTGTCGTTGAAGGTGGTTTCCTTGTCAATGGTCGTGTAATCAAATCATATGCTAACCCTAAAGCAGAAGAACTTCCATGGGGAGACCTTGGTATTGATGTCGTATTAGAATGTACAGGTTTCTACACAAGTGAAGAAAAAGCACAAGCGCACATTAAAGCAGGCGCTAAAAAAGTATTAATCTCAGCACCGGCAACTGGTGATCTTAAAACAGTTGTATACAACGTTAACCATGACATTTTAGACGGTTCTGAAGAAATCGTTTCAGGTGCTTCTTGTACAACAAACTGTTTAGCACCAATGGCTCAAACTTTAAATGATAAATTCGGCATCATTGAAGGTTTAATGATGACAGTTCACGCATACACTGGTGACCAGAATACACTTGATGCACCACATGCTAAAGGTGACTTCCGTCGTGCGCGTGCAGCTGCACAGAACATCGTCCCTAACTCAACAGGTGCTGCTAAAGCGATCGGTTTAGTTATCCCTGAATTAAAAGGTAAATTAGATGGATCAGCACAACGTGTACCAGTAGCAACAGGTTCTATCACTGAGTTAACAACTATCTTAGAAAAAGAAGTAACGGTTGAAGAAATCAACCAGGCAATGAAAGAAGCATCTAATGAATCATTTGGTTACACAGAAGACCAAATCGTATCTTCTGACATCATTGGTATCACTTACGGTTCATTATTTGATGCGACACAGACTCGTGTTATGACTGTCGGTGAACACCAAATGGTTAAAACAGTTTCATGGTATGACAACGAAATGAGTTACACTGCTCAATTAGTTCGTACTTTACAACATTTAGCTGAACAAGCACAGCAAGCTTAATCTAGTTAAGCGTAAGCAGGAGAAGATACGCTTCTCCTGCTTATTTTTTTCTAATAAATTGTTATACTGATACTGACACCAATTTTGAGGAGGAATAGTAATGGCAAAGAAGATTGTTTCAGATTTAGAATTGAAAGATAAAAAGGTTCTGGTTAGAGCAGATTTTAACGTCCCTATGAAAGACGGCGAAATCACGAATGACAATCGTATCGTTGAAGCGTTACCTACTATTAAATACATCATTGAGCAAAGCGGTATTCCTGTTATTTTCTCTCATTTAGGTAAAGTAAAAACAGAAGAAGACAAAGAAAAATTATCACTTCAACCTGTTGCACGTCGTTTAGCTGAGTTACTTGGTACAGAAGTCGGATTTACGAACGTCACGCGTGGTGAAAAATTAGAAGCTTCTATTCAGAATCTCACACCTGGCGATGTATTCTTAGTTGAAAATACACGATTTGAAGACGTTGATGGTAAAAAAGAAAGTAAAAATGATCCTGAACTCGGTCAATACTGGGCATCTCTTGGCGATGTATTCGTTAATGATGCTTTCGGTACTGCTCACCGTGAGCATGCCTCTAACGTAGGAATCGCCGCTCATTTAGAATCAGCTGCCGGCTTCCTGATGGAAAAAGAAATCAAGTTCATCGGTGGCGTTGTAGAAAATCCTGAGCGTCCGTTCGTCGCGATTTTAGGTGGTGCAAAAGTATCAGATAAAATCGGTGTGATCGAGAATCTGTTACAAGTAGCGGATAAAGTTCTGATCGGTGGCGGCATGGCGTATACGTTCTTTAAAGCACAAGGAAAAGAAATCGGTAAATCTTTACTGGAAGAAGATAAAATTGAACTTGCTAAAGATTTATTAGAACGCGGAGAAGGTAAGATTGTTCTGCCAGTAGATGCGAAAATCAATGCTGAATTCTCGAATGAAGGCGATATTCAGGAAGTATCAGTAGACGAAATTCCAGCAGATAAAATGGGACTGGACATTGGCTCTAAAACAGTAGAACTTTTCAAAGAACAGCTTGAAGGGGCTAAAACAGTTGTATGGAACGGGCCGATGGGTGTGTTTGAAATGAGCAATTTCGCTCAAGGTACAATCGGTGTTTGTGAGGCCATTGCGAACTTAGAAGGAGCGACAACGATTATCGGTGGTGGCGATTCTGCAGCAGCAGCAATGGAACTCGGCTTCGCTGACAAATTTACGCACATTTCTACAGGTGGCGGCGCGTCGCTTGAGTATTTAGAAGGTAAAGAATTACCAGGTATTAAATCGATTTCAGATAAATAGGAGTGTTTAATAATGAGAAAACCAATTATTGCAGGTAACTGGAAGATGAATAAAACAGTAGCGGAAGCTAAAGATTTCGTTCAGAACTTACCGCAGTTACCTTCTGCAGAAGAAGTAGATACTGTAATATGTGCGCCTGCTATCCAGCTGGATGCGCTTGTAAGTGCGAACGTTGAAGGATTAAATATCGGGGCACAAAATGCTTACTTCGAAGAAAGTGGTGCATTCACAGGAGAAACGAGTCCAGCTGCGCTTAAAGACTTAGGCGTTAAATACGTTGTGCTTGGTCACTCAGAACGTCGTGAGTACTTCCACGAAACAGATGAAGATGTGAATAAAAAAGCGCTTGCTGTTTTCAAAAATGATATGACACCGATTATCTGTGTCGGTGAAACGTTAGAGCAGCGTGAAGGAAAAGAGTTTGAAACAGTCATCTCTAAACAGGTTTCTGCAGCACTTAAAGGTTTTACTGAAGAGAAGGTTAAACAGGCTGTAATTGCCTACGAACCTATCTGGGCAATCGGAACAGGCAAATCGGCAACATCACAGGATGCACAGGACAGTTGTCAGTTCGTACGTTCAGTTGTAGAGAAAGACCTCTCTAAAGAAGCAGCTGAAGCAGTGCGTATTCAGTATGGTGGTTCTGTAAAACCTGACAATGTTAAAGAATATATGGCACAGCCTGATATCGACGGAGCTTTAGTCGGTGGTGCTTCTCTTGAAGTAGATTCATTCGTTAAATTGTTAGAAGGTGCAAAATAATGACTCAACCAACAGCGCTTATCATTTTAGATGGTTTTGCTAATCGAGACGAAATCAAAGGGAACGCTGTTAAGCAAGCGCATAAACCTAATTTTGATCGCTACTTCAACAAGTACCCGCATAATCAGCTGAAAGCTTCAGGTCTTGATGTTGGACTGCCTGAGGGTCAGATGGGTAACTCTGAAGTAGGACATCTGAATATCGGTGCTGGTCGAATCGTCTATCAGTCTTTGACGCGTATCAATAAATCGATTGAAGATGGCGACTTTTTTGAGAATCAGGTACTGCTCGATGCGATGAAGCACGTTAAAGAACATGACAGCGTTCTGCACTTAATGGGACTGTTATCTGATGGCGGCGTACACAGTCATTATCATCATCTCTTTGCCCTGTTAGAAATGGCTAAAAAGCAAGGCGTAGAACATGTCTACGTCCATGCCTTTCTTGACGGTCGTGATGTCGGTCAGGAAACGGCGCTTCAATACATTGAAGATACTGAAGCGAAGTTCAAGGAACTCGGAATCGGACAGTTCGCTTCTGTTTCTGGCCGTTATTATGCGATGGACCGTGACAAACGCTGGGAACGTGAACAGCTGGCATACGATGCGATGACTTACGGTAAAGGTAAAGAATACAAGACTGCTGCAGAAGGTGTTAAAGCAAGCTATGCAGAAGGTGTGACAGATGAATTCGTTGTACCTTTCGTTGTGAAAGATCACGAAGTGGGACATGAGAATACAGGAGTCAATGACGGTGATGGTATGATTTTCTTCAACTTCCGTCCTGACCGTGCGGCGCAGTTATCAGAAGTCTATACGAACGAAGAATTTGTCGGATTTGAAATGGACCGTCGCTTAATCGGTATTAAATTTGTGACGTTCACTAAATATAGCGACACAATTAAAGCAGATGTAGTCTTCGAAAAAGAAAATCTGGTCAATACAATCGGTGAAGTGGTGGCGAATGCAGGTAAAAAACAACTGCGTATCGCTGAAACAGAAAAATATCCGCATGTGACTTACTTCATGAGTGGCGGGCGAAACGATGAGTTCGCTGAAGAGCGTCGTGTACTGATTAATTCACCAAAAGTCTCAACTTATGATCTTAAGCCTGAAATGAGTGCCTATGAAGTCAAAGATGCACTGCTTGCTGAACTGGATAAACAAGACCTTGATCTGATTATCCTCAACTTTGCTAATCCGGATATGGTCGGTCACAGCGGTAAACTTGAACCGACAATCAAAGCGATTGAAGCTGTAGACGAATGCCTGGGTACTGTAGTGGACAAGATCATTGAACAAGGTGGTCGTGCCATTATTACAGCAGACCATGGCAACTCAGATGAAGTGATTACGATGGATGACCAGCCGATGACAGCTCACACAACGAACCCGGTTCCGGTTATCGTCACAGATGAAACGATGACGCTTAGAGAAGGTGGTCGCCTTGCGGATCTCGCACCGACGTTACTTGATCTGATGAATATCGATCAACCAGCTGAAATGACTGGAGAATCACTGATTCAGAAGTAAAAGATATTAGTTGATTAAATACAGTGAATATTCAATAATATAAGAGAAAATACATTCAAAGGAGTTTTAACTATGCCAATTATTACAGACGTATATGCACGCGAAGTCCTTGACTCACGTGGTAATCCGACAATCGAAGTAGAAGTATTAACTGAAAGCGGTGCATTTGGTCGTGCACTTGTACCATCAGGTGCATCAACTGGTGAACATGAAGCAGTTGAATTACGTGACGGCGATAAAGAACGCTATTCAGGTAAAGGTGTAGAAAAAGCTGTTGAAAATGTAAACGAAATTATTGCTCCAGAAATCATCGAAGGTGAATTCTCTGTACTTGAGCAAGTGTCTATCGACAAAATGATGATCGCGTTAGACGGCACGCCGAACAAAGGTAAACTTGGTGCCAACGCAATTTTAGGTGTATCTATGGCTGTTGCTCGTGCAGCTGCTGACTATTTAGGTCAGCCATTATACAAATACTTAGGCGGCTTCAACGGTGTTCAGTTACCAGTTCCAATGATGAACATTGTAAACGGTGGTTCTCACTCAGATGCACCAATCGCTTTCCAGGAGTTTATGGTATTACCAGTAGGCGCTGAAACATTTAAAGAAGCTTTACGCTGGGGCGCTGAAATCTTCCATAACTTAAAATCAATCTTAAAAGAACGTGGACTTGAAACTTCAGTGGGCGATGAGGGTGGTTTTGCACCTCGTTTCGAAGGAACAGAAGATGGTGTTGAAACAATCTTAGAAGCAATCAAAAAATCAGGTCTTGAACCAGGACAAGATGTTTACCTTGGCTTTGACTGTGCAGCTTCTGAATTCTACGAAAACGGTGTTTATGACTACGCGAAGTTTGAAGGCGAAGGCGGCGCGAAACGTTCTTCTGCAGAACAAGTAGATTATTTAGAAGAATTAGTTAACAAATATCCAATCATCTCTATTGAAGATGGTATGGATGAAAACGACTGGGATGGCTGGAAAGCTTTAACTGAACGTTTAGGCGACAAAGTACAACTTGTAGGTGACGATCTCTTCGTTACTAACACTGAAATCCTTGCTCGTGGTATTGAACAAGGTGTCGGTAACTCTATCCTCATTAAAGTGAACCAGATTGGTACATTAACAGAAACATTCGAAGCGATTGAAATGGCTAAGAAAGCTGGATATACAGCTGTTGTTTCTCACCGTTCAGGTGAAACAGAAGATACAACAATTGCAGATATCGCTGTAGCGACAAATGCAGGTCAGATTAAAACAGGTTCTTTATCAAGAACAGACCGTATTGCGAAATACAATCAATTACTTCGTATCGAAGATGAGTTATATGAAACTGCTAAGTTTGAAGGCATTAAATCTTTCTACAACTTAAATAAATAGTCATGCTTAAAGACACGGGACGCCGTGTCTTTTTGTGTTTTCATTTTGAGAGTTTCATGGTAAAATAGGGCAAGTGACTATTAGTAGGAGGACCCTATATGCATACAGTGCTTACCGTTTTATTGGTCATCGTTTGTATCGGATTGATTACTGTTGTTTTACTGCAGGAAGGTAAGAGTAATGGTTTATCTGGTGCTATCAGTGGCGGTGCAGAAACATTATTCGGCAAACAGAAGACACGTGGTGTCGACTTAATTTTACTGCGTACAACGATTGTTCTGTCAGTATTATTCTTCTTAATTATGCTGGCATTAACTTATTTCAACATGTAGATGATAAGTCCGGTGATTCACCGGGCTTTTTTATTTTGAATAGGACTTAAAAACACATACAATAGAATTAATACATTAAAAGGAGTTATCATCATGAAAATTCGATTACCTGAACCATTTTTCTTTGAGGAAGGCCCACGTGCTGTGCTTCTTTTGCATGGCTTTACAGGCAACTCTTCTGATGTCAGACAATTAGGGCGTTATCTGCAGAAGAAAGGGTATACGTGTTATGCACCGCACTACGAAGGTCATGGCGTACCACCTGAAGAACTGCTTGCTTCTAGTCCGCATGTCTGGTGGGGACAGGTGCTTGATGCTTATGACTTCCTGAAAGAGAAAGGGTATACTGATATTGCTGTAGCAGGACTTTCTTTAGGTGGCGATTTTGCACTTAGACTTTCTCAGAATAGAGATGTCAATAGTGTCGCTACAATGTGCTCTCCAATGTATATCAAGACAACCGGTAACATGTTTGAAGGCGTCCTTGAATATGCCAGAGAATTCAAGAAACGTGAAGGCAAAGATGCTGAGCAGATAGAGAGAGAAATGGCCGCTTTTCATCCGACCAGTCTGCTTGAGGATCTTCAGCAGACCATCGTCAAAGTTCGTGAAACAGTCGATAATGTCTTTGCACCGCTCTTTGTCGCACAAGGCCGGCTGGATACAATGATTAATCCGGACTCTGCTAATATTATTTACGAGGAGTCATCGAGTGACGTGAAAGAGATTCACTGGTATGAAAACTCAGGGCACGTCATTACTATAGATAAGGAAAAAGAACAGCTCTTCGATGATTATTTTGCATTTTTAGAAGGGCTGGAATGGTCTCACTAACGAAAGGGGAAGACTATGACACAAACAGATATTTTAAACATTTTACAAACAAGAAAAGGCGAGACACTTGCAATCAGCGATATCGAGCAGGCGCTTGCGCTTTCTAATGCAGATGAATTCAAGGAACTCGTCAAGATGCTCGTTGAACTAGAACAAAAAGGAAAAATTAAACGGACGAAAGAAGATCGTTATATGCTGATTGACTCTGAGTATGTTGAGGGGATTGTCAGTCAGAATAAAAAAGGTTTTGCTTTTGTGCGTCCGACAACTGAAGGAATTGAAGATATTTTTATTCCACCCAATGCGATCAATCAGGCAATGGACGGGGATACGGTACTTGTCAAAGTTTCTAAAGGGCGTGACGGCCGTGAAGAAGGCGTTATCAAGGAAATTACCAACCGCGCGATTACGACTGTAGTAGGTACGTATACGGAAGCAAAGCACTTCGGTTTTGTACTGCCGGACGATAAACGGATTACACAGGATATCTTCATTCCGAAGAAACGTAACTTAGGCGCGGTTGAAGGGCATAAAGTACTGGTCGAACTGACTGCTTACCCTGACGGCAACAGTAATCCTGAAGGACATGTCACTGCAATCCTGGGACATAAAAATGACCCGGGCGTCGATATTCTGTCCATCATCTATCAGCACGGAATCAATATAGATTTCGCACCAGATGCCATTAAGGAAGCAGAACGTGTGCCGGACGCTATTAGTCCTCAAGATATCAAGGGACGCAGAGATTTAAGAGATAAACTGACAATTACGATAGACGGCGCTGACGCAAAAGATTTAGATGATGCCATCAGCCTTGAACGGAAAGGTGAGAACTATCTTCTGACAGTCAGTATTGCTGATGTCAGTCATTATGTGACAGAAGGTTCTGCACTGGACAGAGAAGCTTATGAGCGTGGTACTAGTGTCTATTTAGTGGACCGCGTGATTCCGATGATTCCGCATCGCCTGTCGAACGGTATCTGTTCACTTAATCCGCAGGTCGATCGTCTGACGATGAGCTGTGAGATGGAGATTACGCCGCAAGGTGAAATCATTAACCATGACATATTCCAAAGTGCCATCTATTCAGATGAACGTATGACTTACAGTGATGTCAACGAGATTCTGGATGGAGATAAAGAACTGCGAGAGAAATATGCTCATATTGTTCCGATGATTGAAGATGCACAGGAACTGAATACGATTCTAGCTGCCATGCGTAAGCGCCGCGGTGAAGTTGACTTCGATTTCAAGGAAGCGAAGATTCTGGTCAATGAAGACGGTGTGCCATTTGATGTAGCGATTCGTGAACGCGGCAAAGGTGAACGTCTGATTGAGTCGTTCATGCTGGCAGCAAACGAAACGATTGCTGAACACTTCCATCATATGAAAGTTCCTTTTATCTACCGTATACACGAAGAGCCGAAAGCGGATAAAATTAAACGTTTCTTCGAGTTCATCGCGAATTTCGGTATCATGGTGCGGGGTGGTACAGAGAACATTCATCCGAAAACACTCCAGACCATTGCTAAAGAAATCAAAGGAAAGCCAGAGGAAATGGTGATTTCAACGCTGATGCTTCGCAGCATGCAGCAGGCGAAGTATTCTGAGCAGTCTCTCGGCCACTTCGGTCTGTCAGCCCAGTATTATACCCATTTCACATCGCCGATCCGTCGTTATCCTGACTTGATCGTACATCGTCTGATTCGTAAATATCTCATTGAAAAATCAATGGACGATGCTGCACAGGATAAGTGGGAAGATCTGCTTGTCGAAATCAGTGATCACACGTCTAAACGTGAACGTCGTGCAGTAGATGCAGAACGTGATACAGATGATCTCAAAAAAGCGGAATATATGCTGCAGCATGTCGGCGAGGAATTCGAAGGCATCATCTCATCAGTTGCGAACTTCGGAATGTTCGTGGAACTCGAGAATACCATTGAAGGTATGGTTCATAATACGAACATGACTGATGACTATTATCACTTCGATGAACGCCAGATGGCATTAATCGGAGAACGTGGTGGTAAAGTCTTCCGTATTGGCGATAAAGTGAAAATTAAAGTGCTCAGTGTCAATATTGATGAGCGCATGATTGACTTCAGCATCGTCGGAATGGAACCAAGACAGGTTGAACGTAAATCACGCGGTACAGTTATACGCACTGAGAAAAAAGCTGGTCGTGATGACAACCGTAAACCTCGTGGCAAAGGACGAGGTAAAGGAAGAAATAACAGAAGCGGCAGCAGTAATAATGGTAATAAAAAACCATTCTACAAAGCGAAAGCTGTAAAAAATGCAGGACGTGGCAAGAAGAAATAGAGGTGAAAGTATGCCAAAAGGTGACGGCAAAACACTCGCTCAGAATAGAAAAGCGAGCCATGACTATACGATAGAAGAAACAATCGAAGCGGGCATTGAACTGAAAGGGACAGAAATCAAATCTATCAGACGGGGCAGTGCGAACTTACGTGATTCATATGCACGTGTGTATCAAGGTGAAATGTATGTCTACAACATGCATATTGCGCCTTACGAAGAAGGAAACCGTTTCAATCACGATCCGCTTAGAACGCGTAAACTGTTGCTCAAGCGTAAGCAGATTGATAAACTGTTCGGAGAAACAAGAGAGCAGGGGTATGCGCTCGTACCCTTAAAACTCTATATCAAGAACGGTTACTGCAAGATGCTTCTAGGACTCGCTAAAGGTAAAAAAGATTATGATAAACGTCATGCCTTAAAAGCGAAAGAAGCTAAGCGCGAAGTAGATCGTGCAATGAAAGGAAGATACTAAAAAAGTGTGATGCAAGTTATTTGCATCACACTCTTCATTTTGTTACACTATATGTTGCTAGTTTAATATAACAACTTTCTATCCAGGGGGCGTTACGGATTCGACAGGGGTCACTTGGGTTAGTATAGCGTGCCGGAGGGTTGTCTTCGTCATCAACACAACAGTTATAATAACTGGCAAAACAAACAATTTCGCAGTAGCTGCCTAATCGCACTCTGCACCTCTCTCAAGCATCGCCTATGTGCCTGATGTAGAGGTTCAACCTTAAGTAGGATACGCTGTTCACTTCCGCCTGGAGTCTGAACAGAAGAGATCAATCGGGCTAGCCATCAAGTCGGGTGTCCATTCTCAGCTTGCTGGCGAACAAACAATAATGTGACTACGCACGTAGAAGTATTAACTGCAGGATCTTTGGACGCGGGTTCGACTCCCGCCGTCTCCATTACTTAAGTCGCTCATTATGAGCGGCTTTTTTTCATGGTGTCATAACGTACAATCCATTCCTCTGCAGACATCTTGCCAGCAAGTTCACCTATTAAATCGTAAGGAATCTTTTTAACGTTCGTAAAGCGAATGCAACTTTTTTCCCATATTCAGTTTAGTGGGGTCTCTCTTAGCATATTCATCCTGGAACCATTTCAGAAGATCAACATCTGCATAGAGACCCATATGATAGATGGCGATATGTTTCTTTTGTGCGACAACGTAAAGAAACGGTAATGGTTTTTCAGGCGTACAGTGGTAACCAGGTGGATAGATGGAGTGAGGTACGACATAGCTAACACCTCCATAATCTTCCATTTTAGTGAATTCACGAGGGATGTGCTGATCGATTTTTTCAATTATTTTAGTAAATGCTTCCAATCTATCAACATCAACCATATGATAATAATCCATAAATGTCTCCTTCTCTCCTTTAGTATACTTATTATACTTTTATTGTCTGAATAATTACAGCTTGTCATTCTGTTGTTATGTTTTTAACGGCTTTGTTACGATTTTAAGAGATGGCTACAAAGCAATTACATGTGTTTATTTCAAACTGTTATACTGCTAAAGTTAATTTATCACGAAATTCGAAAGGAAATGAACTTATGAAAAAATTAATGGCAGCTTCAGCTCTTGGTGTAGGATTCGCACTTTATTCAGCAGGAGGTTATGACGTTCAGGCAGATGAAATCGTTCACGAGGCCGTGAAAGGATATTCATATGAATACGGTTCGTACTATACAAAAGATATGCAAGGAGATTATCACCATACTAAAGATGGTAAATGGGACCAAAGTATGTTTGATGATAAAGAATGGTATTTCTATTTAACAGATCACAATAATAAAAAGCATTATTTTTATTTCCCGAAAAGCGAACTGAAAATGTTTATTCCGGATAATAACTATTCAGCATCTCAATCTTATCAATCAATCGAAAAAGAGGGCTACGATATTACGCAGCCGAGCCGTAATGTGAATATGACTCAGATTCCGACTTCTGTGAATGTCAATGAAGAAAAAACAGAACAACCAGTGGCTGAACGCCATACAAACGTAAGTCCTTCAGCTCAGTCATATAATGAGTCTGCAGCCCGACCAACAACTCAAACACAAAACACTGCTTCAACACAAGCAAACGCAACTCAACCACAATCTCAAGCTTCTTCATCACAGAAGACAGCTGAAACAGCTCAAACTGATAACGCAAAAGCAACGAGCAGCTGGCTGAAGAGCTATAGTAAAATGCAGCCATACGGTCAATATTACGGCGGCGGGGCACATTATGGTGTTGACTATGATATGCCTGTGAATACACCTGTTTACTCTCTGACTGACGGCACGGTTATTCAAGCGGGCTGGAGTAACTACGGTGGTGGTAACCAGGTTACAATTAAAGAAGCGAACAGCAATTATTACCAGTGGTACATGCACATGAATTCACTGAATGTCTCTGCAGGACAATCTGTCTCTGCAGGGCAGCAGATCGGTTTATCAGGCAGCACAGGTAATTCTACTGCACCGCATCTGCATTTCCAGCGCATGGCAGGTGGGGTCGGCAATGAGTACTCAGTCGATCCGACAAACTATGTCAATCAACAATAAAATGATCAGAGCTCTGAACTTAGTTCAGAGCTCTTTTATTCGTTTACTTCATGTATTTGAATGGTATATATTTATAATGAGAACGGAGGGAACGTTATGGACAAAGTGAATGTGAAATCTAAAATAGTGGTGACCTTATCCGCTGATAAGAACCAGTGGGAAGACCTGTACAAAAAAGTAGAAGATAATGAACTCTTTATTGACATTATCGAGTATAGAGCGGATTTATGTGGCGGAGAAGAGACTTCAGATTATCTGGAAGACTTGCAAACATTAAAAGAGAAATTCAGTAATCTGCCTATCATCTTTACTTATCGCACACATGGCCAGGGGGGTAAAGGCGAGCTCGAACCTAATGAATACTACGCACTCAATCGTTCCATTATTGAAGCGGGTGGTATCGATATTATTGATATCGAACTTTTCCTGTATGAAGATTTACGTAACGAACTGATTGAACTGGCGCATGACAAAGGTATTCAGGTGCTGGTTTCTCATCACGAGATGGATCACACCCCTAGCTTAAAGGAAATGAAAGCTCTTTATCAGCATATGCAGCAGCTGAATGTGGATTACAGTAAGCTTGCGGTCATGCCTGAAGACGGGCGAGATGTCCTTAAGCTTCTGACAGCTGTCTACGAAACAAAGCAAGACTCTGATCATCACATCGTCGGAATAGCGATGGGTGAACAAGGCAAACTCAGCCGTTTGGCAGGAGGCGCATTTGGCTCTGCCCTGACTTATGGCCATATCGGTCAGGAAGCAGCTCCGGGACAGCTTCATGTTCAGCAGCTGAAAGCACTGATGGAGATTTATCAGTAAGCATTTACAAAATAATAGCCCTTCTCTATAATTGATAATAGTTATCAACTAGGGGAGGGCTTTTCTCATGTCTATTCAAGACTTTATTATCAATAGAAGAAGTATCAAGAAATTTGAGCAAGATAGTTATTTTGAGGATGCACAGATTCAGCAGGCGATTGAGCTGTCAGCTTATGCGCCTAACCATGGTATGCGTGAACCATGGCGCATTATATGGGTGAAAAAAGACCGCTTATCAGAATATGGGCGACTCTTTGCTGAAGTCAACTTTAAAAATGATAATGAAAAAGGACAGGCTTTTACGGCGATGGCTCAAAAGCTCGGTGGTATACTCATTATTGCAGGTCCGGTAGACCGCAGACAGAAACAGCGCCTTGAAGACGTGCTCGCTATCGGGGGCTATATGCAGACATTATCGTTACTGCTCTTTGACGCAGGAATCGGCAGCTGTATCAAGACACCGGCCAGTATGTTTGAGCCTAAGTTTAATGCAGCGCTTGGCATTCATGATGATGAAATGATCTATGGATTAGTGTATTTGACAGAACTGCCTGAGCAACTGGAAGACAAGCCACGTAAAAACAGTAACTTAATCAGTGAGTTCTAATGAAAAAAGCCGGCATAGCCGGCTTTTATTTTTCGATATGTTCTGCTAAGAATGCTTTAACTTCTTCAGGTGTCTTCGCATTGGCTGAGTGCAGGTGCGCTTGTTTTACGCCATTCTTAAAGATCAAAAGGCTTGGAATGCCCATGACATCATTTTCTGTAGCTGCTTCAGGTACTTGGTCGCGGTTAATTTTATACCATGTAATATCGTGGTACTCATCAACGATTGGATCAATCCAGTAATCCATTCTTGAACAATCCGGGCACCAGTCAGCAAAGAATTTTACGATAATCTGTTCATCCTGGTTAATAATCTCTTCGAATTCTGCATATTGACTTATTGTTCTCATAGTCATGCTCCTTTTTGTATTTGTATTTAGTATATACCATCATCACTCAAAAAATAAACGATGAGCTTAAGAAGCATTTGTTCTATTGTCAAAATATTGGTACTATTGTTTTATCTTACTGTATGGAGGAAGACGATGCTAAAATTTTATCAGTTACCTAATTGTTCAACATGTAGAAAAGCAGCTCAATTTCTTCAGGAGCATGGTGTCAGTTTTGAACCGGTCAATATTGTTGAACTGACACCGACTGCTGCTGAATTCAAGAAGTTGGTTGACGATACAGGTGTTGATGTCGATCAGTTATTCAATCGTCAGGGCGCCAAGTTCCGAGAGCTTGAATTAAAAGAAACATTGGAAACGTTATCACTGGAAGAAAAATTAAATCTGCTTGCATCGGACGGTATGCTTGTTAAAAGACCCCTTGCGACTAACGGGAAGCAGATAACACTTGGATTCAAGGAAGAACAATATCGTCAGATTTGGCTATAAAAAAAGTTGAATAACCCGTCATGCTATGTCATTATTAGAGTGTAATCATTATTAGGAGGGGATTTTTGTGGCAACTATTGAAGGCTTAAAATATTCTAAAGATCACGAATGGGTAAAATCAGAAGGAAACGTAAAAACAATCGGTATTACTGACTTCGCTCAATCAGAACTTGGAGACATCGTATTCGTTGAACTTCCAGAAGTTGGCGATGAAATTTCAGCAGGACAACCTTTCGGTAGCGTTGAATCTGTTAAAACAGTATCTGAATTATACGCTCCACTTAGTGGTAAAGTTGTAGAAGTAAACAGCGAACTTGAAGATTCTCCAGAATTCGTTAACGAATCTCCATACGAAAATGCTTGGATGATCAAAGTTGAGACTGAAAGTGACGATGAATTAAATGAGTTACTTGATCAAGCTCAATATGATGAAATGATTAACGCTTAAATGCTATAATTTCCTTGATAAGATTCTTATCAAGGATTTTTTTTATAATTGCATATGAAAAGGTGATGAGATGTCTGTAATCAGTAAAGTCATAGTTGTGGAAGGCAAGTCTGACAAGAAAAAGTTACAACAAGTTTTATCTGAACCTGTACATATTATTTGCACGAACGGCACGATGGGAATCAGTAAAATGGATGAAATGCTCGATGAACTGACAGGTCATAATGTCTACGTGATGACCGATGCTGATAAAGCTGGAAAGAACATTCGCAGCTGGTTCAAACGTCATTTAAGTGAATGTAAGCATATCTATATCGATCCGACTTATGGTGAAGTCGGCCGCTGTCCTGTTGATTACCTTGCCAAAAAATTAATGAAACATGAGTTTGAAGTGAAAGGTCTGGAAGTAGAAGATGAAAGTCAGCGAGTATTTGCCTTCAGCCCCGTCTGGTGATTATGTGATATTCGGCTACACGCCGCTCTGTGGCACTTGTAAAGTTGCAGAGCGCATGATAGATATCATTCCAGAGCTGATTGAAGTCAATATCATGAAAGTAGATTTAAATTTTGCGGAGTCTCTGGCGCAGAATTATCAGTTGATAAGTGTCCCTGTTCTTCTCATTGTCAAAGATGATGAAGTTGTGGAGACAGTCTACCGATTCGAATCTGTCACAAATATTTATGAAATTATTCGGAAAGTATTGACGATTTAAATATTGTAGTCTAATATGTATAACAATTGAATATAACTCTTATCAAGAGTGGTGGAGGGATGTGCCCTATGAAGCCCGGCAACCGTCTTATGACATGGTGCCAATTCACATAAAGCATGAGCTTTAGAAGATGAGAGACGATGAACTCATTGCGTCTTTCTCTTTACGGGAAAGACGCTTTATTCATTTAAAGGAGGTACGTAAGTGATTACGTTAAATCAAGTAGTTAAGCAGTTTGCAACGAAGAAAGGAACGATTACTGCCGTTGATGATGTCAATCTGACGATCAACGAAGGTGAAATATATGGTGTCATTGGTTTTTCAGGCGCAGGTAAAAGTACGCTAATCCGTATGTTTAATGGTCTTGAAAAACCGACGACAGGTGATGTGGTTGTCGGTGGCGATAACATAGCAGAACTCAGTCCGACTGACCTTAGAAAGAAAAGACAGAAGATCGGTATGATTTTCCAGCATTTCAATCTGCTCTGGTCACGTACTGTATTCGATAATATCTCATTTCCACTTGAAATCGCCGGCGTCTCTAAATCGGAGCGTACGGCACGTGTCAATGAACTGATTCGTATGGTGGGGCTTGAAGGACGTGAAAATGCTTATCCTTCTCAGTTATCAGGTGGACAGAAGCAGCGTGTCGGTATTGCCCGTTCACTTGCGAATAACCCGACTGTCCTGCTCTGTGATGAAGCGACGAGTGCACTCGATCCGCAGACGACAGACGAGATTCTGGATCTGTTAGTCAACATCAATCGCCAGCTCAACCTGACCATTATTCTGATCACGCACGAGATGCAGGTCATCCGTAAAATCTGTCATCAAGTCGCTGTCATGGAAAATGGTCGTGTCGTGGAACAGGGACCTGTCATGCAGGTGTTTGAAAACCCACAATCCAGCGTCACGCAGCGTTTTGTCAAAGACGATCTGAAAGATGCTGAAGTCGAAGCCTCTATCGATGAAATCATGGCGCATTATCCGACAGGTGCAATCCTTCGACTGAAGTTTGTCGGTTCTTCTACGGGGCAGCCGATTGTCAGTCGTATGATCAGAAAATACGATCTGGATGCGAATGTACTTGCAGGGAACATCAAGCATACGCAAAACGGCTCTTTCGGCCATTTGATTGTACATGTTCCTGCACTGACTGCAGACGTCGAGAGAATGTTCGATGAGTTAAAGGTGCATGGTGTAGAAGCGGAGGTGGAAAGACGTGGATAATACAATGATGGACACGCTGAGAGAAATGTTCAGCTTTGAAAATGTGGTCTGGCCGGATGTCTGGGTCGCAGTCTATGAAACTCTTTATATGACGATTATCTCGGCCATCTTTACGTTTGTATTTGGTCTGATTATCGGAACGGCGTTATTCCTTGCGTCACGCAGTAAATCAAAAGGTGCTAAGATTTTCTATAACATCATGGCATTTTTCGTCAACTTGTTCCGGGCGATTCCGTTTATTATCCTGATTCTGCTCCTCATCCCGTTCACAAATGTCCTGATGGGCACGATCAGTGGGGTTAAAGGTGCACTTCCAGCCTTGATCATCGGTGCTGCACCGTTCTATGCTCGTCTTGTTGAAATCGGTATGAAAGAAATCGATAAGGGTGTCATTGAAGCAGCAGAAGCGATGGGCGCAAGCCGCTGGACATTGATCTGGAAAGTACTGCTTCGTGAATCGATGCCTGCACTTATTTCAGGTATCACTGTCACGACGATTTCGCTTGTCGGTGCAACGGCTATCGCCGGCGTCATCGGTGCAGGCGGACTCGGTAACCTTGCTTATTTAGTTGGTTTTACCCGCAGTCAGAATGATGTGATTTTAGTCTCAACTGTCTTTATTCTGCTGATTGTCTTTGCAATACAGTTTATCGGTGACTTCCTTGCGAAGCGCACGGATAAACGTTAAATATAAAAAACAAAGGAGAAAAACGATGAAGAAATTTTTAGTATTTGCACTCACTCTGTTATTCGCTGTTGTTCTGACAGCATGTGGTTCAGACTCAAAGGAAAGTGGTAAAGAAGATAAAACAATTAAAGTAGGCGCTTCACCAGCCCCTCACGCAGAACTGCTTGAACAAGTTAAACCAATCCTTGAAAAAGAAGGCTACAAGCTTGATATCAAGATCATCAACGACTACACAACACCTAACCGCCTGTTAAATGATGGTGAATTAGATGCTAACTTCTTCCAGCACACACCATACTTAGATACTGAAACAAAAGAAAAAGGCTACAAATTAGAATCAGCTGGTAACGTGCACATCGAACCGATGGCTGTATACTCTAAAAAGTATAAATCATTAGACGAATTACCAGATGGCGCTGAAATTTTCGTATCAAACAACCCAGCTGAAGAAGGTCGTTTCTTATCATTCTTCACTAAAGCAGGCTTAATTAAATTAAAAGAAGGAACAGACCCGGTTAAAGCGACATTCAAAGATATCGCTGAAAACAAAAAGAATCTGAAATTCAACAACAAGCAGGCAGCTGAATTCTTACCGAAATCATTTAACAATGGTGAAGGAGATGCGGTCATCATCAACTCTAACTTCGCTCTTGATAACAAACTGAACCCGGTTAAAGATTCTATCGCACTTGAAGATAAAGACTCACCATATGCTAACTTAATCGCTGTACAGAAAGGTCATAAAGACGATGCTAAAATCAAAGCACTTGTCAAAGCCCTTCAATCTGATGACGTTAAGAAATTTATTGATGAGAAATATAAAGGTGCAGTTATTGCTGCAAACTAATAGTTAACACTCAGCCTTGTGCTGAGTGTTTTTTATTTTCAATCACTCCACCACGATTCTCAATGAAATGGTCTCAATCCATTTAACAATCATTCTATTTACGTTATAATAATTGAGTAAATGAATTTAAGAGTCTTTGACTGTAAATTAAAATCATTATAAACTATTAAGAGTTTAAAATAATTATAATTCGTGGAGGGTACACAAATGGCATCAGTATTAGAGATTAAAGATTTACACGTTTCAATCGAAGGAAAAGAGATTTTAAAAGGTGTAAACTTAACAATCAAACAAGGTGAAGTTCACGCTATCATGGGACCAAATGGTACAGGTAAATCAACTCTATCATCAGCGATCATGGGTCATCCAAAATATGAAGTCACTCAAGGCGAAGTCTTACTTGATGGCGAAAATGTTCTTGAAATGGAAGTAGATGAACGTGCGCAGGCAGGTCTTTTCCTTGCGATGCAATATCCATCTGAAATCTCAGGTGTGACAAATGCAGACTTCTTACGTTCAGCGATTAACTCTCGTCGTGAAGAAGGTCAGGAAATCAACTTAATGCAGTTCATTAAAAAAATGGATAAACAGATGGAATTCCTTGAAATGGACCCTGATATGGCAACACGTTACTTAAATGAAGGATTCTCTGGCGGGGAGAAAAAACGTAACGAAATTCTTCAATTAATGATGTTAGAACCTAAATTTGCTATCTTAGATGAAATTGACTCAGGACTCGATATCGATGCGCTTAAAGTCGTATCAAAAGGAATCAATGAAATGCGCGGCGAAAACTTCGGTTGCTTGATCATCACTCACTATCAACGTCTTCTGAACTACATCTCACCAGACTTCGTACACGTGATGATGCAAGGTCGCGTCGTTAAGTCAGGCGGAGAAGAACTTGCTCAGCGTCTTGAAGCAGAAGGTTATGACTGGATCAAACAAGAATTAAACATTCAGGATGAAGCAGCTGAATAAGGAGGAACTGAAATGAGTGACATCAACTTAGAACAAATCAAAGGTTTATCACAATCAAAAAATGAACCTTCATGGATGACGGCTATTCGTGAAGATGCGTTTAACCGTTTAGATTCTATCGATATGCCTAAACCTGATAAAACGAGACTGGACCGCTGGAATTTTGACGTGACTTACCACGCAACAGATAGCGATACTTTTGACGGGACAGACGCTCTGCCAGAAGAAGTGAAATCAATCATTGATGTTGAAGCGGTAGAAAACCTGTACGTTCAACATAACAACACGCCTGCTTTCCTAAAAGTAGACGACAAATTAGCAGAGCAGGGTGTCATCATTAAAGACATTCATTCTGCGATGGCAGAGCACTCTGAACTTGTTCAGAAGTACTTCATGACTGAAGGCGTTAAAGTCGATGAACATCGTTTAACGGCTCTTCATGCAGCACTGCTGAACGGTGGACTCTTCATCTACGTACCTAAAAATGTGGTCATTGAGTCACCCATTCAGATGGTTGTCTTACATGATGATAAAGAAGCGAACCTTTTCAACCATTTACTGATTGTAGCGGATACAGGTTCTGAAGTGACTTATGTCGAGAACTATTTATCAACAGTAGAAGAAGCAGCTGGACAACTGAACGTGATTTCTGAAGTTATCGCGAATGATAATGCTAAAATCACTTACGGCACGGTTGATTTCTTAGCGAAAGGCTTTACTGGACATGTTATCCGTCGCGGTATTGCACATAAAGATGCAACGATTGACTGGTCACTTGGTCTGATGAACGACGGTGACACAATCAACGATAATACGACTTACTTAATGGGTGATAACTCAACAAGTAACTTAAAAACTGTTGTAGTCGGTCGCGGTGAACAGAAACTGAACTTTACCACTCAGATTATTCAATATGGTAAAAACTCTGTCGGTCATATTCTGAAGCACGGTGTCATGAAAGATGCCGCATCATCAATCTTTAATGGTATCGGTTATATCAAACATGGTGCAACTAAAGCAGATGCTCAGCAGGAATCTCGTGTACTCATGTTATCAGAGAAATCACGCGGGGATGCGAACCCAATCCTGTTGATCGATGAAGATGATGTAACAGCAGGACACGCAGCATCAGCAGGACGCGTGGATCCTATGCAGCTCTTTTATCTTATGAGCCGCGGTATCTCTCAAGCAGAAGCAGAGCGTTTAGTGATTCACGGTTTCTTAGCACCGGTTGTTAATGAATTACCGATTGAAGCGGTACGTCGTCAGCTGACAGATGTTATCGAGCAGAAAGTAGCGATTAAATAACAGAAAGGTCCTGATCTAATGGCACCATTCGATATTAATAAAGTTAAAGCGGATTTTCCAATCTTGAATGAAACAGTGAATGGACAACCGCTCGTCTATCTTGACTCATCGGCGACTAGTCAGAAGCCGGTGCAGGTCATTGATAGAATCAACCAGTATTACAATCATGAAAATGCGAACGTTCACCGCGGTGTTCACACACTCGGCACACGTGCAACAGATGGATACGAAGGTGCACGTGAAGCGGCCCGCCGTTTCATCAATGCACAGTATTTTGAAGAAGTCATCTTCACTCGTGGCACGACGACAGCGATCAACACAGTCGCACATAGCTATGGTGATATGGTGGTTGAAGAAGGCGACGAAATCGTTATTACACAGATGGAGCACCATGCGAATCTTGTACCATGGCAGCAGCTTGCTAAACGACGTAAAGCCGTCTTAAAATATATTCCGATGCAGGAAGACGGCACACTTGATTTACGTGACGTTGAAGCGACGATTACAGACCGAACTAAAATTGTCTCTGTTGCGCATGTGTCTAATGTGCTCGGTACTATCAATAACATTAAAGCGATTGCTAAACTCGCACATGATAAAGGCGCTATTATGGTCTCAGACGGTGCTCAGGCTGTCCCTCATATGACAGTAGATGTGCAGGATTTAGATGTTGACTTCTATGCATTCAGTGGCCACAAAATGGTCGGTCCTACAGGTATTGGCGTCTTATACGGACGTAAGTCATTACTGAACAAAATGGAACCGATTGAATACGGCGGCGATATGATTGACTTCGTAGGTCTGCAGGACTCAACGTGGACCGAACTGCCGACTAAATTTGAAGCAGGAACACCTTTGATTGCTGAAGCAATCGGTTTACATGCAGCAATCGACTATTTGGAATCAATTGGTCTGGATGAAGTTCTGAAATATGAACATGAACTGACTTCTTATGCCTATGACAAAATGTCTGAGATTGAAGGACTTGAAATCTATGGGCCTGGTCCAGATAAGCGTGCAGGGTTGATTACTTTCAACCTTGCAGGCGTTCATCCTCATGACCTTGCGACAGCACTTGATTCTGATGGCATCGCTATCCGTGCAGGCCATCACTGTGCACAGCCTCTTATGAAATGGCTGAATCAGTCTTCTACTGCACGTGCAAGTTTTTATATTTACAACACGAAAGAAGAAATTGACCTGCTAGTGGATAGCCTGAAAAAAACAAAGGAGTTTTTCAGCTATGAGTTTTAACAATTTAGATCAACTTTATCGCTCAGTGATCATGGATCATTACAAAAATCCTCGTAATAAAGGGGTTATTGAAGATGGTTCACTGACGATTGATATGAACAACCCGACTTGTGGAGACCGCATTCGTCTGACGCTTGACGTGGAAGGCGATATTATCAAAGATGCAAAGTTTGACGGCGAAGGATGTTCTATTTCAATGTCCAGCGCTTCAATGATGACCGAGACGATTAAAGGTCATACCATCAGTGAAGCATTAGCAATGGGGCATGAATTCAGTCAGATGATGCTTGGCAACGATTATGAAATTACAGAGGAAATGGGTGACATCGAAGCATTATCAGGTGTCGCAAAGTTCCCTGCGCGAATTAAATGTGCCACTCTTGCCTGGAAAGCACTTGAAAAAGGAACAAAAGAAGAAGAATAAGGAGTGAACCAAATGGCTAAAAAAGCACCAGATGTGGGCGATTACAAATATGGTTTCCATGATAAAGATGTATCGATTTTCCGTTCAGAACGTGGTCTGACAGAAGAAATCGTGCGTGAAATCTCTAAAATGAAAGAAGAACCTGAATGGATGCTCAACTTCCGTTTAAAATCTTTAAAACAGTTCTACAAAATGCCGATGCCGATGTGGGGCGGCGATTTATCAGAGCTGAACTTTGATGAAATCACTTACTATGTTAAACCATCAGAACATACAGAACGTTCTTGGGATGAAGTACCTGAAGAAATCAAACAGACGTTTGATAAATTAGGGATTCCTGAAGCAGAACAGAAATATCTTGCAGGTGTCTCTGCACAGTATGAATCTGAAGTTGTTTACCATAATATGCAGGAAGACTTAGAAGCGCAAGGCATTATCTTCAAAGATACTGACTCAGCATTACGTGAGAATGAAGACATCTTTAAAGAACACTTTGCATCAGTTATTCCGCCTGCAGATAATAAGTTTGCAGCGCTGAACTCAGCAGTATGGTCAGGTGGATCATTCATCTATGTACCGAAGAATGTTAAACTTGATACACCGCTTCAAGCTTACTTCCGTATCAACTCAGAAAATATGGGGCAGTTTGAACGTACGCTGATTATTGTAGATGAAGGCGCAAGTGTACATTACGTAGAAGGCTGTACAGCTCCTGTTTATACAACGAATTCATTACACTCAGCTGTCGTTGAGATCATCGTTAAGAAAGACGCATACTGCCGTTATACAACCATTCAGAACTGGGCAAACAACGTCTTCAATCTCGTTACAAAACGTACATTCGTTTACGAAAACGGTACGATGGAATGGATTGATGGTAATATCGGTTCTAAACTGACGATGAAATACCCGGCATGTTATTTACTTGGCGAAGGCGCACGTGGTATGACGTTATCAATCGCTTTAGCAGGTAAAGGACAAGTTCAGGATGCGGGTGCGAAAATGATTCATAAAGCACCCAATACATCTTCAACAATCGTCTCTAAATCAATTTCTAAACAAGGTGGTAAAGTCGTTTACCGCGGTATCGTTCACTTCGGCCGTGATGCTGAAGGTGCACGTTCTAATATTGAATGTGACACATTGATCATGGATAACGCGTCAACTTCTGATACCATTCCTTACAACGAAGTCATGAACGACAACATCTCTTTAGAACATGAAGCGAAAGTTTCTAAAGTATCTGAAGAACAGTTATTCTATCTCATGAGCCGTGGTATCTCAGAAGAAGAAGCAACTGAAATGATCGTTATGGGCTTCATCGAACCATTCACAAAAGAATTACCGATGGAATATGCAGTAGAGATGAACCGTCTCATCAAGTTCGAGATGGAAGGGTCAATCGGTTAATCCATACAAAAAAGACGAGTATCCTACTCGTCTTTTTTTAGTTTGTGAAAAATATGGTATCTTTATTAGCGAAATTGCGTTAAGATTTTTATGTTAACGACGACAGAAAGAAAGGAGACATCTTATGATTCAAACATTTATTAATTCAGAAGAGGGAACAATCATTAAGGCAGAACGATTCCAGCCGAATAACTGGATCAACATGACACAACCATCCCGAGATGAGATGGAAGAAGTAGCGGAGTATTTTAATATCCCGATAGAATTTCTGGAAGATCCGCTTGATCCTGAAGAAAGTGCCCGTATTGAATATGATGAAGAAACAAATAGTACATTGATCATCAATGACTTCCCGATTATAGATGAAAACATCAAGCAGACTTTATCATATATCACTGTACCAATCGGGATTATCTTAAGTAAAGGGTATATCATCACGATTTGTTCTCGTGAACATGAGATGTTCAACAAACTGATGAATCGTCGTTTTGATCTGCGCATGAAGTCGAGATTCCTGCTGGAAGTGCTGTTCACCGTCGCGACGATGTACAATAATACACTGAAGCGTCTGAACCGTGAACGTCTCCGGATTGAGAGTAACTTAAGAACGTCACTGACGAATAAGCAGCTCTATGAACTGATGGAGCTTGAGAAAAGTTTAGTATACTTCCTGACCTCACTGACGGCCAACGGAGATACGATTAAACGGATATTCCGTTCCCGTTCAATCAAGCTTTATGATGATGATAAGGAACTCCTTGAAGACTTGATGATTGAGAATACACAGGCTTTAAGCACAACCGAGCTGTATACGAATATCCTTGAGAGTATCGCTGGCTCTTATTCTTCACTTATCGGTAATGAAATGAATAATATCATGCGGCTTCTCACTTTAGTGACAGTGTTCCTGACTTTACCGACACTTGTCTTCAGTTTCTTCGGTATGAACGTTGATCTGCCGGAGTTGACGTGGTTAGGCACAGTATCAGTTGCACTCATTCTGATGGCGTTGACTTATGTATTTCTCGTCAAGAAGAACATCTTTAAATAGCAGAAGGACTGAACAAAATAGTTCAGTCCTTTATTTTTGATATTCACCTAGATATTGTTCTTTTTCATTGAACAGTGTCGGATAGCTTAAGAAGCCAACCATCACACTTGATAAGGTGGCTGCAGTTAACAGCAGGAAAAGAATGAGCAGCTGGAACTGAACGGCTACAATAGGGTCTGCCCCACCTATAATCTGCCCGCTCATCATACCCGGAAGTTGTACAAGACCCATCGTTTTCTGGCTTTCAATCGTCGGTATCATCGAGCTTTTAATAGCGGACAACAGACTTCTATGAATCGCCTGTTTATTCGTACCTCCGAGTGATAAGATTAGTTCAATCTGTTCATCGTTATTGCGAATTTCACTTAAGAAGCGATTCAGGAACAGAAGAGATAGAACCATAGAGTTACCGATAACCATACCGCTGATAGGAATGACATATCGTGCTTCAAACGGAATGATATGGAAGCCGAGCATGATGCCCATCGTTATCACTTCCACCGTGACCAGTGTCACAACTATTTTCCATGTGATGCCTTTGATGCCCTTGCCTTTTTTAATGATATTCTGGGTCGCTGCTGTGATCATCAGCAAAATCATCAGCAGAATATAGATGGGATGATTACCTTCAAAGACAAATGTCAGAATATAGCCGACGATAAAGAGCTGAATAGTACTGCGTATAGTTGCAATGACAATATCTTTTTCAAGACCGAGTTTCAAGTAAGCGCTCAGGACTAAA
This sequence comes from Macrococcus brunensis, assembly GCF_022343725.1. Taxonomy (NCBI): domain Bacteria; kingdom Bacillati; phylum Bacillota; class Bacilli; order Caryophanales; family Staphylococcaceae; genus Macrococcus; species Macrococcus brunensis. Next base: position 648,152 of record NZ_CP092179.1, read on the forward strand.
GGAATAATGACGAAGATGATCGTCAGACTAAGCTGTAGAATGGTCATAGTTCTTCTCCTTCAATAAATTCTCTGACCGCTGGAACGTCACTATGCAGCAGCGTATTAGAGTCACCTGTATGTTCTACACGACCGTCTTTCAGCATAATATAGCGGTCTGTCGCACGGACTGCCTGATCAACGTCATGCGTAATCCAGATAATGGTGACTTGCTGACTCTTATGAATAGAATGGATAAGTTTTTCCACTTCTTTCACACTTCTTGGATCCAGGCTCGAAGTGATTTCATCGAGCAGAAGAACGCGTGGTTGATTGACGAGTGTGCGTGCGATAGACAGACGCTGACGCTGGCCCCCTGATAATGATTTGATGTCCTGTGTCAATGGCACATCTTCTAAATCAACCTGCGCGAGGAGACGGACCGCTTCTTCTTCTTTTAGTGCATCTCCAGCAATGGTTCTTGGGAGATTAAGATTATCAAAGACAGTACCTGGCAGCATCGGCGCACTCTGCAGAGCCATGCCGGCATGGCGTCTAAGGTCCAGCAGGTTCATAGTGGATACAGGTTTGTCATTGAAATAAATTTCTCCTGAAGTCGGGCTATGCAGTCCGTTCAGTAGTTTAAGTAGAGTCGTTTTGCCTGCACCTGATGGCCCGATGAGTGCGGTGATTGTAGCGGAAGGAAACAGGCAGGAAATGTCATGCAGAATATGATGATCATTACGAATAACATTAATTTTCTCAAGTTGGATGGTCGTCATTTTAAGGTTCCTTTCTAGGGAGTGTCATGCCTACTTATGATATGATTAGGCTAGGTGATAATGATGATAAATATAGGATTAACCGCCTGGTCGGATCATGATACATTATATCCTGAACTGGCGAATAAAAAAGATAAATTATATACATATGGCAGTTATTTTCCGACTGTAGAACTGGATGCGAGTTATTATGCCGTGCAGCCAGAACGAAATATACGTAAATGGATCAGTGAGACGCCGGACCGTTTCAAGTTCGTCGTTAAAATCCACCAGGCATTGACTGGACATGCAGAAGTAGAGCAGTATGCAGATTCAAGAATCCAGCTGATTGAACAGTTTAACTTGATGGTGGGTCCGTTGATTGAAGAAGACCGGCTCGCTATGGTACTGGTTCAGTTCCCACCCTGGTTTGACTGTAATACCCAGAACATTAATTATATACTATATTTGAAGCAGCACTTGCGAGAAATGCCTATCGCTATCGAATTTCGTCATGATAGCTGGTTTACGGGGGAGATGACAGAAAATACACTGCATTTTCTTTATGAGAATAAACTGATTCATTCTGTCTGCGACGAACCGCAGAGTGGTCACGGTTCAATTCCGATGGTGAATAGGGTGACGCACCCGATTTCGCTTGTCAGACTGCATGGCAGAAATGTTGCAGGCTGGACAAAGAAAGATATGTCGGATCAGGAATGGCGGGATGTTCGCTATTTATACGAATATAATGAGGAAGAATTGCAGGGTCTGGCAGCGAAGTTCAGAATACTCGATCAGAAAGCAGAAGAAGTGTATGTCATCTTCAATAACAACTCAGGTGGACACGCAGCAGGTAATGCCTTGCGGATGAAAGAGATTCTGGGAATTGATTATGATCATTTGAATGCACAGCAGCTGTCGCTGTTCTAAGGAGGACAAGATGTCTATCGTACTACTTATATTACTTGGCGTCGGCTCAGCTATTCTTGGCTCTTTAGTTGGGCTTGGCGGTGGCATTATTATCGTACCGTCTCTGATCTTTTTAGGAGGGGCAAGGCTCTTAGCGGGCATCACCCCGCAGACAGCGATTGGGACGTCGACCGTCATCCTCATTGCGACCGGATTATCTGCTTCAATCGGTTATATTAAAGCAAAACAAGTCGATATCAAGTCAGGATTTCTGTTTTTAATTGGTATTATTCCAGGCGCAATCGTAGGTGCATACCTCAGTCATTTTCTGACATTAAAAAGCTTTAATCTCTACTTCGGATTGTTGATGATTTTCATGAGTATCGTGCTGATGTTCCGGGATAAAATTAAACCGATCAAGCTTTTTCAGAATCCAGAACGCATGCGCACGTTCACTGATGCGAAAGGGCAGACCTATGAATACAGTATTGCATCTGTTCCTGCGGTCATTGCAACGTTTTTTGTCGGCTGTCTGACCGGTTTGTTTGGTATTGGGGGCGGCGCACTGGTGACACCGCTGATGATTATCGCGTTCAGATTCCCGCCGCATATCGCAGTCGGCACCAGTATGCTGATGATCTTATTCTCCAGTCTGTCTGGTGCTATCAGCCATATCGTACTGGGCAATGTTATCTGGCATTATGCGATTATTCTGATCATTTCCAGTTTTATCGGTGCGACAATTGGTGTACAGATCAATAGACACGCAAAATCAGAGACAGTCGTTCTGATGCTGAGACTTATCATGCTGGCACTCGGTGTCTATCTGATCATAAAAAGCATGATTTAAAGGGGAGATTAAAATGGAAATCAAACTTTATCATACAAATGATATTCACAGTCATCTATCGACATTCAATAAAATCATCCGCTACTTGAAGGACCGGCCAGATGATAGTTATTATGTCGATCTTGGTGATCATGTAGACAGAAGTCATCCTTATACTGAAGGGACACTTGGTAAAGGAAATGTTGAGCTGCTGAATGAAGCGCATGTCAAAGTAGCAACTGTCGGGAATAATGAGGGCATCACGTTGACGCATGATGACTTCAATGCGCTTTATGATCAAGCAGACTTTGAAGTGACATGCTGCAACTTGTTCGATATGGAAGGACGATTACCCCGTCATATCAAACTTAATGTCATCGATGAGTTTAATGGAATTAAGCTCGGTTTTATCGGTGCGACAGCAGAGTTCACACCTTTTTATAAGGCGCTCGGCTGGCAGGTTACAGAGCCGCTGGAAGCCATTCGCGAGCAGGTAGAAGCAATTCGTAGTGAATGTGATGTTGTCATCATCTTGAGTCATCTGGGTATGTTCGCTGATCGTCGTATTGCTGATGAAATCCCGGGTATTGATCTCATTCTTGGTGCTCATACCCATCATCATTTCGAAAAAGGTGAACGGGTCAATGGTGTCCTGATTGGTGCGGCAGGTAGATATGGTGAATACATCGGTGAAATCAAGCTGAAATTTGAGGAGGGTCATCTTGTTCAAAAGGACGCGAGACTGATTGAAACAGATGAACTGGCGAATAGTGAAGATCATTATTATGAGGATGGCCGTGCACTTCTCAGCGAAGTCATCCATCAAAGTCCGGTCAGTCTGCCGAGACGACTGTATAGTGCATCATACGCGACAGCACTCCTGGCAAATGAGCTGAGAGTGGAACTGGATGCAGACTGCGCATTGATTAATTCAGGGCTGATCGTGCAAGGTTACGAAGGCGGCAGTTTAACCAAATATGACCTGCATAAGATGCTGCCGCATCCGATCAATCCTGTTAAAATCACGCTGTCCGGACGAGAACTGAAAGAAGTCATCGCCATGAGCAGTAAGCATGAGTTCCGTGATGAAATCGTCAAAGGATTTGGCTTCAGAGGCGACGTCTTCGGTATGTATGTGACGGATCATATCGGTTATATTCAGTCTGAACGAAAGTTTTTTGTAGGCGATCAGCCAGTAGATGACCACAAGTCTTATACACTGGCGACCCTTGATATGTACACGTTTGGACGTTTTTTTCCGCAGTTCGTTCAAAACGAAAAAGAATACTTTATGCCTGAGTTTCTGCGGGATGTCATGGAGCTTGCACTTAATAGAAGATTTTCATGAGCCGGACATTTTATTTTAAATGACTTTGAGTTATAATTAATGGATATCGGAGGGATGTATTGTGGCGACAAGAAATGAAGAGATTTTGAGAAAACCTGAATGGTTAAAAATAAAGCTTAATACGAACCAGAACTATACAGGACTTAAGAAAATGATGCGTGAGAAAAACCTGCATACGGTATGTGAGGAAGCAAAATGTCCGAACATCCATGAGTGCTGGGGTGAACGTCGTACTGCGACTTTCATGATTCTCGGTGCAGTCTGTACACGTGCGTGCCGTTTCTGTGCAGTTAAGACGGGTCTGCCGAACGAACTTGACTTAAATGAACCGGAACGTGTAGCAGAATCAGTAGAACTGATGAACTTAAAACACGTGGTTATCACAGCGGTTGCCCGTGATGACTTAAAAGACGGTGGTTCTGAAGTCTATGCAGAGACGATTCGTAAAGTACGTGAACGCAATCCTTATACAACAATCGAAGTGCTTCCATCAGATATGGGCGGCAGCTTTGATAACTGGGAGCGCCTCATGAATGCGCGTCCTGATATTCTGAATCATAATATCGAAACAGTCCGCAGATTGACGCCAAGAGTTCGTGCGCGTGCAACATATGACCGCTCTCTTGAAGTACTGCGTCGTTCTAAAGAACTGCAGCCGGATATTCCGACTAAATCAAGTCTGATGGTCGGCTTAGGAGAGACTTGGGACGAAATCCTTGAAGTAATGGATGACCTGCGTGCAAATGACGTGGACATCATGACAATTGGTCAGTACTTACAGCCTTCTCGTAAACATATCAAAGTTCAGAAATATTATTCACCGCTTGAATTCGGTAAACTGCGTAAAATCGCGATGGATAAAGGTTTCAAACACTGTCAGGCTGGTCCTATGGTACGTAGTTCTTACCATGCAGACGAGCAGGTAAATGAAGCAGCGAAACAACGTCAGGCACTCGGAGAAGCTTAATGAATGTGAGAGCAGGCGATCACTATTTTGAGATAATGGTCGATCATAAGAATGCTTTCAATCAGGAACAGTTTGAGACGCGCTATTCAGAAGTACTTGATAAATATCCTATTATAGTAGGAGATATCGGTTATGAGCAGCTGCGTCTGAAAGGTTTCTATGAAGATAAAAATAAAAAAGCGGATATCAACCGTAGATTTTCAAGCATCCAGGATTATCTGCTCGAATACTGTAACTTCGGCTGCGCCTATTTTGTCTTAAGACGACTGACGGCCCATGAAGTGGTTCGTAATGAAGCTGAAGATGTCGAAGTTGAAGTTAAGGAAACTTCAGTAGAAGAGCTGGAGATGGATGCAGTCAAAGTAGAAGAGCCGGTGGAACATACACCGGCTCAGGAGACTGAGGATCTATCGACTGGTAAAACACTAAAAGATTTTTTAAAGTAACTGCCTAGGCAGTTACTTTTTTTTAATGTATGACGTCATTTAAAAATTCTGTTACTTCTTCGGCTTCAGCTTCACTGATACCGAGCACATAAGCAATATAACCTTCTTCCTCCAGATCATCACGACCGATTATACCGAATTTATTGGACTGTGTATTCAACACAATGGTTTTGCCATAATGCCGGTCAGTCTGGATAAGTGTTAAATCGTGACGAGATTCGCCGAGAAAACTGACGAAGCGGACATTCGCCTTCTCTGAGTCATCATATAAGAACATATCTATCATAATATCCCTCCGTCTCAAGTATATCAGTAATGAAGGTGATAAGAAAATTTGTTAAACTAGGGATGGAGGCGATAACATGTATTTTGTAGACAGAGATGAACTCGCATTAAAACTCAATTATATTACCCGGCTGACAGCTGATTTCACCGCTGCAGAAGGCTACGCGCTTGAACGTATCTGTCATATGCTGATTGAAAGCACGGTCGATGTCGGCAATATGATGATAGATGGCTTTATTATGCGTGACCCGGGCAGTTACCAGGACGTGATTGATATCATGGAGATGGAGAAAGTGATCACAAGTGAGGATGCTAAGAAGATATCAGCGACGTTGCCGATGAGACAGTGGATGGTTCGTGACTATACACAAATTGACCATAGCAGACTGAAGTCAGCTTTCAGTGACAATCTTGACGCTTATCAAAACTTTCAGCATGCCGTAGAATCATTTATTGAACGCGAACTTGGACCTGTGTCGGCATTCGGAAAAGGAGGCAGCCATGAAAAAGTATAAAGGGTATCTGCTGGATCTTGACGGGACGATGTATGCGGGAACACGCGTGATAGAAGGGGCAAAGGAATTTATTGACTATCTCTATCAAAATGAGCTGCCTTATTTATTTGTGACGAATAATGCTTCAAAAACACCAGACGAAGTAGCAGCGAAACTGACAGGCATGGGTTTCCCGTGCACGGCTCAGAACGTGGTGACGTCTGCCATGGCAACAGCGATGTATATTGCTGATGAAAAGCCAGGCGCTCGCGTTCACTGCGTCGGCGGAAAAGGAATCAGACAGGCGCTCACTGACGAGGGGCTTGAAATAGTGGACGACATCGAAGCAGATTATGTGGTCATCGGTCTCGATGTAGATATCACTTATGACAAGCTTGCGAATGCAGCACTTGCCATCCGTAATGGTGCGACATTTATTTCAACAAATCCGGACCGTACTTTGCCGAGCGAGCGAGGACTGCTGCCTGGGAATGGTGCACTAACCAGCGTGCTGACAGTAGCGACAGATGTAGATCCTATCTTCATCGGCAAGCCGGAAGTGCATATCATGGATAAAGCGGTAGAGATGATTGGACTGCCAAAAGAAGATCTCGTCATGATAGGGGACCTTTATATGACAGATATTCTGTCGGGTATCAATAGTGGGATTGATACGCTGCATGTCCAGACCGGTGTCTCTACATATGATGCGGTGATGGCAGAAGAAGTGCCGCCGTCATATTCTGTCAAAAACTTGAATGATGTCATTAAGATCTATCAGGAGGGAACAGAATGAAAGTTTTAGTTACGAGACAAATACCAGAGCGTTTTATTGAAGACCTGAAAACAGTCGCAGATGTTGAGATGTATCATGAAAAACTCAAGGCGATGCCAAGAGAAGAACTGCTTAATGAAAGTCAGGACGCAGATGTAGTGATTACGATGATGAGTGACCAGATTGATCAGGAGTACTTGGATCATTGTCCTAAGCTGAAGGCTGTCATTAATCTCGCAGTCGGTTACGATAACATCGATGTAGATTATGCCAGGGATAAAGGCATCATCGTCTGCAATACGCCTGATGTTCTGACTGAAACTACAGCGGAGCTCGGTTTTACCCTGATGCTTGTAACAGCGAGACGCATCATTGAAGCGGCACATTTAGTGGAGTCAGGAGAGTGGAAAGGCTGGGAGCCGTACTTGATGGCAGGAAAAGATGTCTACAGAAAATCAGTCGGTATATACGGCATGGGTTCTATCGGTACTGCCTTTGCCAGACGCTGCAAAGGATTTGATATGGATATTATGTATCATACCCGTTCAAGACATGAAAAAGCTGAAAAAGAACTGGGCGCGAAATATGTGTCATTCGATGAGCTCTTAAAGGCAGATTATGTCGTCTGTACAGCACCCCTCACAAAAGAAACAGAAAATATCTTCAGTAAAGAAGCATTTCAGAAGATGAATGATGACACAATCTTCATCAATATTGGCCGCGGCGGCCATGTCGTCGAAGAAGATTTACTCGAAGCTGTCCAAAATGGTGAGATTTTAGCGGCTGGACTTGATGTGCTGCGTCAGGAGCCGATCAAAGAAGGACATCCTTTCTTGAAAGAAAAGAATATCGTTGTCTTACCGCATATCGGCAGTGCGACCGTGGAAACACGCGACGCCATGATTCAGCTTTGCGTGGATAATGCAAAACACATTGTAAACGGCGAAGAACCTAAAACGCCTGTAAAATAAAAATAACCTGGAACTTAAAGTTCCAGGTTATTTTTTATGACTATTATTTTTTAAGAAGTAATGCACCGACAGAAAGTGCAGCACCTGCAGCCATGCCGAGCATCTTCACTTTAGGATTTGCAGCAGTGCGGTTGTCTTCACGTGTGCGGGCAGCCTTGCTTGGAAGTTCAATAGATGATGCTTTGTCTAAATCACCGACATCTGTCTGAACTGGATCGATGATACCTTGCTCTTTTTTGAGCTGTTCAAAGCTTGTACCGAATCCTTTAACAAACTTCGTTAGAACGATAGACCCTTCAACGAAATCTTTATTTGTCAGTACATTGAGAAGGCCTAACCAGCCGAGTGGTTTACTCTGGTTATATTCAGTCGATAATTTCAGACCTTTATTGAACTTTAAGATCATCGGTTCAATCTCATCAAAGTTGAATTTACCGAGTCCTTGAACAAGTAAGAGACCATTACGGATCGCTTTATCTGTTTCTGTCTCGTTAACTGCTTTTAACACACGAGTCAGAATCGGATCGCTTTTAGCAAGTCCAGCATTTAAGGCGTTGATGACTTCGTGGTCATCCAGCTGGTCAAGAAGGCGGAACAGTTTGTGCAGTGTGTCTTTATGCATGATCAGCTGATCTTTTAGTTCACGTAGTTCTTTTGCGCGAACGGCTTCAACATCGACTTCTGTTCTTCTGATTACTGTAGTAGCTTGAGCCATTACTTACCACCTCTTCTTTCTTTAACGATTGTACCAGGGAAGACATAATCACGACGTTCCCATTTCTTCTGAACATTGACGCCCATCTGAGGTACGCGATGACCATAACGGAAGTTTGTTTTAGGGAGTGGTGATTTACCACCTTTATCTAAAATAATCAATTTCGCTTTTGTTTCTTTGTATGCTGGTGTTGATGTATCTTTATCAGCGATAGAACTTGAAAGTAAGTTGATGGCTGCGTCGCCTGAATCGTTCATTGGTAAGTAAACCTCTTTACCATAAACGCGGTCAGTGACAATTGTCTTCACATCGACACGGCCGTATGGAGACTGCAGACGTACTAGTGTACCATCTTCTAAGCCGCGTTCTGCTGCAAGTTCATGAGAGACCTCAAGGAAAGCACCGGGTGTTTCAAGTACAAGTCCTTCGACTTTATAAGTCATATTACCTTCATGGAAGTGTTCAAGCAGACGTCCGTTGTTGACGTGAATATCATATTCTGCCGGATATTCTGTTGGTTCTGTCCAGTCAACTGGTGCGAAACGAGCTTTCTTATCATCGAACGGGAAGCCGTCTGTGAAAAGAAGAGGTGAGTCAGTACCATCTTCGTGTACTGGCCATTGTAAACTCTTGAAGCCGTCAAGGCGTTCATAGTTAACACCTGAATAAATAGGTGTCAGTGCAGCGATTTCGTCCATAATCTGACTTGGATGTGTGTAGTTCCAGTTTGCACCGAGTAAGTTAGCGATTTCCTGGATGATAATCCAGTCAGGTTTAGAACCTTCAAGCGGCTCCATGACTTGATACAGACGCTGAATACGACGTTCTGTATTAGAGAATGTACCTGTTTTTTCGAAACTTGGTGCAGCTGGTAAGACAACATCTGCATATTCTGCTGTTTTAGAGAAGAAGATATCCTGTACAACCATGAACTTCAGTTTTTCGAAACCAGCACGGACGTAGTTGACGTTAGAGTCAACGATACCCATGTCTTCACCTTTTAAGTACAGGATATCAAGTTCGCCGTCATGCATCGCATCAACCATCTGGTGGTTGTTCTGTCCTTTTTCAGGATTCAGTTCACGACCCCATGCTTTGCTGAACTTAGCAAGCGCTTCTTTGTCGTCAATTTTCTGGTAGCCTGGTAAGTGAGTTGGCATACTACCCATGTCACTCGCACCTTGTACGTTGTTGTGGCCGCGAAGCGGATAAGCACCAGCACCTGGCTTCATGTAGTTACCTGTTGCAAGTAAGAGGTTAGAGATCGCTGTAGAAGCGTCACTACCGCCACGTTGCTGTGTGATACCCATTGCCCACATGACAACTGTTGATTTTGCTTCATGAATCATATTAGCGACTTTAATAATTTCTTCTTTAGTCAGACCTGTATGCTGAACCGCATAGTCTAATGTATATTTCTCAAGACCTTTAACCAGTTCATCAAAGTTGTTGACGTGTTTTGCGATGAACTCTTTATCATGCCAGTCATTGTCGATGATATATTTAGTGACCGCATTTAACCAGACTAAGTCAGAAGCTGGGTTAGGACGGATGAACATATCAGCACGTTCAGCCAGTTCATGTTTACGGATATCAGAGACAAGAATCTTAGACCCGCGCACTTTTTGTGCACTTTTCACACGCGTTGCGATTACTGGGTGAGCTTCTGCAGTATTTGTACCGATACCGATGATCAGTTCTGCACTGCCGATATCTGTGATAGAACCAGAGTCACCGCCGTAACCGACTGTACGCCATAAGCCCATTGTAGCTGGAGACTGACAGTAACGTGAACAGTTATCGACGTTATTTGTACCGACAACAGCACGAGCGAGCTTCTGCATTAAGTAAGATTCTTCGTTTGTACATTTAGAAGAAGTGATAAACGCTAAACGTTCTGGTCCGCGTTTTTCAATTGTTTCTTTGAAGTTCTTAGCAATCAGCTCGTAAGCTTCTTCCCAAGATGCTTCGCGGAATTCGTTGCCTTCACGTACTAAAGGTTTTGTTAAGCGCTCACCTGAGTTGACGAAATCCCAACCGAATTTACCTTTGACACATGTAGAAATCTGGTTTGCAGGAGATTCAGGCGTTGGTTCTACTTTTAGAATGTCACGGCCTTTAGTCCAGACTTCGAATGAACAGCCGACACCACAATAAGTACAGACTGTCTTTGTTTTTTTGATGCGGTCTTCACGCATTTCTGCTTCGATATCAGAAATAGCCATAAGAGGTGTGTAACCCGTTTCAACGGCTTTAGTGACTTCTACAGCCGGGCGGAATGCATCTTTCAGCATGCCCGTTAAGAAACCAGCTTCGCCTTCCATGCCGACTTCCATCATGGCATTACATGGACAAACAGTTGAACAGTGCCCACAGTTGACACAAGATGATTCGTCGATAAGTGTAGAACCGTTTCCGTCCCAGATGACGCGTGGACGTTCAAGTTCCCAGTCAATCATTAATGTTTCATTAACCTGTACATTTTGACAAGCCTGTACACATCGACCGCAGAGGATACATTGGTCAGGATCATAGCGGTAGAATTTACCGCGATTGACAGGTGCACCTTTAGGAGACTGATGTGTCGCCTGGTGATCGATTTTTAATTTTTTAACCGTATTATGGACTGTACAGTTACCGTTGTTAAAATCACAGACTGTACAGTAAAGTTCGTGGTTGCGTAAAACGCGGTCCATTGCGATCATCTGTGCTTCGAATGCTTCGCTTGTACCTGTTCTGACGACGTCGCCTTCATTTAACTGAGTACTACATGAACGCACGAGTTCCCCGTTAACCTCAATAATACATGCGTCACATGTTTCGATTGCTCCAAGATCCGGATGATAACACAGAGCAGGTACTTCAATACCTTTGAATCTTAAATAGTCTAGAAGATTGGCTTCCGCTGGCACTGCCATTAGCTGGCCATTTAAAGTGATTTGGATTGTTCCAGTCATAACTTCACTCATGTAATAACCCCTCTCAAAATTGATGAAAAACTTTATGCCTACCTTAATTATAAGTTTTTACAGGATTTATACAATGTAAACCCTTAAATTAATTAAAATTTCACCAAATATATGGATTCAAAAGAAAAAGAATGGAACATTCCATTCTTTAAAGGGTTTTAACTATAGAGGGGTCTGTATGAAAAGCATTGGTTTCTATTTCAAAACCTAAGTCCTGAATCATCTGGTAATCCTCTTCATTAGGCTGACCATTTGTCACAAGATAATCGCCTACAAAGATAGAGTTGGCGATATAAAGACTGAGAGGCTGCAACGAACGTAAGTTCACTTCACGGCCGCCGGAAACGCGGATTTCCTTCGTCGGATTGATCAGACGGAAAAGTGCCAGGATCTTCAGACAGCGGTTAGGTGTCAGTTCATCTTTATCCTGGAACTTCGTCCCTTTAATGGCATGGAGGAAGTTCACTGGAATACTGTCTGCGTCTATTTTTTTAAGTGCAAAAGCCATATTGACAATGTCTTCATCTGTTTCACCCATTCCGCAGATGACGCCGGAACAAGGAGAAATGTGATGTGCCTTCATGATTTCGATCGTCTTGACCCGGTCCTGATAACTATGCGTCGAAACAACCTCATCGTGGTAGCGTTCGCTCGTATTGATATTATGATTGTAGCGGTCCACACCTGCATCTTTCAGTTTCTGCGCCTGGTCTTCTGTCGACAGTCCGAGACAGGCACATATTTTCAGCGAAGGATGGAGTGACTTGATCGATTTCACTGCATCTGTGACCCGGTCGACTTCCCGGTTCGTCGGTTTACGGCCGCTCATAACAATGCAGTATGTACCGATCTGGTTGTTGACGGCCGCTTCAGCACCTTCTATTAACTTCTCCTCATCCACAAGTGCATACTGACTGCAGCCGGTATCAGCTTTGACAGACTGACCGCAATATCCGCAGTCTTCAGCACAAAGCCCGCTTTTTGCGTTTAAGATCATATTCAATTTAACAGCATTCCCGTAGTAGTGGTGACGAATCTGATAGGCATCATCAATTAAAGCAAGTATTTTTGAATCAGGTGTCTGTAGTACGTTGAGTGCTTCTTCCTTTGTTAAAGTGTAGCCATTCATTACTTTTTCAGCATATTGCATCATAATCCCCCTAAATGTAAACATAAAATAATAATAGGTTAACATTTAGTGTTTGACAATAAGAGAATAAAAAAAGACCACTCCGAAGAGTAGTCTTAAAATACTTGTTCAACTTCTACGATGCCAGGCACTTCTTCTAACAGCGCACGTTCGATACCTGCTTTAAGCGTAATAGTAGAAGAAGGGCATGTACCACATGCACCTAGTAAACGTAGTTTAACGATACCATCTTCTACGTCAACAAGTTCGCAGTCACCGCCGTCACGTAAAAGGAATGGACGTAATTTATCAAGCACTTCACTGACTTGATCAAATTGAGTTTGTTGTTCAGTCGTCATAGTAGACTCCTTTCTTTATTCACTTACTGTATAGTATAATCACTATAGCATAGTTTATACAATTATTTAAGGGGGTTGCACATGGAACAAGTAAAAGTAAATATTTACGGTGCAGATGTTGTCTGCGCAAGCTGTGTCAATGCACCAACATCTAAAGATATCTACGACTGGGTACAGCCGAACTTAAAGCGTAAGTTCGATCATCTGGATTTTACTTTCAACTATATCGATATCAATGATACTGAAACTCACTCAGATTATGATCAGTCTATCGTTGAGCGAATTCAGGACGATGAACTTTTCTATCCACTCATTACAATGAATGATGAAATTGTTGCGGATGGCTATATTCAACTGCCACAGCTGACGAAGTATGTTGAGCAGCATTTCGTGAAATAAAATATAAAAGCATCGGCTCTTTTGATAGGAAAAGAGCTGATGCTTTTTTTAACCGTTATGATACTTGTAGAGCCATAGGACGCCTGACTTCATTAAACGAGCGATACGACCTGTGACTGTACGGTCCATCAGGAATGCGAATCCTTCTTTTTCACCGAGGGAACCCAGGAAGCCCTGCAGTTTCAGTTCCGGCATGGTTTCAGGTAATTCTTCACCGTTCCATTCTTTTTTGAGGATATCTACAATTTGTTCTGCCTGCACTTCTGCAAGCTGTGCACTTGGTGCATGAGGGAGCAGCGCACAGTCACCAACCACATAGACATTGCGATGAGTCGGAATCTGATGATATTGATTGATGCGGACGCGACTGCCTTCGCCGAATTCGACTGGCAGATTGCGGACGATTTCTACCGGCTGGATACCTGCTGTCCAGACACAAAGGTCGACATCATATGTCTCATCGTTGTTATACAGTTTTCCAGGCTCTACTTTTACGACATTAGAATGAGGAATGACTTCAACATTATGCTGATCAAACCATTTCTTGACGTAATTACTCAGTTTTTCTGGGAATGCTGGCAGGATACGTTCACCGCGGTCGAAGAGTTTGATATTCAGGTCAGAACGTGATTCTCTCAACTCACTTGCAAGTTCAATACCGCTTAATCCAGCACCGACGACGCCTACAGTGTTTCCTGAAGGAAGGTCGGCGATTGCGCTGTAAGTGTCACGCGCCTGCATGATTGACTGAATACTATATGTAAATTCATCAGCGCCCGGCACATTATGATATTTATCCTCACAGCCAAGACCGATAATCAGTTCATCGTAATCGACGTGGGTTTCGCCCATAGAGACGATCTGTTTATCCAGATCGATAGAAGTGATTTCTCCGTATGCAAAATTAAGGCGTGCATCTTTAGGAAACTCCACACGGACGTCTTTATCAGATTCAGTTCCTGCTGCCAGCGCGTAAAATTCTGTCTTTAAACCATGGAAAGGTGCGCGGTCAATCAGTGTGATTGAATATTCGTCTGGTAAGGCATCTGGAAGCAGACGCTGCATCACGCGCATATTGCCGTAGCCGCCGCCAAGTAAAACAAGATTCTTCATTTATAATCCCCTTTTCTTACATGAGTCAAAATCCTATTTTTTTATGTACGCTTAAATTATAATATATTATACGATTGAATAGTAGAAATATCTGAAAATAGAGGTGAGCCATGAATCCGATCGTCGAATTCTGTATCTCAAATCTTGCTAAAGGCGGTCAGGTTGTATTTGATGCGCTCGAAAAAGACCCTAATATTGACTGTCTGGAGTATGGATGTCTGACTTACTGCGGACAATGCAACAACGAACTTTATGCATTGGTGAACGGAGATTATGTAGCAGGGGAGAACCCGGAACAACTCCTTGCCAATATTTATAAACATATAGAAGAAACATGGATGTTTTAGGAGGTAGAAAAATGTCAATTACATTAACAGAAGCGGCTGCTTATGAAGTGAAAGATATGATGGAGAAAAACGGTATGCCGGACGGCTATTTAAAGATTTCAGTAAAAGGTGGCGGCTGTACAGGTCTGTCGTATGGTATGAGCGCAGAAGAAGCGCCAGGAGAAAATGACGAAATTTTGACATTTTATGGTGTTAAAGTACTCGTTGATCAAACAGATGCACCCATATTAAAGGGGACAATTGTCGACTTTAAACAATCACTCATGGGCGGCGGTTTTGCCATTGATAATCCGAATGCCATTGCTTCATGTGGCTGTGGCAGCTCTTTTAGAACTCGTGAAGTAGCGGGAACACCGGAAAACTGTTAGTTTTATATGTTGAATATTCCAGATTTTAATATTATCATTATAGTGGAATGATTTAAATTCAATATGTGATGAAAATCACAATAAAATAAAAATAAGATGGGTGAATATAATGGGCTTTGAAAGAAAAAAAGTTGTTGTACTTGGTGCGGGTTACGCCGGCTTACAAACAATCACAAAATTACAGAAAAAAGTTTCAGCACAGGATTGTGATATCACTTTAATCAACAAAAATGATTATCACTACGAAGCAACTTGGTTACACGAAGCATCTGCAGGTACATTAAAAACTCAAGATGTACTTTATCCGATTGCTAGCGTAGTAGACGCTTCTAAAGTTGATTTCGTAAAAGCAGAAGTGACTAAAATCAACCGTGACGAAAAAACTGTTGAAACAACTAACGGTATCTTCCATTTCGATATCTTAGTTGTAGCACTTGGTTTCGAATCAGAAACGTTCGGTATCAGCGGCATGAAAGAACATGCATTCCAAATTGAAAACGTGAATACTTCTCGCCGTATCGCAAAACACATTGAAGAACGTTTTGCTCATTACGCACAAAGCACAGACAAAGACGACAAAGATCTTGCTATCCTTGTAGGTGGTGCTGGTTTCACAGGTATCGAATTATTAGGTGAGTTAACTGACCGCGTACCTGAGCTGTGCAAAAAATATGGTGTTGACCCAGCTAAAGTTAAATTAACTTGTGTAGAAGCAGCGCCTAAAATGTTACCAATGTTTTCAGATGAACTGGTTAACTACGTTGTAGAATACCTTGAAGCTCGCGGTGTTGAGTTCAAAATTGCAACACCAATCGTTGCTGCAAATGAACATGGTTTCGTTGTGAAAAACGGCGAACAGGAAGAACAGCTTTATGCTAACACAGTCATCTGGGCTGCAGGTGTACGTGGTAGCAAATTGATGGAAGAATCATTCGAAGGCGTAAAACGTGGACGTATCGTTGTACGTGAAGATAACCGTATCGATGGTTACGATGATATCTTTGTTATCGGTGACTGCTCAGCAGTTATGGCAGGCGAAGGCGACAACAAACGCCCTTATCCGACAACTGCTCAGATCGCTATGCAGCAAGGTGAATTCACTGCTGACGCAATCATTAAGTTACTCAACAACCAGCCGCTTGGTACATTCGTCTATAACGAAAGAGGTACAGTTGCATCTCTTGGCGCTAACGACGGCGTTGGTGTTGTAATGGGTAAAGAAATCACTGGTAAAAAAGCAGCATTCATGAAAAAAGTAATCGACACACGTGCTGTTTTCAAAATCGGTGGTGCGGGCTTAGCGCTTAAAAAAGGTAAATTCTTATAAGTTCCAGTGAAACAGGACTCTTTCTAAGTGTCCTGTTTTTTTGTTTTGAGAGAAGTCTTTTAAATACCTCATTAATATTTCATGCTATAATAGGTGCAATGACTTTTTTTGTAACATGAGGAGGAAACAATGACTGCCTTAGTCCAGTTAATTATCAGTGTCGTACTATTTTTCGTATTATTCTTCGGGATTGCCTTTATATTAAACATGCTGCTTAAATCAACATGGATCATGACTGCTTTTTATCCATTTGTGGTCTTCGCTATTGTGGATAAGATTTCGACAGCAGACTACATCTTGAAACCACGTTATGCGTTCAGCCAGCTATGGCGCGGTCTGACTCATCTTTTACCAGCTGATATCATCATGCTTTCTGCAGGATTAGTAGGTGCTGTCACAGCCGGTATTGTAATCAGAAACTTACGTCGTAGCGGTTATACGATGTTCTAGGAGTGATGAATATGACTAACCCACAGGCACATATAGAGTCAGTCTATATGTGCTTTTTACCTTTTCAATATAATCAGTGGCAGCAGACAGGTATTCACTGGATTGATGAACAGATAGAGCGCGCTTATCACAACAAGGAAAAAGAACTGGATGTCCATTGTGACAAGATGCGACTTATAGGTATTGCAGCGGGTAATCCAAAACGATACACCACTGAAGATGAACTGCTCCTGCATGACAGAATCATGACATATCCTTCAGATATAGAGCTGACTGCTGATTTGTCGACTCTTGCTCATTATATGGATGTATCAGGATTGTACTGGACGATTAAGAACAAGTGGCCACATGCAGAAGTCTTAGGTTATCACGAAGAGCTGCCTGAACAGAAACTTGAAGCTCATGAACTTAGCGAGCATGAGATGTATCAGATGTTACCCCTGACCTATTATCACCATAAAGTCAAAATCACTGAATGGCGTACAGATGAACATGCAAAACAGGTCGTGATTGTGCTGCATCCTGATTTATTTCAGTCCGTGCTGCTCGCAGCAACTGCAGATACAGTTGTCCTGACAGTAGAGTATGAAGACCAGGTGAGTGAAGAAAGACGTATCGCACGAAATGGTAAAAACGTTACCCTTCAGTCAGTGCGACTGGCCATCCTTGATGATTTGATTCATTACGGTCTGCAATATAACACTCAGCCTGTCGTGCTTGAATATTTACCTGAGGATAGTCAGAAAATCACGTTTTACGGCATGAAACGTCCGAGCAGTGCAGCGCTCCGATATCGTATGCAGAATCCTCACTATCAGCTCTTTGCATCAAAATATCGTCAGTCATCTATTCTTTCTTATGACTATTTAGCAGATCAATTTGGAGAAACATTCACTATAGCAGAAATGACACACTTACTACCCCTTAAATATCAGGTCGAACTGATCCGAGAAATAATAACAGTTGACAAAGTATAAATTTTCATTTACTTTAGTATGGTAGTACTTTACCAAGATAAAGTAAATCATAAAAGGGGTGTTAAAATGAATGCTGTTTTAATAGCAGTTATTGTGATGATTGTCCTCAGTCTCTGCAGGCTGAATGTCGTGTTGTCATTATTTATCGGTGCATTAGTAGGGGGTCTGACTGCCCATATGAGCCTTGCTGATACCATCAGCTATTTTACGGCAGGCATTGGCGATGGTGCAGAAGTGGCACTCAGTTACGCCCTTCTGGGAGGCTTTGCTGCCTTAATCTCATATAGCGGTATCACAGATTATTTCGTAGAACGCATTATCCGCGTGATTAAGCAGGACAGTACAGTCAAAACGAGAGTCTGGACAAAAGTAGTGATAGTGGTCAGTTTACTGATTCTTGCATGTATGTCACAGAATATTCTACCTATCCATATCGCATTCATACCGATTGTCATTCCGCCGCTCTTAAGTTTATTCAATGAACTGAAGCTGGATAGAAGAATGATAGCTGTAGTTCTGACATTCGGACTTTGTTTTCCTTATACATTGCTGCCGTTTGGTTTCGGTCACATCTTTCACGAGATTATCAAGAAGGGGTTTGATCAGGCAAATTATGCCATCCAGTTTGATGATATCTGGAAAGCCATGCTGATTCCGTCTATGGGCTTTGTGTTCGGTTTAGTGACTGGAATTTTTCTTTACCGTAAACCACGCGATTACAGGCAGTCTGCCAGTGAAACTTTTGAAGTGAAGGAAATCAGTCGCTATACGGTCTTTGTTACTATCTTTGCCATTGTCACGACATTCATTGTTCAGCTACTGACTGAATCGATGATCTTCGGCGCATTAGCGGGAATTCTTATATTTTTCCTGTTCCGTGTCTATGACTGGAAAACCCTTGATAATGAACTCGTTTCAGGGATTAAGATTATGGCTTATATCGGTGTTGTGATGCTGACAGCGAACGGCTTCGCCAATGTGATGAATCATTCCGGCCAGGTAGAATCTCTTGTGCATGGCATGGTGAATATCACGAATGGTGACAAATCGCTCAGTATTATCTTCATGCTGATTGCAGGACTCATCATCACATTGGGTATCGGTTCTTCATTTGCAACGATTCCCATTATTGCAGCGCTGTTCATTCCTTTTGGTCAGCAGATCGGGCTCAGCCCGCTCGCACTGATCAGTATTATCGGGACAGCAGGTGCACTAGGAGATGCCGGCAGTCCGGCCAGTGATTCTACACTTGGTCCGA
The DNA here is from genome assembly GCF_022343725.1 of Macrococcus brunensis. Lineage (NCBI taxonomy): Bacteria > Bacillati > Bacillota > Bacilli > Caryophanales > Staphylococcaceae > Macrococcus > Macrococcus brunensis. The sequence continues at coordinate 667,329 of NZ_CP092179.1, forward strand.
CAGCAGGACTCAATATGGACGGTCAGCATGACCACATCTGGGATACATGTGTACCGACATTTATGCTCTTTAATATCCCGCTTCTTGTTTTCGGCTATATTGCAGCCATGGTACTATAGTAGATGAGGTGAGAGGATGAATTTTGAAGCATTGTTTGAACAGCAGAATATGCTTTCTCATTTTGAGATGCAGCTGGAAGAAAGACAGCCCGGTGAACTCTGTATCAGCATGCCTGTCACAGACAAAGTGAGACAGCCATTCGGCTTTCTGCACGGCGGTGCGACAGTCGCTTTATGCGAGACAGCAGCTTCTCTAGGCGCAGCTGACTTAATAGATTTGAATCAGTCGCTTGCCTTCGGACTTGAAATCAATGCGAATCATATCTCTTCAGTGAGAGAAGGACGAGTCTATGCGAAAGCGACCGTACTGCATCATGGAAAATCGACTCAAGTATGGGAAGTACGCGTGACTGCTGAGGAGCGCTTAGTATCGATAGCGCGCTGTACAATAGCTGTTAAAGATAAAAGATAAAAAAATGCGATTCACCATGATGGTGAATCGCATTTTTTGTTGTTGATATAGGTGATCAGAGAAAGTTATCAGCGATAAAAGAGGTTTATCGCCAGTAACTCCATGAAAAGGCATCAAATCATCAAGTTATCAGCGATAAGAGAGATTTGTCACCAGTAACTCCATGAAAAGGCATCAAATCTTCAAGTTATCAGCGATAAAAGAGAATTATCGCCAGTAACTCCATGAAAAGGCACCAAATCTTCAAGTTATCAGCGATAAGAGAGATTTGTCGCCAGTAACTCTTCAACTAAAAAATCCTACTCTGCATCCTTTAAGTCATCACGAACTGTTTTATCCGTATATTTGACGCCGTCATGATAAGCCGTCCGCATAAGCAGGTGTCCACCAATCGGACCAGTCATAAAGATAAACAGGACGGCCAGCAGAAGAGCAGGCTGAAAGAAATGATCTTTTGCCAGAAAGAAGAACATGACACCAATCATGATGAACATGACGCCAAGCGTTGCGGCTTTACTCGCAGCATGCGCGCGTGTATAAACATCTGGCAGGCGGAATAAACCGATAGCAGCGACTAAACTGAGTAATGAACCAATCATAATAAAAACTGCAGCTATGATGTTAAGAATCATCTCGTTCATATTCAATGATCTCTCCTTTATCCATGAATTTGGCAAACGAAACAGTTCCAAGGAATGAAAGGACAGCAAGCAGCATGATGATGCTGATATAGTACTGCGTATTCAGTATAATCGAGAAAAGTGCGACAACCGCCATAAGTGCAATGCCTATTGCATCAAGCGCTACGACACGGTCAGCCATCGATGGGCCTTTAATCGCACGATACAGAAATCCGAGTATACTGACTGATACGATGACGAGTCCAATTGCTGCGATATAGTTCATCTTACACCGACCTCCTTGATAGCAGCTTCAAATGAAGTGCGTATTCCTTCTATTTCGTCCTCAAGATTTGAGAAATCTATCGCATGAATATACAGTGTCTTTTTATCGTCACTGACTGCTGTCACGACTGTGCCTGGTGTTAAGGTTATAAGGAGTGACAAAAGCGAGATTTCCCAGTCTTTCGTCAGTTCTGTCGGATAGGCGAAAAATGCAGGTTCGATATCGATTTTTTTAGCCAGTACAATTTTCAAGACATCCAGGTTAGCCTTGAACAACTCGACCAGGAATATAAACCCTAAGCGAAGTGCTTTTGCAAAAGGTCTTAAGTAAAAGCGGCCTGGCAGGAACTTACGCATGACATAAACAGCAAATAAGCCGAAAAGGTAACCAAGTACGATATTGCCGAACGAAAATGATAATGTAATCAGGCACCATAATACGGTGAGAAGTATATTGATCAATGCTTGTATAGCCATTACTTCACCTCCAGTATTTTCGTATATTCAGATGTGTCCGTCAAAGTGACTGCAGCCTGATGGAAGAGCGGGAACAGTTGGTCCGCATAGAAGCCAAAAGCAACCGCAAGCATTGTTACAAGGAAGCTGACGACCATCATTTTCATATAAGGAGGATGCTGAATAAGAGCGCCCGGTTTTCCCCAGAATACGTTGATGAAGATTCTGATGACCGAGTAGAGTACGACAAGACTACTCAGTAGTACGATAACTGCCGCTATAATGTGCTGCTCCTGGAACAGTGCTTTGACGATATAATACTTACCATAAAAACCACTGAGCGGCGGTATTCCTGCAAGCGATAGTGCTGCGATGAAGAAAGTCCAGCCGAGTAATGGATATTGTTTAATCAGTCCGCCTGTTTTATCAAACGTCGTCTGCCCCGTGATACGTATAATCACACCGACGAGCATAAAGAGCGCCGCCTTGATGATAATGTCATGGAATACGTAGTAAATCGCACCGAGCATACCGTCAACTGTTAAGAGGCTGACGCCTGTGATAATGACGCCTATCGCGATCATGATGTTATAAATAATGATTTTCTTCATATCGCGGTAAGCAAGCGCACCGATACAGCCTGATATGATAGTCAGGAGCGCCAGTACTAAAAGGATATTTCCTACTGTCTCCGTCGGGAAGAAAAGAGAGTAGGTTCTCATAATGGCGTAGACACCGACTTTAGTCAGCAGCGCACCAAATATCGTCAAAATCGCGATAGGTGGCGCATAGTAGGCGCCCGGCAACCAGAAATAAAGAGGGAACATACCCGCTTTAGTTGCAAACACAAAGGTAAAGAGTATCGCACAGATCGTGATAATTGAATGATCGCCTAACTGAGCAAGCTTAACGCTGATATCAGCCATGTTCAAAGAACCGACAACCGAGTAAAGCATCGCTACAGCCAGTACAAAGAATGACGAGGAAATAACATTGACGAGAATGTATTTAATGCTTTCCTGCAACTGAATCTTTGTGCCGCCGATAATCATCAGAACATAAGAACTCATCAGGAAGACTTCAAAGAAAACAAATAAGTTGAAAATATCTCCTGTAGAGAATGCCCCATTCAATCCTGCCAGCATAAACATGAGAGAAGAATAATAGTAATAGCGTTCTCTTTCAAATGACACAGATTGATAAGAATAGACGATGATAAAAATCATCATGAGTGAAGAGGTAAATACAAATGCCGCTGACAGATAATCGACAGTAAGCGTAATGCTGTAAGGTACTGGCCAGCTGCCGAGTTCCAGAAACTGAATGCCGTGCTGCATGACATTCCAGAGGTTAAAACTGGCACAGACAAGAGTGATTAAAGCCCCGGCAAAGACCACCATTCGTTTAGTGAGCGCTTGTTTGCCTAGAAAAATCAGAATGATGGAGATAATAGCAGGGATGACGATCGGTAGTACGAGACTATTGCTCATCTGGCACACCTCGCATTTCTTCCAGATTATCTGTACCCAGTTCCTTGTAACTTCTGAACGCGAGCACGAGTATAAATGCTGTTATCGCGAAACTGATAACGATGGCCGTCAGAATGAGAGCCTGAGGAATAGGATCAACATATCGTTTAATCTCTTTACCATAGATCGGAATCGCGCCTTCTTTCAGTCCACCCATAGACAAGAGGAGCAGATTGACTGCATGGGTCAGAATAGACGTACCGATAATGACACGTAGCAGGCTTCTGGACAGAATCAGATAAACGGCCGCTGCAACTAAGATGCCGGCTAATATAATCATGACTATTTCCATTATTCGTTCTCTCCAATCGTCAGGATGATGGTCATGCAAGTACCGATAACAGCCAGCATGACGCCTAAATCAAATAGCATCGCTGTGTGCCAGTGAATCGCCCCGAATACAGGCAGATGCAGATCACCGTAATAGTGTTTAAAGAAAGGATCACCCTTTAATACAGCAATAAACGGTGTAATAAAGCAGAATGTTAACCCCCATGCGATGACAATTTTAAAGTCAATAGGGAGAAGCTGGTTCAGCGTCTTAATATCATAGGCAATTAATATCAGCAGGAGCGCCCCAGAGACAAGTAGACCGCCTACAAATCCTCCGCCGGGTGAATAATGGCCACCCAGGAAGATTGAAAGACTGAACATGATGATGATAAAGAAGATGACGAGCGTGCTGAACTGCAGAATGACATCATTTCTCTGTTTGTTCATGCGAGTCATCCTTTCTGTAACGTAATTTAATCAGTGTATAGATTCCGATGCCCGCTATACCGAGTACCGTTGATTCGAAGAGTGTATCAAAACCGCGGAAATCTACGAGTATGACATTGACCATATTTTTTCCTGCGGCGAGGTCATAGACGTGTTTAATATAGTATTCATTGATTGAAGGATAGAAGCGATGACCGTAAGAGACCAGTCCTATCACCGTAACGGCTAAACCTGTCATAATGGCGATTAGTGCATTGCTCAGTTTAAAGCGGGCAGTCTCACCGTAAAGCTTAAGTTTAGGAAGGTGATAGAAACACATCAGAAACAGGGCAGTCGAAATCGTTTCAATCGTCAATTGTGTCAATGCAAGGTCAGGTGCATTGAAGAAGACAAAGAATAATCCGATAGAATAACCGATGGTGCTCAGCATGATAATGCTGAAGATACGTGATTTTGCTTTTAATATCATCACTGTGGCAATCAGGATGATGGCCACAAGAAACATCTCATAGATACGAATATCTGCGAGCTGCCACTTGCCGAAATCAATCGGCTGAAGGACGAATGTGACAGCCGTCAGAATAGTCAACGTGCAGAAAATGAGAATGACATGGAACCTGCTGCCAGATTTAATGACTTTATGATTCAGATAATAAGTAGAAGTTTCAGTTTTCTTCAAGGCTGCCTGATAAAGGTGGTTAAAAGTGACATGCTCAGGCTGAAGCTGATAGATACGCTTCCATTTAGAATAGAAGTAGACCATGGCACTACCAAGAAGAATAATCACAAGGGTCGTCAGCAGTGCAGGATTGAACCCATGCCAGTGTGTAATATGAATATGTTCAACCGGTTTATTTAAGATAGCATGACTGGCTGATTCTATTATCGGCGTCAGGATATTCGGCATAAGTCCGGTAATCACGACGATAGTCACAAGGACAAGAGGTGACAGCAGCATCATAATCGGTGCTTCATGTACTTCTTTTGGCAGGTCACGTCTCTCGCCGAAGAAGACATCTTTAATCATTTTGACTGAGTAGATGAACGTGAACAGACTGCCGATAATAATGAGTGCCAGCAGAACGAATACCATCAGAGGATTGAATAAATCCGTATAACGTGTATCGAACATGCTGGTTAAGAACATTTCTTTAGACAGGAAGCCGTTAAAAGGAGGCAGACCTGCCATACTGAGCGCACCAATGACTGCTGCTGTAAAAGTAATCGGCATCACCTGCAAGAGACCGGACAGCTTACGTAAGTCACGAGTCCCTGTTTCATGGTCGATAATACCGACAACCATAAACAGCGCGCCTTTGAATGAAGCATGGTTAAAAATGTGGAAGACACAGGCTGCGATACTGAGATAGAAAATTTCGTCATGCTGGAAATGCAGGCTGATGCCTCCTACTCCGAGCAAGGTCATCATCAGTCCGAGCTGGCTGACAGTACTGTATGCGAGAACACCTTTTAAGTCACGCTGCTTCACAGCATTGAACGATGCCCAGAAGAGTGTCACAGCACCCGCAAAAGTGACCGCATAGATCCAGAGCGATGAGACAGCAAATATAGGAGTGAAGCGAGCCACTAAATAAATCCCGGCTTTAACCATCGTCGCTGAGTGCAGGTAAGCACTGACGGGCGTCGGCGCTTCCATCGCATCTGGCAGCCAGATATGGAACGGGAACTGTGCTGATTTCGTAAAGGCCGCAAGCAGGATGCAGCACAGTGCAACCGTAAACAGCGGAGAAGCAGCAATCGTTTCCCGCATTGTAAACATTTCACGGATGCTGAAAGTATGTGTAATGGCAACGAGTGACATCAAACCACCAAGAAGCATGAGACCCCCAAAGACAGTGATCAGCATTGATTTCAGCGCGCCCTGAATGGATTTTTCTTTCTGATTCCAGAAAGCGATGAGCAGAAAACTCGAAATACTGGTCAGTTCCCAGAACATATAAAGTGCGAGAACATTGTCGCTTAAGACAACACCGAGCATGGCACCCATAAAGAGCATCAGATAACAGTAGAAATGACCGAGCGCTTCTTTACGTCCGAGATAATGGATGGAATAGAAGACGACGAGTGTACCGATCACTGTGATCAGCATGGTAAATAGAAAACTGAAGCCATCAAGATTAAAGTCGAGGTTCAGTCCTACTCTCGGCATCCAGTTAAATGAACTGACGGTCTGACCTGTCAGTTTTGCGCTGATCAGTATAAGCGCAGCTGACATCGGAAACAAGAGCGCGATATAACCTGGATGGAGTCTTTTGAGATAAGAATAAATAATAGGTACGATAACGGCACCTAGAAAAGGCAGAAGAACTGCGAGCTGTAACAAATGCATATTTGACCTCCTTAGCATAGTCATCAGTATACAGAAAAAAGAGTCGCCTTCAAACAAGGGGGAAACGAATTATCCGCTGTTCTTAAATAGGAAGAAAGCGAATGGACGTTCACAAAAATGTCAAAAAGTAATGTGGTTATAATGATGATATTCTTCTTTAAGATTGCTTAACGCTTTGAGCGCCTGCTGATTGTAATCACTATTTTCAGCTGTTAGTTTTTCCTCAAGACGACCGACAGCTTCCTTAAGTGATAAGTTATAATCAGGAACCTCTCCGTCGTATGGTTTAAGTAGATTAGGATGCACGATGCGTTTTTCTTTAAAAGCGAGCGCTTTACGTTCATGGAAGAAAACATCGGTCTCACCAGGCGCATGCAGGTCTCCTTGTTTAGGGTGGTGGACAACCGCAAGGACTTGAACGAGTGCCCCATTCGGATGTTCTCCAATCTCTTCTACTATATAGCGTCCTGTTTTGAACGGGAGTTGATAATACATATTCATCATCCTTTATGTTAATATATTATGGTACTTATCATATCACGAAGGAGTGTTCATCATGACACAATTTCCGCAATTAAATACTGAGATTGCAGAAAACGAACGCGCAGTTAATTTAGTAACTTCAATGGGAACAATGAAAATCAAGTTATTCCCTGAACTTGCTCCTAAAACTGTTGAAAACTTTATCGGCCTTGCTGAGAAAGGTTATTACGAAGGAATTACTTTCCACCGCGTCATCAATGATTTCATGATTCAAGGTGGCGACCCATCTGGTACAGGTATGGGCGGCGAAAGCATCTACGGTGATTCTTTTGAAGATGAATTCTCGATGGAAGCATTCAATCTTTACGGCGCACTGTCAATGGCAAATGCTGGACCTAACACAAATGGTTCTCAGTTCTTCATCGTTCAGATGAAAGATGTCCCAGCTCAAATGTTATCACAATTAAAGCAAGGTGGCTGGCCAGAAGAAATCGTTGATGCTTACGGTGAAAAAGGTGGTACACCTTGGTTAGACCAGAAACATACTGTTTTCGGTCAAGTTATCGAAGGATTAGACGTTTTAGAAGCCATTGCTGCTGTTAAAGTAGGACCACAGGATAAACCGGTTGAAGATGTAACAATTGAAAAAGTTGAAATCCTCAAGTAATCCCGAGTAAATCAATAAGTCATGAAATGTTCATGACTTATTGATTTTTTTTTAATTATAGCGTGCTATAATTTTTAGGGATTAGGAGATGATGAATCATGATGGAATTTCTATATTTTCCGGAAAATAAAATGGAATATATCCCTGCAGTCATTACACTGGCTATTTTTATGATACTGGCATACGTTACATTCCGTTATTTTAGAAATCATGCTTCAAAAGAAGAAGCAAAGATGGAAGCATTCGAACAGGATGTCCTGAGAAAACTTGAGAACAAGGAACTGAAAAATGAACGCAGTATTTAATATCGAACTTTATAAATTACTTGCAGACTGGAATCCGATGCATTTCGAAGATCCGACGATGGGTGACCATGAAATCTATGACTGTATGGACCTGATTCATCAGAAAAAGAGCAGAGAAGAAACGATTGAAGGCATTCAGTCCATTTATCGTTATGCGTTTGATAGTGCACCAGCTGAAGCAGACGTGAACCGGGTTCTTGACCGTGTCGAGCTGCTTAACCAGACGTGCGAACTCTAGTTACTTCCGTCCTCTTTATGATACACTGATAGTATTGATTAAAGAGGTAAAGGAGGGATGATGATGACGAAATATCACAAGGGTCAGTTCGTCAAAGTGAAAGTCACGGGAATCCAGCCGTACGGTGCATTTGTAGAAACTCTGGACCACGTTGAAGGACTTATTCACATCTCAGAAGTCATGAACGATTATATCCATAATTTAAACGTCTTCTTATCAGTAGGGCAGATTGTGAAGGCAAAAGTACTTGATGTGTCGGCTGATGGTAAACTCAATCTGACACTCAAAGAGAATGACTATTTCAGACGTCAGGAACGAAAAAAAGAAAAGAAATCTGTTCTGGATGAAATCAATCAGGAACAGACGATTGGTTTTGAATCACTGCGGCAGAAGCTGCCAGAATGGATTAACAAATCAGATAAATATTAAGGACATGACTGAATATAGGTCATGTTCTTTTTTTGTATGTTTAACCTAAAATAAGCATAAATATTTTTCTTCACAATTTATTGCAAAGGACTTGAAAGTAAGACACTTTTTGTTCATTATTAAGGATGTAAGGGTTTTCTATGAACCTAATTTTAGGAGGGACAATAATGATTCCATATAAACACGAACCATTTACTGATTTTACTGTTGCAGAAAATCAGGAAGCAATGAAAAAAGGCCTTGAAACAGTTAATAACTACTTAGGTCAGGACTATCCACTGATCATTGGTGGCGAACGCATCATGACAGAAGATAAAGTTCGTTCATACAACCCATCTAAAAAAGATGAAACAATCGGATACATCTCTAAAGCAACACAAGAACATGCTGAAAAAGCAATGGCTGTCGCTAAAGAAACATTCGAAACTTGGAGAAAATCTTCTCCTGAATTCCGTGCAGACGTATTATTCCGCGCAGCTGCAATCATCCGTCGCCGCAAATGGGAATTCTCAGCACTTCTGATTAAAGAAGCAGGGAAACCTTGGAACGAAGCAGATGCTGATACAGCAGAAGCAATCGACTTCCTTGAGTTCTATGGCCGCGAAATGTTACGTCTTAAAGACGGCGTTAAAGTAGAAAGCCGTCCAGGTGAATTCAACCGTTATGATTATATTCCATTAGGTGTAGGTGTTGTTATCTCACCTTGGAACTTCCCGTTCGCAATCATGGCAGGAACAACTGTAGCGCCGCTTGTAACAGGTAACACAGTACTTCTTAAACCATCTTCAAACACATTAGTGGTTGCTTACAAATTCATGGAAGTGTTAGAAGAAGCGGGTATGCCTAAAGGTGTTGTTAACTTTATCCCAGGTTCTTCACGTGACATCGGTGACTTCATTGTTGACCATGTTGACACTCGTTTCATCTCATTCACTGGTTCACGTGATGTAGGTGTCCACATCTATGAACGCGCTGCAAAAGTACACGAAGGTCAATTAAACCTTAAACGTGTAATCGCTGAAATGGGCGGTAAAGATACAATCGTTGTTGACTCAGAAGCAGATCTTGAACTGGCAGCTGAATCAATCGTGAAATCAGCGTTTGGTTTCTCTGGTCAGAAATGTTCAGCCTGCTCACGTGCTATCATCGTTGAAGATGTCTACGATGAAGTAGTGGCTAAAGTTAAAGAAAAGACAGAAAAATTAACAGTGGGTAATACTGAGACAAATGAACACTTCATGGGTCCAGTTATCGATGAATCTTCTCTTAACAAAATCAAAGAATATATTGAAATCGGTAAACAAGAAGGTGAACTTCTTGTCGGTGGTACAACAGACGAAGAAGAAGGTCACTTCGTTCATCCAACAGTCTTTGTTGGACTCAATCATGATGACCGCATCATGCAGGAAGAAATCTTCGGACCTGTTGTCGGTATCGCTAAAGCGAAAGACTTCACAGAAGCGATTAAATTCGCGAACAATACAGATTACGGTTTAACAGGTGCTGTTATCACAAATAACCGTGAGCATTTAGAAGAAGCACGTCGTGACTTCATGGTAGGTAACCTTTACTTCAACCGTGGCTGTACAGGCGCAATCGTTGGTTACCAGCCATTCGGTGGCTTCAAAATGTCAGGTACGGACTCTAAAGCGGGCGGTCCTGATTACTTAGTCCTTCATATGCAAGGTCGTACATCATCAGAAATGCTTTAATAAAAAAACTACAGTAGTGCTTTTTGAGCACTACTGTTTTACTAAAAGGGGATTATTATGACTAAATCAACTGAAATCATTGAACAGACAAATCATTACGGCGCACCTAACTATCATCCACTTCCGATCGTTATTTCTGAAGCTGAAGGTGTCTGGGTAAAAGATCCTGAAGGCAATAAATATATGGATATGTTATCTGCTTATTCAGCAGTTAACCAAGGTCACCGTCATCCAAAAATCATCCAGGCTTTAAAAGATCAGGCCGATCATGTGACACTGACTTCTCGTGCATTCCATAGTGATCAGCTCGGACCATGGTATGAAAAGATCTGTAAACTGGCAGGTAAAGATATGGTACTGCCGATGAATACAGGTGCTGAAGCAGTTGAGACTGCGATTAAGGCGGCACGTCGCTGGGCATATGATGTCAAAGGTGTAGTGAAAGACCAGGCAGAAATCGTAGCGATGAAAGGTAACTTCCACGGTCGTACAATGGCTGCAGTTTCTTTATCAAGCGAAGCAGAATATCAGCGTGGTTATGGCCCGTTGCTTGGCGGCTTTAAGCTTGTAGACTTCGGTGATATCGAACAGATTAAAGCAGCAATTACACCGAACACAGCTGCAGTTTTACTTGAGCCTATCCAAGGTGAAGCGGGTATCAATATTCCTGCTGACGGCTTCCTGAAACAAGTGCGTGAAGTTTGTGACGCTAATAATGTTCTGTTTATTGCTGATGAAATTCAGGCAGGTCTTGGTCGTTCTGGTAAACTTTTCGCGACGGACTGGGATAATGTCAAGCCTGATATGTACATCTTAGGTAAAGCACTTGGCGGCGGTGTCTTCCCGATTTCATGTGTATTAGCTGACAAAGAAATCCTTGAAGTCTTCAATGCGGGATCACACGGTTCTACATTCGGTGGTAATCCACTTGCTTGTGCCGTTTCTATCGCAGCACTTGATGTCTTAGTTGATGAAAAATTATCTGAGCGTTCACTTGAACTGGGTGAATACTTCAAAGCAGAACTTCAGAAAATTGATAATCCAATCATTAAAGAAGTACGCGGTAAAGGACTCTTCATCGGTGTTGAATTAACTGAAAATGCTCGTCCATACTGTGAACAGTTGAAAGAACTAGGTCTCTTATGTAAAGAAACACATGACACAGTGATCCGTTTTGCACCACCTCTTATCATTTCTAAAGAAGAACTTGACTGGGCATTAGAACGCGTGAAACAAGTATTTGCTAAATAGGTTGGTAGCGTTTTCAAAAAATATGAGTTAAGCCTTTTATTGTGAATTAAATATGTTACAATAATTGAGAACTAAAGTATTGAAAAAGAGGCGAAGAGGATATGGCAGAGCACGAAAACTTAGTAAAATCATCACAGATCATCATAAAAGATGCACTTGATAAATTAGGTTTTGATGAGGGAATGTACGAATTAGTGAAGGAACCGATGCGTTTATTAACAGTACGTATACCGGTCCGTATGGATGATGGGACAGTGAAAACTTTCACTGGTTACCGTGCGCAGCATAATGATGCTGTAGGTCCCACTAAAGGGGGCGTACGTTTCCACCCTGACGTAGATGAAGATGAAGTAAAAGCATTATCAATGTGGATGACATTGAAGTGTGGTATCGTCGACTTACCTTATGGTGGGGGTAAAGGCGGTATCGTCTGTGATCCTCGTCAGATGAGTATTCATGAGGTAGAACGTTTATCACGTGGTTATGTCCGCGCGATTTCACAGATTGTAGGACCGACTAAAGATATTCCAGCGCCAGACGTCTTCACTAACTCACAGATCATGGCGTGGATGATGGATGAATACAGCAAAATGGATGAGTTCAACTCACCAGGATTTATTACAGGGAAGCCGATTGTACTGGGTGGTTCTCAAGGTCGTGACCGTTCTACAGCACTTGGTGTAGTCATCGCGATTGAAGAAGCAGCTAAACGTCGAGGTAAAACGATTAAGGATTCACGTGTTGTTATCCAAGGGTTTGGTAACGCAGGTAGCTTCTTAGCGAAATTCCTCTACGATGCAGGTGCTAAAGTCATTGCAATCTCAGATGCACACGGGGCACTTCACGACCCGAATGGATTAGACATTGATTATTTACTCGATCGTCGTGACAGCTTCGGAACAGTCACTAATTTATTTGAAGATACTATCTCAAACAAAGAATTATTTGAACTGGACTGCGATATCTTAGTGCCGGCTGCAATCTCTAACCAGATTACAGAAGACAATGCACATGATATTAAAGCGGAAATCGTTGTAGAAGCGGCTAATGGCCCGACAACGATGGAAGCGACTAAAATCCTGACTGAACGCGGCATTCTGCTTGTTCCGGACGTACTGGCAAGTGCAGGCGGCGTCACGGTTTCTTACTTCGAGTGGGTACAGAATAATCAAGGTTATTACTGGACTGAAGAAGAAGTAAACGAAAAGCTACGCGAAAAATTAGTGCGTGCATTCGATAACATCTACTCTCTTGCGCAGACTAGAAATATTGATATGAGACTTGCTGCTTATATCGTCGGTATCAAACGTACAGCTGAAGCTGCACGATACCGCGGATGGGCATAATATAAAAGGACTCCTTTTGGGGTCCTTTTTTTGAGCAGTTTATTTCTTAGTTTAAGGTGAACCGTCTACAATAGAAGTACTTATTAGAGGAGGTTTATGATGAATTCATTTACATTTTACAATCCGACACAGCTTGTGTTCGGTAAAGACAGTATCGAAAAACTGCCACAAATGATCAGTCAGTTTACTGAAGGCAAAAAAATACTGGTGACTTATGGCGGCGGCAGCATCAAAAAGTCGGGACTACATACGAAAATGTTGAATTTACTGGCAGACTACGAAGTATATGAATTCGGAGGCATTGAACCGAATCCACGTCTCTCTACAGTGAAAAAAGCAGTAGCGATTGTTAAAGAAAAAGAGATTGATTTTATCCTTGCTGTAGGGGGCGGCAGTGTCATTGACGGCACAAAATTAATTTCTGCTGCAAGCAAACTGGACAACGATCCATGGGATATCGTGACGCGTAAAGTCACACCGACTGCAGTAGTGCCATTCGGTACTATCCTGACGATTTCTGCAACAGGCTCTGAGATGAACTCAGGATCAGTGATCACAAACTGGGAAACGAATGAGAAGCTAGGCTGGGGTTCGCCTCTTGTCTTTCCTAAATTCTCACTGCTGAACCCTGAAATTTTGTATACATTACCTGAAAATCAGACGGTAAACGGTATCGTCGATTCAATGAGTCATTTGATTGAACAGTACTTCAATGAAGCGGATAACAGTGCGATTGGCGATGCGATGATTGCCGGTGTGATGAAACAAATTATGTCAGCAGGACGTACTGCCTTATCACAACCGGATAATTACGAAGCGCGTGAGACATTAATGCTCGGCGCGACAGTCGCTTTAAACAGCTTTATGCGTATGGGTTATAACGGTGACTGGGCAACGCACAACTTAGAACATGCTGTCAGTGCGGTACATGACATTGCCCACGGTGCAGGACTAGCGATTCTATTCCCGGCATGGATGAAGTATGTCAGTCAGCATCAACCTGCGCGTTTTGCACAGTTTGCAGAAGATGTCTTTGACGTCGATCAGAATCTTTCTGAAAGTGAGAAAGTTGAGGCAGGTATTAAAGGACTTGAAGATTACTGGCAGTCTATCGGTGCACCGAGCAGACTCAGTGATTTTGAGATTACTGCAGAGGATTTTGAAACCTTTGCAGATAAGACCTTATTCAATGGACCATTCGGTAACTTCTATCAGTTAGATAAAGAAGCAGTGATGGAAATCTATAAGCTCGCTGAATAAATTAAAAGGGAAGGCACTATAAGAGTGCGTTCCCTTTTTTGAGTTGTGCTAACACAGCCTCTGTGCCTGTACATCCATGTGCAATATAGGTCGCACCTTTCTCCTGCGCCACTTTCACGAGCTCCTTAGCAATAAGGGGGCGGCTCAAGGCAGAGACGAGCGGATAAGTCTGCTCATACAGGCTGTTTCCTTTAATGGCGTAGCTTAAATAATCCTGAGCAAACGTTTCTACTTTATCGTGCATGATTGATTCTGAAGCGCCTACCTTTAAAGCTTTCTCCTTAATAAGTGTCAGATCTTTATTTTCTCCGACATTCAGGCAGCAGGCGATGACCTCATAGCCCTGATTGACTAACCACTGGATAGCGACACTAGTATCAAGACCTCCGGAATAGGCAAGTACAACTTTTTCAGACATAAATAAAACCTCCATACATTTTTATAAGTATTAATAATAATGATTTATTATGCAATAATGACTAACATATTATATTGTTTTAGTTCAAGTATTTTTATTCTAATTTATGAATATATATTAGTTTTAATCATGTTGATGGCGAATATTATAAGAGTGGTGTCAACCGCGCCACTCACGGACATAATCCAGATTGAGTGTCGTCAACCGCGCCACTCACGGACATAATCCAGATTGAGGGGCGTCAACCGCGCCACTCGCGGGCCAAATTCTATTTGAGTGGCGCTAACCGCGCCACTCACGAACAGAATCCAGTCTGAGTGGCGTCACCTAAGTCAATCAATCTGTTACCAAATCGCCATATTCTCGTTCTACATTCATTGAGAAGTCCATAAGTTTCAAGTAAAATGAAAGGGAATTCAATTACAGGAGGCTATTCAGATGACACATATCAAATTTGATTATGAAACAGCTCTAACATTTCTCGGCCAGCACGAACTGGATCAGATGAGAGACCTTGTCAAAAATACGCATCATACCATTCACGAAGGTTCAGGTGCCGGTAGTGACTACCTAGGATGGGTAAACCTGCCCGAGGATTATGATAAAGAAGAGTTTGCACGCATCAAAGAATCTGCAGAAAAAATCAAGTCAGATAGTGAAATCCTGCTTGTCATCGGTATTGGTGGTTCTTACTTAGGAGCCCGTGCCGCTATTGAGATGTTATCAGGTACATTTGATAACTTTGCACCTCAAGAAGGTCGTCCGCAGATTATTTTTGTCGGTCATCACCTCTCTTCAACTTACGTCAGTGACCTGATTCAGTATATCGACGGAAAAGATTTCTCAATCAATGTCATTTCTAAGTCAGGCACAACGACTGAACCGGCTGTCGCATTCCGTATCTTCAAGAAAATCTTAGAAGAGAAATACGGCAAAGAAGAAGCTAAATCCCGTATCTATGCGACAACTGATAAAGCGAAAGGCGCTCTTAAATCACTGGCAGATACAGAAGGATATGCAACGTTTGTTGTACCGGATGATGTCGGTGGCCGATACTCTGTTCTGACAGCTGTAGGCTTACTGCCAATAGCGGCAGCAGGTATCTCAATCGATGAGATGATGCAAGGTGCAGCAGCTGCTCGTGCAAATCTCTCTAGCTCAGAACTTGAAGATAATATCAGCTATCAATATGCAGCGATTCGTAACATTCTGTATAACAAAGGCTACACGATTGAAATGCTGATCAACTATGAACCAAGCCTGATGTATTTCAATGAATGGTGGAAACAGTTATTCGGCGAATCAGAAGGTAAAGACTTTAAAGGCATCTATCCATCAAGTGCGAATTTCTCTACTGATCTTCACTCACTTGGTCAGTATGTTCAGGAAGGACGCCGTGATATCTTCGAGACTGTCGTAAAAGTCGCATCACCACGTGCTGACATCACGATCGAGAAAGACGAAAACGACTTAGATGGACTGAACTTCTTAGCTGGTGAAACACTGGACTTCGTTAACACGAAAGCTTTCCAGGGTACGCTTCTTGCTCATACTGATGGCGGTGTACCGAACTTAGTAGTGGAAGTACCTAAACTCGATGCTTTTACTTTTGGTTATCTTGTATACTTCTTCGAACTCAGCTGTGCAATGAGCGGTTATCTGCTCGGTGTGAATCCATTTAATCAGCCGGGTGTGGAAGCATATAAACAGAATATGTTCGCACTCCTCGGGAAACCTGGATTTGAAGATAAGAAAAAAGAACTTGAAGAACGTCTCAATCAATAATATTCATCAGAAAACCGCGTATAGCGGTTTTCTTTTTATTTTCAGGTGGATAGTATAAACTAGTAATAAATACTTAAAAGAAGGTCAATTCATGTTTCATGATTTATTTACACCTGAGACGCTGCAGTTCTGGGTAGAACAGCATCCGCTATGGGGCTTGTTTCTCGGTTTTTTCCTGCCTTTTGCTGAAGCCTTTCTGCCTGTCCTGCCGATTGTGGTATTTGCCGTAGTGAATGCCAATGCATTTGGGCTGCCGCTCGGATTTTTTCTGACTTGGTCAGGTGCTGTATTAGGCGCTTATGCTGTCTTCATGGTTGTCAGGCGATATGGTCAGAGTCGTTTCGTTAAAAAACTGAATCGTCATCCGTATGTTGAAAAAATGATGTGGCGGATTAATGAGCAAGGCGTCATACCCCTTTTTGTACTGCTCTGTTTTCCGTTTACCCCATCGTTTTTGATCAATATTGTCGGCGCACTATCTAACATTAAGCAACGTCATTATTTACTGGCAACGATGACTGGAAAAGCGGTTATGCTTCTGCTTCTGAGTTACATCGGTTCTGATTTAAGATCATTTATTACTCAGCCGCTTAAATCTGTTGCCGTGATTGTGATACTTGCTGCACTCTGGTTCATCGGTAAGAAAGTAGAAGCGTATTATCATGCGCATGGGGGCCGGAAATGAAGAAATGGCTCTGGACTATCATCAGCTTTCTCATCTTCCTCGTGATTTTTCGTTCTTTTCTTCTGACATCGTACATAGTGGACGGCCAGTCCATGGAACCTGCACTTCCGGACGGTGAACTGGCATTTGTAAATGTGATAGGTGATGTCGTAAAGCCTGTAGAAACCCATGATATTATTTTTTTCAAAGTCAACAATCAGACGTTTGTCAAAAGAGTGGTCGCAACGCCGCATGACTATCTGTCTGTTCATCGTCAATATCTGTATGTCAATGGAGAAAGGTATTCAAAGCAGCGTGCAGATTATCAGGACCTGCTGAATATCAATGGACAATACGGGCAAGTCCTCCCTGAAAAATGTTATATTGTATTAGGAGACAATCTGAAAGAGAGTGTCGATTCAAGAACATTTGGCTGTGTGAATGAAAATGAGATTATAGGTAAAGTCATAGGTCACTTTGACCTGAAATTTAATGAATGAGGTGTCTTGTTTGAAAAAGGAGATTTTTGAGTGGCTGATTGCGATCATTGTTGCGGTCGCACTTTACTTTGTCATCCATCAGTTTTTATTCTTAGTTTATACGATTAATGGGGATTCGATGCATCCCACACTGAAAAATGGTGAGAAGGTCATCGTCAATAAAATAGGTTATACAATCGGAGAGATACATAAAGGTGATGTCGTTGTCTTCCATGCGGATAAGACAGATGATTATGTTAAACGCGTTATCGGTACAGGTGGCGATAAAGTCAGCTATAAAGACGATGAGCTCTATGTCAATGGTAAGAAAGTAGATGAGCCTTATTTAGATGAAAATAAGCTATCTAAGACAAACGTTCAGCTCACTGAAAACTTCTCTGTGAAGGATATTACTTCTCCGTCCGTAGATACGATTCCAGACGGTAAGTTACTTGTCCTGGGTGATAACCGTGAAGTCAGTAAGGATAGCCGGTACTTCGGTCTGATTGATGAAGATCAGGTCGTCGGTGAAGTAGCGCTTCGATTCTGGCCGTTCAATGTATTTCATTACAATTTTGATCCAGCTCAATAAGAACCAAACACTTTTTATATCCGTATAAAAAGTGTTTTTTAATAAGGGGGATATTATGTCAGTTCAGTTATTACTCGGTCGACGAGGCAGCGGCAAAACACATCGCATCATGGAATCGGTTAAAAATGCGATCCGTGAAGTGCCGCTCGGAGATCCGATTATTATTATCACACCGAAGCAGAGTACTTATACTTTTGAACAGCAGTTAGCCCGTGACCCTGAAATCAAAGGGAGTCTTCGCGCCTCAGTATACGGTTTTGACCGCTTATCATGGCGTATTTTAAGTGAGGAGGGCGGCCTGACTGAAGATATGATCTCAAGCTCCGGCGTTGAGATGCTGGTGCATATGATTTTAAAAGAACAGCAGGAACATTTAGAGTTGTTCCGTTCATCTGCACGTTTTTATGGTTTCAGTCAGAAAGTGACAGAAGCCATCAAAGACTTTAAGAAGTATGATGTCAGCGCAGAGATGCTTGAAAACTTCAGTATGGACGATTCATTTCCAGTCAGAACGCAGCACAAATTACATGATATATCATTGATATACAAGTTGCTTGAGACTGAACTTTCGGGACATTACACACAGGCAGAAGATATCCTGCATTTTCTTTATGACAGAATCCCGAATTCTGAAACGATTCGTAAAGCTGATATATATATCGATGGGTTTCATAACTTTACTGCACTTGAATACCAGGTCATTCAGCAGCTCGCTAAATATGCTAAATCAATGACGCTGACATTGACGGTTGATTTAACAGCCATGAATGAAACGTTCAGAAAGACATTTGAGACCTATAACTTACTGACAGAAACCTTTCATGCAGCGGATGTCACCGTGCATGTTGAGCAGCTGGCGGACACTGCACGGTTTAAAAACCCTGCGCTCGCTCTGATTGAAAAGCAGTTTGATGCGCTCCTCCCTGCAACAGGTCAGGCAGAAGGTATGACGATTAGTGAAGCGGCCAGTATGCGCAAGGAAGTTGAACATGTCGTCAGAACCATCCATAGACAGGCACGAACAGGCCGTTATCGTTATGCGGATACAGCAGTCCTTTACCGGGATGACAACTATATCAATCTCTTTAAAGAATATTTCTCAAAATACCATATTCCATTTTATACAGACAAGAAAGAACAGATGATTCATCATCCGGCAGTCGAACTGGTGCGCTCTTTACTCGATTTCATCAGTCAGCCCTGGCAGACGGAGCATCTGTTCAGAGTATTAAAAACGGGACTTCTGTCGCGCCGTTTTGATATGGAGAATGATCAGCTGCTGATTGATATGCTTGAGAATACAGTCATAGAACGCGGACTGTCTTTTAATCGCTGGCTTGAAGACGCGCGGTTCTTCTATGATAAGCGCAAACCATACGGCGAAGAAGAATGGCAGCAGATGAATCAGTTCAGAACGTATATCACACCGCTGATGACCCGGATTCTGAGTCTTCAGGATGTGACGAATGCGCATGATTTTGCGCTCGAGCTCTATCAGTTTTTAGAAGAAATTAAGCTGCCTGATTATTTGATGGCTGAAAAAGACCGACTTGCTAAACAGGGTCTGAATAGTGAAGCACTTAAAAACGAGCAGGTTTATACAGGTATTATCAGTCTTTTAGATGAACTGGTGGAGATGCTTGCAGATAAAGCGACCGACTTTCAGACGATGAAGGACATGCTGGATGTCGGTCTGACGACGCTTGAGTTTTCCAGTATCCCGCAGGCACTGGACGAAGTACAGCTTCTCAATATGGATCTTGCGCGTATTGAAAACACGCCATGTGTCTTTGCTGTCGGATTCAATGAGGATGTTCTTCCTAGAGCGAATAAAGACAATGCACTGATCACGGATCAGGAAAAATCATTTGTGGAAGCAGCAGCTGACGTCAGACTGGCGCCATCAA
This sequence comes from Macrococcus brunensis, assembly GCF_022343725.1. Lineage (NCBI taxonomy): Bacteria > Bacillati > Bacillota > Bacilli > Caryophanales > Staphylococcaceae > Macrococcus > Macrococcus brunensis. The sequence continues at coordinate 687,356 of NZ_CP092179.1, forward strand.
GTCTTGCGCTGACAATAGATGAAAGTTTCGTTGCGTATCAAGTGCTGACCCATGCGTCAGAAGCGCTGCATATCACTTACAGTCTGATGGATGAAGGCGGAAGTGCGAGACAGCCGTCCAGCTACATCAGTCAGCTGAAGGCCATATTCCCTGACCTTAAAGTAAGGCATCTAAGCGCTGAACAGGACCCCGAAACGTTAATTGAAACGATTGCAGCTGGCGTCAGTCACGTTATTGAACAGCAGGATAATCCTGAATGGCAGTATGTACAGGAATGGATGAATCAGTTTGCTGTCTTCCGCAGCATCATCAGTCTGCGGGATTATCGTAATCAGACTGTTCAACTGGATGAAGCGCGGACTCAAAAAATATACGGTAACGAAATCAAGGCAAGCGTTTCTCGATTTGAGACCTATAACAATTGTCCGTTTAAACATTTTGCAGCACACGGGCTTGCACTCAACATCAGACAGCCCTTTGAGTTCCAGAACTTCGAGCTCGGTAATATTTTCCACCATGCACTTAAAATGATTTCCGAGGAAATCAAGGACAGAATTGTCACAATGGATAAAAAAGAGCTGCAGCAGTACGTCGAAGTGACCTTGCAGAGTCTAATTCCGGATGTTCAGTACCAAGTGCTTTATTCTAAAGCATATTATCAGTATATGGTGCGTCAGATCACTAAAATTCTGACGGAGACTCTATCTGTTATTCAGCTGCAGCAGTCCCGCACACATTTCCGCATGTCGCGTTTTGAGCAGAGTTTCTCAGGCGATCCAGTACGAAAAGAACAGTTCCGGGCAGCTAAAATATATACGGAGCAGGGTGTGCCGATTTCTATCAGAGGACAGATTGACCGCATTGATCTTTTAAAGGGAGATGACCGGGATTATGTCAGTATTATTGACTACAAATCGTCTGGACATGCGCTTCATTTAAACGAAGTTTACTACGGGAAGCAGATGCAGATGCTGACTTATATGGATGTTGTGCTGCAAAATGCTGACCAGCTGACGCCTCATACGCTGGATCCAGCGGCGATGCTTTATTTCCATGTTCAGCAGCCCTATCTGAAGTATGGACTTAAAAACGAGACTGCGGAACATGCGAAGCGCTATATAGAAGCTTATAAGCTGGAAGGATTTGTCGTGGACGATCTGGATATAGCTGCAAAACTGGATACTGAACTGGAGGCAGGCGTTAAATCGAGTGTCATTCCAGTCACTATGACAAAAAAAGGTGTTTTCGACAGTCGATCAAAACGTCTGACTAAAGAAGAGATACATGCACTTATTGATATCAATAGAAACAATTACGTCCAGACAGCGACTGCAATTATGGACGGTGAGACTAAGGTAGCACCACTTGAATTCAATAAGCAGCTGCCTTGTCAGTTCTGTAACTTCAGGTCAACGTGTCATATCGATCCATTAGTCAACGGTGACGATGTCAGACATGTCGATGAAAAGATAGATGTCAAAGCACTTTTGAAAGGAGAGACAGATGAGAACTAAACCAATCGATGCCCAGTGGACAGATGCACAGTGGCAGGCCATTATAGCTGGCGAGTCAGATGTCCTCGTTGCAGCAGCAGCGGGAAGCGGTAAAACAGCTGTACTCGTCGAAAGAATTATCCAGAAGATTATTCATGAAGAGATGGGACTGGATGAACTTCTCGTCGTCACATTTACAAATGCCAGTGCCAAAGAAATGAAGGAAAGAATCCATCAGGCGATCAGGCGGGAAGTCATCAACCATCCGACTGATCATCTCAAAGAACAGCTTGTTAAAATCCATGCCGCCGAGATTTCAACATTGCATAGATTTTGTCTCAATCTGATTGAACAGTATTATTATACGATAGATTTAGATCCTGTATTCAGGACGGCGAGTGATGAAGAAGGAACACTTCTTTTGATGCAGTCACTCGATGAAGTCATGGAGAAGCACTATGAATCGCCAACTGATGCTTTTCTGAAGACGAATCTTCATCTGTCAAGCGACAGGAGTGATCAGTCTCTCCGGGATGCAGTACAGAAGCTCTATTATTTTGCAGTGGCAAATCCAGCACCGAAAGAATGGCTGATGCACCTGCCGGACCTTTATAGAGAGATATCACTCAGTCATCCGATAATCGAAGCAATGCAGGCATCTGTCATTACAGAAGTCGAACGTGCACTGACGCTTTTCAGAGAGGCGGCAGCTGAACTGGATAGTCCGGTCTACGAAAAACAATATTTAAAAGCTGAAGCTTATATTGATCAACTGGAGCAGATCAGCGGCGGGTTTACGCAACTCTATCACCGTCTGACTGAACTCGAAAACTGGTCGACGCCGCCTTTCAGATTTAAAAAAGATCTTGAAGATATGCGTCTTGATGCGGATGAAGAAGATCGCATTAAAGCACAGTTCAATCAGGCGAAGGAAATTTTGAATGCGGTTAAGACAGATTATTTCTTCGCGCTGCCTGAAGACATGATACAGGACATACATGAGATGGCAGATGAGATGACATTGCTCGGTCAGCTGACGAATGAGCTGATTGAGACATTCAGCCGTAATAAGCGTGAGCGGAAGATACTGGACTTCACAGATTATGAACATCTGGCGCTTGATATCTTACTGAAAAACGGACAGCCGACGCCGATTGCCCTTAACTTGCAGCAGAAGTATCAGGAGATTCTGGTCGATGAGTACCAGGATACTAACCGCGTGCAGGAAACGATTCTGCAGAGCATCAATAACGGGCATCTATTTATGGTAGGGGACGTCAAGCAGTCCATCTATAAATTCCGTCAGGCAGAACCCGGTCTTTTCCTTGATAAATATAAACGTTTTGATGGAACAAATGGGCAGGTCATCGATCTATCACGTAACTTCCGTTCACGACGTGAAGTGATTGAAGACACGAACGGCGTGTTCAGCAGAATAATGGACGAGGCAGTCGGTGAAGTCGATTACGATGAACGCCAGCAGCTGTACTTCGGTGCAGCATTCGATGACGCGCCTCATCAGACGGAACTGAATGTCATCATCAAGAATGATGAACCGCTCGAGAGTGAATGGATCGCCCGCAAAATTATGGATATAGTCGCGCATGGCGAAGTTTATGATAAAGGACAATATCGACCGGCGTCTTTCCGAGATATTGTCATCCTGCAGCGGCAAGTCTCAAATACTGCAGCACTGCAGCAGACCTTTAAAAAATACGATATTCCGTTTCATGTCAACAGCCGTAGCGGCTATTTTGAAACAGATGAGATACGGACGATAATCAGTCTGCTACGCATCATTGATAATCCGCTGCAGGATAATCATTTAGTTGGTGCCCTGCGTTCACTCCTGTTTCAGTTCAATGAAGAAGAACTCGTCGACTTGAGACAATCCAGCCAATATTTTTACCAGGATATGCTGGAGTACGCAGACACTTACCGGACCCCCCTTGCTGAAAAAGTAAAACACTTTATCAAGTTGCTGGACCATTATCGCAGTGCAGCCAGAACGATAGGTGTCAGACAGCTGCTTGAAATGATTTATGAGGAACAGTATGTCGTCGAAAAATTCTCAATGCTCGTCGGTGGTGAGCAAAGACGCGCCAATCTGTTAGGACTGCTGGCTAAATCTGAGGATTTCGAACGCTCAAGCTACAGGGGTCTGTTCCAGTTCATCAGATATGTGGACAATATGATTGATAAAAATAAAGATTTCGGTGAAGTGAACATCTTATCTGAAGAAGCGGATGTCGTCAGACTGATGACGATTCACTCGAGTAAGGGACTGGAATTCCCGTACGTCATCTATTCAGAGCTCGGTAAAAAATTCAATATGATGGATTTATCAGGAGCTGTCATCCCTAATCAGAAGCTCGGCGTTGCGATGACTTATTATGATCAGACGCATCATTACAGCTATCCGACGCTTTTCAGTCAGTACTTTAAGAAGGAAGGACGCCGCGAGAGCATCTCTGAATCAATGCGACTGATGTATGTTGCGTTTACACGTGCGAAAGAGCAGCTGATTCTGGTCGGTTCAGCGACAGAAAAAGAACTTGAAGCGTGGCAGCAGCAGGATGCAAAAGATGAGTTTTTCAGACTGAATGCGACGAAACCACTTGAACTGATTGTGGCAACACAGGCACTGGATATGAAGATTATTCGTGAGCTGGATGATGTAACGCATGACGCAGTGGTCACTGATACCATTACAACACCGCGTTCACCTGACTGGCTCGTTGAAAGAGCAGATTATCAGTATCCTTACCTTGAACTCAATAAGCTGCCGACGAAAGAGTCTGTCTCAGATATTAAGCGTCAGACTGAAGTCGATGATGATGCGACCACCTGGACACTCGTCAACCAGTATCAGCTGGAGCGTGCGAGCTACGAGCGGCCAAAATTTATGTCTGAAGTGAAGAAGACGGCAGCAGAACGGGGTACACTGATGCATACGGTCATGCAGCATTTTCCATACGATGGTGCTGTTAAAAATAAAGCTGATATTGATAGTCTGCTGCAAGCGCTCATTGATAAAAAAATCATCTCAGAAGATGATAGCAGACTCATCGATCAGGAAGCGCTTATTCGTTTTTCTGCGTCAGAACTATACCAGAAGATGTCTGAAGGAGAACGCTATACTGAATTACCGTTTGTTATCGGCAAATCCTATCTGACGGGGCAATTGATAGAAGGAGCGCCGGTCGAACCGCTTGTTCAGGGGATGATTGACTGTGTCTATAAGCTTGAGGGGCAGTACTACTTTGTCGATTTTAAGACAGACCGTCTGATTCCGAGACTGGGCGGCTCTATGCATGATGCAGCACTAGAGGCGCGAAAACGATATGCGGTTCAGATGTATTACTATCAGAAAGCTCTTGAAGAAATGCTGAAACAGCCGGTTAAAGGCTATCTTTATTTCTTCGATTACATGGAACTCGAGGTTGAATCATGAAACATGTGTTAGTGTTAATCGGTTTACTAGCTTTAATATTAGAAGGCAGCCTGAAAATGGCGCACCCTTTTATGATGACGGTACCTGCTGAATACTTTGAGCAGCCTGAACGCTCGACGTTCCTGCTCACTGTTATTCTGGCATTTGGGGTTGGACAGGCCGTTATTCCGCTTGTCTTGAAACAGATAGACGTGTCTATACGCATGATTTCCATGATCATTGCGTTCGGATTATTAGATAAATGGCTGTTCAGCTCGATGGGCTATATACTTGCACTCGGTCTTGGACTACTGCTTGCACGGTTAATCAAAAAAAGCTGGGTGGGCTATTTGCTTCTTGGTATCGGCGTTTTTATAGTCGCAGTCCCTTTGCTGATTTTATTCTTTTCAAGTGAAACCTTTATGGACGCGGCAAAGTTCCAGGAGATTGTCTCACTTTACAGGTCTCATGACTATTTAAGTTATGTGACGCATAGCTTGATGACGGATTACACAGTCATCATTGCGACGGCTTTATTTATCATCACGCCTTTACTGCTGATTGATTTCAGCAGCATGAAGTACAGAGTCTTACCTGGAATTGTCCTGTTTTCTGCCGGTACGATACTGAAGACACTGATGACCCAGACGGAATCTGTTCTTGCTTTCTCTATATTGGCCATGATCGGTGGCCTTCTACAGGGGATTGCGCTTTATCTGATTCTGCGCGGGACTGCTAATCTGGCTGTTGTACCCGCTATCATCATTAGTTCCCTTATGATGATGCTTGCCTTTACAGCGCTCGGTATCGGAGACTATAAAAATCTCGCAGTAGAAGTGGTTCTGATGCGTGGCGTCGTGATATTTGTTGTCGCTGTCATTATCTATTTTGTATTTCAACGGAAAATGCATGCGAATAATTCAAATATTCTGTATAATGAAGAACAAACATAGAAGGAGTGACCACAATGAAATTTCTTTCATTCGAGTATCAAGGTAAAGAAACATACGGCGTTAAAGTAAAACGCGAGGAAGCAGCATGGATTTTACCGAAAGTGTTTGAAGCATTTGGGGATGCTGACTATCCGAAAACATTGCTTGAAGGGTTACAGAAAAATGCAGAAATAGATTTTCAGGAAGCGGTACGCCAGGTGGTATCTAAAGCAGAAGAGCAGGGCGATAAAGAGAGCTACAAAGCACCGTTTGCTGATATCAAATTCCTGCCTCCAGTAACACCGACGAACAACGTCATTGCGGTCGGTCGTAACTATCAGGAACATGCGAAAGAGCTGAATAATGAAGTGGACCGTCTCTACGTATTCACTAAAGCACCATCAAGCTTAGTAGGTGATGGGAACACGATTCCACTACACGCAGATGTGACAAGTCAGCTGGACTACGAGGGCGAACTTGGTATTGTTATCGGTAAATACGGTCACAAGATTCCAAAAGGTCTTGCACTTGATTATGTTTATGGTTATACCATCATCAATGATATTACAGCACGTGATCTTCAGAAGGAGCATCTGCAGGCTTTCTTAAGTAAAAGTTTAATTGGCGGCTGTCCGATGGGTCCATACATCGCTACAAAAGATGAACTGCCGAATCCTGAGAACGTCAACATCGTAACGAAAGTCAATAACGAGATTCGTCAGGACGGTTCAACTTCAGATATGATTCTGAAGATTGACGATCTGATTGCAGAAGTTTCTAAATACGTAGCGCTTCACCCGGGTGATATTATTGCGACAGGTACACCAAGTGGCGTGGGCGCAGGCATGAATCCGCCGGTCTTCCTGAAGTCAGGAGATGAAGTCAAAGTTTCTATTGATGGTATCGGCACATTAGTCAATACGATTGCTGAATAAGTGAGAAGAAAGAAAAGAGCGTTTAGCTCTTTTCTTTTTTGGACATGAATATGTTAAACTGATAGTAAATACATGAAAGGAGGATACAGATGTTACATCTTCATATTTTAAGCTGGATTCTAGCTATCATTCTTTTCTTTGCTGCTTATCAGAACTTCTCTGATCGTCAAGGACCAAGTCAATACTTCAAACCGCTTCATATGGTACTGCGAGTCTTTTTATTACTGACACTGATCAGTGGCGGTGTCGTGTTCTTCCAGACAATGGGCGGCGGTATGGCAGCTCAGTATGGCATTAAATTTCTGCTGGGTCTGATTACAATCGGTCTGATGGAAATGACACTCGCTAAAAAGAAAAAGAAGAAACCTTCTCGTACTTTCTTCTATTTAGTTATTTTATTCGCATTACTGACAATCGGCATGGGTATCTGGTTACCTATGGGACCTATTTCAGCAATGTTCAACTAAGCTGATTCTTCGGAATCAGCTTTTTCTTATGAACTTTTTATGAATTAAGCCACAATTTCTGTCTCTTCAAGTATAATTTAAAGTATTAAGCGAATAGAGGGATAGAAATGAAGAAAATGATATTACTGCTGATGGCAGGCCTAATGGTTGCGCCGGCTGCACAAGCACAGGAGAAATCGCAGCCGAGAGTTTATAGTTTAGTCGTTGACCGTTTCTTAAATGGCACAGAAAAAAACAATGCACACATACATAATAATGATGACGATCAACTGCCCTATGGGGGGGATTTTCAAGGGATTGAAAGCAAACTGGATTATATCAAAGATATGGGCTTTAACGTCATCCATATCTCACCGATATTCAAGCATGAACAGAATGATTATCTGGGTTACAAAGTCACGAGCTATGACAAGATTGATGATGTCTACGGCGGCGATCAGCACTTCAAGGAGCTGATCAAAAAGATTCATGAGAAGAAAATGAAAATCGTTGTTGATATGCCGGTCGTCGCAACTAATGATTTTACTGCAGTAAAGACGCCTGTGATGAATGATATCCAGAAAGAATATTACGGCGATACTAAGATTATTGATCTGAAGAATGCTGCTAACCAGCAAAAATATAAGGCAAAAATGGCTGCCTTCGTCAAAGATTATCAAGTAGACGGTCTATCTATGTATACGCTGCAGGATGGCATTGACGCGGATAAAGTGATGCCTGACCTGCCGATGAATATGGCTATTCTGAACAAAGACATGACAGCAGAAAACTTTGATTATGTACAAAAAGAAGAAACGACTTTAAAACTGGCAAACGGATTTAAGAAAACAGATCAGCCATTACCGGATTCATTCGCTCAAAATGAACTGCTCGCAGCAGATAACTTCTTTATGCCACGTTTTACAAAGTATGCCGCGGATGAAAACATGTTTCCGGGTACACGCATTAAGTTACTGCTCAGCTATCTTCTCAGCCAGAAACAGCCGATGAGTATGACTTACGGCACAGAGATTGCGATGAATGGTGGCAAGATGCCTGAAATGCACCAGCTGCTGGATTTCCGAACAGAAAAAGAAGTGACCGACTATTTGAAGGCAACTTCAGGAGTATTTGATAAATACCGTGAAATGTTTGAGGGTAAGATGCAGGTACTCATGAATAAAGCTGGTCATCAGGTCATTCACTATGATACGGGGAAAGTGGACTTTATTTATAATCTGAATAACACAGATAAAGCGACTAAAGTTGAGCTTGGCACTGATGTCGTACCTAAAGGGAAGATGTTAAGTGGACTCTTGATCGGTGACTCCATCCATGAAAAAGAAGGTAAGTTTGAGCTCATCACAAACCGTGAAGAAGCAGAACTGTATGCGATCATTGATGATAGAGGACTGAACATTGGTTACATTATTGCTTCAATCGGTGTCGTTGTTGCATTTACCCTGTTTATCATACTGGCCGCAAGAAAACCGAAGCGGAATAGATAGGTGTTTAGTAGGAGTTACTGGCGATAAACAGGATTTTTCGCTGATAACTAAGGCTAATCGTTGAAAATACATGAGTTACTGGCGATAAATGTGATTTATCGCTGATAACTATGGCTAAACGTTGAAAATACATGAGTTACTGGCGATAAACAGGATTTATCGCTGATAACTATGGCTAAACGTTGAAAATACATGAGTTACTGGCGATAAACAGGATTTATCGCTGATAACTATGGCTAAACGTTGAAAATACATGAGTTACTGGCGATAAATAGGATTTATCGCTGATAACTATGGCTAAACGTTGAAAATACATGGGTTACTGGCGATAAATGTGATTTATCGCTGATAACACCCCGCACAACAAATTGAAGACCGCGAGCCCTCACCGGACTCGCAGTCTTCTTCATATCTATTATTTTGCACGATAGCCTATCATATTGACGATATCTTTAGGTGCTGAGAAAGGCGGTGCATAGGCGATTTCGATATCTTTTAAGTCGTCAATCGTCATTTTAGCAATTATCGCAGTTGCTATGACATCCACTCGTTTATCAACACCTTGCTTACCGAAGAAGCAGGCACGTAAAATCTGACGTGTCTCTTTATCGTAATAGACTGATATATGCATCGGATGTGAGCGCGGCATGTATCTTGCCTGTGGATATTGATCGAAGGATACATGTGCTGCACCATATTCTTTCGCTTCTGCTTCACTGATACCTACACTTGCAATGGCATGGTCAAAGAAGCGGATAATATTTGTGCCAAGAAGGCCATTGAATACTTTCATTTTACCCGCAAGATTTCCCGCGATCAGATTTGCTGCGCGGTGCGCTCCCCATGCAAGTGCGACGGTTGTTTTGGCGCCAGTATGCATATAGAATGTTTCAATTGCATCTCCAAGTGCATAAACATCCTGACTGGATGTCTGGAAATACTCATCTGTCACAATATAACCTTTGTCATTCAGGACAAGGTGACTATTTTCTAAGAAATCGGTATTCGGCGTAATCCCTACTGCTTCGATGACGAGGTCATAGTCTTCAGAAAAACCGGATTTAAATGTAACAGTCCTGCCTTCTATAGTAGCTACTTCATCATTTAACTGGGTCTTAATGGACTCTTCCTTCAGACAGTTCATTAAGTGCGGTAAAAACTGTGCATCCATCGTTTTAAGCAAGCGTTCACTTCGGTGGAGAAGTGTAACGTCAAGTCCGCGATTTTTTAAGTTCTCAATCATTTCGAGACTGATATATCCTGCACCGATGACAAGTGCTTTTCGAACATCATATTGCTCAATATGCTGTTCAATGATATCTGTATCTTCCAGTGTTCTCACCGGGAATGTGATGTCAGAACCTTTAAGCTGAGGTAAACGAACGGCTTTACAGCCGGGACTTAGGATGAGTTTGTCATAGTTCTCTTCTGTCGTAGCATTTGTCAGATGATTGTGAACGATCACAGATTTATTCGCTGTATCAACAGCGGTTACTTCATGGTAGAGATGAACCGCAATTTCTTTTCGTTCCTTGAAAGAATCTGCTGAAGCCTGTACAAGTTTCGAACGGTCTTCGATTTCATTGCCGAGATAATAGGGGAGTCCGCAATTGGCAAAACTCATATCGCGACCCTTTTCATAAACAACGATCTCTGCGTCTGGCAGCTCACGTCTAATCTGTGAGGCCACGGTTGCGCCACCTGCGACTGCGCCTACTACGATGATTTTCATATTAAGTTCTCCCTTCAAGATTAAAGTAACGAGCTAAAAATACACCGATGCCATCTTCATTGTTGGAAAGTGTGACTTCATCAGCCCGCAACTTCAGTTCCTGGATGGCATTAGCCATGGCAATACCTGTGCCGGCATACTCTATCATCTCGAAATCATTGTCTTCATCGCCAAACGCGATGATATGTTCCTGTTTAATACCTAATGTTTCAGAAACATATTGAATACCGACAGCTTTATTGATTCCTTTTTTGACGATCTCGATGACAGGGTAAGGTGCACCCCAGCGACGATGTTCCAGTTGTTCTGCATAGACATCGCTTAAGTGCTCACGGATAGCAGGGACATGTTCTTCTTCTGCCTGGATCAGAATACTAGTTGGTTCCTCCTGCAATGTGAAATTTAAGTCACCATTTTGAACGACTGGATTACCCATCGTGAAGCCGTGGAACAAGTATTCATCGTGGTAATGGAAATAAATATGGTCTTTCACTTCAGCGATGATATTCTGGATGTTCAAGTCTTCCAGCTGTTCGAATATAGCTTTTGCGATTGATAAATCGAGCGGTTCATGCACAACTTTAAAAGTATCGTCTTTTGGATGATGGATAAAAGCACCATTGAAGTTGACGATCGGTGAATCCAGGCCGAGTTCATTGTAATAAATTTCACTGGCGCGATAGGGGCGACCGGTTGAGATCATCACTTCATGCCCTTGCTCTTTTAATTGCTGAAGAATATTTTTAGTATAAGGTGAAACAGTTTTTTCATCTGTAAGTAAAGTGCCATCGAGATCGAGGCAGATTAAGTGTTTAGCGTTCATCAGTTCAATCCTTTCTGCCATCTATCATATCATTTAATTGGCGATAGTTAAGGAATTTGTTATAGTTAGAGAAAGTGAATGGAAGGAGTGAATAGCATGGAAGAAGCAATGAAAGATAGTATTCTCGGTGCACTGGAAAACGTTATTGATCCAGAGCTTGGAATTGATATCATTAATTTAGGACTTGTTTATCACGTCGATATGGATGATGACGGTATCGTCACTGTTGATATGACTTTAACATCTATGGGCTGCCCAATGGGACCTCAGATTATTGATCAGGTGAAGACAGCACTCGGCGAATTACCAGAAATTAAAGGTGTCGAAGTGAATATCGTCTGGAATCCACCTTGGAATAAAGAAATGATGAGCCGTTACGCTAAGATTGCACTTGGTGTCAGCTAATCAGAAACCCGCAGATTATTTTCTGCGGGTTTTTTTATTCGATTCTGCAGATATTAATTGGACAGCTTTCACAGCTGATTTCATCTTTGAGGTACTGGATGTTTTTAAGCATAATGTACTTACCTTTAACACTGATGATATCATCAGTCTTCAGCTGACTGATGACCCTGTTTACACCTTCTCGGGTCGTGCCGCACAGATTCGCAAGGTCATTATTTGTCATTTCAACATTCAGCAGAATACCTTCTTCTTGCTTAACGCCGTACGTATTGCTGAGTCTGATCAATGTTGAATAGAGCGCTCCTTTTTTGCCGAGGGTAAATAAATCACGCATCTTATATTCATTTTTGCTATTTTCATTCTGCTGCCAGAGCATCCATTCATACTTCATGACTTCATCAGCTAGTAAAGCGGTCTCGAAAGTCTTCAGTTCAATTTTGCGGACAGTGGCAGCTGACTTCACTTTAGCGAAGAGTGAATGTTTCTTAGGACCACATAACAGCGTCACAGCGCCAAAAATAGAACGGCTTGACAGCATCTTCATGGATAGTTCCTTACCATCTTCGACCATACGGTTAATGAGGACGATGCCGCTTTTGATGACATAGATATAGTCCGCCGGGTCTTCTGCCTGATAAATATACTGCCCTGCTTTAAAGGATTCTTCTTTACCGTTATCCAGAATATAGTTGACGACGTTCGTGGCTTCATGAAAATTGATTTGTACCATACTATTCATCCTTGTCCGCTTTTTTTCTATTATAGCATAGACGTTTTTCATAATATGGCACGATTTAAATTTTTCCGATATGAAAAGCATGATGTTTGTCACACGCATAAAATGGATATATAATATTATTAAAGGTCAAATATAGTCAAATGAGGTGGCAATATGAACGCAGATAAAATGACTTACAATGTCCAGACCGCTGTTGAAGCAGCCCAAAGTGATGCCGTAGAACGGAAAATGCAGACCATTGAACCTGAAAGTATTTTACTGCATTTTGCTAAAGATACGGATAGTATGCTGTCCACGGTTTTTGAAAGAGCGAACCTGAACTTAAAAGAATATACCGCTAAACTGGAAGAAAGATTGAATAGTCTGCCCGCAGTCAGTGGTGATAATATGCAGTACGGTCAGTATTTAAGCAATGACTTGAACCAGCTGATACAAAAATCTGAGCAACTGCAAAAAGAAATGTCAGATGACTATTTATCAGTGGAACATCTCATACTGGCAGCCGTTCAGTCTCATGGACTGACACGCGAGTTTGTCGGCAGCAAATCAGAAGTCATTAAAGAAATCATTAATCAGATCAGAGGAGGAAACCATGTGACATCACAAAATCCTGAAGTTCAATATGAAGTACTGAAAAAATATGGGAGAGACTTAGTTGAGGAAGTCCGTAACGGTAAAATGGATCCGGTTATCGGACGAGATGAAGAAGTTCGTAACGCGATTCGTATTTTAAGTCGTAAGACCAAGAATAATCCTATCTTAATCGGGGAACCGGGTGTCGGTAAGACTGCCATAGTCGAAGGACTGGCACAGCGTATCGTTCGTAAAGACGTGCCGGAATCACTTCTGAACAAAACTATTTTTGAACTGGATCTCAGTGCACTAGTTGCAGGCGCTAAATTCCGCGGTGAATTTGAAGAACGTTTAAAAGCCGTGTTAAAAGAAGTGAAGGAAAGTGAAGGACAGATTATTCTGTTCATTGACGAGATTCATATGATGGTCGGCGCCGGTAAAACAGAAGGGGCGATGGATGCCGGCAATATGTTAAAACCGATGCTTGCACGCGGAGAACTTCACTGCATCGGTGCGACTACGCTGAATGAGTATCGTCAATATATCGAGAAGGATTCTGCTTTAGAGCGTCGTTTCCAGAAAGTACTGGTAGCAGAACCGGACGTTGAAGATACTGTCTCTGTTCTTCGTGGCCTGAAAGAAAGATACGAAGTATATCACGGTGTTCGTATTCAGGATAGAGCACTCGTTGCGGCAGCTGAACTGTCAGACCGTTATATTACTGATCGATTCCTGCCGGATAAAGCCATCGACTTAGTTGACCAGGCCTGTGCGACGATCCGTACAGAGATGGGATCTAATCCGACTGAACTGGATGCAGTCAATCGTCGAGTACTGCAGCTCGAAATTGAAGAAAAAGCATTGAAAAATGAAGAAGACAGTGCCAGCCGTATGCGTCTTGACGAACTGCAGAAAGAGCTTGCTGATGAGAAAGAGAAACAGCAGATTCTTGCGGCTAAAGTGGAAAAAGAGAAATCACAGATCCAGGTCTTACAGGAAAAACGCTCTGAACTGGATCAATACCGTACACAGCTGGAAGAAGCGCAGAATAACTATGATTTAGCGAAAGCTTCAGAGCTCCAGTATGGTAAGATCCCAGAAATCGAAAAAGAACTGGCACAGCTTGAAGAAGATTTTCAGGAAGAGACGAAAGGTAAGGACCGTCTGATCCGTGAAGTCGTGACAAATGAAGAGATCGGCTACATCGTATCGCAGTGGACAGGTATCCCAATCTCTAAACTAGTGGAAACAGAAAAAGAAAAACTGCTGAAACTATCCGATATTCTGCATGAACGTGTTGTCGGTCAGGACGAGGCAGTCGATTTAGTGGCAGATGCCGTCGTGCGTGCACGTGCTGGCATAAAAGATCCAAACCGTCCGATCGGCAGTTTCCTGTTCCTGGGTCCTACTGGGGTCGGTAAAACAGAGCTTGCCAAAGCACTGGCTAGTACGATGTTTGATTCAGAGAAACATATGATTCGAATCGATATGAGTGAATATATGGAAAAACACGCAGTGGCGAGACTTATCGGCGCGCCTCCAGGTTACATAGGTTATGAAGAAGGCGGACAGCTGACTGAAGCGGTTCGACGTCAGCCCTATTCAGTGATTCTGCTTGATGAAGTCGAAAAAGCCCATAGTGATGTCTTCAACGTACTTCTGCAGCTTCTGGACGAAGGCCGTCTGACAGATGCTAAAGGGCGTATCGTAGACTTTAAAAATACGATCATCATCATGACGAGTAACATCGGTTCACAATACTTGTTGAATGGTATTGAGGACGGTGAGATTACAGATGAAGCGCGCAGTCAGGTCGATGAAGCGCTGCATAGTTACTTCAAACCGGAAATCTTGAACCGTATGGACGATATCGTGCTCTTCAAAACACTCAGCGCAAATGATATCACTTTCATCGTCGACAAATTTGTTGATCAGCTGAACCGTCGTCTGATGGATCAGCACATGTCAGTGACAGTGGATCGATCCGTTAAAGAATGGGTGGCAAAAGAAGCTTATGCGCCAGAATTTGGTGCTCGTCCACTTAAGCGTTTCGTGCAGAGACATATTGAGACGCCTGTCGCTCGTCTTTTACTGCAGAACAGTCTTGCAGAAGGCGCACATATCAATATCACGATGAAGGAAGGCCAACTTGATTTAGAACTTCAATAAAAAAAGCACAGTAGCTTAAAAATAAGCTACTGTGCTTTTTTAGTGATGATCGGTTGGAATCGGATCATTTGGAATTAATGCAGCTACGATAAGCGCCAGAACAGCGAAAACAACCGCCATGACATTTGCAGTCATCAGATGAAGTTCATTGCCGCCACCTAAGCTCATCAGTACGAAATTGATCATATGGACGAGGATAAAAGCCCATACAAACGTCATAATATAATGCATGTTAAAATCCCCCAATAATTGTTATACTATTGATTATAGAAGAGTTTATAGAAAAAGTATACCCTTACATGAGAGGCGAAATATGAAAAAAATAAGTCTGTTGGTAGCACTAGTTGCTATACTTTTGGTCACCATCTTTTTTTACAGTCGACCCCAGCATCGATTGACGACAATTGGGTTTCTATTTCCGGATTCCATGTATGACCAGACATGGGGAACAGAAGGATACAAAGGAATGCTTGAAATTGCTCAGTCATATGAAACAGCATTCTTTTATGAACAGAATATCAATACGAACGAAGAAATCAAGACTGCTGTCAAACGGATGGCAGACCGAAATGTCCAGGTTCTCTACGGACAAGGTATGGAATTTTCGGATGCATTTAATGAGGTCGCTGCAAAATATCCTGATATTCATTTTGTCGTATTTAACGGTGAATCTAAAGCGGACAATGTCACCATCATTAATATTGATGCCTATACAATGGGCTATTTCGGTGGCATGACTGCAGCACATCATTCTAAGACAGGTCATATCGGTGTCATCGGTTCTTTTAAATCTCAACCAGAGATAGAAGGCTTTAAAGACGGTGCGATATTTGAAAATAAAAATATAAAACTGCATGAATATTACGTCAAGACCTTCAGCTACGACAGCCGGGGTACTGATATTGCAGAGAATTTCATCAAAAATAAAAAAGTAGATGTGCTGTTTCCAGCTGGCGATGGCATCAATGCCGATATCATGTCATATGCAAGAGATCATGATACCAACGTCATCGGTTTTATCAGCGATCAGAGTAACTACGGTCCACAAGTATTGATGAGTACTCAGGTGAAGATCCCAGCCGCTTATGTCAAAGTAGCAAAACTATATGAAGAAGGAAACTTAAAAGGTGGAAAACTGAACTGGGGCATTAAAGAGAACCTGGTGGGCGTGGGTAAACTTTCCAGACGAATGGATAATCAGTTTACGACCCAGTTAAAGAAAGACCTTGCACACTACAAAGAAACAAACTTACTGCCGAGTGGAGAGACGCCTCCTGCTGAACATGATGCCTACCGTCAAGATTGAAATTCAGCTAATTCTGTGATAAATTAGTACCTGGTTATAATAACAGATTATAAGTAGGTGGATAGCGTTGGATATAGGTATAGTCGGTATTGGTGGCTACGTTCCAGAAAAACGGATGACCAATCAGGATTTTGAAGCGTTTCTAGATACATCAGATGAATGGATTACCAAGATGACGGGTATAAAAGAAAGACGGTTTGCAGCAGTGGACGAGGATACGAGTGATCTCGCTTTTATCGCTGCAGAACGAGCGATTAAAGACGCAGGTATCGCTAAAGATGAAATAGATATGGTGCTCGTTGCGACGGCAACAGGTGACCACAAGTTTCCTTCAGTTGCTTGTCAGCTGCAGGAACGTTTAGGACTGAGACAAGTACCTGCAATGGATCAGCTGGCCGCCTGTACAGGATTCATCTATTCGATGGTCACAGCACAGCAGTTCATCCAGACAGGGGTCTGTAAATATGTCTTAGTCATCGGCGCAGAAAAATTGTCGAAAATTGCAGACATGACAGATCGCAATACTGCGATTCTCTTCGGTGACGGCGCGGCTGCAGTCGTGATGGGCCAGGTCAGCGCAGGACGCGGTATCCGGAACTTCCAGCTCGGCAGTGATGGGATAGGTGGGGAATATCTATATGACAGAAAAGAAGACCACCTGCTCGAGATGAACGGCCGGGAAGTCTTCAAGTTTGCTGTCAGAATAATGGGGGACATGGCGCAGAAGACAGTCAAAGAAGCGGGACTTGAACCAGAGGATATCGATATGTTCATACCCCATCAGGCGAATATCCGAATCATGGAATCAGCACGCCAGAGACTCGGAATTGATAAAGAGAAAATGAGTGTGACAGTCGACCGTTATGGTAACACATCTGCTGCATCCATCCCTCTGTCCTTGATTCATGAACTCGAAAAAGGTACGGTAAAAGAAGACAGTAAAATTGTACTCGTAGGATTCGGCGGCGGACTCACATACGGCGCCATTACACTGGTCTACGGTAAATAGGAGGATAATATGAAGAGAAGAGTAGTGATTACTGGAATAGGTGCTTTAAGTCCGCTAGGTAACGATGCATCAACCACTTATGAAAATGCGATTAAAGGTGTAAATGGGATTGATTATATTACAAGACTTGATGTCTCAGATTTCAGCGTTAAGATTGCCGGAGAATTAAAAGATTTCAATATCGAAGACCATCTGGAGAGAAAAGAGGCACGTAAGATGGACCGCTTTACACAGTACGGTGTGGTAGCTGCTCGTGAAGCGCTTAAAGACAGCGGGCTTGAAATAACAGATGAAAACAGTGACCGTATCGGTGTATGGGTCGGTTCGGGTATCGGCGGGATGGAATCGTTTGAGACCGCTTATGATCAGATGTTAAAACGTGGACCGAACCGGATCAGTCCGTTCTTTGTGCCGATGCTCATCCCTGACATGGCTGCAGGACAGATTTCGATTGATCTGGGCGCAAAAGGACCGAATGGCTGTACAGTTACAGCGTGTGCGACAGGGACGAACAGTATCGGTGACGCCTACCGCATCATCCAGTACGGTGATGCAGACGCAATGATCGCAGGCGGAGCCGAAGCCCCGATCACAAAAATGGGCATCGCAGGCTTTATAGCCAATAAAGCACTGTCAACAAACAATAATCCGGACGAGGCATGTCGACCTTTCCAGGAAGGACGAGACGGTTTCGTGATGGGGGAGGGTGCAGGTGTTGTCGTTCTAGAAGAACTGGAACATGCGAAAAAACGTGGCGCGCACATCTATGCTGAAGTTGCTGGCTACGGCAACAATGGTGATGCCTATCATATTACAGCGCCCGCACCAGAAGGAGAAGGCGGCGCACGTGCGATGAAAATGGCGATTAAAGATGCAGGCATCACACCTGACCAGATCCAGTATTTGAATGCACATGGTACAAGCACACCGATCGGTGATCTATATGAAACAGAAGCGATTAAAACTGTATTCGGTGAAGCAGCGAAGAATCTGAAAGTATCCTCGACGAAGTCAATGACAGGTCACCTGCTCGGTGCGACTGGTGCAATCGAAGCTATTCTGACAGCACTGGCGATTCATAATGGAACCGTTCCACCGACAATACATCAGGACCAGCCAGATCCGGCATGTGATCTTGATTATATTCCGAATGAAGCGATTGAGATGGACATTGAATATGCTCTATCCAACAGCTTAGGCTTTGGTGGTCATAATGCAGTCCTTGTACTGAAGAAATATCAAGACTAATTTAAAAAGCGAAGCTGCAAGTCTAGACTTGCAGCTTCGCTTTTTTATTTGATGAGATATGACAATGCGAGTGAAATAACAATACCTACCAGGGCGGTTAAAATCATCGGCACAGTAAACGCATATTTTTCATTACGGATTCTGACTTCCTTCTGGTTATATAAGTCATCATCAGCCATCGTATCTTTCAGACGCTTCGGCGCAGTGACGTAGTGGAAACGTCTGAAAGAATGCCCCATAATACTGAATGCGCCGTCTGAGAACAAATATATGAGTAAACCTATACAGAACATCAATAGCGCATACATGAACAATGTATCAAAAAAATGAATCATACTGAAACCATAAAAAAACAAAGAAACAATACTTAAAAACAATAATATCGAAATAAATAAACTATAGAATTTGAACTTCACTTATAACCCTCCACTTATATCCTCATTAGTATTGTACAGTAAAATCGGATTGATGTATAACAGATAAATATTTCATTTACCAAATCATTGAAAATAGCCGACTATTTTAGTATGAATATGTATTAATAAATATAATAATGAATATTAATAAATTCAACATCGCTTTAACGCAATGAAATAGGATAATTTTATACATATTAAAGAGAATTCTGAATAAAAAATGTATTGCAAAAAGTAAGAAATTATCATTATAATGATGCTAAGGCTTTAGAGAAGTAAAGGTTAAGAGGCAAATTGTATTATAACAATAAGTGTGATTTGCAATAAATTATCAGAATAATTTTTTTATTTTCAAAAAGTTATATGAATTTTGTGAAAACTTAGTTATGATAATTGTTAAGTAAAGCTTAACCTAAAAAAAGGAGGAAAAATAATGTTAAAGTTTGTTCTAAAAAGATTAGGCTACATGTTTATCACTTTGTTCATAGTAGCTACTGCAACTTTCTTCTTGATGAAGTTAATGCCAGGGTCTCCCTATAACGATGAAAAACTGACGCCTGAGCAAAAAGCAATTGTTAATGAAAAATACGGCCTTAACGATCCGGTTGGTGTCCAATATGTCAACTATTTAAAAAATGTGGCAACAGGTGATTTAGGAAATTCATTCCAATATGATAATCGTTCTGTTACTGAACTTGTTATTCCACGTTTAGGACCCTCAGCAGAAGTAGGGCTTTATGCACTTATATTAGGGGTTGTCGTCGGCATCATATTAGGTGTAGTCGCAGCCGTCAAACAGAATACATGGATCGATTATCTCGCGACTATATTCTCTGTTATTGCTATTTCAGTTCCTTCATTCGTATTAGCAGTTCTTCTTCAATATTTCTTCGCTGTAAAATGGCAGATCTTTAAAGTTGCGGGTTGGGAAGGACCAATGTATGCGGTCTTGCCTGCTCTAGCACTATCAGCTGGTGTTACAGCAACCATCGCCCGTTATATCCGTTCTGAGATGATTGAAGTACTGAGCTCAGACTATATCACGCTTGCAAAAGCAAAAGGGAATTCAACTAACAAGGTTTTATATGGTCACGCATTACGAAATGCTTTAATTCCAATCATTACATTAATCGGACCGATGACTGTCGGTATCCTTACCGGTGCACTGACTATTGAAACTATTTTTGGTATCCCGGGTATTGGTGACCAATTCGTACGTTCTATTCAGATGAATGACTATCCTGTCATTATGGGTCTGACAATCTTCTTCAGTTTCTTATTTGTAGCAGTCTTATTAGTAGTTGATATTCTGTACGGCATTATCGATCCACGTATTCGTGTACAAGGAGGTAGAGATTAATGGTAAACGAAAGAGAAACTTATACGCATGCTGATGTTGATCAAAATTTATCAACAAGCCGCGCTCAGCCTTTTGTACTGGCGAATCGTGACGAAATCTATGAAGACAAGATTGAACGTGAAAGTCGAACATTCTGGCAGGATGCATGGCTGCAGTTAAAATCCAATAAAGCAGCTATCGCGGGTCTGATCGGCCTTATCTTAATTCTTTTAATGGCGCTTATCGGTCCAATGATCAGCGGCCATACTTTTAAGGCACAAAACGTCGATCATGCGAACTTACCACCTAAAATTGAAGCTTTAAAAGATATCCATTTCCTACCGTTTGATGGTCGTGATAAAGATAACTTTGATATGTATGAAGCGAAAAATGTCAAAGAAAGCTACTGGTTCGGTACAGATGACCTTGGCCGTGATATCTTCACTCGTGTCTGGGAAGGAACAAAAGTATCGATACTGATTGGAGTTGTTGCAGCATTCCTTGATGTGGTCATCGGTATCACTTATGGTGCGATTTCCGGTTTCTTTGGAGGTACAGTTGATAATGTCATGCAACGTATCATCGAAATCATCGCCTCTATACCTAACCTGATTATCATGATTTTATTCGTTATCATTTTCGATGCAAGCATCATGACCATTATCCTGGCCATGTCTCTGACAGGCTGGATAGGGATGAGCCGTATCGTTCGTGGACAGTTCCTGAAACTGAAGTCACAGGAATACGTTCTTGCTTCTCGTACTTTAGGGGCATCTAATTCAAGCTTAATTTTCAAACACATTTTACCTAATACACTAGGCCCTATCATTGTTACTGCAATGTTCTCAGTACCTGGTGCGATTTTCTTCGAAGCTTTCTTAAGCTTTATCGGTTTAGGTATTCCTTCACCGGCAGCGTCTTTAGGTTCATTAGTCAATGATGGACGTAAAATGTTATTAATCCATCCATATCAGATGTTTATTCCATCAGCAGTATTAAGTTTATTGATTCTTTGCTTCTACTTATTTGGTGATGGTGTACGTGATGCACTCGATCCGAAAATGCGTAAATAATAAAGGAGGAAATATAAATGGCACAAAGAATTTTGGAAGTGAGAAACCTGAAAGTTTCCTTCGATATCCATGCAGGAGAAGTGCAGGCTGTACGTGGAGTAGACTTTCACCTTGATAAAGCGGAAACGCTGGCAATCGTAGGCGAATCAGGTTCGGGTAAGTCAGTTACAACTAAAGCTATTATGCGATTATTGCCTACACCACCAAGTCGTATTAAAGAAGGACAGATTCTTTTTGATGGTAAAGATTTAGCGAAGCTATCAGAAAAAGAAATGCAAAAAGTACGTGGCCGTGACATTTCAATGATTTTCCAGGATCCGATGACTTCATTGAATCCGACGATGAAAATCGGTAAGCAAGTGATGGAACCCTTAATCAAGCATCAAAAGTTATCGAAAGCAGATGCTAAAGCTCGAGCAATTGATATTTTAAACTTAGTTGGCTTACCTAATGCAGAAGGTCGTTTTAATAACTATCCTCACCAATTCTCGGGAGGTCAGCGTCAGCGTATCGTTATAGCGACAGCACTTGCATGTGACCCGAAAGTGCTAATTGCTGACGAACCGACGACCGCACTTGATGTAACGATTCAGGCACAGATTCTTGAACTGATGAAAGACTTACAGAAAAAAATTGATACTTCAATCATCTTCATTACTCATGATTTAGGCGTCGTTGCTAACGTTGCTGACCGCGTAGCAGTCATGTATGGTGGACAGATTGTTGAAACAGGTACAGTTGACGAGATTTTCTATGATCCGAAACATCCATATACATGGGGCCTGCTATCTTCTATGCCAAGTCTTGACACTGCACAGGATACACAGCTTAAAGCGATTCCAGGTACTCCACCAGACCTCATCAAACCACCTGTTGGAGATGCATTTGCACGTCGTTCTGATTATGCACTTCAGATTGATTTTGAACAGGAGCCACCTTGGTACCAGGTATCACCGACTCATTTCGTCAAATCATGGTTAATGGATCCACAGGCACCTCAAGTGGACCCGCCAGAAATGGTTAAAATGAAGCAGAGAAAACTTCCTGGCCAGTTCGATCAGCCAAGACAAGTAGAGGGGGTAAGCTTCTAATGAGAGAAGAATATAAACAGGATCTGCATCCTGATACACTTAAAGAACACAGCATTGAAGATGGGCCATTAGTCGTCGATGAATCTCAGATTACTGAAACGACAGCTCAGTACTCAGATAGAGAGCTGAACAAGACTGAACTGACTGAAGATGAACTCAGAGCATCTGGTTACACAACGCATTACGGTGCTAATAAGGAAAAACTGATTGAAGTTAAAAACCTGAAGCAATATTTTAATGTGGGAAAATCTAATGAAGTTAAAGCGATTGATGATATTTCATTTGATATTTATAAAGGGGAGACACTTGGCTTTGTAGGAGAATCAGGCTGCGGGAAGTCAACAACAGGGCGTTCTCTCATCAAACTTTATGATGCAACAGGTGGTAAAGTGTACTTTGATGGCACTGATATCCAGTCTATTAAACGCAAGAAAGACTTGCTGCATTTCAATCGTCGTATGCAGATGATCTTCCAGGATCCTTATGCATCTCTTAATCCAAGACTTAAAGTCATGGATATTATTGCTGAAGGCATTGATATTCATAAACTTGCTAAAAATAAACAGGACCGTGCAAACCGTGTCTATGAATTATTACAGACAGTTGGACTTAATAAAGAACATGCCAACCGTTATCCACACGAGTTCTCTGGTGGCCAGCGTCAACGTATTGGAATTGCCCGTGCACTCGCAGTTGAACCTGATTTTATCATAGCTGACGAGCCGATTTCAGCACTAGACGTGTCTATCCAGGCTCAAGTTGTCAACTTGATGCAGGAGCTCCAAAGAGAACGCGGCATCACATTTATGTTTATTGCTCATGACTTATCGATGGTAAAATACATCTCTGACCGTATTGGTGTTATGTACTTCGGTAAATTAGTTGAAATTGGTCCAGCAGATGCTATCTATAACAATCCACTTCATGAGTATACAAAATCGCTGCTTTCAGCTATTCCACTTCCAGACCCTGAAAGTGAACGTACGCGTGTCAGACATACTTATAATCCGGATGTTCATGCCTATTCAGCGGATGATGTGCTTGAGCTTCGTGAAGTAGCACCTGATCATTATGTCTATTGTTCACCAAGTGAATACGAAAAACATAAGGCTAATTATAATCATCATAAAGGCACAACAGCTGTCGGCCAGTTATAAGATCGAAACCATACTTTGAGTATGGTTTTCTCTTATAGGTTTATTAACTATTTTATATAAAAATTAAAATTTACAGATGTTAATAGAGTAAAACAGTGTAAAAAGTGAATTAATATAAATTATTAAAAAAGTCAAAATATTTAAAAAAAGTATTGCAACATGTAAGTTATTAAAATATAATTAATAAAAATCTTCTGAAAATTCAGTACAGATTGATTTTCATTAAACAATAGGGGGCAAATTCATGAAGAAGCAAAGTTCATTATTCTTAGCATCATTAATCGCAGTTTCAGGTTTTACAGCAGCTTGTACAGGTGGTGGCAACGATTCTAAGGATAGCAAATCCACTGGGGATTCTGGTAGCGGCGGTGGAGAAGAGCAAGTATTAAACTTTTCTTCTAGTTCAGACATCCCATCACTTGATTCGTCATTAGCGACTGACCAGGTTTCTTTTGATACATTCAACCAAGTAATGGAAGGTCTCTACACTTTAGATAAAGATGATAAAGCGGTACCAGGTGTAGCCGAAGGGGACCCTGAAATTTCTAAGGACGGCAAAACCTGGACAGTTAAACTACGTAAAGATGCTAAATGGTCAAATGGAGACCCTGTAACAGCTAAAGATTTTGTTTATGCGTGGCAACGCACATTAGATCCTAAGACAGCGGCAGAATATGCATATATCATGATGGACCTTAAAAATGCTGCTGCAGTCAATGAAGGTAAAATGAAACCTTCAGAACTCGGCGTTAAAGCAGTAGATGACAATACACTTGAAATTCAATTGGAAACAGCTGTCCCATACTTCAAGGAATTACTCGCATTCGGTTCATTCTTACCGCAAAACGAGAAATTTGTTAAAGAGCAAGGTTCTAAATACGGAACGACTAAAGACACAACTCTTTATAACGGACCTTTCGTCTTAAGCGAATGGAATACAGAGAAAAACTTCCAATTTAAGAAAAATGATAAATATTGGGACAAAGATAAAGTTAAATTAACAGAAGTCAACTATCAGATTGTTAAAGATGCTCAAACAGCGCTTAACATGTACACAACTGGTGATATTGATGCAGTTGGTTTAACGGCTGAGAACGTTGATAAATACAAATCAGACAAAAACTTCTCTACGGAACTTGATGCCTCAACATATTTCGTTCGTATGAACCAAGGTAAAAATAAAGACTTGGCAAACAAAAACTTACGTCTTGCTTTAGCGAAATCTATCGATAAAGAAAAGTTGACAAAAACAATTCTGAACAATGGTTCTGTTGCCATTGATACATTGATGCCTAAGGATTTCGTGAAAAATGAAGCAGGAGAAGACTATATCTCAGGTGTTAAATCTCCACTTAACTATGATAAAGCAGAAGCACAAAAATATTTAGAAAAAGCGAAAAAAGAACTTGGGAAAGATAAATTCGAATTTGAATATTTAACATTTGATGCTGACACAGCTAAAAAAGCTGGTGAGTACGTTAAAGAGCAAGTTGAAACTTCATTACCAGGCGTCACGCTCAAAATTAAACAGCAACCATTCAAACAGAAACTTGAGTTAGAATCTAAAGGTAACTACGAGCTTGCGTTCGGCGGCTGGGGTCCTGACTATCCAGACCCAATGACATTCCTTGATATGTTCGTCACTAAAGGTGCTCACAACCAGACAGGCTGGTCTGATAAAGAGTATGATAAAATGATTAATGATGCTAAAGGTCCATTACTGCAGGATACTGAAAAACGCTGGACAACTTTACAGGAAGCTGAAACAAAATTCCTGGATAATGCTGTTATCATTCCGATGTATCAGGCAGGAGTAGCTCGTTTACGTCAAGATTACGTTAAGAATCTTGTCACTCATAAATTCGCTGGTGACACTACACTTAAAGAAACTTACATCGAAGGCAAAAAATAATACGAAAAGGAGCAATCAGCTGATTGCTCCTTTTTTAAATGAAAAAACACGGTCAGTTGACCGTGTTTTATTTTCGTTTACGTCCGAGTCCCATCGCATTTTCCATTTTCTTCAGCATCTTGTTTGCTTTAAAGCTTGCTTTTTCAGCACCGCGGTCCAAGATGGTATCCAGTTCTTCCGAGTCCATATAATACTGATATTTCTCCTGGAACTGAGTGATGAAGTCTGCAACGACTTCAGCGAGATCACCTTTGAAGTCACCATAGCCTTTTCCTGCGTATTTTGCTTCAAGTGCCTCAATCGTTTCACCACTGAAGATGGAGTAGATAGTCAGTAGATTTGAAATACCCGGTTTATTCTCTGTATCAAATCTGACGATACCTTCAGAGTCTGTGACAGCACTTTTAATTTTCTTCGCAACTGTTGCCGGTGGATCAAGAAGGGAGATAAAGCCTTTTGTGTTGCTGTCAGACTTACTCATTTTCTTAGTCGGTTCCTGCAGGCTCATGACACGTCCGCCTACTTTTGGCATACGTACTTCCGGAATTGTGAAGATATCGTTATAGCGCGCGTTAAAACGTTCAGCGAGATCTCTCGTGAGTTCAAGGTGCTGCTTTTGATCATCGCCGACAGGAACGATTTTAGTGCCGTATAATAAAATATCAGCAGCCATCAGTGGCGGATAAGTGAGAAGACCTGCAGGGATGCCTTCTTTACGGTCTTTTGCTTTATCCTTATATTGCGTCATACGTTCCAGTTCTCCGATAGTCGAAATAGAAGTCAGCATCCAACCTGCCTGAGCGTGTGCCGGTACTTCTGACTGGATAAAGAGTGTCGCTTTATCAGGATCGATACCGCTTGCGAGATATAGTGCAGCAAGGGAACGGATATTTTTGCGTAGTGCGAGTTTATCTTGAGGTACTGTTATAGCATGCTGGTCGACGATGCAGAAATAACAGTCATAATCGTCCTGGATATCGACGAACTGTTTTAATGCACCAATATAGTTACCGATAGTCGGTATACCACTCGGCTGAATGCCTGAAAATAAAGTTTCCATAGAGAGTCTCCTTTTCAAACTGTTTGTTATATTGTACACTATTTCAGCCTGCCGTTAAATATGACGACTTTGCGAAATATTCTCAGGAAAATGAAAATTAATTCATTTTTCTCATTTAATTCTCATTTTCGTTCATTATAATAAAGTCATAAGGTTAGCAGATGAAATTTCTAACATCAGGTTTAATCACTTGACACAAGGGAATAGAGAATTAATTGATTCATCACTAATCTAAATTAAAATTATTAGGAGTGTGAGATGTATGGTAACATTATTTACTTCACCTAGTTGCACATCTTGCCGTAAAGCGAAAGCATGGTTACAAGAACATGATATTCCGTATACGGAGCGCAATATTTTCTCAGAAAATTTATCAATTGATGAAATAAAAGCAATTTTACGCATGACAGAAGACGGGACAGATGAGATTATCTCAACGCGTTCTAAAACGTTCCAGAAATTAAATGTAGATATCGATGCACTTCCTCTGCAGGAACTTTATCAGATTATTCAGGACAACCCAGGATTATTACGTCGTCCGATTATCTTAGATGAAAAACGTCTGCAGGTCGGTTATAACGAAGATGAAATTCGTCGTTTCTTACCACGTAAAGTCCGTACATTCCAGCTTCTTGAAGCTCAACGTATGGTTGACTAAGCTACCTCTTTAGAGGTAGCTTTTTTTAATCAAATTGTTAGGTTTTTACGGATGAGTATAATACAATAGTGATACTACTCATCAGTAAGGAGGTATTGGGATGAGAATAGAACGCATTAATGAGTCAACGATTAAATTTTATCTGACTTACCGTGATATCGAAGAACGCGGTTTCAGGCAGGATGACCTGTGGATGAACCGTCGTAAAGGGGAAGAGTTCTTCTGGTCTATGATGGAAGAAATCAATGAAGAAGAGGAATTTGTTGTAGAAGGACCTCTATGGATACAAGTCCATGCTTTCGACAAAGGAATTGAATTCGTTGTGACGAAGTCAAAACAGGACGATTTCATGCATCTGCCTGAAGAAGAGACAAGTGATCAGCTTGAATATCAAGTCAATGAATACTTAAATAAAGCGCTGGAACATGACCACGGCGTTGCAGATTTATTAGATAGAGCTTCACAGGATAACAAACGTAAGAAAAGCCGTGAATT
Source organism: Macrococcus brunensis (assembly GCF_022343725.1). Lineage (NCBI taxonomy): Bacteria > Bacillati > Bacillota > Bacilli > Caryophanales > Staphylococcaceae > Macrococcus > Macrococcus brunensis. The sequence continues at coordinate 715,308 of NZ_CP092179.1, forward strand.
AGTCGCGGAGTTTGCCAGTCTTGAGGAAGTCATCCAGTTCAGTCATGCAGATAGTATAGAAGTAGATATGGAAGACCTGCTCTATATGCATGACAATAAATATTACTATTACGTTCATTTTGACAGCCGTGCAACGGAAGATGCCATGGACAGCTATGTCTCCCATCTTTTTGAATATGCGAATCCTTCTAAAATGAATCATCCAATGCTGGAGGAATACGGTAAAGTCATTATGAGTCATAATGTTCGTCGTCAAGTGAGACACTATTTCTCAGTGTAATTTACACAAACTATAGAATCTTTAAAAATAATATTGTCCACTCTCTACGATTATTTAGTAGGGGGTGTTTTTATGTTGATCGCTGTCACAGAAGAAGGAATCTACACTCAGGCACATCAGGCAGATTTAAAACTGCATTACCGCTGTCCTGTATGTTTGAAACCCGTGACTTTAAAACAAGGACGTTACAAAATTGCGCATTTCTCGCACCAGCGTGTCATTGACTGTCATAAATCAACTTATAAGACAGAGTCGCTTGCTCATCTGCAGGGAAAGCATCATCTCTATGATATGGCGAGAGCTTATCAGGTGGATATGGAATATTTTCTAAGTGAAATCGAACAGATACCGGATATCCTGGTGGACAGGACACTCGCTTTAGAATTGCAGCTCTCTGTCATTCCAGTCGATGCAATATTACGTAGAAGTGCAGGTTACAGGCGATTGAACATGGATGTCATCTGGATAGCAGAAGATGAGGCTCTATCACGGAATGACTGCATGCTGAAGCTGACGGCATTTCAACGTGCGCTGGTCCAGACTGAGCGTATGCAGCTTTTCAGTTATAACAAAAGCGAGGATCAGTTTTACTGCTATCAGTTAGGTGATATAACACCGACACTTTCTGTCACATATGAGAGGTACAGTGTCTCGTGTTTTGAAGCATTCATGATAGACCGGGTAGTTACGAGACAATCTCATCAGCTGACGAAACAGCAGCAGAATATGTTTATCAGACGATGTCTGCAGCTGAAAGATGTGAGGGAACCAACACTGAGTGCTCTGTACCAGTTAGGTATCAATCACCGCACGCTGCCTCAGTCTATCGGAATCGTCGTGCCACATCAGTTCTATATCAGGACGCATCCGATTACATGGCAGAGTATGCTCCTGCTGCTACTGAAGAATCAAACATATACGGTAGAACGTTTAGCTGACAAACTGGATTTTTACGGTGTTCATACGCTGTTATCTGAGTATGAGATTGTGTCTGAACTGGTTGCACAGTATTTAGCTGCTTATAAGAAATTATACGTGCATTAATGACTGAAAAGTGAGAAAATTATAATAATCTAAATTTTTGGAGGAAAGTATATGGCTGAACTAATTACTAGAGCAGAACAGAAGTTAGAAAACACATGGGACTTAACGACGATTTTTAAAGACGATGCCGCTTTTGAAGCTGCATTTAAAGATACTGAGAGTTATATCGGTCGTGAGGAGGAAGTAAAGGGTCGCCTGGGAGAGAGTGCAGAGACATTGTATCAGGCCCTTTTACTCGATAGTGAAATCGATGAGAAGTTAGGCAAGGTCTATACATATGCACACTTAAAGCACGATCAGGATACATCAGATGCGCATTATGCAGGGATGGAACAGCGTGCGGCATCACTTGCTGCAAAGTTATCAAGTGCCTGGAGTTTTATGATGCCTGAACTGATGACAATCGATGAAAAAACGATTGAGAGCTTTGTAGAAGAAAAGCCGGAACTCGAGCGCTACAAATTTGATTTAGAACGCATCATGAAGAAAAAAGCACATGTCCTTTCTGATAAAGAAGAAAAGATTTTAGCTGAAGCAAGTGAAGCACTGTCCACACCAAGCAATGTCTTCGGTATGTTCAATAATGCTGACTTGAAGTTTGAAGATGTCGCGGATAAAGATGGTCAGCTGCATCCGTTATCTCAAGGGACCTACAGCAAGTATATGGAATCAGAAGACCGCGTGCTCCGAAAGAATGCATATAATGAAGTCTACCGTGCGTATGGTCAGTTCAACAATACATTGTCACAGACATTAGGAGGTAAAGTGAAGTCTGCTTTATTCTCAAGTAAAGTCAGAAACTATGACTCACCACGCCAGCAGGCACTGAGCAATAATGATATTCCTGAAGCAGTCTATGATAATCTGATCAAAACGATTCATGATCATCTGCCGCTATTACATCGTTATACAAAACTGCGTAAAGAACTGCTCGGCTTAGAAGACATGAAAATGTATGACATGTATACACCACTTGTGCAGGATGAGAAGTTTGAAGTCACTTATGAAGAAGCGAAAAAATGGGTGCTGGAATCACTTGAACCGATGGGGAAAGAGTACACAGATGTCATTGAAGAAGGCCTGAACAATCGCTGGGTAGATGTTTATGAGAATAAAGGCAAACGAAGCGGTGCCTATTCATCTGGAACATATGGTACAAATCCTTTTATTCTGATGAACTGGACAGATACAGTAAACAATACATTTACATTAACACACGAATTCGGTCACTCAGCACATAGCTATTTCTCTCGTAAAAACCAACCGTCCAATATGTCCGGATATTCTATCTTTGTAGCTGAAGTAGCATCTACTTGTAATGAAGCGTTACTCGCACATCACATGTATCAGAAACTAACAGATGAGAAGAAGAAACTGTATCTCCTCAACTATCAGCTGGAAGGCTTTAAAGGAACAGTTTTCAGACAGACAATGTTTGCGGAGTTTGAACACTTGATCCATACACTGGCACAAAATAATGAACCGTTGACAGGTGAACGCCTCAATGCTGAATATGCCAAGTTAAATCAGAAGTATTACGGTGAAGCCGTAGAAACAGACGACAATATTTCTAAAGAGTGGAGCCGTATCCCGCACTTCTACTACAACTATTATGTCTATCAGTATGCAACAGGTTATAGCGCTGCATTAGCATTAAGTAACCAGATATTATCAGAAGGAAAGCCTGCAGTAGAACGTTACATCAATGAATTCTTGAAAGCTGGTAGTTCAGACTATCCGATTGAAGTATTAAAGAAAGCAGGCGTTGATATGACAACGAGCGAACCTATAGAACAGGCCTGCAAAGTCTTTGAAACACGCTTGGATGAGTTTGAAAAATTAATCAAAAAAATGTATAACAGATAATAAAACGTTTTCATTATGACAATAATGTGAAGTTGGATATATATCGTTGCGATGATTTAAAAATCATGATATATTACCAATATGAAATTTATCACATACCAAACATACCCCTTTGTTTGAGTGAAAATTTCTCCCATCCCCTTTGTTTAAAATGCCGTGTATACAGACACGGTATTTTTTTATGGCTTTTTTTAAGAGGGAGGTAGTGGGGTGACTTAATATAAGCAAAAAGCAATGTAGCGCATGAGCAACGTCCCGGAAACAGGATCTGCGGGACGATACGTAGAAAATAAGCAGTGAATCACATGAATAAAGTCTAGCAAACAAGATCTGCTAGACTTTACAGCCTCTTCATACAAAAAGAGTGACCTCTCATCTGAAAGGTCACTCTTTTTTTCGCCAGTATTTATTCTCGTTATAACAGATTTCTTCTATTTTACTCATTAACTTCAGTTTCTTTAGTTCACGGTCGAGTATTTTCTTTGGCCATTCGTAAATAATCTCAAGTTCTGTTTCACTTACAAGTTCATGCTGTGTGATATAGTCGAAAATAGTAGGAGGCAGCTCCTTCTCGATATCCATTTCGATGAGCTCATTGATAATATACGTGTAAATGGCGTAAGGCTGGACCCCTTCTACTTTAAGTCCATCGTCCTCGTAATTCTCATTGAAAAACACGAGAGTAGGAGACATCGTCACTTCCATTTCACGCGCGATATGCTGATCGATTTTTAATGAGTTCGTGACGTGTGTACTTCTTATATCCTCGGCATACGTATCCAGATCAAGTCTGGCTTTTTCTGCCGACTGCATCAGAAGGTCGCGCGTAATAATATCATTCTTTGTCATCGTCTCGTTTTGCAGGTAACGCAGAAACATGGATGCTTTTTTACGTCCCTGTAGTTCTGCTGCCTTATAAGCGAGTGCGATATTATCGTCTTCCGTCGTACTCTGTGCCTGACATTTCGTCAATATACGCAGAGTAGGCAGTAAGATATGTTTAATCTCAATATACTGGTTATATTCAATTTGCAGTTTACGAAGAATACACTTCAGTTCCCAGCTGTCCTTACAGAATGGATCGAAAAAAGAATAGATTTCAATCTTCTTTAAAGGCTGAAGCGGAATATTCGTCTGACATTCTATAAGCTGTAAAGGTTTCATGCTATCACCTACATTTAGTCTTCAGAATTCACCATATGTGTGGCTGTCATTTCGAGACGCTCCAATATAAATGCTCTGAGTTCACTGTCCATATCGAAATCATTCAGTGCTCGGGTCATATTGTCGACCCAGGCATCACGTTCGAATGTCGTGATTTTAAAAGGAAGATGGCGCATTCTGAGCATAGGATGACCATGCTCTTCGGTATAGAGCGCAGGTCCTCCTAAAAACTGTGTTAAAAATTGCTTCTGTTTGCGGGCAGTCTCTGCAAAGTCACCTGGGAAAAGGTGGTTGATTCTGGAATCAGCCTCTACATAAGAGTAGAAACGATCGATTACAGCTTCAAGCGTTTCCTGTCCGATTGCTTCATAAGGTGTGACCATAATTTTCGTCCTTTACTTTAATATATCACTTATATGGAATTATGAAAGTGATTTGCTTGTAAGCGCTTTATGTCTCGCATAAAACCGCTGTATTTTATTAAGTGGTTTCTTCGACTGAATGCCTTGCTGAGAAAGGAATGTCTCAAATTTCTCCAGGCCACTTTCGTAATCTGACACTTCATATTCAAGCTCAAAATCTTCTGTATCGAGGTAGTGGCTGGCATCTAGAACGAGCAGACCGCCGTCATATGGAATTTCGCGACGTTCTGTCGACAAAGCACCGACAATGTAAAGAGAGTCTACATCAATCCCGCGTGATTCCAGCTGCTGTCTGATATTATCAGGAAGTTCATGCTGGTTGATATGCTCATCATCCAGCATGGTCGGATTAATCTTACCATGGTATTCCATAATGCCCACTTCCTGCGGGACTTTCAGCGTCATCATCAGGCTGTCACCTGTATCGCGTATACGAAGAGCTATACGAGCTGCAGCAATCTCTTCATGCGTATTATCAATATAAAAATTCGTCTGTGTAATCACAGCTGCTTCTTTAAAGTAAGTATTTCTGAGACGATCGTATACAGGGTAATCGATTAAATTTTTAAATTCGATTTCTAATTCTTCCACGTTATCCCCTCCAACAATTATTATGGCGGACAATCTATTTGAAGTAAAGTCAGAGGGATTCTCTATATTGAAGCGCTTTTTTATGATAAAATATGTTTGTCAAAGGAGAGATTATAATGAATTTACATGTTAATGAAATCAAGTTAGTGAATGACCAGGTTCATGTCTTTACAGCAGAAGAACCACTTGAACTGACCGCAACAGGTCAGATGATCACAGATAGCGACCATTTTCAGTTCGTCTATCAGCTGGATGATGGTGAACGCTACCAGCATCTCCGTTTCGTAGAAGAAACATGGGAGATGATGAACCAGTATAAGGACAAGGACTGGTATTTATACGGAACGATTGAACTTGTGCGCTTCACAGAAGAGTTTGAGCTGCTGCTCGACAACATTAAAGATAACCATAACTACGGCAAAGCGTTTACTGAAAAAGTAGAAGAGGTATTCGCGTTATAAAGGGGTGAGCCCGTATGAATCAATGGGACATATTTTTAGCGCCTTATAAACAGGCGATTGATGAACTTAAGATGAAATTAAAAGGAATCCGGAAGCAATATCATTCTGCAGGGTTATCTTCACCGATAGAATTTGTGACAGGTCGTGTGAAGCCGATTCCGAGTATTATCGAGAAAGCCAACCAAAGGGGAATTCCATTCGATAAACTGTCTGAAGAGATGTATGATATTGCTGGACTCAGACTGATGTGTCAGTTTGTTGATGACATCGACACGGTTGTTCAGCTGCTTCGTGACCGCAAGGATTTCGAAGTGGTTGAAGAGCGTGACTACATTAAAGAAACGAAGGAAAGCGGCTATCGTTCTTACCATGTCATCATCCGGTATCCGATTGAGACGCTTGACGGGCAGAAGTTTATTCTGGCTGAGATTCAGATCCGTACACTTGCTATGAATTTCTGGGCAACGATTGAGCATACGCTCCGTTATAAATATGATGGTGATTATCCACCGCAGATACAGACACGTCTGGAAAATGCGGCTGAAGCGGCCTATCTTCTGGATCAGGAGATGTCTGAGATTCGCGAAGAGATCATTGAGGCACAGAAGTTCTATACCGAACAACGAAGTGAACGATAAGGAGAACGCATATGAAATTTGCGATATTATCTAAAGGCGATTCGAAAAGTGATGCCCTTAAACAGAAGATGATGAGTTATATGAAGGACTTCGAAATGATTGAGGATACCGAGGCACCGGACATCGTCATCTCTGTCGGAGGTGACGGTACACTCCTCCAGGCATTCCATACATATAGTCATCGTCTGGATGATTGCAGTTTCGTCGGTATACATACCGGCCATCTAGGGTTCTATGCAGACTGGCTGCCGCATGAAGTGGAAAAACTGGTCATTGCGATTAAGAATGAACCGATGCTGCGAATTGAATATCCGCTCATCGAAACGATTGTGCGTTATGAACAAGGCCGTGAGACCCGTTTCCTGGCTCTGAACGAAGCCACCATCAAAACACATAATGGTGCCACACTGGTCGTTGATGTAGATATCCGGGGTCAGCACTTCGAACGTTTCAGAGGAGACGGACTCTGTCTGTCTACACCAAGTGGTTCTACAGCCTATAATAAAGCGCTGGGCGGCGCACTGATGCATCCGTCACTCGAGGCAATGCAGATGACAGAGATAGCGTCTATCAACAACCGGGTGTTCAGAACAGTGGGTAGTCCGCTGATTTTACCGAAACATCATACATTGCACGTTACGCCGGTCAACAAAGGGAAGTTTATGTTGACGATTGATCACATTACAAGTGAACATCAAGGTATTAAATCCATTCAGTACCGCGTTGCAGATGAAAAAATCAGGTTTGCTCGTTTCCGCCCATTCCCGTTCTGGAAACGCGTGCACGATTCCTTTATAGCGAGTGAATAATATGGAACTTAAATTTCAAGTAACTGAACAGATGCTTCTGCGCGCCTTTTTAGCAGAGCAGTCTATATCAAAAAAAAGTCTGAGCGCCATCAAGCTGAATGGCGCTCTTTTAGTTAATGGTGATAAAAAAACTGTGCGTGCGACTGTTATGCCGGGTGATATTGTCACCGTCCGATTACCGGCAGAAACACCGAGTGCAAGTCTCGTGCCCAGCACGGGGCCATTAACGATTCTTTATGAAGACGAAGCGCTTTGTATGGTCAACAAGCCGGCCGGGGTGTCGACGATGCCTTCACAGCTACACCCGCACGACAGCTTACTGGAACGCGTGTTATTTCATTTCGAGCAGACAGGCACAACTGGCATCCCGCATATCGTCACGAGACTCGACAGGCAGACAAGCGGTGTCGTTATATTTGCCAAACACCAGCTGATTCATCACTGGATGACGGGTATCATCGATAAGCTGTATCTATGTGCGGTAACAGGTCAGCTGCCTGTACGCGGAACCATTGATCTCCCAATCAGACGCAAGTCAGAGTCAATTATCGAGCGTGTGACAGCGCCTGACGGCAAACCTGCGCTGACGAGTTATCTGACGCTGATACGCCATGATTATTCTGTCGCACTTGTCAGACTGCATACAGGCAGGACCCACCAGATTCGCGTTCATTTTAAAGCGATCGGTCATCCGCTATTAGGCGATACGCTTTATGGGACTGATCATTCATTAAAGCGCCAGGCACTCCACGCTTTTCAAGTGACATTTAGACATCCAGTTACCAAACAGATAATGACTAGTCAGGCACCAGTACCACATGATTTAAGTTTTGTCATACCAATATGATATAATAAATTGATTTTTTATAAATAGGAGGTAAATATGGAACATCATCATATGTTATCGCTTGTCATCATCGTGATGACAGCGCTTATTACGCCTTTACTGGTCAATCGTCTGCATCTGAATTTTCTGCCGGTGGTCGTAGCAGAGATTCTGATGGGGATTCTGATCGGTAAATCTGTGCTGAATCTCGTTGAACCGAACGAAGTTTTAAATATCCTGTCCACACTCGGCGTCATCTTCCTGATGTTCCTAAGTGGAGTTGAGATTGACTTCTCTGCATTTAAGTCAAATAAGGACAGTAAGTCTAAATCCAAGGAACCAAATCGACTCCTTCTGACCTCAACGATATTTGCAGCGATATTTCTGCTCTCTCTTCTGGCAGCTTACATTCTGAAATGGGTCGGGCTGGTAGATGATGTCTTCTTGATGGTCATTATTATCTCGACTATTTCGCTCGGTGTCGTCGTACCGACATTGAAAGAAATGAATCTGCTGAAAACGTCAATCGGGCAGATTATTCTGTTAGTTGCTGTTATAGCAGACCTTGCTACGATGCTGCTACTGACCGTCTACGGGACACTTCACGCTAAAGGAGATTCTCCTATCTGGCTGATCGGTATCCTGGTTGTCTTTACAGCGATCTTCTATTTCATGGGTGGCTATTTCAAGAAATCTAAACTTATCCATAAATTGCTGGAAGGGACAACTCAGATCGGTATCCGTGCGGTCTTTGCCATGATTATTCTGCTCGTTACATTAGCGGAAGGGGTCGGTGCAGAGAATATTCTCGGTGCATTCCTAGCAGGGGTCGTCGTCAGCTTACTGGGTCCTGATAAAGATATGATTCATAAGCTTGATTCATTCGGCTATGGTTTCTTTATACCGATTTTCTTCATCATGGTCGGTGTCGACTTAAATATTCGTGAACTGCTGAAGGATCCATCGATCTTGCTCATCATTCCGATTCTTTTCGTCATCTTCTTCCTGACGAAAGTGATTCCACTGAGTGTTTTAATGAAATGGTATGACAAGAAGACGGTTTTAGCCTCTTCTTTCCTGCTTACTTCAACACTCTCACTCGTTATCGTCAGCGCTAAGCTTGCTGAACAACTGGGGACTATTTCCAATACATTGTCCGGTACATTGATTTTAAGTGCCATCATTACATGTGTCATTGTGCCTGTATTCTTCAAGAAGCTGTTTCCGGTTGAGATCAGTGAAGAAAGAATTATTAACATCGCATTTATCGGCAAGAACCAGTTATCAGTGCCGATTGCTCAGACGTTTAACACTGAACTTTATCATCCGACGCTGTACTATCTAGAAAATAACAACTATAAGCAGGAAATTACAGACTTAGATGTCATTGAAATTGAAGAGTACGCACCTGAGATTCTTGAAGCAGCAGGACTTTTTGATAATGATATCGTCGTCTGCTCGGCAAACGATACACATATTAATGTCAAAGTTGCTTTAATGGCGAAAGCACATGGTGTTGAGCGCGTCATCTGTCGTCAGGCGAATGCCGGCGAAGATGCCGAGTTACAGGCAGCAGGTGTTGAAATCTTCAATGAGTTTGACAGTACTAAAACATTGCTGAAGAGCATGATCGAATCACCGAATATGCTCAGCCTGTTATCAAACGTCGAGTCTTCACTTTACGAGATCGAAATGCTGAATACGCGTTATCACGAGATGACACTCCGCGAATTCCCGTTCGGCGGCAATATCATCTTCGTCCGTATTCTGCGCAATAATAATTCTATCGTACCGCATGGTGACACTGAGCTGCACTTTAAAGACCGTCTGATTGTGACGGGTAGCAGACAGTATGTGGACCAGCTGAAACGAGAACTGGAACTCTTCTGAATAAAATGAATGAAAGTGTCGCGACTGGATTAAAATTCGCGACACTTTCACTATTTCTTGCAATATGAGCGTATTATCGATAAATTAGTAGTAGGTACTAATTTAAGAATGAGAGGGATAGTATGTTAAATTTAGAAAATCAGCGCTTTGTCATTATGGGTGTAGCCAACAAGCGCAGTATCGGATACGGCGTAGCACAAGTGCTGGACGCAGCAGGAGCAGAAGTGATCTTCACATACCGTAAGGAGCGTTCAAAAGAAGCGATTCTTAAGCTGCTGCCTGACTTGAAAAACAATAGTGAGGCACTCGTAGTTCAATGTGATGCAGAAGATGATGCTTCTATTATTCAAGCATTCGAAGAAATCGGTCAGACAGGAAAAATCAACGGGGTATATCACTCAATTGCCTTTGCTGATCCTGAAGACTTACGCGGACGTTTTTCAGAGACATCTCGTGAGGGTTTCTTAAAAGCACACAGCATCAGTTCATATTCACTGACGATTGCTGCGCGTGAAGCAAGCAAAATCATGGCAGAGAACGGCAGTATCGTTACAACGACTTACCTGGGCGGCGAAATCGCAATTGAGAACTATAATGTCATGGGTGTGGCAAAAGCATCACTTGAATCAAATGTCCGCTATCTGGCACTAGATTTAGGCGCTCAAGGTATTCGTGTCAATGCTATTTCAGCAGGTCCTATTCGTACAGTCAGTGCGAAAGGTGTCGGCGGCTTAAGCACTATTCTTCATCAAGTAGAAGAACGTGCCCCGTTAAAACGTAATGTCGATATCATTGATGTCGGACGTACGGCAGCTTATTTACTCAGTGACCTATCCAGCGGTGTTACAGGTGAGAACATTCACGTGGATTCCGGTTATCATATCGTCCGCTAAAAAAGAGACCTTCTGCTGAAAGGCCACTGAAAATCCCCTTTAATAATCTACGATTATTCTGATGATTAAAGAAGAATCGCAATTGAATAAAAATCTTTTAGAGAACATGAATTTTGAAATTCATGTTTTTTATTTTGTTCTCATCATTTAAACTTAAGGAAACAGGGGGGAGTCGTTCGATGATCAGACCGGATTCACAGAAGATGAACAGTAATTATTCAGACCTTTATGACAGAGTTGTACCTAAAAATAACAAACTGAGAAGAGTGAAAGACATTATCGATTTTTCATTCATCTACGATGAAGTAATAGAAAATTATTCGATAACGAAAGGAAGAAGTGCCGTAAGTCCTGTCAGAATGTTTAAATATCTGCTTGTGAAAGTTATTTTTGATTTATCAGACGTTGATGTGGTGGAACGCTCACGTTATGATATGTCTTTTAAGTTTTTTCTGGATATGGCGCCTGAAGAAGAAGTGATTCACTCCAGTTCTCTCACAAAGTTTAGAAAGCTTCGTCTCAAGGACATGAACCTGCTGGATCTGCTGATTAAAACTTCCGTTGAAACAGCACAAAATCAGGGCGTTCTAAATGGGTCCACCTTAATCGTTGATGCCACCCATAGTCAGTCGAGGTACAATGCTTACCTCCCGAAGGATATTCTTCAGAAACGTTCAAATCAGATTGTAGATGCCGCAGGCAAAATAGATGACACGAAGATAAAACCTCTAAAGCTTAATGATTGTTCTACAAAAGAAGCACTGGATCTGTCGAAATCTTTTCTGGATGATCTGTTAAAAGAAGAAAAGTATCTGTCCATTCCATCCGTGAAAGAAAAAATAAACTATTTCAAAGAAACAATTGAGGATTGTGAGTCAACCTATACAGTATCGGTGGATGAAGATGCACGTGTTGGGCACAAATCAGAAGATAAGTCGTTCTTTGGCTATAAGAACCATCTCGCAATGAACACCGACCGTATCATCACAGCGGCTGTTGTAACTACCGGAGAGAAATCCGATGGATGTTACCTGTCGCAGTTGATTGAGAAATCACGTGAAAATGGTGTAGAAGTGGACACCGTTATAGGTGACACAGCCTACTCATCAAGAGACAATCTTGATTACTGCTTTAATGATAATATCGAACTGGTTTCAAAGCTCCATCCCCATATTGTTCATGGTGTCCGTAAAGAGAATCAGGCCTTTGAATATAATAAGGATGCAGGTATGTTTGTATGTCCGGCAGGACAGTTAGCCGTTAGAAAAGCGCGTCAGGGAAAAAAGCAGGGTCAAAACCAGACGGATACTTATTATTTTGACATTGATAAATGCCAGATCTGCCCTCTCAAAATAGGATGTTATAGAGATGGCGCTAAATCTAAAACATACAGCGTGACAATAAAATCAGAAACCCATAAACATCAGATGAATTTCATGGATTCTGAAAGATTCAAGTTAATCTCAAGAAAACGATATATGATTGAGGCAAAGAACTCTGAATTAAAAAATAGACACGGTATGAAAAGATCAAAATACGCGGGTCTATTAAATATGGAAATGCAGACGGCTGCGACAATATTCGTAGTGAATATCAAAAGAATCATAAAACTTATAGATGAAAAATAGTATAAAAGAACCCGTTATTTCCTAATGTTGAGGAAATTGACGGGTTCTTTTATACTATTGAGTTGTTGGAATTAGTGAGCTTATAGAAAATCGTGAGATTTTCAGTGGCCTCTCTGCTGAAAGGTCTCTTTTTTACTGGCCTAGTTTAAATGTTTCGTAGACGTTCCAGTGGCCGTTTTCCAGCTGATAGCAGAGACTGATCTTGTCAATCGTCTCACTGTAATTCACACTTGTCATCTGCAGCTGGCCAAAGACATCCTCAAATTCCTGACCTGTCAGATCCTGTGCAATCGTAAAGTGAGGCACAAATGGATGTGGATCTTCGCCGAAGACTTCAGCTAACTTGCTATGTAAATGTGAGAGCTCATCATTTTTCTCCACTTTGAAATAAATCACATTTTTTAGCGGTGCAAAATTCGATACTTTATTGATCTGAATATCAAAGTGAGAGACTTGATGCGCAACATCTGCTATTTTCTGAGCAACATCATCTATATCATTAGCCTCAAAATGACTTTTCAGTGTCATATGCGGTGCGATGACGGTATAGTGCGAATCATAGCGCTTGCGGTAAGAATTGATTTTCTCCTGCAGTTCTAAAGTAGGGAAGATAGCGATACCTAAGTTCATATTGTTGCCTCCTTATCGTTAATACTGCAATTATAACAAATTACTCTCCTAAAAAATATAAAAGAGTGGAAGCGATTTCTGGTTTCCATGTCTTCCACGTATGGCCGCCGTCCAGTTCCCGGTATTCATGTTCGATACCTCTATTATTCAGTTCAGAGTGAAAAGAACGGTTAGGCGTAAGAAAGTCTGCGATCTCTCCTGACATCAGCTTAAATGCATCTTCCTCTTTACCGATCAGCTGAACGTACTTCACAGGGTGCCGTAACGCCTCAAGTTCCTGGTGGATTGCCTCTGTTATCATCGGACTGAATAATGCCGCTTGATTAAACTGTGCGTCATGCAGGGAGATAGATAAGGCGATACTCGCTGCCAGGCTGTCACCCATTAACAGTCGCTGATCAGATACGGCAAAATGTTCAGTTACGAAACTCTCCAGCTCTGTCGTGACAAAATCAATCATTTTCATTTTATGCGGGCTGTCTGGATGATATTCTTTCGAACGAGTCGCCACATCCGGATAATGAATAAAGATGATGATACTCGCAGTCACATCAGTACTTAGCTTCTCGTACTGTCTATGCAGCTGGCCCAGCTGGCTGAAATCCTGACCATCAAATGCCATGATAACGGCATGTTCTTTGAGCGCTGAGTAGTTTTCAGGCAGGTAGATGCCAAGCTTGACCGAACGGTTGAGAGAAGGGCTATTTATTTCATAAGGCGTAACCAGTCCACGTTTAAACATATGATCATTCATTTCTTTTTCTTAATTTTAGCATAAATGAATTTAAGGCAATAAATTAGGGGTAATAGAGTATAATGAAAATATCAAACAGAAGGAGGACTCTATGTTTAATAAAGTCTGGTTCAGAGTAGCGGTCGGGCTGCTGCTTGCATTTTTAATTATTAAATATTTCCTTGAAATCAATCATATCTTCTATCCGTTGATCGTGATTGTGCAGTCAATTGCACTACCCCTTATTCTAGGTGGTTTCCTCTACTACATTACGGTGCCGTTTCAAAACTATCTTGAGCGAAAACGTAATATGTCCCGCGGGAAAAGTTTACTGATCATTATTCTACTGATGATTATATTAGTCGCTATCTTTGTATTGATGATTGCGCCTATACTGACAAATCAGGTGTCATCATTTATCAATAACTTCCCGACTATCCAAAAAGAGTTTCAGTCTTATATTAGTTATGCGCTTGACCAGCGTGACAAGCTGCCGGATGATGTCAAACAACGTATCAATGATATGATTCAGAAACTGAATAATATGACGGGGACATTACTGACAAACAGCGTTCAGTATTTAACTACATTTGTCTCCACGTTATTCTTACTGATTCTTGTACCATTCTTCCTGATCTATATGCTGAAGGACCATGACCGTTTTATTCCTTTTGCCTCTATGCCTTTTACAGGAAAGCGTAAAGAGTTTATCGTTAATCTGCTTAAAGATATCGACAAAACACTTCGCAGTTATATTCAGGGTCAGGTGACAGTCAGTATCATTTTAGGTACATTACTGTTAATCGGTTATCTTGTGATCGGGCTTGATTATGCACTTGTTCTTGCTTTATGGGGGATGGTGACGAACCTCATTCCGTTCCTTGGGCCTTATTTAGCGATAATTCCGGCACTCATCATCGCACTGATTCAGGATCCTGTAATGGTGATTTATGTCATCATCATTATGACAGTCGCACAGCAGCTGGAAGGGAATGTCATTACGCCGAACATCATGGGTAAGACACTCAATATACATCCTCTAACGATTATCACTGTAATTTTAGCAGCTGGTAATCTCGGTGGATTTGTTGCTATTTTGGTAGCGGTACCGACTTATGCTGTACTGAAGACGATTGTGACGAATATTTACAGACAGCGTCAGAACATTACGATACAGGCCAATAAAGTAGTAGAAGATGAGAACGAAAAAAAGAACCCTTTATAAGGGTTCTTTTTTTTGCTTCTGATGCTGGTTGATGAAGAAGAAGCTGTAAAATAGGACAAGTAATGCGAAGATGAGAGCAGATACATAAAGTGTCATATTGACGTTCCTAGCTATTTCAGCGACAAAACCGCCGACAACGGGACCAATCATTGTTCCGACTCCTTGCAGGCTGTTAAAGACGCCCCATGACTCTTCCTTCTGTTCCTCGTGAACATTTTCGGCGACAAATGTATTCCAGCCGGGTAAGAGCATGCCGTAGAAAAGACCGATAATCAGCCCGATAATGAGTGCCAGCATAAAGAGATGAAGCTGGCTTAAAACGAAAATACTGATACCAAAGACCAGAAATCCCAAGATAATAATGATATGGCTGACAAAACGAGGCAGACGATCCATGATTTTAGAAATGAAAAGCATAGCTATCGTACAGCCTACGCCACCCGCGATTAACAGATACGTATATTCAAGCGTCGTCACATGCAGATGTTTGACTGCATAGGATGGTAATATAGGTACCAGCATCCCGATAGCGATACCTTGAAAGACAATACCGGGAAACAAGACTAAATGTCGTGTCATGACATGTTTAATTAATTTAAGCTGAGCGCTCATGGATTTCTTTTCGATATAAGAGACTTCAGTCTTAACGAAGAAATAAAGAATCCATGAAATAAAGGCAACAAGTGCCATTAAAAATGTATAGCGCGTCGGATGGACTTTAAAAATCAGGTTCATGCTGATCATACCCGAAAGCATACCGACGAGCCAGGCGAAGTAAACGTAACCCATCTGCTTGGCGCGCGCATCTTCATTAACTGAGCTCAGCATAACAACCCATATCGGACAGACCGCCACACCGAGCAGAATAGCGGCTAAGAAATAGACAACGATATGATGGCTGAAGACAATCAGACTGAGAGAAGCGACGGCGAGCAGAAAGCATAGGTTTAAGACTTTCTTCGTACCGAAGCGTCGCAGCAGAAACCCTGTCGAGAAATTCATCAGCGCATCGCTGATGAAATGAAGTGAGATACAGACAGAGGTCACACCAACTGAAATTCCGAGCGCCGTAGTTGGCAGGATAGGCAGATAACTCAAGATGAACATCCCTCTGGCAAATTCCATCAGAAATAGAATGACCAGCATCTTTGAGAAATCTGAACCGTGCATCTTACCTTGCAAAGATTCTCGCATAGAGCGAAGCTTTAGACTGCAACTGCTGTGTGAGAAGGGATGTATTCAGCATTTCCACAAGGTCCTGACAGATGACTTCAGAAGAATGTGCACGATAACCTGCTTGCATGGCATTTTTCATCTGTGCAAGTTCGCGTGAATCAGTTAATAGGGAGGTGAGGACGTGCAATGTCTCATCGACCGTATGCGTTATTCGTGCGTAGCCCATACGACTGAAATAAACAGCATTCTCACCTTCCTGGCCAGGTGCCGGATTGAAGAAGACAAGTGGAATAGCCTGACTTAAACTCTCAGAGATAGTGATACCGCCTGGTTTCGTCAGCATCAGGTCACAGGCATTCATCCACTCATCCATATCGTTCGTATACCCAAGTATCTTCATATTCGGCTCTGCGTCGAATACACTGAGTTCACGCTGTAATTTCTTGCTGCTGCCACAGACAACAACAAACTGGATATCATGTTTATTGAGATCACTCAGCATTGCACTGAAGCCTTCTACAACACCGAATGCACCAGCCACCATCAGCAGTGTCTTTTTATTCGGGTCAAGACCCTGAGACTTCAGCCAGGCTGCGCGGTCACGTCTGACTTCGAATTTAGGATGGATCGGGATACCTGTCACTTGAATATCTTCAGCATCAATGCCGATAGAGGTCAGCTGTTCTTTCGTATGTTCGGCAGCGACATAATACTTTTGAGATCCTGGTGTGATCCAGTTTTTATGCATATTGTAATCAGTGATGACAGTCGCAATCGGAATCTTCAGTTTTAACTGCTGAGTGAGCAGTGAGACAACAGGCGTCGGAAAAGTCAGTAGAATCAAATCAGGTTTTTCATTCGACAGAATATTAATAAGACGGTTCAGGCCGTAATATTTATAAAAACATTTATTAATTTCATCTGGATTAGAGTAGTAGAACGCTTTGTAAGTTGAGCGGAAGTATTTGTAGCTGTTGATATACCATTTCTTTAATGCGGACGTCACAACAGGATGCGCTTCAAGAAACAGGTCGTGCTGAATAAGTGTCAGGTTACTGAGGTTCATCTGATTGAACTGATTAACGATGCTGTTCGTAACCGACAAATGTCCATTACCGAAAGAACCAGTGATAATAAGGATTTTTTTATTCTTTATCAACATTAACACGCTCCAGGAGTATAATTGTACTTAGCTAGTTTATCTCATTATAGAGACTTTGGGCAAAAAATTCGAGTACATTACAAAAAAATTACAAATACTGGACAAAAATTAATAATCAGAGCCTGAAGGGAATTCTATATTTTTCAGACTCCCACTCTAAAAAAGTGTATAATAAAGAATTGAATTAAAGGAGGTATTCCTATGAAAACTGAAGCACTGCTTGACCTGATAAAAGTAAAAAAAATAAAAGGTGAACTGCCTGAAGAAATCACCGATATTACGACAGATTCACGTACTGCCGGTCCGAACAGTCTATTCGTTGCATCAAAAGGTTATACGGTCGACAGCCACCGTTTTATCCCGAACGTCATCGAACAAGGATGCCGGCTGGTCGTGACAGAGCATGAAGTCGATGCCCCTGTTGCCCAGATTATTGTTTCTGATACATTGCGCGTGGCAAGTTTATTCGCACAGGCGATCTTTGATCATCCGGCAACGAAGCTGAAGACGTTTGGTGTGACCGGTACAAACGGCAAAACAAGCGTTGCGACTATGATTCATCATCTCCATCGTGCGCTTAACCTGCATAGTGCTTATCTGGGTACGAACGGATTACAGATAGATGAGTCAGTGACTAAGGGGGCCAACTCAACACCTGAGACCGTCACACTGACGAAAAGTATCGTCAAGGCACTGGAACAAGAAGCTGAAGCCATGAGCTTTGAAGTATCGAGTCATGGGCTCGTACTCGGACGTCTGAACGGTGTGGACTTTGACGTTGCTATATTTACAAACTTAACACAGGATCACCTGGACTTTCACGGAACAATGAAGGATTATGGTTATGCAAAATCACTCCTCTTCAGTCAGCTCGGTAACCATCAATCTTATGCCGTACTGAATAGTGATGATGCATTTTCAGAGACGCTTCGCACGGTCACGAGCCGCGAAATCATCAGTTATGGTATTGACCATCCAGCTGATTTCAGAGCATCGGATATCAATGAAACGATTTACGGCACAACGTTCACCCTTGAATCACCGGAAGGCGATTTCAAAGTAGAGAGTCCCTATCTCGGCAGATTCAATATTTACAATATTATGGCTGCTATTGCTGCGCTTTTTGCTGCTGGTCACGACATTCAGACAGTCGTTCAGGCAGTATCTAAAATGCCGCCTGTTGAAGGACGGCTGGAAGTGCTGGATCGCAGTCTGCCGATTGATCTGATTATCGATTATGCCCATACACCGGACGGTATGAATAAACTCATTGACGCTGTTCAGCCATTCGTAAAAGGTAAGCTCATTTTCCTGGTCGGCATGGCAGGGGAACGTGATTTAACGAAGACCGCTGAAATGGGGGCAATTGCCTGTCGCGCGGATTATGTCATCTTCACACCGGATAACCCGGCGAATGACGACCCGAAGAAACTGACAGATGCACTGGAAGAAGGGGCAACGCATCAGAACTTCAGATCATTCACTGACCGCAAAGAAGGTATCCTGCATGCGATAGACATGGCTGAAGAAGGCGATATGGTGGTCCTTGCTTCAAAAGGACGCGAACCTTATCAGATCATGCCGGGTTACGTTAAAGTACCGCATCGTGATGATCTAATCGGTTTAGATGCTGCTTACAAGAAATTTGGAGGTTCTCATGAAAATCAGACAAAGTAACAGTGATAACCTGACCTGTAAAGTCTATATCCATGAAAATAAGAAAGAAGAGAACTTTATCGTCAGTATTCCTGACATTTTCTTTTCGATTCAATATGACTATGACTTGTACGGTGAATCACTGATTGAACATTTATATTTACACTTATTCAATATTTTAGATGAAAAAGAAGCAGGCGAACTGGCGATGCGTATCGCACAGTGGACAAGCGAAGTTTAAGGAGAACATTATGACATTAAAACAGGAAGTAGAAATTAGAAAGACCTTTGCCATCATCTCTCACCCCGATGCCGGTAAAACAACACTGACAGAAAAACTCTTGCTTTTCGGCGGCGCCATCCGTGAAGCGGGGACAGTCAAAGGGAAGAAGACAGGGAAGTTCGCAACAAGTGACTGGATGGACGTAGAAAAAGAACGTGGTATCTCGGTAACGAGTTCTGTGATGCAGTTTGACTACGACAATTATAAAATCAATATCCTGGATACACCCGGTCACGAAGACTTCTCAGAAGATACATATCGTACACTGATGGCTGTCGATAGCGCCGTCATGGTCATCGATGCGGCAAAAGGGATAGAGCCACAGACACTGAAACTGTTTAAAGTCTGTAAAATGCGCGGTATTCCTATATTCACATTTATCAACAAACTGGACCGTGTCGGTAAAGAACCATACGAACTCCTCGAAGAAATTGAAAAGACGCTTGAAATCGAGACTTATCCGATGAACTGGCCGATCGGTATGGGGCAGTCATTCTTCGGAATCATTGACCGCGAGCATAAGACGATTGAACCGTTCCGTGATGAAGAAAATGTGCTCCATCTGAACGAGGATTTTGAACTTGTTGAAGATCATCCGATTAAAGACGACATTGCATTTGAGACAGCAGTTGAAGAACTGATGCTGGTAGACGGTGCCGGGGAAGATTTCGATGAAGAGAAACTTCGTGCGGGCGACTTAACACCCGTCTTCTTCGGTTCAGCACTCGCGAACTTCGGTGTTCAGAACTTCCTGAATGCCTACGTTGATTTCGCACCGATGCCGTCAGGACGTACCACAGCAGAAGGAGACATTGTCAGTCCGTTTGAAGAGCAGTTCTCTGGTTTTATCTTCAAGATTCAGGCCAATATGAATCCTGCTCACCGCGACAGAATCGCCTTTATGCGTATCGTGTCAGGTGCGTTTGAACGCGGCATGGATGTCACGCTCACTCGTACAGGCAAGAAGATGAAAATCTCCCGTTCAACGACTTTTATGGCAGATGATACACAGACCGTCAACCATGCTGTCAGCGGAGACATCATCGGGCTTTATGATTCCGGTAACTATCAGATCGGTGATACATTAGTCGGTGCCAACCAGAAGTTCCATTTTGAGAAACTGCCGCAGTTCACACCTGAAATCTTTATGAAGGTCAGCGCGAAAAACGTCATGAAGCAGAAGCATTTCCATAAAGGGATAGAACAGCTTGTGCAGGAAGGGGCAATTCAGCTCTATAAGACGCTATATACGAACCAGATTATTTTAGGTGCGGTCGGACAACTGCAGTTTGAAGTATTCGAGCACCGCATGAAAAATGAATATAACGTCGACGTTATTATGGAGCCAGTGGGTCGTAAGATTGCGCGCTGGATTGAGAACGAAGAAGCGATTACAGATGCGATGAACTCAAGTCGTTCGATTCTTGTGGATGACCGCTATGAAAATAAAGTCTTCCTGTTTGAGAATGAATTTGCAACACGCTGGTTCCAGGATAAGTTCCCTGAAATTAAGCTCTATAGTCTGCTGTAGTTAAAGGGGGAGCAAGATGGGGAAAATTAAAATACTGAAAAAGGAATACTTCAGACCGAAGCGTCGTTTCAGACATCATAAAGAAACACTTAATCAAGAAGACGTTGCTGAAGAAACGCACGAAGAATCAGTTCCAGATGATAATTCTGAGTTGGTTGACAAAGTGACGATTACAACGGATTCAGTTCAACATGAGGAAAATAGCGATCAGGAATCTTCTGATGAAGCTGCAGCTTCTTATCAAGAAAAGACACCTATAGAAGAACCTGTAGTCGTGCAGGAGCCTATTGTCGAAGAAACAGCGGTCAGTCAGGTTCCTGTTATCGAGCATCAGGAAGACCAGGTAACGCCTGAACCGAAATCTCAGCCTGTTAGACAAAGGGAATCTCCTCACTTCAGCTGGTTATACTTGATTCCTGCTGTTCTCTTCGGTATAGCACTCGTGATGCTCTGGAATCTCTTTACCGATACACCTGAGCATGAGAAACCGAAACCGGTTCAGGAAACGCTGACGAAGACGGAAAAAGCGATTAAACTGACAAGAGATCATGTGGTCAGTGTCGTCAATCTGCAGAAAGCCAATAATCTGTTAAACGAAAGTGAAGTACCTGAAGAAGTAGGGATTGGCAGCGGCGTCATTTATAAGGTCACTGCTAAAGAGGCCTTTATCGTGACAAACTATCATGTCATCAAAGATGCACAGAGCGTTCAGGTCACGCTTAGTAACAACAAAAAAGTAAAAGCTAGTATCATCGGCAGTGATGAATGGACGGATTTAGCAGTGATTAAGGTGCCTAAAGGACAGCTGACCGGTCAGATGAAGTTTGCTGACAGTGATAAGATTATCGTCGGACAGACAGCTATTGCAATCGGCAGTCCACTTAGTCAGACTTTTGCCGGCAGTGTCTCACAAGGCATTATCTCCGGGCTGAACCGAGCGGTGCCGGTTGATTTAGACGGCGATGGGCTCTATGACTGGGAATCGAACGTCATTCAGACAGATGCAGCAGTCAATCCAGGTAATTCTGGTGGTGCACTCGTTAACGACCAGGGAGAACTTGTCGGCATCAATGCGATGAAGATCTCTCTGGATAATGTCGAAGGCATCAGCTTTGCTATACCGAGTAATGATGTGAAGAAAATAACGGCTATATTAGAAACAAAACATAAGATAGTCAGACCTGAACTCGGTATCCAGGCGCAGGATATCAATAATCTGCAGCTGGATGCAGTGCGGCAGCAGCTGAACATTCCTGCTGATATGACGCAAGGTGTCATTGTGATGGGGGTAGAAGGCGGTTCGGCAGCCGAAGCAGCCGGTCTTCAGACTCAGGATATTATTACATCGATGGACGGCAAAAAACTTGAAAGTCTGGTGCAGTTCAGAAAAATTCTGTATTACGATCATCAGAAGGGTGATACATTGACGATGACCGTAACGCGACAGGGTAAAACAAAGCAGCTGAAAGCAATTTTAAAGTAAAGGTGTGAATCCAGTGAAGAAAAGAATATGGCGGCTGACACCCCAGCAGTGGATTGTAGTTTATTACATCATCGCTATGCTGGTCTCCTTCCTGCTGCTACGTCTGCCATATGTCCATAAACCAGGCGTTCATGTCTCTTATGTTGATTCGATGTTTCTGGCTGTTTCAGGTATCAGTGTCACTGGACTTGCCCCTATGTCAATCGTCGATACTTACTCTCTTTTCGGTCAGGTTATTATTCTGATTGTCCTGAATATTGGCGGCCTCGGCGTCATGGCGATGGGTACGCTCGTCTGGGTTATCCTCGGGAAACGAATCGGTATGCAGGAACGTCGTCTGATTATGGTAGATAATAATCAGGAACAGATGACAGGTGTGGTACAGCTTCTGAAAGAAATTGTGAAGGTTCTGCTGACGATTGAAGCGGTAGGTGCACTGCTTTTAGCCTTCTATTTTTATAAAGATATGCATTCTGTTAAAGAAGCCCTGTACCAGGGATTATTTGCGAGCGTAGCTGCGACAACAAATGGGGGTCTTGACATCACCGGGGCGTCTCTCAACCCTTACGCAGATGACTACTTTGTTCAGTCCATTGTGATGATTCTGATTGTTCTCGGCGCAATCGGTTTTCCAGTCATCATTGAGATCAAGACTTATATCATGAACAAAGTGCCTAACTTCAGATTCAGTTTATTTGCGAAACTGACGCTAACAACGTATGCACTCTTGCTGATAGTCGGAACGATTGTCATCTATTTACTTGAAATGGGCAATGCATTCAAAGGATTGACATGGCATAAGAGTCTCTTCTATGCCATGTTCCAGTCTTCGACAACACGTAGTGCAGGTCTGACGACAATCGATCTGACGACTCTGACAGAAGCGACGCAATTCTTTATGGGCGGACTGATGTTCATCGGTTCTTCTCCGAGTTCTGTCGGCGGCGGGATCAGGACGACCACTTTTGCTATATTAGTCTTATTTATTATCAACTTCAGTAATGGTCGGACAACGATTCAAGTCTTTAACAAGGAAATTCATCCAATCGATATGCAGCGGGCATTTGCAGTCATGATACTCGCTATAATCATCTGTTTCACTGCGTTAGCCGTCATATTAGGCTTTGAAAATGGTAAACATCAGTTCCTTGAAATTTTCTTTGAAGTGATGAGCGCCTTTGGGACGTGCGGACTGTCTCTCGGAATTACTTCTGAGCTGGCCGTACCATCGAAAATCGTCATCATGATTGTCATGTTCATCGGCCGTGTCGGACTGATTACATTCGTCATCATGCTCGGCGGTAAAGCAGAGCCAGTGAAGTATCATTATCCGAAAGAACGCATCATGATTGGATAATCGGCAGACGGATAATGAAAGTAGTCCCTACATCGACCGTACTCTGTGCGTCTATCGTTCCACCAGCCAGTTCAATCATATTACGGGTAACAGGTAAACCAAGTCCTGTGCCCGTTATTTTTGTGGTATAAAACGGTTCATATAGACGTTTGATCGCACTTTCTGACATACCGATACCATTGTCAGTAATCGTGATGATAATCATATCCTGCAGCTGAACTTTAATTTCAATGACACCGCTGCGACCGTCTGGTATCGCTTCTTTAGCATTCTGCAGCAGATTGATCAGCACCTGCTTGAGCTGATCTGCTGCCATCAATGTATAGAGTTCAGGTTCCTGATAGCTTGAAATCAGGCGCATCTGGTGGACATCAAAGTCATATTTCATGAAGTTTAATGTATCCTTGACTACTTTGACGACTTCAGTCGGCTGGTCATTTTCTTCAGTCGGACGGCCGAGCAGTAAAAATTGACCGACGATATCTGTAATACGGTCGATTTCTGTCTTAATGATAGCAAAATGAGGGTTTTCTCCCTGACGGTCATATTTCAGTTCCAATAGCTCTACAAATCCTCTGACAGATGTCAGGGGATTTTTAATTTCATGCGCAGTATTGGCAGCAAGCATTCCAATCAGTTCTTTTTTCTGTGCATTGATCTCTTCAATGAGACGGAGCTTTTCTTTCTGCCGTTCGTAAACATTATTAAATAGCTGGATGGTCGCGACGACAAGTGTCAGCAACAGGAAAAGAATCGCAGTGGTTCTTAATGCATCGAGTGCGAGATTACGGTTGGAGATAATTTTAAGACGCCAGTCTACATTCTGCAGCGTTTTACTGTTGGAAATACCATTTTCATTCAGCATCTTGGATTTAAAGATCATATTATTATTGAGATCGGTCAGTTCAACAGATTTAGCGCGCTGAACAGCATCGATAGACGTCATCAGTGTATTGATATTCATTTCCGCCACTATCACAACAGGTTCGCCTTTATAGGTCATAAACTTGGAGATATAGATGTCATCAACCCCGTTGAATTCCTCAGTGCTGAAGTTGATGGAAATCTGATGCGGGTCTTTATGCTGCTCGTAGAAAGCATATGAATGTTCAAGCTGTCCGATTAGATTTTGATTGGATGAGATCATGACTCGTCCGTCCTTATCGACTATACTGATGCTTTTATAGCTGCCATCTTTGCTTCTGGAGCTGCTGATGGCAGTTTGAAGCGCCTCTGTTTTAGGTGCAACTTCCATAACAGTTGCAATGGTCTGAACCGTGCTGATCGCATCATCTATGAAAGTAGCGATTTGTTGCTCATGAATACTTAAACTGCGGTCTATCGAGCTTTGTTCGATATCTTTTTCATGCTGCAGAATAAAAAAGTAACTGAATACACTGAGTGTTAAGGTGATGAGCAGATTGACAAAAATATAGCGCTTTAAATGTTTCATAGAGACTCCTGACATGAATTTGATATAATAAAAAAGGGTGATTGCATGCATAATTTCGATATACATATTATAATAACAAATAACATACGTGGCATGCTCTTCTCGGATATGAATCTGCTTAAAGCTGCAAACTATATACAGAAAGTCAGGCGTAATACTTCGCATCTGCTCGTGCTTAACAATGCCGGTACGTTATGTGGTTCCAGCGACAGCGCGTTTATAGCGTCGCAAAAGCACAGAAGAAATCCTGTGATCGATGTCATGAATCATATCGGCTACGATGCAAGCGGCATCAGTTATGAGGATTTTGAAGAAGGACCGCGCTTTTTCAACCAGGCAGAGGCAATGGCACAGTTCCCTTTTCTATGTGCGAATATACTGCATGTCAGAACGAAAGAAGCTTTCTTTAATACGCCTTATATCATCAAACAGTTCGGCGAGATGAAAGTGGGTATTCTTGGATTGACTGCTACTAAACAGTTCCGGGAGCACTATAGTGATGCTTTTCATATGGAGAAGACGGTAGATGCTGCGAGGCGCTGGATTCGGCACATGCGGGAAAGAGAAAATCCTGATTTTGTGATCGTGATGTATTATGGCGATATTGCTTCTATCTCTGCACAGGAAAAGATGCTCCGTTCAACAGAAGGTGTGGATTTGATGCTGTCTAATTCAGGATTAAATGAAGTGATTGACGGCACATGGCATGTGAATACACCAGAGAATATCTCTGAGCTGAGTCATATTCAAGTACAGTTCAGACAGCGGACAACGACTTATGAGCTGATTGACTATCATGCTGAGACCATTAATCTAAAGGGGTTCAGAGAAGACCACTGGCTGCAGGATGAACTTTATTATGTTCAGCAGGAATTTAAAAAGAACAGCACCCATTAGGGTGCTGTTCTTATGCGTAGAGCAGTATTAAAATGATGACTGCGCCTATAACGGTTGTAATCGGTGTAATCAGGCGCTTTGAATACTGGAAGGCGGCTGCAGTGATCAGCTGGATGCCGACGAGTGTCACCAGCTGTTCAGGACTGAGCACCCATATAAATAAACTGACAGATGCAAGACTGGTTAAAATCACGGCCAGCACAGGATGTGTGATAGTCTCCTGCAGCATCGTCCGAAAGTAAAGTTCATGAAGTGCGACAGTCACTGCGAGTGATATCATCAGCTGCCAGCGGTAATGGACACCCATTGAGATAAGTGTTTCCATAATCGCCTGATAACGAATATCCGGCAGAAACTGCACCAGTATGGAATACAGCACGACGATAGCAATCACTCCGATGATGCTTGCAAGCAGTGACTGACCAATCCTTCTGGAAGTCAGATGCCGCTTATAGACAAGGTAACTGAATGTGGTCAGTAAAAAGATGCCTGTCATCATATGCCAGAAGACCTGATCTTCATTTCTCATCAGGAACAGCAGGATATGAAATAACACAAACGATATCAGAAATAGAGAAGGTTTAGTCGTCCACTTAGTCATTGATAATCTTATAGCGTTTATGATTAATGACAGTTTTTTCAGGCTGTTCAAGTTCTTCGAAGTTATCCATAATTGTCAGATCGACAATCACAGAGTTTTCGTTCACTTTCTCAACTCTGCCGCGTAGTCCTTCGTGGAATTCTACAACGTTTCCAACTTTAGCGATATCCATATTCATGACCTCCTCTAAACATACTATGCGTCATTATACTAAATTACGACTGGTTTTGAAATGGCAAATCATTATTTTCTTGTAATTTGATTCGTGCCTTCTTGCGAATATACTTTACCTGGGAGACTGTGAGTGTCATTTTGTCTGCAATTTCGGCTAATCTAAAGCCTTGATGCGTGTAGTTCAGCCACTCCAGTTCATCTTTCGTTAAATTGTCGATACATAATAAATCAGGTTCCAGGATTTCTACTTCTGGCAAGGTCTCATCAGTCATTAATAAAAACCTCTCCTGATAAGTCATCCGTTTCCTGATTTCATCTATCAGACAGAATTTCAGCTGCAGATAGACATACTGTGATTCATTAGGTGTCTTTAGACAATCATAGTTCTCGGCGATACGCCACAGTCTGATTAGAGCGAGCTGATAGTAATCTTCGCGGTCGTAAGTGATGTGATATTGATGGAGCAGGTGATGAATCATGCGGTCATACTTTACAAACCATTCTTCAAACATCTATATGTCCTGACGCGATCGATCGACAAATTATTTCCGGATGACTTTATCTTAAAGGGACTTGATTCGTAATAAAAATCGAGAAATAAGACAAATTTGTAGATTATATTAATTTAAATGCTTATTTTGTTATTTTTTAGTATTTTAAACCTCTTTTTGTCAACAAAACCTTATAATGTTCGAGAAAGACAAATTAAAAGGAGGTTCTGTTATGCAACACTATTTGAGTCAACAGGTTGTCTATATCCGCCGTACTAATCAAACACGAGGTCAGACTGAAATTGCGTATTATAATGGTGAAATCGAATGGGTGGATGTTTCACCGGATTTTCTGCTCAACCAGACGCTTAAGATGGTGAACAGCAGTCTGACTGCCAGCCGGAAATCTGTAAAAGAAAGTTTGAAATTTGCACAGTATACGCCTGTCATCATTGATGCCTCTCAGAACCTTGTTTTCTTTCCGCTGCATCCGAAAGATAGCTACGAAATGTGCTATATCAACAACCAGCATTACTTACAGGCAGTTGACCATGCAGAAACAATGATCTATTTTACAAATGGCAGGTCACTGACTGTCAAAGAGAAGTCTGCTCATGTCGTTAAATATTATAATCGAGCGCTACAGGCAGCAGATTTCTACAGTAAAATGAAAAAGAGATTTCTTTAGTAAGTCATACTTAAATAGATAGTGAACTATTAATTGTAAAATTAGCTCTAAATATATTGCACATGTTTTATACATCGATTATAATTTGTGTAACTGTTATATATTAAGGAGAAACTCTATGGAAGACCATCGCTTAAAAAGGTTTGGACAACTGATTTATTTCGTTAACACAAAAATCGATGAAATTACTGGAATTGAACTCGCTGATTACAACGTATCTCGTGAACAGATTTATATGCTGGAACTGATTCAGAATGAAGACAATATGACGCAGAAGAAACTGATTTTCAAGATGAGTAAAGAGCAGACGGCTGTTTCCCGTTCTATCAAAAAACTGGCAGAGTTCGGCTATATCACGAAGGAACAAAGTATGTATGATTTACGTTCTACAGTTCTTAAGCTGACACCTCAAGGCCAGGAGATTGTAGAGATGGCTGATGGTATTAAAGCAAAAGTCGTCCGCAGCTTTATGAAAGAACTGAACAAGACAGAATCTGAAGAGCTGATCAATATTTTAGAGAAAATCTATCATTCGTTCAGCATCAGAGATCCATTTAAATTTTAACGCGACACGACATGAGTCGTGTTTTTTTGTACAAAAAAACAGGCTCATATGAGCCTGTTTCTTATTTATACTGATCGATTAAATATTTCAGTCCTGTCAGTTCGATACGACGATAGAAGTCAGCGATGCGCATCGCATTCTTAGACGCCCATTTAATATCCGTTGCATACTGGTGAGTTGCAGGGTTAGCCGGGTTCCAGCGCATCTCATAAAGCGTGAACTGTTTGTTGCCGAAATAGTTCTGAGCGACGTACTGAGCACCGCCGATAATGGCTTTAGCAGGTGTGTTCCAGCCTTGCTGATAAGCATACTGTATACCGCTGTTTAATGCATTGTTGTCGACTGCGCGTGTACCGTACATGTTGTAATATTTTGTGCCGTAAGTTGTAGCCTGTCCTGTAGAAGTGTTATAGCCCATACCATTACTTAACTGGCTCGTACCATTGCCAGTCTCCCAGAGCGCATGACTGATCAAGTAGATTTCATTGATGTTATACAGTTTAGATGCTTCAGCAAAAGCTGTACCTTGATTAGCAAGAATGCCTTTGTTCTGAAGTAATGTATTAAGAGTAGAAGCGGCTATTCCTTGCGAACTGTTTAATCTTAGGAATTGATATTTCTGTACTTCATCATTCTTAAAAAGGTTAGGATCGATGCTTGCTCGGACTTCGGTTGCTGTAGCATTGCGTGTTAATGTATTACCATATTTATCGCTATAAACAACTTTTGGAGCAGAACTGTATGTTAGTGCCATTTGCTTCGATATTGCTGTTTCTAAAGAGGTCGATGCTGGCACAATGACTTCAGATAAGCGACTTAAGAAACGATCCGCAATCCACCCGTAACTCGTACCATTATCAAGTAATCCTTTATGCCATAAATCAGTTCCTATACGTTCAGTTCGTATAACATTAAATTTGTTACCTACCTGGTTATTTAAAGGTTGAAGACGCTGAGGTTTTGTACCAGCTGGTATACTGTATAAGTAAGAAACAGGATTAGAAACTATATAAGTTTTTTTAGACGTACTGATAACACGTCTCGAAACTTCCTGAATATCAGCATCGCTTATCCATCCGATAGGTTTACTCAAATGGTCAACAGCGTAGTAATAAATTGTATCGCCCTGCTTAGCTCGAATCTGCACAAAGTAGTTCATATTATAACTTTTTGTCGCACGTTTCGTCTTAAGATCATTATCCATGTATACAGTCGAACCTTTAATTGAAGTTTTACCCATCATACTTACACGTTTCATTTCCTCGAGGACAGATGATTGTTTGGTAAGGTAGTCAGCTGCTATCCATCCAGTCGTGTTGTTAGATGAAATAATACCTTTCATCCATAGAGAGCCACCGATTTTTTCTGTTTTAACTACATTGAAAAATTGATTCTTAAGATTTTTGTCTTTAATTAACTGCTGAACGCTACCACCAGAAGGCATCGTAAAAATTTTAGCAGTCGATGCATTAACTTTATATGGTATTTTAGCAGTGCTCACGAGTTGAGCAGATGTTTGCCGGATTTGATGGTCATTAATCCAGCCCATTGCTTGGGAGGATTCGTTGAGTACATGATAATAAGTTTTACCATCTGCAGTTCCTTTTTTAGTAATATATAGCTGACGATAAGGCGTATTATCTTTATACGAATTAGTGAGTGTAATATCTTTAAAGACTGTTGAACCATTATATAATGTTTTACCATACATTTTAATTGTGCTTATGTTAGTAAGAGAACTAGTCACAGGTGTGAGATGTTTACTGTTCATCCAGCCACTGAAGCCATTAATAGTACCAAAGTAATAGTCTGTCGAATTGATAGTCACTTTTTTTGTTGGATTGAAAGCCTGATTGATCTGGCTCGCAAGGTTATCATACTTCTGGCTTTCCATCGCCCAAGGTATGCTGTAGATTCCAGTAGCAAGTGAATTGACTTTGAACTTAGAAGTTACTGCTTTTTCACCACTGCGTGTCGCTTGAGTTAACTGTCCGGATTCAACCCAGCCACGTGGAACACCTGTCTCATCTGAAATGAGATAGAATGATTTTCCGTTATAGTCAGCTTTTTTGTTCACATAATACGTGAAATTGGCTTTCTCTGCTGCAGGTGTGGCCGTTGTGCTTGTTACAGTTGAATAAACAGGTGCAGTTGTTGTTTTGATGCGTGCCATTTTAGACTGAGCAGTTACAACAGGTGCTGATGGTGTCGTTACAACAGGTGTCTGAGTGACTGGAGGCTGAACGGTAACAGGCGGTGTAGTTGTTCCAGCCAGCGCCTGTACTTTCTGGTTATATTTTAATGTAACTAGTTCGGCTAATTCGTCCATCGTGTAGCCATTTTCCTGGAACCAGCCATAAGGATCGGCATGGTCAGTACCTCCAAGGAAATTAGAAACGGCTTTATGTGACCATAATGTTCCTGCACCATCATATTCTGCTGAATCTACAGGCAGGTCGTAGTAATGGAGGTTGGTCGCAATATAATCAGCATAGTTATTGATAGCTTTAGCGAAGCGTTCTTTGCCGTAGACTCGTACCAGTTCCACATGAATAAAACGAGCGTTACCCGCTGGACCAGCGCCCCACGCCACATAATCAGTATTTGCTGTCTCAATAATTTCGTTATCATCAACAAACGCATGAACAAACGCATTATTCCAGTTACGTTTCATATAAGCAACTTCACCGTAAATAGTAGAAGTCGGGTTCGCTGTTTCGTGAGCCACAACACCTTCAGGTTTAGCTACACCATTGCGATAAGGCATTTTTGGCAGGTCAGGTGCAAAATCCTGTTTATAAGTTGGCACTGTATAGTTCTGTGACAGGATAAAGCTGTTGATTGCAGAAGTTGAAGCAGCAAGTGTGCGAGTCTGCGTAGTAGGTGACATTGATAACGTTAATGTTTTTGGTGCAGTGCGCTGTAGTGTCACTGCACGTTTTTGGGTCAGAAGACTTGAAGAAGTTTGAGCTGTTAAAGTTTGTGTCGGGGCAGTAGACTTCTCACTTTGAGTTGTCGTAACACTCTGTGCAGAAACAGGCTGAGCTTCTTCAGCTTTTACAGGTTCTGACGTAACTGTGTTATTAATAGGTGTTTCTGTAGGAACTGTCTTATTAACTTGAGTAGTAGTAGAAGTGGTTTTTTCTATCGGTTCTTCAGTAGAGGCAGTTGTGTCTTGAGCTGGAGCTTCATTAGTAGGGACTTCGGTCTGTACTTCTGTAGCTTGCACTTCAGTTTTAGGATCTTCAGTAACGGTAGTTGTGTCTTGAGCTGGAGCTTCAGTAACAGGTTCTTCAGTCTGTACTTCTGTAGCTTGCACTTCAGTTTTAGGCTCTTCAGAAGAGGCAGTTGTGTCTTGAGCTGGAGCTTCAGTAACAGGTTCTTCAGTCTGAACTTCTGTAGCTTGCACTTCAGTTTTAGGCTCTTCAGAAGAGGCAGTTGTGTCTTGAACAGGCTCTTCAGTAACAGGTTCTTCAGTCTGTACTTCTGTAGATTGCGCCTCAGCTTTAGGCTCTTCAGTCGATACAGCTGTGTCTTTTACGGGGTTTTCAGTAGTTTCAAAGTTATAAGGTGTAGCAGAAGCATCTATGGTCTGTTTAACATCATAAACTTGAGTCTGCTCGGTAGTTGATGCATTTTGATCGATGTCATCATTCTTTTCAGTTTCAGTTGTAACTTGAGTTTCTGCTGCCTGCGCAGTTGAATGTGCAGCTAACATCATGAATAGAAGGGAAGAAGATTTGTAGAAGAATTTAGAATCCATATAGAGTCCTCTCATTTGCATTAGTCTGAATCTTTTTTCAGTATAAATTGATTGAACAATGAAGTATAGGGTGATTTCGACTTTGTAACGTGACTTTAACATTTGAACATATTATTTACATTTCACTTAACCATCTATCTATCCTATATATCGATTCGGAAGTAATTGGGAGTTAAATGGATTCCTAAAAAAAACACCTATTCGAGTGGATAGGCGTTTAATTTGCTTCTCGTCTGATAATTGCTGTATATTGCCAGAATATTTTCATCTGGCTGATATTCCAGTGATTCATTCCGAGTGAGTAGCCAGAGGGATTGAATATCTTGATATTTGATACTTCAAGCGCTGCTGCCAGCATATACTGATAAAAAATATCCAGCTGCTGAAAAGTTGAACTTAACTGACCATTATCAAAGATAAAATCAAAAGGTACTTCATAGTCAAATATATTAATGACATTAAAAATTTCTGGAATTGCTATTAAATAACATGCGCCATCGATAAGTGGGCTGTCATCTGCCTGATGATAATAAACTCTGAGTGACTCATAATTCTGACGATGAAATTCATCGATAAAATAGAATTGCTGTCGCATATAGGACAGATCACCTGAATGAATGATCTGCTCTTCGAGTTTGTCGAACATACCGTTAATCTGTTCATATTTCTCATAAGTATTACGTTTTGACATCTAACCATCCTTTTTTAATAAGATTGGACTGAAGTATGGTCTGGACTTAGGAATGGTGCTTCTGTAGTAGCCGTTTCAGTTGATGGTACATTAGGTAATTCTGACTGTGATGCAGGTGCTCCGGTCGTCGGTGCTTCTGTAGATGCTTGCTCTTTTACTTCTTGTTCTTTTTGTCCGGACTGGTCTTGATAGGCTTTGTCTATTTGGTTAATTTTCATAGGTTCAAGTGGAATAAGGTCTCCATATAATCTTGATACTTTATAGCTTAAAAGTTCTTTATAGGATTGTGGGGGCAACCCTAAATCTTTGCGTAAGAGACTTGCGGTCTTAGCAACATCTGAGAAAACAGGATTAAAATAATAGACACCGTTATACATGTAGTCTGTCCCTGTTAACTGTTCACGTTCAAACTTAACATTATCCTTGGAATAAGTCGTCGCCAGTGAGGTGATATCGTTAAAGCTTAAATTATGTTTCGCGTTGTTGCCAACAATATTGACCAGTTCATCTATCTTATCCAGAGAATCAGTCTGTTTCGCTTTTTTGATGATAGCTTCAATCATCTCAGCCTGACGTTTACCACGTCCGAGGTCAGTATCAACGTGACGGCTGCGAACGAGTGCGAGAGCCTGGTCCCCGTTAATTTTCTGATATCCTTTTTTGACTTTGATACGGCCAATATCATTTTTAGTCGGCTCATTTAGATCAAACGGAACCTTGAAATAAATACCGCCGAGTTCATCAATGATGTCAACAAAAGCCTGCATATTGATGCGGGCATAGTAATCAACTGGAACATCAAAAAGGGTTTCAACTGCCTGCATCGAAGATTCCGGACCACCATCAGCATGAGCATGCGTAATTTTATCGTAGTAGCCGACTGATGGGATGTAGCTGAGCGTATCTCGCGGGATACTGACGAGACGAATCTGCTGTTTGTCTCGGTTGAATGTCCCTAAAATCATCGCATCTGTTCTCGCTTTTTCCATGGTCTGACCATCGCGACGACGCGTCAGACTGTCATCAATACCGAGGAAGAGAATAGAAACATGGTTCATATCCGGATTGACAGCACCGTCTCTTAATGAAGACTGACTCGTATTATCTGTAAAAGATTTATCTACTGCGTTCTTCGCCTGGAAGTAGAGAATTGCCGCATAAGTAGAGGGTGCTATAATCAGACAAAGGCTGAGGAGAATCAGAATTATCTTCATGGGTTTTTTCATTATTCGTCACCTGTCTTCTTCTATTTAAACTACACAATTATACTCGATAGCTATCAGGACGACAACTTTTTTGAACATATTACACGTTATGACCTTTTGGTTTGAAAAGATTTTTGAAATAGGATACCTTTACTGTGTTTCACTATATCTTGATTCTTTAATCAGGATTGATTATAATTATAATGTTTATAATGGATATAAAGCTAATGAAAACATTAACTTATATCCTACTAACTTAATTGAAGGCGGGATTATTTTGAAATTAACAACAGTAGGACTTGGATACATCGGTTTACCGACTTCTATCATGTTCGCAAAACATGGTGTAGACGTTGTCGGTGTCGACATCAATCAGAAAGCTGTTGACTCTTTAAACAGCGGAAAAATTCATATCGAAGAGCCGGGCCTTCAGGAAGCATTTGAAGAAGTCATCGCAAGCGGTAAATTCAAAGCGACGACTCAGCCTGAACCAGCTGACTGCTTTATCATTGCAGTGCCAACACCAAACAACGCAGATCAGTTCAAGTCATGTGATATCTCTATGGTCATGACAGCAGTTGAATCTGTTTTACCTTTAATTGAAAAAGGCAACGTCATCATCGTGGAATCAACTATTGCACCACGTACTATGGATGATTTCGTTAAGCCACTTGTTGAATCTAAAGGATTCACGATCGGTGAAGATATCTTCCTCGTACACTGTCCTGAACGTGTATTACCAGGTCAGATCATGCATGAACTTGTTTACAACAACCGTATCATCGGTGGTGTGACACAGAACTGTATCGAAGCAGGTAAAAAAGTTTACGGTACATTCGTTCAAGGTGAAATGATTGAAACAGATGCGAAGACAGCTGAAATGAGTAAATTAATGGAGAATACATACCGCGATGTCAACATTGCACTTGCTAATGAACTCGCTAAAGTATGTAATCAGCTGGATATTAACGCACTTGATGTTATCGAAATGGCGAATAAACATCCACGCGTTAACTTACACCAGCCAGGACCAGGTGTCGGCGGCCACTGTTTAGCAGTTGACCCATACTTCATCATCGCAAAAGACCCAATCAACACAGATATCATTCAAGTGGGTCGTAAAATCAACAACCAGATGC
Organism: Macrococcus brunensis; assembly: GCF_022343725.1. Taxonomy (NCBI): domain Bacteria; kingdom Bacillati; phylum Bacillota; class Bacilli; order Caryophanales; family Staphylococcaceae; genus Macrococcus; species Macrococcus brunensis. The sequence continues at coordinate 750,723 of NZ_CP092179.1, forward strand.
CACATTACGTTGTAAACAAAGCGAAAGAAATCTTAAAAGCAGTAGACGGTAAAAAACTGACGGTCTTCGGTTTAACTTATAAAGGGGACGTTGATGACATTCGTGAATCTCCGGCATTCGATATTTATGAAATGCTGAAAGATTTGGACTACGATGTTGTCGCATACGATCCACACGTTGAACTTGATTTCGTTGAGAAAGATATTAAAACAGCTGTAAAAGACAGCTCACTTGTTCTTGTCTTAAGCGATCATTCAGAATTCAAACAGTTAACAGACGCTGACTTCGAAGGTATGAAAGATCAACTGATTTTCGATACGAAAAACGTCGTGAAATCAAACTTCGAAACGACGAAGTACTACAACTTCGGTAACCTTTACACTTTCAATCAATAATCAACAATATAAATTAGAGGTGAAACATTAGCGCCAAATGGATAATGCTTAAATAATCCTGGAGTTAATGTTTCACTTTTTTATAGGAGTGCCTATGAAAGACTTAATTCAATTATTCAAGGAACAGTTCTCACATTTAGAACTGATCTATAAACTCGCCATCTTTAATATTAAAAGTGAGTATTCCAATCACTATTTAGGAATTTTCTGGAATGTTCTACAACCTGCTCTTCAAGTAGGACTTTACTATCTGGTCTTTGGTTTAGGTTTACGTAGTGTCCGTGCAGATGTTGATGGTATACCATTCATTATTCATTTAATCAGCGGTCTATTTCCGTGGCTTTTTATCTCACAATCAATTAATAGAGGATCAAATGCCATCCTTTCAAAACTGAGTATCGTAACGAAAATGAAGTTTCCTTCCAGTACGCTATTGTCAATTAACTTTTTCAATTCCCTGATTAATTTAATGATTACAACAGCATTCCTATTTGTTTTGTCAGTTTTTCATCATTATGTACCTTGGTGGCATTATTTTATTTTCTTCTATTTTGTATTTGCTAGTTATGTTTTTATCTTTGGTATTTCACTCATCATGAGTACTTTAACTGTGCTTGTACGAGATACGCGTAATCTTCTACAGAACTTTATTCGAATGTGTTTCTTTTTAACTCCAATATTTTGGACAGTTGAGCATTCAACACCACTGATGCAAAAAATAACAGGACTGAATCCTTTTACATATTTAGTAGGGATATATCGTAGTGCCTTCACACATGCAGAAGTTCCAATGTACGGTACTTGGCAGGATCATTTGTATTTTTGGTGTTTAAGCCTGTTAATGCTGTATTTTGGTTCTAAGATCCACTTTAAATTCAGAAACAGATTAGTCGATTATTTATAAAACTTTATGAGGTGAAGTATGAACACAGAATTTATTAATGATAATTTTCAGTTCGTTGAATATATACTTGTCAATGAGAAAACTGAAAATGAAATTTTTGTTGACAAGAAAATGACAGAAGCAATTGGCAGAATTAAGGACTATAACAATAAAATTGTTAAAGTTGTATCGCATGATTTCAATGATGAGAAGAAAATGGTGCTTGTCGAATATAAAGATGTACTCGTCGGCTGGTTTGAACTCGTCTCTTCTATTCCTCTCTTCAATAAGAACAATGAGAAAATTGAAGTCAAATATGAAGATTTCTATTCACCTGAAATCAACAGTCTGATCAACAAAAATGGTGACTACAACTTGTACTTCCAGCGTTATCAGGTCTTCAGTCGTTTCTTTGCTTATCACAACGATCAGTTACTGGAAGCTATCTTCAGAAAGAATACGTTTGTGGCATTCGCACCTTCAGAAGTCATCGACCGTATGGAGAATGTCGGCAAGAAAACATATCTGAAGCATGATGATACGGATCTTTATGCAACATCTAAGATGGACGAAAAGATTCTGATGAATCAGCTTGACCGTGAAGAAGAAGTGTTTGTACAGTCTGTATTTCCTAGATTGAAGCGTGCACGTATTAAACAGAACGCGGTCGCAGGCTGGGTATCAACAGATGACTTAGTCGACTTTGAGACGGTTACGCCGACTGAACAGGACTTCAGCGAACAGGCCATCATCGCTCATCATAAAGATATGATCTATGTCAATGAACAGGCGACAGTTAAAAACATCATGATGAAACTGCTGAACGAAAACATTGCACTCGAGAAGAAACTGTTAAAGCAGAAAGAACTGACGAAGAAAGTGACAAAACGTTATGCCAATCTGCGTAATTCAAAACTCGGCAAGCTGCAGCTTGTCATCTGGGAACGACGTTCAAAGCGAGGTAGAAAATAATGGTATTTAGTAGAGAACATAATTTTCAGGACAAAATTGTCAAAAGAATCTTGAATCCTGATGAAGTGCTGGAGACAACAGAAGAACAGGGCGCGAAGAGTCTGAATGATGTATCGACACCTGTCGACTACGATGTACTTGAGACAGAACGAAAAATAGAGCGCTACCAGCAGTATCAGGATGTACTGTCACGTGATTATCAGCTGGCCTTGTCATTACTCGGCAACATGAAAGAAAACGAATCATTTGTTGACTTCCTGGAGAAATGGCAGCGCGAAGGGAAAACAGATTTCTTCAGTAAACTTGAACCTTATCTGGCAACACTGCCTGAATCTAACGGCAGCCGTGTCTTCAATAAAATTAAAAAACGTGTCGGTATCATCTGTGATGAGTTCCTTTACAACAGTTATAAAGACGTCGTGGACCTCGTTTATATTCCGCATGACTACGAAGACATCGATCTTAACTTTGATTTTGTCATCGTGGCAACTGCCTGGACAGGAATCGAAAAGAGCTGGTCAGGACTTGCTTCATTAAACGGGGCAGTCAGACAGCGTGCGATTGAACTGATTTCACTGCTAAAAGCAAAACAGATTCCTGTTATCTTCTACTCTAAAGAAGACCCTGTGAACTATGATGTCTTCAAAGATTTAGCCACACACTGTGACTACATCTACACGTCGGCCATTGAGATAGAAGATACTTACCGTGAATATACAGAGAATGACAATGTCAGCACATTATCATTCGGTATCAACCCGCATTATCACAATCCTGTCGGGACACGTACAGATTTAAGCTGTCGCTATAAAGATGAAATTATCTTCGCCGGCAGCTGGATGGTCCGCTACCCGCAGCGTAACAAAGAAGCGGCTCATATCTTTGATGCCATCATCAAGAATGATACAGAACTGACGATCATTGACCGTAACTTAGAACTCCAGCGTTCTCGTTACTATTTCCCGTTACGCTATATTCCGAATGTAACTGGACCTCTTAGCCACGGCAACCTGCAGAAGATTCATAAGATCTTCCGCTGGGCGATCAACGTCAACTCAGTGAAATATTCTGATACGATGTATGCGAACCGTATCTACGAGCTGCAGGCCTTTGGTAATCTGCTCTTGTCTAATTACTCTGTCGGCGTCAACAACAAGTTTCCGAATGTCTTCATCCTGAATCATCAGACAGACTTCAAGACTATCTTTAACAACTTATCAGAAGATGACTTGAAATCTATTCAGGCAAAAGGTATCCGTAACGTCATGAGAAGTGAAACAACTTATCACCGTATGCTGCAGATCATGAATGATATCGGTATCTACTATACAGATACGTTTGAACACGAGGTTTATGTGGTCGTACCTGAAATCACAGACAGTATCCAGAAACAGTTTGATGCACAGTCTTACGGCAATAAACATTTGATGACTGAAAGAGACTTTAAAGAGGCGAACCTGACAGAAGGCTTCGTGACTTACTTCAAGAATGATTACTATTACGAGGAATACTATCTTGAAGACCTTTACAGTGCATTCAAATATACGGATGTTGACTTCGTCACTAAATCAGATAACGAATCAGAGCACCATAACTATACAAATACACAGAACGACGGCTTAACGATGTATGACATCAGCACGATGAAGCAGTCAGGCTTAAAAGGCTATGCACTTGACCGTGTTGAAGTGACAACACCTCAGACACTTGGTGCGAAGCCGATCAATCGCAACAAAAAACTCAGCGTCATCATTCCGATTCATAACAATGGAACGTATCTCGAAGATAAATGTATGTCTTCACTGAAGCGCTCCAGCATGTATGATGATATGGAAATTATTTTCGTCAATGACGGCAGTACCGATGAACTGACGATTCAGATTATCAACCGTCTGCGCAGACAGAACCCGTCCATTGTCTACTATGAATTTGAAAGCGGCAGTGGCAGTGCGTCTCGTCCACGTAACAAAGGAGCGGAACTCGCGTCAACTGATTTCATCACTTACCTGGACCCAGACAATGAAGCGATAGGAGACGGCTATAAATATCTATATGACAAGCTGCAGGAAAACCCAGATCTTGATATGGTTGTCGGTAATATCTTAAAAGAAGACAATAAAAAACGTTCAGAGTTCAATTTCTATGTGACAGGTACGAAGTATAATAACGGTGAAGCACTGATCACTGACCCGCATGCCTTTATGGAACGTTGCGGCTTACGTGCACAAAGTATCCAGGCACTCGTTGTCAAGTCAGATATTATCAAGAAGAACAACCTGCGCATGGTCGAAGGTGCAGCAGGTCAGGATACGATGTTCTTCCAGGAACTGGTGCTGAATTCCAGACAAGTCCTTCTTGTGAAAGAATATATTCATATGTACTACGCAGCAGTATCAGGTTCTGTGACGAACACGATTTCTAAGAAGTTCTTTGACAAATACTATAAACTCGAAACAGAACGTATTCCATTCTTGCTTGACAACAAGCTGATGGATACGTATATGGAAAAACGCTTTAACTTCTATGTCAAAGGCTGGTACATTGTCAGACTCGATCGCATCAATCCGGAAGAACGCGAAGAAGCCATTACACGTTTCCTCGACATCTATAGTCTGTATGATGAGTATGACCGTCCTGAAGATAAAGATTTAAATGATGTCATCAAGAGTCTTAAAGAAGAAGTCAATTATCATAAGTAGGTGAATATATGCAGGTTGATCAACAGTATTTTAAGGGGTACCTACTGACAGAACAGCCTTTGAAGGCAGACAATATAAATACATTACATTTAGGACGATATGTTCTGTCTTATGCCTGCGACTTGCAGATAACAGAGTATAAGGGTCAATCACACTTTGTATTGCTCGGTTACGCTGTTCTCGCAGAAAATATTAATTTAACAGCGCTACAAATTCTTCAGCAATTAGATAGTCTTGATCAACAAGAAAGGCATTCTCTTCTAAATAAATTGAACGGACGTTATATCATTTTAGTATATGAAGATAATGTCCATGTCTATCCGGATGCGACAACGATGCGGTCTGTCTTCTACAGTGCAGATTATCCTGTTATCGCTTCTCACAGTGCACTTGTAGCAGAAGCATGTCAAAAGCTGTATAATAGAAAACTAAAACGATACAGCGGAGAAATTAATGGTTTCCTAGACTATTCAAGATACGAAAATGTCTTTAAATTAAATCCAAATACATATCTATCTTTAGGTAGTCAGCAAACGACGCGATTTTTTCCAAATGAACCATTTAAGACCAATGATTTATCAGAGGTGCTGGAAAAATCTAACAAGTATTTTTCCCAAATGAGAGAATGGCTAAAGTTACAAAATACCTACATGACGCTTACAGCAGGGATAGACTCACGTTTGTCTCTGGCTATCATGCACAATAGTTCGATACCACTTCTCACCTACTATAGTCTGGGCAAGTTGTCATCATTTGCAAAACTTACTTATGACAATGATGTGCGTACTGTCAAATCAATGGTTGAGGATCTGGGTTTAAATCATACACTCATGCACATCGACAGTAATGAAAATGTGAATGAGGAGACCAGGAACTATTGCAGGCAATTTGAATCAACTCACTCCTATAGTTTAAGCGAGAAGATGGCTGAAAGTACGCTGAAGGGTAAACTGCATATTAAATCAAATATATTTGAGCTAGCTAAGCTTCCTGTGGTCATTAAATATTATATGACTAAGGATTTTAGTTTTATGACGAATATTATGAGTAAAAAACCGAAAGCACTGCATGACATCGCAGATGAACTAATGATTAAAAACTATTTGAGACGTGCTGATCTATCAGAAAAAAAGGCGTATGGTCATTACTTTGCAGATCTTTACTATCAGGAACAACGTTTGGGAAACTGGCATAGCAATGTCACTCAGGAGACTGATAACAGTGTAGACGTCTTCATTTTCTTGAATACACGAGAGATGCTGAAACTAGTGACAAGTGCTCCAATCAGTGATAGAAAAAATAGAATTTTGCACAGAGAGTGGATTAATCATTTTTGGCCGGTTTTAAACTTTTATCCTATTAATGATGAAAAAAATCTTTATGAGTTATACAAAAAAGAAAATGATAAACTGGTAATAAATGGAGATGGTATCCATTTAACAGAAGGGGATATAATTCCTAAGTGGCCGCTATCACAGACTAGTATTCAATTTTCTGTGACTAATAAAGGCGTAGATATGCGTATAGTCAGTTTCAGCAGCTATTATAATAACCCAAATGCGATTGGGACGATTAAACTGAAAGTGGGTTCCCTGATATATAACTACCAGGACTTAGTTAAGGGACATACTTTTAAGCTTGATGCAGGCGAAACTATTGAGTGTGCTATCATTTTTAACAAGCTTTATGACCGTGAGTCGTGGCAGAAAGCCGCGCGACTGACGATAAAATAAGAAGGTGAAACAATGAAGAAAGTAACTATGTTTGTCTGGAACCATTTCACAAATGATGCGCGTGTCAACCGTGAGTGTACAGCGCTGTCAGAGAAATACGATGTCAATCTCATCGCAATCGATGATCCGAAGGACGATTCAGTCAAACCATACGAAGAAATCAATCCACATTTTCATGTGACGCGTGTCAGACGTTATCCGCTTGTCATCACTTGTTACCAGCATGATAAAAATCGCTTCCTGATTACAGTAGGTGCTGTCTCAACAGTGATCAGTGCAGCATTCCTCTATATCAACTGGATGCTGTTGATTTACTTTGCGTCAGCGATGCTGATGGCTGCGATGATGATGAAGATCCGTAAGTTCCGTAAGAGTTTTGTCAACGGTGCTGTCATCATGCGCATGATTAAAGAAGGCTACAAGCAGAACGCGGATATTTATCATTCAAACGATTTAAATACATTACCGCAAGGCATTGTCTGCTCCAAACTGAGACTTAAACCACGAAAACTCGTCTACGATTCTCATGAAGTACAGTCTTCACGGACTGGCTATAACCCGAAGAAAATCAAACGAATTGAACGCTTCCTGCTGAATTTCGTTGATGAGATGATGGTGGAGAACCATACACGCGCGAAGCATAACGAAGATATTTATGGCTTCTACCCGCGTACACTCTATAATTACTCAGAACTGTACAATATTGACGAAAAACCGGCTGTCAATCTGCACGATAAGCTTGGTCTGCCGGATAATGAGAAAATACTGCTCTATCAAGGCGGATTACAGCAGGGCCGCGGTCTGGAACTGCTTATTGAAGCGATGCCGCAAATTACTGAAGGAACCCTCGTCTTCCTCGGCGCAGGCAAACTTGAGAAGAAACTGAAAGAACTGGCGGCAGAGAGTCCAGCCAAAGACCGTATTAAGTTTATTCCAAAAGTCCATTTCAAAGAACTGCCGTTCTATACACGAGAAGCTTACCTTGGTTTCCAGGTACTGCAGAACGTCTGCTTCAACCATTATTCTGCATCGTCTAACAAGCTGTTTGAATATATTATGGCGCACGTACCTGTCGTCAGCTGTTCATTCCCTGAAGTGAAGAAGGTCGTAGAAGGCGAAGAGGTTGGCATAGCCGTAGACAGCCACTCAGCATCAGAAATTGCTGCAGCGGTCAACCAACTGCTGAAAGACCCGGCGCTTCGTAATAGAATGTCAGAAAACTGTAAGACAGCGAAACTGAAATATAACTGGGACGTCGAACAGCAGAAACTCTTTGACACTTATAAAGCCGTTGAAAATAAAGAAGTGAGCTGGCTGTCGACAGATAGCTCACGTTTTACGAAAGATGGTGAGGCACTTGTCTAAAGTCAAAGTCAGTCATATCTCTAAAGTCTATGACTTGAATAACAGTAAGAAAGATAAGATTATCCAGCTCTTCACGTTCGGTCTTTTTTATAAAGAGAAACCCTACTATGCATTAAGGGATGTAACATTTGAAGTACAAGCCGGCGACTCAGTCGGCATAATCGGACTGAACGGTTCAGGAAAATCAACTTTGTCCAATATTCTTGGTGAAGTCACACAACCCACAAACGGCACTATAGAAATCGAAGGACGCAGTTCACTGATCGCCATCTCCGCAGGACTTAACAATGACTTGACAGGTGTTGAGAATATTAAGATGAAATGCCTGATGCACGGCATGAGTGAAAAAGAAGTTGAAGAAAAATTTGAGGATATCGTGCAGTTTTCTGAACTTGATGATTTCATCTACCAGCCGATAAAGTCCTATTCCAGCGGTATGCGTTCTCGTCTGGGTTTTGCAATTGCAATCCATACAGAGCCCGACGTCCTGATTGTCGATGAGGCATTATCTGTCGGCGATGAGACCTTCTCTAATAAATGTATTACTAAAATGCGTGAGTTCCAGAATAAAGGTGTAACAATATTCTTCGTCTCACATTCTACTTCTCAGATCAAACAGATGTGTAATAAAGCATTATGGCTGCAGTTTGGTGAAGTAAAGGATTTTGGTGACTGTGAGCGCGTTGCTCATGATTATACGATGTACATGCGTAACTATAGACAGAAACCTAAAGATGAACAACTTGCCTATAAGAAGGACATGATTGCACGACAACAGGAGAAGGGCGAAGAATTTATTAACAAACAGCAAGAAGGAAGAAACTTTGTGGACCCTTTAATTGGCGCAGTGCTGTTTGGTATCACCGCATTCAGCGCTTGGTTACAGATAATGGGATAGATTAGAATGGTCAAGGGAGGAATTAATACAATGAGTAGAATAAATTTTACAGATTTAAACCTGAAGTTTCTTCAGGACCATAGCGATGAAGCTATCATAATAGATAAAGAAGGAATTGACTTTCATTTTAAATTGAGCTTGAAACAGTTAACAAATAAGCTTGTAATCTTCTCGAACGGCGCTGTGGATCCATCTAAGAGAAAACCTCCGGTATTCATGCGCTCAAACTGGGTAGATGATATGGATTATAATGCTTTATTTATTGATGACCGTACAATTCATGGTAACAATTTACGTCTCGGCTGGGGAGTAGGTGAACAAGAACGTCATTATCTGGCAGATTATTCAGCAGTTGTACATAGAATTACTGAACTGCTCACGATCAGTTCAAATAACACCTTCTATTACGGTTCTTCTGCCGGCGGATTTATGTCAATGGCACTTGCCTCTATGCATAAAGGCAGCACAGCGATTGTAAATAACCCTCAGACTTACGTCTTTAAATATTTTGAGTCAGCAGTCGATGCACTCTATTCAACCGTATTTCCTGGAATGACACATGCAGAAGTTAATAAGAATTATAGTAACCGTCTTTCAATAACTAATATTTTCCGCCGTTCGAAACATACGCCAAAAGTCTTATACTTTCAAAATAGACTCTGCAACGGTGATATGGAAAATCATTTAACTCCTTTCATTAAGACATTAGAGAAGTATCAATTTAATATGCAGTCGATTCAGTTTATTCTTTACAATGATAAAAAGGCAGGTCATAATCCGATGTCTAAGGATAAGACTCTTGAACTGCTGGATTTAATTGTTAATGGTAAAGAGGATGAAATAAAGACAGTCCAGCAGGTAGTGGACTACTCTCCTGAAAAAGAAGCTGATTTGAAGCTTACAGAGCAATCTGTATTTCCTTTACTTCCTTATTCTAATCACACTGTACCAATGGCGGATGCGGCAATAGAGAACCGTATTATCCCATTCCCGACGTTTGAAGCGGTGCCTTTAAGCGATTCTATCTGGGACATCCAAAAAGGGGCAGATACTGTTAGCTATCAGTTATATTTACATTCATGGCGTGTAGTGAGTGAATTGTTGAATCAGTACACTGCAACAAAAGATAAGAAGTATATTGATAAAGCAACTGAAATCATTCATTCATGGATGGACAACTCAGAAGCTCGTATGACTACGATGACTTGGTATGATCATCCAACGGCAAACCGTACACAGGTGCTGATTGAATATATGCATATTATAAAGACTATCAATCCGGAAGCAGATTTTTCTCGCTATATCGAACAGCTTAATAAACATTGCCATTTCTTAATGGATGATACAAACTATCGCCCGAACAATCATGGACTAATGATGGACCGTACGCTTATGGTGGCGGGTATTGTGCTTTCAAATGAGCTTTTCCTGCTGAAAGGAAAAGCACGCGCCCAACAATCTTTCTGGATTAATTACAGTCCGAATGGAGTACATCTCGAGAATTCTCCAGAGTACCATCGCATGGTAACACGGATGTATCATTCTATTGAAGATTATTTAAAAAAGAACGATGAGACACTCGGCCCAGAGATTATTCAGCTTCTGACTCTGGCAGATGCTTATCTTCCGAAAATTGCCAAACCAGATAGAAGAATTCCTGCAATTGGTGATTCTTCTGAGATGGGGTCACCAAGCAAAGTAACACTATGGGAGAACTTCCAGGATATTTCGGCTGGCATAACGGTGTTGAAAGATAAACCTAATCAGTTGTATCTGGCATTTATATGCGGATTCTCGACAGCAACACATAAACATCCAGACGATTTAAGTATAATTTTGAACTACAAAAATCAGGATTTCTTCATAGATGCAGGAAAGTTCAATTATTCACGTAGTCCAGGGCGCTCATATGTCGTTTCTCGTCCGGCACACAGTTCCTATCAGCTCCACCGTAACTATAAACGCACACATGATAATCGCATCATACAAGCGATTAAGACAGATCATTTCTTTGATACTGAAGATTTTTCAATTGTTTCCGGTTACCATCATGGATATGAAGGAGCTAAACTGAGACGCACTATTTATTTCTTGAAGAAATTTCATCTTATTTTTATCGAGGATGTCGGGGAATCAGAGACAGAAGTTAACTTTATCAATCGCTTTAATCTCTGTGAAGGACTAACAATTGAAGAAGGTCAAAACAGCATTAAACTATCTAAAAATGACGCGAGCATCGAGGTGCTGAATTTGACGGGTCAACCTTATGAGATAAACGACAAGGCACATGTTAAAGGTGTGAAACAGCCTTTTAATGCTCGTAAAGTCAACCAGAAACTAGCTACGAAGCAAATTGTTATCACGGATCAGGCAAAAGTGGAGAACAAGTTCCTGACATTGATCAGGCTTGAAGAAGCAATTGATGTGAAAATATACGAGAATGATAATGAATATATTTTCAACAGCGAGACAAATCAGATAAAATTGCCAAAGATTTAACAGAGAATAGTTGAGATGAAATCTTTTTTACATCAAGTAAAAAAGATTTTATTTTGCTAAAAAAGTGTGAGGAGAAAATAATAAAAATGGATTCTGTGCAAACAACCCCAAAAAAATTCAGACCAGAAATAGAAGGGTTAAGAGCAGTTGCTGCTCTTCTAGTGGCTGTTTATCATATCTGGCTCAATAAAGTCTCAGGAGGTGTAGATGTCTTCTTCGTAGTTTCAGGATTTTTGATAACGACAAGTTTGCTCTCCAGAGTCAGAAGGAATGGTAAAATCAATTTCTTTGATTTTATATTCGGGCTGCTAAAGAGACTAATGCCATCAGCGTTTTTTGTTCTTCTTACTGTAATTGTTCTCAGTTTCTTCTTCTTGGACCAAAACAGATGGCTACAGACCATACGGGAAGTTTTCGCGTCAGCACTCTATTTTGAGAATTGGCAGCTAGCTATCAGTTCAACTGATTATTTAGATCAGTATAATGCCAAGAGCCCTATCCAGCATTTCTGGGCCATGAGTATACAAGGACAATTCTATATTATATGGTTTCTAATTTTTGCGACAGCATTGCTATTTTTTAAAAAACAGTTTAGAAGGGCACTTCTCATTATCTTCTCAGTTCTCTTCGCTGTATCGTTTATTTATTCTATTTATTTGACTTCAGTTAATCAACCATTTGCGTATTTCGACACACGTACGCGTGTATGGGAATTCGCGTTCGGTGCAATTCTCTGTCTGACTATTAACAATATAAAATTACCACCTGTAGTCGCTGCAGCATTCGGATGGATTGGACTGTTGATGTTAATATTATGCGGGCTATTGCTGAACGTTTCATCAGCATTTCCGGGTTATGTAGCACTTATACCGACATTAGCCGCTGTTTTCATTCTAGTCTCAGGTGAAAACCAGTCTGGTTACGGCGTGGAGAAGTTCCTTGGTCAGCGTTTCATGGTTAAACTCGGTGGCTTTTCCTACGGGTTCTATCTATGGCATTGGGTCATACTTGTCTTCTATAAAGAATTATTTAAAGCGGACACACCGTCATTAACAGATGGTCTTGCAATTATGCTGTTCTCTTTACTGCTCTCATGGTTAGTGACAGCTGTTATCGAAAAACCCATCAGAAAAATAAAGTTCAGCAACCAATCTTGGCAGATGGCTGGCGTGTTATTAATAATTTTACTGCCAGTACTGCTAGTGAATACAGCTTGGCAGCAATATCTGCTTCAGCATGAGAAACAGGCAGATATATTAATCGGCTCAGAAAGTTATCCAGGTGCTCAAGCAGCGAATAAGGATAATATACCTGTCAAGCCTTATTTGCCTGATGACGCAGCTGTGGCAACAGATAAGGCAAAACCATTTCTCGATGGTTGCCAACAGGCAATCAAGTATCAGACCGTAAAAATCTGCGAATATGGTGTGACAGAAAATTATGAGTATACAGTAGCATTAGTAGGCGGTTCACATTCGACACATTGGTTCAGTACACTTGAGGAAATCTCTAAGAAGTATCCGATTCGCATTGTCAATATGACGAAATCAGGCTGTAGACTGACGACAGAGAAGTTTAACTACGCATTATGTGATGAGTGGAATGAAAAAATTATCGATAAAATAGCAGATGTGCAACCGGACATTGTCTTTGCACCTGCTGAAATTTCACATTTCAATGTCAAAGAAGTCCCAGAGGGGTATCTAAAGCAGTTTGAAAAGCTGAATGCTCTCGGTATTCATGTATTTGGCGTCCGTGATACACCTTATTTCAAGATAGATATTCCTGATTGCCTAGTGAACTACGGACGGGATAGCGAAAAGTGCACTGTTGCTAAGAATCTTGTGGTTCCTGAAGAAACAGACTGGTCAAAAGTTGAGAAAAAACCGACTAACGTCCATTACTATGACTATACAGACTACATTTGTCCCGATGATCTCTGCAGACCAGTCATAGGGAATGTAGTAGCATATTTTGACAAAAATCATATGACAGATTCATTTGGACGAACACTTGCGCCTACTGTAGAAAAAGATTTAATACCATTGTTGGAAGATGTGAAGAAAGAATAATACAAAAACTTGAAAGTACTTAATATGGCTTATAATTACCAATAATACATATATAAACAGCTTTCCCTAAAACACGTTCAGCTTTTTTATATTCTGAAGAATAGCTGCGGTCATGCTATAATAAACGGACTATACTAAAAGGTGAGAGACACATGAAGATATTACTCGTAACGCAGAACTTCTATCCGGAGATCGGCTCAGGCGCCAACCGTTTCAGAAATCTGTATAATCATTTATCTAAAAACCATCAAGTTGATGTGCTGACGACAGAACCGAGCTATCCGAACGAGAAGATGTATCAGGATCAGAAGTTCTGGTACGATGAGCGCATTAACCAGTCAAATGACATCAAACGTATCAAAATGAGAACATCCAAACAAAGCAAGTCCATGGCGATGCGTCTCTTATATTACTTTGAGCTGGGCTATAAAGTGAGACGTACAATTAGAGAACAGCAGCAACATTACGATATTCTCTATGTCACGACGCCGAATATCTTTATGCCATGGGCGGCCTTCTTCGGCCAGAGGCATGAGACGAAAAGAGTGCTCGAGGTCCGGGACCTGTGGCCGGATTCACTGATCGGCATTGACAAGCTCAAGTCATTCAAGTTCATCTTCCCGGCACTTAAATTTCTGGAGAAACGGATGTACCGAGTATCAGATACCATCATCATCAATAATGAAGGCTTTAGAAGTCATATCAAGAAACTCGCGCCGAAAATCAGCCAGTACTACTTCCCGAATGCCTTCAATCAGGAAGAGCTCGCCTTCAGTGAAGTGAGCGAGGCCTTCAAGGTCATCTATACCGGTAATATCGGCTTCGCCCAGAGCTATGACCAGCTGATAGAAGTTGCAGAAGGGCTGGAGAAAAAAGGCATCTACTTCAACGCCGTCGTCTACGGTATGAATGCCCATAACTTCTTCAACTATATCAAGGACCATGACTTCAAGTATGTGACCGCCTATCATGAGAAGAGCCGCCAGGAATGTCTCCAGATGATCCGCACGCACAATATCCAGCTGTCCCTCTTAAAGGAGACGGATACCTTCCTGACGGTCCTGCCCGGTAAGATCATCGACGGCATCGGCTGCGGTGTCCCGGTCGTCACGAATCTCGGCGGCTATGCCAATCAGCTGATCAATGACAACCAGGTCGGCTACGCGAAAGAACGCGCGACAACAACAGAGATACTCGATGCGATTGAACAGATTAAAAATAACCATGCACTCGAACAGCAGATGCGGGAAAATGCACGGACGCTCGTACAGGAGGAGTTTCTGTGGGAGAAGAATATTAAGAAGCTGGAAGAAGTATTGAAACGATAAAAAGCGATCCGCCAAATGCGGATCGCTTTTTATTGATGGCGTTTAATTAAATCCTCCATAAAGGGAAGCAGTTCATCTTTTAAATCTGACCGCATGGCATACTCTAGTGTCGTTGTTACAAATCCTAGTTTATCACCGACATCATAACGGTTGCCCTCGAAGTCATAAGCATAGACGCTTGTGGCTTCGTTGACTTTCTGGATGGCGTCCGTCAGCTGGATTTCTCCGCCTGTGCCGATTTCCTGTGCATCCAGATAGTCGAAGATATCCGGTGTCAGGACGTATCTGCCCATGATGGCGAGGCGGGAATCCGTCGTGCCGAGTTTCGGTTTCTCGATCAGGCGGTCCACTTTGTACATGCGGCCTTCCTGTTCTGAACTCTCGATAATACCGTAACGCTCAGTATCCTCCCTGGTGACCGTTTTGGCGCCAATCACTGAAGTACCCGTCTGCTCGTAGACATCCATCAGCTGTTTGATGGCAGGGACCTCAGCGTCCACAATATCATCACCGAGCAGCACAGCGAACGGTTCATCACCGATAAACTGTTTAGCAGTCCAGATGGCATGGCCCAATCCGCGCGGTGATTTCTGTCTGACGTAGAAGATGTTCGCTAAATGCGTCGAATGTTCAACCTTCTCAAGCAGATCAGTCTTGTTCTTCTCCTTCAAGTTCAGTTCAAGTTCCAGCTGAGAATCGAAATGGTCTTCAATTGCACGCTTATGTTTGCCGGTGACGATAATGATGTCTTCAATACCGGCAGCGACCGCTTCTTCGACAATATACTGAATGGTCGGTGTATCAAGAATCGGCAGCATCTCCTTCGGCATCGCTTTAGTGGCAGGCAGAAAGCGTGAGCCGAGGCCTGCTGCAGGAATAATGGCTTTCGTAATTTTCTTCATCTACATTTCCTCACACGTTTATTTACTCATATCATAACAGAAGGGACGCTGGCATGTCATTCATACATACCAGGGATGCATGTCATCGTATAATAGTACACAACATTAAACATGAAAAAAACATAGGTAATTTGTATTTTTTTAGAAAATGGACTAGTAATTCAATAATTCTTTAGTAAAATAATTATAAGAGTATTTTCAAGATTTTGATGAGGAGTGCATAGCGTACATGAAGAAACTGAAAACATTGAGTTTAGTGGCGGTTGATAGTTTTATTATTATCTTCGCCATTTTTTGTGGGCGTCTGATTACAGAACGGCCGGATCTGCCGCCCGCTTTATTCTATATTGTTACATTAGCGTTGTTATTATTCACTTTCCAGTTATTCGCATACATATTCAATCTCTACCAATGGATGTGGCAGTATGCCTCCATCAGGGAGGTCGTTAACGTCTTCTATTCAGTGTCATTCAGTGTGCTGACAAGTATAGTCGGTGTCGTGCTGTTTTTCAGATTACTGCATTACAATTTTGATATCCCGGTCAGTCTCTTCTTCATTGCCTGGCTGATTGAGCTGGTGTTTATAGGCGGGCTCAGACTGGTCGGCCGTATCATGTATCTCGACCGTATGGACCACACGGATAATGAACGTGTGCTGATCTTCGGTGCTGGTAGGGGCGGCGCCATCCTCGCGCGTCAGATGAACCACGTCCAGCGCATGAAGATGACGCCTGTCGTCTTTCTGGACGATGATCCGGACAAATGTAAGAGGGTCATCAACGGCGTCAAAGTAGTGGGCGACCGGACGAAACTGGAAGAAACCATTCAGAAGTACAATATCGATAAGGTCGTTATCGCGATGCCGTCCCTTGCCCGTAACAAAGTGAAGGAGCTCTACGACAAATCCAGTGCCTGTGACGTCAAGGTGCAGATTATGCCGGACATCGATGACATCCTCGCCGGCCGTAAGGAAGTCTCTATGCTGAAGAATATCGACCTCGAGGACCTGCTTGGTCGTGACCCGGTCGTACTGGACTCAGAAGAGGTCTCCAATGCCATCAATAATAAGACCATTCTCGTCACAGGTGCCGGCGGTTCCATCGGTTCTGAAATCGTCCGTCAGATCAGCAAGTTTGGCCCTAAACAGGTGATTCTCCTCGGACACGGTGAGAACAGCATCTATCTGATTCATCAGGAGATGATGAATCTCTACAAAGACGGCGCTATCAAGTATATCCCGGTCATCGCAGATATCCAGGACCGCGATAAAATCTTCAGCGTCATGGCGCAGTATCAACCGGCTATCGTCTATCACGCAGCAGCACATAAACATGTGCCGATGATGGAGGCGAATCCACGGGAAGCGGTCAAGAATAATATCCTAGGGACGAAGAATGTCGCAGAAGCATGTGCTGCAGCGGGTGTTCAGACATTTGTCATGGTATCGACAGACAAAGCAGTGAACCCACCGAATATCATGGGGGCGACGAAACGCTGGGCAGAGATGATCATCCAGAATATGAATGGCCGCAGCGCGACGACATTCGTCGGTGTCAGATTCGGCAACGTCCTCGGCAGCCGGGGTTCAGTCATCCCGCTCTTCCAGAAACAGATTGCAGCAGGCGGTCCTGTCACCGTCACCCATCCGGACATCACCCGTTACTTCATGACGATACCTGAAGCTTCGAGACTCGTCATTCAGGCCGGTGCACTGGCGCAAGGTGGTGAAATATTCGTCCTTGATATGGGACAGCCGATGAAGATCGCAGACCTGGCGAAGAATGTCATTGAACTGTCAGGTAATACAGTGGAGGATATCGGTATCGAATATACGGGGCTCAGACCAGGTGAGAAGATGTACGAGGAACTGCTGAACGAGAATGAAGTCTCAAATAAGCAGGTCCACGACAAAATCTATGTTGGTAAGGCAGTGCCGAAAGATTATCATGAACTCCTTAAAGATATCAATCAGTTGCTCATGATGGATAAGGAAGAGATGAAGACACTGGTCATTTCGGAGGCCAACAAGAAATTTTACAATTCCCAAATGAGTCATTAAAAGTTATGATAAAGGTAAAATAATTTATATTTGGAGGCATTATGGAAGAAGTAATCGATTTAAAGGAAATATTGGAGATTTTAAAGAGGAACTTAAAGCTTATCTTAGGACTGGGTATTACGTTTGCGTTATTAGCATTTCTTTATTCTGCATTTTTAAAGACCCCGATTTATCAGTCTGAATCACAAGTGATCATCAACCAGAAAGGGAAAGATACCAACGTCTATAATCCAGGCCAAGTGCAGACAAACTTGCAGCTGATCAATACATATAGTCAGATGGTCAATTCTAAAGTGGTGCGTCAGCAGGTTGTTGATAATTTAAATCTGAAAACTGACGAAGAAGCACTCGCTTCAAGAATCAGTGTGACAAGTGAAGCGGACTCACAGCTGATGAAAATCAATGTATCAGGCCCACAGACTAAAAACAATGCACGTATTGCAAATGAACTTGCAGCAGTCACACAGAAAGAAGTTAAACGGGTGATGGGTGTCGACAACTTATCTGTCTTCTCTAAAGCAGATGAAAATGAAAAACAGTCACCGGTCAAGCCGAAACCACTTAATAATGCGATTATCGCAGGGTTATTAGGTCTTATCTTAGGAACAGCGATCGCCTTTATGAAGAAATTATTAGACAACCGTATGAACACAGAAGAAAAAGTAGAACAATACTTAGGTTTACCGACACTCGGCAAAATCTATAAGATTGAGGAGTAGGAGTTTACTATGGCTAAGAGAAGAAAAGCGAACATTAATCAGTTAGAAATACTTAATCGTCCGAAATCCGTTATCTCAGAACAATTTCGAACGTTAAGAACGAATATTCTTTTTACCTCATCAGATAATGCAGTTAAACGCGTCATGATTACATCATCTGAGCCAGGAGAAGGAAAATCCACGGTTTCAGCAAACACTGCTGTCGCTTTTGCGCAGGCAGGCTACAAAACAATTCTGATAGATGCTGATATGCGTAAACCGACACAGCATAAGATTTTTTCCGATACCAATGCGATGGGGTTATCAAATCTGATTGCAGGACAAGCGAAATTAGCTGATGTGTTGAAACAGACTGAAGTCGAAAAACTTCATTTAATCACTTCGGGTCCTGTACCACCCAACCCTGCGGAACTGATAGGTTCTAAAGTGATGGAAGACTTATTGAACCATCTAGATCAAGAATATGATGTGATTGTTATCGATACCGCACCTGTACTTGCTGTTACCGATTCAAAAATCATTGCGAATCTGGTTGATGGCTCATTATTGGTTGTTAATGCTAATCATGGGCATAGAGATAAAGTGATTAGTGCAAAGAATGAGTTAGAAAAAAGTGAGGCACATATACTTGGCGTTGTGCTTAATGAACTTGATGTTAATGAAGCAGGATCAGACTATTACTATTATGAGTAAATAAATCAATATAAGTTTTTATGTCAAAGATTAGTAGGAATTTATGAAAAATAAATTTGAAAATAAGTTTGTAAAAAATGTATTAGCGTTGTCATCAGGAACTTTTTTAGCTCAGTTATTGTTATTTTTGACTTCCCCATTACTCACTAGGTTATTTTCACTTGAGAATTTTGGACAACTAGCTATTTTTACATCATTCCTTTCAATATTCATGTACTCTTTATCTCTAAGGTATGAATTAGCATTTATTAATATTTCAGTATTAAAAGAAAAACTAAAGTTGCTAAAATTGTTGATTCTATTGGTTATAATAAATGCATTATTGGTTGTAATAATTTTAATGTTATTGGAGTTTTGGAGTATTGTTGAATATTTCAATAATACATTTATGTATATATTATTATTATTAAGTCTAGTTGGTATTGGTATATTCAATGTATTTGAGCATTTTGCAATTTCGGAAGGTAAGTTTAAATCATTGTCAATTTCTACAATCCAACAGACACTCACGTTAGTAGTTGTTCAACTATTAGGCGGAGTATTATCTTTAAATAAGGGTTTAATATTAGGAGATTCAATATCTAGGTGGTCAGGAATAACTGTATTAGTTAAAAGTTTGACTAAAGAACAATTTATATATTTATTAAATGTGAAATTAAGGGAGGGCATAAAATATTTAAAAATATACAGTGATTATGCAAAATACAGTTCTATTTCAGGTATAACGAATAATTTTGTAATGCAATCGCCTCCAATAATCTTAGCTCTATATTTTCAACAACCTCTTATAGGATTATTCACTATATTACAAAGAGTTCTTGTGGTTCCAATAAAACTTATTAGCCAAGCTGTTAGACAGGCATACACTAATCGTTTAAAAGAATACATAACGAATCATAAATATAGTGATTTAAAAATATTTATGAAAAAAATAGTCCTTATTCTTTTTGCTCTCAGTATATGTCCATCAATATTGTTATATCTGTATGGAGAAAATATTCTAATATTGATATTTGGAAATAATTTAGAAAATAGTGAAAGAACTTTAAGGATTTTATTAATATATTCTATTAGTCAGTTTATATTCATACCAATTGCTAATACTTTAGAATTTTTAAATAAGCAAAAAATAATATTTTATTGGCAATTAGTAAGATTTATTTTTGTGGTTGTTATTTTAATAGGTATGCCGTACTTCAATTTTAATTTTCAACAAACTTTACTAGGATATGTTTCAATCATGAGTTTATTTTATATAATGTTATTTATAATTAATTTGCTTTTATTAAACAAAATTGAAGGATCTTCAACTATTTCAGAAGGGGGTACATATGAAAAACAGTGAAAAGTATAATTCATTAATTGTATCAATTTTTCTATTTCAGTTTGGAATATTACTCCCCTTTAATAAACTAATAGAAGTAGAATATTTATATATCGTATGTACTGCGTTATTGCTACTTATAAGTTTAATTATTAATCGACTTAAAATTTCTTTATATTTAACGATAATTTGCATATTTATTTTCATTATTTTTCTTAGCAGTTATTTTATTCATAGTGTAGATTATAGTACTTTTATTTTTATTACTATCAGTTTTGTAGTGAAAAGTTTATCAGCATTTTATGTTGCTTCAAATAAAATTTCTATTCACAATTTGATAAATTATTTGAAAAAATTATCTTATATTAATCTATTTTCTATCATAGTCGGCATATTTATCTTTCATATTAATCAAGAAATAAATTATATGAGAATTGGTTATGCTTTAGTACCTTCAGCACTAATATTAGGTTATGACGTAATGCGCAAAGAAAATAGGATAATTAGTCTCATTTTCTATTTGATAACCTGTGCATTAATGATTCTTTATGGTAATAGAGGAGTATTTATTGTATTAATTTTATTTTTGATACTTTATATAATTTTTATCGTAAAAATTAATTTTAGAAATTTTATATTATTGACCGTTTTAATAATCAGTGGATATTTCCTTTTGATTTCTGAATTTTTTAAGAGTATTGTGCATCTTGTATTCGTTAATTACTTTAATGGATCTTATGTCCTTTTAAAATTTAATAAAATGATAGAGGAAGGTTTTGTATCTAGTCTTTCAGGAAGAGATGATATTTATAAAGATGCTTTAAATTATTTCATAGATAGTCCTATAATAGGCAATGGATTTGGTTATAGCTTCTCAGTCTCTGACACTTCATTTCATAATTTTGTTCTACAAATTGCAGTTGAATTCGGAATAGTAGGGCTAATTCTATTTTGTATAATATCTCTTATCATTTTAAAGATTCTACTTCAATGTAATTCTAAAGAATGGAAAATTACTTTTCTGTTATTCTTGTCGCTGGCAATGGGTAGATTACTTGTTAGTTCAGATATTTGGTTAAGAACTGAGTTATGGATTTTTTTTGGATTAGTTATAAACTACCTTACATTTAATAATAAAGCAGGAGGAAAGAATGAATACTAATACTATAGTAATTTTAAATCACCATGCTTCTATAAATAAATACGGTAGTAGAGGGAGACATTATCTTATTGCTAGAGATTTAAGTAAAATGGGGTATGATGTAAAGTTAATTGCTTCTTCATTTAATCATAGTACAAAAAAATATATACATAATGATAAGTTAAGAAAGGACTATGTGAATAATCTTTTCAATTTTATATCAATTAAGACATTGCCAAGATATAAAAACGATTTAGGAAGATTAATAAATTATTTCCATTATGTATATAAAACAATAAACTTAAAATTCTATCAATCTCCTGATGTAATTGTAGGTTCTTCAGTTCATCCATTTTGTTGGATATCTGCATATCAGTTATCAAAAAAATATAATAGTAAATTCGTAATTGAAATTCGAGACATTTGGCCACTAAGTATTTATGAAGATGTTCCGAAATTAATGTGGCCCTTTATTAATATTAGTATAAAATTTCTTGAGAGAAGATATTATAATAAAGCAGATTCTATTATAGTGACAGCGCCTAAAGCAGATAAATATCTTCTAGATAATTTTAATGTAGATCAGGATAAGATTCACTATGTTCCTCATGGTATTAATATTGAGGAATTTGATAATAACAATAAAATATTTGTCAGAAAACTACCCGATAAGTTTAACATTACTTATATAGGTTCACTCTCCAAAAGTGAAGGATTAGAAAATCTATTAGATTTAGCTAAACAACTAAGGAATAATAAAGAAATTAATATTAATATTTTTGGTGACGGTACTGAGAAAGGAAAGTTGGAAAATATCATTAAAAGCAATAACTTGATAAATGTAAAATTATATGGGGCTATTGATTCTAAGTATGTGCCTAATATTCTGTCTAATTCAGATATATTATGGTGCGGATTAAAAGAAAGAGAAGTTTTCAAATATGGAATAAGTAAGAATAAGTTTTTTGACTATTTAGCAGCAGCGAAACCTATTATTTTTCATAGTAATGTTAAATATACACCTATAGACAATATTCAGTCAGTCCATAAAATTCCTTTAAATAAATCTTCTAAAGAGGAGGTATTAGAACTTTATAATCTGTCAAAAACAGAAAGAATAAAGTTAGGAAATATAGGAAGAAAAGTTTTAGAGACTAACTTTACTAGTTTAGTTATAAGTGAAAAATATTTTAATTCTTTTAATTTGTAAATTAAGTAGAAAGGATGAACGATATTGAACAATAAAATACACTTATCTATAGCAGATATAGGAAAAAGCGAATTGAAATATGTTCAATCTGCTTTTGATGATAACTGGGTGGCACCTCTGGGGCCAAACGTTGATCAATTTGAGGAAGTAGTCGCTAAATATGTAGGGCGTCAGGCATCCACTGCACTAGCAAGTGGGACCTCAGCTATTCATTTGGCACTTAAACTATTAGATATTCAGCAAGGTGATACTGTCTTCTGTTCATCTCTCACATTTATTGCGAGTGCAAATCCGATTCTCTATGAGAAAGCCGAGCCCGTATTTATTGACAGTGAATTTGATACTTGGAATATGTCACCTGTAGCCTTGAAAAAAGCATT
The DNA here is from genome assembly GCF_022343725.1 of Macrococcus brunensis. Lineage (NCBI taxonomy): Bacteria > Bacillati > Bacillota > Bacilli > Caryophanales > Staphylococcaceae > Macrococcus > Macrococcus brunensis. Next base: position 773,995 of record NZ_CP092179.1, read on the forward strand.
TGTTGAGGCAGAAGCAAGAGGCAAGTTGCCAAAAGCAGTTGTCATTGTCAACTTATACGGCCAGGTTGCTAAGATGGATGAATTGCTTGAAATCTGTAATGAATATGGTGTCCCGGTTATTGAAGATTCAGCTGAAAGTTTAGGTTCATCGTATAAAGGTAAAAAGTCTGGAACATTTGGTAAGTTTTCAATCTTCTCATTTAATGGCAATAAGATTATCACGACATCAGGTGGAGGGATGTTACTGTCTGACGATCAGGAATTGATTGCAAAAGCTAAGTTTTTGGCTACTCAGTCAAGAGATCAAGCTCTGCATTATCAGCATAGCGAAGTGGGTTACAACTATCGCTTAAGTAATGTCTGTGCTGGTATCGGTCTAGGACAGATGGAAGTATTAGACCAACGTGTTAAGCGAAGAAGGGAAATCTTTGATATTTATGCTGTAGAATTAGCAGAAATCAAAGGACTTCATTTAATGCCTGAACTTGAAGGGACTTTCTCAAATAGATGGCTAACTGCGATGACGCTCGATCCTGAAGTTGTAAGTGTTACAACAGTCGATTTAATTCATCATTTAGCAGAATTCAACATTGAATCTCGCCCTGTATGGAAACCGCTTCATCTCCAACCTTTATTTGAGGGGGCGAAATATTTTAAACATAACGAGGATGTTTCTAAATATCTATTTGATAATGGTATCTGTTTGCCATCAGCATCGATTATGTCAGATGAAGACGTTAGACTTGTCTGTGATAAAATTAAAAGTTTCCTTAAATAAAATTATTAATATGGAGAAGATATGGAAAGATTAAATATCAATCTTATTACAAAAAATAGAGAAGAAATTATTAGTCTTTTAGATGATGTTATAAAAGAAAAAAGCATAGCAGAAGAAAAATATCAGCAATTATGCGATTACATTTCTTCGAAGAATACATATATCTATGGTCATATAAAAGATGAAAAGGTTGTATCTTTAATTTGGTTTTATAAACGTTTATTTGCCGGTCAAAATAGAATTCATATCTCATTTATATCGGTAGATGAAAATCATAGAAAAAAAGGGTACGCTAAACAATTAATAGACTTTTGCATGGAGACAGCAAAAGAAAATGACATTGAGTTAGTAGATTTAAACGTTGATTCCGATAATGTGATTGCACGTAAATTATATGAAAAACTCTGTTTCCAAGAAGAAAAGGTTTTACTTTCACGAAAGGTAAGAGAATAATCATGTATGCAAATTTTTTGAAAAGACCTTTAGGACTGCTCATCTCACTTTTATTATTAATCATGTTATGGCCAGTTATGTTAATAATCTCAATATTAGTTTTAAAATATCATGGCCGCCCTATACTATTCAAACAGAAGCGACCAGGTAAAAATGGAAAGATATTTAACATGTATAAATTTAGAACAATGACAAATGAAAAAGATAAAGAAGGAAATCTGCTTCCAGATGAGCAGAGATTAACAACATTTGGTACAATGCTTAGACGTACGAGTTTAGATGAATTACCTGAACTATTTAATATTGTCAAAGGTGAAATGAGTTTTGTCGGCCCTAGACCATTATTAATAAAATACTTACCTTATTATTCAGATATTGAGTCTCGAAGACATGATGTTCGACCTGGTTTAACAGGTTTAGCTCAAGTTAATGGAAGAAATTTGTTATCGTGGGACAAACGTCTTATGTTAGATGTAGAATATGTGGAAAATATATCTTTTTCTAATGATTTGAAAATATTACTTAAGACTATTGGAAAGGTAGTTAAGCAAGAAGATATAGTTGAAGGCAACAATCATATTTTACAAGATCTTGATATAGAACGTCAGTAATTATTGGGGGTCATAACATGTTTAAAGTCATTTCTTTTAAACAAAGAGAGGAATGGGAAGGCTTTATTGAGGAGTCTAATCAGGCTGATGTGTATCATCAATGGGGCTATGTAGAATCATATAGAATAAATGGGGACGGTGACCCTATTTTATTTACTTACAAATCAGAAACTACCGAAATTATTAATGTAGTTTTAAAACGCGATATATCTAAAAATCCTAACTTTAAAAGTTTACCTAGAAATAAATATTTTGATTTTGTTTCTCCTTATGGCTATGGTGGAACTTTAATTCAAGGCGATAATAAGTTAGAGATTGAAGAATATTTTAGACTGTATAATGAATATTGTACTAAAAAAAATATAGTAAGTGAGTTTGTAAGATTTAATCCTATTCAAAATAATATTGAACTTTTAAAGAATTATTATGATGTAACTACACTGGGCGAAACTGTTGCAATTAATCTTCATTCTACCAAAATGGTATGGGAGAATATGCAAGCAAGACATCGTTCAAAGATTCGACAATCAAGTCGAAAAGGTATAGAAGTATTTTGTACAAATTCAAAATCAATACTCCCTAAATTTATAGAAATATATGAAGAAACAATGACTCGAGACCAAGCTGATTCTTACTACTTTTTTAAGAATGATTACTATAGTAGTTATTTTGAAAATTTAAAACAAAATTTTTTAATTTTCTATGCAGTTTTGAACGAGGAGATAATTTCTGCAGCTATTATTTTGCTAGGTAATAGAAAATTACATTACCATCTATCAGGTACTAAAGATGAATATCATTCTCTCGCCCCCAATAATCTTATACTGACAGAAGTTGCATTATGGGGTGCTAAAAATGGCTATGAAACTTTCCATTTAGGGGGCGGGTTAGGCTCTAGGGAAGATAGTTTATTACAATATAAAAAAAAGTTTAATAAAAATAGTAACTTAAGATTTTCTATTGGAAAGAAAATTTTCAATCATGAAGTTTATAATGATTTACTGGAAAAAAGAGGATTTGAAGAAGAAGTTTCATTTTTTCCTGAGTATCGAGCTGCAAATATTTAAGTATATGATGCAATGTTTGATTATAATAAATTTGTGATTATAAGTTAAATAATAAAGCGATAAATAATCAAGGGATTAAATGATGTCAACTCTTGGTTCTTCTATGTTACATATAGTTTTTAATAATTTTATCCATTTAAGAAAGCAAATCATTCTTCATTTCTGGGTTCTTATTCTGTTTTCAAGCCTAGATTATTAAATTTAAGAGTAACTTGTTCTTTTAAACAGATTGTTCTATCTGTTTCTCTCATAATTATTAAAATGATATAGCTAGATGAAGAGTTAATATATGGAGGGAATTGTATGATAGATATCCACAACCATTTATTTATCGGTGTCGATGATGGGCCGAAGTCTGAGGGAGATGTCATTGAATTATTACATCAGGCTGAGGATCAAGGCATCACTGATATTATTGTTACACCTCATCACTACTCGGGTGATTGGCTGAATCCACAGGAAACGGTTCTGCTGAATATTAAGGATATTGAGCGTATTATTAATGAACAGCAGATCGATATCAAGGTTTACCCGGGTCACGAGATTCGCGTCAATGAGAAGGTCATCGATGAGCTGAAGTCAGGCTATAATATGCCGCTGAATGACTCTAAGTATGTGCTAATTGAGTTTCCGTTCTCTGATTATCCGCATTTCGCAGAACAACTACTGTACCAGCTTCAGATGAATGGTTATGTACCGCTAATTGCGCATCCTGAACGCTGTAAGCCGCTGATCAAGAATCCCGATAAGTTATTCGATGCGATTGAAAAGGGAGCCATTGCACAAGTTACGTCAGCTTCTGTGACCGGTGATTTGGGTGACAATCTGCAGGAGACATCGCTTGAGATGATCAAGCATAATCTCGTTCATATCATCGGCAGCGACGCCCACAATGCTGAGACGCGTCCATTCTTGCTTAAGGAAGCCTATGATGTTGTTGAACGGGAATTAGGCTCGGAATACGTTGAGCGTCTGAAGGCTAATGCTGAGGCTATTCTCCATAATAAAGATGTTCGAGTGAAGCCACCCCAGAAGATGGAAACGCATTATACGAAGAAGTCCAGCTCAAAAAAGAGAAAGAAATTCCTGGGATTGTTCTAATATGATGAAGACGACCAAGCAGGCTGTGTTGATTATCCTTACACTCCTCATGTTGTTCTCATCATTCGTATTAGTAGAAAGTTTACAGACGACTAAAAGCGATGTGCCTATTAAGAGTGATGTAATTGTCGTATTGAACGGAGATACAGGACGGATTGAGAAGGCGGTTGAACTCTATAAGCAGGGGCTTGCACCTTATCTGATTCTGTCCCCTGCCGATACGACGAAGTCTGATGATATCTATCAGCAAGCCATTCGTCTAGGTATCCCCGCAGATCGGCTGCTTGTCGATAATCAAGCGACGAGTACTTTTACAAATAGTACGATTGTGAATAACCTAATGAATCGCTATCATATGCAATCTGGTATCGTGGTGACAAGTGATTATCATCTGAAACGAGCGAAGGAAATTTTTGAGCGTTATAAAGGTAATAAAGTTTTCTTCTATGTTAGTGCGCCTGATGCCAAGGGTCGCTCCTGGTATGAGAGACCGGATGCCTTGAATCTTTGGCTATCTGAGTTGAAAAATAATATCGGCTATCGTCTCGGCTTATTCAGATGGATAGATGAATAGTGATAGGACAGAGATGTTATGAATAAGAAAATTGAATATCTTGATGCTCTCCGTGGCCTGGCGATATTAGGGGTTATGACGACTCATGTAACAGTAGCTTTCCCAGAATTACTTCCTATTACCTTTCATATTGGCAAGAATGGTTCACGTGGCGTTCAATTGTTTTTCATTGTCAGTGCCTTTACGTTGATGCTTTCATTGCAACGTGCAGGGAAGCTTGAATTAAAGTCATTTTATATCAAACGGTTTTTTAGAATAGCACCAGCATTTTATATGGCCTTCCTTTTTTATTTCCTGTTTAACGTGATTAAATATATTCTGCATCAGGATCATGCCTTAAGTGCTTATCTCACCTCTAATGTAATAGGTACACTCGCCTTTTTGAATGTGCTAAGGATGGACTGGTTGTTCAGTCTCGTACCTGGAGGTTGGTCTATTTCCAATGAATTTCTATTTTATTTAGTGTTGCCGCTTATTTATGTTACGTGCCGGTCCTTGAAGCAGGCTTTTATCTGGCTGATTTTAACGATGATGGCAGGTATTGCTCTTACTATGTTATCTCTTCATTATTATACTTATAATCCCAAGCTTTATATGTACTATTTCTACTGGTTTCCTAATCAGCTGCCTATTTTTTGCATGGGCATCCTTTTGTTTTTCATTGTTTCTTATAGTAAGGAAGCACGGTTCTCTCCTCAAATGGCGAATATTTTTTTATGGCTCAGTGTCTTTTTAATGATAGCCTTATCCACTATGAAGTTTGAAGGCTATCTCTTATACTTCAATCATTATCTTTATGGCTTATTGTTCAGTTTATTTGCATTTTGTCTCTCTGTGACGCAGACGAAAATATTTGTTAATCATTTTTTAGTCTATATCGGACAAATCAGTTTCAGCATGTATTTAATTCATTTCTTCTTTGTAGAAATGTTACTAAAATGCCTGAAAGCTCTCCACCTTTATGAGCCCGGTAATATATTAAGTTATGTCTTGATGTTATTAAGTGTCTATATTCTTTCTATAATCGCAGCACATTTTAGTTATCATTATCTGGAATGGCCAGGCATACAGCTCGGTAGGAAATGGATTAAAAAATTAAATCGTCAATCATAGAAAAAGAAGCAAGGATGAGTAACACTTCATCCTTGCTTCTTTTTTAATAGCTATATTGCAGTACTTTAGCACCTGAATAGCCATAAAGTGACTCGGCACCTGCAAGTTCCACGTAGCCATATTTATCATCATTGACATTGTAGAGTTTATGACTGTATGTTCTGACCCCGTAGACATTGAAATTACTGTCTACAAGTTGAGAGCCTGAGGCACCTGCTCTGAACTTATCTTTCATGATTAGTTCAGTTTTATTGGCACTTTGCGCCAGGAACATCGCCTGATTCCAGTAGCGTTGTGTATAATCATCCGTGCCATGATAAGGATAGCCCACTGAATAAAGAGGGGTGCCTTTCTTCAGGCTCATGATCTTCCAGTCAGGAGCCAGGGGAAGCGGTCGGACGTAATTCGAGAGCTTCGTGTAAGTATGGAGGACAGCGAGATCAGCATAAGGAATCTTAATGATATCTTTGACCTTAAAGTTGTAAGGGATATGGGCACCGTCCCGGTTCATCATGAAGCGGACATAACTGACATTTGATTTTGTGCCATTTTTATTATCGATAACGTGCGCATTGGTCAGAATCGTATAGTCATCAATGACGAAACCGGCACCCATCGACTCAATGCCGCGACCGGCCCAGCCATCTTTATTGGAGATATAACCGACAGCTTTGTAGCGGGATGTATTGCTGTTTGTTGTCCTGTCAATAACGACTTAAAAATCCTCAAAAACAACGGAATAAAATTCCTCACTTATTGCTAAAGTTGAACCGGGACGATACCCGCCTGTTTCTTCTCTTTCATTCTGAAAGATTCCCCTTTGATGTTGAATGTGACTGAATGATGAAGCAGGCGATCAAGAATAGCTGTTGCCAGTACATCATCACCAAATACTTTCTCCCATTCGACATAGGATTTATTTGAGGTGAGTATCATGGCGCCACGTTCATATCTTTTAGATACAATCTGAAAGAACGTATTGGCAGTCAGTTTATCGAAGGGAAAATAGCTTAACTCATCAACGATGAGTATATCTGGCTTACTCATTCGATTGATGAAATAATGTAATGTTTCTTTTGCTGATGCCTTACGGCATTCACTGACGAATTCGTCAGCTGTTATAAATTTGACAGTATACCCCTTAATCAGTGCCTCCATACCGAAGCTGATCGCCAGATGTGTTTTTCCCACTCCGGGGGGACCAAGCAGTATTCTATTCTCCCCGTTGTCAATAAACCGGCATGTCAGTGTCTCCTTCACCCGTTTCTCATTGACGCTTGGTTGAAATTCGAAATCGAAATCACTGATACTTTTACTGAAAGGAGAACGCGCTTTTTGAATACGTTTTTCAAGCAGCTGCTTTTCCTGCTGCTCCCACTCATCGTCAACCAGATTTATTAGGAAATCTAAATATGATATATTATCTCTGGAAGCATCCCCCACCAGATGATCAATGTGTAGAGCTGTGTATTCAAGTCCGAGGAATTTAAGACGGTGTTCCAGCTGTTGTTTCATCGATTGTACTCCTCCTCATATTGGATATACGAAGACAGTGGACGATTTTCTATTTCCGGGACAGGAACAGTCTCCTCTAACTCCAGGGTCGGCAAACCAGCGGAGTGATGGTGAGACTGTTCTTTTTTTGTTCCTGGGAGTCCGTGGTAATGGCTGTCATCCATTATCATCTTCTTGCCGGCGTTTACTTTGTGCACTGCGACACATTCAATTCCATCAAAAACTTCAAGGAAACCATCCCTGAATCTGAGCTTAAGCTGTGCACCTACGAATCGATGGGGAACTGAGTAAAGCCTGCCGCGGAAAGAGATGAAACAGTCCTTCGAAACCGTTCTTTGTTCCCATTGCTCCATACGGTAGAGAGGTCTGACGCCCCATTTCCTAAGTGCCTTATGCTCAACATCAAACATTTCATTCGGACTCTTCTGTGTTGTCTGATTGACTTTAATATGGACCATGCGGTCCAACCAGCTGATCACTTCCTGATTCAACTCCGCCAGGTTATCGGGCAGGTTTTTCCGCTGAAGGAAATTTGATTTTAAGTAGGAGACGGCTCTTTCAACCTTACCTTTCGTCTGGGCTCTGAATGGTTTAAAGGCCTTGGGGCACACTTCGTAATAGTTGAGAAAATCCTCGAATTTCTTATTGAATCTTATCTGTTTGACACTATGTCTGGTGACGACGGTCTTCATATTGTCATAAAGAATCTGTTCCGGCACCTCGTTGAAATAGCTGAATGCATTCATATGACACTTCATCAGTGTCTCCTGGGTCATATATCGATAGTAAATTCAATGTACCTTTTCTGGGAGTAACTGAGCACCATAAGAAATGCGTGGATTGTCTGTCTACTGCCATCTACGATGCATGTTCCCACATTGACAGCCCAGTCAACTTGAGCCTGTCTTCCTGGTACTGTTTCATATCTGACTGTACCCTGGACACCTTTCTTCGACCTCAGTGGTCTGACAAAATCTCTGAGGATTGTCGTCTTTCCGTCATAGCCAAGTGCTCTGATTTCCTCGATGAGCACATTACAGTTAGTTGTTCCTTCACTGATTCTCTTCTCCAGATATCCTTTGTAGGGATCAAGCTTACTTCCTTTTGATTTTCGTTGGGTCACCGTAGGTGCAGCCCCGCTGTTCAGATACTTTGATATCTTCTTACGATCAAATCCTGTTTCCTTTGAAATGGCTGACACTGTCCAGCCTTTATTTCTTAACTCCCTGATTATAAAAAAATCCTCCATTAATAACGTCATCTTCAAAATCACTTCCAATCTACACCAATTGATATAGATTATCCGTTAATTTTGGGGAATTTTAAAACGTTATTATTGAGGATTTTAACACCGCTACTAACACACTCATGCTTTCGATTCACCGCAGCGGTAACTTGAATCTGAAAGCCTTTTATATGAAACGTTTTTTCAGAATTGCGCCTACTTTTTATGCTGCTTTTCTGTTCTATCTGATCTTTAACATGCTGAAGTACGCGCTAGGCATGACTCATGCACTAGGCACCTATAGTCTGTCTGCTATCTTCGGGACACTGAGCTTTATGAATATCATCCGGATGGACTGGCTGTTCAGTCTTGTGCCGGGTGGCTGGTCGATTTCTAATGAAGTGCTGTTCTATCTATTACTGCCGATCCTTTTTTATATGATAAGAGATGTCAGGTCAGGAATCATTGTGACGCTGCTTATCGTGGTGCTGGGTATCGGTGTAACAATATTATCTTTGCAGTACTATGATTATGATCCGCGTCTATATATGTATTACTTCTACTGGTTCCCTAATCAGCTGCCGGTGTTCTGTATGGGCATTCTTCTTTACTTCATAGTAGAGTGGTCTGAGCAGCATCTGAAGTGGCGTCGAAGTGCTCTTAAAGTATTAATGGTCATGACAATCAGCATAGTGATGGTGCTGTCTACTTTTAGATTCACCGGCTACTGGCTTTATTTTAATCATTATCTCTACGGTCTGCTGTTTTCATTTTTTGCTTTTCAGTTATCCCAATATCAGTCCCGTCTTCTGGTGAATAAGTTTCTGGTCTTTTTAGGGAAAATCAGTTTTAGCGTCTATCTCATTCACTTTTTCTTCATTGAAATAGCGATGACCGTACTACGTTATCTTCATGTGTATCGAGCAGATAGTATGCTGCAATATCTAGGGGTGCTGCTCACTGTCTCTGTCTTAAGTATAATGACTGCAGCTTGGAGCTACCGCTATATAGAATTACCAGGTATACGCTTCGGCAGAAAGTTGAGCAGCAAATGCTGATGTTCTTCAGGATAATCTAAGAAATAGCGGTGCTATTGATATGTTGTTTTTGTTAAATAAAAATGACTTCTGTACTTAATATGTTACATTTGACAACACAATCATGTTGCCACACTCTAATTTTCGATCTGTCTATATTTACTAGACAATAGGGCGGTAACTATTATATTGAAATATAAAAAAAGTTTGGTTAATAAGGGTTTTTATAAGATATCATTATTATATTAAAGCATTAATTTACTATTTAAAAGTTTTTATTTTTACTACGGGGAAATTAAATTAAAAAGAAAATTAAAATAATGCTTTTATTTAAATCTTACATGATATAATTCTCTTTGTTAAAACGTCCAGCATAGAGGCGCTAATTAAAAGGAGAATATGATGAAAACTAATAAAATTTTAGCTACTACATTAATCGCAGGTTTAGCCGTTGCTCCGTTCGTAAGTACAAGTGCATTTGCAGCAGATTCTACTGCTAAAGTCACTTTTACAGCTCCGACTGATACAGTGACACCTAAATTACCTACTGCACCCGGTACAAATAATCCGGATGCGCCTACGCAAGGTACCGTGAATACGGTTGGTGGCCCCCTCACACTTGACTTTGTATCAAATATCGAGTTCGGTACACATGCAATCAATCCGGCAACAACTGTATATCAGTCTACAACACTTCAACCTTATATTCAGGTTTCAGACCGCCGTGGTACAGGTGAAGGATGGAATGTCACTGCGCAAGCGAGTGCATTCACTGATGGCAGTGCATCAACATTACCAGGTTCAACAATCACTTTGAACAATGGTGCTGAAGCTTCTACTTCTTCGACACCTGCGCCTCTGCCAAATGCTTCAATCGTCTTACCGACAGCCGGCGCAGCAGCTCCAGTTGTAAATGCAGCGGCAAAGACAGCAGACTTGAAGACAGCGCAAGGTCTTGGTACATGGTTGACAAGCTGGATATCTTCAAACGCGACAAATGAAAAAGTAACCTTGACAGTCCCTGAGGCAGCAGCGACGCCAGGAACTCATACATCAACAATCACTTGGACCTTGAGTGCCTCACCTGCTCAATAGTATAATGACATTAATGGCTCTAGGCTTTCAGCCTGGGGCACTTTTATTATAGAACGAGGTAATTAAATGAAAAAAACAGTCCTATTGTTATTGCTGCTTATGGTTGTGCCGACAGTTGCTTTTGCTGAAACAGGCGAAGTGCCTTTTTCAGTTGAACCTTTGCTTCCAGAAAACCAGTCTGCAGATGTGCGGGGATACTATGACCTGGCCGTCGAAGCGAATCAGAAACAGGATCTTCAGGTCAGGCTTTATAACAGCACGACTAAAAAAATTGAGATTGAAGTATCTGCGAGTTCTGCCGCTACGAATGCTAATGGTTTACTGATTTATGATGGTTCTTTGAAAGAGAAAGGTGTCAAATATCCTTTCAGTAAAATAGCAGATGTGCGGGAAAAACATATCAGTCTTGATTCAGGTGAAACTTATACAACGACTATCCCTATCAAGGTTCCTAAAAAGGGATTTGATGGTGAGATTCTCGGGGGATTACATTTTCTGCAGAAGTCTGATGATGAAGCGACTGACAGTTTGACGATTAAAAATAATTATGCTTATGCTATTGCGGTGCGACTGCACGAGAAGGCGAACCATAAAAAACTCAAGCCTGAGCTTAAGCTTAAATCCGTGACACCCAAGCTGGTTGATGAACGTACAGCAATCGTTGCACAGTTTGTTAATAAGCAGCCGCTGCTTATGGGTAAAATGAAGTTCAAAGAGCAGGTATTCAGAGAAAAAGGTAAGAAGCCTTTATTTGCGCATCAGATTGATAATTTCGCTATTGCGCCTCAAGGCATTTTTGATATTCCGCTGATGTTTGATAATAAACCGCTGGAACCCGGGAAATATATTTATAAAGCTTCTTTTAAAAAAGGAAAAGAAAATTACCAGTTTGAGAAATCATTTATGATCGATGAAGTACAGGCTGAAAAGGTTAATAATGCAGCCATTGAACTTGAACAGGAATCCAACTGGTGGTATTATGCAATCGCTGCTCTGATGTTCATTATTGGTGGATTAATTTACTATGTAATGAGGTTGAAGAGAAAAGTGAAGGAGTAGATGGTGATGAAAGATCAGCTGATTAAATATATGATGGTCCTGTTGATTTTAGTGACACTCTTCCCCTATAGCGGGCAAGCAGTAGCCGCTACTTGTGAGCAGACTGTCTTTAAACTTACATCACCTAAGACTCAGGATAAGAAAATCATGGGTTCGGCTCTTGCAGATAAAATGTTGGTTATAAAAGTCAATGAGACTGAATATCCGCTAACTGTTAAAAGCGATGGGACTTATGAACTGTTACTCAGCACGCCTCTTCTTGCTGATGATAAAGTGCAGGTTGAGCAAGGTATGAATAAATTAACTGCAGATGTGGTCACTGAATCTGCTGAAGAGGAAATCGTACTGGACGGTCCTTTTGACTGTACTGGGCTAGTTGACGAACCGACGACAGAGACGGCGATGACAGAAGCGGGTTTAACAGAAGAGCCAACAACAGAGACAGCGACGACAGAAGCGGGTTCAATAGAAGAGCCGACAACAGAGACCGTGACGACAGAAGAATCAACAGAAGAGCCGACGACAGAGACCGCGACGACAGAAGAATCGACAGAAGAGTCGACAACAGAGACCGTGACGACAGAAGAATCACCAGAAGAGCCGACAACAGAGACTGTGACGACAGAAGAACCAACAGAAGAGCCGACGACAGAGACCCCAACGACAGAAGAATCAACAGAAGAGCCGACGACAGAGACCCCGACGACAGAAGAATCAACAGAAGAGCCGACAGTAGAATCAGTGGTTATGCAAGAGGAACCGCTGATGCCACGGACTTTCTCTCTTTCTTTAGCGCCTTCAACCACGGTCAGATCTCTGACCACTTCGTCAACTTGTCCGACTGTAAGTGAATATAATGCTGCCAATAACACGGGTGTTTTCAGTAAAGCGGTGACCGGTAAGATTGCCTGTGTATCGACAGCAGCTGAATTCGATTCAGCCGTCAGAGATGCAACTGTCGAAGTGGTTATCCTGAAGAATAATATTGTCAATTCAAATGCCAATAATGTAAACGGCTCAACAGGTATGAAAGTGATCGATGTCAATAACTATTCGCTTGAACTCGGTAACTCAGACAGTTTACGTGTACCAGCGGCATCAGCTGTCAATGAGCTGATTATTCAGAATGCAGCTAACCTGATCAATACAGATGCAGGGATTGACCGCGGATTTGCCAGTTTTGAAGATGGTAAAGTAGGACAGCTTAAATATTCAAATGTGACTTATAACAGTGCGAACCGCAGCAGCAGCCACTTAGGTGCCGGCTATGACAGCACACTGCATTTTTACGGTAGAAACACGGTCACTATTGCAGGACCTGAATTTATGGCGCGCTACAGCAATATCATTGTGCATGACGGTGCTTCCCTTGATATTACGAATCCGAAGAACGGTTTCCTTTTTAAGAATGTCAATGTTTCGTCAGTAGCGAATACAGGGCTTAATATCGGCAATAATGCGACAGTCAATATTAAAGCGACTTCAGGTGACGTGCTGCATTTTGACTCAAATCGTCCTTATAAAGTCCGTGTAGGCCAAGGCAGTACGATGAATTTGAGTGGGAACAAAGGGATTTATGTCAATCTTTCGAATGCAGCCGCTTCACAGATGAGTAATATTATTTTTGATGCAGGCTCAACAGTCAATATTAACACTAATGCGAATGCGTTCAAGTTCAACAATGATCCTGTGACTATAGATGTGAATAGCAGTGCAAATGTCACATTGAAGTCTGCCAGCGATGTGATTTATGCGAATGCCAGCAGCAACCCTGTCACTGTCAATGTCAAATCGAATGGTAAGCTGATATTCGAAAAAACAGGGACAAGCACTTCTGAAGCGATCAACGTCTCAAGACCATTCACTTATAATATCGATAGTGCTGCTAAAGTCGACTTTATCAACCCGACCGGTCAGATATTCACAAAGTCAGACGTGATGACATTCAATATCACCAATATGGCAGTCAGAAGCTGGCTGACAGATGTCAGTAAAACGACACCGGATAAACAGACTGCTATCATTGCAAGCGGTTCATTTAAAATGCAGTCTGCGACGACTGCTATCTCCGGTATGCCTGCGAACTTCAATACAGATTTTGCGCCGACCATGCGTCGTCTGCAGTTCGTGCCCGAGACGGCTGTTCCTAATCCGCAGCAGACGATCTATGATGATGCAAAGACGATAACAGGCACTGCGCCAGCTGGTTCAACGGTGACGATGAAAAACACACGGACGAATGCCACTCAGACAGTGACAGCTGACTCTAGTGGTAACTTTACATTCACTGTGCCAGCCGGTTCACTCCTGAAAGATGATGTCCTGCAGTTCACGGCGACGCAGAACAGCTATACGTCATCTGCTGTCTCCCGTACAGTAAACGGTACAGTTCTTGAACTGGTTCAGCCTGCTGATATCATATTCAAGACAACAACGATCCAAAGTAATCCGGGCCTGATTATCCCTAGGCTTTCTCCGGTTGATTTCAGTCTGCGTGTCAAGGATACCAAGACAAGCGGCAGCTGGAATGTCACTGTTCAGGCGACAAAGCAGATGACAAGCACGAAGGGCGATGTTCTGGATGATGCGCTCGTCTTTAAGGAAGGTTCATCGATCAGTTCTCTAAAATCTGCTGTCAAAGTCACAGATAAGACGAAAGCAGCTGCGACAGCGACGGCTGGAGAAGTAGAAACAAAATGGACAAGTGAGAATGGCATTCTGCTCAGAACCAATCCGCTTCAGGCAGCTGCTGATACTTATACAGGTACACTGACCTGGACTCTGACTGCCGGTCCGTAAATAAGACACCTGCGCTACTCTCATGAGTGTCGCAAGTGTCTTATTTAGTGCAGGGTGTTATATCCTTCAATGTATACTGATCCAGCACCTGCAGATAAGCGAAAAGCGCCTGACTGAGTACAGGCTGCAGTCCGCATTTACCGATGATCGGACAGGTGTTGGTCTCCGGGTTGAAGCACTCCACGAGATCAAAGTGCTCTTCTGTCTTACGGATGAGCTGACCGATGTTGATATCTTCCGGCCGTCTGTTCAGTTTAATGCCGCCGCCGCGGCCTCTGACAGATAAGATATAGCCTTCTAGTGCCAGGTTATGGACAACCTTTGTCAGGTGGTTCTTTGAAATATTGTAGAACTTTGCAATTTCGTCTATCTGAGTCAGTTCTGACTGCGACGCGAGATACATGAGCACGCGGAGTGAGTAATCTGAGTATAAGGTTAGTTTCATGTTCAGACCTCCTTGCTTTTATTATAGTGCAGAAATGAGTATCAGTGCCATGACAGTTTTTTAACAGATAGAATGTGACAACTTTTTAAACAAAATTATTAGGCATTGTCTATAGAGTATTTTAACGTTAAGATTAAAGATGTATTTAAAATATATCTTTTAGGAGGCGCTATATGTTATCACAGGAAACGAGAGATATCGTCAAAGCAACGGTACCCGTACTGGAACAGCATGGTACTGAAATCACATCCGTATTCTACGCGCATATGTTTGAAGAACACCCGGAACTATTGAATATCTTTAATAAGACCAACCAGAAACTGGGGCGTCAGCAGACCGCGCTCGCACAGACTGTCTTAGCGGCAGCGAAGCATATCGATCATTTAGAAGCGATTATACCGAACGTCAATCAGATTGCACATAAACATAGAGCGCTTGAGATCAAGCCGGAGCACTATCCGATTGTCGGCGAGAACTTGATCTATGCCATCAGGAAAGTGTTAGGTGAAGCAGCGACACCTGAGATTATCAATGCCTGGACAGAAGCCTATGGTGTCATTGCCGATGTCTTCATCCAGATGGAGAAAGCACTGTACGACGAAGCAGAGTGGCAGGGCTTCAAGCCGTTTAAAGTCGTACGAATCAAGGAAGAGGCGACACACATCAAATCATTTACTGTGCAGCCGGCTGACAACGTCCAGCTGAAACCTGTCACTGCCGGCCAGTATATCACAGTGAAAGTTCATCCGGAAGGTGATCCGAATGATATGCTCCGTCACTACTCCATCTGTCATACCGATATAACTAAAGGAATTGAGTTTGCCGTCAAGCGTGATGTTCACGGTGAGGTAAAAGGGGCTGTCTCCAACTACCTGCATGACACGCTCAAAGAAGGGGATGAGATTCTGGTGTCTGCACCGGCAGGAGAGTTCACAGTCAAGGCGACAGACCGTCCGCTCGCTTTCATCAGCGGAGGAGTCGGGATGACACCTTTAATGGCGATGCTGCATGAGCAGGCGGCTAAAGGAAAAGACATCAAATTCATTCATTCTGCATATAATTGTGCGGAAGTACCGTTTAAGGATGAGATCACTGCATTTCATAACCAGGAGAATGTGCAGTTCTACTTCAATTATTCAGAATCTGCAGGCCGTCTGACGAAAGAAAAGCTTGAAGGTATATTAACAGGCGAGGAAGAAATCTACATGTGCGGCAGCGTCAGCTTTATGGAAGTGATGCTGAAGACACTCACTGCCATGGGTATTGCACGCGAGCAGATTCATTTTGAGCCTTTCGGACCGAAAATGAGTATCACTATGTAACGCAGGAGCTGATGCTTCTGCTTTTTTATGGACAGAATCAGTGCTATAAGCGCTGAACTCTTGTGCAGCATCAGACATCATTATTCATAGTGAATGTTTATTACATGATATTTCCGGTTATCGTTACCGGTTATAAATAGAGACCACGTGTCTGAAAAAGGAGCGCTAATCATGTCAAATCTTAATCCAGAACAAGCAGTCAATAACTTGAGCCAGGAAGAGAAAGACCAGATTTTAGAAAGCTTCAATCAGTTCACAAGCTATTTAGGCAGCAAAGTCGAAAAAGCTGAGAAACTCGGTTTCAGTGAAGAAACAGTTGCGAAAGCTGCTGAAAAAGTAGCGGATCACTTAGCGAAAAACGAAGAACCGAAAAACCGTGAAGAAAAAGTGCTGAACGAATTATGGAACAATGCTGAAGGCGAAGAGAAATCAGCAATCGCTCGTGCTTTAGTCAGAATGGTATCAAAAGAAGCATAATAAAGACAGGCTGCCCGTGCAGTCTGTTTATTTTTTAATCATTGAGGAGGCATACTATGTTTTTACACGATAAACATTTACAGTTTGAAGCAAAGCCAGTTAAACCGGATCCGCTGATGGCTAAACGTGTACAGGAACTGATCGGTGGTCAGTACGGCGAGATGAGTGTCGCGATGCAGTACCTGTTCCAGGGCTGGGGCGTCAGAAAAGGTAATGAACATTATAAGGACTTGCTTCTTGATATCGGTACTTCGGTACTGAGGAATTAGGCCATATCGAGATGCTGGCAACGATGGTCGGACGTCTGCTAAATGGTACTTCGATTGAACATCAGGAAGCAGCGATGAAAGATCCTGCCACGGCAGCTATTCTCAGCGGCATGAACCCGCAGCATGCGATGGTCTCTGGCATGAACGCCCGTCCGGCTGACAGTGTCGGCAATCCTTGGATGGGTAGCTATATCATTTCAAGCGGTAACTAACTTGCCGACTTCCGCGCTAACTTAAATGCAGAATCACAGGGCCGCACGTAGGCTGTCCGTATCTATGAGATGACAGATGATCCATGACTGAAAGATATGCTCGCTGTGCTGATCGCTCGTGACTCTTATCACCAGAATTTATGGCTGCAGGCTATCGCAGAACTTGAGGCCGCTGAAGGTAAGATTACTCCAGGTTCGTTTGACCGTAAACTGGAACGTGAAGACATCGCTTTCTCTCTTTATAACCATTCAGCAAGCTCAGAAGAGAGTGCACAAGGTTCTTGGGCTAATGGCGCAACACCAGCAGGCGATGGTCAGTTCAAATATGAATCCAAAGTCTATGTAGAAGGCACAGTGCCTGAACTGGAGAACCCGCATCCATCACTGCACTCAACAAAGCCACAGAAATAATAGAATCCCGGCAGACGTCTGCCGGGATTTTTTGTGTGCGGCTTATCGGGATGTTTGCCAGTGATGAACATCTTGCTCATTTAGTTATTCAGACTCTCAAGGATGAATAACCATCTGAGAGTCTAAATAATAGGATAATTCAGACTCTCAAGGATGAATAACCATCTGAGAGTCTAAATAATAGGATAATTCAGACTCTCAAGGATGGATAACACCCTGAGAGTCTCAATAAAAAATCCGCTTCCCAAATAGGAAAGCGGATTTTCTGCTCTTACTTCACGGAACGCTGTGCAGCGAGTAACGTATTGTTCAGCACCATTGTGATAGTCAGAGGACCGACACCGCCTGGCACAGGTGTGATGGCATCTGCGACTTCTGAGACTTCGTCATATTTCACGTCGCCTGTCAGCTTACCATCTACGACTGTGTTGCCGACGTCTACGATGACAGCGCCCGGCTTGACATCGTCTTTAGTGACAAGACCTGGCTTACCCACTGCTGAGACGATGACGTCTGAACGTCTCAACGTTTCTTTCATGTTCGTGCTGCGAGAGTGGAGCAGTGTCACTGTTGCATTTTCATTCGTCAGCAGTTTAGCGACGGGCTGACCGACGATGTGTGAGCGTCCGATAACTGCAACTTCTTTACCTGTTAAATCGATATCCGCATTTTTCAGGATTTCCATGATGCCGAGTGGTGTACATGGAATGAATGTTTCCATTCCCGCATACAGACGGCCGATGTTGATTGGGTTGAAACCGTCGACGTCTTTTTTAGGATCGATGGCTTCTAAGACTTTTGCTTCTGAAATCTGTTTTGGCAGCGGTACTTGTACGAGGATACCGTGTACGGACGGGTCTTCGTTCAGACGCTTGATTTCTGCCAGCACTTCTTCTTCTGTCGCTGTTTCATCCATCTTGACGATTTCTGAAGACATACCGATTTTTTCAGCCGATTTTTTCTTGTTGTTGACATAGCTCTGGCTCGCACCGTCGTTACCGACAAGGATAACCGTTAAATTAGGCGTTGTGCCCTGTGCTTTCAGTTTCTCTACTTCCTTCTGCAGACCTGCACGGTACTCCTGTGCGATTGCTTTACCATCTAAAACTTTTGCTGTCATGCTGACTCCTCCTGTAAATCGAACATTTTTGATTAATTTCAACTTAAGTTCCTCGAAAATACGAACTAAATTCGTACAATTTAGCTAAAATTAATTAAAATGTTCGTTTATTTTCTTGAAATCTCATAGCACTACTGTTATGCTACTACTGTAATCATCTCAATTTATGTAACGGTTTTCAATAGATATGGAGGTAATTTTTGATGAAAGTTGCTGTAGTAATGGGTTCATCATCTGACTGGCCGACGATGAAAGAAGCCGTCACCATCTTAGAATCATTTGATATTCCAGTTGAGGCTTCTGTGGTCTCGGCACACCGCACGCCGCTTCAGATGGTCGACTTCGCTCGTGATGCTAGAAAAAACGGTATTGATGTCATTATCGCAGGTGCTGGTGGGGCTGCTCATTTACCAGGTATGATCGCTTCTATGACGACATTGCCTGTCATTGGAGTTCCGATTGAAACGAAGACGTTAAAAGGAATGGATTCATTGTTATCCATCGTCCAGATGCCTGGCGGAATTCCTGTCGCAACGACGGCAATCGGTTCTGCAGGCGCAAAGAATGCCGGAATCCTCGCCGCACGCATGTTAAGTCTGAAAGAAGAGACTTTAGTACAGAAACTGGACGACTACGAAGCATCACTCGTCAAGAAAGTAGAGGCTATGCAGAATGACTTATACTAAACTGAAACTTGGCTCAACAATCGGTATCATCGGCGGCGGTCAGCTCGGTAAAATGATGGCACAAAGTGCACAGGCACGCGGCTTTAAAGTGGCTGTCCTCGATCCGGATGATACATGTCCTGCACGCTACGTCAGTCACCACTTCATCCACGCACCTTATAACGATGCACAGGCGCTGCTTGAACTCGGTCAGCTGTCAGATGTCATCACATATGAATTTGAGAATATCAGCGGTGAGGAACTAAAGAATATCACGTCGCAGTTCAATGTTCCGCAGGGCGCGGATACAGTGGTGACCCTGCAGAACCGTCTCGCTGAAAAAACAGCCCTTAAAGAAGCAGGCGCAGCTGTTGTTCCGTTCGTCTCTGTGACGAATGAGGCAGAACTGAAAGGAGCAGCTGACATACTCGGCTTCCCGTTTATGCTGAAGACGACGTTCGGCGGTTATGACGGCAAAGGTCAGATTGTGATAGAAAGCGAAGAGGACTTTAAAGAAGCGGATGAACTTTTAGCGATCCGTCCTTGTGTCGCTGAAAAACGTATCAACTTAAAATCAGAAATCTCTATTACAGCTACAGCTGCTCCGGACGGCAAAGTCGTCTTCTTCCCGGTCCAGGAGAATGAACACCGCAATCAGATTCTCTATAAGACGACCGTGACAGGTGAACATCCGCATCAGTCACAGGCGATAGAAGAAGTGAAGAAAATCATGCAGGCGATTTATTTCGTCGGTACTTTCACAGTGGAATTCTTCATCGACCAGGATGACACGCTGTACGTCAATGAGATTGCACCACGTCCACATAATTCCGGACATTATTCGATCGAAGCATGTGATTATTCGCAGTTTGATACCCATATACTTGCTGTTGCAGGCTGGCAGCTGCCGGAAGAGATCACGTTGCTGAAACCAGCCGTCATGTTCAATCTGCTCGGTCAGGATCTGGATACGATGGAAGACATCTTCAGCGACCATGCTGACTGGCACGTCCATGTCTACGGTAAAGAAGTGCGCAAGGAAAACCGCAAGATGGGTCATGTAACGATTCTTGATTTAAATAACGACTATGAAGCGATTTATAAGGAGAGAATGTAGATGTTAGTGTATGAAGGTAAAGCAAAACGCGTTTTTTCAACAGATGATGACCAGGTCTACCGCATCGAGTACAAAGACGAAGTGACTGCAGGTAACGGTGCGAAGAAAGATGCGATGGCAGGTAAAGGCCGTCTGAACAATATGATCACGAGTCGTTTCTTCGAGTTACTGACAGAAGCAGGCTATGAATCACATTTCATCAAACGCTTATCTGAGACAGAACAGCTTGTCAAAAAAGTCGACATCATTCCACTGGAAGTCGTCGTCCGTAACATCGCTGCCGGTTCTATTACGAAGCGTCTCGGTTTTACAAAAGGCGAAGCGTTCAAAGCCCCTTTAGTCGAGTTCTACTATAAGAAGGATGAATTGAACGATCCGATTGTCACAGACGACCACGTTAAATTGCTCGGTATCGCGGATGATGCTGATATCGCTGAACTGAAACGTCAGGCGCTCAATATCAACAACAAACTGGTAGACATCATGAATCGTATGAACCTCGATTTAGTTGATTTCAAGATTGAATTCGGTAAAGATAAAGACGGTAACATTTTACTCGCTGATGAAATCTCACCTGACACATGCCGTATCTGGGACAAAGACACAAAAGAAAACTTTGATAAAGACGTTTACCGTGAAGACACAGGTTCACTGATTGATACTTACACTAACTTTTACAATAAAATGGAGGCTTTATAATCATGAAAAACATCGAACTTTACATCACATTACAGAAACAGGTATTAGACACACAAGGTCAGACATTAACTCGTGCCGTTCATGATTTAGGCTATAACCAGGTCAACGATATCCGTGTCGGGAAAGTCCTTTATATGACAGTTGACGAAGCGACTGATGAAGCAGTTGATAACGTGGTCCGTACACTCAGCGAAAAATTATTC
This sequence comes from Macrococcus brunensis, assembly GCF_022343725.1. Lineage (NCBI taxonomy): Bacteria > Bacillati > Bacillota > Bacilli > Caryophanales > Staphylococcaceae > Macrococcus > Macrococcus brunensis. The sequence continues at coordinate 795,362 of NZ_CP092179.1, forward strand.
GCGAATACGGTTATTGAAGAATACAGCTACAAAGTCGTGGAGGCGGAATAATGAAGTTTGCGGTCATTGAATTTCCAGGGTCTAACTGTGACCGGGACATGCTGAATGCAGCGCTCATCACAGGGATGGAAGCAGAATACGTGGATTACCGCAAGACATCTCTTGAAGGATATGATGGTGTGCTGATTCCAGGCGGTTTCTCTTTCGGTGATTACTTACGCTGCGGAGCGATGGCACGTGTGGCACCGATTGTCGATGAAGTCAGACGTCTTGCTGCTGAAGGCAGACCGGTTCTCGGTGTGTGTAATGGTTTCCAGATCTTAACAGAGATCGGCTTACTGCCAGGCGCGCTTCTGCATAACGAAAGCCATAAATTCGTCTGCCGTAATGAACACTTAACCATCGTCAACAATGAGACGAAGTTCACGCATTTATATGATCAGGACGAGACAGTGGTCTATCCGATTGCGCACGGCGAAGGTTCATATTACTGCTCACCTGAAACAATGAAGGAACTGCAGGATAACAAACAGATTATTTTATCTTACTCAGAGAACCCGAACGGTTCTTTAGAAGATATTGCCGGCATCGTGAACAAGGAAGGTAACGTCTGCGGAATGATGCCTCACCCGGAACGTGCGATGGATACATTACTCGGTTCTGAAGACGGTAAACGCTTATTCCAAGGTATTCTAGAAAGCTGGGGGAAATAACAGATGAGATTTTTAGAGCCAACAATCGATGATATTAAAAATAACAGATTATACGCAGATATGGGTCTGTCAGATGCAGAATATGATAAAGTCTGTGATATTTTAGGCCGTATGCCGAACTACACAGAGATTGGTATCTTCTCTGTCATGTGGAGTGAGCACTGTTCATATAAGCACTCAAAGCCGTTCTTAAAACAGTTCCCTGTAACAGGTGAACGTGTACTGATGGGTCCTGGTGAAGGTGCCGGTGTTGTTGATATCGGTGACAATCAGGCTGTCGTCTTCAAAGTCGAATCACATAACCATCCAAGTGCGATTGAACCGTATCAAGGAGCAGCGACAGGGGTTGGCGGTATCGTCCGTGACATCGTCTCTATCGGTGCACGTCCTGTTCAGCTGTTAAACAGTTTACGTTTCGGAGAACTGGATTCTAAACAGAACCAGCGTCTTTTCTCTGGTGTTGTCGCTGGTATCGGTGGCTACGGTAACTGTATCGGTATCCCGGCAGTGGCAGGTGAAATCGAGTTTGACTCTCAGTATGATGGCAATCCGCTTGTCAACGCGATGTGTGTCGGTGTCATCGACCATGATAAGATTCAAAAAGGGACAGCAAAAGGTGTGGGCAACCCGGTGATCTATGTCGGCCTTAAAACAGGTCGTGACGGTATCCACGGTGCAACATTTGCATCAGAGGAACTGAACGAGGAATCAGAATCTAAACGTCCTTCTGTACAGATCGGTGACCCATTCGTCGGTAAGAAACTGATGGAAGCAACGCTTGAAGCTATCACTTACCCGGAGCTTGTCGGTATTCAGGATATGGGTGCAGCAGGTCTGACGTCTTCATCATCTGAAATGGCGGCTAAAGGTGAATCAGGTATTCATTTACACCTTGAGAAAGTACCGACGCGTGAAGAAGGTATCTCTCCTTATGAAATGATGTTATCAGAGACACAGGAGCGTATGCTGCTCGTTGTCGAAAAAGGGACAGAACAGAAGTTCCTTGATCTATTCGATCATCACGAATTAGACAGTGCTGTTATCGGTGAAGTAACAGATACAGACCGCTTCGTCTTAAGCTATGAGGATGAAATCTATGCAGATATTCCAGTGCAGCCGTTAAGCGACGAAGCACCTGTCTATGTCCTGGACGGTAAAGCAGCAGAATATGCTGCGGTCGACCATGACTATTCTGCTATTGACGCAAAAGATGTCTTCACACGTCTTTTGAATCATCCGACGATTGCGTCTAAAACATGGGCGTATTCACAGTACGATCAGCAGGTCGGCGCCAACACGATCATCAAGCCTGGATTATCAGCAGGGGTGACACGTGTCGAAGGAACAACGAAAGCGGTCGCTTCGACTATTGACGGTGAAGCGCGCTACGTCTTCAACAACCCTTACGAAGGCGGTAAGATGGTCGTTGCTGAAGCGTATCGTAACTTAATCGCAGTCGGTAGTCTGCCACTTGCGATGACGGACTGCCTGAACTACGGTAACCCTGAGAAACCGGAAATCTATCAGCAGCTTGCAGATTCTACGCGCGGTATGGCTGAAGCTTGTGCAGCACTGAATACACCTGTTGTGTCTGGTAACGTTTCTCTTTATAACGAGACAAAAGGCGAAGCCATCTTCCCGACACCAGTCGTCGGTATGGTCGGCTTAATTGAAGATATCGAATATTTACGTGACTTCACACCGACAGAAGGCGAATCGATCTATTTAGTGGGTGCAACTCATGCTGATTTCAGTGGTTCTCAGATTGAAAAGCTGTTATTTAATGAAGTCGCACACGAGGAAGTCACAATCGATTTAGCGCTGGAAGTTGAACGCGGAGAAGCCATTCGTGAACTGATTACAAGCGGCAAGTTATCTCACGTTCAGGCAGTCGGTAAAGGCGGCGTGGTGATCAAACTCGCTCAGATGGCGGCTTACCTTGAAACAGGTATTGAAGCGAAAATTGAGGTACCTGTCGAACAGTTATTCAGTGAATCTCAAGGTCGTTACCTCTTGATTGCTAAAGAAGATATCGAACTGAAAGACGCTGTTAAAATCGGTACATTTGGTACTGACAGCTTTAAAGTAGAAGCAAGTAACGGTGTAATTGAAGAGGATGTGAACAGCATCATCGCAACTTGGAGAGGAGCAATCGGTCAATGTATGACATCCGCGGTCTAAACGAGGAATGTGGTGTATTCGGTATTTGGAATCACCCGAACGCAGCGGAACTGACTTATATGGCACTGCACAGCCTGCAGCACCGGGGTCAGGAAGGAGCAGGGATTGTCTGCTCAAATGGTGAAAACCTCTTTGGTGCACGCGGTATGGGCTTACTCCCGGACGCGATCAGTCAGGTGCAGCTGGATTCACTGCGAGGCTATCGCAGTGCAATCGGTCATGTACGCTATGCGACGACAGGAGCTTCTGAACTGTCAAATGTCCAGCCATTCTTATTCAAACATTCGAAAGGTGACCTAGGTCTTGCACATAACGGTAACTTAACGAACGCGAGACAGATTCGTCACGCGCTGGAAGAAGAAGGCGCGATTTTTCAGACGTCTTCTGACTCTGAAGTATTAGGCCACCTGTTGTTTAAAGCAAAGTCGCCAAGCTTCAAGTCAAACTTAAAAGCAGCGCTTAATCAGATCAAAGGTGCATTCGCTTATCTTGTTCTGCAGAAGGACAGTTTAACAGCAACACTGGACAGCCACGGCGTGCGTCCTCTGATGCTCGGTAAAGTAGACGGTGCTTACTGCGTTGCGAGTGAATCCTGCGCCCTGATGGCGATCGGTGCGGAATATATCCGTGACGTTGAGCCGGGCGAAATTCTGACATTTAATGATGCCGGAATAGAAGAAGATAACTACGCCCTTGAGACGAAGCATCGCATGTGCTCAATGGAATATGTCTATTTTGCGCGTCCGGACTCAGAGTTCAGACACCACTCCATCTATAACGTACGTAAAGCACTTGGTGAACAGCTGGCGAAGGAGATGAATATCGACGCGGACATCGTGATTGGCGTACCGGATTCATCTCTGCAGGCGGCAAAAGGCTTCTCAAGCTATTCGGGTATCCCGAATGAGCAGGGGCTTTTAAAGAACCGCTACGTCGGACGTACATTCATTACACCGGACCAGAAGATGCGTGAGCGTGCCGTGCGCATGAAGCACGCACCGATTCGCGACGTCGTTGAAGGGAAACGTGTCATCGTCATTGATGATTCAATCGTCCGTGGTACAACGAGTAAATATATCGTCAAGGCGCTTCGTTCAGCAGGCGCTAAAGAAGTGCATATGGGCATCTCATCACCTCCACTGAAACATCCTTGTTATTACGGTATCGATGTATCGACACACGCAGAACTGATTGCGGCTTACCAGACAGTAGAAGAAATCCGTCAGGAGATAGAAGTGGATTCACTGACTTATCTGTCTGTTGAAGGCATGCACGGTGTCTATAAGCAGTTTGAATCTAAAGGCGAATGTGATGCTTGCTTTACAGGCAACTATCCGATTGAAATCGTGGATCATCTGTTACCGGAAGAAAAAGAGAAGAAGACGAAGGGAGTCTAATTATGTCAGAAGCATATAAATCGTCAGGCGTGGATATCCATGCCGGTTACGAATCTGTAGAACGAATGAAAAAACACGTCACGCGTACGATGCGTCAGGAAGTACTCGGAGGTCTCGGTGGTTTCGGGGCAGCATTCGATCTCTCTCAGCTGGGCATGAAGGCACCGGTCTTAGTTTCAGGGACAGATGGTGTCGGTACGAAACTCCGTCTAGCGATAGATGCAGACCGTCACGATACAATCGGTATTGATGCGGTGGCAATGTGTGTCAACGATATTCTGACAACAGGCGCTCTGCCACTCTACTTTCTAGATTACCTTGCCCTAAACAAAGTAGATCCTGCAATTGTTGAACAGATTGTCAAAGGTGTTGCAGAAGGCTGTGTACAGTCTGAATGTGCACTGATCGGCGGCGAAACAGCAGAGATGGGCGACATGTATCATGCTGGTGATTACGATATCGCCGGCTTCGCAGTCGGAGCAGTTGAAAAAGAGGACTATATCACGGGTGACAAGATTCAGGCGGGCGATGTGATCATCGGTCTGAAATCAAGCGGGATTCATAGTAATGGCTATAGCTTAGTAAGAAAAATTATTCGAGATAATAATATCGACTTAGAAAGTAAAATCGGAGATAAAACTGTTCTTGATACAGTGATTGAACCGACTCGTCTTTATGTCAAAGCAGTCAAAGACATCATCAAGTCGAAGAAAGCACACGGTATGTGCCATATTACAGGTGGCGGCTTTATCGAAAACATCCCGCGTGTACTGCCGGAAGGCTTATCAGCACGTATTGACGTGGCAGAGATTCCGGAGCAGCCGGTCTTCAAATGGCTCGAAGAACAAGGGCAGCTTGACCGCTTGGAGATGTACAATGTCTTCAATATGGGCGTTGGTTTCGTCATCATTACCGCTGAAGCGGATCAGCAGGCAGTTCTTGATTTACTGAAGGCGAGCGGTGAAGAAGGTATTGTGATGGGAAGGATTGAAGAAAACTCAGAACCAATCACGATTACAGGTATTTAGTATGAAAAAAGTGGCGATATTTGCGTCAGGCAGTGGCTCAAATTTCGAAAAGATAATGGCTAATATAGAGGCGGGTTACCTGGACAACATCCAGGTGACAGGTCTTTATGTCGACCAGGCGGACGCATACGCCATTGAACGGGCAAAGCGCTACGCAGTGCCCGTTTATCTTTTCGAGCTGAAAACATTTGCCTCAAAAGAACAATATGAACAAGCGATTTTGGCAAGACTGAAGGCGGATAAGGTCGAATGGCTGATACTTGCCGGTTATATGAAACTCATCGGCCCGACCCTGCTTAAGCCTTATGAAGGGCGCATCCTGAATATCCATCCTTCTCTTCTGCCAAGCTTTCCGGGCAAAGATGCCATCGGTCAGGCAGTCCGCTATGGCTGCCGGGTATCCGGTGTGACTGTTCACTATGTCGATGCCGGCATGGATACCGGGACGATTATCGATCAGGTGGCCTGCCCAGTCTATGCAGACGACACAGCTGAGTCTCTGCAGCCGCGCATACAGGCGATAGAATACGAACTTTATTCCAGAGTTATCAAAAATATCATTTAAGGAGTCAGTCATGAAAAAAGCATTGTTAAGTGTATCAGACAAAACAGGTATCACTGAATTTGCAGCTCAGCTGATTGAGCAGGGATTCGAAATTTTTTCTACAGGTGGCACAAAAAAGACATTGGTCGACCATAACATCGCGGTAAAATCAGTCAGTGAACTGACACAGTTTCCGGAAATCATGGACGGTCGTGTCAAAACGCTTCATCCGAATATTCACGGGGGTATTCTGGCAAACCGTGATATCCCTGAGCATCTAGAAGCACTCAGTGAACATGGCATTGAACTAATCGATCTTGTAGCGGTCAATCTTTATCCATTCGAAGAGACAGTCGCTAAACCGGATGTCACTGAAGCTGACGCCATCGAAAACATCGATATCGGCGGTCCGACGATGCTCCGCGCGAGTGCGAAGAATTTCAAGCATGTTTTAACAGTGGTGGACCCTGCAGACTATACAAGAATCATCGACAACCTGAAGTCTGGACAGGTAGACGAAGCATTCCGTAAAGAGCTGATGATCAAGACATTCAGTCATACAGCCAAATATGATGCTGCTATCGTGGAGTTTTTCAGTGGAGAGAGCACGTCTCTTCGCTACGGCGAGAACCCGCAGCAAAAAGCGAAATTCGTTAAAACATCTGACGCTCCGAATACAATAGCAGGCGCTAAGCAGTTACACGGTAAAGAGCTCAGCTATAACAACATTAAAGATGCGGATGCGACACTTCAGCTTGTGAAGAAATTCAGTGAGCCTGCAGCAGTGGCAGTGAAACACATGAATCCTTGTGGTGTCGGCATCGGTGCAACGATTGAAGAAGCATTTAGTAACGCATACGCTGCAGACAGTCAGTCTATCTTCGGTGGGATTGTCGCTTTGAACCGCGAAGTAGACAAAGCGGCAGCGTCTGCGCTCAGTGAAATTTTCCTTGAAGTAATCATTGCACCAGGCTACAGCGACGAGGCACTTGAATTGCTGACGAAAAAGAAGAACATCCGTCTACTTGAAATTCAGATGGATGCAGAAGCTGAGACAGAAGAATTCGTCTCTGTGTCAGGCGGCTATTTAGTTCAGGACAAAGATACAGCAGTGCTGACGCGTGACGACATGACGGTCGTTACAGAAGCGCAGCCGACAGAAGAACAGTGGCAGGCGATGGAACTTGGCTGGACAGTCGTAAAAAGCGTGAAAAGTAATGCTATTGTGCTGGCAAATCCGAAGCAGACAGTCGGCATCGGTGCGGGTCAGATGAACCGTGTCGGCGCAGCGAAGATTGCGATTGAACGTGCAATTGAAATGAACGACAATGTGATTTTAGCGAGTGATGGTTTCTTCCCGATGAGCGATACAGTAGAGACAGCTGCAGCAGCAGGCATCAAATGTATCATCCAGCCAGGCGGCTCAATTAAAGACCAGGATTCGATTGATGCAGCAAATAAACTCGGCATTGCTATGGTAACAACCGGCATGCGTCACTTCAAACACTAGGAGGCTCTTATGAAAGTACTTGTAATCGGTTCAGGTGGTCGTGAGCACGCACTTAGCCATAAGCTTAAGCAGTCTGAACGTGTAGACGAAGTTTTCGTGATACCAGGTAACGATGCGATGGTCAATGTAGCAACAGTCGTCAGTGATATTAAAGAGACAGAGCATGACCAGATTCTGAACTTCGCTAAAGAACAGGGTATAGAATGGGTCGTCATCGGGCCGGAACAGCCGCTGACAGAAGGACTTGCGGATGTACTGACGCAAGCAGGCATCAAAGTGTTTGGTCCGAATCAGAAGGCGGCCCAGATTGAAGGTTCTAAGTCATTTGCGAAGGAACTGATGGCGAAATACGATATTCCGACAGCGGAGTATGCAGTCGTAACAACGAAACAGGAAGCACTTGACTACTTAGACAGTCATCCTGCGCCGATTGTGCTGAAACAGGACGGCCTTGCTGCCGGTAAAGGGGTCATTGTAGCGATGACACACGAAGAAGCAGTCGGTGCGATTGAACTCTTCTATCAGAATGGTGACGCTGAAGTGGTATTTGAGGAGTTTCTGGCAGGTGAAGAGTTTTCACTCATGGTCTTTGTCAATGATGATTTCATCATTCCATTTGATGTGATTGCACAGGACCATAAGCGTGCCTATGATGGTGACTTAGGCCCTAACACTGGCGGTATGGGTGCCTATTGTCCAGTGTCACATATCAGCGATGATGTATTAAAAGTGACGAACGAGACCATCGCCTATCCGATAGCACGCGCGATGCATGAAGAGGGGCTGAATTATTTCGGCTTACTCTATATTGGTGCCATCATTACAGAAGACGGACCAAAAGTCATCGAATTCAACGCTCGTTTCGGTGATCCGGAATGTCAGGTGCTGCTGACGAAAATGGAGAGCGACTTGATTGAAGTGCTTGAAGCACTTGAGAGAAAAGAAGATATTCAACTGCAGTGGTCTGATGATGCGGTCGTCGGTGTCGTCCTTGCTTCAGAAGGTTATCCAGGCAGCTACGACAAAGGTCATAAAGTCTATGGTTACGACGGTTCGCTTGATTATTACATCAGCGGCCTGAAAAAAGAAGAAGACTGGGTGACGTCAGGTGGCCGTGTCATGCTGGCCGTCGGTAAAGGGGCTAGTATCCAGGAAGCTGTTGAAAGAAGTTATAAAAAAGTAGGACAGATTACAAGTGACGGCTTGTTTCATCGAAAAGATATCGCACATCGTGCATTGTAGTAGGAAGCGAGACTTGCAAGAGCAGGTCTCGCTTTTTTATCGTTTTGAGTAAGTTACCAGCGATAAACGTGAAATATCGCTGCTAACTCGTGTTGAAGCAACGATTCCAGGTAGCTATCAGCGATGAACGTGAAATATCAATGCTAACTCGTGTTAAAGCATCGATGCCAGGTAGTTATCAGCGATAAACATGAAATATCGCTGCTAACTCGTGTTGAAGCAACGATATCAGGTAGTTACCAGCGATAAACGTGAAATATCGCTGCTAACTCGTGTTAAAGCATCGATGCCAGGTAGTTATCAGCGATGAACGTGAAATATCGCTCGTAACTACTACATAACCCTCATCCCATTAAAAAAAGCGAGGCCGCAGCCTCGCTTATGCTATCTATATTATTCAAATGTATTCTGTACGTCTTCGTGAGTTGCTTCTTTACCTGTTTCGTGTTGATCGTTTTGTTCTACTGGTTCTTTCGCTTTTTCAGCATCTTCTTTATGTTGTTCGATTTTATCGTTTGTCATGATAAATTCCTCCTTAATGATGATAGTCTGTTATTCCCGGAAAAAATCGCTCCTAAACATCTAATACTTAAGTCTGATATTTCCATTTATAAGGGACAAATGTCCTTGTTTTCACTATAATAAGGCGTGAGGTGAAATCATGAAATGGTTTAAAAATAACATAGAAGTCCTGATCGGCTATCTGCTTGGCGCATTGCTTCTTGGCATGGGTCTTTTTATATTTTTCAATGCTGATGAGATTGTTCATTTTAAGGAGATCGCCATCAACCGTCTCCATATGGCACAGCTGTCTGACTTCATCAATATTTATAGTTATGCCTTTATAGAACTGCTTAGTCATTACATCATAGCTTATCCCTACATCTATAGCTTGATATTTGTCCTTTACGGACTAGGTCTTTTCTATATCAGTCGTACCCTGAAGAAAACAACGGCCCATGATTCGCAGATTTCTATTTTTTATCTGATGACGGCTATTTTCTTATTTTTATTGACGGCGCTCTTTATGTTCAAGGTCTACCATATTTACGCGCTGTTTTATTTTGCAGCATTTCTACTGCTCGTCTTCTTCGTGCTGAACCGTCGTCACTTAAATAGTGAGTTCCGCAAGCTGCATTACCTGATTCTGATTTTCATCTTCGGTCTGGCATATATCGTGACGCAGAATCATGTCTATGACCAGCTTGTAGATGAAAAGGTGACGCCACTCGATTTGATGGCACTGAATTTCTTCTTTATTCTTTTCTCCGGCATGGGAGCACTTGCGTTAGGCAATTACGTTTTTCTGCACCGTGCGAAGAAGATAGATCCGGCAGAACATGCGATGCGTCGAGCCAATAAACGTAAACGGGATAAAAAATTCAGTCGTGCCATCAATCACCAGACAAATGATGCACTGCAGCAGTTATCTGAACAGTCGATGAAGATTGATGAAAGACTGATGCTCAGCTGGAATCGTTTCAAAGAAGGCGTCCGCCGTAAAATCAATCTACAGGATGAAGATATCCCGCGCTGGATGCGCAAGCCGAAATGGTTTAATTTCTTCCAGGTTGAAGTCATCTTCGGTGTACTGATTCTGATGCTGACCCTGATTGAACTCAATAACCGTAATATTCTGTTCAATGTCAGCAAGTTTAATGTCGTGAAGATGCAGTACTTTTATGAGTGGCTCAGTCTGTTTCTGCTTTTTGTAGTGGGCGTTCTCTATTTAGTCTTTACGATTCTGATTCATATCCGCCACCGAGGCTACTTCGGGCAGCTGTTCACAATCTCGATTCTCTTTATTGAGATCATCACGAGTTTCTATTTGATGCTCTTTAAAGGAATTTCAGTATCACTGTTTATTCCACCTGTTATAGTACTGCTTGTTCTCCTTGTCACACCACTGTTTTTCAATCATTTACGTAAAAATTACTAATTGCTATTGTATAACAGTTTGCAGTCCATTATAATAAAGATGTGCAGTGATGGGAGAATAGCACTTTGGGGAAAGTGCTGTGATAAAACAAGAGCGTTTCATTAAGGATGCCTGGGGAGGCATCCTTTTTGTGTTATAGTGGAGAAAACAGAAAAAGAAGGTGCAGACATGAAGAAAGTAGTTTTAAAACATAAGCACGATAAAAAGTATCGCGACGGTTACCTCGTGCTGGAAGAAGCGGATATTTTCGATATGGATACAATGAACGAGGGTGAACGCTTTGTTTTGAAGGCGTCAGACGGCACTGACCTCGGTCTTTTTTATTTTGGTCGCCAGAATCGCGGGGCAGGCTATAAAATCGGTGACAATCTTGAGACTAAACTAGATACGCATTTCTTTAAGCTGCTCTTTGAAGCGGCAAAAGAAGAACGCGAGTCACTTTACAATTCTGGGCATACGAATGCTTTTCGTGTCTACAATGGTGAAGGAGATGGCCTTGGCGGATTTACGGTTGATGACTACGATGGGCATTTTCTGATTCAGTGGTACTCAAAAGGCATCTATCATTATAAAGATGTGATTGTTGAAAGTCTGCAGGAGATCTTTGACTACAAAACGCTTTATGAGAAACTCAGATTCGATAAAAATGTCCCGACTCATCGTATCAGTGAAGAAGCGGTGGAGTTTCCGATCATCATTACAGAGAATGATTTATTCTATACGATCAACTTTGAAGAGGGGCCGATGACAGGAATCTTCCTTGACCAGCGAGATGTCCGCAATAAAATCATGTCACTCGATCTGAAGAAACCGATGCTGAACTTGTTTGCTTATTCAGGCGGTTTCAGTGTAGCGGCAGCGAAAAATGGTCTTGAAACAGTCAACGTTGATATCGCAAAGCGCTCACTGGAACTGATTGAGCAGAACTTCGCCTTAAACGAAATCAATATCGACAAACAGCTGCTCTATACGATGGATGTCTTTGATATGCTGAAATACTGTGCACGTAAGAAAATGCTTTTTGACCTGATCGTTATTGATCCACCTAGTTTCTCGCGTTCCAAGAAGAAGCGTTTCAGCGTCAAGGATAACTATCATGAACTCATTGAAGGCGCTCTGCCAATCTTAAATCGCGGCGGCTACATGGTACTGAGTACCAATGCCAGCAATTATTCGCTGCCACAGTTCAAAAAAATGATTCACGATACATTGGCAGGCAGAGAATATGAAATTACTGATGTCATGGGGCTGCCGAAAGACTTCAAAACAACGAATTCATACAAACCCTCTAAGTATCTGAAAGTGGTCTTCGTTAAAATTCTTGATTAAAACTGACCATTTCCGGGAATAACACATTAACTTTATAAAAAAGGACGTGTCATTAATGGGAATTTTAGATACAGTAATCAACCAAGTCGGTAAAACCATCAATAAGGACGAAAAAACGGTTCTTTATTCACTGCCGACTTCAGAAGCAGAACTGATTGAACGACGTCAGCAGGCAGACAAAGTCATCCAGAACAAAGCGCTGATGAGTTCGGCTGCTTCTGTCGTACCGATTCCGGGTATTGACGTCGGGGTTGATCTGAAACTGATGAAAGATATTATTGAAGACATCAATAAAGTCTACGGACTGAGTCATAAACAGGTCAACAATATGGCTGCAGATATGAAACAGCAGGTCATGTTTACAGCGGCGAAAAAGGGTAGTGACTTTATCGGACGTAATATCACAACGAAGCTGCTGACAGTCGTATTGAAGGCTTTTGCTAAACGCGAGGCAGCGAAACAAGTCAGATGGATTCCAGTTGTAGGACAGGCAGTGGCTGCGGGTATCAGCTATAAGCTGATGAAGAAACTGGGCGAAGATCACGCGAAGAAATGTGATCAGGTCGCACGCAGTTTAATGTAATTGTCTAAAAATTTGAAGTATCGGCTATGATTTGCTATTCTAAATCTGTATAGACATAAGGTTTATATATAAAATTATGCAACCTAAAGGAGAAGATGAACGATGGAACAACAAAGCTATGTCATTATCGACGAAACAGGTATTCACGCACGTCCGGCAACAATGCTGGTACAGACTGCAAGTAAATTTGATTCAGATGTGCAATTAGAATACAACGGTAAAAAAGTGAATCTTAAATCTATTATGGGCGTAATGAGTTTAGGTGTCGGTAAAGACGCTGAAATCACTGTATATGCTGAAGGTACTGATGAAAAAGAAGCGATTCAGGCAATCAGTGACGTATTATCTAAAGAAGGTCTGACTAAATAATGTCAATGACTTTAAAAGGAATCGGCGCTTCAGATGGCGTTGCAATTGCAGAAGCTTATCTGCTAGTTGAACCCGATTTATCTTATAATGATCAGAAAGTAACAGATACTGAAGCAGAAGTAGCAAAGTTTAAAGCAGCTCTTAATGAATCAAAAGTAGAACTCACGCAGATTAGAAACAATGCGGAAGTCGCTCTTGGTCCAGATAAAGCAGCTATCTTTGATGCCCATTTACTTGTGCTTGAAGATCCTGAACTGATCAATCCGATTGAAGAAAATATCCGTAACAACCAGACAAATGCACCGAGTGCTTTGATGGAAGTTGCGAATAACTTTATCACTATTTTTGAATCAATGGATAATGAATATATGAAAGAGCGTGCCGCGGATATCCGTGACGTTTCTAAACGTGTGCTTGCGCATCTGTTAGACGTTACTTTACCTAATCCAAGTACGATTGATAAAAATGTAGTCATTATCTCTCATGACTTAACACCATCAGATACTGCACAGCTGAACAAAGAATTTGTTAAAGGGTTCGCAACTAATATAGGTGGCCGTACAAGTCACTCTGCTATTATGAGCCGCTCTTTAGAAATTCCGGCTGTAGTGGGTACTATAGATGTGACGAAGTCAATCAAACAAGGTGATATTGTCATCATCGACGGTTCTACTGGAGATGTTATCATCAATCCTGATGAAAACATGATTTTTGCTTACAAAGATAAACAAGCGAAGTTTATTCAGGACAAAGAAGAGCTGAAACAGCTTGTCAATGACAAAACAGAATCAGCAGACGGTGTTCACGTTGAACTTGCTGCTAATATCGGTACACCTGACGACTTAGAAGGTGTTATAAATAACGGTGCTGAAGGTATCGGTCTTTACCGTACAGAGTTCCTTTATATGGGTCGTGAGTCAATGCCGACTGAAGATGAACAGTATGAAGCTTATAAACGCGTTCTTTCAGAAATGAAAGGGAAACGCGTCGTTGTCCGTACACTGGATATCGGTGGCGACAAAGAGCTGCCATACTTAAACTTACCGCACGAAATGAATCCATTCCTTGGTTACCGTGCGATTCGTCTCTGCTTAGACCAGCAGGACATCTTCAGAACACAGCTTCGTGCGTTACTTCGTGCATCGACTGAAGGTCATTTAAGCATCATGTTCCCGATGATTGCGACAATCAATGAATTCCGTCAGGCGAAAGCGATTTTAGAAGAAGAAAAAGCGAAGTTAAAAGATGAGAAGGTTAAAGTCGCAGATGATATCGAAGTGGGTATCATGGTCGAAATTCCTTCAACAGCAGCTATGGCTGACATCTTTGCTAAAGAAGTGGACTTCTTCAGTATCGGTACGAATGACCTGATTCAATACACGATGGCAGCTGACCGTATGTCAGAACGTGTCTCTTACCTGTATCAGCCGTATAACCCGGCTATCCTGCGTCTAGTGAAACAAGTCATTGACGCCAGCCATAAAGAAGGCAAATGGACAGGTATGTGCGGTGAAATGGCCGGAGATACAACAGCAATTCCTTTATTATTAGGACTTGGCTTAGATGAGTTTTCTATGAGTGCAACAAGCATCCTGAAAGCACGTCGTCAGGTCAAGAACTTAAATAGAGGTCAAATGGAAAAACTGGCAGAACAGGCGCTTAACTGTGCGACACAGGAAGAAGTCGTTCAGCTCGTTAACAACCAGTAATATAGAAATTTTAACAGCGATAGCTCTGATTAAATTCAGAAGTTATCGCTGTTTTTATTTTAAAAGACTGCTGTAAGTAAGGAGGAAAGTCCCGCAAACAGGATCTGCGGGACTTTGCGCTGTGGCCACAGTCTTTAAATAGTCATTCATAGTTAAAAAGCCATATCCTGTCCCGGGATATGGCTTTTATCACTTAATATTAAATAAAGTTATTTCTGGTGGGCAGAAGAGACGGATAGGCAGATGAGTCGTTCCGAGACCGGGCGATACATGAAGCGTCATCTTACCTACTTTGTAAAGACCCCTGACGTATTTTCGTCCAAGTTGCGGTCTGACAGGTGCACCGAGTAACGGAATCCGAATCTGTCCACCATGACTATGGCCGGAGAACTGCAAATCGATGCCAAATTGTTCAACAAAATCTGCATAGTCAGGCTCATGGACAATCATCATGGTCATCATGTCCTCTGGACGGTTTTTCAGCGTCTGATAGACATTCCCTTTACTATTGATGACATCGTCCAGACCTCCTAAGAAAATTGGCTCAGAATCATAATTGAGTAGCACACCTGTATTCGTCAGCAGCTGAATATGGCTTGCACTGAGTATACGATTGATCCTCGGTGTCTGATGAATACGCTGATCATGGTTGCCATAAGAGAAGAAGACGCCGAGTGGTGCTTTCAATGTCTTAAGAAGTGGAATAAGATGCTCCGGGTTCTGGTAATAGTCTATATTATCAAACAGGTCGCCTGAAATAATGATAAGGTCAGGGTGCAAGTCATTGATGATCTGGATATGGTAAATAAGGTCATCATAACTATAGTGAAAGCCGAGATGCAGATCAGAAATATGGATGACTTTAAGTGGTTCTGCATGCGGCTGTCTCAATAATTTGAGTGAATGCTTTTTGATGACAACATCTTCTTTTTTAGACTTAAAAGGCAGCCACTTCTTATTCATGTATCAGCGCTTCTATTCTATCCATATCGACTGAATGGATGACTTCGCCATTAATGATGATCAGCGGTGTACTGAATGCATCCATGTCCATCATTTCCTGACGATATGCACTGTTCTTAATATTCTTTTCGGTAAAAGGGAGATTCTGCCCTTTAAAATAGTTTTTGATATACTGGCACGGTGGGCAGCTATCCTGTGTATAAATGGTAATATTCATTCAATCATCTCCAAGTTGTAATCTTTATCATCGTAGCGTTTTCTGTATAAAATTTCAAACTTTGTTCACTAAATCTTTACAAAATAAATGAGCCATCTATTAGAATAATAGGGAATGGTCTAGTATAATAAAACTATTAAATTTGTGATAAAAATCACATAAGGAGGAAATTAATGGATGCTGTTGTTATCAGCAGATTACTGACAGGTATGACGCTGGCATTTCATATTATTTTTGCAACGATAGGTGTTGCTTTACCATTTATGTTCATGATTGCGGAAGGGCTCGGCCTTTACAAGAAAGACCCTGCGTATCTCGCTATGGCAAAACGCTGGGCGAAAGGTTTTACGATTACAGTCGCAGTGGGTGTTGTTACCGGTACAATCATTGGTCTGCAGTTATCACTCTTATGGCCATCATTTATGCGTATCGGTGGACAAGTCATTGCACTGCCACTCTTCATGGAAACTTTCGCATTCTTCTTTGAAGCGATTTTCTTAAGTATTTATCTATATACATGGGACCGTTTCAAAAACCGCTGGCTGCACTGGTTACTGACGATTCCAATCATCATCGGTTCTACGATGAGTGCCCTGTTCATCACAAGTGTGAACTCATTTATGAATACACCGGAAGGCTTCGATATGGTTAACGGCCAGCTGGTTAATATCGATCCGGTTGCGGCCATGTTAAACAGTTCTTTCTTCGTGCGTGCATTCCACGTAGTGACAACAGGCGGCATGACAATCGCCTTTATGTTAGCCAGTATTGCTGCTGTTAAGTTACTGCGCAATAAGTTTGACAGCGACCGCGCTTATCATAAAAAAGGCTTAAAAGTGACGGTACTGACAGGTCTTATTTTCTCACTTTTTGCGATGATGGCAGGTCACGCTTCAGCACAGTTCCTGCATCACGAACAACCTGAGAAATTAGCTGCTATGGAATGGCATTTTGATACGAGCAGCCGTGCTGACCTTGTTCTGTTTGGTACGGTCGATGAAAAAGCACAGGAAATCAAAGGGGCTATTAAAATTCCGGGCATGCTGAGCTTCCTCGCGGATAACAGTATTGATACTGAAATCAAAGGACTGAATGAAATACCAGTAGACGAACGTCCACCGCTTGTCATTCATTACTTTTTTGACTTAATGGTGTTCTTCGGGGTCTTCTCGTTCGCGATTTCTGTTCTGTACTTTATACTGAAGAAATTCAAGAAAGACTGGGCGCACCATTCCTTCATGCTCTATATGATTGCACTGACTGGCCCTATGAGTATGCTGGCGATTGAATTCGGCTGGTTCTTAGCAGAGATGGGTCGACAGCCATGGATTTTAAGAGGCTACATGAAAGTAGCAGAAGGTGTGACACAGGCTAACGGGGTTTCACTGACACTCGCAGCTTTTGCCCTCCTGTACTTAATTCTTGGCTTCTCATGTGTGTATGTACTGATTCGTATCTTTAAAGATAAACCCGCGGTCATCGATATTGAAAATAACCGCGCTAATGTAGGAGGAGAAGCTTAATGGACTATCAGCACATAGGAATCACTGTACTGTGGACATTTCTCTATGGTTACATCATAGTTGGCGCCGTCGATTTCGGCGCCGGTTTCTTTATGCTTTATGCAAAAATCATCAAAAAAGATCATATCATCAATGAACTGGTATCCCGGTATTTGAATCCGGTATGGGAAGTGACGAATGTTTTCCTCGTCTTCTTCTTTGTCGGTATCGTCGGATTCTTCCCAGATACGGCCTATTACTTCGGAACCACTTTACTTATTCCTGCTTCCATTGCATTGATTTTACTGACCATCCGTGGCGCATTCTATGCATTTGAGACGTACGGTAAAGATACGAAGTTCCAGTGGGTCTTTCTATACGGTATGACGGGGCTTCTGATTCCTGCGTCATTCTCTACTGTACTCACTATCTCTGAAGGTGGTTTTATTGAGAAGACTAAGAATGGTGTATCACTGGATTATTTTGAACTGTTGATGAGCCCGTATGCATGGGCAGTCGTCTTCTTATCTATCGTTTCTGTGCTGTATATCTCATCAGCATTCCTGACTTATTACGCACATAAAGCAGATGATAAGCCGGCCTATGAACTGCTTAGAAAATGGTTTATGATCTGGGCAGGTCCAATGATTGTCATCTGTCAGTTCGTTTTCTTAAGCTTAAGACAGCATAATGCTGAACACTTTAATACTGCTGTTACACATTACTGGTGGCTCTTCGGCTTAAGTATTGTTTTCTTCCTGATCGGTTTCGTCCTGATCTGGCAGCGCCGCAACCACGGTATCGCGTTTATTGCTATCATGATTCAGTTCGCATTAGCGTTCTTCGGCTATGGTATCAGTAAGATGCCTTATATTCTCTATCCTTATATCGACTTAAATCATGCAGTGGTAAATGATTCGATGGCACTTGCACTGGTGATTGTATTTATTGCAGGTTTACTTTTACTTGTTCCTTCTTTAGTATTATTACTGAGATTATTCATCTTTGATGCAGATTACGTCTCAGGAAAACGGAGGTAGGGAATGGAAAAGGAATTTGTAGTCATCGGACTCGGTCGATTCGGTGGCAGTATCGTCAGAGAACTGAATAAACTGGACATCGATGTCATGGCCATTGACAGCGATGAGGCGCGTGTCAACGAATACGCAGACATCGCAACCCATGCGGTCATCGCAGATTCTACAGACGAAACTGTTCTGAAGAGTCTGGGTATCCGGAACTTTGACCATGTCGTCGTCGCTATTGGGGACAATATCCAGGCCAGTATTCTGACGACCCTGATTTTAAAGGATTTAGGGGTTGCGAAAGTAACCGCTAAAGCACAGAATGACTATCACGCGAAGGTGCTGGATAAGATAGGAGCAGACACGGTTATCCATCCTGAAAGGGATATGGGCAGACGACTCGCTCACAAACTGTCTAACTCTTCTATCATGGATTATCTGGAACTTGCTGATGAGCATTCAATCGTTGAGATTATTGCAGGTCCTAAACTTGAAGACATGTCTTTACTGGATTTAGATCTTCGTGCAAATTACGGACTGAATATCATAGCGATTAAGCGTAATGGGCATATCACAGTCTCACCGGATCCAGGTGAGTACATCCAGCGTGGAGATATCCTCATTGTTATCGGTCATGATAATGACCTCGGCCGATTTGAGAGTAAATTAGAAGATAACTAAAAAGCTGAACAGCATTTGCTGTTCAGCTTTTTAGTTATCGACGTTCATAATCATCGGCAGAATCATCGGGCGACGAGCTGTCTTATCATAAAGATAAGGCGAGAGGCTTTCCGTGATTGCATTTTTGATATGATGCCATTCAACGTTTTCTGTATTGTTCAGTTTCTCGATAACTGTTTTCTTGATCATGCGCTGTGCGTCGTAAATCAGATGACCGGATTCACGCATATAGACAAAGCCGCGTGAAATGATGTCTGGTCCCGATAAAAGTTGCCCAGTTCTGAAATCGATGCTGACAACGACAATAACAAGTCCATCTTCAGACAGAATCTTACGGTCTTTAATGACGACATTACCAATGTCACCAATACCGCTGCCGTCAACAAGAATATTACCCGACTGGATCTTACCTGCATGGCGGGCTGAATCATGTGTCAGAGCGAGCACGTCCCCGTTTTCATGGATAAAGACATTATCAGGATTCACGCCGCAGTCGATACCAAGTTGACCATGCAGCTTCTGCATACGGTATTCACCGTGAATCGGCATGAAGAACTTCGGCTTAATTAAACGAAGCATCAGTTTCTGTTCTTCCTGAGAACCATGACCTGATGTATGGATGTTAGACAGTTTACCATGAATCACATCTGCGCCTGCTTTATAGAGTGCATTGATCGTTCTGTTGACACTCTTCGTATTACCCGGAATAGGGGAACTTGAGAAGATAACAGTGTCATCAGGAATGATGCTGACCTGACGGTGTGTACCATTAGCGATACGTGACAGTGCAGCCATCGGTTCACCTTGAGAACCTGTACAGAGGATGAGCAGTTTGTGCTTCGGAATACTGTTGATCTTGTTCGCTTCTACAAATGTCTCAGGGGGTACTTTAATATAACCAAGTTCTGTACCGATTTTGATATTGTTTTCCATAGAGCGGCCGAAGATGACAATCTTGCGGTCGAACTTAACCGCTGCTTCGATAGCCTGCTGTACACGGTAAATATTTGACGCGAAAGTAGCGAAGATAATACGACCTGTACATTTACGGAAAATCTGTTCAACGCTTTGACCGACCGCACGTTCACTGATTGTAAAGTTCGGTACTTCTGCATTCGTTGAGTCAGAAAGCAGGCAGAGTACGCCTTCTTCACCAAGAGCAGCCATACGAGCGATGTTCGCAGGTTCACCGACTGGCGTAAAGTCAAACTTGAAGTCACCTGTATGAACGATTTTACCTTCTGGCGTGTGTACGACGACACCGTATGCTTCCGGAATGGAGTGAGTCGTTAAATAGAACGTCACTTTCAGATTATCAAATTCAAAGACACTGTCTTCTGTAATCGGATTCAGTGAAGCCGTACGCAGAAGGTGATGTTCTTCAAGCTTGTTGCGGATCAGCCCAAGTGCGAGCGGACCGCCGTAAATAGGTATATTCAGCTGTTTAAGTAAGAAAGGTACACCACCGATATGGTCTTCGTGACCATGTGTGATGAAAAGACCTTTAATCTTGTGCTGATTCTGCACAAGGTAAGTGTAGTCCGGAATCACATAGTCGATTCCGAGTAAGTCATCATCCGGGAACTTAATCCCTGCATCGATGACGATAATTTCATCTTTATATTCAATAGCATAGGTGTTTTTACCGATTTCGCCCATTCCACCTAGCGCGAATACGCCGACTTCATTTTTTTGCAGGAGATTCATTAGATAGTCTCCACTTTAAATGCAGGTGATTTCTCTTCATATTCGAGATGTGCACCTTCAAGTTTTTGAACGAATTCAATGTTGTAAGGGCGATCTGCTAATGATTTACGGACTTGTTCTTCCGTTTCAGCTTCAACATATAGAACTTTCGTGTTTTCGCGAATGATAACTTCGCTTCTGTCTTCCTGATAAAATACTTTAAAAATTGCCATATATATATCCTCCTAAATGAATAATTAACATAAATAAGGCCCTAGCTGCTCTAGGGCTCTTCACCGTACAGATTGTATGAGTATCTTTATTTTACATGAAGTCGAGTGGGAGTGCAAAGTAAAAACTAGAGTTTAGCAATAAAGTGAGATATGGTTAAAGAAAAGGAGGAATCACTTTGACACAAAAACTGATTTTTTTCGATATAGATGGCACACTTTATGACAGACAGCATCATATTCCGGAAACAACACATGCGACGATCCGTCAACTGAAAGAAGCGGGGCATACACTCGCTATTGCCACAGGTCGTGCGCCTTATAATATGCAGCAGGTCATGGCGGATACGAAGATTCCGAATTTCGTTGCTTATAACGGTCAGTACGTCGTTTATAACTCTGAAGTGATCTACCGTAATCCACTGGACACGCAGACACTGACGAAACTTGAGAAGCTGGCAAGAGAGCACGACCATCCGATGGTATTTTTAGGAGAAAAAGAAGCGGTATCCAATATTGAACATCACGACCATATTACAGAAAGTATGGGTTCTATTAAGTTGGAGCATCCAAGATTTGAGGATGGTTATTTTCAGCATCATGAGATTTTTCAGGCACTCCTCTTTCAGGTAAGCGAAACGGATGCTGTCTATAATGACAAATACCCGCTTATTAAGTTCTATCGCTGGCATGAGTTCAGTCGGGACGTCGTGCCATCCAACGGTTCAAAAGCAGAAGGAATCAAAAAGTTTGCTGAGAAGCTGGGATTCAGTCAGGCAGATGTCATTGCAGTAGGTGACGGCAACAATGACTTCGAAATGATAGAATGGGCTGGAACAGGCATTGCGATGGGTAATGCAGTCGAAGGACTCAAGCAAGGTGCAGATTTTGTGACCACTGATGTAGAGGATAATGGGATACAGAATGCATTCAAGAAGCTGGGGTTAATTTAATAGAGAAGTGAGTAGTGATTTGGATTGGTATTCTGCAGCAACGTCCCGGAAACAGCTCTAGCGGGACGTTACGCAGGAGAATCCAGCGAAACAAGAGGTGCAACGTCCTGGAAACAGAATCTGCGGGACGATACTCATGCCGCTTCCAACTCAGACTCAAAAAAAGAGTTGCCAGTAAAACTACTGGCAACTCTTTTTATTCGACTGCTGTCGCATTCGCTTCAGGTTTAAATGGATCAACCTCATTGATGTGGTCATAGAACATGACACCATTCAAGTGATCAATCTCATGCTGCACGACAATAGCAGCGAAACGGTTAAGACGAAGCTTGACTTCTTCACCTTCACGATTAATAGCTTTCACTGTAATACGGGCATAGCGGTGAACGAGTCCTGGTATGCTCTCGTCTACACTGAGGCAGCCTTCACCTTGAGGGAGGTAGGCTTTCTCCACGCTGTGACTGACAATCTTTGGATTGAACAGCTGGTGCGTAATGTAATCCTCTTTCTGTTCATCATAGAAATGAATGACGAGCAGACGTTTCGCAATATTAAGCTGAGGTGCGGCGAGTCCGACGCCACTTCTCAGCTTATATTTTTTAGCTATCTTGTCATCCTGACTGTTTTTCAGGAATTCAAGCATGTCATCAGCGAGCTGAACATCTTCCTGTGATAATGGTAGACTGACTTCCTGTGCTTTCTCTCTTAACGTCGGATGTCCGTCTCTGATGATGTCTTTCATGGTTAACATGTAATCACTCCTTTTTTATAATATAGCAGAAACAACGCACTAGGATAAACATTGAATCACTTTTTAAAAAAGGCTACTATAAAACTGAATGATAAAGGAGGAAATAATAAATATGAAGAAACTAGTAATAGCAGGACTGTCAGTGATGATGCTTGCAGGCTGCGGCAATAAGACTGAACAGTTAGAAGAATTCTACACACAGATTGATACGGTCAACGCTAAAGAAAAACCGGTAGTAGAAGTCAATAAAAATCTGCAGAAGCTCGAATCTGAAAAAGTGGAACTGTTCAATAAAATCAGCAAAGCTAAAAAACAGGAAATTAAAGTCATCAATAATACAGCAACAAAACTGGTTAAAAATGCATCTGCAAGAAGTGCAGCAATCGACAAAGAGATTAAAGCTTATGATGAATCTGAAGCTGAATTTAAAAAAGCGAAAGATTTAGCAAGCGAAATTAAAGATAAAGATCAGAAAAAAGAAGCGTCTGACCTGACGAATGCACTTGAAAAGAAATACAAAGAGCATGATGGTCTGATGACTGCATACAAAGATGTACTGAAGAAAGAAAATGATTTATTCAAGTACTTAGAGGGTAAAAGTCCAGAGACGAGTGAAGTCAATTCTAAGATTGAAAATCTGAATAAATCAACAAGTGCTTTCCAGAAAAATATGACGACTTTCAATAAAACGATGGAACAAGTTCAAAAGGAATCCGGCGACATCGTCAAATTATTAAACGATAAATAATTGTTTTATAACAGCAAGTGTTAAATGAGTATTACAGAGTGTTAAAACCTACTTAATACAGTAAATACACCCTTGAAATTGTTATGGAATTTTTTTGTTTAACACTAGAACAGTTTTGTGTTAGAATGATTCAAGTAAATATAAATATATCCGAAAGGTTTGGTGAATTGAATGGCTTCGAAGAAACAAGCACCATTCGATGCAGTATCAGTACTCAATGAAATTGAATCTAAGTTTGAAGTAGTTCAAGTTTTAGATTTAGATGGTAATGTCGTAAATGACGCATATATGCCTGACTTAACTGACGAACAGTTAGTAGAATTAATGGAAAGAATGGTATGGACTCGTGTACTTGACCAACGTTCTATCTCATTAAACCGTCAAGGTCGTTTAGGTTTCTATGCACCTACAGCAGGTCAGGAAGCTTCTCAGCTCGCATCTCAGTATGCGCTTGATAAAGAAGACTGGATTCTTCCGGGTTACCGTGATGTTCCACAATTAATCTGGCATGGTCTTCCACTGACTAAAGCATTCTTATGGTCTCGTGGACACTTTGTAGGTAGCCAGTTCCCAGAAGGTATGAACGCACTTGCACCACAAATCATCATCGGTGCTCAATATGTTCAGACTGCCGGGGTTGCGCTTGGTCTTAAGAAAAAAGGCAAACAGAACGTTGCAATCACTTACACAGGTGATGGCGGATCTTCACAAGGTGACTTCTATGAAGGTATCAACTTTGCATCTGCATTCAAAGCACCTGCAATCTTCGTTATCCAAAATAACAACTATGCAATCTCTACACCACGTGAAAAACAGACAGCTGCTAAAACATTAGCGCAGAAAGCTGTTGCAGCAGGTATCCCAGGTACTGTTGTAGATGGTATGGATGCACTTGCTGTTTACTTCGTAACGAAACAAGCTCGTGAACGCGCTATCGCTGGCGACGGTCCATCATTAATTGAAACAATGACATACCGTTATGGTCCACATACAATGGCAGGGGATGACCCAACTCGTTACAGAACTTCTGATGAAGATTCTGAATGGGTTAAAAAAGATCCACTTGTACGTTTCCGTAAATTCTTAGAAAACAAAGGTCTTTGGACTGAAGAAAAAGAAAACGAAGTAATGGAACGTGCTAAAGAAGAAATCAAAACTGCACTTAAAGAAGCAGATGGCACACCTAAACAGACTGTTTCTCAATTAGCAGAAATCATGTACTCAGGTGAAATGCCTGCTAACTTAAAAGAACAATATGAAATCTACAAAGAGAAGGAGTCGAAGTAAGTCATGGCACAAATGACGATGATCCAGGCAATAACAAATGCACTTCAAACTGAACTTAAAAATGACGAAAATGTCTTAGTATTCGGTGAAGACGTTGGTGTCAACGGTGGTGTATTCCGTGCGACTGAAGGACTTCAAAAAGAATTCGGCGAAGACCGTGTATTCGATACACCACTTGCTGAATCAGGTATCGGTGGTTTAGCTGTTGGTTTATCTTTAACTGGTTTCCGTCCAGTTATGGAAATTCAGTTCTTCGGATTCGTATTCGAAGTATTTGACTCAATCGCAGCTCAATTAACTCGTCAGAACTTCCGTTCAGGCGGTACTAAACCAGCTCCTGTTGTTATCCGTGCACCATTTGGTGGTGGTGTTCACACACCTGAACTTCACGCAGATAACTTAGAAGGTTTAATGGCTCAGACTCCAGGTCTTAAAGTTGTTATTCCGTCAAATCCTTACGATGCTAAAGGTCTTCTGATCTCAGCTATCCGTGACAACGATCCAGTTGTCTTCTTAGAACATATGAAATTATACCGTTCATTCCGTGCTGAAGTACCTGAAGAAGAGTACACAGTTGAAATTGGTAAAGCGGCGGTTGTTCAAGAAGGTACAGATCTTTCTATCATCACTTACGGTGCAATGGTTCAGGAATCAGTCAAGGCAGCAGAAGAACTTGCAAAAGACGGTCACTCTGTAGAAATCGTTGACTTACGTACGGTTCAGCCGCTTGACATTGAAACTATTATCGCTTCAGTTGAAAAAACTGGCCGTGTTGTAGTGGTTCAGGAAGCTCAAAAACAAGCGGGTGTTGGTGCGAACGTTGTTTCTGAAATCTCAGAACGCGCTGTACTTAGCCTTGAAGCACCTATCGCACGTGTGGCTGCAGCAGATACTGCTTACCCATTCACACAAGCTGAAAATGTTTGGTTACCAAACAAAGATATGATTGTTGAAGCTGCAAAACGTACTTTAGAATTCTAATTTCAGTAATTCGTGAAAAGTACGTAAGTACTTTTCACTCCCATATATAATTAAGATTATTTAGGAGGAACTTATAGTGGCATTTGAATTTAAATTACCGGCACTTGGTGAAGGTATTTTCGAAGGTGAAATCGTTAAGTGGTTCTTTAAAGCTGGCGACACTGTTAATGAAGACGATATTTTATGTGAAGTACAGAACGACAAATCTGTTGTTGAAATCCCATCACCAGTATCTGGTACTGTTACAGAAGTAGTAGCAGAAGAAGGTACTGTTGCAAACCTTGGTGACGTAATCATCAAGATTGATTCTCCTGATGCACCTGCTGACTCTCATGCTGAAGAAGCTAAAGAAGAGCCTCAAGCAGAAGCAAAAGAAGAAACTAAAACAGATGCTCCAGCACCAGCTGCTGCAACACAAGCAACTGATGTTGAAGTTGACGAAAATCGTCGCGTTATCGCAATGCCATCTGTACGTAAATTTGCTCGTGAAGAAGGCGTTAACATTAAAGCCGTTCAAGGTACTGGCAAAAATGGTCGTGTCTTAAAAGAAGATATCACAGCTTACAAAAATGGTGGTGCTGCATCAGCATCTGCAGAAGTGGCTTCAGCTCCAGCAGCACAAGCGACAGAAGCAGCTGTTACTCCAGCTCAACCAATCGCTTCACCGGAAGGCGACTTCCCAGAAACTCGTGAGAAAATCCCTGCAATGCGTAAAGCAATTGCTAAAGCAATGGTTAACTCTAAACATACTGCGCCTCACGTAACATTAATGGACGAAATCGATGTTCAACAATTATGGGATCACCGTAAAAAATTCAAAGAAGTGGCTGCTGAACAAGGTACTAAACTGACATTCTTACCTTATGTCGTTAAAGCGTTAGTTTCAGCTCTTAAAGCATACCCAGCACTTAACACATCTCTTGATGATGCAACTGAAGAAGTTGTTCACAAACATTACTACAACATTGGTATCGCAGCAGATACTGAACGTGGATTACTTGTACCAGTCGTGAAAAACGCTGACCGCAAATCAATCTTCGCTATCTCTGATGAAATCAACGAACTTGCTGTTAAAGCACGTGACGGTAAACTGGCACCTGCTGAAATGAAAGGTGCATCATGTACAATCAGTAACATCGGTTCTGCAGGTGGTCAATGGTTCACTCCAGTTATTAACCATCCAGAAGTTGCTATCTTAGGTATTGGCCGTATTGCTCAGAAGCCAATCGTTAAAGACGGCGAAATCATTGCGGCTCCAGTACTTGCGTTATCACTCAGCTTTGACCACCGTCAAATCGATGGTGCTACAGGTCAAGCAGCGATGAACCACATCAAACGTTTATTAAATAATCCAGAATTATTATTAATGGAGGGGTAAAGAATGGTAGTAGGAGATTTCCCAATTGAAACAGATACTATTGTAATCGGTGCAGGTCCTGGTGGTTATGTTGCAGCAATTCGTGCAGCACAACTTGGACAAAAAGTAACAATCGTTGAGAAAGGCGCTCTTGGTGGTGTATGTCTTAACGTCGGCTGTATCCCATCAAAAGCTTTACTTGCAGCTTCTCACCGCTATGAAGTAGCAAAACACTCAGAAGATATGGGTATTTCAGCTGAGGGTGTTAAAGTAGACTTCTCTAAAGTTCAAGAATTCAAAAACAGCGTTGTTAACAAATTAACAGGCGGTGTAGGTTCTTTACTTAAAGGTCGTAAAGTTGAAATCGCTGAAGGCGAAGCTTACTTCGTTGATGCAAACAACTTAAAAGTGATGACTGATAAAGCGTCACAAACTTACACATTCAAAAATGCAATTATCGCAACAGGATCTCGTCCAATCGAAATCCCTAACTTCAAATTCGGTAAACGTATTATCGATTCTACAGGCGCTTTAGCATTACCTGAAGTTCCTAAAAAGTTAGTAGTTGTCGGTGGCGGTTACATCGGTTCTGAGCTTGGTACTGCTTACGCTAACTTCGGTACTGAAGTCACTATTTTAGAAGGCGCTAAAGACATCTTAGGCGGATTCGAAAAACAAATGACTCAAATCGTTAAAAAAGGCTTAAAAGCTAAAGGCGTTACAATCGAAACAGAAGCAATGGCTAAATCAGCTGAAGAAACTGAAAACGGTGTAACAGTGACTTATGAAGTAAAAGGCGAAACTAAAACAGTTGAAGCTGATTACTGCTTAGTAACAGTAGGTCGTCGTCCTAATACAAATGATATCGGTTTAGAAGAACTTGGTGTTAAATTAACAGATCGTGGTTTAATTGAAGTTGACAAACAAGGTCGTTCATCAGTTGAAAACATCTTCGCTATCGGTGATATCGTTGCTGGACCACCACTTGCTCATAAAGCATCTTATGAAGCGAAAATCGCTGCTGAAGCAATCGCAGGCGAAAAATCAGAAGTGGATTACCTTGCAATCCCTGCTGTATGTTTCACTGAACCTGAACTTGCAACAGTAGGTTACACTGAAGCAATGGCGAAAGAAGAAGGTCTTGAATACAAAGCTTCTAAATTCCCATTCGCAGCTAATGGTCGTGCGTTATCAATCAATGCATCTGAAGGTTTCGTAAAATTAATCTCTCTTAAAGAAGATGGATTATTAATCGGTGCTCAAGTTGCTGGTTCTGGCGCATCTGACATCATCGCTGAACTTGGTTTAGCAATTGAAACAGGTATGACTGCTGAAGATATGGCAATGACAATCCACGCTCACCCAACATTAGGTGAGATCTCAATGGAAGCAGCTGAAGTTGCGCTTGGTCACCCTATCCACACTATGTAATACTTTTCAATCAGATTCAAAAACGCTATTCTATTTATAGAATAGCGTTTTTTTATGGAGGTCAATATGGAATATAGTTATCCACTGGATTTAGACTGGACACCAGATGAAATGGTCGCTGTTGTCGATTTTCTAACAGCGATTGAACAGAGCTATGAAAGTAAAATTGAGATCAATGAACTCAAGAAAAAATACGATCTCTTTAAACAGGTCTGTCCTGGCAAAGCACAAGAAAATAATATTTATAAGGACTTTAAGAAAGTATCAGGTTACGATGGTTATCCCGTCATCAAGAAAATGCGAGAAGAACTCGGTACACAGACGCAATTGATTTCTATGGCAAAATAATAATGAATATCCCCCTTCGTGTTGTTTAAATGCATTAATTTTGATAAATTATAAGTAATGTTATTAAACTTATTGTTTATTATTTTTAAACAGAAGGGGGTTTGTTATGGATATTGGTAAAAAAATCAAGGATCTCAGACGTCAGAAGAATCTGACCCAGGAAGAACTCGGTGAGCGCACAGACTTATCAAAAGGCTATATCTCACAGTTAGAACGTAACTTAAGTTCTCCTTCTATGGAGACATTCTTTAATATACTGGAAGTACTCGGCGCTAAACCAGCTGACTTCTTCAGTGATGCGCTTTATCAGCAGCAGATTCATTATCCTTTATCAGAACAGACATTATATGATGAATATGATAATGGTTATCTGATTAACTGGCTCGTACCCGAATCAAATGACTATGATATGGAGCCTGTTATTATTACTTTAAAGCCGGGAGCTGAATACAAAAAGTTTGAGCCTTCTCCGTCAGAGAGCTTTATGTATGTGATGGAAGGTCGAGCTTCTATCAGAATAGGTCGTAAAGTTTATACGGCTGAGCAGCACGAATGTTTTTACTTTAAGGCGAATGAATCTCATCAGCTGTTTAATCAGGAGAAAGCAGAAGCGAAAATTCTCATTGTCGCAACTGAATCTTATTTATAGGAGGAATATATGGACAAGTTTATTGCATTTCAAGATGTGACGAAAGTTTATGATGGTAACCCGGTACTCAAAGGGGTTAACTTTGAGATTGAGGAAGGCAAGTTCTATACGTTACTTGGACCTTCAGGATGTGGTAAGACAACGATTCTGCGCCTGATTGCAGGTTTTGAGAAACCGACTTCCGGTGATGTTTATTTTGCAGGTAAACGTATCAATGATGTGCCGGCGAATAAACGTCAGGTCAATACCGTCTTTCAGGATTATGCGCTTTTTCCACATCTGGATGTCTTTGAGAACGTCGCATTTGGTCTCCGTATCAAAAAGATGGATAAAGCAACAGTCGAAACAAAAGTACTGGAAGCCTTAAGACTGGTGAAGCTTGAAGGATACGCGAAGCGTCGTATTTCAGAGATGAGTGGGGGTCAACGCCAGCGTGTTGCTATTGCGCGTGCTATCGTCAATGAACCTGAAGTGATACTGCTGGATGAACCGCTTAGCGCACTGGACTTAAAACTGCGTACAGAGATGCAGTATGAGTTGCGTGAACTGCAGCAGCGTCTTGGTATTACCTTTATCTTTGTCACACATGATCAGGAAGAGGCACTTGCGATGAGTGACTATATCTTCGTGATGCGTGATGGTCATATTGAACAAAGTGGGACACCGCTTGATATTTACGATGAGCCGGTCAACCGTTATGTCGCTGACTTTATCGGTGAATCGAATATTATTCCTGGCCGCATGGTGCGAGATTATGTCGTGCAGATATACGGCAAGGAATATACATGCGTAGACAGAGGCTTTAAGCCGAATGCCGAAGTTGATGTGGTTATCCGACCAGAGGACTTAACGGTCACATCTGCTGCTGAAGGGAAGCTTCAGGCACGTGTAGACTCCCAGCTGTTCCGAGGGGTACACTACGAGATCTGTCTGTTTGATGCAGAGGGCAATGAATGGATCTGTCACTCTACGAAACCGGCGCCAGTCGGAGAAGTAGTCGGTTTAACTTTCTCTGAGCAGGCGATTCATATCATGCTGCCGGGAGAGACTGAAGATGAGTTTGATGCACGAATTGAATCTTATGAGGTACAAGCATGAGAGAAGCAAAAAAATATTTTCTGATTCCTTATCTGATATGGATCATCTTCTTCATCATTCTGCCTCTTGTCTCGATATTTTATTCCAGCTTTATTGGTCTCGATGGCAAGTTCACGCTGGAAAACTATGCTGATTTCTTTACAGGAACATATCTGCAGATGACTTTGACGTCATTCTTATATGCCTTTATCATCACGTTTTTCTGTTTAGTTATTTCATATCCAGTGGCGCTTGCTATACGCAACACGCGCAACAAGCAGTTCTGGCTGCTGCTGATTATTCTGCCGACGTGGATTAACCTGCTGCTTAAGACTTATGCCTTTATCGGTATCTTAAGTAAGGAAGGGACATTTAATGATATCCTGTCATTCCTGCATCTGCCCCATACGCAGCTGCTGTTTACGAGCACAGCCTTTATCATCGTCTCGATTTATATTTATATTCCATTCATGATTCTGCCGATCTTCAACAGCATGGATGCGATTCCTGAGAACCTGATTCAGGCGTCACGGGATCTTGGAGCAGACAGATGGACCACATTTAGAAAGGTCATCATGCCGCTGTCGTGGGAAGGCGTGAAGACAGGTATTCAGATTACCTTTATCCCGGCGCTCAGTCTCTTCATGATTACGCGTCTGATTGCCGGTAATAAAGTTGTGAACCTCGGTACAGCCATTGAAGAGCAGTTCCTTGTCACACAGAACTACGGCATGGGTTCAACGATTGCCGTCTTCCTGATTCTTTCTATGGCACTTGTCATGATCTTGACCAAGCAACGTGAAAGTGAGGGCAGAAGCTAATGAAACTACAATCTAAAATCGTCTTAGCGATTACAATGCTGCTCTTATATTTCCCGATTTTCTTTTTAATGTTTTATTCATTTAACAGTGCGGGTAATATGAACCATTTTGAAGGATTTACGCTCGACCATTATAAAGCCGTCTTCCAGAACAAACGACTGATGGTCATCATCTTTAATACGATTGCTGTGGCACTGATTGCGGCCAGTATTTCAACTTTGATCGGCGTCTTTGGTGCACTCGGCATTCATTATATGCGTAACAAGAAACTGAAGATTGGCTTACTGACTTTAAATAATATTCTGATGGTGAGTAGTGACGTCGTAATCGGCTCTTCGTTCCTGATTTTATTCACAATCATCGGACATTTTACAGGTCTCGGTCTTGGATTCTGGTCAGTCCTTATCTCACATATTGCGTTCTGTGTACCGATTGTCGTACTCATGGTCCTGCCGAAACTCTATGATATGAATGAGTCACTTATCAATGCAGCGACAGACCTTGGTGCTTCTACTTACCAGACGTTGTCAAGAGTCGTGATACCGCATTTAATGCCTGGCGCGATTGCAGGGTTCTTTATGGCCCTGACATATTCCTTAGATGACTTCACTGTCAGTTTCTTCGTGACCGGCAATGGCTTCAGTGTGCTATCTGTTGAAATTTATTCAATGGCGCGTAAAGGTATCTCTATGGAAATCAATGCATTATCAACCATTCTATTTGTTGTCGTCATGGCGATTATTGTCGTCTATTACTTCATCACGAATAAAAGCGAAAATAAACGAAGAGGAGCGATCCGATGAAAAGATTATTGCAGTTAGTGGGTGTTTCTCTTCTTATAGCGGTTCTTCTCCTCGTTTCGACAAGATTTATCGATCCACCGCCTAAAGCAGGCAAAGGCAATGTGCTGTATGTCTACAACTGGGGTGAATATATGGATCCTGACCTGCTCAAGAAGTTTGAAAAGGAAACAGGTATCCGTGTTATTTATGAAACATTTGATTCGAATGAATCCATGCTCGCAAAAATCAAGAATGGGGGTACACACTATGACGTCGCTGTCCCAAGTGAGTACGCCATTCAGAAGATGAAAAAAGACAACCTGCTTATTCCGATTGATCATCAAAAACTGCCGAACCTGAAAAATATAGACCCGGACTTTCTTGATAAAGACTTCGACCCAGGCAATGAATACTCAATTCCTTATTTCTGGGGAACAGTCGGCATCCTCTTTAATCCGGAGACGACTAAAGGCATCGATTTCTCCAGCTGGGAAAGTCTGTGGGATAAACGTCTGAAAAATAACGTGCTGATTGTAGACGGTGCACGTGAAGGTATCGGCTTTGCACTTAACAGTATGGGAGAGTCATTAAACGAAAAAGATTCTGCTAAACTCGTGAAAGCAGAGGATAAACTGAAGTCTCTTGCACCTAATGTTCGCGGTGTCGTCGGTGATGAGATCAATACGATGATGGTTCAGAAAGAAGCGGACGTGGCCGTCGTCTGGAGTGGTATGGGTGCTGATATCATGACAGAGAATGAAAACCTGGATTTTGTCGTGCCAAAAGAAGGTTCCAATCTCTGGTTTGATAACATCGTCATTCCAAAGACTGCTCAGAACGTCGACGGTGCACATCAATTCATCAACTTTCTGTTAGATGCGAAAAATGGTAAACAGAATACGGAATGGGTCGGTTATGCAACACCGAACAAAGCGAGTTACCAGCTCCTTGATAAAGAAACACGTGAAGATGAACGGTTCTACCCAAGTCCTGCTGTCAGACAGAAACTCGAAGTCTATGAGGATTTAGGACCAGAAAAAATCGCAGAATATAACGAAAGATTTCTGCGCTTCAAGATGTCACTTAAGTAGTCTGCAATTTTATATGATTATCATTGCTTCATGAGGGTATTGAAATATTAAATACAGTTAAGGAGATGAAAATATGGCGAGAAGAGAGTATACACAGACAGTGAAACCTGTCAGCAGAATTCCGGAGAAAATCTTTGGATGGTTAGGCTGGTTATCACTGCTCGGATTATTAGGACTCGGTCTTTATTCATTACTTGTATCTGGTAATGATCCGAACTTTATGAATGAGATGGAACGTCAGTTGAGTGAAAACCCTCAGCTATCAGATTTCCGTGATTTGATGGCTCAGAATAACATGACAGTACCTGAGTTTGTCAGCTACATCATGAAAATTGCCTGGGGCATCATGGCTTACTTAGCGTTACCTCTTATTTTAGGTCTCATTGGATTATTATCAATGAAAAAACGTATTTTAGCAGGGGTTATGTTATTACTTGCTGGATTACTGACTGCGCCTTTATTCGTGACAATCGCTTTATTCTGGATTCCTTTATTCTTCTTCATCGCAGCAATTCTGCTGTTTGCACGTAAGGATAAAGTCATCCGCAACGAAGACTATTATCACGATCATGAAACAGTGTCTTATGACCGTGAGCGCGAGGCAGCACCTGTCTATGTAGACCGTGACGCTGACATCGAACGTGATCGTTATAACGACATTGATCGTACAGAACGTGAAGGTGTGTATGTAGACCGTACGGAAGAAGTTGAGCGTCCTCAGGAAACAGTTGTGACAGAAGAGCGTACTGTTGAAACAACACCTGTTGATACAGACGATACTGTAACTTATCACCGTTCTGAGGGTGACCGCGTGAAGTACGTCGACAAAACAGTTGATGCGACAGAAGAGCGTCGCCAGAACTACAATAACCGTATGAACAACAATGACTAAAAAGAGCTGAAAAGCTCTTTTTTTGTAAGTATGAAGAAAATCTTACTGGTTATTTCACTTATCATTACTGGAGCGGTTATGCTCTTCCCGCTTAAAATAATGATTCTGACTTTTGACCCCGGTTTTATCAATGAGTTTACAGGCGGCTGGAATCACCGTATCAGAGAAATGATACAAGAAGAACGAATCTCTTATTCACAAGGCATGCTGCTGATTTTTAATTACGAAATGACGGTCAGTGTTATGCGAAGGGCGGTACTTGGCCTGAGCATCTGGCTGGTGAGTTTAGCAGCTGTACTTATAACAGCATTGAATGTAACACGAAAAAGTCTGTTAAATATTTTGCTTGTGGTTGCAATCGTCATCTCTCTTCCGCTAGTGATTGTACCCGTTCTTTTGATCGGAGTACTCATCGTAGTGAATATGAAAAAGTCTCTGACTGATTAGGTCAGAGACTTTTTAAATTGAGGGAAGTGAGTTATGTGAGTTCTATCAGCTTCAAGAAAGTATCTTCTACTTCTTTCAGAAATACTTTGTCAGATTTTAAAGCCGGATGTCCAGGCTCGTATATTTTACCGAAAAGAAGCTCACCTTTTTTGACATTTTTAAGACGAAGAATATTGTCATGAAGTGCTTCTTCTTCTATGGCTTCACTTGCTTCTTTCATATGGTCTCGCCTCATGATGAAGTCTTCCAGAGCAAGTATTGTCTTTTCTTTTTTCAGGAAAGTTTCTGCTGTTTTATCTTTCTCAGGTGATTCATATATGACGCCATATAAAACAAAGACATGGGATCCGAATAAGCCTATCTGGAAATGAGGCAGCATTTTATAGCCGCGTTTATGAGTTGAAAAAGCGACCCACGTGTCATTGGGTGGATTTGTTGTTCGTCTTAAATGTTTGGCTACATGTGGATAGTAAGTTTCTCCTGTATGGGCTGTTAAGAAATCACTGAAATACTCACCTAGATTTTCAAGTTTCGGGCGAGTAGTTTCAATGAGGGCGGCCATTCGATTTTCAAGACCGTCTATTTCAAAAACGTTGAAGTCTTTTTTTGTAAAGTGATACATCTTGTCCTCCTACTTTTGTTAAACCAATTAATTTTGATTGAATGGTGACTCATGTATAATAGAATTAAATCAAGGAGGAACGCTTATGTCAATTTATCAATTCGCAAAGTCAATCGCGCTTCTTGCAGGACAGAGAATACGAGAAGAACTGTCTCAGGAAATTATTATAGAAACAAAATCCAATCCTAACGATTTAGTGACCAATATGGATAAAGCGACAGAAGCTTTTCTGGTCTCACAGATCAATGAACAATATCCGGATCATCGCATCATCGGTGAAGAAGGACATGGCCAGGATGTGACGGATACGGAAGGGTATCTCTGGGTGATCGATCCAATTGATGGTACACTGAATTTTGTTCATCAGCAGCAGAATTTCGCAATTTCCATCGGTATTTTTCATAATGGTGAAAAATATGCAGGCGTCATCTATGATGTGATGAACGATAAACTTTATCATGCTGAAGCGGGTCACGGTGCATACTTAAATGATCAGCAACTACCTGCACTAAAAGATACAAAGCTTGTCACATCCATTATCTCCATGAATCCGAACTGGCTGACAAAAGAGCGGACACGAGATATGTATGTACCGATTGTGCAGGCAGCACGCAGCGCCCGTAGTTACGGCTCAGCAGCACTTGATTTTGCCTATGTTGCACTAGGTATTATTGATAGTTACATTACACTTAGACTACACCCCTGGGACTTCAGCGGTGGTCTGATAATCGCTGAAGAAGTGGGCGCAGTTGTATCTAACCAGTTAGGCGAGAAGCTTGATCCGCTGCATTCCAATTCTATACTTGTTGCAAATCCAGGTCTGCACCAGGAACTGCTTAATGATTATTTAGGGCCATACCGTTCCCGTTTAAGTGAAATTCATCAAGGTCAATTCTCTAACAGATAATAAGTGCCTTTCGTTTTACCTGCTGTATTAAAGTGCTTCTTTAACAGAGAAGCCACTTTTGCAGCAGGTATTTTTTTGTTGCACCACTTGTACATAATATCCTTTGTCAGTCTATTTTCAGGATAGAGGGACATGTATTCATGTGCAGCTCTTATAAATGCCTGCTCAAGCTGAGAAATTTCACGGCACTTCAGACAAAGGATGAGATGATGGTGAAAATTAAATTCTGATAGTTGTTCACAATGAGGACAGCGAAGTCCGTTTTTAATGCTCGCGGCTACTTTGTAAGGTACATCCGTCGTTTCAGCAAGCTGTATAGCAGAATAGCTTAAGTTTATTTTAGATGTCGTCATCTGAGTCAAATAGTCAGGTAGTGTTTCTGCTGTCAGAATCATTCTGTTCTGACTATGCGCATCCAGTTCAAAATCAGGACTGAGACATACTGCCCGCATCTCGATGTTCAGTGTTCGGTCCATCAGATATTGAAGGCCAAGTTTGATGCTCATCAGCTGTGCTAAGTCTTCATGGATTCTGCCGGAAAAAAACTCTGTGAGCATCCCTTGATGATTAATGGTGTGTAAGCCCTGATAAGTGTTTAGTTTTAGCAGGTGAATCGTATCAGATTCGACTAGAATGACATTTAAATGAATGTTACGGTGATAATCCTGATAAGTATAATGCCAGATGACATCAACTTTAGCGATCACTTCCGGCGTTAAAAATGCTTCAAACTGTTCTTCCATTGATTTCTGATGGGTGAGTGACTGTAACATGTGCAAGTCATTTTCAGATAAAGTAGAACGATGGCGAAGCGCCTCTAGACGGGCAAGTACAGGATAAGTTCTTTTTTTGACAATCATGACCTCTCTCCTTTCATTCTTAATTTATAATGGAAGGACAGGACTGACAAATCGCAGAAAATGCTGAAAATAAATAAAAGACCAGCAGTTTTTGATAAACTGCTGGTCTTTCATCATTTTTAGTGATAAAAGTGGATGGTTTTGAAGAAAATTTACAGCCAGTGATTTTCGCGGTATTTTTTCTTCAATGTAAATCCATAACCAAGTATGACGACAAAAAGGATAATGCTGATCAATATTGTTAAGACACTGCCTTCAGCAAGACCGGCACTGATACCGATCATGCAGACGACTGCAAGAAATGCAAGCAGCAGAAAAATGGCTTTACTTTTTTTCATATGATTCCCTTCGTACAGCTATATAGTATAAATTTCTGATATATGCTATAATATCACAGTTACATAATAAACTGTAGATGTGAAAGGGACATAACATGACAAATTACAGAGAAGATGTGCGTAACATTGCCATCATCGCCCACGTTGACCATGGTAAAACAACATTAGTAGACGAATTATTAAAACAATCAGGTATTTTCCGTGCAAATGAACATGTTGAAGAACGTGCAATGGATTCTAACGCGCTTGAAAAAGAACGTGGAATCACGATTTTAGCGAAGAATACAGCTATTGACTATAAAGGAACACGTATCAATATCCTGGATACTCCAGGCCACGCCGATTTCGGTGGGGAAGTAGAACGTATCATGAAAATGGTAGACGGTGTAGTTCTTGTTGTAGATGCTTACGAAGGTACAATGCCACAGACTCGTTTCGTACTGAAAAAAGCGCTTGAACAAAATCTGAAGCCAGTTGTTGTTGTTAATAAGATTGACAAACCATCTGCGCGTCCAGAAGCAGTTCTTGATGAAGTATATGATTTATTTATCGAACTTGATGCCAATGATGACCAGCTGGAATTCCCGGTTGTTTATGCGAGTGCAATCAACGGTACAGCAAGTCTTGATGCAAGCACACAAGATGAGAACATGCAGTGCTTATATGAAACAATTCTTGAATATGTTCCGGCACCGATCGATAACCGTGACGAGCCGCTTCAGTTCCAGACAGCTTTACTTGATTACAATGACTATGTAGGGCGTATCGGTATCGGACGTGTCTTCCGTGGTACGATGGAAGTCGGTCAGCAAGTTGCGTTAATCAAGATTGACGGTACAGTGAAAAACTTCCGTGTGACGAAAATTTTCGGTTTCTTCGGCTTATCACGTGTCGAAATCGAAAAAGCATACCCAGGTGACTTAATTGCCGTTTCTGGTATGGAAGACATCAACGTAGGTGAAACAGTGACACCTGTTGATCACCAGGAGGCATTACCAGTTTTACGTATCGATGAACCGACATTACAGATGACTTTCTCAGTGAATAACTCACCATTCGCTGGTAAAGAGGGTAAGTTCGTAACGGCTCGTAATATTCAGGACCGTTTAGAATCTCAGCTTGAAACAGACGTATCATTACGCGTTGAATCAGTTGGGCCGGATTCATGGACAGTATCAGGTCGTGGTGAACTTCACTTATCTATCCTGATCGAGAACATGCGTCGTGAAGGCTTTGAACTTCAAGTCTCTAAACCAGAAGTCATCATCAAAGAAATCGAAGGCAAAAAATATGAGCCTTATGAACGTGTACAGATTGACGTACCTGAAGAGAATACAGGTTCAGTCATCGAATCACTTGGAACACGTAAAGGTGAAATGGTCGATATGAGCACGTCTAACGGTCAGACTCGTCTGATCTTCAATGTGCCTGCACGTGGCTTAATCGGTTACCGTACTGAATTCATGTCTATGACACGTGGTTATGGTATCTTAAACCATACATTTGATGAATACCGTCCGTACCTTCGTGGTCGTATCGGTGGCCGTCATAATGGGGTTCTTGTCTCAATGGATAAAGGGGTTGCAAGTACATATGCAATCTTAGCATTAGAGGACCGCGGCGTTAACTTCATGGAGCCTGGTACAGAAGTATACGAAGGGATGATTGTCGGTGAAAACTCTCGTGACAATGACTTAACAGTTAATATCACAAAAGTAAAAGCAGCGAACAATATCCGTTCAGCGACTAAAGAACAGACAACAACAATGAAAAAACCAAGAATCATGACGCTTGAAGAAGCGCTTGAATACATCAATGACGATGAATTACTGGAAGTTACACCTGAGTCTATCCGTCTCAGAAAGAAAACTTTAGATAAAGCACAGCGTGAACGTGAACAGAAGAAAGCAAAAGCTGCTGCTTTAGCAGAAGAGGAATAAGATGCTCGGCTTAAGTAAAGGTGTCAGCACAAATCCGTCCGAACGTCTTTCTTTCCTTGCGAAGCTTTTCCAGGTGGATACACATCCACAGCAAGGTATGTGGATGCTGTTGATTGCGATCTTTATCTTAAGCGCCATCGTATATCACCTCGGTTTTGCACGTAAATTGAAGCTGTGGCAGAATATTGTGATCTATATCCTGCTTTTCCTGGGCTGTATCTTACTGACATTCCTGGCTGTCTTTTTGCCAGTCGGCGAAAGTCTGATACTGGCAGCTATCGTCTTCGGTCTTTATCGACTGAGACTGCATAATGAACGTAAACAGTAAAAATGAACCCGCACAGATTATCTGTGCGGGTTTTGTTGTGGAGTGAAAGAGGTGTGTGTGGTGGTTACGGTTGATAACGGCGATTTATCGCTGGTGACTAGGTTTAGGCGGGTGAATTCGGTGAGTTACGGTTGATAACGGCGATTTATCGCTGGTAACTAGGGTCAGGCGGATAAATTCAGTGAATTACCGTTGATAATAATGATTTATCGCTCATAACCCAGCTAAAATAAAAAAAGTGATGAACAATTCCGTTCATCACTCGTATCTTATATCACTTCAATTGCATTGACATGCTCAATCTTCTGACGATATTCACTGTCATAGATAAAGGCATCGACCATACCGTCTTCATAAAGACGTTTACCATTCTTAGAAAACTGGAAGAACAGCTTGTCGACGTCGGCAAGCTTAATATCTTCGTGTTCACTGCCATTCGATAATCTGATAACTTTAGCATCTGCATTCGGTTCTGTAATCGCGAAAAAAGGCGCCAGATTGATGACATATGTACTTTCAAGCAGCTGCTGTTTCTTGAACTTTTTCTCTGAATTTAATGTCGGTGGTTTTGCGCCGCCTTCTAATATATCACGGTTCCAGGCTTTATTATCTTTGAATGAAATAGGCTCAACGCCTGTCGTTTTACCTGCTTCCATCTCTTCAATCGTAATTTTACGATCATCAAAAATCCACGTCGATGGATCAAGCGTGATTTTAAATTTAACATTCCCTTGTATTTGTATAATCAAGTCCCTCACTCCTTTGATATAATTCTATCACAAGCCCCGTCCGTCATGTACTTTTGCTTGATTTTTATACAGGGCTACTATAAACTTTTAAAGTATAGAAGAAAAAGGGGTGTATGTCTATGGAACCAGTCGATTACAAACAACAGGCATATGACCAGCTTAATCAGGATGCAGAAAAAATACTGCAGCTGATTAAAGTTCAGATGGATAACTTAACGATGCCCCAATGTCCGCTTTACGAAGAAGTCCTCGATACGCAGATGTATGGTCTGAGTAAAGAAGTGGAGTTTGCCGCGAAGATTGGATTAATAGATAGAGAATTTGGAAAAACTCTGTTATCCGGCCTGGAAAAAGAACTTTCCAAGTTACATGATGCATTTACCAACGTCTAGAGCAGGTGCTTTAGACTATTTTTTATTAGAATTGAGTGGTTGAGTTGTGAATCAGTTAAGAAGGTTCTCTAAATACATAAAAGATTATTCCAAGTATGTTGATTTTTCGCTTTTGATTACCTACATCGTTTTATGTACAATCGGTCTCGTCATGATTTATAGCGCAAGTATGGTCGGCGGTCCTCGTGGGATGCTGTCTGGTGCAGGGGCTGTCAGTTCAACTTACTTCTACAAAAGACAGCTGTTTGCAATTATCTTAAGTTTCGGCATCGTCTTCTTTATGACTTACTTTATGCATATCAATATCATTAAAAATAAGCGTGTCCAGCAAAGTTCAATCATCGGTGTACTGATTCTTCTGATCGCGACGATGCTTTTCGGTACAGAAGTCAATGGTTCGAAGAGCTGGCTGAATACGGGTATTATGATGATACAGCCAGCTGAATTTCTGAAGATCGTCACGATCATCTATTTAGCTTATATTTATGATAAAAAGA
This sequence comes from Macrococcus brunensis, assembly GCF_022343725.1. Lineage (NCBI taxonomy): Bacteria > Bacillati > Bacillota > Bacilli > Caryophanales > Staphylococcaceae > Macrococcus > Macrococcus brunensis. The sequence goes on from NZ_CP092179.1 coordinate 836,458, forward strand.
AAAATCTGAATCAGATGAGCCTGGATCTGGTAGCGCCTATTATTCTGATAGGTTTCTGTTCAGGACTTGTCATGCTTCAGCCGGATATGGGATCAACGCTCCTTATATTTATGATTATCATCAGTATTTTGATGTACTCAGGAATTGCTTTCTATACGATGTTAAAAACGGCTGCAGTCATTTTTGGGGTTGCCTGCGTTTCTCTTCTTTACAACTTAATGGCTAACGGCAGTCTCTTATCTCCTCACCAGGTCGCGCGTTTCGAAGTACTGAAGAACCCTTTTAAAGATGAGAGTGGTATTGGTTATCATCTCTCCAATTCTCTGATGGCAATAGGTAATGGTGGCTTATTCGGCCGTGGTCTCGGTAACGGTATTATGAAGCTTGGTTACTTGCCTGAACCGCATACCGATTTCATCTTTGCGGTTATTTCGGAGGAACTCGGATTAGTGGGTGTTATTATCATTATTTCACTCCTGTTCTTTATCGTTTATAAAGGGTTTATGTATGCAGCACTTGCAACATCTATGTTCTATCGCCTGATCTGTATTGGTGTGGCAAGTTATATCGGGATACAGACTTTCATCAATCTGGGTGGTGTAGTGGGGCTCATTCCATTGACAGGGGTGCCTCTCCCGTTCTTAAGCTACGGTGGGTCCAGTATGCTGAGTCTTTCTATTGCAGTCGGTTTGCTGCTGATGGCTTCTAAGCACGTTAAACAGGAGCGCTTAAACCGTTAAATAACTATATCGTCACATCTTGAAATGTCAGAGTGATTGTTCATATTGTATAATAAACGTGTCAGCAGGGCTGGCATGTTTTTTTTATTTTGAGGAGGATGACTATGCGCCAAATTACGAAGATTTTAGCAGCAAACCGCGGAGAAATTGCGATCCGTATTTTCAGAGCGGCTACTGAACTGGGTATTCCGACAGTTGCCATCTATTCCAAGGAAGACAGCCGGTCCCTGCACCGTTACAAAGCGGATGAAGCTTATTTAGTGGGTGAGCACTTAAGTCCAACTGAAAGCTATCTCGATATTGAAGGCATCATCAGTATTGCTAAGAAGTGTGGTGCTGATGCGATTCATCCAGGCTATGGTTTCCTGAGTGAAAACGAAACATTTGCACGCAGATGTTTAGAAGAGGGTATCATCTTCATTGGACCTGAACTGCGCCATCTTGATATGTTCGGTGATAAAGTGAAGGCTAGGAGTCAGGCCACTGCTGCTGAACTGCCGGTTATTCCCGGCACAAAGGAAGCGGTCCAGTCTTTTGATGAAGTGACATCATTTGTAAAAACACATGGCTTTCCGATCATCATTAAAGCTATCTCCGGAGGCGGAGGTAAAGGGATGCGGATCGTCGAACATGCAGATGAACTGGAAGATGCCTACACAAGAGCAAAATCTGAAGCACAGAAGTCATTCGGCAACAGCGAAGTCTATCTGGAGAAACTGATCAAGAATCCGAAGCATATCGAAGTTCAGATCTTAGGTGACCAGCACGGCAATCTCGTCCATTTATTTGAGCGTGATTGTTCTGTACAGAGACGTCACCAGAAGATTGTGGAAGTGGCACCTTCTGTCGGATTGTCCGAGGAGATGCGAATGAAAATCTGCGATGCGGCTGTTCAGCTGATGAAGAAAGTCGGCTATGTTAACGCCGGGACAGTCGAGTTTTTAGTCGCTGATGACGCATTCTATTTCATTGAAGTCAATCCTCGTGTACAGGTTGAACATACGATTACTGAGATGATTACAGGCGTTGACATCGTCAAGACACAGATTCTGATTGCTGACGGTGAAGCACTTCATGACACGCGTATAGAGATGCCGCAGCAGGAAGAAATTCAGACTTTAGGCTATGCCATTCAGTGCCGTATCACAACAGAAGATCCACTCAATAACTTCATGCCGGATTCAGGTACCATCATGGCTTACCGTTCAAGCGGTGGTTTCGGTGTCAGACTGGATGCGGGAGACGGATTCCAGGGGGCAGAGATTTCTCCTTATTATGACTCGCTGCTGGTTAAAGTATCCACTCAGGCGATCACATTCAAGCAGGCAGAAGAAAAGATGATTCGCTCATTAAAAGAAATGCGTATTCGCGGTATTAAAACGAATATCCAGTTTTTAATCAATGTGGTGAAGCATCCTGTATTTGTCAGCGGCGAATATAACACAAACTTTATAGATGCGACACCTGAATTGTTTGATATTCAGGAACCGAGAGACCGGGGCACAAAGACACTTGAATATATCGCTTCAGTCAGTGTGAATGGTTTTCCTGGCGTATCACATGAGAGACCTGATGTACTGATTCCACAGTTGAATTATGAAAAATCATTGACGGGTTCAAGACAGCTCCTGATGGACGAGGGTCCAAAAGCTGTAGCGAAATGGCTGAAAAGTCAGAAGGACGTATTAATCACTGATACGACCTTCCGTGATGCCCACCAGTCACTTCTCGCAACACGTGTCCGCACAAAAGACATGATGGACGTTGCACCTGCGACCAGCAGACTGCTGAAAGATGCATTCTCACTTGAGATGTGGGGCGGTGCAACGTTTGATGTGGCCTATAATTTCCTGAAGGAAAATCCGTGGGAAAGACTGGAACAGTTAAGAGAAGCCATTCCCAATGTGCTATTCCAGATGCTGTTACGAGCGTCGAATGCGGTCGGTTATAAAAACTACGCCGATAATGTCGTCGAGAAATTTGTAGCTGAAAGTGCAGCTGCAGGGATTGATGTCTTCCGTATCTTTGATTCACTTAACTGGCTGGACCAGATGAAAGTCGCTAACGAAGCGGTACAAAAAGCAGATAAGATTTCAGAAGGGGCCATCTGTTACACAGGTGATATTTTAAATCCACAGCGTTCTGACATTTATACGCTGGACTATTATGTCAAGATGGCTAAAGAAATGGAGCGAGCAGGTTTTCACATTCTTGCGATTAAAGACATGGCAGGACTCTTAAAACCGGAAGCGGCTTATCAGCTGATTGGTGAACTGAAAGCGGCAGTTGATATGCCGATTCATCTTCATACCCATGACACAAGTGGTAACGGGATAGCCACTTATTCGAGAGCAATCGATGCAGGTGTGGATGTTGTTGATACAGCACTCGGTGCGATGAGCGGACTGACGAGTCAGCCGAACGCCGGCACTCTTTACCATGCAAGACTTGGCACAGAGCGCCAGATTGCTGCAGACATTGAAGGACTGAATGAACTGTCTCATTACTGGGAAGCTGTACGTCCGCTGTACACCAGCTTTGAAAGTGATATCAAGTCGCCTAGTGCTGAAGTCTATGCACATGAAATGCCGGGCGGACAGTATTCAAACTTAAGACAGCAGTCAGCGAGTCTGGGTCTTGGGGAACAGTTTAATGACGTCAAGGATATGTATCGCCGTGTGAATTTAATGTTCGGGGATATCGTCAAAGTAACACCGTCATCTAAAGTGGTCGGTGATATGGCGCTTTATATGGTGCAAAATGACCTGGACGAGGAATCTATCTTTGCCAAAGGGGCAGCACTCGATTTCCCGGAATCTGTTGTCCAGTTCTTTAAAGGTGAAATCGGACAACCTGTCGGTGGTTTCCCGGCAAGACTGCAGCAGCTGATTTTAAAAGGACAGCCTGCACTTAAGAGCCGCCCGGGCGAAACCATTCCGGATGTTGACTTCGCGGCGCTTGAGGAAGAGCTGAAAGAACTGCTGAAAGCAGATGTCTCAGCACAGGATGTCATCAGCTATGCGCTCTATCCAAAAGTCTTCCTGAGCTTTAAAGAGACAGAGAAACGGTTCGGTAATATTTCAAAACTTGATTCTAGACTCTTCTTCTATGGCATGCAAAAAGGAGATATTGTGGCGATAGAAATCGATAAAGGTAAAACATTGATCGTTAAACTGATCAATATTGGTCATGTCCATGCAGACGGCTATCGCTGGGTTTATTTCGAAATGAACGGTATGCCGCGTAAAGTCTATGTTAAAGATGCAGCAGTAGAAGTCACTTCAACTGCTGCACGTCAAGCCGATCCCTCAGACCCGACTCATATCGGTGCACAGATGCCGGGCACAGTAGGAGAGGTGAAAGTGAAAGCTGGCGAGAAGGTCGTTAAGGGGCAGGTTCTTCTTGTTACAGAAGCGATGAAGATGGAAACGTCTGTCCAGGCTCCTTTTGCAGGAACAATCAAGGAAATCAATGTTGAAGCAGGAAGTACGGTTAAGACAGGAGATTTATTAGCAGTGATAGAACAATAAAAAAGGAAGGTCAGCTGACCTTCCTTTTTTATTGTCTTAATTTAGCTCTGGATATCAGTAAGATGAAATAGCAGAGTAAGCCGAATAGTAAAGTGATGAAGAGTGCGTGTAACAACGCGATATAAAGATTGACGCCGCTGAAAACAGTAAGTGCGCCGGTCGTGACCTGCAGACAGATCAGAATAAAGGCAGTCAGATAACCATATTTAATGACGCGGTACTGTGCGTAATTCTTAACGGCATGATATGTGATGTACGCAAGCCAGATAAAGAGTATCAGTGCCAGTGTACGGTGACTCATCTGTACCCATTCATAGAAATTCTGAGGCATCTGAAACTTACCGGGCTGACAGAGCGGCCATGTAGAGCAGGCAAGACTTGCTTTTGTATGTCTGACGAGAGCGCCACTATATATTACAAAGTAGATAAAGCTCGTAAGCCCGACTGTATGATAGCGCAGTGGGTTTTTGATGATCAGCTTTGTCGCATCAAATTTCTGGTCTACTTCGAAGATCAGAAGCATCAGCAGAAACACGGAACTGTAACTGATCAGCGAAATACCGAAATGAAGCGCTAAAATAAAACTATTCTGCTGCCAGACAACTGCCGCAGCTCCGATTAATGCCTGAGCAAAAATAAAACCAATACTCATGATACAGAGAAATTTTGTTTCTCTTTTATGGCCGATATGCTTCATGCTGAGTATGACGAGCCAAGTCACTGATAAAAGTGCAAGTCCTGAAACACCTCGATGCGCAAGTTCGATCAGTGTTTCCTTTGGAATATAAGTGGGCATGATTTTACCATGACAGAGCGGCCAGCTTCTACCGCAGCCATCTGCTGAACCCGTCTTTGTAACCAGTGCACCTCCTATTTGTACGAAGAGCATCAAAATAGTCGTAAAGACTGAAAGCCATTTTAAGTTTTTTTCTTTTAACAACCTGTTCACCTCTGAAGTTCTAGTGGTCACGAAATTCGAAAACAATTCTTTCAATATATATGTTAAAATATTTCCGGATTATCATTTCATGTTTGAGTCCATATGTTATAGTATAACAATGTTTAGTAACTGTAAATGTGTCACATATGTGAATACTCTCTCTCATCAGTTACAGTAAAATGTTATCATTTTATTTCTGAAATATATAGAATTTGTGTCAACTTTGATTTATTATTGTTATTATATGCGTCAGGTGTGTAAAGGAGGTTGGAAATGCTGAATGAAAATGTCATCATTCCGATTGATGATAGCAGATTAACAGCAAAAGATATTAAAGCTGTGATCAAACTTGGACTGGTGCAAGGTAACTTAATTCCGACATTTGTCGGGGGCTGGCTTGCAATTATTCTGACGGGTCAGTCGTTCCTGGGTAGTATGCCGGAACTCATTGCAATGCTGGTAGGCTCTGTTTTAATTATGGGCGGTAGTTGTGCATTAAATAATTTTTACGATCAGGATATTGATGCTTTGATGCCGAGTAAGATGAACCGACCAAGCGTAACAGGTAAAATCAGTAGTAATCAACTGCTGATGCTTAGTCTGATACTGATCGTTGTCGGACAGGCGCTTCTGTTTTCTATTAATATGACAACGGGTATCATTGGTTTTCTTGGCATATTCGGTTATGTCATTCTCTATTCTGTATGGTCTAAACGTCATTTAGTGTCAAACACGATAGTAGGGAGTTTTCCTGGAGCAGTTCCGCCGCTTATTGGCTGGGCAAGTATCGATCCTGACTTATCGACAACAGCCTGGATGCTCTTTATCATCATGTTTGCCTGGCAACCCGCTCATTTTTATGCACTTGCAATTAAGCGTAAGGATGAATACGGCTTAGCCAATATCCCGATGCTGCCAACTGTCAAAGGCTTCAAGCGTACAAGGCTTGGCATGCTCTTATGGGTACTCGCATTATTGCCGACTCCATTCTTTATGGCAGAGCTAGGTAACGTCTTTGTTATACTGGCAACAGTACTCAATGTCGGCTGGCTGCTGCTTGCATTATCAGGCTTTCGCGCGAGCGTTAAAGAAGCAAAATGGGCTATGCAAATGTTTATCTATTCTTTAAACTATTTAATGATATTTTTTGTTATGATAGTGGTAGTTACTTTAATTCAAATGATTTAATTATGAATGAGTGAAAGAGGGGTTATTTTTAATGAACAAATTGAAGAACACAAAATTGTTTGGCCTGTTTTTTGTTCTGGCAATGGCTTTATCAGGTTGCGGTAAGCCATACTTATCCGCACTTCGTCCAGCAGGGGAAGTGGCACAGGAGCAGTTCAACCTTATGATGCTTGCTGTGTACATCATGATTGGCGTTATTTTAGTCGTTTTTATTATCTTCATCCTGGCTGTTCTCAAGTTCAGACGTGGTAAAGTCGGCGAGAACTTTATGCCTAAACAAGTTGCAGGTAATCACAAGCTTGAAATCATCTGGACGACAATTCCAATTATCTTACTTCTTATCTTAGCGATTCCAACAGTATCTCTTACATTTAAGTTAGCAGATACTAAAGCGATGGATAAAGTCGATGAAAAAGGTAAAAACAAAGAAATGATCGTCAATGTTACAGCGAACCAATACTGGTGGGAATTTGAATATCCAAACCAGGAAGTTGTGACTTCTCAGGAATTAGTGGTTCCAACTGACACTAAAGTTTATTTCAGACTTCATGCAGCAGATGTAAAACACTCATTCTGGATTCCAGCTGTCGGTGGTAAGCTTGATACAAACGTTGATAACATCAACAAGTTCTACTTAATCTTTGATTCTAAAAAAGCAAAAGAAGCAGACAATGTCTTCTACGGTAAATGTGCTGAGTTATGTGGACCTTCACATGCTCTGATGGACTTCAAAGTTAAAGCAATGGACAAAGCAGACTTCGATACTTGGATTAAAGATATGCAAGGTACTAAAAAAGCAGTAGCAGCTACAAGTGATCAAGCTAAAGAAGGGGAAAAAGTCTTTAAGCAATCATGTATCGGTTGTCACGCTGTTACACCAACAGGTAAAGGCGCTAAAGGTCCTAACTTAACAACATTCGGTGAACGTACACGTATCGCAGGTGTATTAGAGCACAACGAAGAGAACCTTAAAAAATGGATCAAAAATCCTGACAGTGTTAAACCAGGTAACAAAATGACGGGTCAGTACAAAGTTTCTGACAGCGACATTGATGCACTTGCTGCTTATTTAATGGAACGTAAAGTCGAGAACTAAAGTTTAAAGGGAGGTTACACAATTGTCTACACAAGCTAAAAGAGGTTTTGGTGCAACAATTAAAGAATATTTAACAACTGTTGACCATAAAAAAATCGCGATTCTTTACTTGATTATGGGTGGTCTGTTCTTCGCAATGGGTGGTCTCGAAGCGATGTTCATCCGTATCCAGCTCGCTGTACCTGAGAATGATTTCTTATCAGCGGGTCTTTATAACCAAGTACTGACAATGCACGGTACTACGATGATTTTCCTGGCAGCCATGCCACTGTTATTCGCATTTATGAATGCAGTTGTGCCATTACAGATAGGAGCGCGTGACGTCGCGTTCCCATTCTTAAACGCACTTGGTTTCTGGTTATTCTTCTTCGGAGGAATCTTCCTGAACTTATCATGGATTTTAGGTGGCGCACCTGATGCAGGTTGGACATCTTATGCATCATTATCACTTGCTTCAACAGGTCATGGTATTGACTTCTACGCACTTGGACTTCAGATTTCTGGTGCGGGTACATTAATTGCCGGTATCAACTTCTTAGTCACTATCATCAATATGAGAGCACCTGGTATGACTTACATGCGTATGCCATTAATGACATGGACAACATTCGTTGCTTCAGCTTTAATCGTCTTCGCATTCCCACCACTTACAATCGGTTTATTCTTACTGATCTTCGATAGAATGTTCGGTACAGGATTCTTCATCGTATCTCAAGGTGGTAACACAATTATCTGGGAACACTTATTCTGGATCTTCGGTCACCCGGAAGTATATATCTTAGTATTACCGGCGTTCGGTATCTTCTCTGAAATTATTCCGACATTCTCTAGAAAACGTCTGTTTGGTTACTCAGCGATGGTATTCGCAACAGTATTAATCGGTTTCTTAGGCTTCATGGTATGGGCTCACCACATGTTTACAGTAGGTCTTGGACCAACAGCGAACGCGATTTTCGCGATTGCGACTATGGCAATTGCCGTACCAACAGGTATCAAAATTTTCAACTGGTTACTGACAATCTGGGGCGGTAGTATCGAATTTACGACTCCAATGCTTTACTCTTTAGCCTTTATTCCATCATTCGTTATGGGTGGGGTAACAGGGGTCATGCAGGCATCAGCACCAGCTGACTACCAGTATCATGATTCTTATTTCATCGTGGCGCATTTCCACTACGTGATCGTCGGTGGGGTTGTATTCGCTTTACTTGCGGCACTGCACTTCTACTGGCCACTGATGTTCGGTAAAATTTTAAGTGAAAAATTAGGTAAGATTGCATTCTGGATCTTCTTCTTCGGTTTCCACTTAACATTCTTTATTCAGCATTTCCTTGGTTTAATGGGTATGCCACGTCGTATCGCGACTTACTTACCAGGTCAAGGTTATGATACATTCAACTTAGTTTCTACAATTGGTGCTTTACTGATGGCTGTAGCGGTTATCATTACATTAATCAACGTAATCTGGACGACTGCTAAAGCACCTAAAGTCGGACGCGATGCATGGGGAGATGGACGTACGCTTGAGTGGTCTTTACCACAGCCAGTTCCATTCTATAACTTTGCTCAGACGCCACTTGTACGCGGCTTAGATGCATTCTGGTTAGAGAAAACAAAAGGGGATGGCGAAATTTTACCAGCTGAATCTTTAGGTGATGTACACATGCCTAACAATTCAATCCTGCCATTCATCCAATCTTTAGGATTATTCGTAGCAGCATTTGGTGCTTTATACTTTGCTGATGGTAAAGAATGGGCGATCGATGCAGTAAAAGATTTACCAGTTCAAGCTTGGTCTCCATATGTTCTTGGATTAGGTCTTCTGATTACTGTGGGTGCTATGATGGCACGTTCACTGAAAGATGACCATGGTTACCACATCACTAAAGAAGAGTTGATTGAGTACGAAAGAGGTGTGAAATAATGGCACATGTTGAAGAAAAAATGACAGTTGAAAGATGGCCAAGTCACCCTGAGACTGCATCACTTGAAGGTAAAAACAAGTTAACTGGTTTCTGGATTTTCCTTGGCGGTGAAACAGCGCTCTTTGCTTCATTATTTGCAACTTACTTAGCACTTAAAGACCATGTGCCAAGTGAAGAACATTTAAAAGCAGAACAACTATTCCATTTACCGCTTGCATTTGTAATGACGATGTTACTGTTAACATCGTCTCTCACAAGTGTCTATGCGATGTACCATATGAAAAACTATGACTTCAAGAAAATGATTACATGGATTGTCATCACTATCTTACTTGGACTTTGTTTCTTAGGACTTGAGATTTATGAGTTTGTAGAATACGTCCATCAAGGTCATACATTCCGTTCTAGTGCATTCGGTAGTGCGTTCTACTTCTTAGTAGGTACACACGGTCTTCACGTTTTAATCGGTCTTGGATGGGCAACACTGCTTGTCATCCGTAACATGAAGCGTGGTTTATCAGTTTATAATGCAGCGAAGTTTAATACTTTCTCATTATACTGGCACTTTATTGACGTAGTCTGGGTATTCATCTTTACAGTAGTTTACTTGTTAGGGGTGTTAGGATAATATGGCTAAGACGAATGAACATTACGTATCAGAACATGTTAAAGTGAGAGATGTAGATTCTGTAAGTACGCACACTACTCATGAAGTTCATGAATCTCACGCACCACGTTTCAACCGTGCACGATTTGACTACGACCGTCGTAATCGCACAGCAGAAATGAGACAACAAGTAACGACATTTGCTGTCATGATCTTTCTGACTTTCATCGCATTTGCGATGGTGGCAGCAGGTCTTGATAAAGCGATTGTCTTACCGATATTGATTCTGCTGGCATTCATTCAAGTTATTCTGCAGTTCTTCTACTTCATGCATATGAAGCATGAAGGACACGGCGTCGCTAAAATATTCATGCTATCAGGTATCTTCCTTGCCCTGTCATTTATGGTGACAGCACTTTACTTAGTATGGTTAGGCGATCCACTTAAATAATTGATGACACCACTGATTAAGTTCAGTGGTGTTTTTTTAAAAAGACATAAAACGTTCGTTATTGGAAGGTTTGTCCTTTTCCTTTGTATTTTATAATTAAACTAAGATTATATTTTTGGAGTGATTATATGCATAGTCTCAGTTCGGTCTCTATATTTGGTTTCTTTGCGAACTGGAGTCCGTTTTACATTGTTGCACTGCTGTTTGTAACAGTTGTCTATTTTTTAACGGTTACGAAATGGCGTCATGAAATTCCCGGCAATCGGCCATTAAAACGAAGTGAAGTGATTCTTTTTATTGTCAGTATGATATTGATGTATATCGTTAAAGGAAGCCCGATTGATTTACTCAGTCATATCATTTTCAGTTTTCATATGCTGCAGATGGCTGTACTTTATTTAATGATTGTGCCGATTCTTTTCTTTGCGATACCGAGTTATTTTATTGATTACCTTGTTTCCCGTCCTTATATTAAACCTGTATTTGATGTTGTTTCCCGTCCTGTGTTCGCCATTATTCTTTTCAATGGTCTATTCAGTGTTTATCATTTACCCGTTGTCCTGGATTTCTTAAAACAGAGTGCGACTTTGCATTCACTGTTTACGATACTGCTCTTTGTAGCTGCATTTAATATGTGGTATCCAGTATTCAACCGTACTGAACTTCCACGCAAGCAGCTGACAGGATTACTTAAGCTGGTCTACATCTTTATGATCGGTGTTCTACTCACACCGAGCTGCGGACTGATCATTTTTGCACAGCATCCGATGTATAAGACTTATACTGATCCAAAAGCCTGGCTCGGTGCAATGGCTCTCTGTGTACCACAAGGGACGCTGGACAGTGTGATGAGTGCAACGAATATTTCAGGACCACAGTACTTTACGAATATGTCATCTCTTGAAGACCAGCAGACGGGTGGGGTCATCATGAAAGTGCTGCAGGAGATATTCTTCGGTTTTATGCTTTTCTATGTCTTCTTCAACTGGCGCTGGTCAGAAGGCAGAAATGAAGAAGAAACTACTCAGAGAAGTCTGGAAGCTCGTCAGAAAGAACAAGCTTACTATAATCAATTCAGATAGGAGAATAATATGAATTTACCGATTTTACCGACTATCAGTACATCCTTTATTGTTATCAGTGCGATTCTTGTCGCTATAGGCTGGTATAGAATCGCGAAGAGAGACTACGAAGGACATAAGAAAGTGATGCTTGCAGCTGGGGCGAGTGCACTGACGTTCTTTATCATCTATGTCTCACGGACATTATTTATCGGCAATACCTCTTTCGGCGGGCCGGACAGTATTAAACTGTACTATACGATTTTCCTTGTCTTCCATATTACACTTGCCACGACAGGTGGTGTTTTAGGACTGATTATGATCTGGTCAGGACTGAAAGACAGATTGAATATCCATAGAAAGCTGGGGCCGACAACTTCAATCATCTGGTTCTTTACTGCAATCACAGGGGTTGCGGTTTATCTACTCCTTTATGTCTTCTATAAAGGCGGCGAAACAACGTCTGTATTTAAAGCGATATTAGGCATTTAATGAAGAGCAGCGGATTATCCGCTGCTTTTTTGCATAAAAAAACACACTTACCGATGTAAGTGTGTTCAATCAGATTTTAAAGTCCGTTTTAATGGCACCGGATTCTATGAATGTCACAATGACAAGAAGGATAATAGGACCGATGAAGAAGCCGACAAATCCCATCAGCTTTAATCCGATGTACATAGAAATCAATGTAGCAAGAGGACTCAGTCCAACACCGTTACCCATAATCTTTGGTTCCAGCACTTTACGCTGTACAAGCAGGAACACTGACAGCAGGGCCAGTTTAATCGCTGTTACATTATCGCCTGTAATCAGCTCATACAGAGTCCAGGGAATCGTGATACCTGTTGCACCGATAATAGGCAGTAAGTCTACAATACAGATGATCAGACTCAGGACGAGTGCATTTTCAGGGACGATAAATAGTAGACCGATAAATGTAAATACCCAGGTGATGAAAGAGAGAATAACAGCAGCTCTTAACATACCGAAGACAGATGTTGATACTTTTTTCCAGATGAGCAGACCCCGATAATAAGTTTTCTCATATGTATGTTTGCGTATCAGTTGCTTCATGCGGGGGACTTCCAGCATGAACAAGAACAGAGCAACAAGAAAAACAAGGCCAGAGATAATCAGCTCAGGTAACATGGAGACAAAATTTGTGATGTTCTGAACACTGAAATAGTCCGCTATACTGTCGCGCATAGAAAGGAGAAACTTCTGGACTTCATCATTAAGTGACGCAGTAACACTTGAAGGTAGCAGCTGATTCAGTTTTACCTCTACACTGGACCATGCATCAATCAAGGTGTCCGCTTTAGTGGGCAAGGTTTTAGCGAAATCAAATAGCGCTTCTATTACTTTTGTCAGTATCAGATAAAGTAATACGAGTAAGATAAGTAGTATACCTGAATAGAGCGCTGTAACACTCCATTTACGACTGCCAAATTTAAATTCCAGCTTCCTGACAGCAGGTTCAAGCACAAGTGCGAGAATTAAAGCACTGACGATTGGAATAGAAATGGGTAATATAAAGTAGAAGAAGAGTATCGTCAGCAGAATAAAAATCATAAGAGTGATATTTTTTTTAGTTAAAAGTCGCTTGAACAAATTCTGTCCTCCTTATCGCTATTAAAAAAGACGTGGCAGATGCCCACGTCTTAAGCAAGGATTTCTCTGAGATCGTTGCTGATGCTGATGATTGTACGTTTGCAATGTTCAACCACTGCTGGTGGGAAGTATTCATCCTCACCATATTCAATGCCTGTTGGATAGTAATGCTTACCTAAGTAAGGATCCATCATCTGGATTGTAGCGTTACGAGCGCCCACATCGCCTTCAACGGCATAACCTGGAATACGAAGGTAGTAAACACCTTCTTCAATCTGATATTTTAAGTCGTAAGTGACACGTTCGTAATCCCAATGTCCACCCAGATTAAGACCATGTTTATTCATAACGTGCTGAATCACATTTTGATCAGCAACGATGTTTTCAATACCTGAATTGTCGAATACCATTTTATTTACCTCCCTCAATATGCTCAACTCTAATTTTATGACAAAAAGAGGATTGTTGCAATCAGTTATTTACTTAAGTGCAAATAATGTATAATATGAAAAAACAGACGGAGATAATAATGAAGAATATTGTAATTAAAATGCTGCTCGTCCTGGCAGCTTTAATAGGACTCTTTCTGCTGTTCTATTCACTAGGCGACTTTAACAGCCTGGAAGAACCCGAGCAGAAGAATAAGACAGAAGAAAAACAGAAGAATAGTGCGCTTTCGAGTGGGCCCGGCACCTATGTAGGGGGTTCGATTGACGACTGGACAGAAGACTACGGTTATCCTGAACGTATTTATCAGGCTGACAATAAATATCAGCATTATATCTATAATGAAAAGAATGCACTCTATGATGTCAGAGTACGAGATGGACAGATAGGTATGATTTATGCGACGGGACCTGAAGCGGATATAGAACCATTCAGGATTAATCAACAGGCGGCAGAGATTTTTAGAGGTACTTCTATAGATACTGAGCCTGTTGTCTCTTCTGAAGATGGCGACTACCATTTTGAATTGACAGAAGTCGACCTGAAAACCCAGCTGCTCGTTCAGTATGATGATATTTATGCACAGGTCTATATTGATCGTCAGACAGGCAAGGTGATGGCTGCAAGATTTATGACGGCACCACTGCTTGTTCAGATGCTGCCATACACAGCCCACTTGAACGGTCAGCCGCTAGAGCGTACAATGAGAATAGAGCAGTCGGTTCTACAGGAACAGAATGCTCAGCAGACAGTCGTTGAACTCATCAATATGATGCGGGCAAATTATGAAATACATCCGCTGGACAAAATAGAGAACAATGCACCCTGTCAAAAAGAGAATAGTATTACAGCTTATGATTCAGCTGAAGCAGTTAATCAATGGCTGAATCAAGAACAGCGCGAAAAGATGCTTAACAATCATTATAACAGTATAGTCGCTGCAGTAAGTGATTGTTATGCTGTCAGCTATAGAAAGAATTAAATGGGGTATGATGATGATTTATGATGACCAGCTGTTCAATCTGCTGGACCAGGCAGATGAACTGAACAGCATGATTCTGGAAAGTGAATGCTTTAAACAATATAGACAACACCAGCTGGCTCTCCAGCAGCATGCAGAAGTCAGCGCAATGAGGAAGAACTTACTTAAATTGAAAGAGCGTTATGACGAAGTGATGCGGTTTGGACGCTATCATCCTGATTATATGGAGACGCTACTCACCACAAGAAGAGCAAAGAAAGAATACGATCTGCATCCAGTCGTCGCAGAGGCGAAGAAAAGTGAGATGGCATTACAGACGTTACTAGATGAAATACTTATCATTATATCCCGTTCCGTATCGGATGAAGTGAAAGTAGAAAGCGGCAATCCATTTTTTACTACTGAACATAGTTGCAGCGGAGGCTGTTCCTGTTCAGCATAAGAGGTGCTCGTGTGGGTAAAAAGAAAGAACGTAAACTGAGAAAAGACTGGCAGAAACGTTATACTTTTTTTGAACAGCCAGTAGAACAAGTCTACCGGACTGGTTTTGTGACTTCATTTTATTTCAAACAGTATGCACGATTTGTTTATCATCTGCCTGTTAAGAAAAAGGTACTTGCGATCGGCTGTTTTCATGGTACTCTGCTTAGTACGATTGATCGCCAGTCACCGATAAAAGGGTTTTATATCGACCAGGCCCCGAGAGATATGGAACAGGCCATTCATCTTTATCCGCACTTTTCCTATAAGCAGCTTAAACGCACCCATATACCTTACAAAGAAAATAAATTTGATGTGATTTATGTCAGTATACCATTTCATCTCTTTTACGAACCGGAAATAATGATTGCTGAATTGATTCGAACAGGGCATTCATTCGTCCTATTTGATCTGAGACGTTATGACTGGCTGCTCGTACTCGTCGCTGCCGGTCTATTACCGAAAGTCACTATAGAGCGAGCTGTCAAGTTCTATCATGTCGAAATTTAGAGTTGCCTATTATCAGAATATTTGATAAAGTATAGTTATTCTAAGAAGAGGTGTTTAACCATGAAGAATCCAATGACGCAACTGAAAAGCTGGCAACTGTCATAGGACTTATATCCGTCATAGATATAAGTCATCTATGACGGTCTCTTCAGGTTATTATTTACCGAGGCCGTGTATCTTACATCGGCTTCTTTTTTTCGGCCGATGTCTATACATCGGTCGTTTTTTTAGGAAAAAAATTTAAGGAGGCAACAATATGGAAACACGTGCATCATGGAATTCAAAACTAGGCTTTATACTAGCAAGCGCAGGCTCAGCGATAGGACTTGGCGCTATATGGAAGTTTCCATATGTGATGGCGGCGAATGGAGGCGGCGCATTTTTAACCATCTTTATTCTTTTCACGCTGTTGATAGGTCTGCCCCTTCTTTTATCCGAGTTTGTGATTGGCAGACACGCACAGACAAACAGTACAAATGCGTTCAGTAAAGTAACGGGTAAAAATATGTATGATGGCATCGGTCACCTAGGGAATATCGGGGTATTTTTATTACTTAGTTTTTACAGCGTTATTGGCGGCTGGATTATCATTTATTTTGTACGGACTATTTATTCACTGGTTACCGGCAATCAACATGCACGTTATGATGAACTCTTCAATACACTGATCAGTCAACCGGTTTATGCTCTCTCCGGACAATTCATCTTTATTGCACTGACAGCATTTATTGTTGCTGCAGGGGTTGAGAAGGGCATCGAGCGTGCGTCAAAAGTCATGATGCCGTTACTTTTTATCTTCTTTATGGTCATTATTATACGCTCAGTCACTCTTGAAGGCAGTATGGCAGGGATTGTCTATTTCCTGAAACCTGATTTTCATGCTTTGAATCGAGATAGTATCCTGTTTGCTTTAGGACAATCATTCTTTTCACTGTCAGTCGGTTTTGGAGGCATGCTGACCTATGCCTCTTACTTGAAGAAAGACACTGATCTCGTGCAATCCGGGTTCTCTATCGTCGGACTCAATATTTTAGTGACCCTATTAGCTGGACTCGCTATATTTCCAGCGACGACAGCCCTTCATATCGACAATGCAGAAGGTCCAGGACTGTTATTTGTTGTTCTGCCTTATGTCTTTGACCAGCTGGCGTTTGGACAGTTGTTCTATTTGATATTTCTGCTGCTCTTTATGTTCGCGACAATTACGTCTTCGATTAATCTGATGGAAATCAATGTGGCAAATATCATTAAAGGTAAAGACGCAGGTCGAGGGCGAGCTGTTACCTTTATCTCAGTTTTACTTTTTGTAGTGGGGGTACCATCTGCCTTATCTTTTGGACTCCTAGGAGATGTGAAGTTTTTAGCGGGCACATTCTTCGATAACATGGATTATCTCGTATCGAATATACTCCTGCCGATTGGTGCCCTCGCTTTTTCGCTGTTTTCAGGATATGTACTGGACAGAAGAATAGCGGAGGAAGAAATTGTTATCGGCATGCGTTACCGAGGCTTGTTTAAGGTCTGGATTGTATTGCTAAAGTATGTGATACCCGTGATTATCGTACTTGTTATGGGCACGTTGATATTTAAGTAAATGAGTTACGAGCGACAAACGGGATTTATCGCTGATAACTGCAGGAAATAGACGCTGAACAGAGAGTTACGAGCGACAAACAGGATTTATCGCTGATAACACAAATTAAAAAGGGGCCACATATGTGGTCCCTTTCTTATTTCTTATTGATGGTCAGTCCGATTCGCATCAGATTCCAGACGAGTGAGGTATATGTCCGGTAAACGACGAATCTTTCATTCCATTCCGGATTATATTTCTGTTTATATTTTCGTAATCCTTGGAAGCTGTACAAGTTATTGAAATGATTGAAAACATGTCCTGCGACACGTTCACGGGCATAGCCATATCGATTCTGTCCGACATTTGATAGTGTTGCCATACCCATATTAAAGTAGTCGTAGCCCTGCTCCTTAGAATACAGCAGCATGTTTAAGTAAAGTGCATCCATTGCTGGGATATCGAGGTCCGGCAGCCAGCGTATCAGATCGACGGACAAGGTATTGTTGTAGTGAGTCGGCATCAGTGTGCTGAATGCAACGATATGGTTTTCTGTGTCTTTAATCACAGCAATAGGTGCCTGCTCAAGGTAATGTCTTGTAAATGCGCCGACAGAGAACTGCATTTCCTGCTTGCCATTCAGCCATGCATCACTGACCCGCTTCAGTTCTTCGATAAATTCATCTTCAAATGGCGCTTCTACTATAGAGAAGGTATAGCCTTCTTTTTCCAGCTTATTCAGCGTTGCGCGAAAAGCTCGCTGCTTTTTACCGCTGACTGTAAAGTCCTGAAGCGGAATAAGCGCTTCTTCACCGATTTTGAAGAAATGATTACCGAAGCCATGATAAAGCGGTAAATATTTGGACTGTACCTGATAAAATATGACGTCATGACCAAGGTAAAAGGCTTTGTCGTAGAAATCCATCAGGAGTTGTTCAAAGTGTTCATGATTCCCGACAGGATCACCCATTACTATCAATGCATTTTTCGTTTTATGGAACATCAGGAAAGCATCCCGTTCCTCGTTCAGGAAAAATGATTTATCGCCTGTGAAAGCGAGGTGACTGACATAGCTGCCTTCTATTTCAATGATTGATTTCAGTTCTTCTTCTGTCACTTCTTCAGTAAGTAAGTGATTATATTTTCTTGAATAATAATAAGTTAAAAGTGCACTGACTACGGCAAAGATCAGTACCGTGCCCCACATTAGTGCGCCTAAAAGCTGATCATCGAAATGAGTCGCTTTATGAGGATAAATCTCAAGCATATCAATGGTCACCCAGTGATTGACCGCTAATAAAAGTGTAATTAATGTTGCACTGATGACTATTTTTAAAGGGGTCAGACTGCGTTTGATCATTGTCGTCTTACGGTATTTATAAATCAGTAAAGCAAGGATGGTCGTCAGCCAGACATATGAAATAATCGTTCCGTATGATAGGAATGTCGTGACTAATAGAACAGCCGTCGACAGAATACTGAGCATCGTCGCACGTTTCGTACCATGCATGACCCCGTTTGCACTGATTAACAGTGTCAGACTGGCTGCAACATGGAAGATGATGATGACTGCATAATACGTATAACGTCTCTCAGCAATCGCGTCATAGACAATCAGAAAATGGTTGAAGTAATAGACGAGACTGGTGATAATGGTCAGCAGCGCGACAATCAAGCCTGAAAACTGATAAGGTGAAGCTTTTTGCATCGCCCGAATAAATGAGCCCGTCATGGCCGCTGAACTTAACAGCTTATTATCTTCTATATATGTTTTCGCGCTTTCTTTATATTCAAAGACTGACAGCAAGAGAGCGACGAGAAGCGGGAAGAAATAATAGACTGTGCGGTAAAGCAGTAGGGCTAGTAATCCTTTTTCTTCACTGATGCCTAATGTGCCGAGCCCTGTTAACATCACTAAATCAAACGCACCGAGTCCGCCTGGAATCATGCTGATAATACCGGACAGTGACGCAATAATGAAAAGTCCTGCAACAGCGGTAAGTGGCACTTCGATATTCAGTTCATGCAGAATAAAATAAAATAAAAGAATCGCTGCAATCCAGTCAATGATAGAAACGAGCGTAAAATTGACACCGAGTAACCGCTGATCTTTGCTGATCGGCTTGATGATGCTGAACACGATATAAGCAGGTGCATAAATACAGGCAAAAAGGACGATCCAGTTACCATAAGGAACCGCTTTAATATCAATCAGGCCATATGCGATATAACACAGGACGCTGAGTCCACTGATGGTTGATAATAAAAGCAGACTGATGGCACGCTTTAATGGTGCCTGGTCAGGTGATTTTGGCTGATACTGAAATATTCTGAGACCGGCACCGAATAATCCGCCAAGACCGAGAATATTGTTGAATGCATTAGTGATAAAACTGACCGGCAGTAAATGACGGAGAGAAATGTTCACGTTCAACTGACGTGTCAGTACATAGTCATAGAGTGACAGCGACAGAACAGCGAGGAGACCTGCAACAATAATCAGTATGAAATTGAGAGTCGGCAGCTGTCTGAATAAGTGAATAGTCTCCTTGAAATTGACTTGCGCAAGTTCACGCGACAGAATGACCATTGCTGCAGTAAAAAATATGAAGATCAATGCTGTTTTCAAATAAGATAAAGTACGGGAATTCATCATACACCTTCTTTTTTATAGATACAGAGTCGTCCAGGCGTTTCGTAGCTCTTTTTAAATCGTCGTCTGGACATTTTCATGACCTGTCGTCTGGACGGGAAGAGTGCCGGTAAGAGGAGAGGTCCTATCTTCATCCAGAGCGGATCGATATAATAATAATTTTTTTCGTCGTAACCGATAAGCAGGGTGATGTGAATATTACTCACCCAGTGCTTCTTGCCGTCTGAAGTATGAAATATACGCTCAAGGGCTGTGAAACCGAGATGTGTATGATAAATCAGTACAGGTTGATTGTGATCAAGCAGCGTCTCCAGTTCAGATAACGAAGCCCCTGTACCATCCGCGATGTTTGAATCAAACTGCTTCAAATAAGGGACAAAGGCGGACGGAAAAATAGTCTGATGACTGTTTAAGCTGATAGAAGAAGGGTGACCGACATAACCTTTTTCTGGATTAGAGTCATGCTTCGGCCAGTATTTCATCAGTTTTTCCGGGCTGACAGCACCATTTAGAAGCATACTCGCCGCAACACCTTCACAACCCATGATCATCGGTTTCGGAAACCACTGACTCTGAGGTTTAACCGGGATGAGTTTCATCTGAAACACCTCACTTTATAATATAGTTTACTTGTTAAAAAATGGCAAATGAATAAAAATCGTGCAGATGGTCTGCACGATTTCTCTTATTTGCGATATCGTTCTTTGATTAAGTGATAAGCAAGGTCAGGTCGGTCAGTCACGATGGTGTGTGCCCCTTTCTGGAGCAGGTCATCCATTTCGTCTATACTGTTGATGACCCAGTAGCCGACCGCGATATTATGGCTGGCAAGGAAGTTCATCCAGCGAGCGGAATCCAGGCGGATACCCCGGAATGAAACAGGTATCTGGAATGTATCAGCTTGCGGCTGATAGAGATGACCGTAACCACTTGTATAGAGCGCATAGGCTTTTCGGACTTCATTGACGCCGGCACCTGTCGCGACACGTGAATTAAGGGCAGTAAAACGCGCCGTCTGTTCATCGTGGAAACTCGTTACAAGGACGCGGTCTTCAGCGTGAAGTTTCGTAATAAGTTCGTTCAGAAGTTCCGGTGCTTTCATACCTGCTACAGTCTCCGGTCTGTCTTTGATGTCAATGTTGATACGTTTGTCCGGGAACTTGGTAATCAGTTCTTCAAGCGTGACGATACCTGCATCTTGTTGTCCTCTAAATGGATAGTCACCATTGATATCTTTGAAATAGTAGCCAAAGTCAAGCGTCTTCAGTTCTTGAAGTGTTTTGTCTGCAATAAGACCAGTACCATTAGATACGCGGTCGACATAGGCATCATGGAAGACCACGATCACATCGTCCTTTGTCACTCGGATATCTATTTCAAAGCCGTCTACTTCAAGACTAGCGGCTTCATTAAAAGCAGCCATCGTGCTCTCCGGTGCCAGTTTCATGCCGCCACGATGAGCAAACACGTACGGTGCACGACCTGTAAAATAAGGGCGGATTGCACGTTTTTCATTTTTAGCAAGTTGCTTAGATACAGCAATACTAGTACCGTAGGCAGCGAGGAGCATTGCGCCTGTTTTTACTGTTTTATTCATATCATTGCCTCCAGTTATTTTGATACATTTTATTTTACCAAATAACGTGATACTATAAAAGAAACTGTAATAATGAGGTTGAACGATGACTTTAACACCTAGAACAAATTTAATTATTTATATGAAAAGCAGTAAGAATGAGCGGCAGCTGAGAAAATACGGCCATATCGCTTACTTCAACCGCAAGGACAAATGGCTGTCTCTTTACATCGATACAGAAAAAGTCGATGAAGTACTTGAGCAGTTATCACGTCTGAAATATGTACTGAATGTCGAGATTTCTCCTTATCAGACGCTCGAGACCAACTATGAATCCTTATAGCGGAGGCAGTTGTCTCTGAAGTCTTAAGACACCAATCAGATAATTATAGAAAAGAGCCTGTTCATGGAAGTGATGCATCGCTTTTGTCTCGAATTCGAGAAAAGGCAGCTGATAGTTCTCTGCCCAGCCTCTGATCAAGTCGAAACGCTTGTTGGAGTCCGGGTAAGGATAGGGTAGAGATTCAAAAGTAGAATAAATCCCTTGAAAATGGCCTTGTTTAGTCGGATTCATGATCACGAGGATACTTGTCTTTGGTGTCTTTTCAAGTGTCGTATGCAGGGCGACCACACTTCTGATACGTTCATGGTTATAACGGATCAGTTCTTCAAATTCAAAGAAATCACTGAGGCCGGGGCCCAGTTCGATAAATGATTGTGACATAATTAATCTCCTTTTAGGTAGGTGTAATCGTGCGAGTAATAGCAGGAAAATATAAGAAACTTAAAATAGAAGCGGCGGCAGGGATGACCTCCAGACCGACGACAGATAAAATTAAGGAAAACATATTCAATATTTTAGGACCGCTTGATGGCATCGGCCTGGATCTTTTTGCAGGCAGTGGCGGCCTGGGTATTGAAGGGTTGAGCCGCGGCCTCGAGTCTGTTATATTCGTAGATGGCTCGAAAGAAGCGGTTATCGCCATTCGAAAGAATATTGAAGCAATTGATGAACAAGTAGAAGTATATCGCAATGATGCGTTCCGTGCATTAAAAGCATTGAAGAAACGCGATATTAAATTTGACATCATCTTCCTGGATCCGCCTTATCAGAAAGGACTTCTGAATAAAGCGCTGGAACAGATTGAAGAATTTCAGCTGCTCAAGCCAGATGGACTGATGATGTGTGAATGTGGCAAAGATGAAGCAGTGAATCCTCGTTCTTTCTCAGTCATTAAAGAAGAAGTATATGGCACGGTTAAAATCAGTATATTAAAAGGAGTTCAACATGACGATTAGACGAGCAGTCGTACCTGGTAGCTTTGATCCGATTACCCTCGGACATTTAGATATCATAGAAAGAAGTGCTAAAATATTTGACGAGGTCCATGTCTCTGTATTGAATAATTCCAGTAAAGTAGGCCTGTTTTCAATGGATGAGCGACTGGAACTCATCAAGGAAGCGACTGCTGCATGGCCAAATGTCCAAGTGCACTATTTCTCAGGTCTTCTGATTACGCATTGTGAAAATATAGGAGCTCAGACTATTGTCCGTGGTCTGCGTGCAGTCAGTGACTTTGAATATGAGATGCAGCTGACAAGTATGAACAAGAAACTGAACGATGATATAGAGACACTTTATATGATGACGAATAATCACTATTCATTTATCAGCTCAAGCATAGTGAAAGAAGTTGCTAAATACGGTGGTAATGTGAGTGAAATCGTACCCGCACACGTTGAAGAAGCACTTAAAAAGAAGTTCGCTGATAAATAACAGGTGTGTTGAAATCGTTTCTTTTATCACCTGATATGAGATTATAGATCTGTGTCGCTCGAATTTCCATTGCGAAGAGCGATGCATTTTTTTTGTTGATATTGGTGTGAAGGTGAGGGATACCTTTGATATACGCACGTCCTTTATCATTCATCGCCAGCACGCGTATATCAGTGATAGGCTGTCCTTCCTTAATATTAAGCAGTGTATAGGCCAGGAGACGCTGCAGGCGGGTATAAGTATAGCGCTTTGTCTTGATGGTCTGCATATAGCTGCTGAAGTCATGTGAGTTGTCGATACTTGACTTCAGTCTGTTTTCAAGGCCTTCAGTCATCATGTAGATATTTCTGAGTTCTTCAGGCGTATGGCTGAGGATTTTGTACTTAAGGAGCGGAAAGAAATCCTCCCAGCTGACGGCAAGTGCTGTATCGATAGACGCGGGTACTGATTCAGAAAAATCATAACCGGCGCTAATGGCTTTACGGATAGCAGTTGCGCTGGCAATACGCCCTGTCAGCTCTGTATCATGATAGTGATTCTGTATACGCTTAATAGGTATCAAATCTAGCATTGGGTCAGCCGCTTTAATATACTGCATAGCGAGAATATTATTGGGCTGTGAGAAAGTTTCGTCACCCATCATCACTGCATAGCTTCTGCCGCTTTTAATGTCAGCTTCTCTGACGCGGTTTGCCTCAGCTTTAAGTAAGTCGAGATCATCGCATTCCGCCCCGAACGCCAGCGCATCAGCGCGCAGAATCTGGGCTGTTTTGACACCGCCATAAGCGAAGTCGTCAGCATAACTCATTGCATAGAACTGAGGTAGTTCTACGACGAGGTCACAGCCGTTAAGAGCCGACTCGGCACGCGCGAATTTACTGAAGATAGCGGGTTCACCGCGCTGGGTGAACTGGCCGCTCATAATAGCGATGACGATATCAGCATGACTTTTTGCACGTGCCATCTCTGCATGGTACTGATGACCATTATGATAAGGGTTATATTCAGCAATGATAGCGACTGACTTCATTGATATTCACTCCTGTTGTCGTTATAATGAACATTGTAGCAGAATATACTGTTAAGAAAAAATCTTGACAAAGTATATAGTTTGAAGTTAAAATAAATTTTGTGTTTGTAAGAGGTGAAACCTATGAAATGGTCTATAAATCAACTTCGTAAACACCAGGATGCACCACTTCAATTTGAGAATGATGTTGAATTTCCACATCTTATTGATAATCTTCAGTTGATTGACTTATCGCCGATTCATGTAGAAGGCTCTTTAACCACTAAGTCCAAGGAAGTTTATGCAGATATTCTGATCACAGGTCATTATGTGATGGAAGACGCTAGAACGCTTGAACCTGTTGAAGTTCCGATTCATATTGAGTCGATGGAAGTATTTGATATGAATGATTTTGATCTGGACGAGGAACTCAACCGTCATGAAATCATCAACGGGATGATTGATCTGAAGCCCGTCGTTGAAGAATTGGTTGTACTCGAAAAGCCTGTCCGCGCCGTTAAAGAAGACTCTGAAATGTCTCTGACGCAAGGAAAAGGCTGGGAAGTTGTTAACGAGGATCAGCTTCAGCAGAAACCTGCTGTCGATCCGCGTCTCGCTAAATTGCAGGATCTGCTTTAATATGTAGAGGAGGAGAAAAACATGGCAGTACCAAAAAGAAGAACATCTAAAACAGCAAAAAGAAAACGTCGTACTCACTTCAAAATTTCAGTACCAGGTATGGTAGAATGCTCAAGCTGTGGCGAAATGAAATTATCACACCGTGTATGTCCATCATGTGGCGCTTACAACGGTAAAGAAGTAGTCGCTAAGTAATACATTCCCTTATTTCTGAATAGAAATAAGGGCTTTTTTATGTTTAAGCAACTACATTGTAATATGTACTTTAAATCTTTATAATTGTGAACAGAATAATATGAAGGAGTTCGACTCATGAAGATATCAACAGTTCAAGATGACCGTCAGAGTTTTCTAGGCAAATATGCAGCAGGTGACTTTTCAAGCTACGACTATGCGATACAGGAACCTGGCATCTATGAGTTGCGTCATCAGACTGCGCCTCATCCACATACAGAAAAACTGAGTCAGGTCATTGAAAACTATATGTCTGACCTTGAACTGACTGCCCTGCAGCGGGATAATATCCAGGCCCTGCGCTCAGGTCATCAAGTTGTCATCGGAGGTCAGCAGGCAGGCTTATTTATCAGTCCGCTCTATACGATACATAAAATTATCTCAATCATCGTTCTGGCTGAAGAGCAGTCAAAAGCGCTTAACACTCAAATAGTGCCGGTCTTCTGGATAGCGGGTGAGGATCATGATTTCAGTGAAGTCAACCATGCTTACCTCTATAATAGTGATAAAAATAAGATGCAGAAGTTAAAAGTAGCTTCTAAGCGTGAAGCGGAAGATTCTGTTTCACATTTCGAGCTGACAGAAGGTGAAATGACAGCCACTATTACTGCATTCGTCAGTCAGCTGCTTGAAACAGAACGCACAAAAAGCATCTATGATCAATTGATGAAGCTGCCTTTAAACTGGACCGCGCATTTTAAACAACTCATACATGAACTATTTAAAAGCTATGGTCTAATATTAATTGACAGTGCAGATGCAGAACTAAGACAGCTGGAAAAAGAACAGCTGCTCTGGATGTTTGACCATCATAGAGACATCAATGCCGCTTTCCATGAAGGGCAGCAGAAGATGGATTCCTACTCTATCGAGACAACGACTAACGTTCACTTGTTTATGTCTGTAGACGGGAAACGTCAATTATTGAATGAAGAAGACGGCCGTTATTATCCAGGCAAATCAGATGACAGCTATTCAAAAGAAGAAATCCGTGCAATGATCGAGTCGTCACCTGAACGTTTCAGCAACAATGTCGTGACACGACCACTCATGGAAGAACTGATGTTTAACACACTTGCTTTTATCGGTGGGCCGGCCGAAGTCAGATACTGGGGCGAACTGCATGCAGTCTTTCAGTTTGCGGAGCGCGAAATGCCAATCGTGATGCCTCGTATGCGCATCACTTATCTCGATGCACGTATCCGTAAGCTAATCGAACGTTATGACCTCCCACTGGCAGAAGTTGTGACACATGGACTACAGGAGGAGACAGACCATTTTCTGCAGCAGGATGCAAATATAGCTCTCTTTGAAACGTTATATCAGACGACTCAGAAATTAGAATCGCAGTACGGTGAGATGATGAAACTTGCTGAGAGTGAACAAGTCAGCCGGTTGATTGCTTCTAATTTAAAGCATCATTTAAAACAAGTGGATTACTTCAAAAAAGCTTACAATAAAGAACTCCACCAGCGTAACAAAACAGTGCTTAACCACTATAATGAAATCGAAGCTCATCTTCATCCGAGGGACGGTCTGCAGGAACGTACATGGCATCCTTTAGTCATGCTGAATAATTATTCACTTAATCTTTTTGATGATGTTATTGAAAGCGTTCAATATACTTTAGAACAGCAGATTTTAGAAATTTAATACTTTTGTATAAACCATTTTACTTATATGTAAAATGGTTTATTTTTTTTATTAAAATAGTTGTGGGATTTTTTATATAAATTGTGGTGAAAAGTGGGGACGTATGGTAAATTATTAGTGAGGCGGGGTGATAGCGATGTTCATGGGAGAATATTCACACCAGATGGACGTTAAGGGACGATTGATAGTCCCGGCCAAATTTCGTGATGAATTATCAGAACATTTCGTGATTACTCGCGGTCTTGATCGCTGTCTGTTCGGCTATACACTTGCTGAATGGCAGAAGATCGAAGAGAAACTTACTGCTCTCCCGATTACGAAAAAAGACGCTCGTAAATTTATGAGGTTGTTTTTCTCAGGTGCAGTTGAAGTTGAACTGGATAAACAGGGACGCATTAATATCCCGGCTAACTTGAGAGCGTATGCGGGTCTATCTAAAGAATGTATTGTCGTCGGTGTGTCATCCCGTATTGAAGTGTGGGACCGCGCTGAATGGCAGAAATTCTATGAGGAAACTGAACCCCATTATTCAGAAATTGCTGAAGAGCTGGTTGACATAGATTTTTAGGAGGTAGAATATGTTCCATCACATCACCGTATTGTTAAATGAAACAGTCGATATGCTGGATATCAAGAAAGACGGCGTTTATGTCGATTGTACGTTAGGTGGTGCAGGCCATAGTCTCTATCTGGTTAAGCAGTTATCGGATTCAGGCAGACTGATTGCAATCGATCAGGATGATACTGCATTGAATAATGCTAAAGAAGTACTTAAAGAACATTTACATAAGGTAACACTCGTTAAAAATAATTTCCGTAATTTACGTACGGTTCTCGATGAACTGAATATCGATAAAGTAGACGGCATTCTATATGACTTAGGTGTCTCTAGTCCGCAACTTGATGATGCTGAGAGAGGATTCAGTTATCACCAGGAAGCAAGACTGGATATGCGTATGGACCGCACCCAGGACTTATCAGCTTATGAAGTAGTCAATGAATGGCCGTACGAAAAACTCGTTTCTATCTTTTATCGTTACGGAGAAGAGAAGTTTTCAAAACAAATCGCTAGAAACATTGAAAAAACAAGAGAAACAGAGCCGATTGAAACGACGGTACAGCTCGTTGAAATCATTAAAGAAAGCATCCCGGCCCCGGCACGACGTAAAGGCGGTCATCCAGCCAAAAGAGTCTTTCAGGCTATCAGAATAGCCGTCAATGACGAACTGGGCGCATTTGAATCATCGATCGAACAGGCGATTGATTCAGTTAAAGTAGGCGGACGTATCTCCGTCATCACGTTCCATTCCTTGGAGGATCGGATGTGCAAACAAATTTTCCGTGAATACGGAAAGGGACCTGATATTCCGCGAGGATTGCCGGTTATACCGGAAGAATTCAAGCCGAAGCTGAAACTTGTCAACCGCAAACCTGTTGAATCTTCTGAAGAAGAATTGACTGCCAATAATAGAGCGAGAAGTGCGAAGCTCAGAGTAGTGGAAGTATTAAAATAAGAGGTGACAACATGGCAGCTGAATATGTAAACAGTAATGTCTTTGAAAGAGCGTATGACACACCCGTAAAAACTAAAACAAAAACGGCAACAAAAACCCATGTTGTTTCATTATCCAAATTAGAGAAAATGGTCTATCTGGTCCTTGTGGCATTAATTGCACTGGTCAGTAGTTATATGCTATCTTTAAAGTATGATGCGTATGATATGAATAGCAAAATTGCAACAACACAGTCTGAAATTATTCACCAGAAAGATGTTAACGGCGAATTAAAATCTGAAGCAATGAAGCAATCATCTTACGAACGTATCTATAGTAAAGCACAAGGTTACGGCCTGAGCTTGAAAAATGATAACGTAAAGGTCGTGCAAAAAGATGGCAGCAATTAAAATAAAGAAAAATAAAATAGGAGCAGTCCTTCTGGTTTTGTTATTCGGACTGCTCTTTTTTCTGTTGATTTTTAGATACTCCTTTGTGATGCTGACAGGAACCTCATCCGGAGAGGATCTTGTTCTTAAAGCGAGTGAAAAATATGCAAGAAATATTATTAATCAGCCTAAGCGGGGCAATATTTATGACCGTAACGGTCAAATACTGGCTCAGGATGTCAACTCTTACAAGCTTATTGCAGTGCTTGATAAAAATATGAAGAATACGGATCAGTCACCGGCGCATATCGTGGATATCAAGAAGACGTCTCGTGCGCTTGCAAAGATCATCGATATGCCGGAGAAAGAAATACGTGCTAAATTATCGACAAAAAAGGCCTTCCAGGTTGAATTCGGTAAAGCAGGTCGAGATCTGACTTATGCTCAGAAGAAAAAAATTGAAGCATTAAAGTTGCCCGGCCTGACATTCTTCGCCGAGAAGAAACGTTTCTATCCAAATGGTAACTTCGCATCGCATACGATTGGTTTCGCCGAGAAGAATCCGGATACGGGGCAGATCGACGGTATGCTAGGTGCAGAGAAGGTCTTCAATACTTATCTATCTGGCCAGCCAGGTAAGACGTCATTCAATCAGGATATCTGGCAGTATGTACTGCCTAACTCAGGAAATGTTAAGCCGGCAGTCGACGGTGATGATGTTCATCTGACTATCGATAAAAATATCCAGATATTTGTCGAAGATGCGATGGATAAAATGGTGAAGCGCTATAAACCAAAAGATGTATTTGCTGTGGTAGCAGATGCTAAAACGGGTGAAATTCTCGGCTTCAGTCAGCGCCCGACCTTTAATCCGGAGACACGGGAAGGTTTTGGTGATAAGTGGCAGAATGACTTATTCCAGAACACTTATGAACCAGGCTCTACGTTTAAGACATATGGACTGGCTGCTGCTATACAAGAAGGAAAATATCAGCGTCAGAAAAAATATATGTCAGGTACGCGAGAAGTCGAAGGGCATGAGATTTCCGACTGGAACGATGTCGGCTGGGGCAAGATTTCCATGAATAAAGGATTTCAGCTCTCTTCAAACGTCCTGATGATGAAACTGCAGGATGAAGTCGGTATCGATAAAATGAAACAATACTACGAAAAGTTTGGATTTGGCAAAAAAACTGGCGTGCTCTTTGACGGGGAACCTGCAGGCAATATTTCTTGGGGAGATCCACTGAGCCAGAAAGTTTCAGCTTTCGGTCAGTCAACAACAGTGACGCCAATACAGATGGTCCAGGCTGAGTCCGCTATACTTAATGAGGGCAAGATGCTGAAACCTTATATCGTCCAGTCAGTGACTTCCCCTGATCGTTCAGTGGTGATTAAAGGTAAAAAAGAAGTGGTCGGGCAGCCGATTACAGCGGATACGGCTAGAAAGACAATGCGTGAACTGAAAGATGTTGTCTACGGTTCTGAGATGCATGCGTTTAACTACCGTATTGATGATTATCAGATTGCGGGTAAGACCGGAACTGCACAAGTGGCTGATACGGAAAATGGGGGCTACGTACAGGGAGCTAACCCTTATTTTGTCAGCTTCATGGGTTATGCGCCGGCAGATAAACCGAGAGTCATCGTTTATATGGGTATGTCTCTAGCACAAAAAAATGATGCAGAAGCGTATAATATGGGTGTATCAAGAGAGTACAAGCCTTTGATGGAAAATACACTTAAATATCTGGATGTTTCTTCAGGGTCACAGAAAAAAGTGAAGCCGACGACGACTGAAGTGCCATCAGTCATCAATGAGACAACAGATAAAGCAGTATCTGAAATCGAATCCAGAAACCTGGAGCCGATTGTACTGGGAAGTGGTGATAAAGTGATTGCAAGTCAACCTGCAGCAGGCCAGTTACTTGATGGAAGTAAGGTGCTCTTACTGACTTCGGGCGATGTCACCTTGCCTGACCTCTCCGGCTGGTCGAAGCGGGAGCTTAATGCACTTGAAACCTTGACTGGTGCAGCGATTAAATTTGATGGCAGTGGCTATGTCGTTAAGCAATCTGTTCCAGCAGGTACCGCCATCAAAAAAGGTGTCGATATTGTCGTCAATATGGATTCATTAGATCCTTTAAAACAATCTCCGGCTTATGACCAGATTATTGATGCAGAACGAAAAGACGAGGAAAATGCCTTGCAGAAAGAAGTCGACCAATCAAAGACCCAGCCTAAAGAAAAGAAATCCACTCAGGAAAAAGAATCACAAACTACAAAGGAGAAAGCGGCTAATAACTAGCCGCCTATAACAATTATGCAGACAATTATTTTTACACTCAGTGCTTTTATTCTGACCGCTATCCTGGTACCGCTTTTCATTCCGTTGTTAAAACGCTTGAAATTCGGCCAGTCGATTCGTCAGGAAGGACCTAAAAGTCATATGAAGAAAAGTGGGACACCGACTATGGGAGGTCTTACTTTTCTGCTCAGTACTTTGCTCTTAAGTCTGATCGCTCTTCTATTTGTAGAAGACCGTGGACCGATCATCTTGCTGATTTTAGTGACGCTTGGATTTGGTCTTATCGGCTTTATCGATGACTACATCATTGTGGTGAAAAAGAATAACCAGGGACTTACATCAAAGCAGAAGTTTCTCTTTCAGATTCTGATTGCGGTACTGTTCTATTCGGTCAGCCGTTTTCTCGGACTGCTGGATATCAGTACGACTGTCAACATTCCATTCACTGATGCAGGGTTACCTTTAGGTCTTCTGTACATTGTGTTCATCATTTTCTGGCAGGTCGGATTCTCGAATGCGGTCAATCTGACAGATGGTGTAGATGGTCTTGCGACAGGGCTCTCAATCATTGCATTTGGTTGTTATGCCTATTTAGCCTCTATACAGAATCAGTCAGGTATCATGCTTTTCACGCTGATCCTTATAGGAAGTTTAGCTGGATTCCTTCTCTACAACAAAAATAAGGCTAAACTCTTTATGGGAGATACTGGATCACTTGCACTTGGTGGAATCATCGCTACTGTATCTATTATGCTGAATCAGGAACTGACGCTTCTTTTCATCGGTCTAATGTTTGTTGCTGAAACGTTGTCAGTTATGCTGCAGGTGGCCTCATTTAAATTAACAGGTAAACGTATTTTCCGTATGAGTCCTCTTCATCATCATTTTGAACTGGGTGGCTGGAGCGAGTGGAAGATTGTCCTTGTCTTCTGGGCTGTAGGTTTAATCAGTGGATTGATCGGCATTTATTTAGGAGTGAACTAATATGAAAAACGTGACAGACTATCAAGGTAAACAAGTTCTTGTTCTTGGACTCGCAAAAAGTGGTTTTGAGACAGCAAAGCTGTTATTGAAACTAGGGGCGACGGTGATCGTCAATGACGGCGGCTCGCTTGAAGCAAGCGAGGATGCGCAGGCACTTCGTACGCTTGGCGTCCGAGTGTTCGACCAAGGCCATCCATTAGAGCTTTTAGAAGGTACAGAGCTGATTGTTAAAAATCCGGGCATCCCGTATCGCATTGAAATACTGCAGGAAGCGCTTAAGCGAAATATACCTATTATAACGGAAGTGGAACTTGCCTACCGAATCCATGAAGGCAGAACCATTGCAGTTACAGGTACGAATGGCAAAACAACAGTCACTTCTCTCATAGGTGATATGTTCAAGCATAGTGACTTAAAAGGACATCTCAGTGGCAATATCGGATATGTCGCTTCTAAAGTCGCTCAGGAAACTGACGAGAAAGATTATATGCTGACAGAACTGTCGTCTTTCCAGCTGATGGGGATACAGACATATCGTCCACATATCGCTGTTATCACAAATATTTATTCTGCACATCTTGACTATCATGGTACACAGGATGAATATGTCCGCGCTAAAATGAATATCTTTAGAAACCAGACAGCTGAAGATTTTCTTATTTTTAACTCTGCACAGAAAGAGTTGTTAAGCGATTATGAAGTCAATGGTCAGATCATTTATTTCTCGACAACAGAAGAGACTGACGGCAGCTATATTAAAGACGGAAAAGTTTATTTTAGAAATGAGTTCATCATTGATGTAAAAGATATTGTTCTGCCAGGGAAGCATAATCAGGAGAATGTACTGGCCAGTGTAGCAGCCTGTAAACTAGCAGGTATTGCGAATGAAGCCATCATCAAAACGCTGACAACATTTAAAGGCATCAGCCACAGGTTAGAGTTTGTGACAGAACAACAAGGGGTCAGATACTACAATGACTCAAAAGCGACGAATACGCTTGCTGCCTCTTTCGCATTAGATGCGTTTAAAGAACCAATTCACTGGATCTGCGGCGGTCTGGACCGTGGAAATGGGTTTGAAGATTTAGACCAGCATGTCCAGTCAGTTAAGCGTATGTATATAGTGGGTGAGACGACAGAAAAGTTAAAGGCGTTTGCAGAGCAGCACGACATTGATTACACGATCTGTCACGACGTGAAAGATGCGGTCAATCAGACATCTGAATATACTGAGGACGGAGATATCGTTCTGCTGAGTCCTGCCTGTGCCAGCTGGGATCAATATAAGACATTTGAAGTGCGCGGTGATGAGTTCATCAGACAGGTCGGTGTCATATGTCAGATGAACGATTAAAGCAGCTGAAACAAGGCGGACGGCAAAAAAGAAAACGCAAGCATAGAATACAGTTCGCCATTTTTATGACTGTAATTGCCCTCGTGACATTAATACTGCTCTATATGTTTACAGGTATCAGTTATGTCAAGGATGTAAAAATTGAAGGCAACTATCTCATTACGAACAAGAAAGTAAGTGAAATACTGAATATAGGGGATAAGAGTCGGATTTATACTTTGCCGGTATCTGAGATGGAGCAGAATCTTCGTCTGCAGGACGGCGTCAAAAAAGTGGAAATCAGCCGTCATTTCCCGAATCAGGTCAACGTGAAAATACAGGAGTATGCGGTACGTGCGATAATTGCTGATGGCAGCGACTATCGACCGGTGCTGGAGAATGGTCAGATTCTGAAAAATCAGCAGGCCGAAAAATCAGGTCCTATCTTAAATGATTTTGAAGGCAGTGACCGTGTAAGGATGATTGATATTCTTAATCGAACAGAAGAATCGATAAGAAATAATATGTCCGAGATTAATTTTCTGCCTAACCGTGAGGCTTCTGCGCGTGTGCAGATTTTTATGAATGACGGGCTGGAAGTGATCGGTGATTTAAGAACGATGGGTGACAAGCTCAATTATTATCCGGGAATGGTCAAAGATATTCCCCGGGACCAGAATGGTAACCTAGTTAAACCGGGTATTATTGACCTTGAAGTAGGAGCTGTCTTTATTCCGTATGAATCAAAGAAAGCAGAAGAAAAACGGCTTGAAATCGAAAGTGAGATAGAGGCGAAGAAAGAACGGGATAAAAAAAAGCACGATGCAAAAATGCAGTCTCTCAAAAAGAAATTAGAAAGCAAGAAAGCGAAAAAGTCTGATAAACAAGTATGAAGCAATATATTATGAGTAAAACCGTTTTTTTGTTCACAATGACGAATGAATCATGTAAACTTAAAATAGTGTAAAAATTAGAAAAAAGGGGTGCCTATTTGATGGAAGAACATTACTATGTAGCCATAGATATCGGCTCAGCGAGTGTAAAGGTGGTTGTCGGCGAGAAGTTTCATAACGGAATTAACGTCATAGGCACAGGCCAGACTTTTACAGATGGAATTAAACGAGGCGTTATCGATGATTTTGATGTAGCGAAGCAGGCGATTTCAGAAGCACTTAAAAAAGCTAAAATTGCTTCTGGCGTTGACATTAAAGAAGTTTTTGTCAAGATGCCGGTTATTCATACAGAAATACTCGATATTGAGAATGCGATTCAATTCAGCGGAGAATCTACTGAAATTACTGGACAGCATATAGAAGATGTCCTTGATTCAGTTCGTGATAAATACAAAGCAGACAACTCTGAGATTATCGGTGTCTATCCAAAACTTTTCATTGTCGATGATATTCATGAAGTCAGCGATCCTAAAGAAATGGTAGCGACTCAAAGTCTCGCTGTTGATGCAGGCGTCATCACTATCAATCGCTCTTTACTTGTTAATACTTTAAGATGTGTGGAATCATGTGGCGTTGAAGTGCTGGATGTGTTCTCAGATGCCTACAACTATACGTATATTCTGACGCCTACTGAAGTTGAGCTCGGTGCTTGCGTCATCGATATCGGAGATCAGCTGACACAAGTCGCTTTCTATGAGCGTGGTGCTTTATTTGATGCAGACAGTATCCCGGTTGCGGGCAGCCATATTACGAACGATGTCGCACAGGCACTCAACACTTCTTATGATAAAGCAGAGCGCATCAAAGAGCAGTATGGGCATGCGTTTTATGACAACGCAAGTGAACAGGACGTCTTCCACGTTACTCAAAACGATAAAGACGAAGAAGCGGCATTCAATCAGAAAGAACTGAGTGATTTCATCGAAGCACGTGTCGAAGAAATCTACGAAGAAGTCTTTGAGCTGCTGCAGGAGATGGGCATCGACAAAGTCAACGGTGGTTTCGTGATTACCGGTGGTACTGCTAATATGCTCGGCATCAAGGATTTACTGCAGGATATGGTCAATGAGAAAGTCCGTGTCCACGTTCCAACTCAGATGGGTATCAGAAAGCCTGAATTCTCTTCAGCAATCGCTACCATTTCAAGTGGTATTAACTTTGATGAACTTCTTGATTATGTTACAATTAATAATCATGAAACACCTGTGGAAGAACAGTACACAGTTTCTGAAGAAAAACCTAAGCAATCCAAAGGCTTATTTAAACGTAAAAATCAAGTAAATGTCGAACCAGGCGAAACAGTTACTGTTAAACCTGATGATATCGACGAAGAAGTAAAAGAAGAACAACCAGGATTAATGAAAAAAATCATGAAATCATTATTTGAATAATGGCCATTACAGTATAGGAGGAAAAGGGAATGTTGGAATTTGAACAAGGATTTAATCATCTGGCTACATTAAAAGTCATTGGTGTCGGTGGAGGCGGTAACAACGCGGTTAACCGAATGATTGAACACGGCATGAACAATGTTGAATTCATCGCAATTAATACTGATGGCCAGGCATTAAACTTATCAAAAGCTTCATCAAAAATTCAGATCGGTGAAAAATTAACACGTGGCTTAGGCGCAGGTGCTAATCCTGAAATCGGTAAAAAAGCAGCTGAAGAATCTCGTGAACAGATTGAAGATGCGATTCAAGGTGCTGATATGGTATTCGTGACTGCTGGTATGGGTGGCGGTACTGGTACTGGTGCAGCTCCAGTCGTAGCAAAAATCGCTAAAGAAATGGGCGCACTGACAGTCGGTGTTGTGACTCGTCCATTCTCATTTGAAGGCCGTAAACGTCAGACACAGGCAGCAGCCGGTGTTGAAGCGATGAAAGCAGCAGTAGATACACTGATCGTTATCCCGAACGACCGCTTACTTGATATCGTTGATAAATCAACGCCGATGATGGAAGCATTCAAAGAAGCGGATAATGTATTACGTCAAGGGGTACAAGGTATCTCTGATTTAATCGCAGTATCCGGCGAAGTCAACCTTGACTTCGCCGACGTGAAAACAATCATGTCTAACCAAGGTTCTGCACTGATGGGTATTGGTGTCGCATCAGGTGAGAACCGTGCAATGGAAGCTGCTAAAAAAGCGATCTCTTCTCCACTTCTTGAAACTTCTATCGTAGGTGCTCAAGGTGTCCTGATGAATATCACAGGTGGCGAATCCTTATCACTGTTCGAAGCTCAGGAAGCAGCGAACATCGTTCAGGATGCAGCAGACGAAGATGTGAATATGATTTTCGGTACTGTTATCAATCCTGAACTGCAGGATGAAATCGTAGTGACAGTTATTGCGACAGGTTTCAATGATAAACCAGTTCGTCCGACAACAAGCGCACCAGTCAGAGAAACACAAAGAGAAGAGCGTTATGAGTCTCAGCAGACTTCATATTCTCAGCCTACTTATTCACAGTCACAACCACAGACTCAATCACAGCCTAAACAGACTGAATCACGTGACAGTGACCTTGATGTACCTAGCTTTTTACGTGACCGTTCACGCTCACGCCGTACAAGAAGATAATCAGACTATTCAATCGGTCCTATCGCCACTCAGGTGATCGTAGGACCTTTTTTGTTAGGAGAAGCTTATGTATACAGAACTTAAAACAGTAGCAAATAAAATAATCGGTATCACGAACAGACAAGGCGGAGTCAGTCCCTATCCTGCAGATGCGATGAATATGGCGCTCTATATCGATGATGCTCCGGAGAATGTCATCACTAATCAGCAGCGTCTGGCAGAAGCCATAGATTTCAGTCGTGATAACTGGGTTTTTCCGATTCAGACACATGACAAAGAGGTAGCTGAAGTGACACAGGATGACAGAGGCACGAATATCAGCGAACTGACTGAAAAACTTCATGGCATCGATGGTCTTTATACATATGACCGAGATGTACTTCTGACGATGTGCTTTGCAGACTGTGTCCCAGTCTATCTTTATTCGGATCTGGATAATTTCATCGCACTCGGTCATGCAGGATGGCGTGGCACGAAAGGGGAAATCGTCAAGAAACTGGTTGAGGCATATCCGTCACCTGAGCATTTGCACTGTGTGATAGGTCCTTCGATCTGTGAGAACTGCTATGAAGTGAATGCAGATATCAAATCCCAGTTTAGTTCTGATGCCGAGCCTTATTTTGAACTAAAAGACAACGGCAACTATAAGATTGACTTACAAGGAATCAATAAAATGTTAGCAGTTAAAGCAGGCGTACCGAGTGAGCAGATTGAAATCAGTGGTATCTGTACTGCTGAAGACGAGCGGTTCTTTTCTTACCGTACAGAAAAAGGCAAGACCGGACGCATGTTAGCTTTTATAGGAACGAGGAATCAATCATGAATGTAAAAGATAATCTCAAGGTTATACAAGATGAAATAGAGTCAGTCACAGCGCATGCTCCGACTATTATCGCAGTGACAAAATATGTTACAATAGACCGAGCACAAGAAGCGTACGATGCGGGTCTCAGACATTTTGGCGAGAACCGGATTGAAGGGTTTCTTGAGAAAAAAGCAGCACTTCCCTCTGAGGCAACGTTTCACTTTATCGGCTCCTTGCAGACACGAAAAGTAAAAGAGGTCATCAATGAAGTAGATTACCTGCATTCACTGGACCGCCAGTCGCTTGCTGATGAGGTGGAGAAACGTGCAGAACATACGATCAAATGCTTTATACAGGTCAATGTAGCAGGGGAAGATTCTAAACATGGTTTTGCACCAGAAGAAGTCATTGCTTTTGTAAAAGGCCTGCAGGGGTTTGAGAAGATAGAAGTTGTAGGTTTAATGATGATGGCACCTCATATTGAAGATCAGATACAGTTACGTACATACTTTGCTGAACTGAAAGAGCTGCAGCAGCAGGTTGCAGCACTCGGTCAGTCAAATGCACCTTGTAAGGAGTTATCAAT
The DNA here is from genome assembly GCF_022343725.1 of Macrococcus brunensis. Taxonomy (NCBI): domain Bacteria; kingdom Bacillati; phylum Bacillota; class Bacilli; order Caryophanales; family Staphylococcaceae; genus Macrococcus; species Macrococcus brunensis. The sequence goes on from NZ_CP092179.1 coordinate 874,575, forward strand.
GGGGATGAGTAATGACTATTTATCTGCCATCAGTGAAGGTTCAACATTTATTAGAATTGGGACTAAGTTAGTCGGATAGGAGGCTGTCATGGCGATTAAAGATGTATTTAAAGGGTTCTTTGTCATTGATGATGAAGACAATGACAATGAAATTTATAGCAGTGAAGATACGAGAGAAGAACGGTTACGCGCGCAACCTGTGCAGAAGCAGACAGCGCCTGCACCCGTGAAACAAGTGAAGACGACGACTGAAAAACGTGTCGTGAAACCGAACGTCGTCAATATTAAACCGGAGCCTGCATCAGCAAGTTCGAAGATGTGTCTGTTTGAGCCTCGGGTATTCTCAGATACCCAGGATATCGCGGATGAGCTGAAAAACAGAAGAGCGACTCTCGTCAATCTGCAGCGTATCGATAAGATATCAGCGAAACGTATCATCGATTTCCTGAGTGGTACTGTCTATGCAATAGGCGGCGATATACAGCGTATTGGTCAGGATATCTTCTTATGTACACCAGATAATGTGGAGGTCGCAGGCAGCATCACTGAGATGCTGGATGCACCAGAGGAGGAAGAATGAGTTTAGCAGTTATTGATATGATTTTTAATGGTATTTTAGTTCTCTTGAATATCTATTTCTATGCCATTATCATCTACATCTTTATGTCATGGATACCGGGATTAAGAGAATCATTCATCGGTGAATGGATCGCGAGATTTGTAGAGCCGTATCTTGAAATCTTCAGGAAGATTATCCCGCCGCTCGGCATGTTTGATTTCTCACCGATTGTAGCGATTTTCGTTCTGCGGATGTTTGAGCAGGGACTTGTTGCTATTTACTTACAGTTTATTAGATCGATGTTTATGTAATTAATAAAAATAATCTCATGTAGGTGAGATTATTTTTTTATCTGAAAGGACAGTTAAAATGAATATCATGCAGCACTTCAGAAATGAGGAGCAGGATGTCATTAAGAGCGCGATGCAGTACTGTGATCGTGCTGAACAGACTTATGCTCCTGTTCTGACACCGTTTCTCGATCCTCGCGAACAGTATATTTTTTCAGTGGTAGCGAAACAGGCGGGCGTTAAAATCACGATGTTCGGCGGCGATGACCAGAGTGAACGTAAGCGGGCTATTTTAGCACCTGACTATTTCGAGGCAACTGAAGAAGATTTTGAATGCCGTCTTGTTGAAGTTCATTATCCGGATAAATTCGTTTCACTGTCTCATCGCAATTTATTAGGATCCATCATGCAGACCGGCATCAAGCGTGAACAGCTCGGGGATATTAGAGTCAGCGCGCGGATACAGTTTGTCGTCACAACTCAGATGGCACTCTATCTGGAAAGAGAACTGACAAAAATTAAAGGTGCAACTGTTAAACTTGAAACGGTGCCTTTCAATGAAATAGTACAGTCAGAAGAGCAATATCAGGTAGTGGCCACAACAATTGCAAGTCTAAGACTGGACGCTGTCATACAGCAATTGACGCGTAAATCACGTGCAGTCGCTCAGAAGATGATAGAGGCAGAACACGTAAAAGTCAATCATACCGTGATCACCAAAACGAGTTTTACGATTGAAGAAAGTGATTTAATTTCTATTAAAGGCTATGGCCGTGCTAAAATAGCATCAATAGGCGATCGTACAAAAAAAGACAAAATCAGAGTGACGTTTGAAACGTTATTCAATTAGAGGTGAAAATAGTGGAATACATGCCAAAAGATATTGAAATGAAACAGTTTAATATTGTTCATAAAGGACTCAATGAAAACGAGGTCAGAGATTATTTGCGTGAACTCAGTAATGAACTGGAAAAACTGCGCGAGGAAAAAGCAATGCTTCAGCGTATCATTGACGATAAAGATGAAAACATCAGCCGATTCCGTGCTGTAGAGAATACAATAGGCGAAGCGCTTGTCGTTGCTCAGCGTGCCGGTGATGAAATTAAAGCGTCAGCAGGGATGCAGGCAGACGTCATCATTAAAGATGCTCAGAACCATGCGGATATGCTGGTCAATGATGCGATGCAGAAAGCACGGGAAATTACATTCCAGACTGAAGACATGAAACGTCAGTCCAAAATATTCCGTGCGCGTTTCCAGATGCTTGTGCAGGCCCAGCTTGATTTACTGCAGAATGAGGACTGGGATTATCTCCTCAACTATGATTTAGAGACTAAACCTATTGAACAAACACCTCAGGATGAGGTAGAATAGATTTAATATTGATAGAGACGGTATGAATTCATTCATATATCAGCGAGCTGAAGGCGGTGAAAGTTCAGCATATGAAGATTGATACGGATCACTTTATCTTTAATTAAATACAATTAATGAGTGAACTCCAGGAGTTAAGCAGGGTGGTACCGCGGATTTTTCCGTCCCTGTATAATGCCTGGTGTTTTTTTATTATAACGAAATGGAGCTGGAGAAATGGATTATAAAGAGACATTATTAATGCCGAAAACAGATTTCCCGATGCGCGGGGGACTGCCGAACAAAGAACCACAGATTCAGGCCCAGTGGGAGAAGCAGGACCTGTATCATCGAATTTTAGACAAGAATGCCGGAAAACCCGATTATATCCTGCATGACGGTCCACCATACGCCAACGGACAGATTCATATGGGTCATGCCCTGAATAAAATCATCAAGGATTTTATTACACGTTATAAGGCGATGACGGGTCACCGTACACCCTATGTACCAGGCTGGGATACGCATGGTCTGCCGATTGAGCAGGCACTGACGAAAAAAGGTGTCAACCGTAAGGAGATGTCTGTCGCTGAGTTCCGTGAATTATGTAAGCAGTTTGCACTGGAACAGGTCGAGCTGCAGAAGACTGATTTCAAGCGTCTCGGCTTAAATGCGGACTGGAATAAGCCTTATGTAACATTACAGGAAGTCTTTGAAGCTGAACAGATCCGACTTTTCGGTGATATGGCGAAAAAAGGCTATATCTATAAAGGAAAGAAGCCGGTCTACTGGTCCCCTTCAAGTGAATCATCTCTTGCTGAAGCGGAAATCGAATATCAGGACAAAGTATCCCCTTCTATCTATGTGGCATTTGACACAAAAGACGGCAAAGGTATCGTGGAACCGGGCGTGAAATTTGTCATCTGGACAACAACGCCTTGGACACTGCCGGCAAACGTGGCGATCGCTGTCAATCCTGAACTGACTTATGTACAGGTCAATGTGGAAGGTAAGTCTTATATTGTTGCACAGGCACTGCTTGACTCAGTATGTGAAGCAGTCGGCTGGGATAAGGAAGCGGTTACCATTGAGAAAGAATTCAAAGGCACTGAGCTTGAACGTCTCACTGTACAGCATCCGTTTATCGATCGTGAATCACTGCTGATTCTAGGTGACCATGTTACGACTGATGCAGGGACAGGCTGTGTTCATACAGCACCTGGCCACGGGGAGGATGACTTTATCGTCGGTCAGAAATATGACCTGCCAGTTATCTCGCCTGTCGATGATAAAGGGGTCTTCACTGAGGAAGCAGGCGAGTTTGCGGGGGTCTACTATGACAAAGCGAACAAACTGATTACAGATAAACTGACAGAAATCGGTGCACTGCTTAAACTTGAATTCTTCACCCATTCATATCCGCATGACTGGCGTACAAAGAAACCTGTTATTTTCCGTGCAACACCGCAGTGGTTCGCCTCAATCAACAAAGTCCGTCAGGATATTCTGAATGCGATTGAAGAGACTGAATTCAAAGTGGACTGGGGTAAGACACGTATCTACAATATGATCCGTGACCGCGGTGACTGGGTCATCTCACGTCAGCGTGCCTGGGGCGTCCCACTTCCAGTCTTCTATGCAGAGAATGGTGACATCATCATGGAAGAAGAGACGATTGAACATGTCGCAGCACTTGTAGAACGGTTCGGTTCAAACGTCTGGTACGAAAGAGAAGCGAAAGATTTATTGCCTGAAGGTTACACGCATCCGGGCAGCCCGAACGGTGAATTCACGAAAGAGAACGACATCATGGACGTCTGGTTCGACTCCGGTTCTTCTCACCGCGGTGTACTGGAAGCACGTCCAGAACTGTCATTCCCGGCAGATCTTTACTTCGAAGGGTCTGACCAGTATCGTGGCTGGTTCAACTCTTCTATCACGACTGCTGTTGCAACTCGTGGTCAGTCACCTTATAAAAAATTATTATCACATGGTTTCGTTATGGATGGTCAAGGCCGGAAGATGAGTAAATCACTGGGCAATACGATTCTGCCGGAGAAAGTCGTCAAGCAGATGGGTGCAGATATTATCCGCCTCTGGGTCATGTCAGTTGATTATCTGGCAGATGTCCGCATCTCTGATGATATCCTTAAGCAGGTATCGGAAGTCTACCGGAAGATCCGTAACACGTTCCGTTTCTTACTCGGAAACGTCAATGACTTTAATCCTGCTGATGCTGTCGCTTATGAGGACCTAGCAGAAGTTGACCGCTATATGCTGAACCGTCTCTATGACTTTGTGGCTAAAGCACGTGACCATTATGAAAACAATGACTACTTGTTTATGTATCAGGAGCTGCAGAACTTCATCAATGTCGAACTCAGTAATTTCTATCTCGATTACGGGAAAGATATTCTTTACATTGAAGCGAAGGATGCCGACATCCGCCGTAGTATGCAGACGGTCCTTTACGAGATTCTGGTTTCGCTGACGAAGCTGCTGGCACCGGTCATTCCGCATACAGCAGAAGAAATCTGGAGTCATACACCGCATGTCACTGAAGACAGTGTGCATCTGACTGATATGCCGGAAGTCCACGAAGTGGACAGTGATCTTGTCGCGAAATGGGACCGCTTCCTGACATTGCGTGACGATGTCCTGAAAGCACTCGAAGAAGCGCGTAAAGAGAAGACAATCGGTAAATCACTCGAGGCAAAAGTGACGCTGTACGTAGAAAATGCTGATGATAAAGCGATTCTTGACTCAATGGATCATTTGCACCAGCTGTTCATCACGTCACAGGCTGAAGTTGTTGACGAGAAAGTCGGCAATGACTATGCGGAAGCTAGCGTCTTAGTAGAAAAAGCAGACGGCGAGAAATGTGAGCGCTGCTGGAACTACTCAACAGAGCTGAATGACGATCATCTCTGCCCGCGCTGTGCCGCAGTTGTCGCTGAATAATAGAAACGCCGCATCCTGATTACGGGAGCGGCGTTTTTTAGTTTAAGAGGAGCGGATTGACTAGATAGAAAAAGCAAGCTGTCATGAAAAGACTGATCTATCTCAAAGGGATAGCCGGCACGACGAATTAAGTCATTATTCACTAATCATTATCTTTTTCAAAATTATTTAACTACTTTAAAAATATTATGTAAACTTCAATTATATAAGACGATTTTCTTATTCTATGGTAGAATAATTGAGATTGGAGTGAAAATATGAAAAGAAAATATAATCTGCATCTGATGGTGCCGCTTGCTTTTTTTCTCATGGCAGCTGATCAGTTAACGAAATGGATGATTGTGAAAACGATGAATATCGGTGATTCAGTGTCAGTCATCGGTGATATTTTAGAAATTACATCTCACCGTAATCACGGTGCAGCGTGGGGCATGCTGCAGAATCAGATGACCTTCTTCTATATCATTACCCTTATCGTACTGGTTGCTATTATTTATTTCTATAGAAGTGAAGCGCCCTTCAAGCCTGTGATGCAGCTCGGTCTGACGCTCATTTTTGCGGGTGCTGTCGGTAATTTTATCGATAGATTGTTCAGAGGAAATGTCGTCGATTTTATCGATACAAAGATTATTAATTATGATTTTCCGATATTCAATGTCGCTGATGCGTGTCTGACTATGGGTGTGATTGTACTGATTTATGAGATTTTAGTGAATGAGAGTAAGGAGAAAAAGAATGCAAACATTTAACTTTGAAGTACAGGAAGAAGAGATCGGTCAGCGTATTGATAAATATCTGACAGACTCAAATAGTGACTGGTCACGTAATCAGATTCAGGACTGGATCAAGAATGGATTAGTCGTCGTCAATAATAAACAAGTTAAAGCAAACTACAAACTTCGTATGGATGATGAAATTGTGGTGACTGAAAAGCCGGTTGAAGAAGTCGATTTAGTAGCAGAGGATCTTGGCATTGAAATCTATTATGAAGATAAAGATGTCGCGATTGTCTATAAGCCTAAAGGCATGGTCGTTCATCCTGCCCCCGGCCATCCAAATGGCACACTGGTCAACGGTCTTATGTATGCGATAAAAGATTTATCGGGTATCAACGGTGAAATCAGGCCAGGTATTGTCCATCGTATTGATAAAGATACTTCCGGACTTCTGATGGTCGCTAAAAATGATATTGCCCATCGTGGTTTAGTCGAGCAGCTTGTCAATAAAACAGTGACACGTAAATATACAGCGCTTGTCCATGGCATCATTCCGCACGAATTCGGTACAATCGAGGCACCGATCGGCCGCAATCCACGTGACCGTCAGGAGATGTCAGTGCAGGATGACGGTAAACAGGCAGTGACACATTTCAATGTGCTTGAGACATTTGATAAATATACGTTAGTGGAATGTCAGCTTGAAACAGGGCGAACGCATCAGATCCGTGTGCACATGAAGCATATCGGTTATCCGCTGGCCGGTGACCCGAAATATGGTCCGAAGAAAACAATGGACATCGGTGGACAGGCACTGCATGCTGGGGTGATCGGCTTCGATCATCCTGTGACAGATGAATATATCGAACGTACTGCTGAGCTTCCGGAATATTTTGAGGAACTGATCCGTAAACTGAGAAAATAATCTTGAAAAGCAACGTTGCTATGACGTTGCTTTTTTAAATGGTAAAACTTGCATTTGACATCAATCTTCATTGTGGTAAGATGTAGTTAACTTAATCACGTTGCTTTTAACTGAGTCCAGAGAGGCTCATAAGGCGTTGAGCAGGATAACCTCACGTCTATTTGATGTGAGGTTTTTTAGGAGGGTTAAGATGAAAAAGCGAGTCATATTGGATGATAAAGCAATTGACCGAACATTGACACGTATCGCGCATGAAATTCTTGAGAACAATAAAGGGACTCAGAATCTAGTGCTGTTAGGTATCCGCACACGCGGTGTTTTTCTTGCACAGCGCATTCAGTCAAAAATCGAGCGAATTGAAGGCATGATTGTGCCTACAGGCATACTGGACGTCACTGAATATCGTGATGATGTGACTGACCGTGTCAGTTCAGATATCCAGGCTTTTCAGATTGAAGCCGATCTGAATGGCAAACATGTCGTGATTGTTGACGACGTGCTGTATACAGGTCGTACTGTGCGCGCGTCTTTAGATGCTATTTTGGACCATGTACGTCCTAACCGTATCAGTCTCGCTACACTCGTCGACCGTGGTCACCGTGAACTGCCGATTCGTGCAGATTTCATCGGTAAAAACATTCCCACTGCTTTAAGTGAAGAAATCATCGTCATGCTGGACGAAGTGGACGAAAAAACACAAGTCTATATTAAATAGCTCTTTTAAATCGGTACGAGAGACCGGCAAAGGGTAATTAAGTGAAAACTTAAGCCTCTTTGCATACGCAGAGAGGCTTTTTTTAAAAGGAGAATATATATGCAGATGAATGAAGAAATTTATGAAAGAACAGTCGAACCGATTTATGATGTTCACGAAAAACCTAAATCAAGTGAATGGCTGCTGCTCAGTTCACAGCACTTATTCGCGATGTTTGGTGCGACAGTCCTTGTGCCGTATTTAACAGGCCTACCTGTATCAGCTGCCTTGATTGCATCTGGACTTGGAACGCTGCTCTACATTTTGATTACAAAAGGGCAGATACCTGCTTATCTCGGCTCAAGTTTTGCATTTATCACGCCGATTATTGTTGGTTTAAAAACGCATGATTTAGGCGAAATGCTCGTCGCGCTCTTTATGTCAGGGTTGATGTACGTCATCATCGGCTTCCTGATTAAACTGAGCGGTACAGACTGGCTGCTGAAACTGCTGCCACCCGTTGTCGTAGGTCCTGTCATTATGGTTATCGGTCTTGGTCTTGCACCGGTTGCAGTCAATATGGCGATGTATACAGACAGTGGGGCCGCGACCGGCTATAACGGCAAATATCTGATTATCGCAGGGGTCACTTTACTGACAGTGATAGCGTTTAATATATTTGCAAAAGGCTTTTTTTCCATCATTCCGATCCTGATGGGGATTATTGCAGGTTATATCACTGCTGTGATGTTAGGTGTCGTTGACTTCACCGGAATTGCTAAAGCGCACTGGCTGCAGCTGCCTGAGATCTACATGCCTTACCGTGACTACACGCCGACGTTTGACTGGGTGCTGATCATGGTCATGATTCCGATTGTCTTTGTGACGGTCAGTGAGCACATTGGTCATCAGGTTGTCATCAATAAGATTGTCGGTCGTAACTTCTTCAAGAACCCTGGACTTCACCGCAGTTTAATGGGCGATGGTATTTCGACGATGGTTGCCTCATTAATCGGTGGACCACCGAGTACAACGTATGGTGAGAATATCGGGGTACTGGCCATCACAAGAATCTACAGTATCTGGGTTATCGGCGGTGCAGCAGTACTCGCACTCATCCTCGGTTTTGTCGGTAAATTTACTGCACTTGTTTCAAGTATTCCGACACCAGTAATGGGCGGGGTGTCCATCCTGCTCTTCGGTATCATTGCAGCAAGTGGTTTACGGATGCTCGTTGAGTCAAAAGTCGATTTCGGTAACAAACGTAATCTGATTATCGCATCTGTTATTTTAGTTCTCGGTATCGGTAAAGCACACATTGATTTCACAGTACAGAACATTCATCTGAACATTGAAGGTATGGCGCTTGCTGCACTCGCAGGCATCCTGCTGAACCTGATTTTACCTGAAGCAAAAGTACACGAATAGGAGCGGATATAATGGATAATTTCTTATCAATCGCACATCTCTCTAATGAAGAAATCATGTCAATCATCACGCAGGCACAGCGTATCAAAGCAGGTGAAGTCGACCGCTTTGAAGGCTATGCCGCTAATCTTTTCTTTGAGAATTCGACCCGTACCAAATGTTCATTTGAAATGGCTGAGCGTAAACTTGGGCTGGATGTCATTCCATTTGAAACATCAACTTCTTCTGTCACTAAAGGTGAAACACTTTATGATACAGCGAAGACACTGGAAAGTATCGGTGTCGATGTACTGGTCATTCGTCACCCGGAGAACGAGTATTATAAAGAACTCGTGAACCTCGGCATTCCAGTCGTTAATGGTGGAGACGGTAGTGGGCAGCATCCGAGTCAGTGTCTGCTTGACTTGATGACAATTTACGAGGAGTACGGTACTTTTGAAGAGCTGAACGTCCTGATCTGCGGGGACATCTTAAACTCGCGTGTTGCACGCAGCAATCAGGAGGCATTGACCAGGCTCGGTGCGAATGTTCGCTTAGCTGCCCCGGATTACTGGCAGGACAAAACGATTGATGCAGAGTACGTTAAGATAGATGACGTGATTGAAGAGCTTGATGTCTGCATGCTCCTGCGTGTCCAGCATGAGCGCCATAATGGTGGTAAGACGTTTGAAGAAGCACATTATCACCATGAGTTTGGTCTGACAGCTGAACGTTACAACAAGATGAAAGAATCAGCAATTGTCATGCATCCGGCGCCTGTCAATCGCGGTGTTGAGATAGAGACACAGTTAGTGGAAGCAAGTAAATCACGTATTTTCAGACAGATGGAAAATGGTGTCTACACGAGAATGAGTATTTTAAGTCATATTCTGAAAAAGGGAGAGAAATAGCATGAGTACATTACTGCGAGGCGGCCAGATTTTAGAGAACGGCCAGCTTGTTGAAAGAGACATCAGAATAGAGGATGGTAAAATTACAGAGATCGGAGAACGCTTAAATGTTTATAACAGCGATATCATCGACTTAAAAGGACAGTTTGTATCAGCAGGCTTTATCGATGTACATGTCCATTTACGTGAACCAGGCGGTGAGCACAAGGAGACGATTGAGACAGGTACAAAAGCTGCAGCCCGCGGTGGATTCACAACGGTCTGTCCGATGCCGAATACACGTCCAGTTCCTGATACTGTTGAAAACTTAGATAAACTGAACAAAACGATTCAGGACAGTGCTGTTGTACGCGTACTGCCATATGCTTCTATCACAGAGCGCCAACTGGGTGAGAACCTGGTGGACTTCTCAGCACTAAAGGAACATGGAGCTTTTGCATTCACTGATGACGGTGTTGGTGTCCAGACTGCTTCAGTGATGTACGAGGCTATGCAGCAGGCAGCGAAGCTCGATATGGCGATTGTCGCCCACTGCGAGGATAACTCACTGATTTACGGCGGAGCCATGCATGAAGGTCAAGTATCAAAGAAGCTCGGGATCCCAGGTATTCCTTCTATCTGTGAAGCGGTACAGATTGCACGTGACGTTCTGCTTGCAGAAGCGGCGGACTGTCATTACCATGTCTGTCACGTTTCAAGCATTCAGAGTATCAGAGCGATCCGCGATGCGAAACGTGCAGGTATTAAAGTGACAGCAGAAGTCACACCGCACCATTTACTGCTGAACGAAAATGTCATCACTGAAGATGATGCGATTCTCAAGATGAATCCACCGCTTCGTTCTAGAGAAGATCAGGAAGCATTGATTGAAGCACTGTTAGACGGCACAATCGATTTCATTGCGACAGACCATGCTCCACATGCGGCAGATGAAAAAAATCAGCCGATGGTCAAAGCACCGTTCGGCATTGTCGGCAGCGAGACAGCATTCCCATTACTTTACACGCACTTCGTTAAAAACGGCGACTGGACACTTGAACAGCTCGTTGAATACTTAACAACTAAACCGGCAGATGTCTTTAAACTGCCATACGGCCGACTCGCAGTCGGGGAACCGGCAGATATTGCTGTTATTAATTTAGATGAAGAATATGAGATTAAAGAAGAAGACTTCTTATCAAAGAGTTCAAACACACCGTTTATCGGAGAAAAAGTTTTCGGTAATGTGACATTGACACTGGCAGAAGGAAAAATCGCTTATCAGGAGGGGCAACATGCGTAAACAAAGATTTTTAGTACTGGAAGACGGCACGATTTTTAAAGGCTATCGTTTCGGCAGCGATAAAGAAACACAAGGTGAAATCGTTTTTAATACAGCGATGACTGGTTATCAGGAAACATTATCTGATCCTTCATATACAGGACAGATCATTACATTCACTTATCCGCTGATCGGTAACTACGGTATCAACCGTGATGACTATGAGACGTTGAATCCTTCATTAAAGGGGATGGTCGTGCGTGAGGCGTGCGAACTGCCAAGCAACTTCCGTAATATGGCTTCACTTGATGAGACGCTAAAAAACTACGATATTCCGGGGATTGATGGTGTAGATACACGTAAACTGACACGTATTATCCGCCAGCACGGTGTACTTAAAGCTGCATTTGTTAACGAAGAAGCAGATGTAGAAGCGACAATTGAAAGTTTAAAAACAGCTGAGTTTCCGACTGATGAAGTAGCGCAAGTTTCGACAAAGACAGCCTATGTTTCAACTGGTAACGACTTACGCGTTGTGCTGATTGACTTCGGTAAAAAAGAAAACATTGTCCGAGAACTGAACTTACGCGGCTGTGACGTTACAGTGATGCCTTGGAATACAACAGCAGAAGAAATCCTGCGTTTACGTCCGGACGGCGTGATGCTGTCAAACGGTCCAGGTAACCCGGAAGTCGTACAGGACGGCATCAATATGATTAACGGTATCCTCGGTAAAGTACCGTTCTTTGGTATTTGTCTCGGCCATCAGCTCTTTGCACTTGCATGCGGGGCTTCCACATTCAAGATGAAATTCGGTCACCGCGGTGCGAATCATCCGGTGAAGAACCTGGCGACCGGCAAAATTGAAATCACTTCACAGAACCACGGCTACTCAGTAGACCCTGAAACAGTGAAGGATACAGATTTAGTGATCACACACGCCGCACTGAATGACGGTACTGTCGAAGGTCTGCGTCATAAAGAACTGCCGGCATTCTCTGTACAGTATCACCCTGAAGCAAGTCCAGGTCCACACGATCCAAACTACTTATTCGATGATTTTATTCAGATGATGAACGAAAATAAAGGGAGTGTCATGAATGGCTAAACGTAATGATATTAAGACTATACTCGTAATTGGTTCAGGACCGATTATTATCGGACAGGCAGCAGAATTTGACTATGCAGGAACACAGGCCTGCCTCGCTCTTCGCGAAGAAGGTTACCGTGTTATCCTCGTCAACTCTAACCCGGCGACCATCATGACTGATACTGAGATAGCTGATAAAGTTTATATCGAGCCATTAACACTTGATTTTGTTGCACGTATTATCCGTAAGGAACAGCCAGACGCACTGCTGCCAACTCTTGGTGGTCAGACAGGGCTGAACATGGCAGTCCAGCTGCATGAAGCAGGTATTTTAGAAGAGAATAACGTTACTTTACTCGGCACAAAACTGTCATCGATAGAACAGGCAGAAGACCGCGACTTATTCCGCAGCCTGATGAATGAACTCGGTGAACCTGTACCTGAAAGTGATATCGTCAATGATGTTCAAGGAGCGGTTGATTTTGCGAATGACATCGGCTATCCGGTTATCGTACGTCCTGCATTCACGATGGGTGGTACAGGCGGCGGTATCTGTCATGATGAACAGGAACTGATTGAAATCGTGACGAACGGTCTGAAATACTCACCTGTGACACAGTGTCTGATTGAAAAATCAATCGCTGGCTTCAAAGAAATTGAATACGAAGTGATGCGTGACTCTAATGACAACGCAATCGTTGTATGTAACATGGAGAACATCGATCCGGTCGGCATCCATACGGGTGACTCAATCGTTGTGGCACCTTCACAGACATTATCAGACAGAGAATATCACATGCTGCGTGACGTTTCGCTGAAAATTATCCGTGCACTTAAGATTGAGGGCGGCTGTAATGTTCAGTTAGCGCTCGATCCGCATTCATATAACTATTACATTATCGAAGTCAACCCGCGTGTATCCCGTTCTTCTGCGCTTGCTTCTAAAGCGACAGGCTATCCAATCGCTAAACTCGCTGCGAAGATTGCAGTCGGTATGACGCTTGATGAGATGCTGAATCCTGTAACAGGGACAAGCTACGCTGCATTTGAACCGGCACTGGACTATGTCGTCTCTAAAATCCCGAGATTCCCGTTCGATAAATTTGAAAAGGGTGAACGTGTACTCGGTACGCAGATGAAAGCGACAGGCGAAGTTATGGCAATCGGCCGTACTTACGAAGAATCATTACTGAAAGCAATCCGTTCACTTGAATACGGTGTACACCACCTCGGTTTACCTAATGGTGAAGAATTCGAGCTGGATTTCATCGAGAAACGTATTTTAGAACAGGATGATGAACGTCTTTTCTTCATCGGTGAGGCACTGCGCCGCGGTGTGACACCAGAACATATTCATGAGCTGACTAAAATCGATCTCTTCTTCCTGAATAAAATGCAGCATATCATTGATATCGAGCATGACTTAAAAGATAACCCGGGCGATATTGATCATCTGATCTGGGCTAAAAAATATGGCTTCAGTGACCGTGTGATTGCACACCGCTGGAACATGACAGAACGTGAAGTATATGATTTAAGACAACAGCACCAGATTTTACCGGTCTACAAAATGGTGGATACTTGTGCTTCTGAGTTCGAATCGAGCACGCCTTATTTCTACGGCACATATGAAACAGAAAATGAATCAATCGTAACAGATAAGAAGAAAGTCATCGTTCTTGGATCTGGTCCAATCCGTATCGGTCAAGGGGTCGAGTTTGACTATGCGACTGTACACGCTGTATGGGCGATTCGTGAAGCAGGCTACGAGGCAATTATCATTAACAACAACCCTGAAACAGTCTCTACTGACTTCTCTATCTCAGATAAACTGTACTTCGAACCGTTAACAGAAGAAGAAGTTATGAATATCATCAACCTCGAGCAGCCGGAAGGGGTTGTCGTGCAGTTCGGTGGTCAGACGGCGATCAATTTAGCAGATAAGATCGAGAAATACGGTGTCAAAATCTTAGGAACATCTCTTGAGAACTTAGATAAAGCAGAAGACCGTAAAGAGTTTGAGGCGCTGATGCAGGAAATCGGTATCCCGCAGCCGCTCGGTAAAACAGCGACATCAGTAGAAGAAGCAGTAGCCAATGCGAACTATATCGGCTATCCGGTTCTCGTCCGTCCTTCATACGTCCTCGGGGGCCGTGCGATGGAAATCGTCTACGATGAACAGGAACTGACGAATTACATGACACAGGCTGTTAAAGCGAGTCCGGAACATCCAGTGCTGATTGACCGCTATCTGACAGGTAAGGAAATTGAAGTTGACGCAATCTGTGACGGTGACACAGTCGTGATTCCTGGTATTATGGAACATATTGAACGCGCGGGTGTTCACTCAGGTGACTCTATTGCTGTCTATCCGCCGCAAAGCTTATCACAGGAACATATCGACACACTGGCAGATTACACAGAACGTCTAGCGCGTGGTCTTGAAATTATCGGTCTACTTAACATTCAGTTTGTTATTGCTGATGATAAAGTCTATGTACTGGAAGTGAATCCTCGTTCAAGCCGTACAGTGCCGTTCTTGAGTAAGATTACAGAAGTACCGATGGCGAACCTCGCAATGAAGGCTGTACTGGGTGAGAAGCTGACAAATAAAGGCTACACAAATGGCTTAGTACCATTTAAAGAAGGCGTCTTCGTTAAGGCACCGGTCTTCAGCTTCAGCAAACTTAAAAATGTTGATATTACACTTGGACCAGAAATGAAATCGACAGGTGAAGTGATGGGTAAAGACATCACTTTAGAAAAAGCACTTTACAAAGGACTCGTAGCAAGCGGCCTGCAGGTCAAAGACCATGGTACAGCACTTGTGACTGTCGCTGATAAAGATAAAGAAGAAGCGACAGAGCTTGTTAAACGACTGCATAATGTCGGCTATCGCATCATGGCGACAAAAGGCACTGCGCAAGTCTTAAAAGACGCTGGCATTCCAGTCGTTGAAGTCAGCAAAATCGGTGACGAACTGAACTTGCTGGATGTCATTAAAGATGGCCGTGTACAGCTCGTCATTAATACGATGACAAAAGGTAAACAGTTTGAACGCGATGGCTTCCAGATCAGACGTGAGTCAGTGGATAATGGCGTACCATGTCTCACATCTTTAGATACTGCGCGTGCGTTGATCGGTGTCATTGAGAGTATGACATTTAATATGAATCAGATGTAGGAGGGTAACATGCAGGAAAAAATGACCGTTGTCAGTCACAATCTGATTGCACGTAATATATATGAACTTGTAATGCACGGTGACATCACTCGCAATATGAAGACACCAGGACAGTTTGTTCACATCAGAGTCGGAGATTCTTCTGAGTTTATGCTCAGAAGACCGATCTCTATCTGTGAAGTCAACATTGAAGAAGAGACACTCACTTGTCTGTACCGTGCAGATGGTAAAGGAACAAAGGCTCTGTCCAAAGCTAAAGCAGGCGACCAGATCGATATTTTAGCACCGCTCGGCAATGGTTTCCCTGTAGAAGCGGCGAAAGAGACAGCGCTACTCATCGGTGGCGGTATCGGAGTTCCTCCTCTGTACGAACTTTCAAAGCAGCTGAATGCAAGAGGCATCCGGACAATCCATGTGCTTGGATTTAATTCTAAAGATGATATCTTCTATGCCGACAAGTTTGCAGCGCTCGGCGAGACACATATCGCGACAGCTGATGGCAGTTACGGCACAAAAGGTTTTGTCACGGACGTCATCAAGAGTCTGCCGAAAACCTATGACACGTTCTATACATGTGGGCCAATCGTGATGATTAAAGCGATTCAGGAGACATTGCCGGATACTGAAGGCTATGTTTCACTTGAAGAACGCATGGGATGCGGCATTGGGGCATGTTATGCTTGTGTCTGCAAAGCGGATAATGACCACGGCTATGTCAAGATCTGTACAGATGGACCGGTCTTTAAGAAAGGGGAGCTGGAACTATGAGATTGAATGTAAAACTGCCTGGCCTCGACTTAAAGAACCCGGTGATGCCGGCATCCGGCTGCTTCGCTTTCGGTCAGGAATATGCTCAGTTTATGGATCTGAATAACTTAGGGGCTATTATGATTAAAGCAGCAACAAAAGAGCAGCGTTTCGGCAATCCGACGCCGCGTATAGCAGAGACGTCCAGTGGGATGATCAATGCGATCGGTCTGCAGAACCCAGGCGTCCATCATATTATTGAGCATGAACTTAAATGGCTTGAACAGTTCGAGACACCGATTATTGCTAACGTAGCAGGCTCTACAGAAGAAGACTATGTCTATGTAGCAGAACATATCTCACAATCACCGAATGTCAAGGCGCTGGAACTAAACATTTCCTGCCCGAACGTTAAAGAAGGTGGCATTCAGTTTGGGACAGATCCTGAGACAGCTGCACGGCTGACACGTAAAGTAAAAGAAGTATCCAGTGTTCCGGTCTACGTCAAGTTATCACCGAATGTCACGAATATTGTGCAGATGGCGCAGGCTGTAGCACCTTACGCTGACGGTCTGACGATGATCAACACACTCGTCGGCCTGCAGCTGAACAGCAGGACAGGCGCGCCTATCATCGCTAATACAATCGGCGGTTTAAGCGGTCCAGCTATCAAACCGGTAGCGATGCGTATGGTCTATGAAGTACGTCAGCATCTGGATATTCCAATCATTGCGATGGGCGGAGTGACTTCAGCTCAGGACGTTATTGACTATATATCTGTCGGTGCAGATGCAGTGGCTGTAGGAACTGCAAACTTCCAGAATCCGACTGTCTGTCAGGATATTATCGATGAACTGCCTGGACTGCTGGATGCACTTGGTGTTCAGCACATCCATGAACTCAAAGGTCGTACACTTGACATCCTGGGGGTAAAATAATGAACACTAATCCAATCATTGCACTTGATTTTAGAAATATGGAAGAAGTGCTGACTTTTCTGAAACCATTTGATGAGCAGCTTTTTGTTAAAATCGGGATGGAACTTTATCTGCAGAATGGTCCCACTATTGTTAAGGAGGTACGTGACCTTGGTCATGATATCTTCCTCGACTTGAAATTGCATGATATTCCGAATACAGTCGGTCAGGCGATGAAAGGTCTGGCGGGACTGGACATCCAGATGATCAATGTCCATGCAGCAGGTGGCAGCAAGATGATGACAGCAGCGCTTGACGGCCTGAAAGCAGGCGGTAGCCAGGCACAATTGATCGCCGTCACTCAGCTGACGAGTACGTCAGAAGAGATGATGAACGAGGAACAGGGCATACCTGGAAGTATTAACGACAGCATCGTGAACTACGCAAGGGTGACGCGTGATGCCGGTCTCGCCGGCGTCGTCTGCTCTGCAAATGAAAGTGCGCTGATTAGAGAAGCGCTGGGTGAAGACTTTCTCAAAGTGACACCGGGCATCCGTACGCTGGCAGATGCCAAAGGCGATCAGGTCAGAATTGCAACACCTGAATTTGCACGTCAGAATGGTTCGACGCATATCGTTGTCGGACGTTCTATTACGCAGGACAGTGATCCTGTTGCAAAATATCATTCTATTAAGAAAGCGTGGGAACAAGGATGTTAAAAGAAGAAATTGCAAAACGTTTACTGGAAATAGAAGCAGTATCGCTGAGTCCGGATGAGCCGTTTACATGGGCATCGGGCATCAAGAGTCCCATTTACTGTGACAACCGTCTGACAATGTCTTATCCTGAAGTTCGTGATGAAGTAGCCGCAGGACTTGTTACGCTTATTAAAGAACATTTCTCTGATGTAGAGGTCATTGCTGGAACAGCGACTGCAGGTATACCACATGCCGCGTTCGTTTCACAGAAAATGGCACTGCCGATGAGCTATGTACGGTCATCAAGTAAGAAGCACGGCAAAGGAAACCAGATTGAAGGTCTCGTCAAGCCTGGTCAGAAAGTGGTGGTCGTTGAAGATCTCATTTCAACAGGTGGCTCTGCAATTGATGCAGCAGATGCGCTGAAAGAACATGGCGCAGAAGTGCTTGGCATTGTTGCCATTTTCAGCTACCAGTTGAAAAAAGGTCAGGAGCGCTTACAAGCAGCTGGGTACCCGTACTTTACACTGAGTGATTTTGATTCACTGATCAAAGTAGCGGCAGACATGAAGAAAATTAAAGAACAAGATATCGCGACGTTAGTGGATTTCCGCGATAATCTTTAACCCTTAAAATACTCGTTTATTGTATACTACAATAAACGAGTATTTTTATGGAGGTGACGTATGAGCAAAAAGTGGGATCACATCAATTCATTCATTAAGGATACGACTCCCGCAAAGAGAGTCAGACAATTTAATCAGTTGCCAGATAAAAAATCGAGCCTGAAAGCACTGGTGATCAGACCAGCTGCAGAGTTTGAATATAAGATTGAATCGTTTCAGAGTTTTTTGAAATATACGTTATCAAGACCACAGATTGTTGCAGATGATCAGACAAGCGGCAGATATTTTCTCTGGGCACTTCTTAATCTCCTGCTTTATATTGCCATTCTCTTCTTCATAGGTGCAACCGGCGAGCAGTTTGAATGGCAGGATGGTCTGCAATATGCAATATCAGGGCTTATATTTACGCTTGTCCTGATTATCTTTACGTTTTTTACTCAGTTGATTTCAATCAATTCCAATATCACGATCTATAAAGTTTTCGTAGATATTTTGAGTTACTATACATTAGTGTGTGTCTTCGGTTTTATACAGCTTGGTTTTCAACTGCTGTCTTTACCTTATAATCATGCATTAGAAATACTGACTTTTTTAGTCGTGCTCAGTATACCGACGCGGCTCTTTATTTCTTATCATCATGACCATAAGTTTGAAGTGGATATCTTTAAAATGAATCTGTTGTTACTTGTGCTGATCGTCCTTTATATGATGTTCACACGCCATATCAGCTGGTTAAATTTTTTCAGCGGAATTTAAAAAAGCACCTGACAACTTGTCAGGTGCTTTTTTGAGTTAGCTGAAGAACAGCTGATTAATTTTTTCTGCAATCGCATCGATGTCATCAGTGATAAGTGAAACATATAGCTTAATCTTCGGTTCTGTACCAGAAGGGCGAAGTGCAATCCAGCCATCATCAAAGAAGAATTTGAGCACATCTGCCTGTGGAAGGTTTATAGCGTGACTGTCATCAGCATCCACACGTTCCTGTTTGAGGTAATCTTCAGTTGCAATGACCTTTAATCCGGCAATCTCTGTCGGTGCGTTATCGCGCGCTTCTTTCATGATAGTCTGTATCTTTTCTTTACCGCTCTGTCCTTCAAAAGTATGCGCGAACAGTTTCTCCTGATAATGACCATAGTCACGGTAAATTTCATTCATCTGGTCAACTAATGTTTTTCCTTCATTTTTCAGCTCACTCGCAAGTTTGATGATTAATGGCACAATCTGTACTGCATCTTTATCACGTACAAAAGGAGTGGCCATGTAACCATAACTTTCTTCGTAACCGAAAATATAATGGTAGTTTTGATCTGTTTCAAATTCTGCAATTTTTTCTGCGATAAACTTGAATCCAGTCAGGACATCAAACATTTTAACGTTATTTTTCTCAGCGATGACTTTACCCAGTTCACTTGTCACGATAGATTTGACGGCTGCACGGTCTGCAATGTCTTTTGTCTGATTGATGCGGTAGTTGAGAAGCAGGCTTCCGAGCTGGTTACCGTTGAAGTAATGGTATTCTCCCTCATGGAGTGCAACGACACCCATACGGTCAGCATCAGGATCCGTTGCAATCAGTAAATCGGCATTTGTTTCTTTACCCAGTTCTACTGCCATATCAAAGGCATCATGGTCTTCCGGATTTGCAGATTTTACACTTGTGAAGTCTGCATCTGGTACACATTGTGCTTCTACAAGCTGATAGTTGTTAAAGCCGACAGCATCAAGAATTTCCGGGACAATCGGGACACTTGTTCCATGTAAACTTGAGAAGACGATTTTTAAATCAGATTGTGGGATGTCACCAATTAAGTTGATCACTTCTTTTTTATAGTCTGTGACAACTGAATCAGGCACAGGTACAATCAGTCCTGATGCTTGAAGTTCTTCTTTATTTTTGACTTCAATATTTAGTTCATCTTCCACTTGTCCGATGTACTGACTGACTTTCTGGGAACCTTCAAGAGCCATCTGTCCACCATCCGGACCATATATCTTGATACCGTTATATTCAGGTGGGTTATGACTTGCTGTAATCATTACACCCGCATCTGTTTGAAGATGACGGACTGAATAAGACAATTCCGGTGTTGTATGGTAACGATCATATATATATGTTTTAATACCATTTGAAGCGAGTACGATAGCAATCTCATCACAGAATTCAGGTGAGAGATGACGGGTATCATAAGCGATTACAACCGTCGGGTCCTGTGTGATTTCATTCAGATACTGACTCAGACCGAGTGCAACTTTTTGAACAGTAAAACGGTTCAGACGATTGGGTCCAAGACCGAGTTTTCCTCTTATACCCGCTGTTCCGAATGCAAGCGCACCTTCAAATCCTTCATTCTGCTGTTCAGAAGATAATGTATGAAACTGAGAGTCAGAGATTAAACTTTGTGACAATTTTTCTTCCCATTGCTGTCTTGTTGGCATATTGACCGCTCCTTAGTAAATTGTTTTTCTAAGTATAAGACATTCAAAAGGTTTTAATGTGACAGTTTTTGATACTTGACCTGCTGAATGTACATTACTGAGTTCTATATTAAATACCCCTAGTCTCGGCAGTTCAATCGTATAATTGAGCGCAGTAGGATTGAAGAAAAGAATAAATTCATCGTACAAGTCAAAAAGAAGAATACCGAGAACAGGGTCTGGTGCTTTTATTTCGATAATACGCGTCTTGATTGATAAGGCATCTTGAAGGTGAAAGACTTCGTATGCTTTTTTTAGCTGAATGGCTTTTCTGATGATCGTGATATCTTCATTGTATTTGATACGTCGATTCCAATCAATGCGATTGATGAAATCGCTTAAATTATAAGTGTTGCCATGACCATACTTAGTTCTATAAAATTCCTGGCCGGCATGAATGAATGGGATACCTTGACTGAGTATGGTGAAAACAGTGGTCATCTGATGAAGTTTCAGCACGTTTTCAGGATGCTGCTTAGAAGTATAGCTTAAACGGTCAAACAAGGTATGGTTATCGTGGACTTCTGTGTAGTTAATCGTCTGTTCGACCGGCAGACCATAGTCTCCTTGGAAGAGCTTGAAAACCCGTTCTCTGAAACGTCCTGAACCATTGATATAGCCAGTGTCACCAATATCAAAGTTATTGCCTTTTAAGGTATCTCTGAAATAATCATTGAAAAAGTGGATTTGTGGCACGAGATAGGCCTGGTCATGTGTTGTCTTCTCGTTATCGGGCAGTGCCGTATTTAAATGCCAGCCTTCACCAAGAATAAGCATGTTCGGATTGAGAGCAGTCAGCATTTCTTCAACCTGCTGCATCGTCTTCACATCGATTGCACCCATCAGATCAAAGCGAAATCCATCCACCTGAAAATTCTGAGCGTAATAGTGAAGAGTGTCGAGAATAAACTGACGAGCCATCTGTCGTTCGCTGGCAAAGTCATTACCGACCCCTGTCCCATTACTAAGTGATAAATCAGAATAGTAACGGAAATAATAACCGGGAACAAGGCGCTCAAATGATGAAGTGGGCTGATGAAAGACATGATTAAATACAACGTCCAGAATAACACCTATATGTGCTTTGTGGTAACGCTGGACAAGTGACTTCAGCTCAAGCACTCTTTTGACGGGATCCTTTGGGTCAGTAGAGTAGCTGCCGTCAGGTGTCTGGAAATACATCGGGTCATAGCCCCAGTTGTAGCTGGTCGTAAAATGGACATCATCGACTTTGGCGAAATCATTGACAGGCAAAAGTTCTATATGAGTGATGCCAAGAGACTTTACATAATCAAAGCCAGTACTATAACCATGTTTAGTCGTAGTACCTGATAGGGTCATCGCCTCAAATTTTCCTTTAAGGTCTTGTGGAATCCCGCTGTTTGGATGCATGGAGAAGTCACGTACATGAACTTCATAAATGATGCTATCAGCAGGAGGCAGAATAGGCCGTGAGTGTATATTAAACCCATCAGGTGCGACTTCAGGATTGACGACCACACCGGCAGTCGCGTTGATCGTCAGTCCTTTTGCATAAGGGTCAATCACTTCATGATACTCATGGTTTACTTCAACGCCGTAAAAATAAATGGCACCGAGATAGTCTCCTTGCAGTGTAATGGACCAGTTACCTTTATCTTCATTCATTTCATATGGTTCATGATTAACGAAGAGAGTGATTTTGCTGGCGACAGGGGACCAGACCTTAAATGTTGTATACGCCTGGTTGTATTCAGCACCGTAACGATCTTGTCGTGCAAAGCGCTCATCAAATTCTGCCGTGCGAACGACCTGACCGGATATGACCGGTAATCGGACGTCCCCGAACTCTAACCACCATTTTTTATTCAGTACAATGGGCGACTGTGCGATGAGTTCATATAGTTCAGATGAACGCTGATTCACTTGAAGGGGTATTATATCGTCATCACTCACTAAATAGACAGGTTCAGTGATAGGATTTGTATACTCTAATGAAATTGTCGTAAATGTATCGATGTAACCACGCATTTAAAAACCTCCTGCTCGGAATAGTTTTATTATAAGGATTTCAGGCTTATTTTTCTTCTCATTTGCTGTTGAAAAGAAAATATTGTCTTAATTTTTGTATTATTCATAATTTATAAAAGAATTTCGCTTTTATTTTGCGGTTAAAAGAGGATATGGACTATAATGGAAATAAAGTGACAGAGGGGAAATGATAATGTTGCAACCTATTACAGATTTAGATCAATATCTTTTTCATCAAGGCACGCACTATGAATCCTATCAGTTCCTAGGCGCTCATTACGACCCGAAAAGTGAGATGACGACATTCACTGTATGGGCACCTCATGCGTATAAGATTAGTTTAGGGCTGGACGTGAATAACTGGACAGGTGCTGATTATCCACTGAACCGCGTGACTGATGCAGGATTATGGCACGCAGAATTCAAAATCGCGCCAGGTACGACATACAAATATGTCATTGATACAGAGAATGGCCGACTTTTAAAAGCGGATCCTTATGCGAGATACGCCCAGAGAAGACCACGTACTGCTTCAATCGTTGAAGCACCTTCCAGTTATGAGTGGCAGGATGAAGAATGGTTGACCCAGCGTGAGAAGACCGATCATTTTAAGTCACCTATTAATATTTACGAGGTGCACTTAGGAACATGGCGTAAACATGAAGTGGATCAAGGCGATTTAAGTGTGGATGAATATACGGATTTGACTTATTACACATATAGAGAAATGGCAGAAGAGATGGTACCTTACGTTAAAGAGATGGGCTATAGCCATGTCGAAATATTACCCGTGACAGAACATCCCTTTGACTTATCATGGGGTTATCAGGTGACAGGTTATTATGCGCCGACATCACGTTTCGGAACACCGGATGATTTTAAGTATTTAGTGGATTCATTTCACCAGGCGGGCATCGGTGTCATCATGGACTGGGTGCCAGCGCATTTCTGTAAAGACGAGCATGGATTAAGACAGTTTGATGGTAAGCCCCTCTATGAACATCAGGATATTAAAAGAGCAGTCAAAAAAGGATGGGGCACTCTGACATTTGATTACGGGCGACCGGAGATACAAAGTTTCTTGATTTCTAATGCTAATTACTGGCTGACGGAATTTCATTTAGACGGACTTCGTGTAGACGCTGTACATAGTATGACAGACTTGAATTTTGAAAATCATACTCCAGATTCTAAAATATACAATGATGATGGTACAAGCGTCCATAAAGAAGGCGTTGCCTTTATTCAGAAACTGAATACTGTTATTTTTGAATATCATCCTCATGTGCTGATGATGGCTGAAGATTCGTCTGATATCCCGATGATTACAGCACCAGTCGACAAAGGTGGACTAGGCTTTAATTACAAATGGGATCTCGGTTTTATGCATGATACCCTCGATTATTTCGAACTACCGCAGGAGGCGCGGCAATATCATCATCAAAATCTGACATTTCCGATGATGTATCGTTATAACGAAAATTATATTCTGCCGTTTTCGCATGATGAAGTCGTCCATGGCAAATTATCGATGCTTGACAAAATGCCGGGTGACCAGTGGCAGAAGTTTGCGAACTTACGAGCATTATATGGCTACCAGATGACGCAGCCGGGCAAAAAGCTCTTGTTCATGGGAAGTGAGCTAGGACTCTACTCCGAGTGGAAAGATAAAGAACAGATTGACTGGTTTATTCTTAAATATCCTTATCATCATGGCATGCAGAAATATGTACGTGCGCTCAATCATTTCTACCTGAGTCATCCTTCATTATTTGCTGATGATTATGAACCAGAGGGCTATGAATGGATTGATCCAGATAACAATAAACAGTCTGTTGTAACTTATTTGCGTAAAAGTGAAGAGGAAGAACTGATTATAGCCATCAATATGACTGGACAAGTTTATTATGATTTCGAAATAGAAGTACCAGAACAAGCAGGCTACAAAGAAATATTCAGTTCTGATGCAGAAGAATTCGGTGGCAGCAATCAATTAGTATCAGATGAGCTTTGTGCAGTTAAAAGTGAAAAACAAGGGTATAAGTATGTTATTAGAACTAAATTACCGCCGTTCGGTATTTCAATTTACCAGCAGACGGCTCAAATCAAAAATGTGGGGGAATCCAGATGAGTACAGAAGTAGTAGGGATGTTATTAGCAGGAGGTAAAGGGACACGTTTAGGTCAGCTGACTAAGAAAATTGCTAAACCAGCTGTTCCTTTTGGAGGTAAATACAGAATTATCGATTTTACACTGAGCAATCTTTCAAATTCAGAAATTTCTACAGTTGGCGTACTTGTTCAATATGCACCCTTACTTCTGAATCGTCATATCGGTATGGGTAAACCTTGGGGACTGGATCGTCAGGAAGGCGGTATTTCTGTACTGGCACCATTTGCGAATCAGGAAGGTGCTTCTTGGTTTGAAGGGACTGCAGATGCAATCACGAAGAACATCCATTTCATCGATCAATATGATCCGGAATATCTGCTGATTTTATCAGGTGACCATATCTATCAGATGGATTATCAGCGTATGCTCGACTTCCATAAAGAAAAAAATGCAGATGCAACCATATCTGTTATTGAAGTACCGATGGAAGATGCTTCTCGTTTTGGGATTTTAAACACAGAAGAAGACTATAAGATTTATGAGTTTGACGAAAAACCAGAAGTGCCTAAAAACAATCTTGCATCAATGGGTATCTATATCTTCAACTGGAAACTGCTTCGTGAATACTTAGTAGAAGATGAAAAAGATCCTAACTCAGAGCACGATTTTGGTAATGACATTATTCCTAAAATGCTCGACAATGATAAACAGCTTTATGCTTACCGTTTTGACGGATACTGGAAAGATGTAGGAACAATCCAGTCTTACTGGGAAGCGACCATGGATTTATTAGAAGAGGACCTAGCAGAACTGCTGAACAGTAAAACTTGGCCGACTTATTCACATGAGCTGAACCTGCCGCCGCAATATATTGGTGAAGAAGCAGAACTGAAAGATTCACTCGTGTGTCCTGGTTCTTTTATTTTTGGTAAAGTGAATCACTCTGTACTTTTCAGCGAAGTATCTATCGGAAAAGATACTCTTATCCAGGATGCAATTATTCAGCCGAGAACAGAAGTCGGCGAAAATTGTGTGATTAAAAAAGCGATCATCATGCATGATTTGGAGATTCCGAATGGCGTAACGATTGACGGTTCAAATGAAGCGGAACCGATTGTAGTCGGTCCTGAAAATATCGATGACTATATCAATGGAGGTAAATAATGATGCGTTCTTTAATGGGTTTAATTAACTTAGAAAATGAACATGACTTTTTAGAGGAGCTGACTTACTTCCGTAACGGTGCGAGTGTACCGTTCGCTGGCCGTTATCGTCTTATTGACTTCAGTATCTCTAACATGGTGAACTCTGGTGTGGATGAGCTAGCACTATTTGTTAACCAGAAATATCGCTCACTGCTTGACCACCTTGAAAACGGTGAAAACTTTGGGCTGAATGATAAACATTCACGACTCTTCGTCCTGCCGCCAGACTGGCATGACCCGACTGATATTTCACGCGGTGATTTAAGACATTTCCATAATAACCGTGATTTCTTCAGTCGTTCTAAAGCGACAGATGTTATTATTTCAGGCTCCCAGTTTATCGCAAACGTGAACTACAAAGATGCCTTTAAATATCACGTTGAATCTGATGCAGATATCACGTTGATCGGTGAGATTGAAAATGAACTGCATGAAATGCATGGACCTGTTCAGCGAATTAATGAAGAAAATGGTAAAGTCACGTTCTTAAACCATGACCAGAGCAATCCTCATCTTTATACGGGCGTCTACATCATTAAAAAAGAGAAGTTAATTGATATTCTGAATTTCTGTATCGGTAACTATAAAGACAATTTCTTCATTCAGGGAATTCAGGAACGCTTAGGTGAACTGAACGTCAAAGTTTATAATATCAATACACGTTCTTTCTATATCAATTCACTAAAAACGTTCTATCATAGTAACCTGGCAATCTTGAATCCGACGATCTATAAAGATTTGTTTATGCAGGATTGCCGTGTACGCACTAAAATTTCTAATCAACCTCCAACTAAATATAAAGAAGACTGTACAGTGAAGAACTCTATGGTAGCAAACGGCTGTGTAATTGATGGCTCTGTTGAAAACAGTATTCTCTATCGCGGAGTAACCGTTGGTAAAGGCACAGTTATTAAGAACTCAATCATCATGACAAACAGTAAAATTGGTGAAAATGTAGTTCTTGAGAATGTTATACTGGATAAAGACGTAACAATCAATGACGGCCAGCATTTAGCGGGATCTAATGATAAACCGTTTGTTGTGGCTAAACGTCAAACAATATAAAAGAGGTATAAAAATGAAAAAAGTATTGTTTGTAGCTTCTGAATGTACGCCATTCTTTAAATCGGGTGGACTCGCTGATGTAATCGGCAGTCTCCCGCAATATTTAAATGACACGGATGACTGTGAAGTCCGTGTCATTCTGCCGTTATACTCCAAGTTAAAATCTGAATATCGTGCGCTCTTAACAGAAGTCATGATTTTCGAAACAGAAGTAGGGTGGCGCAAGCAATATACAGGTATTTACGAGATGATCTATGAAGGCGTCCACTACTACTTTGTCGATAACGAACAGTATTTCAAACGCGATAATCTATACGGCTATGAAGATGACGGTGAGCGTTTCGTTTACTTCTCCAATGCTGT
Source organism: Macrococcus brunensis (assembly GCF_022343725.1). Classification (NCBI taxonomy): domain Bacteria; kingdom Bacillati; phylum Bacillota; class Bacilli; order Caryophanales; family Staphylococcaceae; genus Macrococcus; species Macrococcus brunensis. The sequence goes on from NZ_CP092179.1 coordinate 902,147, forward strand.
CATTGAATTTATCTATCGCGGAGACTTTAAACCGGACGTGCTCCATGGCCATGACTGGCAGGCAGGTGCCGCTGTTGCGATTGCGAAAATTAAGCAGCCAGTACCTGGTATCCGAACAATCTTTACGATTCATAATATTCTCTACCAAGGCTGGATGGAACATGCTGCATTTGGTGACCTTTTCAACCTGGATATCAGCCATTTTTCTGGATTTGAATGGGGCGGCATGCTGAACTTAATGAAAGCAGGTATTTTCCACGCAGATAAAATAACAACAGTCTCTCCGACTTATGCTGAAGAAATTAAGACAGCGCATTACGGTGAAGGTTTAGAACCGATGCTGAGTATGCGCAGCTGGGACCTGCTTGGTATCATCAACGGACTGGATGTAGATGACTATAATTCTATGAAAGATTCCAATTTAGATGTGCCTTTTAAAACTTCTATTATTAAGAAACGTCAGAATAAAAAGCGTCTGCAGCGTGAGTTTGGATTACCGGTTAAAGAGGTGCCGATGTATTCTATCATCACCCGGATGGTCGAACAAAAGGGACTTCATTTAATCACACATATCCTGGAAGAATTTATTCAGCAGGATGTTCAAATCGTTATACTGGGCAATGGTCTTTATGAGTTTGAATCCTTCTTTAATTACTTAGCTGAGAAGTATCCAGATAAAGTCTATGCTTATATTGGTTTTAGTGAAGGCTTATCACGTAGAATTTATGCAGCGAGTGACTTCTTTATTATGCCATCACTCTTTGAACCATGCGGTCTATCTCAGCTCATTGCTCTCCAGTATAAAGCGATTCCGATTGTCCGTGAGACAGGCGGTCTGAAAGATACAGTCATGCCATTCAATGTTTATACAGGAACAGGGACCGGCCTCACGTTTGCCAATTACAATGCACATGAATTACTGGATCGTCTGAACTATTCTCTGACAATCTATCACGACGCGGAACTTTACAAAAGGATGTTCACTAACATAACGAAGGTCAATCATAGCTGGTCACAATCTGCGCACCAATATCTTGACATCTATTAAGGAGAATAAAAGTGAAAACATTTTCTAAAGAAGAATTTCGTGAGTTGCTGGAAAAGAAGGTAAGGGATAAACGGACTAAGACTCTGGAAGAAACGACTGATAAAGACTTATTCTATGCGATTGCATCAATTATAAAAGATTCTATCAATGAAGCAAGTATTGAAACAAAACAGCGTTATATTAACAACAAGAAACGTCAGGTCTCATATTTATCGATGGAATTCTTAATCGGCCGTTTAATTGAAAGTAACCTTATCAATACTGGCTTTAAGAAGGTCTGTGATGAAGTTTTAGCAGATTTAGGACGAAAACCGAGAGACGTTTATGGAGAAGAGCAGGATGCGGGTCTCGGTAATGGTGGTCTCGGCCGTTTAGCGGCTTGTTTCCTCGATTCAATTGCAAGTCTGGGCTATGCAGGCCACGGTTTTGGTATCCGTTATCGCTATGGACTATTTGAACAGCGAATTGTTTCAGGCAGCCAGATCGAACTGCCGGATAACTGGCTCCGAGAAGTTTACCCGTGGGAGACACGAAAAATCGATGAAGCTATTGAAGTCAAGTTTGGCGGAGAAGCTGATTTTACGGTAGAAGATAATCATTATCAGTTCCATTATCGTGATCAGGAAGTCGTATTAGCAGTTCCATATGATGTCGGAATCGTCGGTTATGAGAATGATGTCGTGAACACACTTAGATTATGGAGTGCTGAAGTACCAGAAAACGCAGTCAGCCCTGAGCAATATAAAAATCAACTTGAATATATGCAGAGTGTAGAGAAAATCTCCGGCTTCCTTTACCCGGATGATTCAACAGAAGAGGGTCGTTTCTTAAGACTGAAACAGCAGTATTTCTTAGTTTCTTCTACGATTCAGACTTTAATCCGTCGTTTTAAATCTCAGTATGATATGCCGATTGAACAGTTCCATGAGAAGAATGTCATCCAGATCAATGATACTCATCCGACATTCGGAATCCCCGAACTGATGCGTATACTGATGGATGAGGAGGGACTGAGCTGGGAAGAAGCATGGTCTATCACTTCTCATACTTTCGCCTATACGAATCATACGATTATGCAGGAAGCGCTTGAGAAATGGCAAGTTGAAATGGTTAAACGTGTGAGCCCGAGAATTTATATGATTATTCATGAAATTAATGAGCGATTCTGTAAACAAGTCTTCGATGAACATGAAGAACTACGTGACCGTATCAGTGAGCTCGCTGTGATCAGTGATGACGTGATTCATATGAGCAAGCTTGCCATCGTCGGCAGCTACAGTGTCAACGGCGTAGCGGCACTGCACTCAGATATTATTAAAGACTATACGTTCCATGATTTCTACCGATTAACACCCGAGAAGTTTAACAATAAGACAAACGGTATTACGCACCGTCGCTGGCTGATGGGTGCTAATCCAGGATTGACTGACCTGATTACAGATGCTATCGGTGATCACTGGATTAAATCACCTGTAGAACTTAATCAGCTGCTGCGTTATCAGAATGATAATGGCTTCCTTGACCGCTTAGCAGAAGTAAAATTACAGAATAAAAAAATACTGCAGGATGTCATCTACAAGAAAACTGGTATAGAAGTGAATGAACACTCTATATTCGATGTCCAGGTCAAGCGTCTGCATGAGTATAAACGTCAGTTGCTTAATATTTTCCATGTCATTCATCTGTATAATGAAATCAAGAGAAATCCGAAGCTGAAAATGGTGCCGCAGACATTTATATTTGGTGCAAAAGCGGCGCCAAGTTATCACCTCGCGAAGGAAATCATTCGTCTTATTCATCTTGTCGGTGACTTAGTCAACGAGGACAAAGATGTGGCAGGCCGTATTAAAGTAGTCTTCCTCGAAAATTATAATGTCACACTCGCAGAATACATTATGCCGGCTGCTGAGATTTCAGAACAGATTTCTACAGCCTCAATGGAAGCATCCGGTACCGGCAACATGAAGATGATGATGAATGGTGCAGTCACTTTAGGTACGATGGACGGCGCCAATGTTGAAATTGCTGAACTGGTAGGTAAAGAAAACATCTTAATCTTCGGTTTATCAAGCGAGGAAGTCATTAGTTATCAGAATGAAGGCGGCTATCAGGCGAATGATATTTACCAGACAGATGACCGCCTCAAGTCTATTTTAGATGGCTTAAAAGACGGTCGTTATGCAAAAGGCGAAACATTCAGCGATATTTACTACCGCATTTTAACGAATAACGATCCATATTTTATCTTAAAAGATTTTACTTCATATCTTGAGACACATATCAAAGCTGTGACACTTTACGAAAACAAACAGACTTGGAACAAAATGAGTCTCGTGAATATCGCACAGTCAGGTAAGTTCTCAAGTGATCGCACCATAAATGAATATGCAACAGATATCTGGAAATTGATTTAATTGATTTAAAAGACAGTCTGCCAGCTGTCTTTTTTTGACAAGGAGGCAGACATGCGAATATTTTTAATCTCGATTGGTATCGTTTCGACGGTATTAGGCCTGATAGGCGTCGTTCTGCCTCTTCTGCCAACGACACCATTCGTGCTTCTCGCGGCTATCTGTTTCGCCAGAAGTTCAGATCGTTTTCATGACTGGCTGATTTCGACAAAAGTGTATAAAGCCTATGTGCTGGAGTTTCAGAAGAATAGAGGATTCACTTTAAGACAGAAGTTTAAGATGCTTCTTAGTCTCTATATCGTTGTCGGGTTTTCATTCTGGATGATTGATCATCCATATATCAGAATGGGACTCGTCATTATGGTTATCCTGCAGACAGTAGTTTTGTTTACATTGATCAGAACACTACCGGATAAAGGATGAATTAGAAGGTGAGTTATGAGCGATAAGCGGCATTTATCGCCAGTAACTGAGCGAAAAGCAGAGAATCATGTGAGTTACGAGCAATAAATCACATTTATCGCCAGTAACACCACACAAAACAAGACCATACATCAAGTGATGTACGGTCTTCTTTTATTTCACTCTCATCTGATCAACAGTCTGTTTTTCTGGATCTACATAAATAGTAGACTGATCGGTATAAGTCACAAATCCAGGCTTCGCGCCACTTGGTTTATGCACATGTCTGATCAACGTATAATCGACTGGCACACTTGCCGATTGTCCTGCTTTTGAATAATAAGCGGCTAGCATTGCTGCGTCCATTAAGTCGCTGTCACTCGGGTCTTTCTTCATGATGACCACATGTGAGCCGGGTATATCTTTCGTATGGAACCATGTATAGTCTTTACGTGCCACTTTATTGGTCAAGTAATCATTCTGCAGGTTATTTTTACCGACCAATATTTCAGTGCCTTCTGATGACTGATATTTTTCCAGGACGATTTTATCTTTACCTTTACTTTTTTGTTTCTGTCGTTTTCTGAGAAGACCTTGTTCCATCAATTCTTCGCGCATGCCTTCTATATCTTCATAAGTGATATATGAGAGCTGGCCTTCCAGATTCTCTAGATAGTCAATCTCTTCTTCTGTCTCTTTGATCTGACTCGCTGCATGGACTTTACGAGTCTTCAGTTTATTGTACTGTTTATAATAATACTGCGCATTTTCAGCAGGAGTTTTGCGCGGATTGAGCGGAATCGTAATATTCTCATTTGTATAATAGTTGAATGCCTCAAACTCTGTCATACCATTTTTCAGCTGGTACATATTAGCTGTGATCAGTTCGCCGTACAGCTGTGCGTCATCCAGTGAATTGGCTTCCTCGAGTTCATTGACGAGTTTCTCCAGTTTCTTTCTGTCCTTATGCAGAAGCTGGGTAATGTGACGACTGAGATCGATACTGCGTGATTTGATACGCTCTCGTTCGCCGCGTTCATTGAAATAGTCGTCGAGTAACTGTGACAGAGTGTCAAAGGTTTTAGCTGGCGCGCCGAGCGTTTCAAGCGGCATAAAGTAGAAGAATTCCTTCGGTGCACGGTTGTAATAGATGGGCACCACTTTTTCTGTTTTCGCCATAAACTTCTGGAAAGCAGTATCAATATCATCATCCATCGACAGTAGTTCATCTATCGCAAGTGGACTGAATCCCTCAAGGACGTTCAGCAGCTGACGTCTGACAGGTGCCGCATCTAAAAGATTTGAAACATGTTCCAACGTATAAGGATTTTCTTTTGTCGCTGTTGGCGGTTCCTCGTACTTAAAGCCGGGCATAATCGTACGTGCAGCATTCGTGTTAGGTGTCAGATGTTTCATACTTTCTAAAATCTTATCATCATGATCCGTTAAGATAACGTTACTATGTTTACCCATCAGTTCGATGACGAGACGACGTTTCACGGGATCGCCGATTTCATCTGTATTGTCGATATCGATGAAAACAATACGGTCATTACCTTTTTGTCGAAAGCCTTTAATAATGCCGCCTTCCAAGTGTTTACGCAGTACGCGCAGAAACATCGGCGGTTCAAAAGGATTCGGCGCCTTGTTATCCGTTAAATGCAGACGCGCAAAATTGGGATGTGCTGAAATCAATAACTGCTGATTCCTGCGGTTCGCGCGGACAGTCAGAATAATGGTCTGTGTATCCGGCTGTGTGATTTTATTGATACGTCCTGAGACGAGAAATTGTAGTTCGTCGAGCATCTTGCCCGTAAATAATCCATCAAATGCCATTTGTTTCACCTCTATATGATATTTATATAGTTTACCACTCGATGATGAGAATATGAAATGAAGCATGTATTTTTCAAAAAATATATGTTACTCTTAATAATAATCATTTTATTGTAGAAAGGTCGTAATGATGGATAACGAAAAAGGTTTATTAATTGTTCTATCGGGTCCTTCCGGCGTAGGAAAGGGCACTGTCAGGAAAGCAATATTTGATGACCCGGACACGGATTTCGAGTATTCTATATCTATGACGACACGTAATATGCGACCGGGTGAAGTAGACGGACGCGATTATTTCTTTAAGAAACGTGAAGAATTTGAAGCCCTGATTGAAGCGGATGAATTTATTGAGTACGCTGAATATGTCGGTAACTACTACGGTACACCTGTGCAATATGTTCGCGACACAATGGATGCAGGCAAAGATGTATTCCTCGAGATAGAAGTAGAAGGGGCGAAACAAGTCCGTAAGAAATTCCCTGAAGCGCTCTTTATCTTCCTTGCACCGCCGTCACTCGCTCACCTTGAAGAACGTCTGATTGGTCGCGGTACAGAATCCAAGGATGTGATCGCTTATCGCATCTCTGAAGCACGTAAAGAAGTTGAAATGATGAACCTTTATGATTACGTTGTGGTCAATGATGAAATTGAGCAGGCGAAATCACAGATTCAGACCATCGTTGAAGCAGAACACTTAAAAAGAGAACGTATTGAAGCACGTTTTAGAAAAATGTTACTGGAGGCAAAAAAATAATGTTATATCCACCATTAGATAAAATCAAAGACAATGTGAACTCAAAATACTTAGTCGTGACGCTCGCGGCAAAACGCGCACGTGAACTTCAGGACAATCCTGATTCAAACTTACTTGAACGTTATGTATCTTATAAACCGGTTGGGCAGGCTTTAGAGGAAGTAGCTGCTGGTCGTATCCACGTAGAAGAATAAGTCGGCAGTCGCCGGCTTTTTTGTTTGGAGAAGAATCATGTATAATAAATGTACTATCATTTAGGAGGACGTCATGAAGATTTTATTAAGTGTAACAGGTGGTATCGCAGCCTATAAGGCGATTGACCTGACTAGCAAACTCGTGCAGCGTAACCATGAAGTGAAAGTCATGATGACACCGTCTGCGAGAGAATTTATTACACCATTGCCGTTTCAGGCACTAAGCCGTAACGAAGTCCATATCGATATATTCGATGAAACTAAGCCCGAAGTCATCAAGCATATCGATCTTGCGGACTGGGCGGATATCAACATCATTGCACCGGCAACCGCTTCTACAATCGGTAAACTGGCGCATGGCATTGCAGACAATATGGTGACGACGACACTGATTGCGTCGACTAAACCAACCTTTATCGCACCGGCGATGAACAGCAATATGTACAGTCATCCGGCTGTTCAGGAGAATATGCAGAAGCTCAGTGATATGGGCTACCATTTTATCGATGCGGGCAGTGGATTTCTTGCGTGCGGCTATATTGCAAAAGGGCGCATGGCTGAACCGCTCGACATCATTGAGGCGGTCGAATCGTTTCAAGTGACAAAACAATACAATAATGACTTATTCGGCAAAAAAATACTGGTGACAGCAGGTCCGACCATTGAACGGATTGATGCGGTACGTTACTTGACGAATAATTCAACTGGCCGTATGGGTTATGCCATTGCTGAAGCGGCACAACTGCGCGGCGCTGATGTCACGCTTGTGAGTGGTCCTGTTCAGCTGAAAGTGCCGAACAATGTGCGCTTTGTTCAGATAGAAAGTGCAGCTGAGATGTTCGAAGCAGTGACGACGCGTATGAATCAGGATATCATCATTAAAGCGGCTGCGGTTGCAGATTATACGATAGAGAGACAGCACGGGAAGATGAAGAAAAAAGATGAAGACTTCACGTTGACTCTGAACCGTACACAGGATATCCTGAAATATTTAGGAGAACATAAGACAACGCAATATTTAGCAGGTTTTGCAGCAGAAACAGAGCAGGTGGAAACATATGCACGCGGCAAGCTCGTCAAGAAAAATGCAGATGTCATCATTGCCAATAATGTCGGCGATACATCAATCGGCTTCAAGTCAGATCAGAATGCTGTCGAGATGTTCTTTAAAAATGGCACAAGCCGTAAAATAGAGAAGATGCCTAAACTGGAGATCGCCCATGAAATACTGACATCTATTAAGCAGGATATGCATGTACGCTAGAATTGTCGTCGATGTCAACGCGAAACGAGTCGACAAGCTATTTGATTATTCAGTACCTGAACAGCTGGAAACGGTTGTTCAGATCGGCATGCGGGTTGTCGTTCCTTTTGGTCCGAGAAAAATACAGGGCTACATCATTGAACTCGTCGATGCAGATCATGACAAAAAGCTCAAATCTATTCTTCATATTCAGGACATGACACCCGAACTGAACGAGGAACTGAGCGCTTTAAGTGAATGGATGCAGACCACGCATATCGCAAAGCGGATTGCGATACTGGATATCATGCTGCCACGAGCTGTCAAAGGAAAATATCACAAAGTCTATCGATTAGAGGAGCCTGAGGAAATCAGCGACGAACTCTATCCGCTTTTCAAAAATCAGCAGGTCCGTATCAGTTCGCTATCGGCGGATAACATCATAAAACTGAAGCCTTATGTTGTGTCGGGTGTCGTTACTGAAGATGTGGAAGTCAATCAGCAGCAGCGGGTTAAAACGCAAAAAGCAGTTGAACTATGTGACGTCAATATAGAAGAGACACTCGCATCTCTGCGCAGTGATAAGCAGAAGGACTGTCTGCTGACACTGGCAGACGCAGGCGTACTGACTCTGAAGGAACTAAAAGAACGTGATTTTTCAGCAGCCGTGATAGCTGGCCTCGAGAAAAAAGGTCTTGTCAGAAAGATCGACATAGAGGACACGCGTGATCCGTTTGCCCACCGCTTAATCCAGTCTGATGCTAAAAAAGTCCTCCTGCCTGAACAGCAGGCAGCTTATGATAAAATCAGACGGTCCATCGATGGGGAAGAACATCGCGTCTTCCTGCTGCACGGCATAACAGGGAGCGGTAAAACGGAAGTGTACCTGCAGACGATTGCTGATGTGCTGCAGCAGAACAAGACGGCACTCATGCTCGTGCCGGAAATTGCCTTGACACCTCAGATGGTCGAGCGATTTAAGGCACGATTCGGTGATGAAGTCGCCGTCATGCACTCAGGACTCAGTATAGGCGAGCGTTATGATGAGTGGCGGAAAATCCGAAGCGGTAAGGCACGAGTATCTGTCGGGGCACGTTCAAGTGTCTTTGCACCATTTGAAAACTTAGGGCTTATCATTATTGATGAAGAACACGAGGCGAGCTATAAGCAGGAAGATTATCCGAGGTATCATGCACGTGACGTTGCTTTCTGGCGTGGCAATTATCACAACTGTCCAGTGATCTTGGGCAGTGCGACACCGTCTCTTGAGAGTTATGCCCGTGCTGAAAAAGGTGTCTATGATTTACTGACTATTAAGACACGTGCCAATCAGTTCCCGGTGCCGACTGTGAATGTCGTCAATATGCGGGACGAACTTGCTGCAGGCAACCGCTCGATGTTTTCAAGAGAACTGACTGAGGCCATTAATGACCGCATTCAAAAAGGTGAGCAGATCGTCCTCTTCCTGAATAGACGTGGGCATGCACAGTTTCTTCTCTGCCGCGACTGCGGGCATGTGCCGAACTGTCCGAATTGTGATATCAGTCTGACCTATCATAAGGTAACAGATGAACTGAAATGTCATTACTGCGGCCATAAGGAGTATAAACCGCTGACTTGTCCGAACTGTGACAGCGAACATATCCGTGAAATGGGAGTCGGCACCCAGAAAGTTGAAGAACTCATCTATCAGCATTTTGAAGGTGCTAAAGTTATCAGGATGGATAATGACACAACGTCTCGAAAAGGTGCACATGAACAGCTGCTTTCGAAATTTAAAAATCACGAAGCGAATATACTGCTCGGGACACAGATGATTGCAAAAGGACTGGATTTTCCGAATATCACTTTAGTCGGTGTTCTGAATGCAGATACGATGCTCAATCTGCCGGACTTCAGAAGCAGTGAGCGGACATTTCAGCTGCTGACTCAAGTGGCAGGGCGTGCAGGACGTGCGGACAAAGAAGGGCATGTGATCATTCAGACCTATAATCCCGAGCATTATGCCGTTCAGTACGCGAAGAATAATGATTATCTCGGCTTCTATAAAGAAGAGATGACTTACCGGAAAATCGGAAAATATCCGCCGTACTATTATTTAGTCAATCTTATTTTCAGTCATGCAGATATGAAGGAAGTGCTGCTGGAGAGTAAGCACATCCACCAGACGCTTCTGCAGCATCTTTCGCCGTCAAGCTACGTACTGGGACCCGCTCCGTGTACGATTGCACGTATCAATAATCAGTACCGCTTCCAGATTATTATTAAGTTTAAGAGTGAGCCCGCACTTTTAGCGGCACTTACTTATCTGGATGACTATTATTATGAAAAGTTTGTTAAGAACAAGTTTTCCTTGAGTATCGATATTAATCCTCAGATGCTGATGTAAAGTTCCTTATTCTTTAGAATAAGGAACTTTTGTTTGCTTACAGAGTGTATGTTCCTTTATACTAATATGATGCATATAAAAGAGTAGGAGGTCTTATCATGACCGTTAAAAAACTAATTGATCAACAGCATGAACTGCTGCACCGCGAAGTTAAGAATGTCTCAAAATTTGATGATTCCCTGCGACAGCTGATTCTGGATCTGGAAGATACGATGTTTGAGTCAGACGGTGTAGGTATCGCAGCCCCACAGATTGGTGTGGATTTAAAAGTGGCTATCGTTGATATGGAAGAAGACGGTATTCTGCAGTTGATTAATCCTGTGATCACCCACTATTCAGAAGAGACAGAAGTAGATATAGAAGGCTGCCTCAGTCTGCCGAATGTATTTGGTGAAGTACCGAGAAGTGTTAAAATAGAACTGACGGGTAACGACTTAAAAGGGAACACAGTGGAAATGACCGCTTTTGATGATATCGCCCGAGTGATACAGCATGAGGTGGACCACCTGTATGGACACCTGTTTACAGAGAAGATGACACGAGAAATCAGTCCTGAAGAACTGGAGGAGATGTATCATGACTAGAATCGTTTTTATGGGAACACCTGATTTTTCAGGTCCTATTTTAGAAGCAGTTGCAGCAAATTATGATGTGGTGGCAGTTGTGACACAGCCCGATAAACCAGTGGGACGTAAAAAAGTACTGACACCGCCACCGGTTAAAGTGGTTGCTGAAGCGCTAGGCATCAAGGTCCTGCAGCCTGCTAAACTGACCGGTTCAGATGAACTCGCTGCCATTACCGCCATGCAGCCCGACTTGATTGTGACTGCCGCATACGGTCAGCTGCTGCCTGAAGAACTATTGAACGCTCCAAAGCTCGGCTGTATTAATGTTCATGCGAGTCTGCTGCCAAAATATCGCGGTGGTGCACCGATTCATTATGCTGTAATGAATGGTGAACAGGAGACGGGTGTCTCCATCATGTACATGGCGAAGAAACTGGATGCAGGTGATGTCATCAGTCAGCGCGCCATTACTATCGAAGAGACCGATAATGTCGGCACTCAGCATGATAAGCTGTCAGCGCTCGGCGTTAAACTGTTGTTAGAGACGCTTCCTTCTATTATTGCAGGGACTAATGATCGTACACCTCAGGACGAGAGCAAGGTCACTTTTGCGTCTAATATCAGCCGTGAAGACGAACTTGTGGCGTTTGACCGTCCGACGACTGAAGTCCATAACCATATTCGAGGTCTATCTCCGTGGCCGGTGGGTTATGCCAAGCTGGACGGTCAGAATATGAAGTTCTGGTCCGCAAGTCGTGCAGAAGGTCACGGAAACCCAGGTGAAATACTGCAGGCAGATAGAGATGGGCTGCTCGTTGCGACATCTGATGGTGCCGTCCTTCTGACAGAGATTCAGCCTGCAGGTAAGAAACGGATGGCAGCCGGAGATTTTGCTTCCGGCCGTAAAGACTTACTCGGGAAGGTGTTCAATGGATAAGAACGTCAGATATGTTGCACTTGAAATTCTGGATGATGTCCTGACTGAGGACGGCTATAGTAACTTGCTCATCAATGCTGCTATCAAGGAAGATAAAGTAGAAGAGAAAGACCGGGCACTTCTGACTGAGCTTGTCTACGGTACATTGCAGCACAAGCTGACACTAGAATATTATATAGAGCCTTTTATTAAAGCGAATCTAAAAGGCTGGATGAAGCGACTTTTAATGATGAGTGTCTATCAGGCTGTCTATTTAACCAAGATTCCAGACCATGCCATCATCAATGAAGCGGTGGAGATTACTAAGCGCCGGGGTTCTTATTCAGGTGCTAAGACAATCAATGCGATTCTCCGAAATTTTCAGCGAAGTGAATTGCGTTCACTGGATGAAATAAAAGATGATTTAAAACGTCTCAGCATTGAGACAAGCACCCCACTCTGGCTGGTCAAGCACTGGAAGACACATTTCGGGCTTGAAGTGACGCGTAAAATCTGCCAGAACCTGCTTGAACGTCCTGATACGAGTGTGCGTGTTAATACGACAAGAATGACGGTTGAGGATGCTATTAAGCGTCTTAAAGAAGAGGGTTATACAGTCAGACAATCAGACGTTGTACCTGAATGTTTGTTTATTGAAGGACCGCCGATTGTTCAGACGCGTCTTTTTAAGGATGGGCTTGTTTCTGTGCAGGATGCGTCCAGTATGCTGGTCGCACATATCATGAATCCAGAGCCAGGTGACACGATTCTTGATACATGCAGTGCTCCAGGCGGTAAGACTTGTCATATGGCAGAGAAACTGAACCAGACGGGTCACATCGATGCGCATGATATTCATGAGCATAAACTTGAACTGATTGATTTCAATTTACGCAAACTACGCCTGACTAACGTAGATATTTCACTTCATGATGCACGAGCGCCGTTCGATAGACAGTATGATAAAGTGCTGGTTGATGCACCATGCAGTGGGCTCGGTGTTGCGAAACGTAAACCGGAGATCAAATATGACAAGACTACAAAAGATATAGATAACTTATGGCCGCTCCAGCTGGATATACTGCGCAATGCGGCGGAAGCTGTCAAGCCGGGCGGACTGATGATATACTCAACTTGTACAATCGAACAGATGGAAAACGAAAATGTCGTCTACTCATTTATAAAAGAAAACAATAATTTCGAGATAGAACCGATTGAACTTGCAGGAGAAACACATAAAACACTGCAGATTCTACCGCATGACTTTAATGCTGATGGCTTCTTTATCGCGAAATTACGAAGAAAGGATGTGTCTTAATGGCACTGCTTGAGAAAAAGAAAAATAAATTTATGCCTAATTTTGATAAGCCGTCTATTTATTCACTGCAATTAGATGAACTGAAAGACTGGCTCGCTGACCATAGTCAGCAAGGCTTCCGTGCGAAGCAAATCTTCGACTGGCTGTATGTCAAACGTGTCTCTTCATTTGAAGAGATGACCAACTTATCTAAAGAACTGCGTGAGCTGCTGGAAGCAAACTTCGTCATGACAACGCTCAAAACAGTTGTTAAACAGGAGAGTAAAGATGGAACGATCAAGTTCCTTTTTGAACTGCAGGATGGCTATACAATTGAAACAGTCTTGATGCGACACGACTACGGTAACTCGGTCTGTGTGACGACACAGGTAGGCTGCCGTATCGGCTGTACGTTCTGTGCTAGTACACTTGGCGGCTTAAAGCGGAACTTAGAAGCAGGAGAAATCGTTGCGCAGGTGCTGAACGTACAGATGGCTCTTGATGCAACTGAGGAACGGGTCAGCCATGTTGTTATCATGGGTATCGGTGAACCATTTGAAAACTACGATGAAATGATGGATTTCCTGAAAATCATCAATCATGATAATGGTCTGAATATCGGTGCACGTCATATCACAGTCTCTACGTCAGGCGTCGTTCCACGTATTTATGACTTTGCGGATGAAGAACTGCAGATCAACTTTGCACTCAGTCTTCATGCAGCAGACAATGATGTCAGATCCCGTCTGATGCCTATCAACCGTGCCTATAATCTGGATAAACTGATGCCGGCAATCGAATATTACACAGAGAAAACAGGCCGTCGTATCACATTCGAATATGGCCTGTTTGGTGGGGTCAATGATCAGGTACAGCATGCAAGAGAACTTGCTAAACTCATTAAACATTTAAATTGTCATGTTAACTTAATACCTGTCAATCACGTACCTGAGCGAGATTATGTTCGTACGCCTAAAGAAGATATCTTCAAATTCGAGAAGGAATTAAAGCGTAATGGCATCAATGCGACCATCAGACGTGAACACGGCTCTGATATCGACGCGGCATGTGGTCAGTTAAGAGCAAAAGAACGACAAGAAGAAACGAGGTAAAGAGGATGGAGGCACGCTTTTTCACAGATGTAGGTCATACCCGTGAAAATAATGAGGATGCGGGTGGCATTCTGACAAATCATACAGGGCAGCAGCTGCTCATCGTCTGCGATGGCATGGGTGGTCATAACAGCGGAGAAGTGGCGAGTCATTTCGTAGCTACGCGTCTTAAGCAGATTTTTGAACAGGAAAATCTGATTGAGTTCAATCAGGCAGAGGACTGGCTGAAAAGCAGAATCTCTGAGATTAATCGTGAATTATACGATAAAAGTCAGCATGAAAAAGTGAATCAGGGAATGGGGACTACACTTGTTGCTGCCATGCTGTTCGACAAAAAAGTCATCATTGCCAATGTCGGAGACTCTCGCAGCTACTTAATCAATGAGCGCGAGATGAGACAGCTGACAATTGATCATACGTTTGTTCAGCATCTTGTCATGGCGGGCGAACTGACGAAGGAAGAAGCGGCTCAACATCCTCAGCGTAATATCATTACTAAAGTAATCGGCACAGACCGTACAGTGATTCCGGATATCTTTACTTTTCCGTTGTCTCGCTATGACTATCTGTTACTCTCATCTGATGGACTGACAGATTATGTGCCTGAAAATCAAGTGCATGACATCATCATGCAGGAAACGTCTCTAACAGATAAAGGCGAACGAATGATAAAGCTGGCGCTCGAGAGTGAAGTGAGAGACAATGTCTCATTTGTGCTTTGTAAACTCGGGGGTGTCTTTTAATGCTTGGCAAGATAATCAGTGAACGTTATCGTCTGACTCGATTAATCGGCGGTGGCGGTGCAAGTCAGGTTTATCTGGCTGATGACTTTATTTTAGATCATCAGGTGGCAGTTAAAGTCATCACCATACCGGCACATGATAAAGAGCGTGCGGTTAAACGTTTTGAACGTGAAGTAGAGAATGCCACGACGCTCAGTCATCCTAATATAGTTAAAGTGCTCGATGTAGACGAGGATGACCAACATTATTATTTAGTGATGGAATATATAGACGGACCGACTTTGTCAGACTATATTCAGGATAAAGACCGCCTTTCTGTTGAAGAAGCGATTTTCTTTACAAAACAGATCTTGAGAGGCATTGGCCATGCGCATCATCATATGATCATTCACCGTGATATTAAACCGCAGAATATTTTGATGACTCATGATCATGTGCTGAAAATCACGGACTTCGGGATTGCTCGTCTATTAAGTGAGACAGCGATGACGCAGACCAATCACATCATGGGATCTGTCCATTACTTATCACCTGAACAAGCTAAAGGCAAAGCGATAGATGAATCTTCTGATATATACGCGATCGGTGTTGTCCTTTTTGAGATGCTGACCGGCAAACCGCCGTTTGAAGGTGAATCAGCCGTCAGTATTGCAATCAAACAGATTCAGGAAGCCCTGCCGCTTGTCACTGACGTACGGGATGATGTTCCACAGAGTCTTGAGAATGTCATAATCAGAGCGACGATGAAGGACAAATACAGTCGTTACCGTACAACAGATGAAATGTACAACGACCTCGCGACTGTCTTAGATGAAAAACGAAAAGAAGAAGCGCTTTATACAGTAGTGGAAGACAAGACAATGGTCATGCCTGCTGTTCAGACGGAAGAAGAGACGAGACCAGAACCGAAGAAGAAAAATCGTTTTCTGCTGATCTTTCTGCCGCTCCTTTTTACACTGCTGATTTTAGGCAGTATAGCAGCATATATGTTGATGCCTAAATCAAGTTTTGTCCCTGATCTGACTGGACAGCAGCTGACGGATGGTGTAAAGATGCTTGAAGAGGAAAATCTCAGGAAAGGCCGCGTCATCAATGAGTTCTCTGACCAGTACGATGATGGCATGATTATCTCAGCCAATCCTTCAGTAGGTGAGAAAGTTAAGGAATACACTAAAATCAATCTGACCGTCTCTAAAGGCAAGGAGACTTTCAAAGTCAAAGACTATGTAGGTCAGAATATTGAAACCGTTAAAGAAAATCTATATAAGGCGGGCTTCGATAAAGTAAAAGTTCAGGAAGTTGAAAGTGATAAAGCTGTCGGCAAGATTCTGAGTCAGAATCTTGCTGAAGGAGAAGAAGTAGAACCTCGCAATACGACGATAGAATTTAAAGTCTCTAAAGGTCACGATGACATCTATGTCAATGATTATAGAGGTCAAGATTATCAGGTTGTGAAAGAGCAGCTGGAGTCACAAGGCTTTATTGTGACCGTAAGCGGTGAGACTTATGATAGTGAGATTGAAAAAGGGAAGATTCTAAGTCAGAGTGCGCTTAACTTAGCATTGCCTTATGGCTCAGCAATCAGTTTTGAGTTATCTAAAGGTAAAGACCCGCAAAGTGAAAAACCGACGACCGAAAAGCCGACAACAGAAGATCAGCCTGATGATCAGTCTGATAACAATCCGGCAATGGTTAAGAACTATACCTCTACGATTATTGTGCCATACGGTGGCAGCTTTGAAGGTCCGACAAGCGGCAAAGAACAGCGTGTTGAGGTCTTTGTAGAAGATAAGGATCATCAAATGACTGATGTTTATCAGACCATTTCAACTAATAAAAATCAGACCGTGACGATTCCCATGATTATTGAAGAAGGAAAATCCGGTTCTTATGTCATTAAAATCAATGGGAAAGTTTTCGAAAAAGAAACGATTAACTATGATGACATTTAATAAAGAGTGAAAACCATGCTGTTAGCTTTCATAGCTAATCACATGGTTTTTATTTTTTTAATCGATGGGATGCGTGAAAAGATTCATTTTAGGGTAGTAAATGATTGTGAGAGGATGGGGGGACAGCCATGTACGAATATGTCAATACATTTAAGGAAGTTAGGTCAATTCTAGAGGATCTTGGATTGAAAGATGATGCTATAAGTGATAACTATCAATCTGTCTTTAACAAACTCAATCCAAATCCATTTACTTTTCAGCAGGTGATGGTTGATTACCTGGCAGAGTTTAATCTGAAGTCTCTGGATTTTGTTGATCAGAGATACTGGTCAAACGGTATTCGTGTCAGACGAACGGGAGATGTTCTGATTGTCACGGCAGTGACGGCTGATAGAAGATTTGTCGTCGGCGACCGCATTACTCATCTGTCAGGCGATTCTATTGCCATGCTCGGAGAACGTTATCAGAAACTTTTATTTAATGAGCAGACAGATAGACAGGACTGGCATCCTATTTTGAAGAAACAGCATGAGGCAACAGTTCTGCGCGGCGATCAGATTTATACATTTGATTTAAAGGCATTTGAAGAAGAGGGCACATCGGAAGTTTTCGAACGTGATGGATTTACGGAAGTCATCGTGCACCATATTAGAGGTCTTTACCAGCTGGCAGACTTAAGAAAACCGCTGCTGATTGATTTACGGGATGCTTATGGTGTGGTTCCGGAAGAGCGGATCAATCATATGGCTGAGCGTTTTTCAGAGTCTGTATTCCTTGTTGATGGTATGACTAAAGGAAGTGCAGAACGACTGGCCGCTAAAATCAATAATCAGCAGCTGGTCGGTCAGGAGACATACGGTCAGGCTGAACGACTCAATAAACAATCGCTGGGTGAGCAGTTCTTCATCTATTCAGAAGGTAAAGATATGACGATTATACCGGGGACTGTGGTAGAATTGAATTACGAGACAGATATTGTCAGAGAAACTGCTATTCAATTATTAAAACAACTTAGAGGGGGAAATATCAATGGCTAAACGTATGCCGAAGGTTAAAGGACTCGATCAGACACTGACTGTTTTAAAGGAAGGTTATGAGTTTATACCCAGTCGTACAAAAGAATTAAATACAAATGTTTTTGAAATGAGAGTATTAGGCGGTAAGAAAGCCGTTGTCATCAGCGGTAAAGAAGCTGCTGAATTATTTTACGATAACGACAAGACAGAACGGTCTGGCACATTGCCGAAACGACTTGTAAAAACATTGTTTGGTAAAGGTGCTATCCATACAACAACAGGTGACAAACATAAAAACAGAAAGACATTATTTATGTCACTGATGACGGATAACAACCTTGAATATCTTCGTAAACTGACTCGCAACTACTGGTTTGAAGATACAGCACGTCTGCAGGCGATGGATCAGACTAACGTGTACCTTGAATCTACTCTTGTGTTATTAAAAGTTGGATTCCGTTTTGCTGATGTACCATTTGATACACCTGAACGCATGGAACAATATGCAAAAGATATGAATGCAATGGTGGATTCATTCGGTTCCATCGGGACAGCTTACAGTGGTTACAAACGTGCACTGAACGCGCGTGACCGTGTAGAAGACTACCTGGAGAAACAAATCATCGCGACACGTAAAGGTAAACTTTTCCCTGAAGAAGGCTCAGGTTTATACGAATTCAGTCACTGGAAAGATATGAACGGTAAACAGATGGATTCACGTCTTGCTGCAGTTGACTTAATGAATACGATTCGTCCGCTTGTAGCGATTAACCGTTTCATTTCATTCGGTGTACTGGCCATGCATGAATATCCAGGCGAACGTGCTCGAGTGGCGCAGAATGATAACAGCTATGCTTATAAATTTGCTCAGGAAGTCCGTCGTTATTATCCGTTCGTGCCTTTCCTGCCAGGTAAAGCGAAGAAAAATATCACGTTCGATGGCTATAAAATCGAAAAAGATACGATGCTTATTCTCGATATTTTCGGTACACTTCATAGTGAATCTTTATGGCAGAATGCAGAACAGTTCTATCCGGAGCGTTTTGAGAACTGGGACGGCAGCCCATTTGATTTAATCCCTCAAGGTGGAGGCGATTACTGGACAAACCACCGCTGTGCAGGTGAGTGGATGACTGTCATCATCATGGAAGAAT
The DNA here is from genome assembly GCF_022343725.1 of Macrococcus brunensis. NCBI lineage: Bacteria > Bacillati > Bacillota > Bacilli > Caryophanales > Staphylococcaceae > Macrococcus > Macrococcus brunensis. The sequence continues at coordinate 921,180 of NZ_CP092179.1, forward strand.
CAATGAAATACTTTGCACGAGAAATCCAGTACGATATACCCGCACAGGACTTCACAGTGGACCGCACTAAATTACCAGGTCAGATCAACAGCGGTATGATTATTGAGAACATCCGCAATAACTTTGACCGTCGCCGTTAAAAAAAGCAAATCCGCAAACATCAGTTTGCGGATTTTTTTATTGTTCTATTTCACCGTGCCACTTATCCATGCCGCCTTCGACATTCGTCACATCGTAGCCTAGGTCATGCAGATAACGCGAAGCTTTCTCAGAACGCATACCTCGCTGGCAGATGACATAATAACTTGTATCTTTTTTCAATGAATCTGCACGTTCTTCCAGTTCAGATAAAGGGTAGTTAAACGCTTCTTTAATATGACCGGCAGCAAATTCTTCTTTTTCGCGGACATCTAAGACAACATCATCTGTGCCGACTTGAAGTGTTTCCTGCAATGCATCTGTTGTAACTGATTTAATTGTCATCAAAATCACCTCTAGATATTATTCTGTTTCTAAATTATTATACCCTGATGTGTTTACAATTATCCAAGATAGGGGATTGAACATTGTTTGCACTAGGCGTATGATATGGAAGTCAATTTAAATTAAACAAACGAGGTCGACTATGAAAACAGAAAATACGAGCAACCGTTTTAAACTGGCAATGATGCTTGTCGCTATAGGCATTGTTTATGGAGATATTGGGACATCACCCCTTTATGTCATGAAGGCTGTGGTCGAGACAAACGGTGGCATGGAAGCCATGACAGAACAATATATTATTGGCTGCCTGTCACTCATTATCTGGACGATTACGCTTCTGACGACGATTAAATATGTACTGATTGCAATGCGTGCTGATAACCACGGTGAAGGTGGTATCTTCAGTCTTTACACCCTCGTCCGTAAGAGACGGAACTGGCTGATTGTCCCTGCTGTCATAGGGGGTGCGGCGTTACTTGCTGACGGCATTTTAACGCCTGCTGTAACCGTGACATCAGCTATAGAAGGGATTCAGGAAATACCGGGTCTTAAAGATTCTCTCTTATCAGAGCAGAAATATATACTAGCAATTGTTATCACGATTATTACATTGATTTTCTTTGCACAGCGTTTTGGTACCGGCAGTATTGGTAAAATATTTGGACCTTTTATGCTTGTCTGGTTCAGTATGCTGGGTATCTTTGGCATTTTTAATCTGACTACGGACTTAACTGTGTTAAGAGCCCTTAATCCGCTTTACGGGATTGAGATTCTGTTCGATGACAGCAATAAGATGGGTCTGATGATTTTAGGGACGGTTTTCCTTGCTACAACAGGTGCAGAAGCACTGTATTCTGATATGGGGCACGTCGGTAAAGGGGCTATCTACCGGACATGGTCATTTGTTAAGCTCATGCTGTTACTGAACTATTTCGGTCAGTGTGCATGGATTATTGAGCGCGTTAAGACACGTGACTTTAAAGCGGGAGAAGTCATTAATCCATTCTTCCAGATCATGCCTGACTCCTTTATCTTTATCGGGGTAATGATTGCGACAGGTGCAGCCATTATCGCATCACAGGCACTGATTTCTGGTTCATTCACGTTAGTATCAGAAGCGATTCACTTACGTCTCATGCCTAAAGTGGATATTAAATATCCGTCGACCATTAAAGGACAGATGTACATCCCTTCTGTCACATTCTTTATCTGGTTACTCTGTATCATGGTCGTCCTTTACTTCCAGACATCTGTGCATATGGAGGCAGCTTACGGTCTAAGTATCACGGTGACGATGATGATGTCAACTATTCTTCTCTGGCACTATTTGATTCAGCGAAAGCACAATGCAGCAATTGTCACTTTAGTGATCGGCTTCTTCCTGATGCTTGAAGCGGCATTCTTTATTTCTAGTCTCGCAAAGTTTATGCACGGAGGCTATATTGCTGTACTGATCTCACTTGCAATCGCTCTCCTGATGGTGGTCTGGTATAAAGGTTATCAGATTAAAGATCGCAGAACATATGATATCAATGTAGATCTTTTTAAAAGACAGCTCGAACAGTTGTCGCAGGATAAGCGTTTTCCTAAATATGCTAGCAACCTTGTCTACTTATCTACCACAGCAGATATGAAAATGGCGGAAAAGCAGATTTTTAAATCTATTCTGGACGGTATTCCTAAACGTGCTGATATTTACTGGATAGTCAATGTCAAAGTGTCAGACCAACCATTCCAGGCTAACTATCAGATAGAAGACTTTGGTACGGATAATGTTTTTAAAGTGCAACTGATACTCGGATTCAGAATGCACCAGAACGTCAATCTCTACATCAAGCAGATTGCCGCTATGATGCTTAAAAAAGGCTGTATTCCTGAGCAACACAGAACATACGGTACGAACCCAACTCTTAAACTTGCAGACTTCACTTATATCATTCTGCAGGATGACCTGCCAATAGATGCTAAAATAGCTTGGCGAGACAGACTGATTGTTGAGACGAAAATCTTTATAAAGAAATTTACCGCTTCACCAATACGTTGGTTTGAATTACCTTCAAATGAAGTACATTATGAGACTGTTCCTATTTCTATGCCGGTCAATAAAGTGCCGACGATTAAACAGATAAAAAATATGAAGAAATAGAATAAGCCCGGTATCTTTCAGGATACTGGGCTTATTTTTAATTGAAAGTAGAAATCTGAGCAGTCTGATCGATGAGCTTACCATCATCAAGAATAAACAGGCGGTCTGCTTTAGAGAAAAGGCGCTGGTCATGGGTGATCATGATACAGACTGTATTTGATGATTTGACCCGTTTCTTCAGCATATCGACGACTTCTAGTGCCCGTTCCTTATCAAGACTGGCTGTCGGCTCATCAGCTAGTATCATCTTCGGTGCATTCATAAAAGCACGGGCAATTGCTGTCCGCTGCTTTTCACCACCTGACAGACGATTTGGATAGGCTTTAGAACGATGCTTCAGACCGAAATCCTCTAAAAGAATATCCGCTCTTTCTGAAGCTTCTTTAGCTGCCATACCGTTTTCTGTAGCGACAGCAGTCAGCTGATCTTTGACGTTTAAGTAGGGTAATAGATGTGAGGCCTGAAAAATAAAGCCGATATCACTTAAACGCATCGCAGTCATCTGCTGATCACTTAAAGAATTCCATGAACGGCCGTCCAGTAAAATTTCTCCTGAAGTAGGTGATAGCAGTCCGCCGATAATGGTCAGTAATGTACTTTTCCCGGAGCCTGACGGGCCATATAGAATAACAATCTCTCCGTCCTGTACATCAAGATTGACACCCTTTAGAACTTCCGTTGCTTGTTCGCCAGTGCCATAAGTTTTTGTGATTTCTTTGATTTGCAGCATATTATTCGCCTCCTAAAGCAAGTTGCGGATCTATACGAATGACTTTAATAAGTGACAGTAATGCGCCGATCAGTCCGACGACAAAGAATAATGCAGCGAGTATAGCAATAAGCTGATTATTTAAGAAGAACGGCATTGTGACAGGCAGCTGACTTGCAATCAGGAAAGTCAGACCGATAGCGACGGCTACACCGATTGTCGTGATGATCAGGATTTCGAGCAGTATCATGCCGGCAATTTTAGAGTTCTTGAAACCAATCGCTTTTAAAATACCGTACTCTGTTGTTTTCTGGATGGTGATGACATAGAAGAAAGCAGCGATCACTATAGCCGAAATGACAAAAAGAAAGATGACCATTAAGTTTAGAGGCATCTGTTCTGCTTCATAACTAGCGATTCCTTTTTTCAAGTCATCCTCTGAAATGACTTTAGCGTCTTTCAGACCCTCTACAGAATCTTGACTGACAAGAGCGATATTAGGCTTGATAGCAGGGTTGATTCGTTTGATTCCTTCTTCTGTCATATAACCTACAGCAGTGTGAGCATACATATTGTCTTTGACATAACCTGTTACTTTATAGTCGATATCTTTATTTTTGACTTTGATTGTATCGCCGATTTTAATATCATTCTGGAGATAATCATCAATTGCGACTTCATTTTTATTGGCCGGCATTTTCCCTTCAGTCACTTCAGGCTTGGCATCTTTCATGTAGACAGCAGCAATACCTGTATTGTTCTCAAAGGTCGCAAGCTGCATGGAAAGCAGCGGAATGTTATTTTCTGTTAATGTTTTAATGTCTTGCTCCGATAACTGTGAAGCAGTAAGAGAATTGTTGGCATCATCACTGATGACGTAATGGCTGCTGTTCAGCTCTTCAATCAGTGAGATATTATCTTTTCCAAGACCTTGTGCTAAACTTGAAACAAAGAGAACGAGAAAAGCGAGTAAGAAAAGAATCGCTGTAATCATGGCATATTTAAATTTGTAATATTTCAGTTCCTGCAGTGCAAGTTTCATGTGTATACATCCTTTCGTTGTTTGAATATATACTGATTATAGAAGTGTTATATGAACGGAATATGAACAGGAGGAAAAAGATGAAAAAAATATTAGTGGTAGATGATGAGCGTGCTATTCGTGAGATGGTAGAACGAGGGTTGAAACAATATGAAGTGCGACTCGCAGCAGATGGTGACGAAGCGGTCCGCATACTTGATCACGAAAAAATTGATCTTTGTATAGTGGATGTCATGATGCCCGGGATGGATGGTTTTGAGTTGTGTGACCATATCAAAACGTATTACAAGAAGCCGGTGATCATGCTGACAGCCCGGAGTGAGCTGAGCGATAAAAGATCTGCTTTTGAAGCTGGGACAGATGATTATGTGACGAAGCCGTTTCTTGTCGAGGAACTTGCGTTCAGAGTCAATGCCATATTGAATCGTTATCAAGCGCAGTCAGCACTTACTTTTGGACGTATGAAGCTGGATGTTGACAGCTATGAGGTGGTAGTCGAAGAGGATACCCTTTATCTGCCGCGAAAAGAGTTTGAGCTGCTTGCAGAACTTGTCAGGCTATCCCCTAAAGTGGGCACACGGGAACAGCTGATTGAGCATGTCTGGGGATTTGACTTTGAAGGTGACGAACGGACCATCGATGTGCATATCAAACGGCTGCGCAAGAGACTCTCCAACTATCCTGAATTCGAAATATTGACCGTAAGAGGTGTGGGTTATAAGGTGCAGCATGTTTAAGAAGCTGTCGACTCATTTTGTTGTTTCTACTCTTTTCACATTCTGTTTAAGCGCGCTTCTCAGCTTTATAATCGCCAATGTCTACTATCATCTATTTCTTAAGCCGTTGAATGATGACCGCATCACTCAGATTGTTGAAGAACAGAAACATTTTATAGAATCACATCCTGAGATTAAACCTGAGACTTTTTTCTCACAGATGGCTTCTCTGAATTTTCAGGTGATGACGGTGCATGATCAAGAGGTGGATTATTATGGTACCCCTTTTCGTGTCAAAAATCTGAAAGACAATCATGCTGGCATCTATCATGGTATTAAAGACCGGCCATTCAATTTATTCATCACGGGCTTCTTCGACAATGAGACGCGCAATACGGTCGGTATTGATATGCAGGTAGCAGGGGAGCATTATCGTGTCTATATCAGACCGGACGTCGGACAGAGTATGGGAGAATTTAGAATATTTCTGGCCATCTTACTCGTTTATATCTTAATTTTCACTGTATTTTTCATTATATTAAGTGCTGATTACTTTGTGAATCCGGTCAAGAAGCTACAGCAGTTTGCGAAGCGTATTCGTACCGGTGACTATAGCGACCAGTCTTCGATTACAAGACGCGACGAAATCGGTGAACTGGCTCGCGAGATGGAGGAGATGTCGAAAGCGATTCGTCATCATCAGGCGGTCAACGAGCGATTTGTAGCAAATGTCAGCCACGAAATTCAGTCACCTATCACTAACCTGATCGGTCTGACTGATCAGCTGGCAGACAACTACAACAGTGAAACGATAAAAGCCATTCAGCATCAGTCCAGACGACTTAGCGGACTGACTAAGCAGCTGCTGACACTTGCATCTATTGAAAATGAAGGCAACAGATTGCAGCTGAAAACATTTAATGGTAAGGATATGATGAAAGAAGTCATCAATACTTTCATGTATCAGCTGGATGAAAAAGAACTGCTGCTGACGACACATTTCGATGACAGCGAACTGACTGCACACAGAGCCCTACTGATGCAGCTGGTGACCAATCTGCTATCCAATGCGATTAAATATTCAAAACAGGAAGGTTCTATTGTGATTACGTTGAAGAATCAGGTTATCACTATTCAAGATGAAGGTGTCGGAATGGATGACAGGACGCAGAAGCACCTGTTTGAACGTTTCTTTAAATCAAAAAGCAACGAAGATCATGTGCCGTCAAATGGACTCGGGATGGCTATTGTCAAAGAGATAGCAGATCTTCACGGCTTCATAATAGAAGTGGATAGCACAGTGAATCAGGGGACGACTATTACAGTTATATGTTAAAATAGGACTAATTTAATGAAGAGGTGACTCAGTGAGAGAAGGATTAATCTATAAAGCGTTAAGTGGATTTTATTATGTAGAAAGTGCAGGAGAGAGCTTTCAATGCCGAGCGCGAGGTGTCTTCAGAAAAAAAGGACTCTCCCCGCTTGTTGGTGACAGAGTGAAGTTTCAGATAGAAAATGAGATTGAAGGCTATATCACGGAGCTTCTACCTAGAAAAAATGAACTCATACGACCACCTGTTGCCAATATCGATCAGGTATTGATTGTGATGAGTGCAAAAGAACCTGACTTCAGTCTTAACTTGATTGATAAGTTTCTGGTCATTGTTGAAAGTTATGATATCATGCCGAGCTTGATAGTGACGAAAAAAGATCTGTTGACTGAGAAAGAAGAAGCCGTCATTCAGGGCAAATTGGAATATTATCAATCTATCGGCTATTCGACACATCTGATTTCGAATCTGGAGGACCAGTCAGAGCTGCTTCATCTGCTTGTACCAGGCATCAACGTACTCTCCGGTCAGTCAGGTGTCGGTAAATCCTCTCTGATCAATGCGGTGCGCCCGGAATCGAATCTTGAGACCGGTGTCATTTCGAACGCGCTTAACCGAGGAAAACATACGACGCGCCATGTTGAACTTATTAGAACAAGCGAAGGTTATATTGCTGATACTCCAGGCTTCAGTTCCCTTGATTATGCGCATATCGACAAATATATGCTCAAGAACTGTTTTCCGGAGTTTGTCGCTGCGGCAGAAGAGTGTAAATATCGTGAATGCCTGCATGTCAATGAACCTAAATGTGCAGTCAAGTCGAGCGTGGGCGAGACGATTCTTCAGTCCCGTTACGACCATTATCTGCAGATGATGAATGAAATTGAAACAAGAAAGGTGAGATACTGATGAAAATAGCGCCTAGTTTACTGTCTTGTGACTTTACTGAATTGAATCAGGAAGTCAGACGATTAGAAGAAGCAGGTGCAGACTATCTGCATTATGATGTCATGGATGGTCGTTTTGTGCCCAACATCTCTTTTGGGCTGCCTATTTTAGAACAGCTGAGAAAAATAACGGATCTGACCATTGACAGCCATCTGATGATTGAAGAACCGGAGCGCTATATTGAAGCTTTTGCCGCGGCAGGCAGCGACATCATCACGGTTCATGTTGAAGCGACTCGTCACTTACATCGAGTGATCCAGCAGATTAAACAGACAGGCAAGAAAGCAGGTGTGACGCTGAATCCAGGTACGTGTATAGAGCAGCTGATGCCGGTGCTGCAGGATGTTGACCTTGTTCTTGTCATGTCCGTCAACCCGGGATTTGGTGGCCAATCATTCATCACAAGTATGGTTGATAAAATTCAGTTTTTGAATGATTACCGTATGCAGCATCAACTTGCCTTTGAAATAGAAGTGGATGGCGGGATAAATGAACATACAGCGCAGCTTTGCCGACAAGCTGGTGCAGATGTTCTGGTAGCAGGCTCATACTTCTTCAAACATGAAGACTATAAGACGCCGACATCTATTTTAAGAGGTGAATGACGATGGACTTACATCTATTATGTACAGCGCATAATTTTAATATGAAAACGATGGATGTCCTGAAACATGAAGACTGGATCGGTATTGATTACGGCGTCCTGATGCTTGTTGAAGCGGGCATCACACCTATTGCTGCATTCGGAGATTTCGATTCTCTGACTGAAGTACAACTTAAAAGAGTACAAGCTGAACTGGAAGTCGATGTGCTGCCGACTGAAAAGAATGAGACAGACCTTGAAGTGGGCATTCAATATGCACTGACGCTTGATTATGACCGGGTTTTCATACACGGTGCGACTGGTGGCAGACTGGACCACTTTCTCGGTAACCTGCAGACACTGCTGAACAAAGAAGTGGTGCTGTCCTCAAGCGAGTTCTTTATCGTAGATGACGACAATGTGATCCAAGTGCTAGCGACAGGCACCCATATTATACGGCGTCATGAGAATATGACATACGTCTCTTTTATACCGGTTGAAGCAGGTGTCGTTCTGACGATTCATGACTTGAAATATACATTACCCCGCACTCAGCTGGAAATGGGGACTACACGTACGGTTTCGAATGAATTTGTCAATGACCGTGCAGAAGTCATCGTTGAGAATGGTATGGTTTATATGATTCAAAGTAAAGATGCATAAAAAAAAGACCTTCCACACAAAGGTCTTTTTTCGTATCTATATATTCATTAAACGCGAGTGACTTTACCTGATTTAAGTGCACGAGCTGATACCCATACACGTTTAGGTTTGCCGTCCACAAGGATTCTAACTTTTTGTAAGTTAGCGTTCCAGCGACGTTTGTTCGCATTCATAGCGTGTGAACGGTTATTACCAGTCACAGCTTTACGACCTGTAACGTGACATACTTTAGCCATGTTATTTCCTCCTTTAATGACATATAGAGATACACTTATCTTTCTACACCATAGTAATTTAACACAATATGAAGGGCGATGCAACGATTTTATCGTCATTTCTCAATCTATCATTCTCATTTTTGCCACAATACTTGTATATGAAGGCGTTTATTGCTTATAATAACATGATGAATCAATTAAATGAGGAGGTTCCTTATGACTTTAGAAATCAACAACGAATACGGCAATATTGATATTTCAAATGATGTCATCGCTACAATTGCAGGCGGTGCTGCTGTTGAATGTTACGGAATCATCGGGATGGCCAGTAAACATCAAGTAAGAGATAATATCGCTGACATTCTAAGACGGGACAATTATTCTAAAGGCGTCATCGTCACGCAGCATGATGGTACACTCGCTGTAGATATGTACATTATTGTCGCGTACGGTACGAAAATCTCTGAAATTGCCAATAATGTGCAATCAGTTGTGAAATACACGCTAGAAAAAACACTTAATCTTAAAGTGAACTCAGTGAACATATATATCCAGGGCGTTCGTGTCATTAAACTGGATGAGGAAGAATAGGGAGGATCTTATTAATGAACAAAATCGATGGCAAGCTATTTGCTGAAATGATTGCTGCGGGGGCAAATAACTTATCACAGAATGCAGAGTATGTAGATTCTCTGAATGTTTTTCCTGTACCGGATGGTGACACAGGAACTAATATGAATCTATCAATGTCATCAGGCGCTAAAGAGACTAAAGAGCATATCGAAGCGCATATTGGTAATGTAGGGAAAGCTTTTTCAAAAGGGTTGCTGATGGGTGCGCGTGGTAATTCGGGCGTAATCTTATCTCAGCTGTTCCGTGGTTTCTCGAAATCTATTGAGTCATGTGAAGATATAGATGCGAAGAAATTTGCGAAAGCCTTTGATTCAGGCGTGAAAACTGCCTACAAAGCGGTGATGAAGCCTGTTGAAGGTACGATTCTTACAGTCGCCAGAGAAGCGAGTGAACACGCTACTGAAATTGCTAAATCGACAGATGACGTCATTGTAGTGATGGAAGCGATTGTTGAAGCGGGAAATGCTTCACTTAAACGTACACCAGACCTGTTGCCCGTCTTAAAGGAAGTCGGTGTCGTGGATAGTGGGGGTCAGGGACTCGTTTATGTTTACGAAGGATTTTTAGCAGTCATGAAAGGTGAAAAAATCGCTGAACCAGTTAATGTGAAAATGGACGAGAATTTCATCAATGACGATCACGATTTCGGAGATGTCGTTAAAACGGAAGATATTGTGCCGGGATTCTGTACTGAATTTATGGTGCGCTTCAAATCAGGCATGAAACCATTTGACGAAGATGAGTTTAGAAATGATATGGCAAACTTTGGTGACTCACTGTTAGTCATTTCTGATGATGAAATCGTGAAGACGCACGTACATTCAGAAACACCGGGTGAAGCCCTGACTTATGGAAGTCAGTACGGTGAAATCATTAAGATTAAAGTAGAGAATATGCGTGAACAGCATCGTGAAGTACTGCGAAAACGAGACAACAAGCAGAAAACAAAAGTCGTCGATCAAGCAATTATCACGATTTCAATGGGTGATGGAATTACTCAGCTCTTTGAATCAATCGGCGCGACACATGTCATCAGCGGTGGTCAGACGATGAATCCTTCGACAGAAGATATCGTCAAAGTGATTGAATCTTCAAAATGTAAAGAAGCTATTATTCTGCCGAACAATAAAAATATCATTATGGCAGCGGAACAGGCAGCAAGTGTCGTCGACATTCCGGTAGTCGTGATTCCAACAAAAACGATTCCTCAAGGCTTATCAGCACTTCTCAGCTATACGCCTGAAGCAAAGCTCGAAGATAATGAAGCAGCGATGGCTGAGGCAATCAGTCATGTGAAGTCTGGATCAGTCACTTATGCTGTACGTGACACTTCAATTGAAGGTGTTGATATCGCAAAAGGTGCATATATGGGTCTTTTTGAAAGCAAGATTAAAGTATCTGACTTTGATCAAGCTAAAGTATGCCAGCAGCTTCTGGATGCTATGATTGATGAGGATAGCGAAATTGTCACAATCATCACGGGAGAAGAAGCAGCTGAAGAACAGGTCACTGCTTTAACGGAATATATTGAAGACCGCTATGAAGATGTGGAAGTGGAAGTTCATCAAGGTCAGCAACCGATTTACAGTTTTATATTTGCTGTTGAATAGTTGATTATGAAGAAGCTGTTTCTTAACGGAACAGCTTTTTTCTGTTGTTCCTTCAATAAGTGTTCTTTTTACGGTAAATAAGAACTGAATAATCCTTTTAGACTGATCGTGATGATTATGTCATAATGGGCATAAGATTAAGGACAATGATGCATAAAGAGGGATAGCATGACAAAACAACATCTAATTGAAACAGAACGACCGCTGACGGACCTTAAAGGGGTGGGGCCTCAGACAGTCCTGAAACTTAATGATCTAGGACTTTTTACGATGAGTGATTTGATTATGCATCTACCTTATCGGTATGAAGATGAGACAGTAATCAATATCAATGAAGCAGCTGATGGTGACAAAATAACGGTCACAGGAGAAATTTACAGTATGCCCCGCATCAGCTATTTTGGGCGCAGCAAGTCCAAGATGATGTTCCATATGTTAGTAGACGGTGTCGCTATCCGAGTTGAATACTTTAATCAGCCATATATCAAACATCAGGTCACTTTAGGAGAGACGGCGACAGTAACAGGTAAATGGCAGCGATCCAAACAGATTCTTCAAGGAACAAAATTCAGCAAGGAAGTCGCTTCAAGTGAAAATGCGCTTGTCCCTCAGTATAGCCTGAAAGGTTTAGTGAAGCCCAAGCAGTTTCAGAAGTTTGTCCAGCAAGCATTTCAGTCGACAGAAATCACACCGATGATACCCGGATATCTGATGGATAAATATAAACTCTGGGATTTAAAAGAATCACTCGAGACTCTGCATTTCCCGCATGATTATCATTCACTGAAGCAGGCGAAGCGGACTTTCGCCTTTTGTGAGCTGTTTCTTTTTCAGCTGAAAATGCGGATGTTGAATCAGACAGAACATGCAGCAGGTCTGTCTGTCAGCATTGACTATGATATCCAGGCAGTCAGAGCCTTTATTGAGACATTGCCATTTGAACTGACAGATGCTCAGAAAAATGTGGTGAACGAAATTTTCCGTGATATCAAACTGCCGATGCGGATGAACCGGCTGCTGCAAGGAGATGTAGGTTCAGGTAAGACGGTCGTTGCAGCAATCGCGATGTATGCGCTTCTCACTGCTGGTTATCAAAGCGCCCTCATGGTACCGACAGAGATACTAGCGGAGCAGCATGCAGAGAGTCTGGCAAGTCTCTACGGTGATCAAGTACGCGTCGCACTTCTGACGAGTTCTGTCAAAGGAAAAAGACGGCGAATTCTGCTTGAGCAGTTAGCAGCTGGTGACATAGATGTCATTGTCGGGACTCACGCATTAATTCAGAACGAAGTCATCTTTCACCGGCTAGGACTGGTTATTACAGATGAACAGCACCGCTTCGGCGTCAATCAGCGTAAGAGGCTGCGTGAGAAAGGGGATGACGCAAATGTTCTCTTTATGACGGCGACACCTATTCCTAGGACACTCGCTATCTCTGTGTTTGGTGAGATGGATGTCTCAAGTATCAAGGAACTGCCTAAAGGACGAAAACCGATTAAGACATCGTGGGCTAAACATGAAGAAATGAGCACAGTTCTTGCACAGACGAAAGAGGAAATCGCTAAAGGTCATCAGGCATATGTGATCTGTCCTTTAATCGAAGCGTCCGAGAAACTGGACGTTCAGAATGCCGTTGAGATTTATGAAACCTTTAAAAATCATTTCGGTGAACGTGTCGGCCTCCTTCATGGTAGAATGTCTTCAGAAGAAAAAGATGAAGTCATGGAAAAGTTCAGCCGCCATGAACTGGATATTCTGGTTTCAACAACCGTTGTTGAAGTGGGCGTGAACGTCCCTAATGCGACAATGATGATGATTATAGATGCAGAGAGATTCGGTCTGTCAACATTGCATCAGCTGCGCGGGCGTGTGGGACGTAGTTCACACCAGAGTTACTGTGTGCTGATCAGCAATCCTTCTACTGAAACCGGAATAGAGCGTATGCAGATCATGTGTCAGACGACAGATGGTTTCCTATTGTCAGAGAAGGACCTTGAAATGCGGGGTCCCGGGGATTTTTTCGGCATTAAACAAAGCGGTCTGCCTGACTTTAAAGTTGCCAATATAGTGGAAGACTATCGCATGCTCGAAGTCGCACGTGACGAAGCGAGTGAAATCATACTGAGTGGTAAAATCGATGAACCTGAGAATATCTGGTTGAAGAAAAGAATGATGCTGGAAGTCAGTGCACTCGAAATTGATTAGGAGATGAAAAATGAGGATTTTTTATAGAATTTTAGGCGTATTATTAATCGCTGCTGCTGTCATCATGTTTTTCTGGCAGGATATACGTACGTTAGTCACTGATCAGGTTAATGATAAAATCATTCAGGCCTATCAAAAGAATGAAGCAACTCCTGAGGTCAACGATCTGGAGAAATGGATCACAAAAACAGAACCAGATAAACTGAAACTGACTGAAGACATGCTCGGCTACCTGAAAATACCGGCCGCAGATATTAACGAGCCCCTTTTAAAAGGACCGGCCACCCAAGCCAATCTAAAAAACGGTGTAACACTCGTTGAAGAAGGTGAGCAGCTTACTGAACAGAATATTGCGATTGCCGGTCACCGAGTGGAAGGCGCGGGTATCCGTTTTAACTATTTAGACCGAGTGAAAATAGGGGATGTTGTGACCATTCTGACGCGTAACAGTAAGAAAAACTACAAAATATATCAAATTTATGATGTGAATCCTTCTCAAGTAGATGTATTGAAAGAAAATAAAGGCCAGCCACAGGAACTCACGCTCATCACTTGTGACAGCTATAATCCGGAAACTTTATTGTTTGAAAAAAGAATGATTGTTAAAGCGCGTATCATAACAACGACTTAAGCTCCTTTATAGGAGCTTTTTTAGTTATTGATTAACAAAAAGCAGCAAGTTATGATAGACTAATTAAGACCAACTACTAAAAGGATGTCCTAGTATGAAAAGAATGATTAAAACAGATCGTCAGAATCAGCTTGTGTCAAAACTTCGAGACAATCCATTTTTGACTGATGAAGATTTAAGTGAAGCGTTCGGAGTCAGTATTCAGACGATACGTCTGGACAGACTTGAGCAGAATATCCCTGAACTTCGTGAGAGAATCAGAGGCGTTGCGGTTCAGCACCATGATGAAGTTAAGGCGTTACCTCTCGATGAAGTCATCGGTGAGATTATTGAACTGCAACTGGACAAGGTGGCTATTTCAATACTCGATATTCAGGAGGAACATGTTTTTCATCGCAATCAGATTGCACGAGGACATTTTCTTTTTGCTCAGGCCAACTCACTCTGTGTTGCGCTGATCGATGATGAGCTGGCATTGACTGCTTCAAGCGAAGTGAAGTTCATCAAGCCTGTTAAACTCGGTGACCGTGTCGTGACTAAAGCAGTACTGATAGAGAAACGGAAGAAACGTGCGACAATCGAAGTAGAGAGTTCTGTTCAGCACCAGCAAGTATTTAAAGGCCGTTTTGTAATGTATTACTTTGGTGAAGGAGAAGAGCAATGATTAAAATAGCAGTAGATTTGATGGGTGGCGACAATGCACCTGATATAGTTGTAGAAGGAATTAAGCAGTTTCTTGATCAAGATCCGGATGTTGAAATTCTGTTATTCGGTAATGAGAAATATGCGTTTCAGCATGAACGTGTGAAATTTCAGCACTGTACAGAAGTGATTACGATGGAAGATGAACCCGTTCGTTCAATTCGTCGTAAGAAAGATGCTTCCATGGTGCGCATGGCTGAAGCAGTTAAATATGGTGAAGCTGATGCTTGTGTATCAGCAGGTAACACTGGGGCATTGATGTCTGCTGGACTTTTTATCGTTGGTAGATTGCCTGGTGTAGAGCGTCCTGCCCTAGCGCTGACTTTGCCGACTATTGATGATAAAGGGTTTATACTGTTGGATATGGGGGCGAACGCAGATGCGAAGCCCGAACATCTTGCACAATATGCACAGATGGGCTCTATTTATGCCAAGTCTATCCGTAAAATTACAAATCCGACTGTAGGACTACTGAATATCGGAACAGAAGATAAAAAAGGTAATGCGCTGACAAAAGAGACTTTTAAATTACTTTCTGAGCAGAACACCATTAATTTTAAAGGCAATGTTGAATCAAAAGCATTGCTTCTGTCAGCAGCCGATGTTGTGGTGACTGATGGCTTTACTGGCAATATGGTCTTAAAGACTCTGGAAGGTACGGCAACGAGTATTTTCAGGATGCTGAAGCAGGAGCTGATAAAGAATCTGAAAAATAAACTTGCGGCCGGTGTCTTAAATAAGGATCTGCAAGGCATTAAAGGCAAGATGGATTATGCTGAATACGGTGGAGCCGTCTTATTTGGTTTAAACGGTATCGTTATCAAAGCTCATGGTTCATCAGACGCACGTGCTTTCTATAACGCACTGCGTCAGGCAAAGGAATCTGTAAAGGAAGGTGTCGTTGAAGCAATGAGAAAAGAGGTGTCACATGACTAAGCGGGTGCTCATGTTTCCGGGACAAGGTTCGCAGAAACTTGGAATGGCTGGCGATTTAAAAGAATCCGTGACTGCATTGACACAACAGCTGGATTTTGATGTTGCTGATATTATGGCTAATGATGAAGCCAGACTCAACTTAACAGAATATACGCAGCCGGCTATTGTCAGTCACAGTGCGGCGCTTATTGAACGGTTCAAAGGTGATTTTGACTACACAATCGGTCACAGTCTCGGTGAATATGCGGCGCTTGTCGCAAGCGGTGTAATTCGTGCAGAAGATGCTGTTCAGATTGTCGCAAAACGAGGTCAACTGATGGCGACTGCTTTTCCAAAAGGCGCTGGTTCAATGGCAGCTGTACTCGGCCTTGATATTGCTGAAGTCGAGGCACTCTGTCAGGAGATTTCTACAGAGGATGCAGTGATTGAGCCTGCAAATATCAACTGCCCAGGTCAGATTGTAGTATCCGGTCATCAGTCTAAAATTGATGAACTTGTGAAGAATGGTAAGGCACTCGGTGCAAAAAGAGTGTTACCACTCAATGTGTCAGGACCTTTTCACTCTTCAATGATGAAAGTCATAGAAGCGGAATTCAGTGAGTTTATTGATGGATTTGAATTTCAGGATGCAAAAATACCTGTTGTCCAGAATGTGTCTGCAGCGCCTGAAACAGATGCAGTGATTATAAAACGTCAGTTGATTGAACAGCTTTATTCACCGGTGCGTTTTGAACAATCTATAAAGAACCTCATCGATGCGGGTGTCACTGAATTTGTTGAGATTGGTCCAGGTAAAGTGTTGGGTGGATTAGTGAAAAAAATCAGTCGTGAGGTTACTATATCGTCAGTTGAAACAGTAGAAGATTTAGAAGGGTGGAATGATTAATGGCTACAGCACTCGTAACAGGTGCATCGCGCGGCATCGGACGTGCAATTGCACTGCAGCTTGCTGAAGACGGTTATGACATTGTTGTCAATTATGCCGGCAGCAAAGATAAAGCGGAAGCAGTTGTCAAAGAAATCGAACAGTTAGGACGGAAAGCTGTTGCGATACAGGCTAACGTCGCGAATAAAGAAGAAGTACAGGACATGATCAAGACTACAATTGAATCATTCGGTTCTATTGATGTCGTTGTCAACAATGCCGGGATTACCCGCGATAATTTGATGATGCGTATGAAAGAACAGGAATGGCAGGATGTCATCGATACGAATCTGACAGGGGTTTTCAATGTTGTGCAAAGTGTAACACGTCAGCTGCTCAAACAGCGTGCAGGTACCATCATCAACGTCTCCAGTATCGTCGGTTCTATCGGTAATGCCGGGCAGGCCAACTATGTTGCAGCAAAAGCAGGAGTAGAAGGTCTGACCAAGACATTCGCCAGAGAACTCGCATCACGTAATATCACTGTCAATGCAATTGCACCAGGTTTTATCGTCTCTGATATGACAGATCAGCTGAGTGAAGAACTGCAGAACGGTATGAAAGCGCAGATTCCGCTTGGTAGATTCGGAGATGTGTCAGATATTGCGCATGCCGCTAGCTTTTTAGCGTCTGATAAGGCAAAATATATGACAGGCCAGACCATTCACGTCAATGGCGGCATGTTCATGAACTAACATTTCAAGGAGGTGAAAACAATGGCAAATTTCGATAAAGTAAAAGATATCATCGTTGACCGTTTAGGCGTTGACGCTGACAAAGTGACACCAGAAGCATCTTTTAAAGATGATTTAGGTGCTGACTCTTTAGACATCGCGGAACTCGTGATGGAACTTGAAGATGAATTCGGTATGGAGATTCCTGATGAAGAAGCTGAAAAAATCAACACAGTTGGTGATGCAGTGAACTACATCGAATCATTAGAAAAATAAGTGGAAGTGGTCTCTTATGAGACCACTTTTCCTTTTTTTTCAGGACTTTTTAACGTAAAATAGGATAGATAACATAAAGGAGGCCCTCAATGAACCGAAAACAGACAATCTTAAATCAATTCCATCTGAAATTGAACCAGAAGATGAATGAACTTTCAATCAAACCCGTTAACACACAGCTTTATGAACAGGCTTTTTCACATTCTAGTTTTATCAACGACTTTAAGCTCAACAAAATAATGGATAATGAACGCCTGGAATTTCTAGGCGACGCGGTGTTAGAATTGGTGGTTTCTCAGTATCTCTACCGAGAACATAGCGACATGTCTGAAGGACAGCTGACTAAATTACGGGCGGCCATCGTCTGTGAACCATCACTTGTGACATTTGCTACGCATCAGCAGTTTGCAGACTTGATTCTGCTGGGCAAAGGGGAGGAGAAGACAGGCGGCAGAACGCGCCCTTCTTTGATTGCAGATGTATTTGAAGCTTTTATCGGTGCGTTATATCTTGACCTCGGCTTTGACGCTGCAGTCCGCTTCGCTGAGATTGCAATATTCCCATACATCGCGGATGAACTTCTGACAGGGACAATAGACTTTAAGACCTATCTGCAGGAGTATATGCACAAAAGAGGACGTGGACAGATCACTTATCGACTGGTCAATGAGAGCGGTCCTGCACACTTTAAGGAATTTACTTCTGAAGTGCTGTCAGATACTGACGTGATTGGTATCGGTACAGGCCGGACGAAAAAAGAATCAGAACAGCAGGCGGCGAGAATAGCGCTGGAGTCCGTACAGTTAGGAGAATAAAATGGTTTATTTGAAGACAGTCGAAGCTTACGGTTTTAAATCATTTGCTGATAAGACAAAAGTAGAGTTTGATCAGGGACTGACCGCTATTATTGGGCCGAACGGTTCAGGTAAGAGTAATATAACAGACGCTATTCGCTGGGTGTTAGGTGAGCAGTCGGCGAAAAGTCTGAGAGGTGCCCGCATGGAAGACGTTATCTTCTCAGGCACTGAAACTCGTCAGGCTCTGAATTATGCAGAAGTGACACTGAAACTGGATAATAGTGAGCGACAGATAGATGCAGACCCACAGCTGAACATTACGAGAAGACTTTATCGTTCTGGTGAAAGTGAATATTTCATCAATCAGACGAAAAGCAGATTAAGAGATATCACAGAACTTTTTCTCGATACAGGACTCGGGAAAGAATCGTTCAGTATGATTTCTCAGGGCAAAGTCGATGAAATATTAAATGCGAAACCAGAAGACAGGCGTCACTTGATAGAAGAAGCAGCAGGCGTCCTCAAATACAAGAAGCGTAAAAAAGAGACAGCTTCCAAGCTTGATGAGACGAACCTGAATCTGTCACGTGTTAATGATATTATCTTTGACCTGCAAGCACGAGTGGAACCACTGGCGATTGAATCGGCAGCAGCAGAAGAGCATCAGGCACTCACACAGGAGATGACGGAAGCAGATATTCAGGTGACAGTGACTGATATCAAGGCACTGAAAACAGAATATGCTCGTCTGGATACTGAAATCAAAGAATTCAGTGACATGATTCTGATCAAAAAAGAACGGGCTGATAAGCTGGAGTTACAACTCAGCAGTCTGAATGACAGAAATTCTGTCCTGAATGAGAGTCAAGCTCGTCTGAATCAGCAGAGGCTGGAATTATCTACGCAGCTTGAACGGCAGCAAGGCAGGTTATCTGTCCTGTACGAAAAACAGGAAAATCAATCGCAAGCAGAGGCAAGGCAAAAGAAGGAACTGCAGAAGCTCGAGGCAGAACGAGAAACTCTTCAACAAGCATGTAAAAAACTGTCCGATGAAACAGCTGAACTACGAGCAGAACTGGAACAGGTGCGTCAGGAGGAACGAAGTGCTGAGAAGAAACTGGCGGAACTGAACAGTGACGTTGCTGGTTTAATTGAGACAGCACGCGACCAGTATTATCAAGTTTTAAGTGACCAGACAGCTGCAAGAAATGAACTGAAGTATATTGAAAAAGAACTGACCGCTTTAGAACGATATTTCACAGAGAATCAGCCAGACATTCATCATTATCAGGACATGCTGAGTGAACAGAAAGTATTTGAGGATAAACTGGAACAGGTGGAAAGAGAGCTGACCGCTAAACGGACCGCCTATAAAGAATCTTTCGCTAATATTCAATCAAAGCAGACGCGTTATCGTGAACTGGATGACCAGTTGCGCCAAGGTCATCGTTATCTGGATAAGCTGAAATCAAAATATCAGAGTCTGACCGCAATGCAGTCGGAATATCAGGGATATTATCAAGGTGTTCGGCTCATATTGAGAGAGAAACTTGGCGGTATTCACGGCGCTGTGGCAGAACTGATTGATATCGACTCAAAATATCAGACTGCCTTGGATATTGCGCTTGGCGGCCAGCTTCAGAGCATTGTCACTGAAGATGAAGCGAGTGCCCGGGCAGCCATCCAGTTTCTGAAGAAACGAAAAGGTGGACGTGCCACTTTTCTGCCGCTCTCAACTATTCAGCCAAAAACGATGGCAGAGAGTATCATCGATAGAATGCAGCAGCTGGAAGGCTATATCGGTCAGCTATCTGATCTGATTACAGTCGATTCAAAGTATGCGTCTATCGTGCGTAATCTGACTGGGCTGGTGGTTGTTGCTGAAGACCTTGAGGCAGCGAACACTATTGCCAGACAGACAAGCTATAATTTTCGTATCGTCACGCTTGACGGCAATATTGTTAATCCGGGCGGTTCCATGACAGGCGGCAGTGTAAGTCAGCCCTCTGTCCTTCTTAGACAGAAAGAAGAGCTGGAACAAGTGGGTGTACAGTTATCGTCATATCAGGAGCAGTTATCGGTCCTTGAGGCCGAATTCAACAGCTTAAAATCAGAGATTACTGATGCTGAAATTGAAGCTCAGCACTTACAAAGTGCCGGCGAAGAACTTGCAGAACAAGAACACATGCTTAAACTGCAGCGTGATGAATTTCAATCACGTCTTTACACTTTAAAAGCGATGAATCAGCAGCAGGAAGAGCGTCTCAGACAGAAAAATGAATATGAGGCGACTCATCAGCGACTTCTCAAGTCGATTGATGAAAATGATGTGCAGCTGAAGGGAATTGAACAGCAGATTGCAGGTTACCAGCTCCTTCAGACAGATGCGCAATCTATTGAGAAGGAAGTCAATCAGACACTCGCAGAGTTACGTCAGAAAAAAGTCATGATTGAAGAACGTCTGAAGTATCAGCAGGACAAACAACAGACAAATGAAGAGCGACTGGAGCAAGTGAAAACTGCGCAATCTGATTTAGAAGCGGTTGATGAAATTGATCATATCGAAGAAAAAATCACTGCTCTTAAAGAAGAAATCAAGCATAGCGAAGAGAGATTATCGGATGTCATCCGTCAGTTTGATCAAGATAAAAGTGAGGCTGAAGAAGTCGCAGCAGATATAAAGGAACAGCAGGTGAAATATAACGAACTGATGCGCCAGCTGAACAACCTTGAAAACGGGGTTGGAGAGATGAAGGGGCAGTATTCACGCATAGATGTCCAGCTGGAATCATTGATCTATCATTTGATGGAAGACTATCATATGACTTTTGAAGCGGCAGAAAACCTTTATCCTGAACCTGCAGATATTGATGCGGCACGCCAGCGTGTGAAACTGACGAAGCTCGCTATTGAAGAACTGGGTCCGGTCAATCCTAATGCCATCCAGCAACATAAAGAGGTCAAAGAACGTTTTGATTTCCTTTCAGAACAGGAAACAGATTTACTATCAGCTAAAGAAACGCTGGAGACGATTATGAAAGAGATGGACCATGAAGTAACAGCCAGGTTCAATAAAACCTTTAGTCAAGTTCAATCTAATTTTGCGCAAGTCTTCAGCGAACTTTTCGGTGGAGGTAATGGTGAGATTAAACTGAATTCTGACGATGTCCTGACAGCAGGTCTGGATATCGTAGTGGAACCACCTGGCAAGAAACGTCAGCATTTGACACTCTTATCAGGTGGGGAAAGGGCGCTGACGGCTGTCGCACTTCTATTTGCCATTCTGAAAGTAAGAACGGCCCCTTTCGTTATTCTGGATGAAGTTGAAGCGGCACTGGACGAAGCGAATGTACTACGTTTTGGTCATTACGTCAAAACACTCAGTCACGATACACAATTCATTGTGATTACACATAGAAAAGGTACAATGGAAGCAGCAGACAGGCTTTATGGTGTGACCATGCAGAATTCAGGCATCACGCAGATGGTCAGTGTCGATTTAAATGAATTAAATCATAATGAAATAAAGGAGCTTACAAAATGAGTTTTTTCAAAAGACTGAAAGATAGATTTGCACCTACAGAAGAACCGCGCGAGGAACTGCCGTCAGAACAACTGGAAGATGAGCAGGTGCAGCCTCTTCCTGAAAGACAGGTGGAACCTCCAGCAAAGAAAAATAACGAATGGACATTTGACTTTGATGATGATGATCTGATGTCCATCGAAGAATTTGAGGAACTTGAAGCGCAGCAGATCGGCGCTAAATTCCGTCAAGGACTTGAAAAGTCACGTGAAAATTTCCAGAACAGATTGAATGATCTGCTGGCCCATTATCGTACAGTAGACGAGGATTTCTTTGAAGCACTGGAAGAGATGCTGATTCAGGCCGATGTCGGCTTCAATACAGTGATGGAGCTTGTCGAATCATTAAGATTTGAGGCAAAACGACGCAATATCACGGAAACTGCGGATCTACGTGAAGTCATCGTTGAAAAGATTGTTGAAATCTATGAGCAGGAAGATGATGAACTGCAGGCTATGAATATTCAGGAAGATGATCTGACAGTCATCTTAATGGTCGGCGTCAATGGAGTCGGTAAGACCACTACAATCGGTAAGCTGGCCCATCGTTACCGTCAGCAAGGTAAGACAGTTATGCTTGCGGCAGGAGATACATTCCGTGCAGGTGCAATCGAACAGCTCCAGATCTGGGGTGACCGTGTCGGAGTAGAAGTCGTCAAACAATCTGAAGGCTCTGACCCTGCTGCTGTCATGTATGATGCAATCAATGCTGCCAAAAACAAAGGCGTCGATATCCTGATCTGTGATACAGCAGGCCGTCTGCAGAACAAAGCGAACCTTATGAACGAACTCGAGAAAGTGAAGAAAGTGTTAGCTAAAGCAGTAGCAGGGGCTCCGCACGAAGTACTCCTTGCACTTGATGCGACAACCGGACAGAATGCACTTGTGCAGGCTAAAGCCTTCAAAGAAGTAACGGATGTAACAGGGATCGTTCTGACTAAGCTGGATGGTACAGCTAAAGGGGGTATCGTCCTCGCTATCCGTAACGAGCTTCATATTCCAGTTAAATTTGTCGGGCTCGGTGAGAAACTGGACGACTTGCAGCCATTTGACGCGGAAAGTTATGTTTACGGTTTATTTGCAGATATGATTGAAAACAGTGATGTCGAAATAACAGAAGACGAAGAAGAAAATCATGCAGGCTAATATTGATAAAACCATGCGCATGAATTATCTCTTTGATTTTTATCAGGGCCTTCTGACGGATAAGCAGCGCAATTATTTAGAACGCTACTATCTGGATGATGAGTCTCTATCTGAAATCGCAGAGACTTTTGAGGTGTCGAGACAGGCGGTTTATGATAATATTAAACGGACTGACGAACTGCTGGAAGATTATGAAGTAAAGCTCGGGCTTTACCAGAAATTTGAGGAAAGACAGCAGCTGATAACAGAGATGAAGGCAATGACTGAAGACAAGGCCTTGATTACTAAATTAGAACAGTTAGAAATGATTGAATAGGGGGTCATCGCGTGGCATTTGAAGGATTATCAGACAGACTCCAGGCGACCATGCAAAAAATTAGAGGTAAAGGGAAGGTAACAGAAGCAGACATCAAAGTGATGATGCGGGAAGTGCGTCTGGCACTTCTTGAAGCCGATGTTAACTTCAAAGTCGTAAAACAATTCGTTGCGACTGTATCAGAGCGTGCGCTCGGCAGTGATGTAATGACATCACTGACACCTGGGCAGCAGGTCATCAAGATTGTACAGGATGAGCTGACTCAGCTGATGGGCGGTGAAAATACACAGATCAATATGAGCAAGAAGCCACCGACAGTTGTCATGATGGTCGGTCTGCAAGGGGCAGGTAAAACAACAACTGCCGGAAAACTCGCACTCTTAATGCGTAAGAAATTTAATAAAAAACCGTTACTTGTTGCGTGTGATATTTACCGTCCAGCCGCTATCCAGCAGCTGCAGACAGTCGGTAAGCAGATTGATATTCCTGTCTTCACACTTGGCGATCAAGTAAAACCGGAAGAAATCACACGTCAGGCGCTTGCGCATGCTAAAGAAGAGCATCTCGATTTTGTCATTATCGATACCGCCGGCCGACTTCACATTGATGAAGCACTGATGAATGAGCTGGTCGACGTTAAAGAAGTATCTAAACCGGATGAAATCATGCTCGTCGTTGATGCCATGACCGGTCAGGACGCAGTTAACGTTGCAGAAAGTTTCGACCAGCAGTTAGATGTCACAGGTGTAACCTTAACTAAACTTGATGGCGATACACGTGGTGGTGCGGCACTTTCTATCCGTAGCGTGACGCAGAAACCGATTAAATTTGTCGGTATGAGTGAGAAAATGGATGGACTTGAACCCTTCCATCCAGAACGAATGGCATCCCGTATCCTTGGTATGGGTGACGTTCTAAGCTTGATTGAAAAAGCACAGGCATCCGTCGATGAAACAAAGGCGAAGGAACTTGAACAGAAGATGAAGACTTCTTCATTTACGTTCGACGACTTCCTGGAACAGCTGGATCAGGTTCGTAACTTAGGACCACTGGATGATTTACTGAAGATGATTCCAGGTGCCAGCAAAATGAAAAATGTTCAGTCTCTGAATATGAATCCGAAGCAGATTGATCATGTCGAGGCGATTATCCGTTCAATGACAGCAAAAGAAAGAAAAGATCCGTCAGTTATCAATGTCTCGCGTAAGAAGCGTATAGCAGCAGGATCTGGACGCAGCATGGCTGAAGTCAACAGATTGATCAAGCAGTTCGATGAAATGAAAAAAATGATGAAACAGTTCTCTGGCATGAAAAAAGGCAAAAAAGGCCGCAATCCATTCCAGGGTATGAACTTACCGTTTTAAATGATAACCGCTAATACAGATGTATTGGCGGTTATCTTATGTTTTATATAAAAGAAGCTATAAATATTTAAAAATTTTTCGTTTGTCAAAATAAGCTAGACAACTTCTCATCTTCGATGAAACTCATAAATACTTCCAATGGTGTCCTGTAACCAAGAGATTTTCTTGGCCGATTATTGAGGGAATGTGCAACTTGAATAATATAATCGTCTGTAACTGTGTTGAAATCCATATCTTTGTCGAGACCGTTTCTTCTAAGCATACCATTTGAATGTTCATTAAGACCACGCTGCGAAGGTGTGCCTGGATCAGCAAAAAAGATAGATATATCGTGTTGGTTACTGATTGACTTCCAGCTGGAAAACTCTTTACCGCAGTCGAATGTAATGGATTTAAAGAGACGATAAGGTAAAGCTGCGAACATACTGTTTAATGCTTTTTCAATGTCGGATGCCTTGCGGCCTTCCGGTCGTAGGGTGATGATCATCTTAGAAACGCGTTCAACAAGGGTGATGACTGCGCTGCCATGATGACGCCCGACAATCGTATCTCCTTCAAGATGACCGAACTCTGTATCAAAGTCAGGAAATTCAACTGTTCTTTCTGAAATGTGACGTTTGAAAGTCTGACGACCTCTTTTCTCATGATGACCGTTAGGTTTTCTTTTCCCTTTCATCGGAAGTGATTGAACAGGAAGAATATCTTCCCTGAACATTCTGTACAGAGTTTTGACAGAACAGCTGATAGGTTCTTCATTTCTGCCTATGATGGTGTCAGGTGTCCAGCCGTCGGCTATCCTTTTTTGAATATAACTGATCTGATGCTTAGGAAGGACGATTCTACGTCTTCCGCAAAGAGATTTTCTTTTCTTATAGTTCTGATAGAATTCCAGTGCAGATATACCTGCTTTGAGTGCATTAATCACATTATAGACGGTCTGTCTTGAACGCTTAATTCTCCGGCAGATCTCACTGACCGAAATTTTCTGGTGGTAATATGATTCTATGAACGCAAGTTCATCCGTGGTAAGATGTGTACAGGCCATTTGTGCTAACTCCTTATGTTTTCTTTAGACGGAAATACATATTGAGTTTAGCACAGAAGGCTTTATTAGTTGTCTAGCTTAATTTTACAATCGGCGAATTATAGAATGACAGATATTATGGTATTTGATTCAATAGATATATACGTAACGCTTAGCTGGTTAAAATACTGTAAGCATGAGTACACTATCGATATCGAATTTGGTAAGCTGCCAAATGCATTAATAAATTACGTTAATAAAATGATATGAAAATAGTGTATAATTTTCACTAGCGGTTTTAGTACTCTGTAGTTTTAGGTATGAGTGAGATATGTAGTCGGTAAGAATGATGTCTACGCGCGTTTTAGTACTCTGTAGTTTTAGGTATGAGTGAGATAAAATTTCAATCCACGCACCTGCGTGAGGTGTTTTAGTACTCTGTAGTTTTAAGGATGAGGAAAATTTAAAAGAATTAATGGATAGTAAAAGCAGAACACAGCATGGCGGAAGTCAACAGACTGCTCAAGCAGTTTGAGGAAATGAAGAAAATGATGAAACAGTTCTCTGGCATGAAAAAAGGCAAAAAAGGCCGCAATCCATTCCAGGGCATGAACTTACCGTTTTAGTGAAAAACCAGCTATGTGAGTAGCTGGTTTTTTTTCGCTAATTTGTATATTTTTCTGATTCAACAATAGATTGATGCTTTATTGCTTCAGAAGATAGAGAATTATGTGATTAATGGATGGGGTTTTGACTGAATATTCAAGCATTTCATTTGCTATTATTTTCCTTGATTCTCTATAATTAAATTATATCTAAACTGAGGAGGTAATTTTATTGGCTAATGAAGTGATTAAAGAGTCTTATGGTCTATTTATCAACGGTGAATTTGTAGAAGCAGAAGGCAATGAAACACTCGAAGTTTCCAACCCGGCAACAAGCGAAACATTAGGCCGCGTCGCTAAAGCATCTGAAGGCGATGTGGATCGAGCGGTTCAAGCTGCAAAAGAAGCATTCAAGACCTGGCGTTACACTTCTCCGGTAGAGCGTGCGGAGTACTTGAATAAGATTGCTGATGCGATTATTGAACATAAAGACGAACTTGCTCAGATTGAATCGCTTAATACAGGTAAGGCACTGCGTGAATCTTCCATGATTGATATTCCGACAGCAGCAGACCACTATCGCTACTTTGCGAGTGTCATCCGCTTAGATGAAGGTTCTGTCCAGGATATGGATGCGAACACAATGAGTATCATCCGTCATGAACCGATTGGTGTCGTAGGTGCTGTTGTTGCCTGGAACTTCCCCTTCTTACTCGCAGCATGGAAATTAGCACCGGCTCTAGCTGCAGGTAACACAATTGTTATTCAACCGTCATCTTCAACACCATATAGTATGCTGAAGCTAGCAGAAATCATTAAAGACATTCTGCCGGCAGGTGTTGTCAATATTCTGACAGGTAAAGGTTCGGAATCGGGTAATGCCATCTTCAATCATGAAGATGTAGCGAAATTATCATTTACAGGTTCTACTGAAGTCGGCTATTCAGTGGCTAAAGCAGGTGCAGAACGACTAGTTCCTGCGACACTTGAACTGGGCGGTAAAAGTGCAAATATCGTCTTCAGTGATGCCAATATTGAACAGGCGATTGAAGGGGTCCAGTTAGGTATTCTATTCAATCAAGGGGAAGTATGTAGTGCAGGTTCAAGACTATTTGTTGAAGATAAGTTCTATGATGAATTCATCAGCAAACTAAAAACAGCGTTTGAGAGCGTTAAAGTCGGCGATCCTATGGATATGGAGACGCAGATGGGGTCGCAGACAGGTCAGGCACAGATTGATAAAATTGAAAGCTATATCCAAGTTGCCAAGGAAGAAGGACAGAATATCGTTACAGGTGGCGAGCGTATCACGGATAACGGTTTAGATAAAGGTTACTTCTTCCAGCCGACTATCATTGAAATTAATTCTAATGACAGCCGTCTTGCGCAGGAAGAAATCTTTGGACCTGTACTTGTCGTTCAGAAGTTCAGCGATGTGGAAGAAGTCATTAAACTTGCTAATGACTCAGAGTATGGCCTCGGTGGTGGCGTCTTCACTAAGGACATCAACCGTGCGCTTAACATTGCGAACCGTATTGATACGGGTCGTGTCTGGATCAATACTTATAATCAGATTCCAGCGGGTTCACCGTTCGGCGGTTACAAAAAATCAGGTATCGGTCGTGAGACATACCGAGAGACAATCCGTAACTATCAGCAGGTCAAAGGCATTTATATTGATCTGACAGATAAACCGAAAGGATTATATTAAATGAAATGCCCTGCTTTGGCAGGGTTTTTTAAATCTTATTATGCCTTTGTCATATACCATGTTATGTCTTTAAATGAGTTTTAGCATAAAGAGGTACAGTTAGAAATATTGTGCAAAACATATTAATATGACAGGAGATAGTGAAAACTGATGAGGAGTTAATGGGATGAGCGGTCGTAAAAAAAGGATATTAGTAGCAGGTGGCATTAATGGAATGGGGCGTCTGGTTGCTTTAAATCTGGCTGAACATCAGATTGAACTTATCATTCTGGGAGATGATGCTAAAATAGGACAAGCGCTCTGTGATGAAATAATTGCTGACAGTATTTTAACACACGATGATTTATTTTATTATCATGCAGACCTTTCTTCTGAAGCGAAGGTAAAGGAACTGGCTCGTGAACTGAAAAGGGATTTCAGTCATATTGATGCAATGATTATTACAGAAGGACAGATCTATCCTAAGCAGTCATTGACTGCTGAAGGACTGGATAGAAATTTAGTAGCTAATTACTTTTCTCACTACTGGCTGATACAGCAGTTCCGACCTTTACTTAAAGGAGGGAGAATCCTGCTGCCTGCCAGTCATCCACATATTGTGAACCGCTCAAAAGTCACTCTGCCGACTGAACAGCAGACGAAACGATATCGCGGGATTGTCGCAGCCAGACAGGCGCTTGTTGCCCGGATTCTTCTGATGCGTTACTTAAATCAGCCTTTAAAGAAACAGAATATTACTATTAATGTCTTCAATCCAAGGATGAGCAGTAGATTGAGTCTGTTTGCAGCGAATCACTCAGGAGAACACATTCATACAGCTTCTCAACTGGCTTTGGATGATGATGTTGAAGGGTTAACAGGTCAGTTCTTTGATAATAATAAAAAAATTATCAAGCTGTCTAAAAATTATTCACTTTTAAAAGCAGATGAATTTTATAAATGGTCTAAAGAGCAGAACCGTAGAATATAATTCTATGGTTTTTTTTCTGTATAGGCTTGCATTTAATATAGAAAACAATATAATTAATATATCAAATATAATAAATATAGTAGGTGTTCTCGTATGAAAATAGAACTTGGATTAACTTCTTTTGGTGATAACTCAGACATTTATACAGAAGAAGGGGTTATACCGAAAATATCTGCAGCAGAACGTATGCGAAATATTGTGGAAGAAATTAGACTGTCTGATGAAGTCGGACTTGATGTCTATGGGTTAGGGGAGCATCATCGTCCGGACTATGCGGTCTCTGATCCAGTGACAGTACTCGCCGCTGCGGCTATGCAGACCGAACGTATCCGCCTGTCTTCAGCGGTCACTGTACTATCTTCAGATGACCCTGTGCGTGTTTATCAGCGCTTTGCAACATTAGATGCTCTATCTGGTGGTCGTGCTGAAATCATGGCAGGCCGCGGGTCTTTCACTGAATCTTTTCCGTTGTTCGGTTATACCTTGGATGATTATGATTTGTTATATCAGGAAAAATTAGATCTCTTGCTGCAGATCAATCAGAATGAAAAAGTAACTTGGAATGGACAGACACGGACAGCGATTTATGACCGCGGTGTTTATCCTCGGGCGGTACAGGATAAGTTGCCGATTTACCTGGCGACAGGTGGTTCACCGGAATCTTCTGTTCGAGCAGGACACTTAGGACTGCCCATCACCTACGCAATTATAGGAGGTAATCCCGGACGCTTCCGTTATAATGTAGAGGTTTATAAAGCAGCAGCCAGAGAAGCAGGTCATGACTTAAGTCAGCTCTTTATCGCTAATCATTCATGGGGATATATCGCTGACACAGATGAACAGGCATTCAAAGAATATTATCCTTCGACTGAAGCGAGTCATAATGTCCTTGCAAAAGAACGACACTGGGCGCCTTATAATGAGACAGCCTATATATCGGAAATAGAACACGGTTCGTTATATGTCGGCAGTCCGGAACGAGTCGCAAGGAAAATAATCAGTACAGTTGAAACACTCGGTCTGAACCGCTTCATGGTTCATCTGCCGATGGGTTCGATGGAGCACGACAAAATCATGCATGCCATTAAATTATATGGTGAAAAAGTCAAACCGATAGTGGATGACTATTTTAAAGATAAATAAGAGTGAGGAGTCCGTCATATGATAAATGACGGACTCCTTTATACGTTGAAAGGGATGGGGAGCTGAAAAGAGTCCGTTAGTAAGCTGATTTCGGACTTTACAGATTAATCTGCTGTCAATAATGCAGCAGAACTATGACCTAGTCTTCCATCGTACTTAAATCGCCTGTCGGTAGCTCCAGTTCCCATGCTTTCAGCACGCGGCGCATAATTTTACCGGAACGGGTTTTAGGCAGTTTATCTTTAAACTCGATTTCTCTAGGTGCCGCATGAGCTGCAAGACCATTTTTAACGAAGACGCGTATCTCTTCTTTCAATTCATCGCTTGGTTCATATCCTTCACGCAGAGCAATGAATGCCTTAATAATCTCGCCGCGAATCGGATCCGGTTTACCGATAACGCCTGCTTCTGCGACTGCCGGGTGTTCGACAAGTTTAGACTCCACTTCGAAGGGACCGACACGTTCACCCGCTGTCATGATGACATCATCGACGCGCCCCTGGAACCAGAAGTAACCGTCCTCATCCATATAAGCGGAATCACCTGAAACATACCAGTCACCCGGCAGGAAATAAGATTCATATTTTGCTTTGTTGTTCCAGATAGTCCGCATCATAGATGGCCAGCCTTTTTTCATGGCCAGGTTCCCCATACGGTTCGGCGGCAGCATATTACCGTCGTTATCGACAATCGCTGCTTCGATGCCTGGCAGGGGTTTACCCATCGAGCCTGATTTAATAGGCATGCTTGGGAAATTGACAATCATATGAGCGCCAGTTTCAGTCATCCACCATGTGTCATGGATGCGTTTGCCGAATACTTTATAGCCCCATTTAATCACTTCTGGATTCAGAGGTTCGCCGACAGATAAAATATGACGAAGATGCGTGAGGTTATAATTTTTAATCATCTCATCGCCGGCACCCATCAGCATACGAAAAGCAGTTGGTGCCGAATACCAGATGGTCACTTTAAATTCTTCAAGAGTCTGATACCAGCCCTCCGGGGAGAAGCGTCCGCCAGCTATAACATTCGTTGCGCCGTGCAGCCATGGTGCAAAGACACCATAACTTGTACCTGTGACCCAGCCTGGATCGGCTGTGCACCAGTAAATATCGTCTTCCTTTAAATCGAGCACGAAATAGCCTGAAATATAGTGCTGAAGCATGGCGTTCTGAACATGGAGAACCCCTTTAGGCTGCCCCGTTGAGCCGGAAGTATAGTGCAGAATCAGACCGTCTTCACGGTCTAACCATTCTATGTCAAATGTCTCGTCCGCTTTCTTATATAACGTATTGAAGTCAATGTAATCTGCCCTTACGTCTTCGTCTACAATTACAATATGCTTGAGGTGGGGCAGTTCATCAACTGGAATACGTTCAACAAGACTGTTAGTCGTTACAATAACGCTTGCTTCACTATTTTCGAGGCGGTCTTTAACTGCTTTTTCCATGAATGCTTCAAATAAAGGCCCTACAATGGCCCCTGTCTTTAGAGCCCCTAATAACACGAAATAAAGTTCAGGTGAGCGGGGCATAAAGATGAATACACGATCTCCTTTTTTGACATCAGCCGCTTTTTTGAGTACATTCGCAGCTTTATTGGAATTTAATTTCATATCACTGAATGTGTACTGCTCATGCCGTTCTTTATCTTTATAATAAAGTGCGACCTTGTCCCCTTTGCCAAGATCGACATGCCGGTCAATACATTCATACGCCATATTCACTAGACCTGTCTCATGCCACGAAAAAGCTTTCTCTACTTCTGTCCAATCAAAATTTGCATAGGTCTGGTCATAGTCAGATAGATGATACTGGCCGTGCTCTACTTCATAGATTTCACTTTTCATCATTACATCCCCTTTGTATGCGTTTTCATATGTACATTTTTATTATATAATAAAAATAAGTAAATTTTCAAAATAATTTGAATCTTAAGAGGGAGAATCATATGAATCACACCAAAACTTATTACAGGCGTGATGTTCAATATCAAGCGCGGACTTTTGTTATTGAAGGTCCAGTGTCAGGTGATGAGTTATCCCACTATTCGTTTGATGACGGTCTCAGTGCCTTTAGACGACCGGCGGAACAATTTGCAGCAATTAAAGAAATAGCGGATCTGCCGGAAGGTCGTATCATCATCTGCAGAGATCATTCTCAAATCATTGCCTACGTGACTTTTCTTTATCCGGATCCTTTAGAGCGATGGAGCGAAGGGAATCTGCCTTTTCTGATGGAACTCGGCGCTATAGAGGTTGCGCTTCCATATAGAAGTCTTGGAATAGGTAAGGAGATGCTGAAGCTTGCGATGCTGGATGACCAGATGGAGGATTACATCATCATCACGACTGAATATTATTGGCACTGGGATCTGAAAAATAGCGGGCTCAGTGTCTTTGAATATAAAGACGTCATGAGAAAAATGATGGAGGCTGGTGGGATGGAAGTCTTTGCAACGAATGACCCTGAAATCACCAGTCATCCTGCTAACAGTCTGATGGCACGCATCGGTAGCAGAATTAACAATGAGCAGATTGAGCAGTTTGATAACATCCGGTTTATAAACCGATTCTTTTTTTAGGGGTGAAGCTATGTTAGTAGAACGAATCATGACTAGTCCATGTATCACTATCAATGAAGAACGAACAATTGATGAAGCCATCAAATTGATGCGCGAGGAAGATATCAGACATTTGCCTGTTGTCGATGAGCTTTTAAGAGTAAAGGGGATTATCACCGACCGGGATGTCAATCTCGCTCTCCCGTCGATATTAGGTGAAACAGAAGTAAAGTTAGACGCGCCTGTCGCTGATATTATGAATCGTGATGTTATGACCTGCCATCCGCTAGATTTTGTTGAAGACATCGCTATCGATTTCCATGAGCTTTCAATCGGCTCTATCCCAGTTGTCAAAAAAGGCCGCTGTATCGGAATTGTCACACAGAAGGATATGCTGAATACATTTCTTGAGCTGACGGGCGTTATGACACCAGGTTCTGCTGTTGAAGTGGCAGTACCTGATGTGCCAGGCATTATGCACGAAGTCACAAAAGTATTTTATGTACATCACACCAGCATCGAGAGTATTCTGGTCTATCGGGATAAAGAAAACCCAGGACAGAAGCTGGTGCTGATCCGTATGCAGTCCATGAATCCGCGTCCCATTATTGATGCACTGAATGAAGCAGGATTTACTGTGCGTACCCCTCTGGACATGCGCTTATGAGCCGATATGTCTATACAGAAGAACTGCTTAAATACCGTTTTTCAGATCAGCATCCTTTTAATCAGATGAGACTTGTTCTGACCACTGATCTGTTGAAAAAATTGGGGGTCCTGTATGATGATGAAATCGTTGCCGGAAGAAAGGCCACGGATGAAGAACTGGCACTCGTTCATCATGCTGGTTATATCGAT
Organism: Macrococcus brunensis; assembly: GCF_022343725.1. NCBI lineage: Bacteria > Bacillati > Bacillota > Bacilli > Caryophanales > Staphylococcaceae > Macrococcus > Macrococcus brunensis. The sequence continues at coordinate 954,692 of NZ_CP092179.1, forward strand.
GCGGTGAAGGCCGCTTCAAAAAACGAACTGCCAGCTGATAAATGTGAAAGTCATGGACTGAATACAAATGATACACCAAGTTTCCCTGATATGCATGACAGTGCAGCGTGGCTCGTAGGGAGTACTTTGACAGCCTGTGACGTCGTGATGACAGGTGTTGACCAGACAGCCTGCAATATAGGCGGCGGTCTCCATCACGGGTTTCAGGGTAGAGCATCCGGATTCTGCATCTATAACGACAGTGCAGTTGCCATCCAGTATATGATAAAGAAATACGGAGCACGTGTTCTTTATATTGATACCGATGCGCATCACGGTGATGGTGTTCAGTTTACCTTTTATCATACAGATGATGTCTTTACATATTCCATTCATGAGACCGGACGTTATTTATTTCCTGGTACTGGTCATTATAATGAAAGAGGTGAAGGGGAAGGCTATTTATACAGCATGAATCTGCCCGTCGACGCTTATACAGAAGATGATTCTTTTCTCGAGTGTTTTAAGGGAAGTCTGGAGACAGCCTGTGCTTTTTTCAAGCCTGATGTCATCTTAAGTCAGAACGGTGCGGACGCTCACTTTTTAGACCCGCTGACGCATCTACATTGTACGATGCGGATATTTGAGGAAATTCCGCGTTTCGTCAAATATCTTGCGAATACATACTGTAGTGGCAGATGGATTGCTGTCGGCGGCGGTGGCTATAATATCTTTCAAGTTGCGCCGCTTGCCTGGAGCCAAGTATGGCTGGCGATGAAAGGATTACCGGCACCAGCTGGCGCTCTGCCGGTGCACTGGATCACTAAGTGGCAGAAAGAAACAGAGCTAGAGCTGCCGAAGTCATGGCATGATGATCTGAAATCATATCAGGAGATACCCCGTCGTTCAGAGATCACTGAAAAGAATCAGCTGATGTTGAAACGAGTGCTTCAGCATTATATTTAGAGGACTGAAGGACAGCGCCGAGCAAAATTTACAAATTTAATATAAGTTTTACACAAAGACTTTTCTTTTTTTAAATTACTGTTATAATTAATTTATTGCTTTAGAGCGGTCGTGGCGGAATGGCAGACGCGCTAGCTTCAGGCGCTAGTGCCCGCAAGGGCGTGGAGGTTCAACTCCTCTCGGCCGCATACTGGAACTTCTGATCAGTCAGAAGTTCTTTTTTTATTTGCTAAATTATAGGTGTATAGTAAAATGTAACCAATATATTAAAGGAGGCATCTACATAGATGATTATTCGATAACATGCTAAACATATCATGTGAAATGTTATCGGGATAAATCTGTCTATTTTTAAATGCCTTGGCAGGTCTCTCTTTGCCGATTTCTCTCACATGATAAGTGAGAGATTTTTTGATGGGGAGAGATTCGATGAAAACAATTGTTAAGCAGTTAAAAGTAGAACATAAAGTACTATGTGAACAGGTTCATTTTACAGTTTCTGAAGGAGAGCATATCGCGCTTATTGGCCATAACGGTGTCGGCAAATCAACGCTACTTTATCAACTAAGGGACGATTATGATGCCGTTATTCTGGAACAGGAGACGATGTCAGATGATGTCGTCATGGATTACATTCTCAGCGTCCGTCCTGACATTTATGCAGTGAAGCAGAGAATAGTAGATGATTATGAGGCCATCAGTGACTATATTGAACTCAGTGGATACGAACTGGAAAACACGGTTATAACTTATATTAAAAAGTTCGGCATGGCGGAGTCACTGATAGAAAGAGCTGTGAATACATTGTCAGGCGGAGAACAGACTAAAGTTTCATTAATTCGGCTATTGGTCAGTGGCAAAGACTGGTTTCTCTTCGATGAGCCGACCAATCATATTGATCAGGAGACAAAAGCCTGGCTTATAGACTGGATGCAGGAGGCCGGGCAGACGATTCTTTTTGCCTCTCATGACCGGGATTTCATTAATCAGACTGCAACAAAGATCATAGAGATGACAGCGGATAGAACATACACATATCAGATGAATTACGATGATTATGCAGTAGAAAAAGAACGGCAGGACCGGGAGAATGCGGCACTGATTCAAAAAGAAAATAAAGAAAAACAGAAAATGCGACGCATGATTCAGGAGATGAAAGAATGGCATCACGAGGCAAGTGCTAAAGCGAGTGTCAGGAACGTGGGAGAACAGAAGAAAGTTGCTAAAATAGCGAAGCGTTATAAAACAAAGGAACATCAGCTGGAGCAGAAGCTAACTGGCTTCACGGCGCAGCGCGACAAACAGCCTCGTACAGAATATGACTTGAAACATAGTGGTTTCAGAGGAAGATACTTAGTTCAGGCAGAGAATATCTCACTTAAGTTTGGAGAAAAAGTGCTTTTCACTGATGTCTCCTTCCAGATTAAGCCGGGTGATAAGATAGCCTTGACCGGTAAAAATGGCAGTGGTAAAACGAGCCTGCTTAAACTTTTACTGAATGAGCTGGAGCCAGACACAGGTTCTCTTCAGCTGAATCCGAATGTGAAGATCGGTTACTTTTCTCAGCAGCTGGAAAATTTAAATGATGCCAATACAGTGCTTGAAGAAGTGCAGTCTCTCAATATCGCTTCAGCTAGTGAGGTACGTACGATTCTCGCTTCATTCAGATTCGGCGCAGACCGTATGGATGATCAAGTTGCTTATCTGTCGATGGGAGAAAAATGTCGTCTGTCATTTATTAAGCTGTATTTCTCAGAAGCGAACCTGTTATTGCTGGATGAACCGACCAACTATTTCGACATAGAAATGCAGGGACTGATTGAAGCGATGCTGCAAAAATTTGAAGGTGCCATACTTTTTATCAGTCATGATCCTTACTTCTGCGAGGCAGTCAGCACGAGACAATGGAAAATAGAACAACAATCTTTGATTGATCTCAATCTAGTGGGAGAAAAGGCAGAAAATGAAGAACTATTAAACAACTTCTATAAACTTGATGATATTTTAGAATAATAACATCTTTATCATTTAAGGCTACATATAACTGGTAAAATCTTTTTTAACTAATAACAAGTTATATTGATATAAATTCAAGTGTATTATTTCCTTGAAAATGATGCGTCAATGAAGTAGAATAGTAGAATCGAAAAAACGGGAGGACTACTATGAAAAAGATCTTCAGCTTATTTATTAAGGATGTTCAGCATGCGCTCAAAACGCCTATGGTACTCATCGTCATACTTGGACTGTGTATTCTCCCATCATTTTATGCATGGTTCAATTTAAAATCCTCATGGGATCCTTATTCCAATACAAAAGGCATAAAAGTGGCAGTTGTCAATTTTGATGAGGGCGCGACTGTTCAAGGTAAACACGTCAATGTCGGCAAATCGCTTGTCAAAGAACTGAAGACAAATGATCAGTTCGGCTGGGTCTTTGTCGATTCCCTTAAAGATGCGAAACAAGGTGTAAGACTAGGGAAATACTATGCCATGATTCATATTCCGGAACACTTCTCGGAAGATATGACAAGTATTTTCGATAAAAAGCCAAAACGAGCGCATATCGATTATCAGGTCAATCAGAAAATCAATGCCATCGCACCTAAGATGACGACAGCGGGCGCGACAGCTATCACAAAGACTTTAAACGATAAGTTTGTTGAAGCGGCGACTCAGGCTTTCCTTAAAGAAAGTAATTCGCTTGGTATCGATTTAGAGAAGAAACTGCCGCTATATCACAAGATTGAAAATGCTGTGTTTCAGGCTGAAGCCGCCATCCCCAAGATGGAAAAGTTCAGTGCTGCAGTGCAGAAAATAGATGCACATCAAGGTGATATCAATCAATATGCAGAAGAATTCTATGCACTTGAATCCTATAAAGACGAAATTAACAGTGGAGCCGCTAAACTGATCAAAGCCAATCAGCATGCCGGTGAAATCAATGAAGCGGGTCAGATGATTGTGGGTCTTAACAGTAAGATGAGCAATATAGAGGCTGCACTGAATAAGGCACAGCAGTTCGAGGAACGTTTTCCGGAGATCAATGCGGCTGTCGCTAAAGGGATAGATGCCACTAACAAAGCAAGTGAAGTTCTTTCAACCGCGCAGAACAGAATGCCTCAAGTCCACGCTCGGTTAAACCAGGCACAGGACGCGACAAGTAAAGCGGATACTAAAGTAGAATCAGCTGAAGAAAAAGTATCATCTGAGGAAGTAGATACTGAAGAAAAGGTGACTACAGAAGGCAGTTCAACACAGGAAAATCAAACAACGTCATCCGAACAAAAAATAGAGATTCCAGATTCTACTGAAGCGGTAACGACTGAATCAGTGACGACTGAATTGCCAAGTACAGAAGCCAAAAAGACAGCGACCATGCAGACGGTTGCTAAAACCAAGGATGAACCACTGACACAATCCGATCTGGAACCTGCTAAACAGGCACTGAGTGAAGCGCTGCGGGCAATGGCCGGCCTAGTAAAAGATAATGCAGCGGCTCAGAAGGATACGCTTAGTGCCTTGAAAGACCACCAGCCTTCTAAAGATAATATGAAGGTGATTGCACAGAATATTGGACAGACGATTCAGCTTCAGAAAGAAGTCGCAGACGTACTCCAACAGTCATCGATTGATACGAGTCAAATAGAAGAAGCACTCAATAATAGCAACAATGCCCTGGCAGTCGTGCAAAAACAGCTGGAAAACGGTCAGATCGATGCGTCCAGCATCAGTCGTGCTGAAGAAGCACTAAGTGTCATTCAAAATATGGATATGCAGTCTATTTTATTACAAGGACTTGAAACAATAGATTCAGGACTTGATACAGCAGCAATGAAACTCAGAGACGCAGAGCAATTTGCAAACAAAGTCGACGGCATCCTGACGGAAGCTCAGCAGGTGACTTCTGCAGCAAACGAAAGACTGGTGACGATAAACAATGAACTGCCTGCACTAGAAGAACGCTTCAAGGAAGTCAATGCGAATGTGCAGTCTAATTTTCCTGCATTCAAAGCACGAGTTGCAGAAGCAAGTCAGTTTGTACAGAATGAACTGCCTGGTGTGCTGAACGATTTAAGTCGCATCAGTCATTTTGCCCAGAATGATCTGCCAGGCGTCATGTCTAAATACGATGAGACCGCAGATCTTCTGCGTAACAATTTGCCAGGAGCAGAAAAAGGGATTCATGATTTAGCTGAGTTTTCACGCAATGACTTACCAGGCATCGAAAAAGATATCAAAAAAGCTGCAGATAAGTTCAGAGAACTAGACAAAAAAGATGTCATGAATAAACTGATCAAACTATTACGTAATGATCTTCAGGGGGAAGCGGATTATTTTTCTGATCCGATACAGTTAGACGAAAAGCAGATGTTCCCGATTCCGAATTATGGTTCTGCCAGTGCGCCTTTCTATACAGCACTTGCACTCTGGGTAGGTGCCTTATTATCAAGCAATCTGTTGACGACAGAACTGAAAGACCAGTCGCTTAAAGGCATCTATTCACTTAGAGAACTGTTTGCCGGACGACTGCTCTTATTCCTGAGTATCGGTATCATACAGTCTGTAATCGTCGTCATCGGTAATTTCTTTATACTGGATGCTTATGCTAAACATCCTGTCATGAATCTGTTGTTTGCCGTACTGGTCTCTATCGTCTTTACATCCATTGTCTACACGATGGTCAGTTTACTGGGTAACGTCGGTAAGGCACTGGCCATTATTTTGATGGTGCTCCAGATTTCTGGTGGAGGTGGTACGTTCCCGGTACAAGTGACGCCACATTTCTTTCAGATGATTCATCCGTTCCTGCCGTTTACGTATGCGGTTGATCTCCTGCGAGAAGCTGTAGGTGGAATCGTGCCGGAACTGGTGACACTCAACATCAGCAGACTGCTTATATTTTTCACTGGCATTCTGACCATTGGATATGGTCTTAAACCAAAATTCGAGCCGATCAAAAATCGCATGATCAAAACTTCAGAAGAAAGCACAATTGTCGAATAGAGCATCCTCGGATGCTCTATTTTTTTATGAGCATGTTGATGGAATGTTTCTTAAATGTAATATATTATAAATGTGTAACTTCAAGGAGGTTAGTATGCATAAAGTTGATCCGATAAAAGACATAGAAGTGATTAAACAGATTGAAACCCATTTAAAAGAAAGAAGTTTAACCTATTATTTTATATTTAAGATAGGAATCAACGCACCTCTTAAAACAGAGGAGCTCGTTCAATTGACTGTTTCATCCGTTCAGTCGCCAGTTTTTCTTGAGATGAATGGGTTTAAGATTTTGCTGTCGGAGGCGCTTGTACATGAGCTGAATGATTATATCGCTGACCATCAGCTCGCGCCGGAAGATTGTCTTTTCTGCTCAAAACGGACAGGAAAACCTTATACGCGTCAGCATCTGCACCGCGTATTAGCTGAAACAGCAGAAGCATTAAACTTAGACTGCCATATTGGTGCGCAGTCGTTGAAAAAAACATTTGCTTATCATGCTTATCAGCAGGGAATGGAACTTACATACTTACAGCATCTGCTAGGTCATCAGTCTAAAAAAATGACTCTCAGTTTTATTGATGTCCCACCTGAAACAGTCTGTTCAATACAATTAAATTTATAAGGAAGTGAATTATGCTCATCTTATTTCTGTTATTTGGACTCGTCATGATGGCTCTTACTTTATTCCATTATTCGTTGACTCGTCGAATTCCTTTAGGTGTTACGGTTCTTTTTTATCCGCTGGTGGGCGCAGTTATCAGTCTTTATGCGCTCGTCACTAAACAGACCTTCAGTCAGACGATTCCGTGGATTCCCGCTTTTGATATTAATTTTTCCTTCAGACTTGACGCTTTAAGCCTCATCTTTTTTGCGCTTATTTCATTTATAGGCGTGCTTGTTGTCATTTATTCTATTTTCTATCTCTCATCACGTGAGAACCTGCCTAAGTTTTATAGCTATTTACTGCTCTTCATGATTGCGATGTACGGTGTTGTTTTGTCCTCAAATACAATCGTTCTTTACTTGTTCTGGGAGCTGACTAGTATATCCTCTTTCCTGTTGATCAGTTACTGGAATAAAAAGTCAGCTGCCCTTCAAGGCGCGCTTAAGTCATTTCTTATCACTGTCTTTGGCGGCATGATGATGCTGCTTGGTTTTATCGCACTTTATGTTATAACGGGGACAAATGACATTGTCGCTATAGCCGAATTAATGAAAGGCACCGATAAAAATGTGCTTTATTATTTTGCGCTTGCCTCTATATTACTGGGTGCATTAACTAAATCTGCACAGTTCCCGTTCCATATCTGGCTGCCGGATGCTATGGAAGCGCCGACACCTGTCAGTGCATTTCTCCACTCAGCGACAATGGTTAAAGCAGGTATTTATCTATTGCTTAGAATGATGCCGGTTTTCAGCGGGGATCCGATTTTTCAGTGGATACTGGTGATTGACGGTTTGATCACCATGCTTGTCGGCAGTCTTTTTGCGGTCCGTCAATCAGACTTAAAAGGGCTGCTTGCTTATTCAACTATCAGTCAGCTGGGCATGATTGTGACTTTGATCGGACTCGCTGCATTTGACGGTATGAACCCAAATTATCAGCCTTTTATTGTCATGGCACTTATTGCAGCACTGCTTCATATTATCACGCACGGTATATTTAAAGCGGCGCTCTTTATGGGGGCAGGTATAGTCGATCATGCGGCGCATACGCGTGACATGAATCAATTAGGCGGCTTAAGAAAAGCTCTGCCTGTCACTTTTATCGTGATGACGATTGCAGCACTTTCTATGGCAGGGATACCGTTTCTGAACGGCTTTTTAACGAAAGAGATGTTCCTGACTGCTTTAGTAGATCTCAGAGAACTGAATATAAATGGTGTATTCTGGCTGATTGCAGCTGGGGTCATCGCAAGTGTCGGTACTTTTGTTTACAGTTTGATTGCGATTGCACGTACATTCTTCGGCCAGCAGACAATTGAAATTGAAAAGGGTGAGTCTAAAGGCATTCTGATATCGCCGACGATTTTAGCTGTTCTGGTTATTTTGTTGTTCTTTATACCAAATGTACTACTTGTGTATATGATTGAACCTGCATTATCTGTCATACTCGACTTTAATCCGGGCACTTATGTGAAGCCGATTCATGCATGGCATGGATTTAATTTACCTTTGATGCTGACGATCGTGATTATTATAAGCGGCTTGGTCATTGTTCTTACTGGTGTCTACCGTAAACTGTTTCCTAAATATAAAGAGATGCCTCTAAACAAAGTATATAGAAAGACGTTGCATGGCCTGGATGTTGTCAGCCATCAAATGATTCGCCGGATTATGACTGATCGTCTCAACCATTATCTGATGTTTTTATTCGGGGTTGTACTGGTATTGATATTGCCGGTCACCTTAAAAGTACTGTTCGATGTTTATCCGGCTTTTGAACTGACCGAAGCAGGCATCTATCCGGTTATTTTATTACTGGTTATCAGTGTCGCTTGTTTAGCGCTGCTGCAGGTGAAGTCCAGAATGACAGCGACCATCTTGACGGGTGTCGTCGGTTACGGGACGTCTCTGATCTATGTGCTCATGTACGCGCCTGACCTTGCACTGACACAGTTTGTGATAGAGACCATTACAACTGTCCTCTTTTTGAGCTGTTTCTACCATCTGCCTAATCTCGAAAAAGAAAATAAGAGTCGGCTCAATCGAACTGTCAGCTTAACCATTGCATTCAGTATGGCGATTCTCATGATGACGATGATGGTCATTTCTCAGTCTGCTGAAAGCTTTGAATCTATTTCAGAGTTTTATGAACAGGCTTATGAATTAGCGGGCGGTAAAAATATAGTCAACGCCATTCTTGGAGACTTCCGCGCGTTTGATACGTTACTAGAGGGAATTGTTCTTTTAATTACGGGTCTAGGGATTTATGCATTAGTTAGAAAGAGAGGAGAGGTCAAGCATGAGAGAAAATGATGTACTGCTGGTGACGATTTCTAAAGTCGTTATTGTCATCATTTTGACGTTCGGATTTTATATCTTCTTCAGTGGACATAACGGACCAGGTGGGGGATTTATCGGAGGTCTTGTCTTTACTTCTGCCTTCATTCTGATGTTTCTCGCTTTTGATGCTGAGAAAATACGTCAGTCATTACCTTTTGACTTCAGATATCTTATAGTGGGGGGAAGTGTGATATCCTTATCAACTTTGTTTCTGCCGCTTTTTCTTGGTGATGAATGGCTGACACAATATGATGAATATTATCAGCTTCCTGGAGTCGGTGAAATTCACTTTACGACGGTAACTGTCTTCGAATTTGGGATATTACTGACAGTACTCGGCGTCGTGATGACAATATTATTAACGATTAGTGGTGATCAAAAATGAATTTAGTGATGATACTCATGACAGGTATTCTTACCTTTACAGGTGTTTATCTCGTGCTGTCAAAGAACCTGATTCGGATTGTTCTGGGTACGAGCATTCTAAGTCATGCCTCAAATATCTTCCTGCTTTCGATGAGCCAGGCAGGTAAAAATGTACCGATCATAGGAAATGGTGAAGAGTATGTAGATGCAGTTCCGCAGGCTCTTATTCTGACTGCCATTGTCATCAGTTTTGCGATTACCGCATTTCTGCTAGTCATCGTATACCGGACTTATCGGCATACCAATCATAACCATATTGATGCGTTAGGAGGTCATGATGAATAACTTGATATTACTGCCTCTTTTAATTCCACTTTTAGCCGGTTTAGTGACTGTGCTCTATAAGCCTTATCGACGTGAAATCACCATAATAGCAAGTGCTGTAGCAGGTGTTATAGCGTTGACGCTGTCTTTTCATGCTGTTAACGAAATGATGGTCATCAATTTTGGTGGCTGGCAGTCGCCTTATGGTATTCAGTTTGCGGGTGATTTTATCAGTCTGTCACTCTCAGGCATCAGTCTTATTCTGACTTCGCTTATTCTGATGTACGGCTTACATCGGCCGGAATATGAAAATGATAAACTGCCGTTTATTCTTTTCCTGCTCGTGGGCGTCAATGGGTCATTTCTTACCGCTGATATCTTCAATTTGTTCGTGCAGTTTGAAGTGATGCTGCTTGCATCGTTTGTCCTTATGGCGATTGGTAATCGGGCTGCGCAGTTTAAGGCGAGTATTCCATATATCGTCATCAATATTATTGGTTCATGGATTTTCCTCGCTGCTATAGCGATGACCTATCGATTGTATGGCACATTAAACTATGCACATCTATCCATCCGAGTGCAGGATCATGGCATGTCTGATCATGCGATTTTGATTGCATTGCTTTACCTGCTTGTTTTCGCCTTAAAGTCAGCGCTTATTCTGTTTATGTGGCTGCCGAAATCTTATGCGGTTCTGTCGACTGAGAATTCTGCTATATTCAGTGCGTTGCTGACGAAAGTTGGTGTCTATGCGATGATCAGATTCTTCACCGTTATTTTTTCTGTTCATGCTGCTGTCACCCACGAAGTATTATTAGTCGGCAGTATCTTCACGATGATCATCGGTTCAATAGGTGTACTTGCCTATAGAAGCATTAAATATATGATCTGTTATCAGATCATATTGTCAATCGGCATTATCTTATTTGGTCTTTCGACTCATACAGACGCGGGACTACAGGGTGCGCTGCTTTATCTGATGAATGATATGTTGATCAAGGGATTGTTGTTCCTGGTTGCAGGTATTATTATACGTGACCTTCACATCAGTACGGTCCACGCTCATCATGGTGCTATCAAACAGTATCCGCTGCTTGGTACTATTTTTCTGTTAGTGACGCTGACGATAGGAGGCGTTCCGCCGTTTGGTGGATTTGCAGGCAAGTTGCTGATAATCGAAGGCGGACTGCACGATAGATCATACATCGGCACAATCGTGATGATTATAGCGAGTCTTATTGCACTCTATACTCTGATTAGAATGTTCCTTAAAATCTTCTTCGGGGAAGTCGATAAAATGAGGACACATGACATTCCTAAACATCAGTATGGCGTCATGGTCGTTATTCTCATCTTGTCATTTTGCATTACCTTGTTTGCTCAGCCGATTATCGATATGCTGAGTCACTTCGATGTAGATCAGTATAACCAGTTTCTAATTAAAGGAGATGAGAAATAGTGGCACAGTTTCTGCTTAATATTCTGATAGCTATATTATGGACGTTATTTGGAGACCAGGATCGCTTTTATTTCTCAACTTTCTTTAAAGGCTATCTTATTGGACTTATTATTGTCTGGCTGATTCATCAGTTCTTCGGAGGTAAGTTCTATCTCTACAAGTTTTGGGCTCTTTTCAAGCTGTTCATGGTCTTCAACTATGAGCTGCTGACTTCCAGTCTGTCAACAAGTCGTTATATTCTCTTTAAGTCGTCTGAGGTAAATCCTGGGGTGGTACAATATCAGACAAAACTCACGACTGACTGGCAGATCACAGTTCTGACGATGCTGATTATTCTGACTCCGGGTTCTGTTGTGCTGAGAATTTCTGATGATAACAGCACACTGTTTATCCATGCCTTAAATCAAACGGAAAAGGAAAATAAAAAATTACTGAGTTCTATTAAAAACTATGAAGCATTGATAAAGGAGGTCATTTATTCATGAGTGTGATCATCATAAAAGTGGCATTAATTTTTTATGGTGCTGCGATGTGTCTGGCATTATTTCGGCTTCTGAAGGGACCTTCGCTGCCAGATAGAGTCGTAGCGTTTGATACGATTGGTGTCATCACGATGTCTTCTGTTGCCATCATTGGTGTACTGTATGAAACACAAGTCTATCTAGAAGCGGTTCTTATTATCGGCGTCCTGGCTTTCATCAGCACGATAGCGACTTCACGGTTTATAGAAAGGGGCGTTATCTTTGAACGTAAACGACATAAGTAACCTTATTGCGGCCTTCGTTATTCTGCTCGGCAGCATCATGACGTTGATCAGTACAATCGGAATTGTGAAGTTCAAGGATGTTTATACGCGGAGCCATGCTGCAACAAAAAGTTCGACATTAGGTGTCCTGCTTACTCTTTCAGGCGTGTTCATCTACTTCTGGGTCAATGATCATTATTTCAGCGTACGGATAATATTAGGTATCGTCTTTCTTTATATCACCAGTCCAGTGGCCGGTCACCTCATTACGCGTGCCGCCTTTAATTCTGGTGTCGAGATGTATACGAAAGAAAAAGGTAAAAAAGGAAAACGACTCAACTAAAAAGACATACAGAGCAGCTGCTCTGTATGTCTTTTTAGTGTCTATAGCCATTTTTAATGGTCATCTGGACATGACAGTCGTCATCCAGAATGACGAGGTCTGCATCACTTCCAGGGGCGATACTGCCTTTTTGGTCTGCTATGCCTAGTGCCTTAGCCTGGTTAAAACTCGTAACAGGCCAGAGTTCTGCTAAAGGACGTCCTGTGTACTCTTTCAAAAGCCGAAGTCCATCATTCATCTTGAGTATACTGCCAGCTAGTGTGCCATCACTAAGACGCGCTGTCTGATTTTTGACGATAACATCCTGTCCGCCAAGATCATAGGTGCCCTCAGACATTCCTTTTGCCCGCATAGCATCTGTGATGAGGTAAAAACGCTCACGTCCTTTCATACGATAGGCAATCGCCACAGAAGCGGGATGAGAATGCACGCCGTCGACAATCACTTCAGCAGATAACTGGTCGTTCAGCCAGGCGGCACCGAATGCACCTGGGGCACGGTGCTGAAAAGGAGTCGCAGCATTATAAAGATGGGTGATATGCTTCGCACCGAGGTCTGCTGCCTGGTTCAGCTGATCAAAATCAGCTGTTGTATGCCCGATAGAAAAAATGATATCATCTTTGAAATGCTGCAGGACTTCCTCTGCGCCAATGACTTCTGGTGCAAAAGTCATCACTTTGATCAGACCATTTGCTTTGTCCTGCAGGTCATTAATGGCTTGGATAGTCGGTTTTTGAACATAAGCCGGATTCTGGGCGCCTACTTTACTAGGAGAGATAAACGGACCTTCTAGATGGATGCCCAGCATCTCGGCATCTTCAGGCAGCTGTTTAGAGTGGTACGATTGAAGTGTTTCAAGCGCTGTCATAATAGCATCACGTGACTGTGTCATTGTCGTTGCCAGGTAACTGGTTGTACCTTCAGAGAGCAGAGACTTGGATAAGTGATGAAGACCAAGTGCATTGGCATCCATGAAATCTTCGCCGTACCCCCCGTGTATATGAATATCAATGAAGCCTGGGAGGACATGTTTGTCTTCTAGATCGATTGTCTCAAGAGGACCTGAATAGGGGCCTTCCTGAACAGATTTAATATGACTTTCTTCTATTATAATATGGCCCTCTACCGTACCGTTTTCTGTATGAATCGTGCCATTCATCAGCACATAACTCATGGGATCACTTCCTTATTAGAATGGTTACATTATAGCATAAATAGACGCTTGCTTTAGTCTATGAAAACGGTTAAAGTAATTAGGTGAAAAGTTTAACAAACTATAAAGGAGAATCAAAATATGTTAGGTTTCTTACAAAAACTGGGACGTTCATTAATGCTCCCAGTTGCAATACTACCGGCAGCGGCAATTATTATTGGTATTGCCAATACAATGATTGCTATTCAGGAAAAGCCGAATGCAGTGTCTTCATTTATTCTGAATGCAGGTGTTAGTATATTAGGTCTAATGGGCGTCCTGTTTGCTGTAGGAACAGCGCTTGGCATGGCGAAAAAGAATGACGGAGCGGTGGCGCTTGCTGCTGTTGTTGGATTTTTCATGGTATCAACTATTCTCAAACCTGTAAATGTAGCACTTTATCTAGGAATTGATGTCGCTAAAGTGAATCCGGGTTTCGAAAAACTTGATAATTCAAATGTCTTTGTTGGTATTTTAGTCGGATTGATTGCAGCATATATGTACAATCGATTTTCTGAAACAGAACTTCCTATGGCGCTATCGTTTTTCAGTGGTAAGCGTCTTGTACCGATTATGACTGCGTTCGCTAGTATGCTACTCGCATTTATACTGCTGTTTATCTGGCCTATTGTCTTCAGTGGTCTTGTTAATTTTGGTAAGATGATTTTAGGACTTGGCCCAGTGGGTGCGGGGCTTTACGGATTTTTTAACCGACTGCTGATACCTGTAGGTCTTCACCATGCCTTGAACTCTGTATTCTGGTTTGATGTCGCAAATGTCAATGACATCATCAACTTCCAGAAAGGGCACGGAACTGAAGGTATTACCGGGCGCTATATGGCTGGTTTCTTCCCGGTTATGATGTTCGGTATGCCGGCTGCTGCACTCGCGATGTATCATACAGCGAAGACAGATCAGAAAAAACGTGTTGCGGGACTACTACTCGCAGGTTCAGTCTCTGCGTTCTTTGTGGGTATTACAGAGCCCATTGAATTTGCATTTATGTTTGTCGCACCCGTTCTATTTGTCATTCATGCAGTACTGACTGGTCTTTCGATGTTCATCGCTGCTTCATTCCAGTGGACAGCAGGATTTTCTTTCAGTGCTGGCTTGATTGACTTCATACTTTCATTACTGAATCCAATGGCGCATCAGCCAATGATGCTGATGATACAAGGCGTCGTATTCTTTGTTCTTTATTATGTCATTTTCAGAGCAGCTATTCAGTTCTTTGATTTAAAGACGTTAGGGCGTGAAGATAATGTTACTGAAAGTATGAGTGAAGAAGTTGCTGCTGGAGAAGGTAAATATTCAGCAATGGCACATCATATCATCGATGGATTAGGGGGAGAGGACAATATCGTCACTCTGACGAACTGTGCCACTCGTCTTCGATTGGAAGTAAAGGATAATTCAATGATCGATGATGATAAAATTAAACAGGCAGGTGCAGTAGGGGTCGCTAAAAGTGGGCGCACACAAGCTCAAGTTATTATCGGCACACATGTTCCGCAAGTAGCTGATGAAGTAGAACGACAATTAGAATATTAAGACGAATCTATCCAGGCGAGTACTGGATAGATTTTTTGTTATGAGCGGTATCTGGCGTTTATTGCTGGTAACGTGGTGGAATCGCTTGAATACACAGAGTTACCGTTGATATTTGCTTTTTATCGCTGGTAATGTGGTGGAATCGCTTGAATACACAGAGTTACCGTTGATATTTGCTTTTTATCGCTGGTAGTATGGTGGAATTGCTTGAATGCACAGAGTTACCGTTGATATTTGCTGTTTATCGCTGGTAGTATGGTGGAATTGCTTGAATACACAGAGTTACCGTTGATATTTGCTGTTTAACACTGGTAACTTGAAGGAATTGATTATTTGCATGAAATTACGAGCGATATTTGGTGTTTATCGCTCATAACGCCAGACACCATTCAAGCCTCAAAAAAAATTCAAACTGTAAAGAAAAAATACTTTACAGTGATTTTGTTATCTGTTATAGTAAGTACTTGAGAAAAGAACTAAAGGAGAGAATTAAATTATGGCAGTTAAAATTCGTTTAACACGTATGGGTTCTAAAAGAAACCCTTTCTACCGTATCGTTGTAGCTGACGCTCGTGCGCCACGTGACGGTCGTATCATCGAAGCAATCGGAACTTACAATCCAGTTGCTAAACCAGCAGCAGAAATCAAAGTTGACGAAGAGTTAGCTTTAAAATGGTTAGCTGATGGTGCGAAACCAACTGATACAGTACGTAATATCTTGTCTACACAAGGTATCATGGAGAAATTCCATAACCAAAAAATCGCGAAGTAATCGCGATGGAACAATTATTACAAACGATTATTGAGCCACTCGTTGATTTTCCGGAAGATATTCATATATCTAAAGAAGAACATCATTCAAGTGTCACTTATCATATAAGCGTCAACAAAGAAGATACTGGCAAAGTCATCGGTAAGCAAGGTCGTCTGATTAAGGCGATTCGTACGCTGACGATGGCGGGCCAGCACGAGTCAGGTAAAAAAGTGTTTGTAGAAATTGATTAAGGGGTGCCTGTTGGTGCCCTTTTTTTATTAGGAGGCGATCTAATGTCAGTCAATGTAGGTAAGATTGTGAATATGCATGGTATTAAAGGTGAGGTGCGTGTGCTGTCTGCTTCAGACTTTACACAGGAGCGTTTCAAACCGGGCAATGAAATCATCATTAAGCAGAATAATGAGGAAACAACTGTTAAGATTAAAAGTTACCGTACGCATAAGAACTTCCATTTACTGCAGTTTGAAGGGCTGGAGAACATTAATTTTGTCGAGAAGTTTAAAGGTGCCGATATATTTCAGGACATCGATGAGATAGAGATTCCACTCGCAGAAAATGAGTTCTACTACCATGATATTATCGGCTGTACAGTCTTTAATGCAGATGAACCGATCGGCCGAGTGATAGATATCTTTGAAACAGGTGCGAATGATGTCTGGGTCGTGAAAGGTAACAAGGAATATCTGATTCCCTATATCGAGGATGTCGTGAAAAAAGTAGATGTCGCGAATAAAACAATTATAATAGAAGCAATGGATGGACTGTTATCGTGAGAATTGACTATCTGACACTCTTCCCTGAGATGTTTGAGACCCTCAATCATTCCATTATGAAGCGTTCTCAGGATAAGGGGATTGTCTCTCTTAATCCGGTGAATTTCCGTGAGTTTTCGAATAATAAGCATAATCAGGTGGATGACTACCCGTACGGTGGCGGGCAGGGTATGGTGCTGAAACCGGAACCTGTCTTCAGTGCGATCGAGTCGCTTGAAGTGTCCGATCAAACGCGTATTATATTAATGTGTCCGCAAGGTGCACGTTTTGATCAGGCGAAAGCAGAAGAACTGGCTCATGCAGAGCATCTGATATTTATCTGCGGTCACTACGAGGGATATGATGAACGGATTCGGACGGAGCTGGTGACCGACGAGATTTCGCTCGGGGATTTTGTCCTGACTGGTGGTGAGCTTGCTGCGATGACGATGACAGATGCGATTGTACGTCTGATTCCTGATGTGCTTGGAAACGAAGTCTCTCACGAAGATGATTCATTTTCTTCCGGTCTACTGGAGCATCCGCAGTACACTCGCCCTGCAGACTTTAAGGGAATGCAGGTACCTGATGTGCTGCTCAGTGGTAACCACAAGCTGATAGAAGAATGGCGGCATCAGGAAAGTCTGAAACGGACATTTGAAAGACGACCGGATCTTTTAGAAAGTTATCCACTGACACAAGCGGATATTCAGTATTTACAGACGCTCGGCTACCAGGAATAAAATTAATTTATAAACTGTCAAGATTTTTTCTTGTCAGAAGCGTTCAATTGTGATAATATTCTATGAGTGTGAAAACACATAATCACTATGGTCCGCTGAAATTATTATTTTAAGAACATAGGAAGAAGGAGAAGGAAAAATGAACAACAAATTAATCGATGCAATTACTAAAGAACAACTCCGTACTGACATCCCGGCATTCCGCCCTGGTGATACTTTAAAAGTACACGTACGTATCGTTGAGGGAACTCGCGAACGTATCCAGGTCTTTGAAGGTGTTGTAATCAAACGTCGTGGTGGCGGTATCTCTGAGACTTTCACGGTTCGTAAGATTTCTTACGGTGTGGGTGTAGAACGTACTTTCCCAGTACACACTCCAAAAATCGAGAAAATCGAAGTATTACGTCGTGGTAAAGTACGTCGTGCGAAACTTTACTACTTACGTAGCTTACGTGGTAAAGCTGCTCGTATTAAAGAAATTCGCTAATAAAAGCGTGAAGCATCCTGAGTATTCAGGGTGCTTTTTTTATTGTCTACTGTAAATTCTTATTTTTAGATATATTGTAAATTATTGACTTTGATAAAAATGCTCATTAGAATGAATTAGAAAAGAGGTGCATAGTGATGGGATTTTATTATCTGATAATATTACTAATAGGCGTTACTAGTTTAGTTTTAGGTCTGAGAAGCCAGTCTTTAAACCAAAAAGTAATTTTAGTTGTTGCTGGTGTACTAACTATTACAGGATCTTTGTTGTTATTTCTGCCAGGCAGTTCTGAGATTTTAGCAATTTTATTTGATATTAAGAGTGCCTGAGTTCTTCAAGTGCTATTAACTTCTCATGTTTGACATGAGTCTGTTAATAGGGCTTTTTTTGTTATCCAACATTTCTACGAGTTTTGTTCATTGACTCAACCAGTCGTACGCTATATGATTTACCAAGTAATGAAAAAGAAATGTAAAGGAGTGAAAAAATGTTATATATTTTCAGATATTTAAAAGCCTTCATCATTCCACTTCTACTGGCGATTGTTTTTCTATTTGTACAGGCATTTAGTGATCTGAGTCTGCCGAACTATATGTCAGATATTGTTGATAACGGTATACAGCAGAATGGTGTGACGGATGAGGCACCAGAAGCCATCAGTCAGAATGGAATGAAGCTGATGCAGACCTTTATGACCGATAATCAGAAAGATAAGGTCAAAGCTTCTTATCAATTAGTCGACGCTGAACAGTACAAAGATACATATAAAAAAGCAGAAGGACAGTTTTATGTAAGACAGGATGTATCGAGTAGTGAGCTGAAAGATTTAAATAGTACGTTCCATAAATCAAGTCTTGGACTGTTCAATGCGCTCAGTGATGCTTCTAAGTCACAGAACAAAACAGCTCAACCGACTGAGAAAAAACTGGATGTGACTCAGCTCTACAAGATTCAGCCAGTTCTCGATCAGCTGCCTGAAACGAAAAAAGAAGCATATCGCAACCAGAAAGCAGATAATGATATCATGACGAAACAGCTCGGCGTTAGTCTGACTCAATCATTTTATAATGAACTGGGACTTGATATCACAAAAATTCAGACATCCTATATCATTAAGATGGGTCTTTTCATGTTAGGCATTGCGCTGATCGGTGGTATCGCGACGATTATGGTGAGCTTACTGTCATCTCGTATAGCAGCCGGCTTAACACGTAACTTGCGTCGTGATGTCTTTAAGAAAATTGAAAGTTTTTCATTTAAGGAGATAGACAATTTCTCAACCGCGTCATTAATTACCCGCTCTACAAATGACATGACGCAGATTCAGCAGTTCTTTATGATAGGAATCCGTATGATCTGTTATGCACCGATTATGGGGGCAGGCGGGGTCATTATGGCGATCAATAAATCAAACTCTATGAGCTGGATTATCGTGATTGCTGTGGTCATTTTACTGATCTTTATCGGCATTATTATGGTGCTCGCCATTCCAAAGTTTAAAATCATTCAGAAACTGGTGGATAAGGTCAACCTCGTGTCACGTGAATTTTTAAGTGGCTTAATGGTTGTCCGTGCATTTGGTACAGCGGAGTACGAGAAAAAACGTTTTAACGTCGCTAACAGAGATCTGACAGATACTAATTTATTTATCGGGCGGGTGATGTCACTCATGTCGCCTGTTATGACACTGATTATGAATGGTGTGTCGCTTGTTATTGTCTGGGTAGGGGCGCACCGTATTGCTGATGCTTCCATGCAGGTGGGTGATATGATGGCGTTCATCCAGTATACGACACAGATCATCATGGCTTTCCTGATGCTATCGTTCACGTTTATCCTGATTCCGCGTGCTGCTGTATCAGCTGGTCGGATCAAGGAAATACTGGAAACAGATTTATCAATAGATGACCACCAGAATACGAAAGAATTTACAAATCAGAGTGGTCTTGTTGAATTCAAAAACGTCAGCTTTAAACATGACGGCGCGAAGGAATATGCGCTTAAAAATATCGATCTAGTGGCAAGACCAGGAGAGATGACTGCGATCATCGGTTCAACAGGCGCAGGGAAATCGACTCTGATTAATCTGCTGCTCAGATTCTATGACACAACGAACGGGGAAGTGCTGTTAGACGGCGTAAATATTAGAGATGTTAAACTAGAGAGCCTGCGGGACCGCGTTGCACTTGTGCCGCAAAAAGCAGCACTCCTAAAAGGGACTATCCGTTCTAATCTGCGGGTCGGTAAGGAAGACGCAACTGATGAAGAGATGCTTCTTGCCTTTGATATTGCTCAGGCGACTGAATTTATCTCACAGATGGACGGACTTGATACAGAAATCTCGCAGAACGGCAGTAACTTATCCGGTGGTCAGAAACAGCGTCTGGCTATTGCCCGTGCAGTATTGCGCGATGCTGAAGTTCTGGTATTTGATGACAGTTTCAGTGCACTGGATGCGAGAACAGAGAAACAGCTGAGACAGGCTCTTTTCAATCAGCAGATAGGGAAGACGATTATCGTCATCGGCCAGCGTGTAACTTCTATCATGGGTGCTGAACAGATCATCGTTCTAGATAAAGGCGAAGTGGTCGGCAGAGGTACACATGAAGAATTACTTCGAACAAACAAGGAATATTTCGAGATTGCATCATCACAATTATCTGAGGAGGAGTTAGCATGAAACAGGATAAACCCAATAATATGAAACAAGCGCTCATGCGACTCTTCAGGTATATCGCCGCATACCGTCTGATGATTCTACTGGTCATTATTTTAGCGATGGTTTCAACTGTCTTTATGATTTTTGGACCGAAGATTCTTGGTAACGGGATTGATGTCCTCTTTAAAGGGGTTATCGCACAGACAAATGGTACCGGCAGTATTGATTTTGGTGAAATAGAGCGTGTCTTACTCTTACTCACAGCATTTTATCTGGTCAGTGCACTCTTCAACTATCTGCAGGGATATGTTATGTCTGGTGTTACCGCCAAAATAACTTATTCTTTAAGAGAAGATATCAATAAAAAACTCCATCAACTGCCGCTCAAATATTATGATAAAACGTCACAAGGTGATGTCTTAAGTCGTATCACTAATGATATCGATACCATCAGTCAGACGTTAAATCAAAGTTTAGCGCAGATTATTACTTCCATCACGATGCTGATCGGTATCTCGATTATGATGTTCACCATCAGCTGGCAGCTGACTCTCGTCGCACTATTGACACTGCCACTGTCAATGATTGCAGTTGTCATGATTATGAAGAATTCACAGATTCATTTTAAGAACCAGCAGGAATCACTCGGGCTAGTCAATGGTCACGTTGAAGAAATGCTCAGCAATCATACAGTCATCAAAGCATTTAACCGCGAGACAGAATCCGGCAGAACATTTGAGGCATACAATGATACACTTTACAAGTCAGCCTGGAAAGCGAACTTCCTGTCCAGTCTGATCATGCCGATTACGATGTTTATCGGTAATATCACTTATGTCGTCATCTGTATACTCGGCGGCTACTTTGCAGTAAAAGGCACGATGACTGTCGGCGGCATTCAGGCATTTATCCAGTATATCCGACAGTTCAATCAGCCGATCTCTCAGATTGCAAGTATCAGTAATACGCTGCAGCTGACAGCAGCTGCGACAGAACGAGTATTCGCAATTATTGATGAGCCAGAAGAAGTAAAAGATGATGTCCATGCATTATCGGTCGCAGATCATCGTCAAGACGTGAGTAGAGAACATGTTTATGTTGAAGGTTCAGTGGACTTTGAAGGCGTGAACTTCGGTTATAATGCAGATAAAACAATCATCAATCATTTTTCAACACACGTTAATCCTGGGCAGAAAGTCGCCATTGTCGGTCCGACAGGTGCCGGGAAATCAACTATCATCAAGCTTCTGATGCGTTTTTATGATGTGAACAGCGGTGCCATCAAAATAGATGGCATCAATATACAGGACTTTAAACGTGATGAACTACGTAAACTGTTCGGTATTGTGCTCCAGGATACATGGTTATTCAACGGGACGATTCGTGAAAATATCCGCTACGGTAAACTGGACGCTACAGTTGCAGAAGTAGAGCAGGCAGCACGTGATGCGCAGGTTGATCACTTCATCAGAACATGGCCGCATGCTTATGATATGGTCTTAAATGAGGAGACGAGCAACGTGTCACAAGGTCAGAAACAGTTACTGACCATCGCCCGTGCGATTCTATCAGATCCTAAGATTCTGATTCTCGACGAGGCAACCAGTAACGTCGATACACGAACAGAAGTCCTGATTCAAAAAGCGATGGATAAACTGATGGAAGGACGGACCAGCTTCGTTATTGCACACCGTCTATCTACAATTCGGAATGCTGACTTGATTCTTGTCATGAAGGACGGGGATATCATCGAGCAGGGTACACACGATGAACTATTGGAGCAGGACGGCTTTTACAAAGGATTATATGAAAGTCAGTTTGACGAGGCAGTATAAGAAAAATCCCGTTATATCTTTTAAGATATAACGGGATTTATTTATTCAGCAGGGGGCGCAAATGTTTCGATTTCTTCTTTATTGGTTACAATGCTGTGTTTTCCTCGACTCACTTTTCGCGTATACCAGATAGCAATGACCAGACCGATAAGGCTGATGAACTGCATGAGGTGGAAGTAGGGCGGTGTGTAGGAAAGTTCTATTTTCCTGGCACTTTCGTCTATTTTGACAGCAGTCATTAAATAGTTGCCTTCAGAAACTTCAGCTTTCTTACCGTCCACTTTAGCTGACATCCCTTTTAAATAAGGGGTGGGGATAACGGCGTACCCTGTGTCATGCGGACTCAGTGTCGCGACGAGTTTACTGCCTGTCTGAGTCAGCTGATGTTTCTGCTGCTTTGTAGCTGATTCCAGTGTCTTATAATCTTCACCGTAAATACCGTTGATCTGATACGTATAGGTGCCTGACATGAGCTTCAGCTGAATTAAATCAGACGCTTTGATACGTAGAGTAATGGTCGGGTTAAAGCGACGGTAGTCATCATCAAGCGGTTTACGTGACTGATAGATTTCATTGATCCAGACGTAATGATAGCGACTCGGCGTTTTTAATTCGATGCTTAAGTCCACGTACAAATCTTTATAGCGGTCAGCCAGACGCCTAGGAAGCTTGTAAGTGATGCCGCCCTGGTCCTGATTGACGATCAGCTGTTTACCGTTATAGGTCGCATTATTCAACGACATCGATGCCTTGGATAGAAGATTCTCAGCAGGCGTCACTTTTCTGTTTGATGGACTGTCCAGTACAACACCGTCAAGCATCGCATGCTCACGGTCAATCGGTGTCTTCAGTTCATTCGGATTAAACACTTTATCAGTGACTCTGACAAGTGGCAGCTCATTGGTGTTGTGATAGACAGAATAACTTTTGTCTTTGCCTTGTCTCTGGTCAGTCAGTTCAAATCCATAAGGCAATGTCGCAACGTTATCTGTCCGGATGGAATGGTTGACGTTAAAGAGACTGTACAAATTGGCACGTTCACCTAAACGGTAGTAAATACTGTTGCTGTCTGTGTCCATCGTAATATTTAGTTCCTTGTCATAGAACTGATAGATATCTTTATCGAATATACTTGAGTACAGTTTAATGCCATTGAAATGCTGATAAAGCGGTGTGTTATGAGTCGCTGACGTCTGCCAGTCTATCCGGGCAGCAGGTGATGCTTCTGTAATATCATTGATGATTGAGCGCTGCGTCTCGCTGTTGTATTTATCTGACTGGACAAACGCTAAGTCGTGCTCATAGAAAGGGTGCAGTGTATCCATCTGTTCACGGATATAGTCATAGACAAAGAAAAGATTCATAATGACGATTGTGACGGCTAAAAACTGATAAGTGGCGACCTTTGGTCTATTGATATAGAGCATGATAGTGACTGCGATGACCGGAATAAATAGCAGCCAGACGAGCGATTTACCGGCACCGATAATGGACAGACTATAAATGATGGAGACTGGAATCAGTGAAATAGCAATGTCCTTTAGGTTCAGGTTCTTTAAATGATGCAGGTAGGTTGCTATCAGCCCGGCTGATGAGAATGCGAGCATATAGACCCAGCGTCTCTGATCGATAGAAAAGCCATTAAAGAAACTGTCGAACAATGGCGACAATGAACCCGCCATAAAGAGCCAGGTAATGACGGCGAACAATCGGAATGTATAGTTTCTGTATAGCTTGAAAGTAAACAATGCCATGACCGCAATAAAGGGGATGACGATATAGTAGCCATCATAAAACAAATTATAGTGGATAATAAAATCGATAAAAGGCTTCAGTTTAATCGGCGGTAGTGTCCGGTCGTTCAACACATAACTCGTGACACCGGTCGAAAAACCGACAGCACTGACCATCAGTGCAATAACAGACGAGATGACGATCACTTTGATCTTAGTCGGGCGTGAGACGCTGTCGCTCTCTTTTTTGTAAACAGTCCGGTAGACGAAATAGAACATCACAAAAATGAACTGATAATAACTGAAATAAAAATTGGAATGAAGCGTCAGTGCGATTCCTAAAATATAGATACCGATCTTTCGA
Source organism: Macrococcus brunensis (assembly GCF_022343725.1). Taxonomy (NCBI): domain Bacteria; kingdom Bacillati; phylum Bacillota; class Bacilli; order Caryophanales; family Staphylococcaceae; genus Macrococcus; species Macrococcus brunensis. The sequence continues at coordinate 978,977 of NZ_CP092179.1, forward strand.
TCAGCAAAAAATCGTTCCATGCCAAGTATAGTGAGCGGCAGATAGAACATGACGTCACTGAAGAAACTCCAGGTAAACGTAAAAAAGAAATAGACGGTCGAGTAGCCGTATAGAAAAGCACTTGCCATGCTTGCATATCGATTGATGCCGAGATATTTAAAGAGACGATTAGTGACATAAAGTATTGCCGTCAATTTAAAAACAGAAACGATGATTTGATTGACAAACCAGAAATCGGGACTGCCAGTGTTCAGCGGCAGCAATAAGTCGAGCAGATAGACTACACCGAAATTGATATAGGCAATCGGTGAAGTCGAATAATAATAGGCAAGGCTGCGAAAGAAATCGCCGCCAATACCAAAGCCCATATCATAGAAAAAGTTGAACTTTGAGAACTGCTCATATAAATAAAGCTGGAAAGGAATCATCTGCGCGATACTGTCACCTTTACCCGAGAAGAGAATGCCTTCAGTGACGAACCTGTAAATGACAACACTATGGGCCAGAAGCGACAGAACGAGACAAGTCGCTAATGTTTTGAATTTCATGATTTACGCTTCCTTTGCACCGGTTTTAAGTAAAATATCGCAGCAATGAGTGACAGAACGGATATAAGAACAGTCAGATAGAAATAAGGCGGCACATACTTGAAGTCGACGACTTTAGCATCAACAGGTATTTTAACGACCGCCTGCAGATAATTACCTCTTTCAACTTCTGTTTTCTTACCGTCAACTCGAGCTGTCAGACCATCGCGGTAAATAATCGGCGTGACGAGGTAGCCTGCCTGATGAGTGTCCAGTTTCGCCTGCATACGATTGCCACTTTCAGTAAACTGGATGCCATTATCTCGTTCTGCTTTTTTTAGAGTCTGATAATCTTCGCCGTAAATTCCCTGTACTTTAAAGCGATAGGCGCCTTTTGTCATGCCGACCAGAATCTTGCCATTTTTAGGTTTGACCCTGTATAGCAGATCATCCTGATGCGTCCGGTATTTACTTGACTTAAACAGACGGTTATTGGCATAACCATTGACATTAATCTGAATATTGCTTTCAGCTGAAGTCAGTTCAGCATGGAGCTCAACGTAAAAATCCTGATACTTCCTGAGTGCATCTTCAGGTAATGTGATCACCACACCGCCGCTTGGAGGATTAACGATTAAAGATTCATTATAGGTCTGCCACTTGGCACCTGAAGCCTGAATAGTGCTTCTGCTGAGTAAGTTTTCAGCGGGATTTATTGCAGTGTCTGAATCTGTATTCATCACAACACCCTTCAACATCGCATGTTCCCGGTCGATCGGCGTCTTTAAGTCGTCAGCATCAAAAATGGTGTCTGTGACTTTAGCGACTGGCAGAGGCAATGTATTCTCATATATTTTATACTTGCCTTTTGTCTCAATCAGCTTGAAGTTTTCAGGGATGTCTGTCTGATAATCTTTTCTGACGAGATAGCGTACATTAAAAAGCGACTCCAGATTACTGCGCGACTGAAAAGTAGAGTAACGGCTGATGGATTCTTCTTTTAAATTGATTTTCAGCTGATTATAGTAGAAGTCAATGAGAGAACCGTCAAAAATACTGGAATAAAGACTGACGCCAGGGAAACTCTGATAAAGCGGGGTGTTATCCTGTTCCAGGACACGCCAGTCGATGCGTTCTCCTGGTTTAAGCTTTGACTTCAAGCTATCAATAATTTCCTGCTGCAGCCCTGAGTTATAGACGCTGGACTCGATATAAGACATCTTCGCACGGCTGTCGATACCCGGATTGTAGTTATCATACAGATTGTGTTCTTTAACGATATGCCAGTTGAGCAGCATAATCGCAGCAATCTGAGCATAGTACAGGTAGTGCTGAGCCGGTTTATTTTTAAGTAGCAGAATGAAGAGACCGATAATCGCAATAACTGGCATATACCAGATCCATTCTACTTTTTTATCAATATAGATATAGCTCAAGCTGACAATAATGAAGCCTGGCAGTAATGAATAGAGATAGTTCTGAATAGAAATCTGACGGAACTTCGCTATATACATGGCAATCAGGCCACTTGAGAAAAAGGTCAGCAAGTAATGCCAGCGTTTCTGAGGGGCTGAAAAGCCATTAAAGACAGAATCGATAAAAGGCATAAAGCTTAAGTAAATCAGTGCAATCGTCAACAGTGCAAAGAAACGATAGAAATAAGAACGGTAGAACTTGAAAGTGAAGAGCGCCTGCAATGCAATATAGAGCACGATCACTAAATAGTTGTCATAAAAAATATTGGCGTGCTGGTCAAATGTATTGAACAATTTCATCGGGTCCGTATAAGGCGCACGGTCGTTCTGCATAAATCCTTTGACCCCGTAGAAAAAGCTGAACATCGAAATCCCTGTGCCGAGTAGTGTCATCGTTAAAAATGCTTTCCACTGTTCGAGTCGCGTTGCACGGTCACTCTCTGATCGGAAAATCATGCGCAGAACGAAATAGATGACACCGAACAGCATCTGATAATAAGCGAAATAAAAATTATTGATCAGAGACAAAGCAACGGCCGCAATAAACCAGATTTTTTTCTTGTCCTGAATGTACTTCTCTATCCCGAGGAGGAGAAGGGGTAGGAAGATAAAGACATCAGAAAAGAAAGACCAGTAAAGCGTAAAGCGGAAGTAAATCGCTGACGTCAGAAACAGAAATGCACCAAGTACAGCACTTGCACGATTCACCTTCAGATAAGTGAAATAAAGATAGGTGAAGTACATGGCTGCAGCAGACTTAAAGATGGAAATATAAAATGCATTGACTGCCCAGAACTGAATGGTGTCTGTCTTAAAATGAAAAAGAAGATTCAGCCACCAGACAGCTACCATATTGAAATAAAAGACGACGGATGTTGAATAATAATAGGCGAGGTCAGTATAATAATCGCCGCCAAGACCAAAGTTCATGTCATAGAAAAACTCGCCGTGTGACCATTTATCATAGAGGAACAGCTGGAAAGGCAGCATCTGTTCAAGACCATCATTAGGTCCAGTGAAGATAGTGCCATCTTTAATGAAACGATAAATATAAAAACTGTGACCGAAAACAGCGAGCAGCAGAAAAAGAAAAGGAAATAGATACTTTTTATTTTTCATGATTGTCCTCAACAAAAATATATTTTGCGATGAAATAAGTGACAGGTACTGTAATAATAAGTGCCGGGAACGGGGCGAGTCTTTCGTCCAGTCCCATTTTAACGAAAAGCATCAGCAGTAAGGTCTGCAGTCCCATGTTGATGACTTGAGTCAGCGGGAACTTCAGGAACGTTGACCATTTCGGCTTAACATGATAAACAAAATAACAGTTCAAATAGTAGGAACAGATAAACGACCAGAGAAATGCGGTGATATGACTGACCATATAAGGTGCAATATTCAGCAGCAGTAAATACATCACATAATAGTTGACCGTATTGATAACGCCGACGATGACAAAACGGATAAATGCAGAGCTGAACAGTTTAGTCATGTTTCAGCGCCTCAACATTCGTCCGCTCAACAATAAAGTGAGGTCGTCTCTTGCTTTCAGAGTAAATACGGCCGATATATTCACCGATGACACCTAGACTGAAGAGCTGAACACCGCCGAGAAAGAGGATAGCAGAAATGATGGTGAAATAGCCTGGTTCATCGATGCCGTGGAAGATGATCTGAATCAAAGTCGTCAAAATATAGAGAAGACAAATGATTAAAGTTACCGTCCCGAAATAAAAGCAGACCCGAAGCGGTTTGTTGTTATAGCTTAAGACGCCGTCTATCGCATAATCTAATAGAGACAGGAAATTAAATGATGATTGTCCGGCTTCACGTTGAACATTCTTAAATGGAATGGTTTTTTTACTATAACCGACCCATTCAAAAATTCCTTTTGAGAAGCGGTTGTATTCATCGAGTGACAATATTGAGTCAATCACGACACGAGAGATAAGTCTGAAGTCACCTTCACCGTCAACGAGATCGACATCTACATTAAAGTTGATCAGTTTATAAAACAGCTGACTTGGAATTTTTCGAAGTATATGTTCACCGTCACGGTCACGACGAGCGACGACCTGATCATATCCCTCCTTGTAAGCCGCGACAAACTGTGGAATTAGTTCGGGCGGATGCTGAAGGTCGGCATCCAGTATAATCGCAGCATCTCCTGTGGCAGATTTTAAGCCGGCTAGCATAGCAGATTCTTTACCAAAGTTACGTGAGAATGAAACATATTTGATATGCGGATCCTGTTTACTAAGCGCTTCAATCATCTCAATAGAACGGTCGCTTGAACCGTCATTGATCATAATAAGCTCATAATTATAATCATTTTCTGTCATGGTTTGTGTGATAGAATGATGAAGTCGACTGATATTTTTTTCTTCATTATAAATAGGGATGATTAATGATAATTTCATGATGACTCCTTTTTAATGCTGATTAATGATTTCAGACTTTATCATAACATGAATTAACTTAAAGAATAATGAAAGAAGGTAATGACTTTGACAATACAATGGTTTCCCGGCCACATGGCCAAAGCAAGACGCGAAGTAACAGAACAGCTGAAGATGGTGGACTGTGTCTTTGAACTACTGGATGCACGAATTCCATATTCCTCCAGTAATCCGATGATCAGTGATATCATCAAGGATAAGCCTCGCGTCGTTTTGCTCAATAAAATGGATATGGCAGACCCGAGAGAGACAGCGAAATGGATGAAGCACTTTGAAGCTGAAGGCGTCTATCCGGTTGCGCTGGATGCGAAGAACGGCAAGAACTTAAATATGGTCATCAAAGCAGCAGAAGCGGTGACGAAAGAAAAGTTTGAAAGACTAGCTGCAAAAGGACTCCGACCACGTGCGATACGTGCCATGATTGTAGGTATTCCAAATGTCGGAAAGTCAACTCTTATCAACCGTCTTGCTAAAAAATCACTTGCTAAGACAGGTAATATGCCGGGTGTCACAAAGAAACAGCAGTGGATCAAAGTCGGTAAAACACTTGAACTGTTAGACACACCGGGTATACTCTGGCCGAAATTTGAAGATCAGGTTGTCGGTAAAAAGCTCAGTCTGACGGGTGCGATTAAAGACAGCATTGTCCATCTTGACGAAGTGGCTATTTACGGACTTGAATACATGCAGATGCACGATCTTGAAACGCTTAATAAACATTACAATATTACAATAGAAGAAAATGATCCATATCTGGAAATCTTCGATCAGATCGGCAGAAGCCGCGGTATGAAAAACAAAGGAAATGAAATTGATTATGAATCTGTCATTGAACTTGTCGTTCGTGATATTCGGAATGCGAAAGTGGGCCGTTATACGTTTGACCGGGTAGAAGAAGTAGGACAACCGGATGAAACTGAGTGACCTTAAAAACGAGCTGCAGGACTATCATGTGGCGGAAGATATTTTAAATGATTTTGGGCAGGACACGCGGACCGGTGCCAAAAAACTGGTCGCACAGAGACTGAAGCAGCTGGAACAGGCTGTCAAAATCAAAGAAAACTATTTGCAGGCGATGGAGTTTGAGAATCGTTATCCAGGTGAAATTATCTGCGGTATAGATGAAGTAGGGCGAGGACCACTCGCTGGTCCCGTTGTTGCCTGTGCCGTCATATTGGAAGAAGGTCATTATTATCCGGGTATGACAGATTCGAAAAAACTGTCTGCGAAGAAACGTCAAAGTATTGAAACAAGTCTTCTCAGTCAGGTGCGGGATTATGCCATTGGGATAGCCTCTGTAGAAGAAATCGACGACATCAATATATACGAGGCGTCAAAGCTTGCGATGCGACGTGCTGTAGAAAGTCTGAAGGTTAAGCCGACTGTTCTCTTGATCGATGCCATGACGCTTGATACCGGCTTAATCGAAGAAGCGATTGTTAAAGGAGATATGCGCAGTGTCTCCATCAGCGCAGCGAGTATTCTTGCAAAAGAATACCGCGATAGATTGATGGCGGATTATGACAAGATATACCCCGGCTATGATTTCAGTCAGAATGCCGGCTACGGGACTGCAAAACATTTAGCGGGCATAGAGGAACGAGGAATCTCTCCGATACACCGCCGGACATTCGAACCCATTAAGTCAATTATCAGCAATGTCTGACAATTATCGTTTACAATAACGCTTACATTTTCTATAATTGAACCGTAAGCTGAATTTAACCCGTATTTAGGAGGATGGAAGATGAATATCCATGAGTATCAAGGGAAAGAAATTTTTCGCTCAATGGGTGTAGCTGTACCTAATGGTTCAGTTGCTTATACACCTGACGAAGCAGTAGAAGTAGCAAAAGGATTAAAAGAGGGCGTTTACGTCGTTAAAGCTCAAATCCACGCAGGGGGCCGCGGTAAAGCGGGTGGCGTTAAAATTGCGAAAAGCTTAGATGAAGTGAAAGGTTATGCTGAAGAACTTTTAGGTAAAGTACTGGTGACACATCAGACGGGCCCTGAAGGTAAAGAAGTCAAACGTCTGTTAGTAGAAGAAGGCTGCGATATTCAAAAAGAATATTATCTTGGTTTCGTTTTGGACCGTGCCACTGACTCTGTTGTTTTAATGGGGTCAGAAGAAGGCGGAACAGAAATTGAAGAAGTAGCTGAATCTAATCCGGAAAAAATCTTTAAGGAAGTCATCGACCCTGTAACAGGTCTTATGCCGTTCCAGGCGCGTCGTTTAGCGTTCAACATCAATATTCCTAAAGAATCTGTGAATAAAGCAGTGAAAATTATGATGGGTCTTTATGATGTCTTCATCCAGAAAGATGCTTCTATCATTGAAATCAATCCGCTTGTCACAACAGGTTCAGGCGATGTACTTGCGCTTGATTCAAAAATCAATTTTGATTCTAATGCACTCTTCCGTCATAAAGACATCGTTGAACTTCGTGACTTAGAAGAAGAAGATCCAAAAGAAATCGAAGCATCTAAATATGACCTTGCGTATATTGCACTCGATGGCAATATCGGCTGTATGGTCAACGGTGCGGGTCTTGCGATGGCAACGATGGATACTATCAACCATTTCGGCGGCAATCCGGCAAACTTCCTGGATGTAGGGGGCGGTGCGACGAAAGAGAAAGTAACAGAAGCATTCAAGATCATCTTAGGTGACGATAAAGTAGAAGGTATTTTCGTCAATATCTTTGGTGGTATTATGAAGTGTGATGTTATCGCTGAAGGTGTCGTTGCGGCAGCTAAAGAACTTGAACTGACGATTCCTCTTGTGGTGCGCTTAGAAGGTACAAACGTTGACCAGGGTAAAGAAATTCTGGAGAACTCAGGCTTAGCGATCACACCTGCCGGTACAATGGCAGAAGGGGCACAGAAAATCGTTGAATTAGTTAAACAAGCTAAATAGGAAGCGGGGAGAAATTCGTGGGAGTATTTATTGATAAAAATACGAAAGTATTAGTACAAGGGATTACAGGATCAACAGCTCTTTTCCATACTAAACAGATGATTGAATACGGTACACAGATCGTAGCCGGTGTTACACCTGGTAAAGGCGGCATGGAAGTTGAAGGCGTGCCTGTTTTTAATACAGTAGAGGAAGCAGTTAAAGCAACAGGCGCTACAGTATCTGTTATCTACGTGCCAGCTCCATTTGCAGCTGATGCCATTGTTGAATGTGTAGATGCTGAACTTGAACTTGCCATCTGTATTACAGAACATATTCCAGTTCTCGACATGGTTAAAGTGAAACGCTATATGAAAGGCAAGAAAACACGCCTCGTTGGACCTAACTGTCCGGGTGTTATCACAGCTGACGAATGTAAGATTGGTATTATGCCAGGCTATATTCATAAAAAAGGTCACGTCGGTGTTGTTTCCCGCTCAGGAACACTCACTTACGAAGCAGTTCACCAGTTAACTCAGCTCGGTATCGGTCAGACGACAGCTGTCGGCATCGGTGGTGACCCGGTTAACGGTACAAACTTCATCGATTGTTTAGAAGCATTCAACAATGACCCTGAAACTTATGCTGTCGTGATGATTGGTGAAATCGGTGGAACAGCTGAAGAAGAAGCTGCTGAATGGGTGAAAGCGAACATGACAAAACCTGTTGTCGGCTTTATCGGTGGTCAGACAGCGCCTCCAGGTAAACGTATGGGTCACGCAGGTGCGATTATTTCAGGCGGTAAAGGTACAGCTGCAGAAAAAATCAAAGCGATGAATGCTGCTGGCATTAAAACAGCTGCGACACCTTCTGATATCGGTTCTACATTAGTAGAACGTATTAAAGAAGAAGACGGCTTATACGAAAAATGTTTAACAGTTAAATAATATGTTAAAAGGCGGACTGATGTCTGCCTTTTTTTGTTAGTTGTAATTATAATCAACTTTTTTTCTCGATAAAATTTACATAATGAATGTTTAAAGTTCATAGTTCTGTTACTGATTCTTTATCAAATACATTTAAGATGAAGTTGAGGTGAAGACATGAATGATCTGATTCTAAAATTAATTTATGCAGGTTTTACTACGAAACAGCTTCATCAGTATTATCGTCAGTTTGGCTGTTTTGACTTCGTCACTGAAAAATATGAGATGCTGCTAAGAGAAGGGCAGGATGAGCGTCTACGTGCCAAGCTACAATGCCTGAAAAAACTTGATAGCACACAAATCAGACAGAACTTGAGCCGTGATCAAATTCAGACGGTGTTTTATCATGAATCTGATTATCCTGTTTTATTAAAAGAAATCTACGACTTTCCTTTCGTCCTCTTCTACAGAGGGGATATTAAACTTGCACAGAACAAGGCGCTTGCAATCGTAGGTGGTCGTGAGCGGACAGATTATACAATACAGGTTCTCACGCGTTTGATGCCTGAACTACGTGACCTGACTATCGTAAGTGGTCTGGCTAAAGGAACTGATGCTGATGCGCATCTAGCTGCCATGGAACACGGCAGTCGGACAATCGGCGTACTCGGCTTCGGCCACCTGCATCATTATCCGAGCGAAACTGCTTTACTCAGACGCTATATGGAAGAACATCAGCTGGTGGTCAGTGAATATCCCCCGTTTGCGGGACCAAAGACATGGCAGTTTCCAGAACGCAATAGGCTGATCAGCGGACTTGCTGAAGGGGTGCTGGTCATTGAGAGTAAAAAACGCTCGGGTAGTTTGATCACACTGGATCAGGCGCTTGATCAGAACCGAAACGTCTACTGTATCCCGGGGCCGGTTACAAGTCAGTATTCTGAAGGCAGTAATCTGAAGATTTTTGAAGGGGCAAAGATGTGTTTAAAGGCGAGTGATATCCTCGAAGATTTTATCGTCTGAAAATTTAATAATTGACAGCACTATCCTTGACCGTTATCATTTACACTTGAAAACGAGTTAAGAAGGGGAGATACAATTGGCAGAGAATCTTGTCATTGTTGAATCGCCTGCAAAAGCAAAAACCATTGAAAAGTATTTAGGAAAGAAATTTAAAGTCATTGCTTCTATGGGACACGTCAGAGACTTACCGCGTAGTCAGATGGGCATTGATGTTGATAATAATTTTGAACCTCGATATATTACGATCCGCGGTAAAGGTCCTGTTGTACAGGATTTAAAAAAACATGCGAAAAAAGCGAAACACGTCTATCTCGCAAGTGACCCGGACCGCGAAGGTGAAGCGATTGCCTGGCATTTGGCACATATACTGGATATAGATCAAACAGCAAAATCACGTGTTGTTTTTAATGAGATAACAAAAGATGCTGTGAAGGAGAGTTTTAAATCTCCGCGCGAAATTAAACATGAACTAGTGGATGCACAACAGGCACGTCGAGCACTCGATCGTCTCGTCGGCTATAACATCTCACCTGTATTATGGAAGAAAGTCAAAAAAGGACTGTCAGCAGGACGTGTTCAATCTGTGGCACTTAAGCTGATTATTGACCGTGAGGAAGAAATCAATGCGTTCAAACCTGAAGAATACTGGACGATTGATGGCACATTTAAACATAATGGTGTCACTTTTAAAGCGAAGTTCCTGCATGAGAATAATAAACCGAAGAAACTGAAAAACAGTAATGATGTCAAAGCGATAGTCAGCCAGTTATCTGGTGATCAGTTCGATGTCACAGACGTTTCTAAAAAAGAAAAGCTCCGTTATCCTGCTAACCCGTTCACAACTTCATCCCTGCAGCAGGAAGCAGCACGTAAACTGAACTTTAAAGCACGTAAGACGATGATGCTCGCTCAGCAGCTGTACGAAGGGATTGACCTTAAAAAACAAGGAACGGTCGGTCTGATTACTTATATGAGAACAGACTCCACACGTATTTCTGAGACTGCTAAAAGTGAGGCAGCAGGTTACATCAAAGAACAGTACGGTGACAACTATTTATCTAAGCGTAAGGAAGGCAAACAAAAAGAAGGCGCGCAGGATGCCCATGAAGCTATCCGACCAACTTCAGCGCTTCGCACACCGAATGCAATGAAAGACTACCTGTCACGAGACCAGCTTCGTTTATATAAGCTGATCTGGGAACGCTTTATGGCGAGTCAGATGGCACCCGCTGTCATCGATACAGTAGCCGTTGACCTCACTCAAGGCAACATCAAATTCCGTGCCAATGGTCAGACGATTAAATTCAAAGGTTTTATGAGCGTTTATATTGAAGGCCAGGACGATGCGGAAGAAGAAGGGGAAAACCGACTACCTGAACTTGAGGTCGGTGATCAAGTTCAGGCGACAGATATCGCTGAAAATCAACACTTTACTCAGCCCCCGCCACGATATACCGAGGCACGTCTCGTCAAGACACTTGAGGAGAAGGGCATCGGTCGACCTTCTACTTATGCACCGACACTTGATACGATTCAGAAGCGTAACTACGTGAAAGTGGATCAGAAGAAGTTTTATCCGACGGAACTTGGGACTATCGTCAATGACAGTGTCAAAGAATACTTCCCAGAGATTGTCGAAGTTGATTTCACTGCCAATATGGAAGCTTTACTTGACCGTGTCGCAAACGGTGAGATGGAATGGAAAAAAGTCATTGCTGCTTTCTATGACAACTTCAAGATTGATTTAGAACGTGCAGAGGCAGAGATGGAGAAGATTGAAATCAAGGATGAGCCTGCTGGAGAAGACTGCGAAAAATGCGGTTCTCCGATGGTTATCAAGATGGGACGATACGGTAAATTTATGGCTTGTTCCAATTTTCCGGACTGCCGTAATACAAAAGCAATCGTTAAAACAATCGGAGTGCCTTGTCCGAAGTGTGACAATGGCGAGGTAGTCGAGCGGAAATCGAAGAAAAATCGTATTTTTTACGGCTGCACCAACTATCCAGAATGTGACTATATTTCATGGGATAAACCAGTGCCAAGAAAATGTCCGAAATGTGAATCACAGCTTGTTGAACGTAAGAAAGGCAAGAATATTCAAGTGGTCTGCACGAACTGTGAATACGAAGAAAAACCACAATAAACTGACGATGTGCTTAAGCACATCGTTCTTTTAGTTTATTTAATTATCAGAATATATTACAATCAGTAAGGATTAAGGAGGAATTATAATGACGACAGAAGTAAATGTAATCGGGGCTGGTCTTGCCGGCTCTGAAGCAGCTTATCAGCTGGCAGAACGCGATATTAAAGTGAACTTATATGAAATGAGACCGGTGAAACAGACACCTGCTCATCATACTGATAAATTTGCTGAGCTTGTCTGCTCAAATTCATTAAGAGGTAATGCACTGACAAATGGTGTGGGTGTTCTAAAAGAAGAGATGCGGAGACTCAACTCGCTGATCATGAAAGCAGCAGATGCAGCAAGTGTTCCTGCCGGCGGCGCATTAGCAGTAGACCGTCATGAATTCAGTGGCTACATCACGGATACATTAAAAAAACATCCCAATATCACTGTATTTAATGAAGAAATTCACTCGATTCCAGAAGGACCGACTATCGTGGCAACTGGACCTCTGACAACTGAAAAACTTTCTAAAAGCATTCAGGAACTGACAGGACAGGATCACCTTTATTTCTATGATGCAGCAGCTCCGATTATAGAGAAGGACTCTATCGATATGAATAAAGTTTACCTGAAGTCCCGTTACGATAAAGGAGAGGCCGCTTATCTGAACTGTCCGATGACGGAAGAAGAATTTGACCGCTTCTATCAGGCCATTCTGGATGCAGAAGTGGTGCCACTTAAAGAATTTGAAAAAGAAATCTATTTTGAAGGCTGTATGCCATTTGAAGAGATGGCGAAACGTGGCCGTAAAACATTATTATTCGGACCTATGAAGCCAGTTGGACTGGAAGACCCTGAAACAGGTAAACGTCCTTTTGCGGTTGTCCAGTTACGTCAGGACGATGCAGCAGGTACGTTATACAATATCGTCGGTTTCCAGACGCATCTGAAGTGGGGCGCACAGAAAGAAATTCTTCAGCTGATTCCGGGTCTTGAGAACGTGGAAATCGTCCGTTATGGTGTGATGCACCGTAACACATTTATCAATTCTCCGACTAATCTGCAGCCGACTTATCAGTTTAAAGGAAAAGACGATTTGTTCCTGGCAGGTCAGATGACAGGTGTCGAAGGATACGTGGAAAGTGCAGCAAGTGGTTTGATTGCAGGCATTAATGCCGCAAAGATAGCGACAGGGATTCAGCCGATTGTATTTCCGCAATCAACAATGATTGGTGCGATGGCACATTACATCACACATACGAATGCGAAAAACTTCCAGCCAATGAACGCGAACTTCGGTCTGTTACCAAGCCTTGAAAAACGAATCAAAGATAAAAAAGAACGGTATGAAACGCTTGCGCATAAAGCACTTGAAAGCCTTGATCAATTTAAAGTCACATTGTAAAGCTATGAATTGATAATAATTTCTGAATTGTGATACAATTCGGATAAATGGGGTGCTATAATGAACAAGGCCATAGAAGATTTCAGCCGTTATCTGCTGCTTGAAAAAGGATTTTCACCTCATACTCAGACGGCTTACATTCAGGATGTTGTACAATTTGAACAGTATTTAAAAGAACAGCATCTACAGATTGAAACGTTTCAATATCGAGATGCGAGAGGCTATCTCGTGTACTTATATAACCAGAAACTGACGCGTGCCTCTGTTTCCAGAAAGATTTCCAGTCTGAAGACCTTTTACCGGTTTTTAAATCTGGATCAGGAAGAGACGAATCCATTTGACAGCCTGATTCATCCGAAACAGGATAAATATCTGCCTCAGTTTTTTTACGAGGAGGAAATGGAACGACTCTTTGCTGAAGTTGATCAAGGAAAACCATTTCACAAAAGAGATCGCTTTATTCTTGAACTGCTGTATGCTACGGGTCTCCGGGTATCTGAACTCGTCAGTCTTAAGCTGACGGATATTGACGAAGAGATGATGGTGCTCAAAGTGCTGGGTAAAGGGAATAAAGAACGCATCGTCCCATTTGGCCACTTTGCGCTTGACAGCTTAAGGGATTACCTGCTGCTCAGACGAAAGTACGCGAAAGATCATGATGGGCTCTTGATTAATCAGCAGGGCGGTATACTGACAGCGAGAGGTGTCCGTTATATTCTGACTGATATCATAAAGCGAACAGGTCAGGTGTCGCATATCCATCCCCATATGCTGCGTCATACGTTTGCGACACATCTCTTAAATGAAGGCGCTGACCTCAGAACGGTTCAGGATTTACTGGGACATGTTAATTTATCGACAACAGGCCGCTATACGCATGTGACAAAAGAACATCTCAGACAAACTTATTTAAGTGCACATCCTCGTGCCTAAAGGAGAGAAATGAATTGACTACAATATTTGCAATCAGACACGACGGCCACACGGCTATGACGGGCGATGGTCAGGTGACACTCGGGGAACAGGTTATTATGAAAGCGACAGCCAAAAAAGTACGTCGTCTTTATGACGATAAAGTAGTCGCTGGCTTTGCCGGAAGTGTTGCAGATGCTTTTACTTTGTTCGAGAAGTTTGAATCGAAACTTTATGAATATAATGGTAACTTATCACGTGCTGCTGTAGAACTGGCAAAAGAATGGCGCGGTGATAAAATGCTTCGTCAGCTTGAAGCCATGCTCATCGTCATGGATGATAAAGAGCTGCTCCTTGTGAGTGGGACGGGAGAAGTCATTCAACCGGATGACGATATCATCGCTATCGGTTCAGGCGGCAACTACGCACTGAGTGCCGGTCGCGCTCTCAAAAAACATGCACCTCATCTATCTGCCAGTGAAATTGCACAGGCAAGCCTCGAGACGGCGGCGGATATTTGTGTGTTCACGAACCATAACATTATTCTTGAGGAACTTTAGGGGGAGACTATGAATCAAAAACTGAAATTGACACCTAAGGAAATCGTAGCTGAACTGAATGCGCATATCGTGGGTCAGGAAGAAGCGAAGAAAAAAGTAGCGATTAGTTTACGCAACCGCTATCGTCGCTCGAAACTGGATGACCAGCTGCAGCAGGAAATCATCCCGAAAAATATTTTGATGATGGGACCAACCGGCGTGGGTAAGACTGAGATAGCCCGCCGTATTGCCCGCCTGGTCGGTGCACCCTTTGTTAAAGTAGAAGCAACGAAGTATACCGAAGTAGGATACGTCGGACGTGACGTCGAAAGCATGATCAGAGATTTAGTTGAAAATGGAATTCGACTGGTCAAAGAAGAGAAGAAGAAAGAAGTTTTAGATGAAGCCACTAAACAGGCAGATGAACGCCTCGTTCAATTACTGGTACCTGCTATCAAGAAGAAGAAACAGAGTGGTTCAAACCCATTTGAAGCACTTTTCAGTGGTCAGATGCCAATGATGGATCTGCCTGAAGAAGAAGAGGTTACGCCTGAAGTATCAACGAAGCGACAGGACATCAGACGCCGCCTGTTAGCAGGTGAATTAGAAGAAGAAGTCATCAAGATTAAAGTCGAGCAGGAACAAAGTCTGCCGTTTGGTATGGATATGCCTGGTAACAATATGCAGGATATGCTCAGTCAGATGATGCCGAAGAAAAAAGTGGAAAGAACACTGACCGTTCAAAAAGCGCGTCCGATTCTAATTGATGAAGAAGCGGGTAAACTGATTGACCAGGAATCCGTCAATCAAGAAGCAGTCCAGCTGACAGAACAGCTCGGTATTGTTTTTATCGATGAGATCGATAAGATTGCCGGCAGCTCTGAAAGAGGACAGGATATTTCCCGCCAAGGCGTACAGCGCGACATTCTGCCGATTGTAGAAGGCAGCGTGGTACAGACTAAATATGGGGCGGTCAATACAGAACATATTCTCTTTATAGGTGCTGGCGCTTTCCATGTCTCTAAACCAAGTGACCTGATTCCAGAATTACAAGGTCGTTTCCCGATCAGAGTCGAACTGAACAAATTATCAGTAGAAGATTTTGAAAAGATCCTGAGAGAACCTAAACTCTCGCTCTTACGTCAGTACGAGAGTTTACTAGCGACGGAAGACGTGACGATCTCATTTACTGACGAAGCGATTACACGTCTTGCTGAAATTGCATTTGAAGTCAATCAGGAAACGGATAACATCGGTGCAAGACGTCTTCATACGATCATGGAAAAAATGCTTGAGGATTTATCATTTGAAGCACCTGAAATGCCGAATGCTCATGTTGAAATAACGAAGCAGTATGTTGAATCAAAACTTGGTTCGATTGCAAAAAATAAAAATCTCAGCGAATTTATACTCTAAAGGAGAGCATAAAATGTCTTTATTAAAGAAAACACGTGATATCAACAAATTATTACAGGAACATGAAGGACTAGCAGTCGATTTTAAAGAAATGGCTGATCAGCTGGGTAGCGTGATGCAGTCGAATGTCTTCATCATCTCTCGTCGCGGTAGAATTCTTGGCTTCGGTGTCAACGAACTTCTGAAGAATGAACGCATCATCAAAATGCTTGAAGAGCGTCAGATTCCTAAAGAATATACTGACTACATTCTTAAAGTAGAAGAAACAGAATCCAATATTCCTCTCGAAAATAAATTGACCGTCTTTCCACCTGAAAATGAGAATCTCTTTAAAGAGAGTATGACTACGATTATTCCTATTAAAGGTGGCGGCACTCGATTAGGTACACTTGTACTGGGTCGTGTGGACAAAGATTTTGTCGAGAATGATTTAGTGCTCGGCGAATATGCCGCAACAGTCGTCGGCATGGAAATCCTGCGTGAAAAACATACAGAAATCGAGCAGAAAGCCCGTGACAAAGCAGCGATTACAATGGCCATCAATTCTCTGTCTTACTCTGAGAAAGAAGCGATTGAGCATATCTTCGAGGAACTGAATGCGAATGAAGGGCTGCTTGTCGCTTCAAAAGTAGCGGATAGAGTTGGTATTACACGTTCAGTAATCGTCAATGCACTGCGTAAACTTGAAAGTGCAGGCGTCATTGAATCACGATCACTTGGTATGAAAGGAACATTCATTAAAATCAAGAAAGAACAGTTCCTGAAAGAACTTGAAAACAGCCATTAATATGGTTGTTTTTTTTTGTTCAATGTGATATATTAGTAAACGGCTTTTAAAAAAGCTAATTCACACACTATAGCTAAGTATTTCAGTGGTGCAGCATCATGCTGTTCTGGAATTGCCTGTAGTGGCGGAATAAACCAATAGGAGGAAAATAAAATGGCAGTTATCTCAATGAAACAATTGTTAGAAGCTGGTGTACATTTCGGACACCAAACTCGTCGCTGGAACCCAAAAATGAAGAAATATATCTTCACAGAAAGAAACGGTATCTAC
This sequence comes from Macrococcus brunensis, assembly GCF_022343725.1. Taxonomy (NCBI): domain Bacteria; kingdom Bacillati; phylum Bacillota; class Bacilli; order Caryophanales; family Staphylococcaceae; genus Macrococcus; species Macrococcus brunensis. The sequence continues at coordinate 995,746 of NZ_CP092179.1, forward strand.
ATCATCGACCTTCAAAAAACAGTGAAGAAAGTTGAAGAAGCTTACAACTTCATGAAATCTATTGCTGAAGAAGGCGGTACTGTATTATTCGTTGGTACTAAAAAACAAGCGCAGGAAGCAATCAAAGAAGAAGCTGAGCGTTCAGGTCAGTTCTACATCAACCAACGTTGGTTAGGTGGAACATTAACGAACTACAAAACAATCAACAAACGTGTAAAACGTATTGCTGAAATCGAAAAAATGGAAGCAGACGGTACTTTCGAAGTCCTTCCTAAAAAAGAAGTCGTTGAGCTTAAAAAAGAATACGATCGTCTGATCAAATTCTTAGGCGGTATCCGCGATATGAAATCTATGCCCTCAGCTATCTTCGTTGTTGACCCTCGTAAAGAGCGTAACGCGATTGCTGAAGCTAAAAAATTACACATTCCAATCGTTGGTATCGTTGATACAAACTGTGATCCTGACGAAATCGATTACGTTATCCCAGCAAACGACGATGCTATCCGTGCCGTTAAACTTTTAACAGGTAAAATGGCAGATGCGATTCTTGAAGCGAAACAAGGCGTTTCAGATGAAGAAGTTGCAGCTGAGCAGAACATCGACTTAACAGAAGCAAAAGCTCCAGCAACATCTGAAGAAACGACTGAAGCATAATAAACTAAGGTGATAAGTTTACTTATCACCTTTTTTAAAGAAATCATGTAAATATTTCGCCTTTTGGCTGACAATTTAGTATGATTAATGAGTGAAGAACATTACTTTTATCTGGAGGAATTATTCATGGCAATTACAGCACAATTAGTAAAACAACTTCGTGAAAGAACTGGCGCAGGTATGATGGACTGCAAAAAAGCATTAACTGAAACAAATGGTGACATTGATGCAGCAGTAGACTACTTACGTGAAAAAGGGATCGCTAAAGCAGCTAAAAAAGCGGACCGTATCGCAGCTGAAGGTACAACTTATGTAGCTTCTAAAGGTAACGATGCAGTTCTTTTAGAATTAAACTCTGAGACTGACTTCGTTGCACGTAATGAAGGTTTCCAAGCATTAGTAAAAGAAATGGCAGATCACATCTTAACTTCTAAACCAGCTGATGTTGAAGCGTTAATGGCTTCAGAAATGTCAGACGGTAAAACAGTTGAAAATAAAATGAACGAAGCAATTTCAACAATTGGTGAAAAATTAACGTTACGTCGTTTTGTTCTTGCAACTAAAACAGATGCTGACACATTTGGTGAGTACTTACACATGGGCGGCCGTATCGGTGTTCTTGCTGTAGTAGAAAACTCAACTGACGCTGAAGCAGCAAAAGACGTTGCAATGCACATTGCAGCACTTAACCCTAAATTCGTTTCTCGTGAGCAAGTTTCTGCTGAAGAACTTGAGCATGAAAAAGATATCTTAAAGCAGCAAGCATTAAATGAAGGTAAACCTGAAAATATCGTTGAAAAAATGGTTGAAGGTCGTCTTCGTAAATACCTTGAAGAAATCTGTGCAGTCGATCAGCCGTTCGTTAAAAACCCTGATCAGACAGTTGCTGAATTCCTTAAATCAAAAGGTGGCTCTTTAAAATCATTCGTTCGTTACGAAGTGGGTGAAGGTATCGAGAAACGTCAAGATAACTTCGCTGATGAAGTAATGGGTCAAATCAACAAATAATATTAGACAGACACGATGATTCAATAAGATGATTCGTGTCTTTTTTTAAGCATTAACAGATCAGTCATTAACTGATATAATACATATAGTTTGTGCGCTTCTTTCAATAAAGAAGAGTTAAAATAAACGAGCGAAAGGGCGGAATAACAATGGATACATCTAAATATAAACGAGTCGTACTGAAATTAAGTGGAGAAGCATTAGCAGGAGATACGGGATTCGGTATCAATCCCGTTATCATTAAAAATATTGCGAAGCAGGTCGCTGAAGTGGCAACAATGGACTGTGAAGTGGCTGTTATTGTCGGTGGCGGCAACATCTGGCGTGGTAAAACTGGCAGTGACCTTGGCATGGACCGTGGTACAGCCGATTACATGGGGATGCTTGCAACAGTGATGAATTCACTTGCCCTGCAGGATAGTCTTGAGCAGCTTAATTGTGATACACGTGTTCTGACTTCAATCGCGATGCAGCAAGTAGCAGAACCTTACATCAGACGCCGTGCAATCCGCCATCTGGAAAAAGGACGTGTCGTTATTTTTGCAGCCGGCATCGGCAATCCATACTTCTCAACTGATACAACTGCCGCTCTTCGTGCAGCAGAAATGGAAGCAGATGTCATTCTGATGGGTAAAAACAATGTAGATGGTGTGTACTCAGCAGATCCGAAACTCGATCCGACAGCGAAAAAATATGAGAAACTGACGTATATTCAGATGCTGCAGGAAGGTCTGCAAGTCATGGATTCAACGGCAAGCTCGTTCTGTATGGACAACGACATCCCGCTCGTGGTATTCTCAATTATGGAGGATGGTAACATTAAGCGTGCCATCATGGGAGAAGAAATCGGTACAACGATAACAAAATAAGTGAGGAGTTATTTCTTATGACGAAAGAGATCATCAATGAAACAAAAGACAAAATGCAGAAGAGTATTGACAGCTTAACTCGTGAGTTTGCAGGCATCCGTGCAGGACATGCCAGCGCAAGCTTACTTGACCGCGTGTCTGTTAATTACTACGGTGCAGATACACCTGTACAACAGCTTGCAGGTATTTCAGTACCTGAAGCAAGAATGCTTGTAGTGACACCTTATGACAAATCTTCTATCGATGATATCCTAAAAGCAATCAATATGGCTAATTTAGGTGTCAATCCAACTTCTGACGGTACAGTAATCCGTATTACAGTGCCAGCACTGACAGAGGAACGTCGTAAAGAGTTCGTAAAAGAAGCGAAAAAAGAAGCAGAAAACGCAAAAGTGGCTATCCGTAATATTCGTCGTGATGCCAACGATGAACTGAAAAAAGCTGAAAAATCTGGTGAACTGACTGAAGATGATCTTCGCAGCTACACAGAAGATGTTCAGAACTTAACGAATGACCATATCAAGAAAATTGATGACTTAACAGCGGCTAAAGAACAGGATATTATGGCTGTCTAATAACTGGGGGCTGATGTTTCACTTATTGTGAGACATCGGCTCTTTTTTTGTGGTTAAATAGAAGAGTAGATATGTTAGAATGAAGTTTAGTATCAAAGTTGGAGGACCGCTATGTTTAATATATTTAAGAAGAACGCTTCTCAAACCATCGAACATGACGTTGTGCCGGAACATATTGCCATCATCATGGATGGCAATGGCAGATGGGCTAAAAATAGAAAGATGCCTCGTGTGAAAGGGCATTATGAAGGCATGCAGACGGTCAAAAGAATTACGACTCATGCTAGTCAGATTGGGGTTAAATACCTCACGCTTTATGCGTTTTCGACTGAGAACTGGTCGAGACCGAAAGAGGAAGTCAATTACTTGATGAAATTACCGGTTGATTTTCTGGCTTCGTTTCTACCGGATTTAATGAAAAATAATGTGAAAGTAGAATCTATCGGTTTTATCGAACAGCTGCCAGAGCATACGAAAGAAGCACTTTACAAAGTTCAGCGGGAAACAGAGAATAATACGGGAATGAAGCTGATCTTCGCATTGAATTATGGGGGGCGGAAAGAAATCGTCGCTGCTGTGCAGCTGCTGGCAGCTGCCTATAAAAACAATGAGATTCAACTGGATGATATCGATGAGGAACGTGTCGGACAGGCACTCTTTACACGAGATTATCCCGATCCGGAGCTATTGATCCGCACTTCTGGAGAAGAACGTCTCAGTAATTTCATGCTCTGGCAGACTTCATACAGTGAATTTGTTTTTGATGAAAAACTTTGGCCGGATTATGCACCAGAAGACCTTGATCACGCGATTCATACCTACTGCAAGAGACAGCGGAGATTCGGAGGGCTGAATGGATGAAGACTAGAACAATAACAGCGATTATCGCAATGGCAATTTTCTTACCGATTGTCATTTACGGCGGAATTCCTGTGCTGCTGCTCTCATACTTACTCGCAATCGTCGCGCTTAAGGAAGTACTGAACATGCAGCGTATCAAGCTCTATTCACTACCTGGTCTGATCAGTACTGCAGCGCTCTGCCTGATTATGTCGCCTGCGCGCAGTCGAATTGTAGAAAGTGACTACCAGGTCCCTTTTTTGATTATTATCAGCCTGATTCTGCTAAGCCATACAGTGATTTCTAAAAACCGTTTCTCATTCGTTGATGCGGCATTCTGTATGCTGGCGGTAGCTTATGTCGCTATCGGCTTTATGTATTTCTACGAAACAAGACATCACGGGCTGCATTATCTCCTTTTTGCGCTGCTTGTGGTATGGTTAACAGATACAGGTGCATACATATTTGGACGTTTATTCGGCAAACGTAAACTATGGCCGGAAATCAGTCCCAACAAAACGATAGAAGGCTTTATTGGTGGAATAGCGAGCAGTACGATCGTCGCAATTGTCTTTGCACTTAACTATGAGATGCCGCTCGGACTGGTCCCGCTCATCTTTGTAACATGGTTGTTCAGTATAGCCGGTCAGTTAGGTGATTTAGTGGAATCTGCATTGAAACGAAATTTTGGTGTGAAAGACTCAGGGACATTGCTGCCAGGTCACGGTGGTATATTGGACCGTTTTGACAGCCTGATATTTGTACTGCCGTTGATCAATATCTTTTTAATTAACTTTCAGAGTTAGGTGATGACATGAAAAAAATAGGAATTTTAGGTGCGAGTGGTTCAGTCGGCATGCAAGGATTGGATATTATCCGTCAGCATCCGGAAGAATACAAGCTTGTAAGTTTTGCTGTAGGGCGTAGTATAGACCTTGCAATTAATATTATCGAGGAGTTTAAGCCCGCTATCGTCTCTGTCCAGAACGCAGAAGACAAAAAAGTATTGGAGAAATACGACATTGAAGTTGTGCACGGTGAGGAAGGACTTCTTGCTGTAGCCGGCTATTATGAAAACGATATGCTGCTGAATTCCATTTTAGGCAGTGTGGGACTACGACCCACTCTGCATGCGATAGAACAGGGGATTGATATTGCGCTAGCCAATAAAGAGACACTCGTTGTTGCAGGGGAAATAGTCATGCAGCATGCGAAAAAGTACGGCGTCAATATTCTGCCTGTTGATTCTGAGCATTCAGCGATTTTTCAGTGTTTAAACGGTGAGGACCCGAAAAATATTGAGAAGATCATCATTACAGCAAGTGGTGGTTCTTTCAGAGATAAAACGCGCAGTGAACTCGAGAATGTCACACTTGAAGATGCGCTTAACCATCCGAACTGGTCGATGGGTCAGAAGATTACGATTGATTCTGCGACGATGATGAATAAAGGACTGGAAGTCATCGAGGCGAAATGGCTCTTCGACTTGCCGGTTGAGAAGATTGAGACTATTCTTCATAAAGAGAGTGTCATTCATTCGATGGTTGAGTTTAATGATACGAGTGTCATGGCTCAGCTCGGCACGCCGGATATGCGGATGCCGATTCTTTACGCATTCAGCTATCCAAATAGACTCCCTCGTCAAGGTGAACGTCTTAACTTAGCGAAGTTCGGGACTTTGAACTTCAAGGAGATGGACTTCGAGCGCTTCAGATGTCTGAAGTTCGCCTACGATGCGATTAAGATCGGTGGCACAATGCCTGTTGTCATGAATGCTGTCAATGAAGTCGCCGTGCAGATGTTCTTAAACGGAGAGATCAGTTTTCTTGATATCGAGCGACTGATTGAGCGAGAGATGGAGCAGCATGAAGTCATCCAGCATCCTGACCTGGAAACGATACTGAAAGTCGACGCGGATTATAAATCACGTCAATATGAGGTGTAAAGTATGATAGGGATTATCGCATTTATATTTGTCTTTGGGTTATTAGTGACTGTCCATGAGTTTGGGCATTTATACTTCGCTAAAAGAGCGGGTATTATGTGTCCTGAGTTTGCGATTGGTATGGGACCCAAAATATTCTCTTACAAGAAAAACGAAACACTTTATACGATTAGAATGCTACCGGTCGGCGGATACGTTATGATGGCCGGAAGCGGTATGGAACAGAATCCATTGACAGCAGGACAGACGGTCAGCATTAAACGTAATACTGCAGGTGAAGTGACGCATGTCATCTTAGATGATCAGCATCAGTTCAGACAGATTGAACAGCTGGAAGTGGAAGATAGCGATTTTGAAGATGGTCTCTTTATAGAAGGTATAGACAGTTATACGAATGAACGCGTGCGTTATACACTGGCTGATGAAGCTTACTTCGTGCGTGAAGGTGACCTCGTGCAGATTGCACCACGCCACCGCCAGTTTAAAAATAAAAAACCGTGGCCAAAATTTTTGACGCTTTTTGCTGGGCCGCTGTTTAACTTTTTACTGGCGCTTGTTATTTTCATTGGTCTCGCGTTTGTATCTGGTACACCGACAGATAAACCGATCATCGGTGAAATTTTAAAAGACAGCCCGGCAGATAAAGCAGGGCTCGTGATGAAAGATAAAGTTCTGGAGATTGACGGTCAAAAAATCGATAAATTCGAAGATATGGGTCCACACTTAAAAGATGGAGAGACTCATGAATTTCTGATTGAACGAGACGGTCAGAAACTGACTAAGTCAGTGACTCCGAAGAAGATGGAGTACCGTGAAAAAACTAAAACACTTAAAAAGTATGCTATCGGTGTGAATCCGATGATGACACATGATAATTTCCTTGCACCATTTAAATATGGTTTTTTCAAAACAATTGAGATGATGTCTCTTATCTTCATGCTGGTAGGTCAACTCTTCTCCAGTATATTCACGGGACACTTCAGCTTCGATATGCTGAACGGACCGGTCGGTATTTATAAGAATACAGAGAAGGTTGCATCGCTGGGTATCCTGTCACTATTATCATGGGCAGGAATGCTGTCTGTGAACTTAGGGATTATGAACTTATTGCCGATTCCAGCTCTTGACGGCGGCCGCATTCTCTTTGTCATCTATGAGGCAATCTTCAGAAAGCCTGTCAACAAAAAAGCGGAAGTGGTCATTATTACTGCTGGTGCTGTTTTCTTATTCTTTGTCATGATCATGGTGACATGGAACGATATACAACGATATTTCTTTAATTAATAGGGGGTTAAGACATGAAACAATCAAAAATGTTTATTCCGACATTACGTGAAGTGCCTAATGATGCGGAATCTAAAAGTCATCAGCTGTTACTGAAAGCAGGTATGATTAAGCAGATCGCGAGCGGGGTCTACAGTTATTTACCCATTGCTAAACGCGTACTTAATAAGATAGAAGCGATTGTGCGTGAAGAAATGGAAGCTATAGACGGCGTCGAGATTCTGATGCCGGCGTTGCAGCCATCTGAGCTGTGGCAGGAAAGTGGACGCTGGCCAAGCTATGGTGCTGAACTGATGCGTATGACAGACCGTCACGGTCGTGAGTTTGCGCTCGGACCAACGCACGAAGAGATCATCACGTCCTTAGTGCGTGATGAACTGAAGTCTTATAAGAAGCTTCCGGTGACGTTATTCCAGATCCAGAATAAATTCCGTGATGAAAAACGTCCTCGATTTGGTCTACTGCGTGGACGTGAGTTCATCATGAAGGACGCTTACAGCTTCCACGCGACAGAAGAGTCACTGGACGAGACTTATCAGGATATGTATCAGGCATACAGCAATATCTATAACCGCGTCGGTCTTAAGTTCCGTCCGGTCATTGCAGATAGTGGTGCGATCGGCGGCAGCCATACACATGAATTTATGGCGCTTGCTGAAATCGGTGAAGATACGATTGCTTATACAGAGGGCAGTGACTATGCTGCAAACATTGAAAAAGCTGAAGTTGTTTATACTCCGAATGTTCAGCATTCAGCAGAAACGGCACTTGAAAAAATTCATACACCAGGTGTCAAGACAGCGGAGCAGCTGGCAGACTTACTTGGTAAACGACTTGATGAGATCGTTAAGTCGATGATCATCAAAGTAGACGATCGTTTCGTCATGTTCCTGATACGCGGTCATCATGAATTAAACGACGTCAAAGTGAAATCTTTCTTTAGTACTGAAGTGGTTGAAATGGCGACTGAAGCAGAGATTGAAGGCATTATGAACGCGAAGCCGGGTTCACTCGGTCCAGTCGGCGTGACGAAGATTGATATCTATGCAGACAATGCGGTACAGGATATCAACAACCTTGCAGTAGGTGCCAATGAGACAGATTACCATTATATCAATGCGAATGCAGGTCGCGATTTTAAGGTTAAAACTTATGGCGACTTCCGCTTCATCTTAGAAGGTGAAGAAGCGGCTGATGGTAGTGGTCCTGTTAAGTTTGCAGAGGGGATTGAAGTCGGTCAGGTCTTTAAGCTGGGCACAAAGTACTCTGAAGCGATGAAGGCGACATTCCTGAACGAACAAGGGAAAGCACAGCCAATGATTATGGGCTGCTACGGTATCGGCGTCTCCCGTACACTGAGTGCTGTCATTGAACAGCATCATGATGACAACGGCATTATCTGGCCGAAATCAATCACGCCATTTGATATCCATGTAATCTCAGTCAACCCGAAACAAGAGGCTCAACGACTGCTTGCAGACCAGCTTTACACGGACTTCTCTAAAAACTATCAGGTTCTTTATGACGACCGTCAGGAACGTGCAGGCGTTAAGTTTAACGATGCAGACTTGATTGGGGTACCGCTTCGTATCGTCGTCGGCAAACAGGCGGCAGATGAAATTGTTGAAGTGAAAGTTCGTCAGACGGGTGAGTCATTTGAAGTCCCTGTCAGTGAACTGGCTACTAAAATTGAAACTTTATATCAAGACTTAGCTTAAAAATTTGCTATAATAGAACTAACTTAAGTAATGCGCTTTTGGCGCGTTACTTTTTCATTTTATAAAGGTGGTCATGGCGTGAATAAAGAAGAAAAATTTAAGGTTTTGCTGTCTCAGCTGAAAATGACAGAGGCCTTTCCAGCTGAACTGGATGGATGCACGCTTGAACGTCTGGACATCTCAGAAAAAGAACGCCAGTGGTTCTTTCATATCAAGAGTCCGGTCATTTTTCCGGCAGATGTCTATATGCATTTTCTGAATGAGATGAAGAACGCGTTCGGCCATATTGCGACTGTTGACTTTCAAATATTAGCAGCTGATCAGTCTGATAAACTTGATAAAGTTAAAGACTATCTCCATCACTGCGTTGAACAGACAGCCTTAAGCCCGAATCTTAAAAGACAGCTGAAACAGAAGAAATATACCTTTTCAGGCGACGTCATCAGATTCATCGTCAATAATGAAGTCGAGCAGCAACATCTTGAAAAATCTTGCAATGGTTCTCTTTTGAAAGCATTTAAGAAAGCAGGCTTCCATTTCGACAAGATTGTATTCGAGATTGACGATATGGACCAGCAGCGTGAACTGGAATCCCTGGAAGCAACCATCCAGGAAGAAGATACGACAAGTGCTATTCAGACTCGGGAACGGGTCGCAGAAATGCAGAAACAACGTGCTGAAGAAGATAGTGATGAAGTGACAGAAGCATCTATCGGTAAGGATATCAACATTGAGTCCATCCGGCCGATTTCATCCATTATCGAAGAAGAATATAAAGTGGCGATTGAAGGGGTCATCTTTGATGCAGAGATCAAGGAACTGAAAAGCGGACGTTACATCCTGCAGCTCAAAATCACTGATTACACGGATTCTCTGACACTAAAAATGTTCAGCCGTAATCGTCAGACGAAGAATGACCTTGAACACTTTAAGGCATTGACACCTGGAAAATGGGTACGTGCGCAGGGGAAAATAGAAGAAGATACGTTTATCCGCGATCTGGTGATGATGATCAACGACATCCATGAGATTAAACGCTCTCCTCGTAAAGATAAATCAGAAGAAAAACGTGTGGAATTTCATCTGCATTCCAGTATGAGTCAGATGGATGGTATCACGCATATCGGAAAATATGTGGCGCAGGCTGCTCAGTGGGGACATAAGGCGATTGCGGTGACCGATCATAACGTCGTGCAGGCTTATCCGGATGCTCATGCCGCAGCTGAAAAGAACGGCATTAAAATGATCTACGGTTTAGAAGGCATGCTCGTTGATGAAGGAGTGCCTATCACTTATCATCCGATAGATCGAAACTTGAACTCAAGCAGCTATGTGGTGTTTGACGTAGAGACGACCGGTCTCAGTTCGCAGTACGATAAAATTATTGAGCTCGCAGCAGTCAAGGTTCAGAACGGTGAAATCATCGATAAATTTGAAAGTTTCAGTAATCCTGGTGAACTGTTGAATGAAACGATTAAACAGCTGACTGGCATTACTGATGATATGCTCGTCGATGCACCGCCGATAGAGGACGTGCTGCCGCGTTTTAAGGAGTGGGTCGGCGATGCGATTTATGTCGCTCATAACGCGAGTTTCGATATGGGGTTCATTGATACAGGTTATGACCGTTTAGGACTTGGAGCCAGCGAGAACGGGGTCATTGATACGCTCGAACTGTCACGGACGATTAATACAGAGCTCGGCAAACATGGTCTGAACTTCCTGGCGAAGAAATACGGTGTTGAACTGACACAGCACCATAGAGCGATTTATGATGCGGAGACGACTGCGCATATCTTTGTGAAGATGCTGAAACAGATGGAAGAACGCGGTGTGACTAATCATCAGGAAATCGATCAGAAGTTGTCTAATCAGGAAGCGTATAAACGTGCACGTCCTGTACACGTCACGCTTATCGTGCAGAATCAGACAGGACTTAAAAATCTGTTCAAGATTGTTTCGGAGTCTCTCGTTCATTATTATTACCGCACGCCGCGTATAACGCGCAGCCTGCTGGAAGAGAATCGTGAAGGGATACTGGTCGGCAGTGCCTGTGACAACGGTGAGATATTCACCGCTGTCATGAACAAGGACCAGTCAGAAGTTGAGAAAGTGGCCCAGTTCTATGACTATATAGAAGTTCAGCCGAAAGCACTCTATCAGCATCTTCTGGCACGTGATTTAATCCGTGACAATGAAACGCTTGAAGAAATTTATCACCGTATTATTGATGTAGCAGACAAACTGGATAAACCGGTTATCGCAACAGGGAATGCCCATTATCTGCATCCGCATGACAAGATTGCGCGTGAGATACTCGTCGCAAGTATGCCGGGGAATCCGCTTAATAAAAGTGGTTTTCCGGATGCTCATTTCAGAACGACAGACGAAATGATGGACGACTTCATGTTCCTCGGTGAAGATAAGGCTTATGAGATTGTCATCAAGAATACGAATGAGCTTGCAGACCGCATTGAACGCGTCGTTCCAATCCGTGATGAACTTTATACACCGTCAATTGAAGGCGCAAATGAAGAAATCCGTGAAATGTCATACGCAAATGCACGTAAACTTTACGGGGATGACCTTCCTGAAATAGTCGTCGCAAGACTTGAGAAAGAACTCGCCAGTATCATCGGTAACGGTTTCGCCGTTATTTATCTCATCTCACAGAAACTCGTTAAAAAGTCTCTGGATGATGGCTACCTGGTCGGTTCAAGGGGGTCCGTCGGCTCAAGTTTTGTAGCGACCATGACAGAAATCACTGAGGTCAATCCACTGCCGCCGCATTACATCTGTCCAAAGTGTAAGGAAAGTCATTTCTTCGACGACGGGTCTGTCTCCAGTGGCTATGATTTACCCGATAAAAAGTGTGAGAAATGTGATGTTCCTTTTATCAAGGAAGGACAGGATATCCCGTTCGAGACTTTTCTCGGCTTTAAAGGTGATAAAGTACCCGATATCGACTTGAACTTCAGCGGGGAATATCAGCCTCAGGCTCATAACTATACGAAAGTGCTGTTCGGTGAAGATAAAGTATTCCGTGCCGGAACGATTGGTACTGTAGCCGAGAAAACGGCGTTCGGTTATGTCAAAGGCTACCTGAATGACAACAGTATGCACAAGCGGGGGGCCGAAGTTGACCGGCTTGTGCAGGCCTGTACAGGTGTGAAACGGACGACGGGTCAGCACCCGGGTGGTATCATCGTTGTCCCTGAGAACATGGATATCTACGATTTCACGCCGATACAATTTCCGGCAGACGACCAGAACTCAGCCTGGAAAACCACACACTTCGACTTCCACTCGATTCATGACAATCTTTTGAAGCTTGATATACTGGGTCACGATGATCCGACGATGATCCGCATGCTGCAGGACTTGTCAGGTATTGATCCGAAGACGATTCCGATGGATGACAAAGAGACGATGAAAATTTTCTCTGGACCGCAGAGTCTCGGCGTCACAGAAGAAGACATTATGTGTAAGACCGGCACATTCGGTGTACCGGAATTTGGTACAGGATTCGTGCGTCAGATGCTTGAAGATACTAAACCGAGCACATTCTCGGAGCTTATTCAGATTTCAGGACTGTCGCATGGTACAGACGTCTGGCTTGGCAATGCGCAGGAACTGATCAGAACCGGTACTTGTGACCTGTCTGGTGTAATCGGTTGTCGAGATGATATCATGGTTTACCTGATGTATGCAGGGCTGGAACCATCACTCGCATTCAAAATTATGGAGTCAGTACGTAAAGGTAAAGGACTGTCAGAGGACTTTGAAGCAGCGATGAGAGAAAATAAAGTACCGGAATGGTATCTCGAATCATGTAAGAAAATCAAATATATGTTCCCGAAAGCCCATGCCAGCGCCTATGTGATGATGGCACTCCGTATCGCCTATTTTAAAGTGCATCATCCGCTGTATTACTATGCTGCATATTTCACTGTCCGTGCTTCTGACTTTGACCTGCTCACGATGACAAAGGACAAAAATACGATTAAAGCGACTGTGAAAGATTATTATGCGCGTTACCATGATCTGTCGAAAAAAGAAAAAGATGTTCTGACTGTACTTGAACTCTCTAACGAAATGGCGCAGCGCGGTTTTCGCATGCAGCCAGTCTCGCTTGAGAAAAGTCAGGCATTTGACTTTATTATTGATGGAGATACGCTCATTCCACCTTTCAATGCAGTACCGGGACTTGGTGAGAACGTTGCTAAAAGAATTGTAGCGGCACGCGATGAAGGTCCGTTCCTGTCTAAGGAAGAGCTGAACAAAAAAGCAGGGGTCTCTCAGAAAATTATCGACTACTTGACGATGCTTGGCTCTCTTGAAAATATGCCGGATAAAGCTCAGCTCAGTATCTTTGACTTATAGAATTGAAGCATTTTATGACATGTGTTATAATAATGTTGCTTAACAAAATACTCTATTGACGAAAAGAGTGGGATATCCCGCTCTTTTCTTCTTGTCAGACTAAGGAGGCATATATGAGCAAAATAACAGAACGTGTAGAAGAGATTGTGACACCTATCATTCAGGATTTAGGTTTTGAGCTTGTTGACGTTGAATACGTGAAAGAAGGCCCTGACTATTATCTCCGCATCGCTATTGATAAAGAAGGTGGCATTGATATTTCAGACTGTGCACTTGCCAGTGAGAAAATCAGTGAAGTGATGGACAAAGAAGACCCGATTGCTGAAGCTTATTTTATGGATGTATCATCACCAGGTGCTGAACGTCCGCTGAAAAAAGAAGCCGATTATACAGCAGCAGTCGGTCATCCGGTTTACGTCAAATTATACGAGGAAATCGGTGGCGACAAAGAGTGGCTCGGTGAACTTGTTAAATTTGATGCAGAGACGGTAACGATGTCTGTCAGAATCAAAACACGTACAAAGGAAATTGAACTGCCACGCAAAAAAATTGCAAAAATCAGACGTGCAGTCATTCTTTAATTAACGGAGGACAAAATGAAAAACAATGAATTATTAAACGCTATTGATTTTCTTGAAAAAGAAAAAAGTATTCCACGTGAAGTGCTGATTGAAACGATTGAAGCGGCACTGATTACCGCTTACAAAAAGAACTACAACTCAGCCAATAATGTTCGCGTTGAACTGAATATGGATAACGGCAGCTATGCGGTCTATTCCCGTAAAGATGTAGTAGAAGAAGTTGAAAACCCACGTGATCAGGTTTCATTAGAGATGGCGCTTGAAACAAACCCTGCATATGAAGTAGGCGACATCTTCGAAGAGAACGTAACCCCTTCAGACTTCGGCCGTGTCAGTGCGCAGGCTGCAAAACAGGCCGTGATGCAGCGTCTGCGTGATGCAGAGCGCGGTATTCTGTACAATGAATTCATCGATAAAGAAGATGATATCATGACAGGTGTCATCGACCGTGTCGATCATCGTTATGTCTATGTCACACTGGGCAAAACAGAAGCGGTCTTATCAGAAGCAGAACGCAGCCCGAATGATGTTTATCGTCCGACTGAACGCATCAAAGTCTACGTTAATAAAGTAGAACAGACAACTAAAGGACCACAGATTTTCGTGTCCAGAAGTCATCCAGGGCTGTTAAAACGTCTCTTTGAACAAGAAGTACCGGAAATATTTGATGGTACTGTTGTCGTGAAGTCAGTTGCGCGTGAAGCAGGCGACCGTTCTAAGATCAGTGTTCACTCAGAAAATCCTGATATCGATGCAGTCGGTGCATGTGTCGGTGCTAAAGGTGCACGTGTCGGTGCTGTTGTGGATGAACTGGGCGGCGAAAAAATTGATATCGTTGAGTGGAGCGCAGATCCGAAGACATTTGTTAAAAATGCACTCAGTCCGTCACAAGTGGTGGATGTGCTCGTTAACGAGGAAAATCAGTCTACTACTGTTATCGTTCCTGACTATCAGCTGTCACTTGCTATCGGCAAACGTGGCCAGAACGCCCGTTTAGCAGCTAAACTGACAGGCTGGAAGATTGATATCAAGAGTGAGACAGATGCTAAAGAAGCGGGTATCTACCCAGTCGAATAAGGGGGAAGATGATGAAACAGAAAAAAATTCCCATGCGTAAATGTATTTTAAGCCAGGAGATGAAACCGAAACGTGATATGCTGCGTGTTGTTCGTTCGAAAGAGGGCGATATTGCAGTCGATCCGACCGGTAAAGCGAATGGTCGCGGTGCATACGTATCTATGGATCTACCAGTTATCGAAGAAGCGCGCAAAAAGAAAAGACTTGAACAATTTTTTGAAGCAGATACAGAAACATTGAATCCGATATACGATGAACTGATACGTCTCGTCTATCGTTCGATGATACCTAAATGAGTCTGAAAGATCGTATCTTAAACCTGCTCGGGCTTGCCATGCGTGCGCGCAAACTTGTGACAGGTGAAGAACTGGTTATAAATGAAGTGAGACGGGGTAAAGTCAGATTAGTGATTTTATCAGAAGATGCTTCAGCGAACACACAAAAAAATATCATGAATAAATGTCAGTCATACCATGTGAAATGTCTGCAGTTCGGCTCGCGACATGAACTTGGATGGGCTATCGGTAAGGATGAACGTGTCATCATCGGTGTGCTTGACTCAGGCTTTGCGAAAAAGCTGAAAGACATGATTCATGAAAGTGATGAAGGAGAGAACCTATGAGTAAACAAAGAATATATGAATATGCTAAAGAAGTAGGCAAAAGAAGTAAGGATATTATCGACGAACTTCAGAAAATGGGTATTGAAGTAACGACTCATATGAAGACTTTAGAAGATAAAGAAATCAATGATCTGAATAAAATCTTCAAAAAAGATGCAGTGAAAGCTGGATCTAAACCAGAGCAGCCTAAAAAAGCGGAGACAACTCAAAATAAACCGCAGAACACTCAGAATAAACCTGCTCAGAACAACCAGAATCGTAACAATAAACCGGGACAGAATAAACCGAACAATCGTCCGGGACAGAACAACAAACCGAATAACCGACCAGGTCAGAAAAATAATAAAGGCAAAAAAGGTAAAAATCAAAAACCTCAGACGCCACCACCAGCACCTGTCGTGAAGGAAACACCTTCTAAAATCACTTACACAGAAGGCATCACAGTCGGTGAACTTGCTGAAAAATTGAACAAAGATGCTTCAGAAATCGTTAAAAACTTATTCATGGTGGGCATCATGGCGAACATCAACCAGCCACTGACTGAAGAAGCGATTGAACTGATCTGTGACGAATACGGTGTCGAAGCAGAACTAGAAGTCATCATTGATGCAACAGACCTTGAGACGTACTTCGAGGATGTTGACGCGGATGATGCTGATAAAGAAGAACGTCCACCTGTTGTTACAATCATGGGTCACGTCGACCACGGTAAAACGACACTTCTTGACTCTATCCGTAATACACGTGTCACTGCTGGAGAAGCAGGCGGTATCACGCAGCATATCGGTGCGTATCAGATTGTCAATGAAGGCAAAAAAATCACGTTCCTTGATACACCTGGTCACGCGGCTTTCACTACGATGCGTGCGCGTGGTGCTCAAGTAACAGATATCACGATTCTAGTCGTGGCAGCAGATGATGGTGTAATGCCACAGACGATTGAAGCAATCAACCATGCGAAAGCAGCAGAAGTACCTATTATCGTCGCAGTTAATAAAGTCGATAAACCAACAGCTAACCCGGACCGTGTTATGCAGGAACTCGGTGAGCATGGTCTCTATCCAGAAGACTGGGGCGGCGACACAATCTTCGTTCAGCTGTCTGCATTAACTGGTGACGGTATCGATGATTTACTTGAAATGATTCAGCTTGTAACAGAAGTTGAAGAATTAAAAGCTAATCCAAAACGTACTGCTTTAGGAACTGTTATTGAAGCAGAACTTGATAAATCTCGTGGACCAGCTGCATCGCTGTTAGTTCAGGATGGTACGCTTGAAATCGGTGATTCTATCGTTGTCGGTAACACGTACGGTCGTGTCCGTGCGATGGTCAATGACTTAGGTAAGCGTATTAAAACGGCTGGCCCGTCTACACCGATTGAAATTACAGGTTTACAGGATGTACCACTTGCCGGTGACCGCTTCGTCGTCTTTAAAGATGAGAAAAAAGCTCGTCGTATCGGTGAAGCCCGTCAACAGCAGAACATCATGGCTCAACGTCAGGAAAGTCAGAAAGTTTCTCTTGATAATCTCTTTGAACAGATGAAACAAGGCGAAATGAAAGACTTAAATGTTATCATTAAAGGGGATGTGCAAGGTTCTGTAGAAGCACTTGCAGCGTCACTCATGAAAATTGATGTAGAAGGCGTTAACGTTCGTATCATTCATACAGCAGTAGGGGCGATCAACGAATCAGACGTTACATTAGCATCTGCTTCTAACGGTATCATTATCGGTTTCAATGTACGTCCGGATGTCAATGCGAAACGTGCAGCTGAAGCAGAGAAAGTAGATATGCGTCTCCACCGCATCATCTATAAAGTAATCGAAGAAATCGAATTTGCGATGAAAGGGATGCTGGATCCTGAATTTGAAGAGAAAGTGATTGGTCAGGCTGAAGTACGTCAGACAATCAATATCTCTAAAGTCGGTACAGTAGCCGGTTCATACGTGACAGACGGTAAAATTACGCGTGACGCTAGCGTCCGCATCATCCGTGACGGTATTGTGGTCTACGAAGGAGCAGTTGATGCACTTCGTCGATTCAAAGACGATGTAAAAGAAGTCACAGCTGGATACGAATGCGGTATCACGATTGAAAACTTCAACGATATCAAGGAAGGCGACATCTTCGAAGCCTTCGTGATGGAAGAGATTAAACGCGTATAAAACATTAAAAGCTATCTTCTTAATGGAAGATAGCTTTTTTTAGTACATACATTTAAATGTAAAAAGAGTATAATAGAGCAAAGTAAAGTTTGACGGAGGGGTATATGGCATATATTAATTTTATTATGGGATGGAAGAATCAGGACCTTCAGGTTCTAAAAGAGATTTGTGACCCGGGCCTTAAAGTCTTTTTCGTGGACAGTGATAATCAGCAGATTGAATATGATTATCATCAGTTTATTAATCTGCTCGATATTCGATTTCAAAATGTACAGGACTGGCAGTTTGATATTATCAACAGATATAATCGTTATGATGAGGAACTGATATTGTCAAATGTCACGCGAGAAAATAGTCAGCAGGAATTGATTGAGCCTTTGGCGTTCTGTATTTTTACGTTCAAGAAATCTAAGGAACCGAAACTGATCAGGATGTATATGGAAACTAAACTGAATCAGCAGTAATATTGAAACCCTCCACTTTACAAGTGGAGGGTTATGTTATTTCATACCATCATGAATCGTCACAATATTATGCTCCATCATTTTATAGTAGGAATTCGTAGCCTTATCCTGTCCTATAGAATCGGTCAGTACTTCACCGAATATTTTTTTGCCGGTTTCATCACTTAAAGCATTCATGCTGCGTTTATCGACACTTGTTTCAACAAAAAGGTGTTTGACAGAATGTTTCTTTACGTAGTCGACAGCCTGTTTCATCTGTTCAGGTGTACCCTGTTTTTCAGTATTGATTTCCCATATATAGTGATGGTGGAGACCATAATCTCGACTGAAATACTTGAATGCGCCTTCACTCGTAATCAACTGCTTTTGGTCTTCGGGTATGTCGTTAAACTTAGCGGCATATTTTTTATCGAGTGACAGAAGTTTCTCTTTATACTGCTCTGCATTTTTAGCATAATCCTGCTGATGAGACGGATCTTGTTTGATCAACGCATCCTTGATGACATCCACGTAAAGAACACCATTTTTAATACTGAGCCAGGCATGTGGATCGACTTCCCTGCCATGTTCCAGTCTGATAGTATCAACATATTGACTTGCCGCTACGACAGTATCGTCTTTGATTGACTTTCCTGCCTGGTCAAGGGCCTGATTGAACCATCCATTGCCTGTTTCCAGATTAAGGCCGTTATAAATGATAACATCTGCCTGTTCCAGTGCTGCAATGTCCTGTGGCTTAACTTCATACTCGTGCGGATCCTGTCCGACTGGAACAATAGATTTTACATCCGCAGCCTGTCCTGCTATTTGTCTCGTCATATCATAGAGTATCGAATTGGTCGTTGTTACTGTCAGTCTATGCTCTGCTTGTTTTCCGCAGGCTGTCAGAGTAAGTAATAGAGTCAAAATAAGAATTATTTTTTTCATGCAAATTTCCTCCTGATGGTTTGTGTTATAAAGATAATGGCATAAATACTGCATGCCACTATGACAATTGCTGCACCGCTCGGTACATTATAGATAAAACTGAGATAAATGCCGATAATGGCGCTGATCAGTCCTATGGTTGAAGCAGTTATCATCATGGCGTGCAAAGATTTCGTGATGAGATAGGCTGCTGAAGCGGGCGTGATCAGCATGGCCACAACCAGGATGATTCCGACTGTCTGAAGACTGACCACTGTGACAAGCGCCAGCATCAGCATGATGATGTACTGCCAGAGTTTTGGACTTAAGCCATTCATTTCAGCGAATATGGGATCAAAAGTTGTCAGTTTTAGGGGCGTGTAACAGGCGATGATGAAGGTGAGGACAACCAGGCTGACAGTCAGCGTCATCCAGAAATCCTGCTTTGAGACAGTCAGTATATTACCGAAGAGCAGATGATAAAGATTGGTTGCTGAATTGACCATACTGATGATAATGACGCCGATAGAGAAAAAGGTCGTAAAAGTGATGCCGATTGCAGCATCTCTTTTTGTTTTTGAGTATTCAATAAGAGTACTGATCACTGTACTTGTCAGTAGACCACTTATCAGGGCACCGATGAAAGTGGGGATACCGAGTAAGTAACTGATTGCAACACCCGGCAGTACAGCGTGACTCATAGCATCACCCATCAGACTTAAATTCCTAAGAACGATGAGGCAGCCGACTGCACCTGATACTATACCGACGACAGCTGCAGTGATCATTGCACGACTTAAAAACTGATAAGACAGAATCGCATCGAGAAAAGTCATCGTTTTTCCTCCTCTGGAAAATAGACGGTTTTCAGGTTGGCATCTGTCAGAATTTCAGGACCGCCTGTCTGAATCAGTTTCTTGTTGAGTAAGAGTATTTCATCAAAGAGTGTACGCGCACTTTCAATATCATGATGAACAATGAAAACTGTTTTGCCGTCGTTCTTTAGTTTGAAAAGCATATCTGTGATGATGGCAGTACTCGTATAATCGATGCCTACAAAAGGTTCATCCAGAAAGTAGACCTCACGCTCTGCCATAAGGGCCCGTGCAAACAGAACACGTTGCAGCTGACCGCCACTTAAAGTGTCCAGCGTGCGAGTTTTTAAATCCGTGAGTCTGAACTGTGCAAGCTGACGCTCCAGGTTTAAGCCTTTTTCTGCTCGATAGGCCCCTGAACGAACGACTGCTTCAACTGTTATAGGAAATGTGACATCGATACTCGACCGCTGTGGTATGTATGAGAATAATCGTCTGCACTCCTTCATTTCTTTCTGATGATAGGTCGCTGTTCCCTGGTGTTTAAGGAAACCTAGCATGCTTTTGATGAGTGTCGACTTACCCGCACCGTTTGGTCCCATGATGCCGATGATTCCAGAAATATTCTGCTGATAGCAGATGTCATCAAGTAGTCGCTTTCCATCAATAGTGACCGTCAGATGATTAAGATGAATCATATTTTTTACCTCCTTAATTCGTAATTTAGGTTAACCTAAAAATATAATGAGGTCAAATAAAATGTAAGGATAAAATGAAATATAGTATGATATAGGAGAGGGGGCTAGCTAATGCTGACAGAAGAAAAAGAAGATTATTTAAAAGCGATATATTCTCTAGGAGGCGCTACAGAATATGTTTCGAATAAACAATTAGCACAGTACTTAAAGATAAAACCGCCATCCGTATCAGAGATGATGAGCAGAATGCAAAAAGAAGACTTAGTGGAACTGAAAGCATATAAAGGTGTGAAGCTGACTCATCAGAGTCAGCTGCTTACTTTGAATCTAATAAAAAGACATCGACTGATTGAATGTTTTCTGATTCAAAGCCTGAATTACAGCTGGAATGAAGTACATGCAGAAGCGGAAGTTCTGGAGCATCGGGTTTCTGATCGGTTTATTGAACGACTTGATGAGATGCTTGATTTTCCCAGATACTGTCCGCATGGCAGTCTGATACCGCGCGGAGAAATCACTGAAGAAAAGATGACACCTGTTAATGAGCTGACAGAAGGGACTTCGTTTGTGCTGAAAAAAGTACGAGATGAATATGAGCTGCTGGCTTACTTATCCAAACAGGATGTCAGCATAAATGATGAGCTGCAAATTGAAAAGATTGATCATGCCAATAAAGTGATTTATCTGAAGAAGAAAAAGTCTTTTATCATCAGTTTTGAAAATGCGGAGAAAATGTTTACCCGTTAATATTTGAACATTCTGAAAAATTTATGAATTAGCATTGTTATACAACAGAAAAGTTGTATAATAAGACTATAGAAACAGAAAATTCAATTAATTAAAGGGGTGTTGATAATGGCTAGAGATGCAAAATTATCACATATGCGTATTGATGAGTTGATCAATGTGAATACAACAATGAAAATGAAAAGTGAATTTGTATATGCAAATACATTTAAAGAATATCTTGAGACGATTTACCGTGAAGAGATTCTTGTAAGAGACTATGAAAATGTATTGCTCGCGTATGATGACAACTGTGCCTATGCATACATCAAAGAAAATGATAAATTTCACTTCATAACTTGCTCTAAGAGCGATTCATCAATCAGTCACACATTCTATAAAGAACCTGTCGAGAAAATGAAGGTCAATATTAAATCAATTGACCCATTAGTGATAGAATCAGTCGATATTTCAATTCGTGGTGAACATCTGACACTCATCAATTCAAATAATGATGTCATGTTTAACAGATTTATTTCAAAACTATAAATGACAAGCCCTGACAGCAGTCAGGGCTTTTTAATTTGTAAAGATTATATCAAATGGAAAATTTTAATAATTAATAGCAGTCGATGTGTTATATTATAGCGGGTGAGTGAGAAGACTAATGACAGGAGAAACCATGTTTATTGAATCTCACGAAAGAAGTAACTATTATTGTTATTTGCAATCGGTTGAAGGTAGACAAATGCTAGATGAAGTGGATCAGCTGAACTATAGGAATTATATAAAGGGTTTTGAGGGTGAAAAGAAGTTTGAGACGATGCTGAGCAAGTGTGGCGGTATAAAGTTGTGGGATGTCGCATTAAGAACGCCTGCGTTGTCACAATATGATTTTCTAGTCATATACAATCATACGCTTTTTCATTTTGAAGTTAAGAACTTTTCAGGGCAATACAGGATTCTGAATAATCAGTTTGTAAGTGATAGCGACTATGTCCATCACGATGTGCTGAGTCAGTTGAACCGAGCACATTATAACCTGACAAAGTTTTTAGTAAAACATGGTATTGATTTTAAGGTAGTCAGTAAAATCATTTTTATTAACGACGGATTCACTTTAATCGGTGGAGTAGAGCATCAGGATATCGTCACGAGCAGTAGTGTTGAGAAAATAGGTCATTATTTTGATGATGCGTATATTCCTGATATCACTGAGAAAAAACTAGGTGACCTATTAGTATCTAAGCATGAAGGTAAAAATATTTTTGAACGCATTTATTATTATGATTTTAGTAAGATGAAAAAAGGAATGAGATGTCCAGACTGCAGAAAAATTGGAATTGAAGATCACTAAAAAGGAAGAAATCTTAAATGTGAGTGTGGCAGTATTCTTAACAAAGCCAAAATACTTAAAATCACTATTGAAGAAATAATGATGCTGAAAAGAGCAGGAGTCAGCACACGAGAAGTTGTCAATTGGACCGGATTAAATGAAAGAGTCGTAAGGAGATGCTTAGTTGAACATTTTCATGCAGAAGGTAAAGGCAAAGCACGTAAATTCACGATAAAATAATAGAGAAGAGTCCGGCATTCTTAAGATAACGGACACAAATAGGTTGTTGAAAAGTTATTCATAAGTGATGAGTCCGTCATCCACCGAATAGCGGACATAACTATACCGAAGCCAGGATATGCATGCGTGATGAGTCCGTCATCAATCAAATAACGGACACATCAACTATGGCGACTCTAATCCCCTTCAATTGACATGAATCACTTAAAAATTTTATAATAAGTATCACGAATAAAGTTCGACAGAGGTGAATAAAATGAGCATGAGAAGTGAACGTGTTGGTGAACAGCTGAAGAAGGAACTCAGTGAAATTATCAACCAGAAAATGAAAAATCCTAATATTGGTTTTGTGACCGTTACAGAAGTTGAAGTGACAGGCGATTTATCACAGGCGACTGTTTATGTAACGGTTCTAGGTGAAGAGAAAGAACGCCAGAAATCTCTTGAAGCACTTGAAAAATCTAAAGGCTTCATGCGTTCAGAGATTGCACATCGCATGGATTTACGTATTGTACCTGAACTGAAGTTTCAGTATGATGAGTCTATTGATTACGGTAACAAAATTGAACGTATGATTGCTGACCTTAATAAGGGTCACTAAATAGACGACAGACACTTTTTCATGTAAACTCGATTATGAGTTTACTGGAAAGGTGTTTTTTTATGGATGGAATTTTAGCGATTAATAAACCGCGGGGGATGACAAGTCATGATGTCGTCTTTAAATTGAGAAAAATCTTAAAGACTAAGAAGGTCGGACATACAGGTACTTTAGATCCTGCTGTAGACGGTGTTCTACCCATCTGCGTTGGCCGTGCCACACGGGTCAGTGATTATATGATGGATAGCGGTAAAACTTATATCGCAGAAGTAACGCTTGGCAGTCAGACGACGACAGAAGATCAGACCGGTGAAACCATTTCTGTAGAACCCATCAGTCCGAATGCCTTTTCTATAGAAGATATGGATGCAGTGCTCCAGTCTTTAGTGGGACCTCTTGTGCAGACACCACCCATGTATTCTGCTGTTAAAGTAAACGGCAGAAAATTATACGAGTATGCACGAGAAGGGAAAGTGATAGAACGTCCGTCACGTACTGTTCAGATCTATGCTATCAAGAGGTTGTCTCAACCTCGGTTTCAAGATGACAAAGTCATCTTCGATATAGAAGTCGCATGTGGTAAAGGCACCTATATCCGGACGCTTGCAACGCAGATAGCAGAACGTCTTTCTACGGTAGGTCATATGTCTAAGCTGACACGTACTTCTTCCGGCGGCTTTCAGTTAGAAGAGAGTCTTACTTTAGAAGAACTTGCAGCTATGCCGCTTGATCATGTTCAGGCTCATTTATTACCGCTTGAAAGAGGCTTAAAAGATCTGCCTCATCTAGAGGTTTCTGCCGACTTAAAGGACCGCATATTGAATGGTCAGAAACTGAAGCAGTTCAGTACACCTTTAACAGAAGAAACCGTGCTGACCTATCAGCAACAGGCACTGGCTATCTATATGCCGCATCCGGAACAAGCTGGTATCATTAAAGCACGAAAAGTATTTAACTAAACTAAAAGGAGTCTCCTACATGCATACTATACATATCAATCGAATTGAAGAGATGTATGATCATCCAGACATTGCGCTTGCGATCGGTTTCTTCGATGGCATTCATCTGGGGCACTTGACCGTTATCAATCAGATGATTGAAATAGCGGACAAAAAGAGTCTCAAAAAAGCAGTGATGACGTTTGACCCGCATCCGTCAGTTGTTCTCAATCCGGAAAAAAAACGGACGGATTATTTAACACCTTTAAATGAAAAAAAACGTATCTTCGAAGCATTAGGTGTGGATTATCTCTTTATTGTTCCTTTCACATCTAAGTTTGCGGCGATGACAGAAAAAGATTTCATCCGTGACTACTTAACGAACAATCACGTCAAGGAAGTAGTCGCAGGTTTTGATTTTACTTACGGCAAATTTGGTAAAGGCAATATGCTGAAGCTCGCTGAAGATAGACAAGGCTTTAATGTGACGACAGTATCTAAGAAAGCCCTTAATGACGAAAAAGTATCAACGACCGATATCCGCCGCATGTTAATGGAAGGGGAAGTCGTGCATGCGAATGAACAGCTTGGCCGTCCTTACAAGATTGCAGGAATCGTTGTACAAGGTGAAAAACGAGGGCGTACTATCGGTTTTCCGACTGCGAACGTCATGCCTGATGAAGATTACGTCATGCCGAAACTAGGTGTATACGCCGTTACGCTGAAACAAGTGGCGACTGGCGAGACATTTAAAGGGGTCTGCAATATTGGTTATAAACCGACGTTTCACGATCCGTCTAAGTCGGCCGTCTCTATTGAAGTCCATATCTTTGATTTTAACGACTCCATTT
This sequence comes from Macrococcus brunensis, assembly GCF_022343725.1. Classification (NCBI taxonomy): domain Bacteria; kingdom Bacillati; phylum Bacillota; class Bacilli; order Caryophanales; family Staphylococcaceae; genus Macrococcus; species Macrococcus brunensis. The sequence goes on from NZ_CP092179.1 coordinate 1,021,045, forward strand.
ACGGTGAACGCGTAGAAGTCTTCTGGCACGAATTTCTGCGTCCCGAACAGAAGTTCAGTGGCATCGATGCACTGATCGCCCAGATAAACCTAGATAAAACTCGTGCAGAAGAAATTCTGCGTGACATCGAACTCTAGTCTGTGCTATAATATTTCAGTACCTTTCCTTGGCTTGTCGACACTCCGACGACGCGCTCGGGTTACGGTGAAAATTATAATAGGAGGTCATTTAATTATGGCAATTACACAAGAACGTAAAAACGAAATCATTGCACAATACCGTGTACATGATACAGACACAGGATCACCAGAAGTACAAATCGCGGTTTTAACTGCAGAAATCAATGCATTAAACGAACATTTACGTACTCACAAAAAAGACCACCATTCACGTCGTGGACTTTTAAAAATGGTTGGTCGTCGTAAAAACTTACTGACTTACCTTCGTGAAAACGATGTTCAACGTTACCGTGAATTAATTAAATCATTAGGTTTACGTCGATAATAAAAACAGTCGAAAGGAACTCATGTTTCTTTCGATTTTTTTATGACTAACTTTTTAATAAATGATATGATGAAAGATATAAACTTGAGAGGAGCATTTTAATGTCTCAGAAAAAAGTATTTACAACTGAATGGGCAGGCCGCCCGCTGACAGTTGAGGTGGGTCAGCTCGCTAAGCAGGCGAATGGATCAGCTCTTGTCCGCTACGGCGACACGGTTGTCCTGTCTACAGCGACTGCATCTAAAGAACCGAGGGATGTCGATTTCTTCCCGCTGATGGTGAACTATGAAGAAAAACTCTATGCAGCTGGTAAGATTCCAGGCGGTTTTAATAAACGTGAAGGTCGTCCGGGTGAAGACGCGACTTTAACGTCTCGTTTAATTGACCGTCCGATCCGTCCGCTATTCCCGAAAGGTTATCGACATGACATTCAAGTCATTTCAATCGTTATGAGTGTTGACCCGGACAACTCACCTGAGATGGCAGCGATGCTTGGTTCTTCTGTGGCATTATCAGTTTCTGATATTCCTTTTGAAGGGCCAATCGCAGGGGTTAACGTCGGGTTAATTGATAATGAGCTCATCATCAATCCTAACGTCGAACAGCGTAAGGCGTCACTGCTCGACTTACAGGTTGCGGGTCATAAAGACGCAGTCAACATGGTTGAAGCAGGCGCAAAAGAAGTCACTGAAGAAAAAATGCTTGAGGCGATTATGTTCGGTCATGCGGCTATCAGGGAACTTGTAGATTTTCAGGAGAAAATCATTGCAGACGTTCAGCCTGTGAAAAAAGAATTCGTGCCGGTAGAGCCGAACTTAATCGTAGAAAATGAAGTGAAAGACTATGCGGAAGCACTTGAACTTTCTAAAGCGATTCAGACGAAAGACAAACTCGAACGTGAAGAGAATATCACAGCAGTGAAACTGCAGATTATTGAGAAATATGAAGGACACCCTGAAGAGACGATGACTGTCGTCAATAAAACTTTCGACAGCCTGATCAAAGAAGAAGTCCGCCGTTTAATCACTGAAGAAAAAGTACGTCCGGATGGTCGACGTCCTGAAGAAATCCGTCCACTTGACAGTGAAGTGGGCTTACTGCCTCGTGCTCACGGTTCAGGTCTTTTTACTCGTGGACAGACTCAGGCATTATCTGTTGCGACACTTGGCGCACTCGGTGAACATCAGATTATAGACGGCCTCGGTATCGAAGAAGAGAAGCGTTATATGCATCACTATAATTTCCCTAACTTCTCAGTCGGTGAGACAGGTCCAATTCGTGCACCAGGTCGCCGTGAGATCGGTCACGGTGCACTCGGGGAACGTGCGCTTCTGCAGGTTATCCCAAATGAAGTGGACTTCCCGTATACAATCCGTGTCGTCTCTGAAGTACTTGAGTCAAATGGTTCTTCTTCTCAGGCTTCCATCTGCGGTTCTACACTTGCACTGATGGATGCAGGTGTCCCTATCAAAGCCCCAGTCGCAGGTATAGCGATGGGTCTCGTTAAAAAAGGTGAAGACTATACTATTCTGTCTGATATTCAAGGAATGGAAGATGCACTCGGGGACATGGACTTTAAAGTCGCTGGAACGAGCGAAGGGATTACAGCGATACAGATGGATATTAAAATTGATGGTCTGTCTGAGGAAATCCTGCGTGAGGCGCTTGAACAAGCCCGTACCGGACGTATGCACATCATGGATCATATGCTGCAGACGATTGCAGAACCAAGAAAAGAATTAAGTGCTTATGCACCAAAAATTGAAGTGATTCATATCAATCCTGACAAAATCCGCGACGTCATCGGACCAGGTGGTAAGAAAATTAATGAAATCATTGATGTAACGGGCGTTAAGGTTGATATCGAACAGGATGGAACGGTCTTCATCGGTTCAAGCGATGCAGCGATGATTAAAGAAGCAGTACAGATCATTGAAAATATCGTGCGTGAAGCAGTCGTCGGAGAAGTTTACCATGCGACAGTAAAACGTATCGAGAAGTTCGGCGCATTTGTTGAAATCTTCCCAGGGAAAGATGCTCTCGTGCATATCTCTCAGCTTGCTCACGAACGGGTGAATAAAGTGGAAGATGTGATTAAAATGGGCGATCAGTTTGATGTCAAAGTGACAGAAATTGACCGTCAAGGTCGTGTCAATGCGTCACGCAAAGTGCTTCTTGAAAAACCGAAAGAAGCGCCTAAAATAGAAACAGAACCTAAAAAAGAAGATTAATTTTAAAGACTGCCTATGCAGTCTTTTTTAATAGAAAGAGGGCCATATTTGAATAAAGATCTGACAATTACGACTCGATTATCACCACATGAAACTGTTCATATCGCAGTCTATATTAAAGCAGGAACGAACCATGAAGAAGGCTACCCGGCAGGAATTGCGCATTTTGTCGAGCATATGTTGTTTAAAGGAACTAAAAACTTTACAGCAAAAGCCTTTAGTGAAGAAATTGATGCCATCGGTGGAGATGTCAATGCTTATACGACAAAAGAATATACGTGCTATTCTGTCAAGACGCTTAAACGTTTTGAGCATCGTGCTGTTTTACTCCTGCAGGAAATGCTGACAGAGGCTGAATTTCCAGCTGAAGAAATAGAACGGGAGAAACAGGTTATATTAGAAGAAATTAAAATGACAGAAGATGATCCTGAGGATTATATTTATGATCTGATGCAGGAGAAGACATTTTCTGATCGCTACCGGTCTCCTATACTGGGTTACCGGGCGTCACTTAATGAAATGAACCGTGACAACTTGATACGCTTTTATCAGTCTCATTACACAAAGGATAATATCATCATCTCTTATGCGGGTCAGCAGCCGGAAATCATTCAGACTCTGAAAATCTTTGACCAACCGTCTATAAAAACGAAACCTGCCTTTTCCTTTAAGCCCGTCTCTCTGACGATGGACCGTTCACTTGAACAGTCACACTTTCTGATAGGTTTTGAGGCTGTCGGTTATCATCATCCGCTGTACGACGCATTCAGTTTGTTCAGTTCTTACTTCGGTGAATCGATGTCATCGCCGTTATTCAGAAGGCTGCGAGAAGAACTGAGTCTCTGTTATAATGTCTATTCATCACTTGAATCATTTATTGATGGAGGACTGTTCACAATTTATATCGGCTGCGATGAACAGAATGTACCGGCGGCTGAAGAAGAGATTATAAAGCTGCTGACAGCACCTCTGACACATGTCAACCTGACAAAAGCACAGGACTACCTGATCACCTCTGCTTATATGGATAATGATTACGAAGGGCATATCATGGCAAGAGATGGCAGGAGTCTGATGTATTATGATAGATTGATCACGCTGGAGGAATTTGAATCGCGTATCAGAGCGGTCACACTTGAGGAGATAGCACAGGTACAGGAAATGCTGAAAGCGCCTGCAAAGATTCTCTTTAAATAATTGTACTATTTGCTGAATTGGTATAAAATTCAAGTATAAAGAGTAGGAGGCGGTTGTATGGTATTTGATAAAATAGCAGTGAACAATCATATTATTGAAGCAGAGGGCCAGTTTACGCAGGAAGAAAGAGCGATTAGACTGACAACATCTGACGGCAGTATCGGCCAGTATTTCAATCAGCTCGAATCATCACAGGAAGCTGTGAATCTTGTCATTTTCAAGGATGATGAAGAACGTTTAAATGAAAAAGAACTGAAACTCGATAATATTACTGTAGATGGTGGCAATTACCGTATACAGCTTGTTTAAGGGGTAAGGCGCTGCGGCGCCTTTTTTTATTGTCTTATTCCTTTCAAATAGCTTATAATAGAATCAATATGGATTGAACGGGAAAAGATTTTAGGAGGAACTATTTTGAATTTAGTTAAAAAAGAGAATAATCAAGTAAGAATCACACCGCTCGGCGGTGTCAGTGAAATTGCTAAGAACATGTATATCGTTGAAGTAGACGAAGAAATGTTCATGCTGGATGCCGGACTGATGTTTCCGGAAGATGAAATGCTTGGAATCGATGTCGTGATTCCTGACATACAGTATGTCATCGAAAATAAACATAAATTAAAAGGGATTTTCTTATCACATGGTCATCTCGATGCAATCGGTGCATTAAAATACATCATGCCAAAACTAGACGTTCCTATCTACGGATCACGATTAACACTTGCTCTTGTAAAAGACCAGATGAAAGACGTTAAACTGGAAAAGAAAATCAAGTACTATACAGTCAATAATGATTCAGTTATGCGTTTTAAAGGCGTGAATATCACTTTCTTCAATACTACTCACAGCATCCCGGACGCACTTGGGATCTGTATTCATACATCTTACGGTGCCATCGTCTATACAGGTGAATTTAAATTCGACCAAAGTGTTCAAGGCGCTTATCGTCCAGATATCAGCAAAATGACAGCTATCGGTGAAGCAGGCGTGCTCGCACTTATCAGTGATTCGACTGAAGCTGAGAAACCTGGCTACAATACGCCGGAGAATGTAATTGAAAGTCATATCAACGATGAATTTGCACGCGCTAATGGGCGTATTATCGTTTCATGCTACGCTTCAAACTTTATTCGCATCCAGCAGGTCATCAATGCAGCAGCTAAAAATAACCGTAAAGTCACTTTCTTAGGAAAGTCACTTGAAAGTTCGTTTAATATCGCTAGAAAAATGGGCTATTTCGATATCCCTGAACAGTTGTTAATCCCGATTAAAGATGTTGCAAAATATCCGAAAAATGAGCTGATTGTGATCTCAACCGGCGCTCAAGGCGAGCCGATTGAAGCATTAGGGCTGATGGCTCAGCAGCGTCATAACATCATGAACATCGAAGAAGGCGACACGGTCTTCATTACGACGACGCCCTCATCAGGCATGGAGGTCATCTTAGGTTCTACCATCAACCATCTCGTTAAAGCGGGTGCTCATGTAGTATCACCTGACAAGAAAATTCATGCTTCCGGACATGGCTGTATGGAAGAACTGAAAATGATGCTGAATTTTATGAAACCTGAATATTTCATCCCTGTACAGGGTGAATTCAAGATGCAGATTGCGCATGCGAAGCTTGCAGCTGAAACGGGTGTCCTGCCTGAACACATCTTCCTGCTTGAAAAAGGCGATGTCGTGACATATGACGGCAAAGAGATGCGTGCGAACGATAAAGTCATCGCAGGAAACGTCCTCATTGATGGTATCGGTGTTGGTGATGTCGGGAACATCGTGCTTCGTGACCGCCGACTGTTAGCAGAAGACGGTATCTTTATCGCAGTCGTGACACTCGACTCCAAAAACAGACGAATTGTTGCAGGTCCTCAGATTCAATCGCGTGGCTTCGTCTACGTTCGTGAAAGTGAAGAACTGCTAAAAGAAGCTGAAGATAAAGTACGTGCTATCGTTGAAGAAGGCTTGATGCAAAATCGTATCGAGTGGTCAGAAATCAAACAGGATATGAGAGACAAACTCGGTAAATTCCTCTATGATTCAACAAAACGCCGTCCGATGATTATCCCTGTGATTTCTGAAATTTAATGAATAACCTATAAACAAGCTTTTTAAAGCTTGTTTATTTAGTTTTAAGAGGTGAAGACATGGCAATCACTAAAAAAAAGACCACTAAAAAAAGAAGAACCAAGAAAACAGCGAAGCGGACAGATCAGCCCTATATTTATCTTGTGGCACTTATTCTGCTGAGTCTGCTCCTGCTCGGATTATTTCAGTTCGGGTTGATCGGCCTGGGTATCGACTGTCTGATGGTACTTTTCACGGGCACAGCCCGCTACTTTACATATCTGCTGTTATTTTTAACAGTCATTTATTTTACAATCAACAAGAAGATGATGCCTTTAAACAGAAGGCTGGCAGGCTGGCTGACACTTCAGCTTGCTTTAAGTCTGCTGTTTGAATTTGGGAATCGATTAATAGACAACAAAAGTCGGCCGATGTTCGACCGCATCTATGAATTAGAATCTGATTCTCATTTTCATTATCAGGGTGGAGGATCTCTTGGATTTTACTTGGAAAATATGTTGTCAGCCCTCATCAGCCCTGTCGGGACGTTTATTCTGATCGTTGCCTTGTTCGGTCTGACCGGCATTCTGATAACAGGGCGTTCTGTCCGACAAGAAGCAAGAACACTTTTTATGACTTTGATGTCAAGTTTTGCTGCAGTCAGACAAAAATGGATGGAACGTGAGAAGCCTGAGCCGAGAGATGTGTCGTCACTTGTCGAAATAAAAGATGAAGAAACGACCCAAAATATACCTGGACCAGAGAAGATAGAACGTGAAACGCAGCATGAAGAGATTCCGGTCTATGAGGAAAATCGTAAAGTTAAAAAAGAACAGCAGCTGGAGGAGGCCGTCACCGAGTCTGAAGGTATAGAGATGGTCATTGAAGAAGATTCGGACTATCAGCTGCCTCCTATTACCTTACTTGACCCACCTGCTCAGTCTGTTAAGTCTGATACAAAGTCAGTCAAACAAAGAGGGCAGCTTCTTGAAAATACACTGAGAAACTTTGGCGTAGATGCGAAGGTCAGTCAGATCCGTATCGGGCCAGCTGTTACGCAGTACGAAGTCCATCCGGCGCTAGGTGTCAAAGTCAGCCGTATCGTCAATCTGTCGAGTGATATCGCACTGGCATTAGCCGCGAAAGATATCCGGATAGAAGCGCCTATCCCGGGTAAATCTGCTGTTGGCATAGAAGTTCCCAACAAAACGACGTCTATGGTCACGCTGCGTGAAGTACTGGAAGAAGAACCGGTCACAACAAATAAACTGAAAGTTGTCCTGGGGCGCAATATTTCGGGAGAAGCGATTACTGCTGAACTTAATAAGATGCCCCATCTTCTCGTCGCCGGATCAACAGGAAGCGGTAAATCAGTCTGCATCAATGGAATTATCACGAGTATTCTGATGAATGCCAAACCACATGAAGTCAAACTGATGATGATTGATCCGAAGATGGTTGAGTTGAACGTCTACAATGGAATTCCGCATCTGCTCACACCGGTCGTGACGAACCCGCAAAAAGCGAGTCAGGCCTTACAGAAAATTGTTGCTGAAATGGAAAGACGTTATGACCTCTTCAGTCATACAGGTACACGTAATATTGAAGGCTATAATCAGTATTTAAAACGTCAGAACCAGGAACTGGATGAAAAGAACAGTTTACTTCCTTATATCGTGGTGATTGTCGATGAGCTGGCAGACTTAATGATGGTGGCCAGTAAGGACGTAGAGAGTGCCATCATGCGAATCGCTCAGATGGCGCGGGCTGCCGGCATTCATCTGATTATTGCGACGCAGCGACCTTCTGTTGATGTCATCACCGGGTTAATCAAAGCGAATATTCCTTCACGTATTGCCTTTGCTGTAAGCTCACAAGTGGATTCGCGGACTATACTGGATTCACAGGGAGCCGAGAAACTACTCGGTCGAGGAGATATGCTGTTTTTACCTTCGGGACAATCAAAGCCGACCCGTGTTCAGGGGGCTTTCTTGTCTGATAGTGAAGTGGAAGCAGTCGTCAATTATGTCACCGAGCAGCAATCAGCGAACTACATGAAAGAAATGGAGCCGGAAGAAGTCGTTCAGTCTGATTCACCTTCTGACGATGCGCTTTATTTCCAGGCCTACGAATTTGTGGTGAGAGAGCAGAAGGCAAGTGCTTCTCTTCTGCAGCGTCAGTTTAGAATAGGCTATAATAGAGCTGCAAGGCTTGTGGATGATTTAGAGCTCAATCAAGTGATTGGTCCGGCGCAAGGAAGTAAGCCGAGACAAGTATTAATAGCACCAGAAGAAGGAGGAGAATAATGTCTGCCAAACAAGCTGTAGTAGAGATTAAAGACTGGATTATCGAGCGCATTCAAGACGCGACTTTTACGACTGATAGACCACTGCCAAGTGAATATGAGATTTCACGCACTTTGAATGTCGTTCAGGACGATGTTGAAGAAGCCCTGCAGGAACTTGTCACAGAGCAGCTTTTATCAGAACGGTTCCATCAAGGCTACTTTGTCAAACATGAACCGACTTTTTTCTATCCTATACATAACTTGAAAAGTATTACGGCCATGATTGAAGAGAAGGGGTATACGGCAGGCTCTATCATCATCAGTCAGGATCCGGAAACACCTTCTATTGATGATAAACGGATTCTTGAAATCAATGATGATCGTAATATCATCGTTCTTGAGCGCATCCGTACCGCTGACCATGAACCTATTGCCTACTGCCTGGATAAGATTGTTGATGAATCCTTGATACTCGATCATTCCAACAAGATTTCACTGTTTGAATTTTTGAAGGATCGTCCGGAGTTTCAGATTACCTCTGCTACTTGTGAGATAGAGTCGATCAGCTACGAACCTTATATTTCAAATATGCTTGAGTGCGCACCGGAAGAAAGCCTGGTCCTTGTGCGTCAGATTCATAAAAATAGAGATGATAAGCCAGTCCTGTATTCACTCAATTATTTTAAATCCAGTCAGATTAAATTCCAAATTAAGCGAGAGTTGAAGTGATTTTATGATACCTATTTACATAAAGAACGAGAAGAAGTTTAAAACGATCACCCTGGCGCTTAAGTTTAAAGCTCCAATAGATGCCGACCTTATCACAGAACGTTCATTGCTTGCGAAGCTGATGACCAAGTCTACTGCAAACTATCCTACCGAGCAGAAACTCTATGATTATCTGTCAGATCTCTACGGTGCACATTTATCAAGTTACGTGACGAAACAGAAAACAGCTCATGTTATGACGTTCAGTATTGAGTTCATCCATGACAAGTTTATCGATGAGCCGCTGTTTGATGCATGCTGCCAGCTTCTGAGCGATGTCATTAAACATCCCAATGTTAATGGGGATTCATTTAATGAACAGAAAGTCGTACAGGAGAAGCAGCTGTTAAACGCGCGCTTTGACAATATGAAAGATAATAAAGCACAGGCAAGTTTCCAGCGTATGCTGAAAGAGATGTTTCAGACGAGCTATCGGTACCCGAGTATAGGAATTGAAGACCGTCTGCCTGATGTGACACCTGCCTCTTTATATGCGGCTTATGAATCAATGCTGCAAAAAGACGAGAAGGCCTTATATGTCATCGGTGACGTAACAGAGGAGATTCGTTCGAAGCTTGAACATTACTTTGATTTTAATTCAGAAGATGTGACACTAGAGCCTCTTGAATTAGAACCGAAGGCTAAACCTGTCTATGTCACTGAATATACAGATACATCACAGGCACGTATCAATATGGGTATGACAGTACCCGTCGAATATGGTACAAGCGATTATTTTGCATTGATTGTCATGAATCAAATCTACGGCGGTGATGCAACGAGTCTGTTGTTTATGAATGTTCGTGAAAAAATGAGTCTCGCTTATCAGATTCACTCGCAGGTAGATGCAAGACTTGGTTTGATGTATGTAGTAGCAGGTGTTCAGAACGCGACTTATCAGCAGGCTGTGGACACGATTCTCAGCCAGCTTGAGATGATGAAACAGGGTGAATTTTCGGAAGAACTGCTGATTATCGCTAAGAAAATGCTCATCAGTCATAGACGGGAGAACTTCGACCGCCCTAGAGGATGGATTGAAGTCAGCTATGCGTCGTCATTCGACACGGCACAACTGTCGACTGAGGAATGGATAAAAGGCATTGAAAGCGTGACAAAAGAAGAAGTGATGGCTATTGCAGAGCAAGTGAACGTTCAGACCATCTATTGTCTCGCAGAAGAGGTGAAAGCATGAAGAAACAATATTATAAGGAAATAGATGAGACACTATACGAAACTAAGCTTGATAATGGGCTGCAGCTTTTTATCATTCCGAAAGCAGGGTTCCAGAAAACTTACGTTACCATGACGACAAAATACGGCTCTTTACATACTGATTTCATCCCTGCAGAAGGAAATGATATGATCAATACGCCGGCCGGTGTCGCTCATTTTCTTGAACATAAGATGTTCGAAAAAGAAGCAGGCGATATGTTCAATGTCTTTTCTGAACAAGGCGCTTCCGTCAATGCATTTACTTCTTATGACCGGACCAGTTATCTCTTCACTGCTGTCGATCATGTTGAAGAAAATATTAAGTTGCTGATAGAGATGGTACAGAAACCTTATTTTTCTGAGACGTCTGTGCAAAAAGAAATCGGTATTATCGCTGAAGAAATCAAGATGTATCAGGAACAACCGAACTATAGACTCTATTATCAGACACTGCAGGCGATGTATCAGAATCACCCAGTGCGTCAGGATATCGCGGGGACTCTCAATTCAATTAACGAGATTACTGCAGAGACACTCTATACTTGCTACCATACTTTTTACCGTCCTGAAAATATGGTCATGTTTGTAGTCGGTAATGTAGAGCCGGCTGCTATTGCTGAGTTCATCAGTGAAAAGCAGATGATTAAGAATCAGCCCGTCTATCAACCGGTGACAGATGATATCAGAGAACCGAAAGAAGTGAAGGAGCGGTTCGTCTCAACACCTACAGATATCACACGGCCAAAACTGATGCTCGGCATTAAAAGCGACTGTCATCTGCAGAACCGACCGCTTATTCAGACAGAGTTTGAGATGATGTTTATACTGGAGCTTCTTCTAGGCGAGCAGAGTGATTTCTATCACGAACTGCTGGCTGATGGTCTGATAGATGATTCATTTGGTTATAGTTTTATACTGGAACCGACTTTCTCTCATATGCTGATCGCAGGTGCGACGCCTGATCCGGAGATATTGAAACAGCGTATCATTGAACGATTTGAGACGGCTGAATTTGATGAATCCGCGTTTAGACGACTCGTGAAACAGACAACGGGTGAATATATTGCAAGCTTTAATTCACTTGAATATATTGCGAACCAGTTTACACGCTATTATTTCAACGGCGCTATTTTGTTTGATATTGTCCAGGTCCTCCAGCAGATTAATCTGAGAGACGCTTTAACTACATTCCATCAGGCGGTTGATATGACGAACATGACAGACAGCAGACTGGTGCCACGTGGCTAATTATTTAGTGACAGGTGGCAGCGGAGATATCGGTCGTGCGATTGTCACGGATTTATTAGAAGCTGGACATTCAGTCGTCTGCCAGTATTTTAAGGCTGATATAGAAATACTCAAAGAAACGATGTCTGGTGACGTGACCTTCTGGCAATGCGACTTAACAAAGCTTAAAACCAAACCTACCTTTATTGATACACTTGACGGCTTGATCTATGCTGCTGGAACAGAGAGCTTCGGTCTGGTCCAGGATTTCACTGAAGAACAAATTGACCAGCAGTATCATGTTCACTTAAAAGGTCTGATTCAACTGGTACAGTGGATGGTGCCTGTTCTCTGCCAAAAACAATATGGTAGAATAGTAGTCATCAGTTCAATATGGGGTGAGACAGGCGCCAGTATGGAAAGTGTCTATTCTGCGATGAAAGCAGGCCAGATTGGTTTCGTGAAATCAATGGCTAAAGAGCTTGCCTTGAGCGGGGTGACGGTCAATGCGATTACACCAGGAGTCGTACGGGGACGGATGACTGACCAGCTGGATGCGGAGTTGATTCTGGAAGATATTCCGCAAGGAGAGCTTGTGGAAGTAGATGAAGTGGCATACTTAGTCAGCTATTTATTACATAAGAGAGCACAGCATATGACAGGACAAGTTTTACGTCTAAATGCAGGGTGGCTCATTTAGGGGGCTTATGATGAGAGAATGTTATCTTGAATATGAAATCAAAGTGAACCGGCCAGGGCTGCTCGGGGATGTCTCCAGTCTGCTCGGCACACTCGGTATTAGTATCATCACGATTAATGGTGTAGACGCAGGACGTCGGGGCATGCTACTGCGAGTTGATAATGACGAGAAAATCATGCGCTTTGAAAATATTGTTCGTGAACTGGATGAGATTCGTATCATCAAGATTCGGACGCCGCTTCTGCAGGATAGACTGGCTGTCAGACATGGACGGTATATTCAGCGTGACGTCACAGACCGCAAAACCTTCCGATTTGTCAGAAATGACCTGGGGATTTTAGTAGATTTTATGGCTGAACTCTTTAAAGAAGAAGGACATTGTCTAGTCGGTATCAGAGGGATGCCTCGTGTCGGTAAGACAGAGTCCGTTGTAGCAGCCAGTGTCTGTGCCCATAAGAAATGGCTCTTCATCTCATCGACTATGATTAAACAGACAGTCCGTAACTCTCTTTTCAAAGGAGAATATGATAGCAGCTACATTTATATCATCGACGGTGCACTGACTTCTAAACAGCAGGATATGCGCCATATGCAGCTCGTTAAAGAAGTGATGAGTCTGCCCGCTGTAAAAGTGATAGAGCATCCAGATTTATTTGTCGCAAATAGTGACTATACATTAGAAGATTTTGATTATATCATTGAACTGCGTGAGACCGATGATCAGGAAATCACGTATGAGCAGGTCCATAAAAACAATCTCTTTGATACAGATGGTTTCGGATTTTTTGAATAATGGGAGGCGTATCAATGAAACCCATTGGTAAGATTTTAAAAAGTAAACGAGAATCACTCGGCATGACGCTTCTGGATATGGAAAAACGCATCAAAATTAAAAGAGAATATATCTCTATGCTTGAAAAAAATGAGTTTGATCAGCTGCCGAACCCTGATTATGCAGTGGGTTTTATTAAAAAGTATGCCGAGAGCGTCAACCTGCATGCTCAAAAACTTATAGAGGAGCATCAGACTGAACTTCCTGTCCATAAAATGACTGCGAAAGAAGCGAAAAAATCACTGCAGTCACCAGTTATTCAGGAAACCCAGTTGCTGTCACCCCTTTTCAGGCTGATCCTTTTAGTGGCCGCGCTCTGTACATTGTTATGGCTCGCATCGGTCTATTTATTTCCTCATCATCATGAGTGGAATGCTGCTACGATTAATCCAAGTCGAAATGTTGCAGTTGAGACTAAAAAAGTTGAAAATATGCCAGACAAGAAAAAAGAACCGGAAAAACCGGTTAAAAAAGAAGAAAAAACGATTGTCAGCTATAAGTCGTTTGACGGTGCAACACTCAGTTATACGGTTAAAACGAAAGAGCCTGTATCGATACGTGTGACATCAAAGACACCAACCTGGCTACAGCTACGTAACGATAATAATCAGTCTGAAAATTATCAGAACGTCAATGACCGTACTTTAAAGGTAGATAAAGGCACTCGAACTGTTACACTGATAGCAGGTTCAACAGCCGATCTGACTGTTTATCTCAATGGCGAAAAAGTAGATGTACCCACTAACGCAGATACATTAATTACTCGAACTTATCAATTCAATATTTCAAAATAGAAAGGAGCTTTTAAATGAACATTCCAAATCAGATTACAGTCGCACGAGTCCTGCTCATACCAGTCTTTCTTGTTTTTTTACTGGCTGATTTCAATATGGGACACGTGCAGTTCCTAAACAGCATGAATATGCGTGCCGAACAATTTATTGCGGCACTCATCTTTATCTTAGCATCTATGACTGACTGGATTGACGGCTATTTGGCACGCAAGTGGCAGCTCGTCACTAATATGGGTAAATTCCTGGATCCATTAGCGGATAAATTACTCGTCGCATCCGGTCTTATTGCACTTGTGGAGCTGGACGTTATTCCGTCATGGATGGCCATCATTATAGTGGCACGTGAATTCGCAGTAACAGGTCTACGTCTTCTTCAAATAGAACAAGGATTTGTGTCAGCAGCGGGTCAGCTCGGTAAGATTAAAACAGCTGTGACCATGATCGCAATGATATTACTTCTTCTTGCTGAACCATTCGGTATGAACCTGGGCTACTGGCTGATGTATGCAGCCGTATTCTTCACTATTTTATCAGGAATAGAATACTTCTATCACGGTAGAGATGTTTTCCGTGGTTCTAAATAACAGGTTTTAATCACCTGTTATTTTTTTATGAAAAACTGCAAACAGATAGGTCTGTTTTCATCAAAAACTGTCTTCTTTTCATCAAAAGCTGCGCATAAAAATACGAACAGATGTTTGCTTTTTGCTTGCTATTTACTCGGGAAATCAGTATAGTTAGAGATGTAAAACAAATAAAAAACTAACGAATAAACGGCAACGTTTAAGGAGGATATACATTTGAGCGAACGTCAAAAAGCACTCGATACAGTCATTAAAAATATGGAAAAATCATTCGGTAAAGGCGCAGTCATGAAGCTGGGTGAAAGTACATCTCGCAATGTTTCCACTATTTCAAGTGGTTCTATTACACTGGACAACGCACTTGGAGTAGGCGGTTATCCTAAAGGGCGTATCATTGAGATTTATGGACCTGAAAGTTCAGGTAAAACAACAGTCGCACTGCACGCGATTGCTGAAGTGCAGGCTCAGGGCGGAACAGCTGCATTCATCGATGCAGAGCATGCTTTAGATCCAGTGTATGCAAAGAATTTAGGTGTAGATACTGAGAATCTTTATTTATCTCAGCCGGACCACGGCGAACAAGGTCTGGAAATTGCTGAAGCGTTTGTGCGAAGCGGTGCGATTGATATTATCGTGATTGACTCCGTGGCTGCACTGACACCTAAAGCGGAGATTGAAGGGGAGATGGGTGACTCTCATATGGGTCTGCAGGCTCGTCTGATGTCACAGGCGCTTCGTAAACTTTCTGGTGCGATCGCGAAATCAAACACGATTGCTATTTTCATTAACCAGGTTCGTGAAAAAATCGGTGTGATGTTCGGTAATCCTGAGACAACACCTGGTGGCCGTGCCCTTAAATTCTACAGCTCAGTCCGTTTAGAAGTACGTCGTGCTGAACAACTGAAACAAGGTATGGATGTTGTCGGTAACCGTACGAAGATTAAAGTTGTAAAAAATAAAGTAGCACCACCATTTAAAGTAGCTGAAGTAGATATCATGTACGGTCAAGGGATTTCACGCGAAGGTGAGATTGTCGACCTTGGTACAGAGTTTGAAGTGATTGATAAATCAGGTGCATGGTACTCTTATAATGGCGAGCGTTTAGGTCAAGGTAAAGAAAATGTGAAGAACTTCATGAGAGAAAATCCTGAAGTGATGGCAGAAATTGACCGTAAGATTCGTCAGGAGATGGGCATTATTGCGCCCGATGAAGTGACTGACTCACCTGAAAAGGGTGCTAGTGAATCAGCAGCACCTCAGAAAGAAGAAGCAGATTCTTTATTTGATGACGAATTAGTTTAATTCTTAAGAGCTGAAGTCTTCGGGCTTCAGTTTTTTCTATTCCATAATCTAGATGACGCCTTGACTTTAATATAACAGAAAACGTACAATTGAAATGTATATGATTTTAATTATATATTCTTTATTTTTTAATACTTTAACTAGATAATAAGCAAAAAGGAGGTGTTTATGTATGGTTATCCTCTTATACATTTTGCTTGGCATCCTTGTAGGTGTTGCTGCAGGTTATTATCTAGCAAAAACGAATTTGACGAACCAGCAGATTCAGGCAAGACAGACTGGTGAGCATATTGTGAAAGAAGCTAGAAAAGAAGCCGAAAGTCTAAAAAAAGAAAAGCTGCTTGAAGCTAAAGAAGAACATCAGCTGCGCAGTGATCGTCTGGAAGACGAATATCGCCATAGACGATCAGATCTTTCAAGACAAGAAGCAAGATTACTTCAAAAAGAAGAAAACTTAGATCGAAAAAGTGAACTCTTAGATAAAAAAGATGAACTTTTAGAACAAAAAGAATCTAAAATTGAAGCTAAACAACAGCAAGTTGATGCGCTGGAGCAAAGTGTTCAAGATATTATCGCCAGACATGAACAGGAATTAATACGCATCTCCGGACTGACTCAAGAAGAAGCGAAACAGGAAATTATCGATCAGGTTGAAGACGAACTTTCTCATGATATAGCAGTGCTGATCAAAGAGAAAGAACAGGAAGTCAAAGATACAGTCGATAAGAAAGCCAAAATGTTACTTGCGACAACTGTTCAGCGCTTAGCCGCTGACCACACATCAGAATCAACGGTATCTGTCATCAACTTACCGAATGATGAGATGAAAGGTCGTATTATTGGTCGGGAAGGACGAAATATCCGAACACTTGAAACATTAACGGGTATTGATTTAATTATTGACGATACACCAGAAGCAGTTATACTGTCGGGCTTTGATCCGATCAGACGTGAAGTAGCAAAAATTGCGCTTCAGAACTTGGTTTCTGATGGTCGTATTCATCCAGGTCGTATCGAAGAAATGGTTGAAAAAGCGAAAAAATCAGTGGATGAAAGTATTCGCGAAGCAGGTGAAGCAGCGACATTTGAGCTGGGTATTCATAACCTGCATCCGGACTTAGTGAAAATACTCGGTCGTATGAAGTTCAGAACAAGCTACGGTCAGAATGTACTGAAGCACTCTGTAGAAGTTGCACACTTAGCAGGGATGATGGCTGCAGAACTAGGTGAAGATGTCACACTCGCTAAACGAGCAGGACTTCTTCACGATATCGGTAAAGCAATTGACCATGAAGTAGAAGGCAGTCACGTTGAAATCGGGGTGGACCTTGCGAAGAAATACAAGGAACATCCAGTTGTCATCAATGCGATTCATTCGCATCATGGTGACATTGAGCCTAACTCGGTTATTTCTGTCTTAGTTGCTGCGGCTGATGCATTAAGTGCAGCGCGACCAGGTGCTAGACGTGAGACTTTAGAGAACTATGTCAGACGTTTAGAACGACTTGAACAGATTTCTGAGAGTTATGACGGCGTTGAAAAATCATTCGCGATTCAGGCCGGACGAGAAATTAGAATTATCGTCTCTCCTGAAGAAGTAGACGACTTAAAAGCACATCGTCTCGCGCGTGACATCAAGAATCAGATTGAAGAAGAACTGCAGTATCCAGGTCATATTAAAGTGACCGTCGTACGTGAAATGCGTGCAGTGGAATACGCGAAATAACATGAACTTCAGTGGGTATAGACTCGCTGAAGTTTTTTTGTTACTTTATCAAATTTTCATTTAAATGATGCATATTTATCAGTTTATATTTATATGAATGATTTCTTTTGTTATGATAAAGACAAATAGCAAAGGGGCGATGGTTATGTTAGGCAATTATTCAGTGATGAGCACTTCATATTTTACACATGGGAATGAATGGTTCCGTGTTGAGTTTCTTAAGAGTGAAATTCGCGGCGGATTATCTTCAGTTAAGTACATCGCAGTGACGACTAAAGATAATGAAACAAAGTTCTATGAGTTCAATGAACCTATTGCAGAGTATAAGTTTGTTAAGAATGTCATTGAAAAACATTATATAAACAAATAGACACAGAGCCTGAGCTCTGTGTTTTTTTGAGGAGGAAAATAGATGGATAACATTAAGACAAATCTTTTTAAAATGCTCGATAAACGAGTTCAGAAAGTGACGACTTATACTGGCTATAATAAGGCAGCGCTTCAATTATTCCAGACGATAACAGCCTATATCGAGCAACTTAATCAGGAAATCAGTGCAAACGTCAAAAACAGTGAAGCGGTCAAAATTAAAGTGGAAGGTGGTTTAATTGAATGGCTCGGCATCTACTACCAGCTTTCTATGAATGAGTCAGGTACTGTTAATATCATTTCGATTGATCCTGTTACCAACGATACGCAGCGTATTGATATCATTATAGAATTAGACGGGGCATTATTTTCCAGCAAATTTAATACTAGAATAAGCGAAAATGAAGCGATTATACTGAAATTGCTCACTTCTCATGAACGATTTAATAATCTCGAGCTCTAATGTAATATAAATCACATTAATCACATCATTTTGAACGTTTCAGTACAGTCTGTCCATACTCCTTTTAAATACTATATATAGATGTATAATATTGTTGTTAACACTATATATTGTGAAAGAAGTGATTGGATGTCGCTGGAAACTCAAATGGAAAGATTACAGAATAAAGAGAAGTCCATTATTAACGAGAATGCTAACAAAGATTCAAATGTGTTCAACACGCTTAGAGATTTAACTGCAGGTACTGTTGCTAAATATTATGGATTGAAATGGCTGCCTGCACATATCAGAGAGTCTCATATCAAAGGTGAAGTTCATTTTCATGATCTGGATTATCATCCCTATATGCCCATGACAAACTGCTGTTTAATCAATATTGAAGATATGCTGAACAACGGGTTTAAAATAGGTAATGCAGAAGTAGAACCCCCTAAATCAATACAGACAGCTGCTGCCCAGATTGCTCAGATTATAGCGAACGTCGCCAGTAGCCAGTACGGGGGGTGTTCGGTAGATCGTCTTGATGAAATACTCAGTAAATATGCTGTCTTAAATGCTGACAGACACCATCAGGATGCAGTCACCTATCATATCAGTGAGATTGATTCATACGTAATGAACATGACCCGACGTGATGTATATAGCGCTATGCAATCACTTGAGTATGAAATTAATACACTCTATTCTTCGAACGGTCAGACACCTTTTGTGACTTTTGGATTTGGCCTTGGCACCGATGATTATAGTAGATTGATACAGCAGGCGATACTGGATATCAGAATAAAGGGCTTAGGAAAAGAGGCAGCGACAGCTATTTTTCCGAAACTGGTTTTCTCTTTAAAAAAAGGGGTTAACCTGATGCATGACGATCCTAACTATGATATTAAAAAGCTTGCTATTGAGTGTTCGACAAAAAGAATGTATCCGGATGTGCTTAATTACAAGGCTTTAACAGATATGATTGGTGACTTTAAAGTGCCGATGGGCTGTAGAAGTTTTCTAAACAGTTTTGAACAGAACGGTGAGTACATCAATAGCGGACGGTTTAATTTAGGTGTCACCACTTTAAACTTGCCCAGAATCGCCATCGATAGCGGAGGAAGTCTGGAAGTCTTTATGACCATACTGGAAGAGAGAATGCAAATAGTGAAAGACGCGTGTCTATATAGAATCAAAAGAGTGAAAGAAGCACGTCCAGAGAATGCGCCTATTCTGTATCAATATGGTGCACTTAGCAGACTTGATAATGGTGAAGAGATAGACCAGTTATTCTATAACAGAAGATGTACAGTGAGTGTGGGTTATATCGGCCTTTACGAGGTAGGCGTGCTGCTCTTTGACAACGACTGGGAGAGTGATGATGAAGCGGTCAGTAGCCTGGTCTCTGTTCTTAAATTCATGTATGAACAGACTGAGACGTGGAGCCATATGTATGATGTACAGTTCAGTGTTTATGGCACGCCTAGCGAGTCGCTGACTGATCGTTTCTGTCAGTTAGATAGAGAACAGTTTGGTGACATAAAAGATGTCACAGATAAAGGATACTATACTAATTCTTTTCACTATGATGTACGCAAAAAAATCTCTCCATTCCAGAAGATTCGCCTCGAGCAGTCATTTGCTAGATACTCGATAGGTGGCTTTATCCATTATTGCGAGTACCCTTCGCTGCACCATAATCCTCAGGCGCTTGAAGCTGTGTGGGATTATGCATATGATAAAATTGGATACCTTGGCACAAATCTGCCGATTGACCATTGTTATGACTGCGACTTTGAAGGTGAGTTTAAGCCGACAGCTGAAGGGTTTGTATGTCCTGAATGTGGTAACCATGACCCTTCACGAGCAGATGTTGTTAAACGAACATGTGGCTATCTCGGCAATCCGCTTAAGCGGCCGATGGTTAAAGGTCGTCACCAGGAGATTGCGAGTCGAGTGAAGCATTTATGAAATATGACGGAGAGAACAGAGTCGCTAGAATTATACCGGATTGTGTAACAGACGGTGAAGGCGTTAGAGTGAGCGTGTATTTAGCTGGCTGTCACTTCAGATGTCCTGGCTGTTTTAATGCTTCTTTATGGCGTTTTGATGCGGGAGAAGAATTGACCGATGAACTGCTTAACAGAATCATTTACTTATTGAGGCCGGACTATATTAAAGGTCTGTCTATACTGGGCGGGGAGCCACTTCAAAATCAGCTGGTATTGAAGCGTTTAATCCATGCTGTACGTTTACATTTTGGCAGTACAAAGGATATCTGGATATGGACAGGCTATATGAAAGAATATATCGAATATGATGATCAGTTAAAATGGATTCTAAGTGCGGCAGATGTGTTAGTGGACGGGCCGTTTGTTAAAAGGCTTAAAGCTGACTTAGCTTTTCGTGGTTCACTCAATCAAAGGATACATTATTTATCTAAAAATTAATATAACTATATTATGTAAACTTATAAGTTTAAAATTAAAGGTCACTACTGTAGTGACCTTATTTTATTCTAAGCCTTGTTGGACGTTTATTGAACTTTGATAGGCTTGCATAGTTGTGCCGCCATCCATATGACCAGGTGGAATTACACCACTAGCCACAGCTGCGTTGTAGGCTTGTCTTTTCTCGACCTCAGTATAATTACCGAACATAATCTGCTGAAGCTGATCTGCAGTAGTCACACTGCTAACTGGATTTTCTGTACTCAGTGACTCTGAAGAAGCTTCTTCAGTTGATAATGTTTCTGTAGTTGGCTCCTCTGTAGTAGGAGTAGAAGTGACAGGTATTTCTGTTGTTGGTAATGCTGTAGTTGGCAGTTCTGTAGTTACCTCTTCAGTTGAAACAGCAGGTGCTTCTGTCGTTGGTGGTTCAGTTGAAACTTCTGATGTCTGATTTTCCTGTGACTTACGCTTTTCAGCTTTTATTTGTCCGCGTTTTTTACTTTCTTCGATTGCTTTTTTAGCTTCACTTGAAATCTGATTTGTTTTAGTTTCTGCAGGTTCTTCTTTAGCGCCACAAGCAGTCAGGACAACTGCTGATGTACACAAAATAATCGATATTTTCTTAAGTGACATGCTTCAACCTCTTTTTCTTGGATTTAGATTTAGTTTATCATATCCAAATTGTTTTTTTACATGCTTTTATTCTTTTCAAAAATGATTGAGAATGACGGCTACTACATAAAGATCATAATGAACGGTCATACATATTTATAGTATCCATAATTGAAGTACCATTGCCAGCTTTTTGGTACAATAACATATGATGAACAGTTAAAGGAGCATAAGATGAGAATTTTATTTATTGGAGATATAGTGGGGTCAATAGGCCGTGATATGTTAAGTGAGCATCTCCCGCACTTAAAGAAGAAGTATCAACCTAACTTTACAATTGTAAATGGTGAAAATGCTGCACATGGCCGAGGCATCACCGAAAAGATTTATAAATCATTTATGACTCAAGGGGTGGACTTCGTCACACTTGGTAATCACACATATGGTCAGCGAGATGTCTATGATTTTCTCGATCAGGACATCAAGATGATTCGGCCAGCGAATTACCCGGCAGAAGCACCAGGTGTCGGAATGAAAATTGTTCGCTTCAATCAGGATAAGCTCGCTATCATTAATCTGCAGGGCAGAGCGTTTCTACCTGCTATCGATGATCCTTTTAAAAAAGCGGATGAATTAATTGAGATGGCGCGTAAAGAAACAAATCATATATTCGTTGATTTTCATGCCGAGACAACTTCTGAAAAAGGCGCAATGGGCTATTATTTAGATGGTCGTGTCAGTGCCGTTGTCGGAACGCATACACATATTCAGACATCGGATAACCGTATTCTGCCGCAAGGTACCGGCTTTATCACAGATGTGGGGATGACAGGGGATTATGACGGCATTCTTGGCATCAATAAAGATGAAGTGATTCACCGTTTTATAACAGGTTTACCCGTCAAGCATGTCCTGCATGAAACAGGTCGTGGTGTCCTGTCAGGTGTTTACATTGAACTTGATAAAGCAGGTAAAACAAAGAAAATCGAACGTATCTTAATCAATCCTGATCAGCCGTTTATCGGCCATTAGTATGAATTTAGTTCAAATACCCGCACAAGTCATGTGACTGTGCGGTTTTTCTGTTATATTGAGTGATGAGATAAATTGTAGGAGGATGAAAACTTGAAATCACAAATTTCATGGAAAGTCGGTGGACAGCAGGGGGAAGGAATTGAATCAACGGGTGAGATTTTTTCAACTGCTTTAAATAGACAAGGCTATTATTTATATGGCTATCGTCATTTCTCAAGTCGTATCAAAGGGGGACACACTAATAATAAAATCCGTGTCTCAACTACACCTGTTTACGCGATCAGTGACGATTTAGATATTCTCGTGGCATTTGACCAGGAGACGATCGATCTTAACTATCAGGAACTGACATCAGAAGGTGTTATTTTAGCGGACGGCAAATTCAGTCCTGAGAAACCGGAAGATTTTGAAGGACTGCTGATTGAAATCAACTTCACGGAAATCGCGAAGGAACTGGGTACTGCTCTCATGAAAAACATGGTTGCAGTCGGTGCGACTGTTCAACTTTTAGGTCTCTCACTTGAACCATTTGAAGAACTAGTAGAATCGATGTTCAAGAAAAAAGGCGATAAAATCGTTGCACTGAATAAAGAGGCATTGAAAAGTGGTGTCGCTGAAATATTGAAATACGGTGAAGAGATTGATGACCGTTTTAATCTTGAAGACAGTGATGGCGTCGGTCATCTCTTCATGATTGGTAATGAAGCCATTTCACTAGGTGCCTTAGCAGGCGGCGCTCGTTTTATGGCTGCTTATCCGATTACACCTGCATCAGAGATCATGGAGTATATGATTGATAAGCTGCCTAAATTTAACGGTACGGTCATCCAGACAGAAGATGAGATAGCGGCTGCTGTAATGGCGATTGGTGTCAATTATGCCGGTGTCAGAGCGTTCACAGCGTCAGCGGGTCCTGGTCTGTCACTCATGATGGAAGCGATCGGTCTTTCAGGTATGACAGAACAGCCGCTCGTCATCGTCAACACAATGCGCGGTGGCCCATCAACAGGTCTGCCGACAAAGCAGGAACAATCCGATTTAATGCAGATGATCTATGGTACACATGGTGATATTCCGAAGATTGTTATCGCGCCGACTACTGTTGAAGATGCCTTTTATTTATCAATGGAAGCCTTTAACCTTGCTGAGGAATATCAATGTCCGGTTATTCTCTTAAGTGACCTGCAGTTATCACTCGGTAAGCAGACGGTCCCTGAGCTGGATTACAACCGCATCGATATCCGCCGCGGCAATATTGTCAGTGACGTACCGGATGCAGAGACGAAAGATTACTTCAAGCGCTATGAAGTGACAGAAACAGGTGTCTCTCCACGTACATTGCCTGGAACGAAAAACGGCATCCATCACGTAACAGGTGTTGAGCACGCTGAAGATGGAAAGCCATCTGAATCACCTGTTAACCGTATTAAACAGATGGAAAAACGTATGCGTAAAATTGAAGCGCTGAAAATTGAACAGCCTGTTGTAGAAAGCGGGGGTCACGACGACGCTGATATCCTTGTTATTGGTTTTATTTCTACTCATGGTGCGATTGAAGAAGCAATGATGCGTACAGATCTTAAAGTCAACCACATGCAGATCAGACAGCTGCACCCGTTCCCGACAGAAGAAGTACAGTCTGCGCTTGATAAAGCGAAAAAAGTCATCGTAGCAGAAAACAACTATCAAGGTCAGCTTGCTCAGATCATCAGAATGAATACACAGCATCAGAATAAAATAACTAGTTTCGTCAAATATGACGGAACACCATTCCTGCCGCATGATATTGAAGATAAGATCAATACAGTGGTGAATGAAGGAGTCGACAAATAATGGCAACATTCAAAGATTTCAGAAATACAGTAAAACCTAACTGGTGTCCGGGCTGCGGAGATTTCTCTGTGCAGGCCGCTATCCAAAAAGCAGCAGCAGGAGTCGGCCTTGAGCCGGAGAACCTCGCTGTTATTACCGGTATCGGCTGCTCAGGCCGTTTATCAGGATATATCAATTCATACGGCTTCCACAGCATCCATGGACGTGCATTACCGCTTGCTCAAGGTGTGAAGATGGCCAACCAGGAACTGACAGTCATCGCTTCTGGTGGTGACGGAGATGGTTTCGCGATTGGTATGGGTCATACGATTCATGCGTTGCGCCGTAACATTGACTTAACTTACATTGTCATGGATAACCAGATTTATGGACTGACAAAAGGACAGACTTCACCGAGTTCAGCGCACGGTTTTGTGACGAAGACGACACCTAAAGGCTCTATTGAAAAGAATGTATCGCCTCTTGAACTGGCAATCACAAGTGGTGCAACATTTATCGCACAAAGTTTCTCATCAGATATTAAAGAACTGACGGCGATTATTGAAGCGGGTATTCAGCATAAAGGATTCTCTTTTATCAATGTTTTCTCACCATGTGTCACTTATAACAAAATTAATACGTACGACTGGTTCAAGGAAAACCTGACTAAAATCGCTGACATTGAAGGTTACGACCCTACTAATAAATCTCAGGCGTTATCAACCGTAATGGAGCATGACGGCCTCGTGACAGGTATTGTCTATCAGGATACAGAGACACCAAGCTACGCAGAACAGATCGACGGCTATAGCCCGAATTTATCTCAGACAGAGATGAAAATTACACAGCTCGAATTCAATGATCTTATGTTACAATTTAAATAAATCATAAAAACACTAGGGGAGCTTCGTGCTGAGACTGGATTTTATCCTAAACCCTTTTAACCTGGTCAGATAATGCTGACGGAGGGAAGTGTCTCAAACACAACCTCAGCAGGTTGTGTTTTTTTAATGGAGGAAAACTGATGAAGAAATTATTAGTAGGCGCAAGCTGTCTGATTTTATTAGCAGGCTGCAGTGATCAAGGCGAGAAGAAAGAAGAAAAGAAAGATTCAAAAGAACTGAAAAAAGTAACACTGATGCTTGACTGGACACCTAACACGAATCACACGGGTATTTACGTGGCTAAAGACAAAGGCTATTTTAAAGAACATGGTCTTGACGTAACGATTAAAACACCTGGAGACGTGACAGCAGACCAGCTCGTTGCTGCCAACAAAGTTCAGTTTGGTATCAGCGCGCAGGAACAAGTTACTCAGGAACGTACGGAAGGCGTGCCGGTCAAATCAATCGGAGCGATTATTCAGCACAATACGAGCGGGTTTATGAGTCTTGCCTCTAAAAATATTAAATCACCTAAAGACTATGCCGGTAAGACTTATGGCGGCTGGGGTGCGCCGATTGAGAAACCGATTATTGATGCCGTTATGAAAAAAGACGGAGCAGATGTTAAAGACGTCAAAGTCGTCAATATGGGTAATACCGATTTCTTCACAGCCTCTAAGAAAAATATCGATTTTGCCTGGGTTTACTATGCCTGGACCGGTATTGAAGCAGAGACACGCGGCGAAAAAGTCAACATGCAGTATTTAACAGATTACGACAAAAACCTCGATTACTATACGCCGGTCATCATTGCAAATGAAAAATATATCCAGTCTGATAAGGAAACAGTCGATGCCTTTATGGCGTCTGTTCAGGAAGGCTACGAGTTTGCGATTAAAGACCCAAAAGCAAGCGCTGATATTTTACTTAAAGAAGCACCTGAATTAAAAGAGAGTAAAGAACTGGTTTATAAGAGTCAGGAATACTTGAAAGATAAGTATCAGGACGATGCAAAAGAGTGGGGCGTACAGGATAAGAAAGTCTGGGAGAACTTTGCACAGTTTATGAAAGAGAATAAAATCATTAAAAAAGATTTCAATGCTGAAGAAGCATTTACCAATGAATTTGTGGAGGGGAACTAATGGCTAATACATTGATGAGCATCCAGATTATACCGAAGACACCGAACGGTGAAGATGTGATTCCTTATGTCGATAAGGCCATTGAAGTCATTCAGGCGAGTGGTCTGCCTTATGTCGTGAATCCGCTTGATACAACAATAGAAGGGAATATGCCGGAACTCCTGCAGCTCATTGAAGAGATGAACAACAAGATGATGGCTGAAGGTATTGTCAGTGTCATCTCTCAAGTCAAGTTTTATCATGCTGAAGTTGCATCGATGGCTGAACTCGTCAAAAAATACAGATGAAATACTATTTAAAGTTTACTCTTTTTATTGTGGTGCTGCTGGCACTATGGGAAGTGCTCGTACGACTACTCAATGTAGACAGTTATACACTACCAGCACCGAGCGCTATTGCATCAGCATTTGTTACAGCTTTTCCGGATTATAAAGATGATCTTATACCGACTGTACTTCTTGTGCTGGAGGGTTTAGGGATGTCGATTGTGTTTGGCGTCATGATGGCTGTCATTCTGCATCTTGTGCCTGCGCTTGAGCCGTTCATCTATCCGCTGCTTGTGGTCAGTCAGAATGTACCGGTCATTGTTATAGCACCGCTTCTCGTCATCTGGTTTGGTTTTGGCCTTCTGCCAAAACTTATCGTCATTACACTCGTCTGTTTCTTTCCAGTGACGGTCAGTCTTCTTGAAGGATTCAAATCGGTCGATAAAGATCTGAAGAAGTATATGCTGATTTCAGGTGCGAGCCGTATGCAGATTTTCAGAAAACTGGAATGGCCTGGTAGTATGCCATTTTTGTTTAATGGCCTCAAGATTGCGGGTACCTATTCCGTTATGGGGGCCATTATTTCAGAGTGGCTGGGCAGTGATAAAGGCCTCGGCAAATATATGATTATCGCGCAGCGTGCCTTTCAGGTTGACCGGGTCTTTGTTGCGATAGGCTGGATTGTTATATTTGCGCTTATCATATTCGGCGTGATCAGGTTCTTAGAGAAGCTGACAGTGAGGTGGAAACATGACTAAGCTTATTCTGAAGGATATCAGTCATATGTTTGGCACTAACCAAGTCTTATCTCAAGTGAATCTGGAAGTTCAGGAAGGTGAGTTTGTCACCATTTTAGGGCCTTCCGGCAGTGGTAAATCGACGATATTCAATATTATTGGCGGACTATTAGTGCCGGATACAGGGGAAGTAATTTTAGAAGGTCGAAGTGTTGTGGGTCGTACTGGTCATGTTGCCTACATGCCTCAGACACCGTCTCTTATGCCTTGGCGGACAGTAGCCGATAATATCGCACTTGGCAGTGAAATCAAAGGAGATACAGCTGGACGACTGGATGAACTATTAGAACGAAGCGGCTTTGACGAAATCCGAGAACATTATCCGGATAGTTTAAGCGGTGGTATGAAGCAGCGTGTTTCGTTTCTGCGCGCACTCAATACACCAGGCGAATTGATGCTACTGGATGAACCTTTTTCTGCGCTGGATGAAATCACACGTTACGACATGCAGGCATGGCTGAAAGAAATACTGGCAGTAGAAAAACGGACCGTGCTCATGATTACACATAGTATAGAAGAAGCAATCAAACTTTCTGACCGGATTGTGGTGCTGGAGGGTAAGCCTGCAAGTATCCATCATGTCATTGATGTACGTCATATGAGAGAACAGGAAATAGTGTCGCTGAAAACACAGTTGCTAGAAATGCTGAGATGAAAATGACGAATGCTGTTCAACTTTAATGAAAAGTTGAGCAGCATTTTGATTTGTTGCTCGAGTTGTTTTAAAAGTTGAGCAGTAAAATGATTTGCTGCTCATGTTAGATCTGAAGTTGAACAGTAACCTCAAACTTTAGGCACGTAGCTGGGTTTTTTCGAAGCTCCAAGTCTTATAAAATACTTTGCCAGCACTCTTTGCACCGAAGATCGGTGAATTTCTGGGAAAAATAGCTGAATATCGCGCATATCAATTGGGGCATTCTTTAGTACATAGAGTTCCTCTAGATTGAAATGGATAAGATCAGCGTTTTTACCAGTCGTATTACAAAGAACACATTTAAATTTAATTATCTCTGTCTTAACTGCATTAATCTTCATACAACTTGGACATTTAAGGCCTTTTCTAATGTGTTCGATCGGCACGCGTTTAAATATTTCTTCTTTTTCAATATGTTGTCTGATTAAATAATCCGCTAGCAATCGATTATTTGCCGAATTACTATTCCCTACTTTCAGTTCATCAAGTTTATGGAATATCTGCGGACGCATCAGCCAGTGTGGGTACTTCGGCGGCGCTTCCATATAGAATGTTTCATTGACAAAACAGATATAGCTCTCAACACTGTAGATAGAATCAAACTGATTGATCACATGACTTAAGTATTCGTGTGCGCGTTGTAGCTGCGGTTCAGGATTTTTGATGATGCGCCGGTAACTGTTCTGCAAATTTTCATTAACATAGTGATATTGCCCTTTGTAATTTTTAACGTCAAAATGATAGACAGTCAGTTCATGGATCACAATAAAGTCATATTGTACTTCACCTTTATATTTAGGACTCAAGTGAATGTCCCATAGAACACAGGCATTCGGCAGATTATATAGCCACTCTGCAAACAAAGTTTCACCATCATAACCGATGATGCTGTTCGATATTTCAAATGAAAACCGATTTTCAAGCGCTTCTGAATAGATTATTTCCTGTGGTCTCGGTCTTGTTTTATAGGCCATTCGCCACCTCCAAGTACAATGTAGCACATCCATATTAAATAATTGTAAAAAAAATAAAAGTCATTCATTAAGAATGACTTCTATTTTCTCGCCAGGCCTTAAATGCACTGATAACTGCTGGTAAGACTGAGATGACAATAATGAGTATTAAGACGATCTCAAAATTATCTTTGACGATAGGTATGTTACCGAAGAAATAGCCAAGTCCGAGACAGACACCTACCCAGAGAAAGGCACCTACGACATTATAGATAATGAAATAGCTATAATGCATACGGCTGGCACCTGCTACGAAAGGAATGAAAGTACGGATAAACGGCATAAAGCGGGCCATCACTATTGTTTTACCGCCATATTTATTGAAGAAACTTGTTGCTTTCAGTAAATGTTCTTCTTTGATAAAGCGGCCGAAACGAGGATGTTTCGTAACGCCAAGGCCAGCCCATTTACCGATATGATAGTTCAGCGTATCTCCTAATACAGCAGCTACAAAGCAGACAAGAAATAATAACCAGATATTAAGTGCGCCTTGCGGTGCTAGTGCCGCTGCTGCAAACAGCATGGAGTCGCCTGGCAGGAACGGCATGATGACGAGTCCTGTTTCAATAAAAATAATTAAAAACAAAATACCATAAGTCAGCGTGCCATACTGGCTGACGATGCTGATTAGATGTTTATCAATGTGCAGAATAAAATCCATGAGCTGAGAAAAAAAGTTCATTATTTGCTCCTATCTAATTTAGTAACTCTTTTATTATAATAGGCTGCATACTTTCAGGCAAACTATTGATTATTTTTAGTGCCGATATGGCATAATTAAACTAATTCGGAATACGAAAGAAAGGGGTTTTTCAATGCAAACAGTCATCAAGTTCACCCGTCCTTATCTCGGTCTTATGTTATTTGCGCTTATTTTGATGCTGTCAGAGCTATTTGTCGATATGTATGCACCTATCCTCATGAAGAATATTATTGATAACGGCATTCTGCAGAACGATATCGGCTATATCCAGACTTATTTGCTCATCATGCTCGGCATTAGTCTGATTGCTTTCTTTGCGGGTGTGCTGAACTCATTTATCTCTTCACACGTCTGTCATATGTTTTCATATGATCTGCGTAATGCGATTTTCAGAAAGATCCAAGGCTTCTCGCTGAAAACACTCAGCCAGTTTAAGACATCGAGTCTGATCACTAGGCTGACGAGTGATATTATCGCGAATGAAATGGTGCTCTTTATGAGTCTACGTATTATGCTGAAAGCGCCTTTATCTGTGATCGGCAGTATCATTATGAGTTTTGTGGTAGCACCAGAAATCGCTATCTATCTCGTGATTGGTACGCCGCTCCTGGCTATTTTTCTGTTTTTCACAGCCCGAAGTGGCATGAAAATTTTCCTGCGTATCCAGAAGCGGACCGATCATCTCAATCGCTTCGTTCAGCAGAACCTGGAAGGGGTACGTCTGATTAAGTCTACATTGAATGGACCATATGAAACAGAGAAGTTTGATGACGTTGCGACCCCAATCAGACAAGATACAGTCTATGCGCTTAGACTGATGGAAAGTATCATGCCCGTTCTCCTCATTATCATGAATTTATCCATGCTTCTTGTCATCTGGTTCGGCAGTGATCTGATTCAGTCAAATGCACTTGAAGTCGGCTCTTTAGTCGCAATCATCAACTATGCGCTGCGGATGCAAGGTGGCTTCTCTATGTTCGCGTTTATTATCATCGCATTTTCTCGTGCGAAAGCAAGCGCTGACCGCATCAGCGAAGTCCTGAACACACCAGTAGATGAGAAACTAGTGACCGATGAAATTGCGACAGTTAAGCTGAACAACACCGTTGAGTTTAAAAA
This sequence comes from Macrococcus brunensis, assembly GCF_022343725.1. Classification (NCBI taxonomy): domain Bacteria; kingdom Bacillati; phylum Bacillota; class Bacilli; order Caryophanales; family Staphylococcaceae; genus Macrococcus; species Macrococcus brunensis. The sequence goes on from NZ_CP092179.1 coordinate 1,051,814, forward strand.
TGTTTCTTTTAAATATCCGTCGGCACAGGATTATGTTTTACAGGATATCTCTTTTAAAGTGAACAGCGGCGATAAGTTCGTCATTATGGGACAGACAGGTGCAGGTAAATCTGCATTGCTCTCACTGATTCCAAGGATGTATGAAGTTTCTGCTGGAGAAGTTCTGGTCAATGAACAGGATGTGCGTCACTGGGACATGAAAACGCTGCGTGAATTTATCGGTTATGTGCCGCAGAAGACGACGCTCTTTACCGGTTCTATTATCGACAATGTGCGCTGGGGTGATAGTGAGGCAAGTGCCGAGGAAGTCTATAGAGCAGCTGAAATCGCTCAGATCCATGATTCAATCATGAACTTTGATGATGATTACAGCACAAGAGTGGGACAGCAAGGTGTCAACCTGTCAGGAGGCCAGAAACAGCGACTGGCCATCGCCCGTGCGCTGATTAAAAAGCCCGGAATCCTCATTCTGGATGATAGTACGTCAGCTCTCGATATCCATACGGAAGGCCGTTTGTTCGATTCACTTAAGGAACTGGATATGACGCGTATCATCGTCACTCAGAAAATCCATACCGCTAAAACAGCTGATCAGATTCTGCTTCTTGAACATGGCCGGATAGTGGCTAAAGGGACACACGCGGAATTAATGAATACTAGCAGCCTCTATCAGGATATCGCACGCAGTCAGGAGGAATCTCATGATTAAAGATGTATTTTCTCATCAACCTGTCTTAAAGAAAGAAGATATCGGTCGTAAAAAAGATAAGAAACGAGCAGATAACTGGCAGCACACAGTCAGTCGTATCTGGCAATTGATGGCACACCGCAGATGGATGGTCTTATTGGTCATCATACTCGTCATCATTACATCTTTGCTCAGTTTAGTCGGTCCTTACTTGATCGGTCATATTATTGACCATAATATTATGACGAAAAGTTTCGATTTATTGCCACGGAAGATTATATGGCTCCTCATTATCTTTGCTGCATTGTCCATTCTAACTTACCTCGCGGCTTTCATCATGGTCAATATCGCCCAGGAAACGGTTTACAAGTTACGCATGCAGCTCTTCAGTCATATGCAGCAGCTGCCGATTCGTTTCTTTGATGAACGTCAGCATGGTGATATCATGAGCAGAATGACAAACGACATTGAAAATATATCGAAAGTTTTAAACTCTTCGTTCATCCAGTTCACATCAAGTATTGTGACGCTTGTAGGAACAGTTATAGTCATGCTGACTCTGAGTCCCGTGCTGACACTTCTGACGATGACTATCATACCTGTTATGTTTCTGGCGACCCGCTGGATTACGAACCGTACGGGTCCACTTTACAAGATGCGCCAGCAGGCATTAGGGGATATGAACGCCTATATTGAAGAGATTGTTTCAGGTCAGTCAGTGGTTAAAGTTTTCTCACAGGAAAAAGAAGTAACACAAGGCTTTGAACAAAAAAACCGAGCGGTACGTGAACGGGGCTTCTGGTCAATTAGCTACTCCGGTACAATACCGAAAGTTATGAATACATTAAATAACGTATCATTTGCCATCGTAGTCGGAATTGGCGGCATACTGGCGCTGAACGGACAGGCGGTAACCGTCGGCACGATTGTTATTTTTGCTGAATATGCCCGTCAGTTTACAAGACCTTTATCAGACCTTGCCAACCAGTTCAACGAAGTGTTATCAGCACTGGCTGGAGCGGAGCGCGTTTTCGCTATTATTGATGAGGAAGAAGAACCAGATACTGTAGAAGGTGCCATTCAAATTCAAGGCCATATTCAGTTTCATGACGTAACCTTTAAATATAATGACAGTCAGCAGAAGAATGTCATCAATCATGTATCTTTTGACCTTGCTGCAGGAGAATCACTTGCACTTGTCGGCGCGACTGGTGCAGGCAAGACGACGATTATTCAGCTGCTCAATCGATTCTATGATATTAAGGGTGGTGACATTCTGATTGACGGTGTTTCTGTATCCCGCATGCCTCGCCGTACGTTACGGCGTCAGATTGCCTACGTACTGCAGGATCCGATTCTTTTTGATGGTACAATCCGTGATAATATCAAATACGGTAATCACATGGCGACAGATGAAGAAGTGATTCAGGCAGCTAAAGATGCGAATGCACATGACTTTATCATGCGCCTGGAAGAAGGATATGACACAGTGATATCAGGTGAGGAATCAAGGCTTTCACAAGGCGAAAGACAGCTCCTGTCAATCGCGCGTGCTCTTGTGCAGGATCCTAAGATTTTACTGCTTGATGAAGCGACGAGCTCGATTGACACCGTAACTGAAATGAAACTGCAGGAAGCAATCGATCGATTGATGGCAGGTCGTACAAGTATCGTCATTGCCCACCGACTGAATACGGTCAAGAAAACGGATAAAGTCATCGTACTGGCACAAGGTGAAATTATTGAACAGGGTTACCAGCAGGAGCTCCTTCAGACGAATGGTCTTTACAGTCGGATGGTTCATTCATCAAATGGTGATTTTGACGAGCTCCTGGACTAATAAAAACCTTTGAAAATGTCTGGTATAAGTAATATACTAAAAAGATGATAAATGACTAGAGAGGGTTTTTAAATGAACGAAGAAAGTCGAATCCTAAGTTCTCAGGCGAAGACAGAGAAAAAGCCTGAGAAGGATTACAGTAAATATTTTGAGCATGTTTATCAGCCGCCAAGCCTGAAAGACGCAAAAAAACGGGGTAAAGAAGCGGTCAATTATCACAGTGACTTTACGATAGAAGAAAAATATCAGAGTCTTGGTAAAGGGCGTAAATATTATATTAGAACTTATGGTTGTCAGATGAACGAGCATGACACAGAAGTGATGGCAGGTATTTTTGAAGCACTCGATTACACAGCAACAAATGATGTCAACGATGCAGATGTTATTTTACTGAATACGTGTGCCATCCGTGAAAATGCCGAGAATAAAGTCTTCGGTGAAATCGGAAACTTGAAGCATCTGAAGCTTGAGAAACCGGATGTCCTGATCGGTGTCTGCGGCTGTATGAGTCAGGAAGAATCTGTTGTTAACAAGATTCTGAAGTCTTATCAGAATGTCGATATGATTTTTGGCACACATAACATTCACCGTTTACCGGCTATTTTAGAAGAAGCCTATATGGCTAAGGCGATGGTTGTGGAAGTATGGTCTAAAGAAGGCGACGTTATAGAGAACTTACCGAAATCTCGTCTAGGCGAAACAAAGGCATGGGTCAATATTATGTATGGCTGCGATAAATTCTGTACGTACTGCATCGTACCGTTTACACGTGGTAAAGAACGAAGCCGTATGCCGGAGGAAATTATCAGTGAAGTAAGAGATCTCGCAAGACGCGGCTACAAGGAAATCACGTTACTGGGTCAGAACGTCAATGCATACGGCAAAGACCTAGACATCAGTTATGGTCTCGGCGATTTAATGGCTGATATACAGAAAATTGATATTCCTCGTGTCCGCTTCATGACGAGCCATCCATGGGACTTTGATAATCGACTGATTGAAGTGCTTGCTGAAGGTGGCAATATTGTGCCCCATATTCATCTCCCGGTGCAGTCTGGTAACAATGAAGTCCTGAAAATTATGGGTCGTAAATATACACGTGAAAGCTATCTGGAACTGGTTGAAAAAATCCGTGCCCAGATGCCTGACGTCGCACTGACGACAGATATTATTGTCGGTTATCCAAATGAGACAGAAGAACAGTTTTTAGATACAATGGACCTGTACGAAAAAGTGGGCTTTGAACATGCTTATACGTATATCTATTCACCGCGTGAAGGAACACCGGCAGCAAAGATGAAAGATAACGTACCGATGCGCGAGAAGAAAGACCGCCTACAACGATTAAACAAACTTGTTGAAAAATATTCTGAAGAAACGCTGCAGAATTATTTAGGTCAGGAAGTGATTGTTCTTTGTGAAGGACCGTCTAAAAAGGATGAAGAGGTTCTTGCTGGTTACACAGATAAGAATAAACTCATTAACTTCCGTGCGCCGAAAGAAGCAATCGGCCAGCTTGTTAAAGTAAAAGTAACAGAAACAATGCGCTATTCAATGAATGGTGAATTAATCGCCATTTTAGACCAGGTAGGAGTGACTCATTAATGTATACAAATGACCAGATTTTAGAACATGCTAAACAACTTGGCCGTATGATGGCTGAAACAGATGCAGTAGAATTCTTTAAACGTGCAGAAGCACAGATTCATGAGAATCAGACCGTTCGCGAGAAAATGGCTTCATTGAAATCACTGCAGAAACAAGCGGTGAATTTTGAACAGTATGGCAAAGAGAAAGCGCTGCAGATGACAGAAGAAAAAATCGCTAAAGTAGAAGCAGAACTGGATGATATGCCTTTAGTCGATCAATTTAAAGAAGCACAGGGCGAAGTCAATTCACTGCTTCAGATGGTCTCTCATGCAATCAGTCAGACAGTGACAGATGAAATCATTGTTTCTACTGGTGGAGATGTATTAAAAGGTGAGACTGGCGCTCAAATAGCCAATGGTGCACCGGGCTGCGGTAACTAATAGACAAAAGTCGGTTCTTGAATGAATCGACTTTTTTTAACGAAAGGATGACTCAAATGAAAGATAATCAGACAAGAAAACTGACATTAACAGCTATTATGACAGCCATCAATGTAGTACTGAGCCAGATTATTTATGTTCCAATTGGTCCTATTAAAGCATTTCCAGTGCAGCACTTCATCAATGTCTTAAGTGCTGTCCTTGTAGGACCCTGGTATGGACTCGCACAGGCTTTTCTGACTTCTGTCATCAGACTGATGTTTGGGACAGCGACACCATTTGCATTCCCCGGCAGTATGATCGGTGTCCTGCTAGCAGGATTCTTATATCAGCGTTACCGTAAAATCGGTATAGCTGCGATCGGTGAAGTTATCGGTACGGGTATTATCGGCAGCCTGGCAACCATTCCGTTGATTTATATGCTGAATCTGGACATCAGCAAATTCTATGTCATCGCGCCTCTTTTCCTGGCAAGTACACTCGTCGGCAGTATCATCGCTTATATACTTTTACTCGCACTCAACAGACGAAATTTATTGAAATAAAGGATTGATTGTATGAAACCGACCCCTATGATGGCTCAATATCTTGAAATTAAATCACAGCATGACGATTGCATTCTGTTCTTCAGACTCGGCGACTTTTACGAGATGTTCTACGATGATGCAGTCACAGCTGCACGGGAACTGGAAATAACACTGACACGTCGAGACAAGAAGAATCCCATTCCGATGTGCGGTGTTCCTTATCATTCTGCAAAAGGCTATATCGAGAAACTGATTGATAAAGGCTATAAAGTCGCAATCTGCGAACAGATGGAGAATCCTCGAGAAGTCAAAGGAATGGTTAAACGTGAAGTTGTCCAGATTATCACCCCGGGCACGGTGATGGATGGTTCACTTGACGAATCATCTAACAACTATCTGATGGCAATACTGAAAGACCGTGATTATCACATTGCTTATGCGGATATCTCTACAGGTGAACTGAAGGTGACCACATGTACTGAGGAGATATTACTGAATGAACTGGCGAGTATCAAACCGAGTGAAATCATTCTCCGTGAACCTCTGACAGAAGAGCTGCTGATGAAAGTGAATCAGATTACGACGGTTGTTTCTGTACACGCGGCTGAGGGGACTGTGCCGGAGCAGGCAGCAGGACTGACACCGCTTGCACAGGAGGTCACAGCACTTCTCTTTGATTATGTCACGGAAACTCAGAAACGAGATCTCACTCATATCGAGCAAGCCGCTATTTATCAGGCGATTGATTATATGCGCCTTGATCTCTATGCAAAACGCAACCTGGAACTCACAGAAAGTATCCGTCTGAAGACCAAGAAAGGCACATTGTTATCCATTTTTAATGAAACAAAGACACCCATGGGTCATCGTTTGCAGAAAGAATGGATAGAGCGGCCACTGATCAATGAAACTGCTATCACTCATCGTCATGAGCAGGTTGAACTCTTGAATGACCGATTTATAGAGCGGGATGCACTGCGTGAGCATCTTGCAGAAGTCTATGATATTGAGCGGTTAGTCGGACGCGTGAGCTTCGGTAATGCGAATGCCAAGGACTTAATTCAGTTGAAATACTCAGTCGAACAATTGCCGAAAATCAATCAGGTCCTCCAGTTAATAGGCCTTGAACAGATTGATGACCGGCAAGTAGAAGGTCTCAATCAGATGCTGGATGCACTGGAAGAAGAAGCGCCGATTTCCATTAAAGATGGCGGCATCTTTAAAACAGGCTATCATGAGGAATTAGATGAATATCGTGATGCTTCTAAGAATGGCAAACAGTGGCTCAGTCAGATGCAGCAGGCAGAACGAGAACGTACAGGTGTCCGTTCTTTAAAGGTCGCATTTAACAAAGTATTCGGTTACTATATTGAAATTTCAAAAGCGAACTTACATCAGTTTAATGCAGACGAATTCGGCTATATGCGTAAGCAGACGCTGACGAATGCTGAACGTTTTATCACAGAAGATTTGAAAGAAAAAGAAGCACTGATTCTAGGTGCAGAAGAGAAAATGATTGATTTAGAATATCAGCTATTCATCGAACTACGTGAGCAAGTAAAGGCGTATACAGTGGAACTGAAACGTATTGCGAGACGTATTGCAGAACTTGATTGTCTACAGAACTTCAGCCAGGTTGCCATGAAAAATGATTACGTGAGACCGACATTCAATAAGCGAAAACTTCAGCTGACTGATTCGAGACACCCAGTTGTTGAAAAAGTGATGTCGAAAGAAGAGTATGTACCGAATGACTGTCACCTGGATGATGATCAGTATATTGATCTGATCACCGGGCCGAACATGTCAGGTAAAAGTACGTATATGCGTCAAGTTGCGTTGATCAGTATAATGGCGCAGATGGGCTCTTTTGTTCCTTGTGCAGCTGCAGAGATGCCGATTTTCGACCAGATCTTCACACGCATCGGGGCAGCAGATGATTTAGTATCTGGACAAAGTACTTTTATGGTTGAAATGCTGGAAGCACGGAATGCCCTGAAGAATGCAACAGCCGACAGTCTGATTATTTTTGATGAGATTGGGCGCGGGACTTCTACATATGACGGTTTAAGTCTGGCACAGGCGATGATTGAGTATGTTCATGATCATATCAAAGCAAAAACACTTTTTTCAACGCATTATCATGAACTCGTTCAACTGGAAGACACATTGCCGGCACTTGAGAATATTCACGTTGCAGCAAAAGAATATAACGGCGAGCTCATCTTTTTGCATAAGATTATGCCGGGTGCTGTTGAAAACAGTTACGGTATTCATGTTGCGCGTCTTGCTGATCTGCCGGCAGAAGTCATCAGCCGTGCGAGTGCGATACTCGACCAGTTTGAGAAAACTGAGTCAAATGTTCAACCGGTCAAGACTGAACAAGTAAGGGAGCCGCAGATGTCATTTGATCTTTTTGGCAGCAGTGTAGAAGAAGAACTCAAGCAGCTTGATATTGCACGTATGACGCCGATAGAAGCACTCCTTAAATTACAGGCATTACAGGATCAACTGAAGTAGGTGAAAGTATGGGTAAAATACAGGAACTGGATAGACAGTTAGCGAATAAAATTGCAGCAGGTGAAGTGGTTGAGCGTCCTGCATCGGTCGTCAAGGAACTGGTAGAAAATGCGATTGATGCAGGTGCGACTGAGATTACAGTGAAAGTGAAAGAAGCAGGTCTCGTTTCGATTGGTGTCACGGATAACGGCAGTGGTATATTAGAAGAAGACATTCCGCTAGCATTTGGTCGGCACGCCACGAGCAAAATTCACAACAATCATGACCTCTTTCATATTCGAACACTTGGTTTTCGCGGGGAAGCTCTGGCGAGTATTACATCTGTCAGTCGCGTCACACTGAAGACCTGTGCCGATAATGCAGTCGGTCACCTGGTAAAAATAGAAAATAGCGACATGATAGAAAAAACACTTACACGTGCAAAAAAAGGGACAGAAGTCCTTGTAGAAGACTTGTTTTATAATACACCTGCTCGTCTGAAGTACGTGAAAAGTCTGCATACAGAGCTCGGCAAAATTACGGATATCATGAACCGGTTTGCGATGAGCCATACGCATATTCGTTTTAAACTGGAGTCGGATGATAAAGTGCTTCTTCAGACAACGGGCAGCGGGCGTTTGAACGAGGTCATGGCTCAAGTTTATGGGATGACGATTGCGCGCGATTTAATTGCAATTAATGGACAGACGGGCGACTATGAAGTGACAGGTGAAATCGCACGACCTGAACATACCCGGGCGAACCGCCACTACATGTCTCTATTTATCAACGGCCGTTATATTAAGAACTTTGTACTGACGAAAGCGATTCTGGAAGGTTATCATACGCTCCTGCCGATAGGACGATATCCGGTCGTCGCGATTGATATCAAAATGGACCCGGGGTTAGTAGATGTCAATGTGCATCCGACCAAGCAGGAAGTCCGTCTTTCAAAGGAACCGGAGCTGATGGAACTGATTACGCGCCTCATCAAAGAAGCACTGCTTGGTCAGAGTCTGATTCCAGAGATCACAGTGCCGAAGAAAAATAAAGTGCTGGAGAAGTTTGAACAGCAGCGATTTATTTATGAACAGACAAGACCTGTTCAGTCAGAGGATAAACCCGTTGTCCAGGAAGAGAAGCCTCATTTTCCTGAAAATATAGCAAGTCCTGATGTCTCTCAAGATGAAGCTCAGACAAGACCTTTTACAGTCCATGAGGAAATGGCGGTAAAAGATGAGAAGCCTGTTAAAAGAGAGGCTGCAGATAATGAGACACCGGCAGTGAGCGAACCGCCTGCAGAACCAGTGAATGTACCTGTACGCAAGTTACCGATGATGGAAGTGGTAGGTCAGGTGCATGGTACTTATATCATTGCCCAGAATGAAGAAGGCATGTTTATGATTGACCAGCATGCCGCTCAGGAACGTATCAAGTATGAGTATTTCAGAGAACGTATCGGCCTTGTCGAACAGCAGGTACAGCCGCTTCTTGTGCCGATAACGCTCAGTTTTACACGTGACGAGGCACTCCGTATCGAGAAGCATCGGGATGAACTGGCTGAAGTCGGACTGGAGCTGGAATCTTTTGGTGGCAGTGATTATTTAGTTCAGGCTGTACCTACGTGGTTTCCAAGTAACGCTGAAGAGACGATCAAGGATATAATTGAATATTGTCTGACACATCATTCAATCAACCTGAATAAATTCAGGGAAGACACCGCTATTATGATGAGCTGTAAGAAATCAATCAAAGCAAACCACTATCTGCGTCAAGAAGATATGGCGCGTCTTCTGGAGGAACTGGCTTATACAAGCGAGCCCTACACTTGTCCGCACGGGCGTCCTATCACCATCAAATATTCAACTTATGAACTAGAAAAAATGTTTAAGCGAGTGATGTAAATGATATTACCGGCAGTAAGAGATTTTAAAGATATAGAAAAACTCAGTCAGTCCACTTACAAGCAATGTGTCATCCTGGATACTCATATCGGACACCTTGGCAACATACTAGGTATGCTGAAAGACAAGGAAGTCTTTATACATTTAGACTTGATCAAAGGATTATCCGGGGAGGAAGCGGCTGTCGAGTATATCGTTCAGAAATATAAACCTTACGGTATTATCTCGACAAAAACAAAAATTATAAAAAAAGCGAGGCAACTTGGCGTAAAAACAATTATACGGGTATTTATTATTGATTCAAGCGCATTAAAACGTTCTATCGCGATTATTGATCAGTGCGATGCTGATTATGTCGAAGTGCTGCCTGGTATTGCGTCGAAAGTCATACAGGAAGTCAGACAGAAAACGGGTAAACCGATTATCGCTGGCGGCTTGATTGATCAGGAAGAGGAAGTGAAGCAGGCACTTGCTGACGGCGCATTTGCTGTGACGACGAGTCGGCGCGAATTGTGGCAGAAATTTGAATCAAAGAATTGACAGCGGTTTCACATTTCTGTAACATATAGAACAAGTTAATAAAAGACATGAGACTTGAGACCCTTATTTTAAGAACAGGGTCTCTTTTTGTCTTTTTTTATTGACTATAACGAAGGGAGTGGAAACAATGAGTGAATTTTTAGCTGAACTGGTTGGTACAGCGATACTCATTCTGTTCGGTGCAGGGGTCTGTGCGAACGTTAATTTAAAAGGGTCTTATGCTAAAGATGGCGGCTGGATTGTCATCGCACTTGGCTGGGGGCTGGCAGTCGTGATGGGGGTCTATGCAGTAGGTAGTATTACAGGTGCGCATTTAAATCCAGCTGTGACAATTGGTCTAGCTGTCGATGGTGCTTTTGACTGGGATAAAGTGCCGATGTATATTCTCGCGCAGATGCTCGGTGCGATGCTTGGTGCTCTTCTTGTCTGGCTGCATTTCATGCCACACTTTAAGGCAGAGGAAGATCCAGGAACGAAGCTTGGCGTCTTCAGTACAGGTCCTGCCTATCCAAACTACGTCGCAAACTTAATATCAGAGATTATCGGAACGATGATTCTGATGATGGGTCTTCTCTTTATAGGCGCGAATAAGTTTACGGACGGCTTAAACCCTTTAATAGTTGGTGCGTTAATCGTGGCGATTGGTCTCAGTCTCGGTGGTACAACAGGCTATGCCATTAATCCTGCTCGTGACCTTGGACCTCGTCTTGCTCATGCCATTTTACCGATTCCGGGCAAAGGACCGTCTAACTGGGCTTATGCTATCGTACCCGTCATTGGGCCGATTGCAGGTGGGATGCTGGGTGCGACACTCTATCATCTTCTATTTAAAGGTGAGATTGAAATGATTGGCTGGATTTCAATTCTTGTGACGATACTGACTATTGTACTTGGCTTCATCATGAACAAGACTATTTTACGCGGCCAGGAATCTAAATTATTTTAAGGAGTGTATGAGATGGAACAATATATTTTATCAATTGACCAAGGTACAACAAGTACACGCTCAATGATTTTCAATAAAGCAGGCGAAGTAGTAGGGGTTGCTCAGCGTGAGTTTAAACAGTACTTCCCAAAATCAGGGTGGGTTGAACATAATGCCAATGAGATCTGGCAGACTGTACTTTCCACTATGTCAGATGTATTAGTAGACACGGATATTAAAGCGAGTCAAATCGCGGCGATCGGAATTACGAACCAGCGTGAGACAGCTGTCGTCTGGGATAAAAACACAGAGCGCCCTATTCATAATGCGATAGTCTGGCAGTCACGTCAGACACAGGACATCTGTGATGATTTGAAATCGCGTGACCTTGAACAGGAATTCCGGGATAAAACAGGTCTGTTACTTGATCCTTATTTCTCTGGTACAAAAGTAAAATGGATTCTGGATAATGTTGACGGTGCTCGTGAAAAAGCGGACAAAGGCGATCTGCTTTTCGGTACAATCGATACATGGCTCGTCTGGAAGCTTTCTGGTGGCAAGGCACATGTCACAGATTATTCCAATGCAAGTCGTACACTGATGTACAATATTTATGATCTTAAATGGGATGATCAGCTGCTTGACTATCTGACTGTCCCTAAAGAAATGCTGCCAGAAGTTAAAGAATCCAGCGAGGTTTATGGCGAAACGGTCGGCCATCATTTCTTCGGTCAGCAAGTGCCGATCGCAGGAATCGCAGGCGATCAGCAGGCAGCACTCTTCGGTCAGGCTTGTTTTGAAGCCGGAGAAGCTAAGAATACTTACGGCACAGGCTGCTTCATGTTAATGAATACAGGTGAAAAAGCGGTTAAATCTGAAAGTGGTCTGTTAACAACTCTGGCTTACGGATTAGACGGTAAAGTTAATTATGCGCTTGAAGGTTCTATCTTCGTTGCCGGAAGTGCTATTCAGTGGTTACGTGACGGTATGCGTATGGTCAGAAATGCACCTGAATCAGAAATCTATGCGAATCGCGTCACTTCAACAGAAGGCGTATATGTCGTTCCGGCATTCGTCGGTCTCGGAACTCCGTACTGGGATTCAGAAGCACGTGGAGCTGTCTTTGGTCTGACTCGAGGCACTGAGAAAGAACATTTTATTCGTGCGACGCTTGAGTCACTTGCTTACCAGAGTCGCGATGTCCTGGATGCGATGGAAAAAGATTCAGGCATTCAGCTCAAAGCACTCCGTGTAGACGGTGGCGCTGTTAAAAATAACTTCCTGATGCAGTTCCAGTCAGACCTCTTGCATGTACCGGTCCAACGACCAGAAGTCAATGAAACAACAGCACTCGGTGCAGCTTATCTGGCAGGTCTTGCAGTAGATTTCTGGACTTCTAAAGAAGAGATTCGTGACCGCTGGAAACTAGAAAAAGAATTCTGTCCTGAAATGGAAGAAACAGAACGCGAAGAACTCTATGAAGGCTGGCAGACAGCTGTAAAAGCGACACAAGTCTTCAAACGTAAAAAACAGGCAAAATAAGGGTTTAACTGTCTAAAGAGTGGTATACTGAATACAAGTTAATAATTACAAGAGATACGAGACTTTGAATACAGGAATGTAGGCGAAGTCTCTATTTTTTTAAACAGGAGGAAACAAAATGACTTTTTCTAATCTTTATCGTAAACAGATCGTCCATAATCTAAAACATAATGAATATGATTTAGTAGTGATTGGTGGTGGGATTACCGGTGCTGGAATTGCGCTTGATGCGACGCAGCGTGGTATGAAAGTCGCACTCGTTGAGATGCAGGACTTTGCGGCTGGAACAAGTTCGCGTTCGACTAAGCTGGTCCATGGTGGACTGCGTTACCTGAAACAGCTGCAGATTGGTGTCGTAGCTGAAACAGGACAGGAACGTGCGATTGTCTATGAAAATGGTCCTCATGTAACAACACCTGAATTTATGCTTTTACCGATGCATAAAGGCGGTACATTTGGACCAGCCACAACTTCAATTGCTTTAAAAGTTTATGATTTCCTGGCAGATGTCAAAAAAGAAGAAACAAGAAAAATGCTGAGTCGTGAGCAGACGATTGAACGTGAACCGCTTGTCAAAAGAGATGGACTTAAAGGTGGCGGATATTACGTAGAATATCGTACAGATGATGCCCGTATGACGATTGAAGTGATGAAACGTGCTGTTGAAATGGGCGCTGAAGTTATCAACTATACGAAATCGACAGGTTTTGTTTATGACAAGAATAAAAAAGTCATCGGTATCAATGCTGAAGACTTACTGACAAATGAACAGTTCGAAATTCTTGGTAAGAAAGTCGTCAATGCATCAGGACCTTGGGTAGATGCCGTACGCGAAGAAGATTACAGTAAAAATAACAAACAGCTGCGCTTGACTAAAGGGGTTCACTTAGTGTTTGACCAGAGCGTATTTCCGTTAAGACAGGCCGTTTACTTTGATACTGAGAAAGATAAACGGATGATTTTTGCGATTCCGCGTGACGGCAAGACGTATGTCGGAACGACTGATACGTTCTACAATCGTGATAAAGCACATCCAAAAGTCACACAGGAAGATAGAGATTACGTCGTAGATGCTATCAACTACATGTTCCCGACGGTTAAAGTGACAGATAGAGATATTGAATCAACTTGGGCTGGTATTCGTCCGCTTATTCTGGAAGAAGGTAAAGACCCTTCTGAAATTTCTCGGAAAGACGAAATATGGGAAGGTAAGTCAGGACTCTTAACGATTGCAGGTGGTAAGTTAACGGGTTACCGCCACATGGCTGAAGAGATTGTTGACCGCGTTGCGCTTCGATTAAAAGAAGAGTTTGGTCTGACATTTGCTGAATGCCGTACAAAAAATACGACCATATCTGGGGGTAGTGTAGGCGGTTCTAAAGGATTCGACCTTTACAAAAAAGAACTGCTGCAGTCGATGCCGGAAGTAGGGTTAAGTCGCGAAGAAGTCGCTGGTCTCATTGACCGTTACGGCTCGAATACACCGCTCATTCTGAATATCGCTCAAGCACAGCGCAGCGATACAAAAGGACTGCCACTGAAAGTTTATAGCCAGCTCGTCTATAGCATTCAAAATGAAATGGTGCAAAAACCTTCAGACTTCTTTGTGCGACGTACAGGGGCACTTTATTTTGATATTCATTATGTGAATCAATATAAAGAGGCAGTGATTGAAGCGATGACAGAACTGCTTCACTATAATGAACAGCAAGTGAAAGACTATACTGCGGAATTAGAGCAATTAATTGAAGAAGCGACACATCCATCTGTTCAAGTATCAAAAGAATAATGAGAAGAGGCTGCGGCCTCTTTTTTTATGCGATTAATCATCAAATTAATAGTATAATAGTGCCAAGGAGTGAGATCGATGGAGAAGTTTACAGTTACATTAGCAGATAATCATCAGACAGAAGTCATGACTTTCACACCCAAGCATCCAGTTGGCACACTGCAATTTTTGCATGGTATGGCGGAGCATATGGACCGTTATCAGGATTTAGGTCAGTATTTTAAGGCACTCGATTATAAAGTCATTATGCATAATCATGCTGGTCACGGCGGGCTTGTACAAGATGATGCAAGAGGACATTTTGACAGCATGCAGCAGTTAGTGCGGCACAGCGAAGAAATCCTTGAGACATTTAGAGTACCAGACAGACCGGCCATTCTGATGGGTCACTCTATGGGTTCAGTAGTAGCAAGACGTTACGTCACGATGTATCCTGACCATTTCTCGGCGCTGATTTTAAGCGGTACAAGTTTCTTTGATGCCAAGATGGAGGCAGCTCTCAATATACTGAGAGGTATGATTGCAGTCAAAGGTGAAAATCATAAAGGTGATTTAGCGAACAAAGTGACGCTGCAGCAGTTTAACAGGAAGTTCAGACCACTGACGACTCAGGCAGACTGGCTAAGTGCAGATCCAGAAAAAGTGCAGCAGTTTGTTGATGATCCACTTACTGGTTTCAATATGTCTTTGAATGCTTATAAAGAAATATTAAAATCCATGAAACAGACGCAGCAAAAACGTCTGCTGAAGAAAATGAATAAAAGAATGCCGATTCTCCTAGTGTCAGGAAAAGAAGATGCTTTTTCTAACTTCGGTAAAGGCATTGATCAATTAGGTCATCTCTATAAAGGTGCGGGTATCAAACATGTGACTGTACAGCTCTATAGCCATTCGCGTCACGAAGTACTGTTTGAATCCAATCAGACGGAGGTCATGGACCGTATAGCGCTATGGCTTGAGCAGGTGCACCATGACTAAGATACCGTTAGTCATTATCGTCGGACCGACTGCTGTCGGCAAAACAGCGCTCAGTATTGAAGTGGCTAAACGCATCAGCGGAGAGATTATCAGTGGCGATGCCATCCAGGTCTACCGGGGCATGGATGTCGGTTCAGCAAAAATCACACCAGAAGAAACAGAAGGTGTGCCTCATCATTTAATTGATATTTTAAGTCCCGATGAAAGTTATTCTGCTGCCGCCTTTAAAAATATGGCTGAAGATCTGATCAGAGATATCCACGCGCGTGGTCATATCCCGATGATTGTCGGTGGTACGGGGCTTTATATTCAGTCAGTAATCTACGAGTACGGTTTTTCAGATGAGAATCCAGCTGAAACGAAAAAATACGAGGAACAGTTTGAACAACTGTCTCCAGAGGAGCGCTATACTTTACTGGAACAAACCGATCCTCTTGCCGCTGCTGACATACATCCGAACAATCAGCAGCGCGTTCTTCGTGCGCTGGTCTATTATCATGTACACGGTCAGTCCATCACCCAGCAATCAAAAAGTGCTGAGCTGTCAGAGCGATATGATGTGACATTAGTCGGTCTAAATATGGAACGGAGTCATTTATATGACCGTATCAATCAGCGTGTGGACATGATGGTGGATGCAGGGCTGATAGAAGAAGTGGAACGGTTAAAGGAAGCAGGCTATGAAGATGCACGCAGTATGACAGCAATTGGCTACAAAGAAATTATCAGCTATTTAAATGGTCATTTAACGCTGGACGAGGCTCTGTCTCAACTTAAGCAAAATTCCCGTCGTTTTGCCAAACGTCAGCTGACCTGGTTTAGAAACCAGCTGAGCTTGACGTGGTATGATACAGAACACCAGACAACAAAAGAGATTGTGAATGATGTTGTCAGAAGAATGACAGAAAAAGAGGTGTGAATTTGACAAAAATGAATGAAACGAAAAAACAGCGTGAACGTGCCATCATACTTGCTGTTCAGCTAAAGTCACAGGATGATTTTGAGTTCAGTGAATCATTGAGCGAAATAACGTCTTTATGTGAAACAGCTGGTCTTGATGTAGAAGCACACTATACACAAAACAGAGAGCGCTCAGATAGTGCCACTTATTTAGGTAAAGGACGTATAGAAGAAATTGTCGAGCTCAGTGAACGTGAGGATATTGATTTTGATGTTGTGATTGTCAATGATGAACTGACAACAAGCCAGTCTAAACACCTGGCAGAAATATTTGATGTGAAAGTGATTGACCGGACGCAGCTGATTCTGGACATCTTTGCTCAACGTGCGCGTTCACGAGAAGGTCAGCTGCAGGTGGAGCTTGCTCAGAATGAGTATCTGCTGCCACGTCTGTCAGGACACGGTGTGAGCCTGTCGCGTCTAGGTGGGGGGATCGGTACGAGAGGGCCGGGGGAAACAAAACTCGAGACCAATCGCCGTCACATCAGGTCCAGAATCCATGATATCAAAATCCAGTTAGAAGAAATAAAAAAACACCGGGCAAGATACCGTGAGAACCGCCGAAAAAATGAAGTCTTTCAAGTGGCTTTAGTCGGCTATACGAATGCAGGTAAATCTTCATGGTTCAATCAACTGACAGACAGTAAGACGTTTGAAGAAAATCTGCTGTTCGCCACGCTTGATCCGAAGTCTAAGATGCTGTCTATCAATGACGGCTTTCAAGTCCTATTATCAGATACAGTTGGATTTATTCAGCACTTACCGACTCATCTAGTAGAAGCTTTCAGTTCCACACTGGAAGAAGCGAAGTATGCTGATGTCCTGATACATGTAGTAGACCGCAGTCATCCAAACTATAAAGGTCATATAGAGACTGTGCATACACTCCTTAAATCACTTGAGATGAGTGATATTCCTGTCCTGACCTTACTGAATAAACGAGATCTGGTCAGTGATGCCCATTTAGAGGATACCTTTGATACCCGCTATGTGTCGTCACGCAGTGAGAGTGACGTTGCGATCGTCAAAGAAGCACTGAGCGACTTCATCCGCACCCAGTTGAATCCTTATGAAACCAGCCTGCCAGCTGACAGCGGTAAAATCATCAGTCAGCTGAAACAAGAGACGCTGATTGAGAAGGTGGAGTTTGATGAGGAAACAGAACGATACGCAGTAAAAGGTTATGCACGAGATAACAGTAGTATTGTCGGCAGAATAACAGAAAAGAGAGAAAGCAATGAATGAATTAATCAATGAAATAGAAAAGAAAATAAGACCGATCCATGAAGCGATAGAAGCACGCGCACTGAGTAATCAGGAAAAAGTCCTGACAGCGTTTCAGGAACAGCAGATAGCTGAAAGTGATCTGATTGGTACTTTCGGCTATGGCTATGATGATACCGGACGTGACCAGCTTGAAGCCCTTTATGCCAAAGTCTTCAAGACAGAAGATGCAATCGTCCGTCCGCAGGTGATTTCAGGTACGCATGCGATTACGCTCGCTTTGTCCAGTCATTTAAAGCATGGAGACGAACTTCTTTACATTACAGGTGAACCTTATGATACGCTGCTTGAAGTGATCGGTGTGAACGGCAGTGGTATCGGCTCATTAATAGAGAATGGCGTTCGTTACCGTGCGATTGAACTGAAAAACGGGACGATTGATATCACGACGGTACTGGACGCTATTACAGAACAGACGAAAGTCATCGCTATCCAGCGTTCAAAAGGATACGCATCGCGACCTTCTTTGACCATCAGTCAGCTTGAAACAGCTATCCAGGCGATTAAAGAAAAACATCCGGATAAAATCATTTTCGTTGATAACTGTTACGGTGAATTTGTGGAAGAACGTGAACCGACAGAAGTGGGGGCAGACCTGATTGCAGGTTCTCTGATCAAGAACCCGGGCGGCGGTATCTGTAAGATTGGGGGCTATATAGCAGGTCGGCGTGAGCTGATCGAACGCATCGGTTACCGACTGACAGCTCCAGGTATCGGCAAAGAAGCGGGTGCATCTCTTTATAGTTTACATGAGATGTATCAGGGCTTTTTCCTGGCACCGCACGTCGTCAGCCAGAGCTTAAAAGGTGCCGTGTTTACAGCGGCGTTGTTAGAAGAACTGGGCATGACGACGAGTCCAAGGTTTGATGACCAGCGCACAGATTTAATTCAGTCTGTAACATTTAATGATCCTGAGAAAATGATTACATTCTGTCAGGCGATTCAGAGTGCGAGCCCTATCAATTCTAAATTTGCACCGATGCCTGCTTATATGCCAGGTTACGAAGACGATGTGATTATGGCAGCGGGCACCTTTATACAAGGTGCATCTATCGAACTAACAGCAGATGGTCCTTTACGTGCTCCATATGAAGCATATGTCCAAGGTGGTCTGACATATGAACATGTCAAACTGGCTATTATCAGCGCAGTGAAAACCATGCAGAACAAAGGAATTTTGTCGATCTGATGACAATCTTTAGAATCCATGTCAGGAAATCTGACATGGATTTGTTTTTTGAAAAAAAGTATGTTAGATTATAACCAAGCAAGGAGGAGATACTGTGTCAGATAGGTTAAGAAGACAATTACCCGTATTTCCTATCAGCGTTGTGATGAAACTGACAGAGCTTACTGCTCGCCAGATTCGTTACTATGAGACGCATGACCTTGTGACACCACAGCGGACAGAAGGTAACCAGCGACTATTCTCAATGAATGATTTAGATAAACTGCTGGAGATCAAATTGCTGCTCGAAAAAGGATTTAACATTAAAGGCATCAAGCAGATTATGCTTGAGAAGAACGAGAATCTGTCGAAGGACGAACAGAAATTAAGAGAAAATCTTTATGATGACATCTTTAAACCAACCGGCAGAATTCCACTGAACCGCGGGGATTTATCTAGATTTTATCAATAAAAATATTGGAGGCTATTATGGCTAAGTTTACGAGAGAAGATATCATCCGTTTTGCAAATGAAGAGAATGTACGTTTCTTACGTCTGCAGTTTACAGACATTCTGGGAACAATCAAGAACGTTGAGATTCCAGTCAGCCAGCTTGAAAAAGCACTTGATAACGAAATGATGTTCGATGGTTCATCTATCGAAGGTTTCGTACGTATTGAAGAATCAGACATGAAACTTTATCCAGACCTTGATACATGGGTGATCTTCCCATGGACATCAGACAAAGGGAAAGTCGCACGTTTAATCTGTGACATCCATAAACCAGACGGTACACCATTCTCAGGAGATCCGCGTGCGAACTTAAAACGCGTCTTAAAAGAAATGGAAGAAATGGGCTTCACAGACTTCAACTTAGGGCCAGAACCAGAGTTCTTCTTATTCAAATTAGATGAAAAAGGCGAACCGACTACAGAACTGAATGACAACGGCGGATACTTCGACTTAGCACCAACAGACCTTGGTGAAAACTGCCGTCGTGATATCGTACTTGAATTAGAAGACATGGGCTTTGACATCGAAGCATCTCACCACGAAGTAGCACCAGGTCAGCACGAAATCGACTTCAAATATGCAGATGCAGTCACAGCATGTGATAACATCCAGACATTCAAATTAGTAGTCAAAACAATCGCTCGTAAACATAACCTTCATGCAACATTCATGCCTAAACCAGTATTCGGTTTAAGCGGGTCAGGTATGCACTTCAACGTGTCACTCTTCAAAGGACCGAAAGAAAATGCATTCTATGATCCAAACGGCGACATGGAATTATCAGATGACGCACGTCACTTCATCGCAGGTGTGATGAAGCACGCAAGAGGATTCACAGCAGTGTGTAACCCACTTGTTAACTCATACAAACGTTTAGTACCAGGCTACGAAGCACCTGTATATATCGCATGGAGTGGACAAAACCGTTCACCACTTGTACGTATTCCAGCATCACGCGGCATCTCTACACGTGTAGAAGTACGTTCAGTAGACCCAGCAGCGAACCCATACATGGCGCTTGCGACAATCCTGCAGGCTGGATTAGATGGTATCAAGAACAAACTTGAAGCACCAGCACCAATTGACCAGAACATCTATGAAATGAACCGCGAAGAGCGTGAAGCGGTTGGTATTGAAGACTTACCATCAACACTGTATACAGCAATCAAAGCGATGAAAGAAGACAGCGCAATGAAAGAAGCGCTTGGCGATCACATCTACCGCCAGTTCATCAACTCAAAATCTATTGAGTGGGATATGTATCGTATGCAAGTATCTGAGTGGGAAAAAGAGCAGTATCTGAAGCAGTATTAAGAATGTTAACCCTTGAAGCTATAAGCTTTGAGGGTTTTTTATTTTGCACCCATTTTATTTTAGATATAAAAAAATAAGAGTTTGGGTGCGAAATGGGTGCAGACTCAATAAATATTTTTAAGATATTCTTCTAACTTATCGAAGGCTTCACGTTTGGTCTTATCTGTAAAGTGGGTGTAAATATTGCGAGTAGTGGCTTCATCTTTATGGCCAAGGCGTTCCTGGATATCTCTCATAGATACCCCGGACTCATGCATGATAGTGGCGTGAGTGTGTCTCAATTTATGAGCAGATAAACGATTTCCTTTGCCTAACACTTTTTCAGAACAATGCATCATTGTGTTATAGATGGTTGATCGTGGAATAGGCGTGCCAAACTCATTCACAAAGATAAATTTATACTTATTGTGATAGACGTCTGCATTCACTATTTTATTTGCGTTATGAATCTGCAATAGTTTGAAGAGTTCATTTGACTGATTTTTAGTGATATAGATGCTGCGTTCATTGCCCGTCTTCGTCGGACCTAACTCATCTTTCTTCTGATCATATGATTTAGTGACATGTATCAGCTGATTTGCGCGGTCAATATCTTCAAAGGTCAAAGCACATGCTTCACCGATTCGCATCCCGGTTTCAAGTATCAGTTTAAGCAGAAAATACTGCATCACATCACGCTTGCGTACAAGGTCCAGGAACGGCTTAATTTTGTCTGTCGGCATATACTGTAATTTTTCTTTCTTCTTAATCTTACGTATGTCATATTCAATAAATTCAGCTGGATTAAAGATAATCAATCCATCGCGTCTTGCTTTCTCACAGGCACGATGCACGAGGCCGTTCACTTTTTTGATAGTGGATAAAGAAAATTCGTTCGTAATCAAATCGTTTATCATTTCTTGGTGAAGAGTAGGTGTCACGTCTTTTAGAAATTTATCTGTATAAAATTTATCCAGATGACTTTTAGCATACATATCTGCATCAAGTGTATTCGATGCGACCTTACCCTTACGATAAATTTCAATGTACTGATCAATATAAGCCATGAATAAAATATTATTATCTCGTTTTACAGTCTGCTTAATATCTGCCTCAGCCTTTTTAGCTGCAGCACTTGCTTCTGGCTTCGTTCTGAATCCTGATTTAGAGTAGATGCGACGTTTACCCTGATCGTCCTTATAGGTGATTCTAAACCGCCACTTGTCCCCGCGCTTTTCAAATTGAGCCATAATTATCATCCTTCCCTAAAAAATGGTGTAAAAAAAGAAGGGTATGCAAATACCCTTGCTTATTATTTTAAATTGTCTACTGCGTATTGAGCCTCTTCTTCTGTAAAGGCGTCGAATGGTGATGTTAATTGAGTTTTAATTGCATCAACTGACATGTTTTGTGTTTCAGAATACTGTTTAGCTTTTTCTAAAGCATTCTTTTTGTAATCAGCTTTCAGGTTGTCTACTGCCCACTTAGCGTCGTTCGCATTGAATTTATCAGCTTGAGATGTAAGTTGGTTGTAGATTCCTTTTTTACTCATAAACATTATATCTGAATAAGTTTTAGCTTTATTCAGTGCTTTTTCAGCTTCGCCATTAGGCGCTTTCACTTCTTTTGTTGATTCTTTAGCAGTGTCAGCAGTAGTCTTTGATGCTTCCTCTACTTTCTTTCCTGCATCTTTAGCAGCATCTTCAGCTTGGCCACACGCAGCAAGCAATAATGATGACGCGATCAGTGTACCTGTTAACATTTTGTAGTTCATTTCTTCTCATTCCTCTTTTCAAGTTTTTATTTTATATAAAAGGCGAGTGCCTTGAATATCAGTATTGTTTAAACATACCAATCACGCGACCGATGAATGTTACGCTGTCATCTTTAGTGTAAATCTGTGGTAAGTGAGTTTCATTCGTGCTCATAGGCATTAAGATGATTTTGTCATCATCAAAACGCACTTTCTTAACAGTCGCATCATAACCATTGATTTGGACAACTGCAATATTTCCGTTCTCAACAGCTGCATTTCTATCCACAAGTACTTCCGAGCCTTCTGGGAACTCTTTGTTCATCGAATCGCCCGTTACCTCTAAATAGAACAACTCTTTACCTAACTTATTAATATGTGAAGGAACGAAAGAATAACGTAAAATCTGTTGTTCAGAATAGAGTGGTTTACCTGCTGCGATTTTGCCGAGGACAGGGACTTGATCAGTTTCGTTTGTGTCTAAAGGAATCCCATTGGAACTTAAATCTTTTTCCATCATGTCGTCAATGTTCACATTAAATAACTTAGAAATTTCATTGAGAGTTTTAAGTTTAGGCGTATATTTTCCTTTTTCCCACTCACTTACAGTTGAAGCACTTTTTCTACCAAGGTGAATTGCTAAATCTAATTGCTCCATGCTGTTCTTTTCTCTCAAGTATTTTAAGTTTTTACCAAACATTTAACTCGCTCCTTTTGTTTTCCTTTCCTATATAGTATCACAAATTCCGAAATATAGAAATACTTTTCTCGAAATAAATTTCGGAAAAAATGAATTAAAACAGTTGACTTCGGAAAAACCGATGTGTTAAGATGAAATCAACTTAAACGAAAGGGGTGATGAAATGGATGAAAACATCATTCTAACGCTTGAACAATGGCGTGGTTTGAGGGGTTTAACCAAAGAAGAATTAGCACGGAAATCAGGCGTGACTTCACGTTCTATACTTGACTATGAAAAAGACGTTAGGAACATGGAAAATGCTAACTATAAAACGATTAAAAAGTTAGCAGATGCACTTGAGATTAAAGTAGCTAATATTTTTTTGGATAGCACTTCGGAAAAACCGAAAATAATATTAGGAGGATAGTATGAACGAATTACTACTAAGTAATGATTTACCACAGATTGAATTCGAGATTAACCATTATCAGAAGCAAGCTGGCGAATCAATATTTGAAATCGGAAGACGACTAAAACATGTGAAAGAAAATGACTTAGTCCATGGTGAGTTTGGTAAGTGGTTAGCAAAAGTGAACATGAATGACTCGCAAGCAAGAAAGTTTATAAAAATATCTGATGAATTTTCAAATCGTTCGACATCGAACAGCTTAGGTGTAGAAGCACTTTATCAAATAGCAACACTCCCCGAACCTGAACGCACTAAAGAACATATCACTACAAAAGGTGAAATTAAAACACCTGATGAAATGACTGTTAGAGAGCTTCGTGAACTTAAGAAACAATTGAAGGAAAGAGATGAACAAACTCAACAACTTCAAACACGACTAGAACAGTCTCAGCGATCAGAACAAATTGCACTCAATCGGCTAGAAGAAGTAGAGGATAGAGAACCGCAAGTGATTGAGAAAGTGAAAGAAGTCGTGCCAGCACATTTGAAAGCTCAACTTTCTGATAAAGAGACTGAACTCATTTCTAATCGCCAACGTATTGTCGAACTTGAAAAAGAGTTGGGGAAACTCAAAATCAAAAAAGAAAATGTTGATGAAGATGAAATACTTGGCTCACGAAGGTTTCAAGCTGAGAGTCATGTGCTGGATTTAAAGGAGAATATTGATTCATTTTTATCTGAAAATGCAGTCAATGCCTTTAAAGAAGGAGCAATAGCAACTTCAAGTCAACGGACCAAAGACTTATTACAGCAAGGTGTTGAGGAACTAGAAAACTTCTGCCGAGCGATGAGAACATCACTTAAAAATCAAATCACAATCAATTAGGAGGATTTAAAATGTTTGGATTAATGAAGAGAGAAACAATGCAAGAAATCGGAATGACAGAACAACAAGTAAGTAGATTTATGGAATATATTCAACCAGCTTTAATTGAAGGTGTCAAAGTAGCGATGGAAGATAATAGAAAAGCAACGCATCAGATTATCAGAACTCAAAAAGATACTAACGAGCGTATATCTGCTATTGACGCAAAAATCGAAGGTGAGTATGTCAGTCCGCAAGATATTACAGCGATTGATTTTGCAATCGAAAACAGAGCAAGCGAATTTTTAGACAAACAAGGATTACAACTCACAATCGAAAACATCCTAGACCTGCCAAACATGGATATCCGCGAACAAGTAGTTAGACGTAAAAAAATTGAACGCCAGCGTAAAAATGACTTAGGTAGACTTAAATCTAAAATTCTTGTGGAAGTCAGAAAATACTTAGGCATGAAAGGTAACGCGCCAAAAAACCACATCAAACGCAAAGACGTAGATAGAGCAATCCAGTTCATCAAAGATTTACGTTACAGCGAAATTGCGTAAAGGAGGATAACAATGAACATCACAATCGATGATTCTTTCATCGAAGAAAAAGTAAAGGACCAAGTCGATGAGGTTCTCAATAACTTCAAATTACAATTCGCAACTGTGGATATTGTGCAGCTGTCAGAGATTACTTCTTTATCAAGATCAACACTGCTAGCCAAGTTTACTTGCGAGCCGGAAATTGTAGAGGTTACGCGTCGCGTTGGAACGAGAGTGTTGTATCTCTATCCTGAAGTGCTTGACGCGTACAAAACAGTACTAGAAAGGGTGAGTTTATGATTAAAAAAGCTTTCAAGAAGACACTCCCTTATGCGATAGCAATCATCGTTGCAGTACTCACATTCGCATTGTATGACAGACCTATCCACGATTACACGTTTGCTGCAATTTTCATGATAGCTGGGAGTATAGGAATATTAATTAGAGGAGGACTTGAATCATGAAATCTTATACAGAAGCAGAATTAACTGAAATCCTGAAACTACATCGCATGTGGTTATCAGATGAAGAAAACGGAAAACGCGCTGACCTGAGACGCGCTGACCTGAGAGGCGCTAACCTAAGATACGCTAACCTAAGATACGCTGACCTGAGACGCGCTGACCTGAGAGGCGCTAACCTAAGATACGCTAACCTAAGATACGCTAACCTGAAATACGCTAACCTGGGTGACGCTAACCTGGGTGACGCTAACCTGAGTGACGCTAACCTGAGTGACGCTAACCTGAGTCAATCAAATTTATTACATGTTTACGGCGTTGAAACATTTTCAGTTGACAATATCGGTACTTACAGAGGACGCGCAACATTCATTCCTAAATTTAATAAGGTATTTGCAGGATGCTGGACGGGAACACTCGAAGCGTTTAAAGAAAAAGGTCTCGAAATGAATGAAGGCGACAAAAAGCAGACTAAACTCATTGAACATGCTTATGAATATTTCAAAGTGTGTGCTGAAGGGGTTGAGGTTGATGAATAACATCCCCGACAACCTAGAAATGGCTGAGCGATGGTTACACGAAACTGAAATGAATCAAGAAAAGAAGGAATCATTTATGACAATGAAAGGCATACCGTTCTTCTCGATGCAGGAATACGAGTTACTGGAAGAGTCAAGAGGCGTACCTGATCGCGTGGAATGGGAGCAGGACAGTGACGCAGGCGTAGCATATTACTGGGAGGAAGTATGACAGCATCATTGCAGTTTTATGCAAATAAAAAAACACACACCAAAAGGCGCGTGCCGTACGTTAATTAGACACTAACAGTATAGCACTTATCCCGACGGTAGGATAGGAGAAATTATGGATAAAGCACTTGAAACATCAAAACAAGTATTCACATACAAAAGTTTAGGATTCACGAAGTATGTTGAACGTTACAGCAATCACGTCGCTTTGAAGATTGTATCAAACAAAGATTCTGAAGTTGTCTTCGAAAAAAACTACATGGACAAGTACCAAGCAGCCTTTTATACAGACGTTGACATCTTTGAAGCCTTGGACCATTACTGCAAGTTACACCTCGAAGAAATCGACCAAGTTTATTACATGCTCAAAGATTGGACGATTTCGCCATGAGCCACACAGAAAAGAAAATCGAACGTCAGATTATTGCATATCTCGAATCATTAGATGCCTGGGTTTTTAAGGTTCACGGCGGCAGTCAGTTTCAACGCGCAGGTGTACCGGACATCATCGCATGTGTCAACGGACGATTTGTCGCAGTAGAAGTCAAGCGTCCTAAAGGTGGTATTGTGTCACCACTGCAGCACGAAAATATTGACTGGATCAACAGAACAGGAGGTGTCGCACTTGTCGCAACAAGCATCGATGAGGTTGAATTTGACCTTAAACGCTATGGTGTCATCTAAGTTAATACTCAAACCTACTCAAGCAGAAGTCACGAAAGAAGCTGGTAAGAACGTACTCTACGCACTCGGAACATCAAGTGGTAAGACGCTAATATCTATTCATCATTACATCAAGCATAACGAAGGCGAGCCATTACTTATTGTGGCACCACCTGTGAAAATCTTAGAGGGTGGCTGGAATAGAGAAATCGCATTTGTTGAACAAACTTATAACATCAAAATTGACTACACTACTTTAAGTTATGGCAAGTTACGTCAGAAGGATGTATGGCGAGACTACAAAGGTTACTACGTCATCTTTGATGAATGTCAGGCCATCAAAAATCCGACATCTAACCAGGGTAAGATGGCCCGCAAGCTGATAGATGTGAGCACGGGGTGGTGTATGTTGTCCGCCACGCCAATGAGTAATGGCTGGGGCGACAGTATCAACTACTTCATCATCAACGGCTTCATAAAAAATAAAACACAATTCGAACGAGAGTTTGCCGTCAAAGAAATAAAAAGACGTGCTGATGGTGGACAATATCCAGTTATCAAAGACTACATCCAACAGGACAAGGTAAAGAAGTGGTTTAACTCATTCACGGTGGAACGGCCAACAGACTACTTTCACGATCTGCCGGAAATTCAGTTTGAAGAAGTCCTGCTGCCCTCAAGTCCGACTTATAAGAAAATTAAGAAAGACAGGGTGTTAAAACTGGATGATGAAACAATCCTTTTCGACACACAACCTAAATTACAGGCTGGTCTCAGATACTGGACCAACCCAAAAGCAAAATTAGAATGGCTTGAAATGCTGCTGGATGGTACGGACGAAAATGTATTGATTTTCTACCACTTTAACCGTGAGCGTGACGACATCAGAAATCTCGCTGAGAAGTTAGGCAAGCAAGTGTTTGAAGTGAGTGGTCAAGAGAAGTCGATGCCATCACATGATACATGGGATGACTTACGGGACAGCGTGACTATCGTACAGTATCAAGCTGGAGGGTCAGGCATCGAACTGCAGTACAACTCACTGTGTGTTATCTACACACCAACTTACAGTTACCAGGACTATATACAGGCCCTCGGACGAGCGCAGCGTGTCGGCATGAAGAAACGACTGACCGTGTACCAACTGAAAACAAAAGGGACGGTTGAAATGGAAGTCTACAAGGCACTTGAAGAGAAGAAAGACTTTACGGATCAGCTGTTCAATAACTATATGGAGGGTGAAACATGAAAGGTGAATTTACACACAAAACAGAGCCTGCCATCAATTACTACTACTCGCTGAAAAATGTCCAGCCTGCACTTTATGTGGCAGCTCATAACGATTTCAAGACGACATACAGTACATCAAGAGGTGACGCCAAGTTATTTAAAGGCTGGGGTCCTGGAGATAATCAACCATTACTTGAAACGCACGATATCTGGCAACATACAGAGACAACTGAATATACACATAAACTGCTTGATGTGTCGGAACTATCAAAAACGGAGGGAAAATAAATGGCACTTAAAAAGGCGAAACGCCAGAAGATAAAAATACCTGTTCTGCTCACTGGACCATCTGGTAGTGGCAAAACACTATCAGCACTCATGATGGCAAAAGGTATCGTTGAAAAAATGTATCCGGATATGAGCGAAGTCGATCAGTGGGAAAAAATCGCCATCATCGACTCGGAACATGAACGGTCACTACTATACGCAGATAACACGATTGCAGATACGAAGATTGGCGAATTTCTTCACTACGATTTAAAAGCACCTTTCAGCGTAGAACGTTATGAACAAGCATTTAAAGAATGTAAAGAGGCTGGCGTAGAAGTCATCATCACTGACAGTATCAGTCATGCCTGGAGTGGTTTAGGCGGCATACTTGATGCACAGCAAGAAGCCGGCGGACGTTTTCAAGACTGGCGAAAAGTAAAACCACTAGAAGAAAACTTCCTCAAAATGCTAGTTGAAAGTGGTGTCCATACAATCTCAACAGCTCGGACCAAACAAGACTACGCAATGCAACCGAACGAACTCGGAAAAGTGGAAGTGGTCAAATTAGGTCTTAAAGTCGAGCAGAAAGATAGTCTGGAATATGAATTTGCAGTAGTGCTAAGACTTGATATGAACAATGTGGCCACAGCTTCAAAAGACAACAGTAACCTGTTCAAAGAACCGTTTCGCATCACAAAAGAGACTGGCCATGAACTTTATGACTGGGCAGAAGCCGGCATCGACAAGGCCGAGCAAGAGGAGAAAGAACGGCAGTCGCTACTCGATGATCTAAGAGAACTTATCCACGGAGATGAAGCAAGACAGTCGTACCTCAAAGAGCTGGAAACTAAAGCCGATAAATCTTACGAAGAGTTTCCTAAGAATTTACTAGAGAAAGCTATCAAGCTAGTTAAAGAATACACTGCACCTGTTACACCGCAAGAAACAGACGCATTCAACAACTAAAATCATGTCACTCAGTACACGGACCTATAAAAAACTAACTAGCACTTTAAGTGCAAATAACTAATAAGGATGGTAACTAACTATGTTTAAATTTGATGCTAATAATACAGGATTTGACACAATCGAGCCGGGCGAATACGAAGTGTACATGAACAACTATACACTCGGAACAGCTAAATCATCAGGTAACGAAATGATTACAGTCAATTACACAATCCGACCAGATGTTGATCAGCCATGTAAGAATCAAGAAATCAGATATGACAACTTTGTTGTAACAGAAGCAGCAGCATGGAGATTTAATTCTTACGCAAAAGCGATCGGCACACCAGATGGTCATGACTTCGGAGACGCTAAAGGGTGGGTTAAAGCGATGCTCGGTAAACCTATCCGTGTTAAAACATCGCTCAACGATAAAGACTACGCACAAGTAGATGCAATCAAGCCAAGTCAATTCCCTAATTTCACAACACCGCCAGTTATCAAGAAAGGCGGGCAAGGACAACAAGGACAACAGACAAGCAGTAACCCTTTTAACAACGCAACAGGACCTATCGAAATCAGTGATGACGACATGCCGTTCTAAATTTATCAAGCCTAGTCTAACCACTAGGCTTTCTCTTTAAATCTTGCATCACAAGGAAGTGAAGTGACACATGAATGATAGAACTCGATCACGATGGCAGCATCGCCATCACGATATTTGAAAATGAGTACAAGACCACACCAATTCAGAACGTCGAAACATCCATCAGTAGACTTTACACCATATTATCTAATCCTAAAATCGGACCTAAAAAGTCTAATAGCTGCTTCGTAGGCGGTCAGGTTTATCCAACGCGGAATAATAAGAACACATTAAATAGAACGATCCTGACGTTCGACTTTGATGATATACCGGGTGATATCCAACTTTTTGACCACATCACCGAACGTTTCATGTTTGGATTTGCTATCTATAGTACCCATAACCATAGCGCTGAATGTAATCGCTATAGATTGGTCATCCCACTCGATAAGTCATACGAACTGACACCAAATGAATACCGGGCAGTGATTCAAAAGATAGCTTTTGATGTGCTGGAGACACCTTTCATTGATCCGGCTTCAGAAGTGTTGTCACAAGTCATGTTTCTGCCGACATGCGACGACCCTGCAACTTATGAGTTTTACTACATCGATGAAGAGTTACTCAGTTTGGGTAACATCTTAGAACAGATTGAGACCATCGCAGAAGCTGCAGACACACAGAAGTATGACAGCGACTACTGGCGAGAAGTACTGAAAGGTAAGTCAGAGGGTGGACGCAATCAATCAGCGGCACAACTTTCCGGTCACTTGCTTAGACGCTATATCGATCCGTATGTTGCCTATGACATTGTATGTATGTGGAATGAACGGAACGACCCCCCACTCCCGCAGAAAGAACTAGACACCACATTTAACAGCATATTAAGAACAGAGATGCAGAGACGGGCAGGTGACAAAATCATCATGTCACAAGAACCGAAATTACATCAGAAATAGCAACTGAGCAACAAAATACCCCTTACAACTTAACGAAAGGAGGGCTAATTTGGCACTTGATACACAACTCATGGACCAACTCGCAGAGAACAACGAAAAAGATGAATCCCAACACATCACAGACCTGAGAATTGCACGGAACTACAAGCAGTTTTACCAGGAGAATAAGAATGGCAGTAAATCTTTTCTTCATGAAAAGTTCGCGAAAGCATTAGTTCAGCATTACCACATCATCACACTAGATGAACAGCTGCATATTTACAACGATGGCGTCTACAAACCATCTGAAATGGATATTAGACGAGCTTGCATCACTGAACTACCCGCACTCAAACAGGCACAGATCAGAGAAGTGCTTGAATATGCACGACTCATCGCACCCGAAAAAGAACATGCCTCGCCGTACCTGGTGCCACTTTTAAATGGTGTGTATGACTTACAGTCCAAAGAACTGCTCGACTTTACACCGGAGATTATTGCAACTTCAAAAATCAACGCAAAGTACGACCCTGACGCCAGTGCGTCGACAAGTGCTGAAATTGTCAACCATGCACTGCTTACAATTGCGAACGAGGACTTAGAAGTACTGCAGCTGTTTTTAGAAATGGTCGGTTACGTACTCTTCAAGAAAAATTTCCTGGATAAGGCTTTTCTCTTAGTCGGTAACGGTGGTAACGGTAAATCCACCTTCATGAACATGTTAAGTTCGTTTGTCGGCGAAGAGAACGTTTCGGCAGTCAGTCTGTCCGGTTTATCTGAGCGTTTTAACGTTGCCGAACTGCACCACAAGTTACTCAACGCAGGGGACGACATTCCGCTACAAACCATTAAGGATGCATCGAACTTCAAAAAACTCGCTACAGGTGAACGCATCACTGCTGAACGAAAAGGACAGGATCCGTTTACATTCAGAAATTACAGCAAACTCATATTTTCGGCTAACGATGTCCCGCGATGGTTCGAGAACAACAACGGTATCTTTGACCGGATTGTCATTGTGCCTTTAAACGCACAGTTACGTAACAGCAAGAAGAGAGATCCGTTCTTAGAGTCGAAAATTACAACAGAGGAGGCAAGGTCACACCTGCTCAACTTAGGATTACGCGAGTTATCTAAGTTATTAAAAGAAAGACGCTTCACGATTCCTGTAGTATCAACACAGCGTATGGAGGAATTTAAGACGGATAACAATCCGATACTATCATTCCTGGCAGAGTACGAAGTTCATGATCAACCTATCAGTGAAGTTTATACCAAGTATCAGAAGTGGTGTGAAATCGAAGGGTTTAAGTTTCCTTTACCTCGCAGCACATTTACAAAATCTGTACTCGCAGTCGGTTATGAAAAATCAAAACGTCGACTAGATAACTATCATAACCCACAGTGGTGCTTCACTAAATTCATGACAAAAGATGAACTTTAGCTTTCAGCTAAGATAATAAATTTTAGTTTGTTCCAAAGTGTTCCAAAGTGTTCCAAAAATAAAATGAGTTTTGGCAACAAAAAAACCTGATTTATCAAAGGCTTGAGGCATACCGTTCCATATGTTCCATATTTTTTATATCTATAAATAAATAGATATAAATATATAAATATATAAAAGACAGTGAGTTTGGAACGGCACAATTGGAACAGAAGTGCTCAAAACGTTGATACGACTGGGTTTGAGGTGTTCCAAAGTGAAAATATTTTTGGAACAAAAATTGGAACACTGGAACAGCTAGAAAGGAGTTTCTGATGGCAACTAAACCTATTTATATGATTTGCAGAGGTTACGAAGTAATTGCAGAAGGTACATCGACAGAGGTTGCCCGGATGATAGGGAAGTCACCTAGTTATATCAGATACCTGGCATCAGATTTGCATCACAAACGAATAAACAGCGAAAATGCACTCTTTGCATATAGAATCGAGGAGGATGAAATGGCACGCAGCAGAACACCGTTAGTTAAACCCTTAGCACCCAGTACACGCGACTGGTCGAAACAAAACAAGCATGTGGAAAAGATAGAACGACCGCAGCAAGTATGGCCAGAGCCGAACAAGAAAGCGACAGACGCGTATCTGGAAATGATGTTTGGAGGGTGGAGGTGATGGAACTATACAGAGACCATTTTCAAAACTACAAACGTTACAACGTCCCTAAAGCACAATTAATCATTGCAGACATACCATATAACATTGGCGTGAATGCATATGGCAGTAATCCTAACTGGTATAACGGCGGAGATATTAAAAACGGCGAAAGCAAACTCGCAAAGTCGCAGTTTTTTGACACAGACAACGATTTCAGAGTACCGGAGTTTATGCACTTTGCAAGTACCATGTTAAAAAAAGAACCTAAAGGAAAGCAGCAAGCAGGCTGTATGATTGTGTTCTGTGCATTTGACCAACAATTTATGTTAATCGAACAGGCTAAGAAGTATGGATTTAATAACTATATTAATTTGGTGTTCAGAAAGAATTACAGTCCGCAGGTACTTAAAGCGAATATGAAGATTGTAGGCAACTGTGAATATGCTGTGTTGTTCTATCGCGAAAAGTTACCAAAGTTCAATAATAACGGTCGCATGATTATGAACTGCATGGACTATGAACGGGATAATGTGACACCTAAAATACACCCAACTCAGAAAAGCATTCATGTGATTCAGAAACTTATCGACATCTTTACAGACCCCGGCGACGTTGTGATTGATCCGACAGCTGGAAGTGGCGTCACATTGCTCGCTGCTGAGAATTTAGGGCGTAAGGGTTACGGGTTCGAGATTAAAAAAGAATTCGTGGACAAGTTCCATGACACACTGACACAGAATTACCAAAACACTATCTTTAGTTATACGCAGCAAGAACTGATAAATAATCGTCCGCCTTATGTTCCTATAATCGAGGAAGTGCAACCATGACCAACCTATACGAAGACACTATCTACGGCGGCTTTTACACCATCACAGGCCACCGCAGGCACTACATCGTCCTCGCAGGCACAGACGAGCGGGGACAGGTGGTGCAGGCTGTGGTACCGAAGGACGTATTTTATCAGACATTTAAGAGAGTGGGGGAGAAAGTATGAAAATGAAATTTAGAGTTTTTGATAATCGAAATCAGAAGATTTTAGATAGACCAGTAATTGAAATTTATCACGATGGAATTGATATATTAACCAAACATCGCGAAGTAGTTGACGATTATGTCCTCATGCAATCCACAGGACTCACTGATAAGAACGGTGTAGAGATTTACGATGGAGATATCGTTATAGAGAGATTTTTGAATCAATATGGCGAGCATGAAATAAAGCGAGTTGTTAAATGGCAGGAAAAGAAACTTGGATGGAACTTATTCAATCCGATTGCTACATCTACTGGCATGAATTATGAAGTCATCGGCAACGTACACGAGCATCCGCACTTACTGGAGGGGGAGAACTCATGAGACAAGCAGACCACACAGCAGACATCAACAACATCTTGCCTTTAGTTAAGCGGACACTCCGCCAGCAGAATGAGAAGGGTTTAGCTAAGTATGGTACAGCACTCAAGGATAATGATCTAACCGTCCTTGAGCTGCTCTATCACTCACTGGAGGAGCAGATAGATAACCTGCAGTACACGATCATTGCGATACAGCAGGAGGAGCGTAAGCAGCAGGTACAGCAGTCTGTGGATGAATATCTCACTGACTTGCTGGCAACAGGCGACGATGCAGAGCATGCGATTGCGTTTAAGATATTACAGCGAATGAAAGGACTGGTGGAGTAGATGATTAAGTTATCTAAATTAATTAAACGCATTGAACTCCCTGGAATTATCAGACGGTATAAGAGTATGGATTCGGTCAATCGTGTTGGACATGGTCATATAGACGGTAAACCCGTTTTTGTACTGATGGTTGGTTACAAGCGGGATGACTACGATAAACTAGTTGACCCTAGAAAAGATGCGAAAGAAACTATCATCTATGAATTTGATGATGTTCATAAAATCGACAACTGGATTGAAGTCTTGAACGGAATTAAAGACGAAATGGAGGGCGAGTAGATGATACAAGAAGGTGCAGAAGTAAGATTTGGAGGCGATAAAATCGGCAGAGTTGTCGCTGTAGGCAGTGACGCTATAACAGTAGAATACGGCTATGATGGTATAGATCATATTGAACATGGAGATTATAGCGTTATACACGATTCTTATGCGATGTATCTCAATGAAGAACACCGTGCTGATGAAGCTGAGAAACGCGCTGACGCTGCGGAGGCGAATTGGGAGAAGTTGAAAGAGTATGTTGACTTTAAGATTACTGAATCTGATAAAGACTATCAGGCGACTCATGATGCAATCGCTGATGGAGCTTGCGATGCTTATGAAGATGTATATCGCATGATTAAAAATCTCGAACGAGGTGAAGAGTAGATGGAAAATCCGAAAGACATATATTACTTGGCGAAATGGAACAGAGTTGAAAATCATATTTATAGAGTGCTTCTAATCGACTGGTTAAACGAGTTAGTAGATTTAGAGTATGGAAATATTGAAGTGCCTTTTAACGAAGTTGAAATATACACTGTTACAAGAAAAGAATGGCAGAAAAGAAAGTATTGTGTTGCACCTGACGATTATCCGCAGTTTGAAATGGTGATGCAGCGCAAAGAAGAAGAACGAGGTAAAGAGTAGATGATCGATAAATGCAACAATAAAACAATGACAGTTTACTTAGATGAAAACGATATTGAAGCATTACTCAATAACGGACATATAGTTATAACTCAAGGCGAAACTGAAATAAAAATATCTAAGTCACTAGTAGCAAGAGCGATATTACCAGCGCTACATAGACCGATTAAAGCGGTCAATACTGATACTAATGTAGTGATGAATAAACGGTATTTCAATGCAATTCAGAATAGTACTATGAGTCATTTTCGCGGAGGTGCTAGATGACCTACAAATTCAGCGTGTGGCAGGTAATGGTGGAGATCAACGGACATCACATTGAGCCAGTAAGTGAGCTACTCACAACAAAAGAAGTGGCACGTGTCGAACTCAAAAACCTAAGAGAGCAATTCGCAGGACATGACCTATTTATTAAAGAACATAAAGTGGAGGGGTAATATGAAAACTCGCAGACACAGAGCAATCATGTGGGCGTACACAGGTCATAAACATAAACATCGTGTTACTTACAATATGTTTGAAGTTGAAGCAAGATTTAATTCTGTCAAGGCGTTCAGATTAGGTATGTCCAAAGCATTTAAAACATTAAGTAAGGAAGCTAACAGAATCTTTGAAGCTATAAAACAATGGAGGGACAAATAAATGCAATCGATCAACATCAAACTACTATCAGAGAACGCTACAGCGCCCACGAGAGCGCACGAACACGATGCGGGGTTGGATTTATATGCCAGTGAAGATACGGACTGTTATATCTTCGCTAAAACTAAAATCCCAACAGGTATAGCCGTAGAGATACCACTAGGATATGAGGGACAGATTAGACCACGATCTGGCATGACACTTAAAACACCTATCAACGTGTTTCTAGGAACAATCGATAGTGGATATACTGGGGAACTTGGTGTAATCGCACAGATGGTTGAAGAACATTATCTTGATGAAACAAGCGGGAACACAGGATACACGATTAAAAAAGGTGATAAGATTGCACAACTGGTCATCAGTCCCATCGTCACACCAGCAGTAAACATCGTGGAGGAATTCGAAAGTGAAACAGCAAGAGGAGACAGAGGTTTTGGAAGTACAGGCTATTAACCACACGGGCGGCAGTGACCGCCCTGATATGTACGAACGCGTCAAGGAGCTGCTCGGCAGATGAGCAAAGTAAAGGAGAGGGAGGATAAATAAAAAAGAGCCTTCTCAGGCCCGTAACATAATTATCCACAAACTAATTATAACATGAGGAGGCTCTACATGAAGGATTTACTCATACAATATTTACAGTCGGCTGATGACATGAAGAGACGTATAGATGCTTACAAGACAGAGCATGCTGATGTGATTGAGGCGTATAAGAAACAGGGTAAGGGAAGCCTGGGCGACAGGCAGCAGGCAGCGTGTCCTGTTATGCAGGAACTCACGACGCTGAACGGTATGTACAACGAACTGCTGTTTGTGATTGAGTGGCTTCGGTCGGGACACAATCCGAATGTGAACAATGCGATTGAGAGGCGGCAGGTGTACCTGGTTGATCAGCAGGTGCTGGAAGTGGCGATAGAGGATAATCAATACGTCAAAGTATCTGATGATGAGTACACGGACTATATATCCAACGCAGACAGTCCTATCAGCCACGCACTGCGACGATTATCGCCAAGAGAACTGGAAGTATTCATCATGATGAAATGCGAGGGAATGAGCGCTGGAGACGTTGCACAGCTACTTCATGTGAGAGTGACATCTGTTGAGTCGTACCTGGAACGAGCGAAGAAGAAAATTGATGATGAAATTTATAGTAATCTGTTTCTAGCAATGTAAATTGTTGCGGTGGATTTTATACATCTATGTACACGTAGAAAAGACATTCTTAATTGAGTGTCTTTTTATTGTGTACAAATTTAAAGTGTGATTAACATAGAGGGCGTGATTGAATGAGAGAAAAATGAACTTAACTGATAAGCAAGAGAAATTCGTTCTCGGATTGATTGAGGGAAAGAGCCAACGTAAAGCCTATATCGATGCCGGGTATTCAACGAACGGCAAGAGCGAAAAATATCTAGATGATAAAGCCTACCAGTTATCAAAAAAGGTAGGGATTATGGCTAGGTATGAAGAACTTAAAGCAGAAGTCGCAGAACAGTCGAAATGGACACGCCTCTAGGCTTTCGAGGAGTATGAATGGCTTAAGAACATCGCCAAGAACGAAATAGAGAAGAATGGCATACGTAAGCCGACAGCTGATGCATTTATCAGCAGCCTAGAAGGTATGAACAAGATGGCATTTACAAATGATGAACTTGCTAACAAGAAGATTGAAAAAGAGATTGAACTGTTAAGCAAGAAGATTGATCAGATGAATAGCAGTGGTGAATCAACAACCGAGAACAATCTCGCTGATGCACTGATTAAGATGGCAGGTGGTACGCATGACATTTGATAATATCCTCACACCTAAACAGCAGGAAGTGTTTAACTGTTTCATTCATGAGCAGCCTGTCATTACCGTGGCAAGTGGTGCAAAGCGTGCAGGTAAGACTTATGTGCTGATACTGACATTCCTGACACATATCGCACGGTATAAGGATAAAGGTTTAAACTTCATCATTGGAGGCGCAACACAGGCAGCAATTAGACGTAACGTTCTAGATGATATGGAGCTGATACTCGGCAAAGAATTGAAGCTGGATAAGTCAAACGCCGTCCGGATATTTGGTAATAAGGTCTATGTATTTGATGGTGCGAACGCTGATGCCTGGAAGAAAGTTCGGGGTTTCACCGCAGCTGGAGCGTTTCTGAATGAGGCGACTGCACTTCATGACAAGTTTATCAAGGAAGTCATCTCGCGTTGCAGTGTGTCACATGCGAAGGTCATTATGGACACTAACCCAGAGAATCCGATGCACACCGTCAAAGTGGACTATATTGATAAATCCGGACAACGATTAAGTAATGGCAAGCTGAATATTAAAGCATTTCAGTTCACGTTATTTGATAACACATTTCTCAATTCTGAATACGTTGAGTCGATAGTGGCCAGTACACCATCAGGCATGTTCACTGATCGTGACATTTACGGTAAGTGGGTAGCTGCTGAAGGTGTCGTGTATGAGGACTTTGATAAAGAGGTTCACATTATTTCTAAAGACGAACTCGAGACCATACGGATAGTCGAATACTTTGCTGGTGTTGACTGGGGCTTCAAGCACTATGGATCTATTCCGGTTATTGCAAGAAGTGATGAGGATAAGTTTTACCTGATAGAAGAAAACGCACATCAAGGCAGATTCATCGAGGACTGGATAGAAATAGCTAAAAACGTTATGAAACGTTATGGCCGTATCAATTTTTATTGTGATACCGCACGTCCGGAATACATTGAGGACTTTAGACGTGCAGGCATCAGAGCCATAGAAGCTGACAAGTCAATATTAAGTGGTGTTGAAGAAGTGGCCAAGTTGATAAAGCTGAGGCGCTTCTTTTTTGCTGAAGGCTGCATGCGATTTGAAGAAGAGATTTATAACTATGTGTGGGACGGTAACACAGGAAAGCCGTTGAAAGTATTTGATGACGTGTTGGACGGTATCAGATATGCAGTCTACACACATCTGCAAGGCAGCAGCATGGCAATATTAAAGTAAAGGAGGCTGAACATGAGCGATGTAAGACTATATTACGAAGAAGTGTTTGAAACAATGAAGCAGGAACAGGAAACAATCAGC
The DNA here is from genome assembly GCF_022343725.1 of Macrococcus brunensis. Taxonomy (NCBI): domain Bacteria; kingdom Bacillati; phylum Bacillota; class Bacilli; order Caryophanales; family Staphylococcaceae; genus Macrococcus; species Macrococcus brunensis. Next base: position 1,090,809 of record NZ_CP092179.1, read on the forward strand.
GACATGATTAAGCGACTGATTGCAGAGCATCAGCCGGTTGTAACAGCGCAGACGATTGGCGAGAAGTATTATGATGATCAGCCGGACATTCTACTACGCAAACCACCAGAAGACGCACAAGGCAAAACGGATGATAAGAAACCACATAATCTATTAGTGGCTAACTTCCACCCGAATCAGGTAGACCAAAAGGTAGGATACTTACTAGCCGAGCCGATTAACTTTAAGGCAGAGGATGCTATCCTCGACAAAATTGGCGAGCGATTCGATGACAGCTTTGACGACCTTATCATCGATGTACTCACTGCAGCATCTAATAAAGGCATTGAGTGGATGCACGTCTACTACGATACAGACGGAAACTTAAAGTTTAAGCAGATTCCGGCGGAGCAAGTTGTGCCTGTCTATGACGAGTACGGACAGTTGACGATGCTGATTAGGCATTATGTATTAAATCAAGTCAGCAGAGCAGAGATATGGACAGCAGAGCATGTCTATTACTATATGCTAAGTGACGGCGAGTACGTGGCTGACTTCCACTGGGGCGAGGCTGTCAAGACACATTATAATGGCGACAGCTGGGGACGTATTCCGTTCGTGCCATTCCGCAACAATAGTAAAGAGAAGGGCGACCTGTGGAAGTATAAGTCATTGATTGATGCGTTTAACAATCGGTTGTCGGACATCCAGAATACGTTCGACGAATCAACAGATTTAATCTTTGCCCTTAAAGGTTATAACGGCCAAGATTTAGGCGAATTTGTCCGTAATCTGAGACATTACAAGGCAATCAATCTATTTAAAGATGGAGAGATCGATACCATCACTGTCAAGATCCCGATTGAAGAGACAGAACGCTATCTTAAGATGCTGCGTGAGATGATTATTGACTTCGGTCGAGGCGTTGATTTTCAGAGTGACAAGTTCGGAAACAGTCCATCGGGCGTGGCACTTAAGATACTTTACAGTGGCTTAGATATCAAGGCAAAGCAGCTGGAGCGTAAGACGAGGGTAGCCATCAAGGAGCTGCTATGGTTTGTATTTGACGATGCAGGTATTCAAGCAGACCCGAAAGATGTCGAAATGACATTCAAGTATAACCGCCTCAAGAACGACATGGAAGATGCACAGATTGTGGTCATGTCTAAAGGCATTATCAGTGACGACACGCTCATCGGTAATCATCCGTTTGTAGATGACCCGCAAGGCGAACGTGAGCGCTTAAACGAGCAGGAGATTGCGTTTAACAATAGCTTGCCTGCGATTGAGGTAGGTGCTTCTGATGAATCAAGAACAGATTAGACAGAACATCGAGAAACTCATAGCAGAAGCTGAATCGAACATTGATAAAGTGTGGTCAGAACGTCTCGAGCAAATCATCAGTGAGTTGAATTTACTCTATGAGAAAGCGACAGATGAGAACGGTCATGTCGGATGGACAGAGTTTAACAAGTACAATCGGTTAAATAAGGAACTCGATCTAATTGCTAAACAGATGACGGGCGATTACTCACTTATCGCAAGTATTATCACGAAGATGCAGCAAAACATCTACTTACAGTCATTTATGCAGCATATGTTTTTGTTTGAGTACACTACACAAAAAATCATGATGCAGGCTTACCCGAACTTAGAACAAATCAACAAAGCACTAGAGCAGCCGATTGAGTTTATCAAGTTGATTCCCACGCTCGCCAAACAGCGTATGCAGGTGTTAAATCGCATCCGTGTAGACATCGCGCAGTCAATCATGGCAGGCGAGGGCTTCAGTAAGATGGCAAAACGTTTAAGAGACAACTTAGGCATGACAAGTAAGCAGTCAAAGCGTGTCGCACGTACAGAGGGCGGTAGAGCGATGAGTCAGGCATCACTGGATAGTGCATCACAAGTTAAAGCTAACGGTATAAACATCAAAAAGCAATGGACTTCCACGCTCGATAGCCGTACACGATCATCACATCGTAAGCTCGACGGTAATGCAGTGGACATCGACCATGAGTTTAAGATTAACGGCTGCGTCGGTCCAGGGCCAAAGTTATTAGTCGGTGCGAACTCGGCGAAAGAGAATATTAACTGCAGGTGTGTGCTGATTTACCTGGTGGATGGCCAAGTGCCTGAAGTCAGACGGGCAAAGAATGCGGATGATGAGTCGATAGTGATACCATTTATGACTTATGAGAAATACGAGAAGTGGGTTAAAGGAGGACGAGTAGCTTAATGGCGAAGATAGTTAAATTTTTTTCAGAGCAGGATAACACTAAACAGCAACTCATTGAACATATTGAGGACTTACTTGAATGGGCAAAGAACGACGAGTTTGACAATGTGATGATCGCCACTAAATTAAAGTCCGGAGAAGTGATGACAGGCTACTGTAATCTTGATGTGGGAGATAAACAATATCTTAACTCACACATACAAGTGGATATTAACTTTGAAACAGTAAGAGCGAATGTAGATGAACTAATTGAGTGGGTAGAATAAAGAACCTCTCTTGATAGAGAGGTCAAAGCAATTACTGGTCACTGAAATCTCTGTAAGATATGAACTGAATTTTACTTTTATCAATACGGTAAATTTTATTACCGTAAGAAACATTCAGTGCAATATCACTTTCAGAAATGAATTTATCGAATTTTACACCTTCATTTACAAGACTGATAAAGCCTTGCTTCCCCTTCGATAAAGCTTCTGAAATAAAGTCTCTATATTCCATATATTCACCACCTTTAATTGTATTAATGCAATTATATCTATTTTTGCCGACAGTCGCGATGATTGACGGTTATTTTTATACAGTTTTTTACTTCAAAACAAGGAGATGATCACTGTATCTCGCCTGGATGAGCGTTAGCATCCACTTGACTGGCGGGTCGTTAAATACGTGCCGGGTGGTACTTAATCCACCGTAATAAAAAAAGTAAAGGAGCAACACAAATGAACAGAGAATTTTTAAGAGGTTTAGGTGTCACTGAGGATATCATCCCGCAGATCATCAATCAGCATCATGATGCTTTACGTCCTTTGAAAGAAAAAGCTGATAAGGCAGATGAGTATAAGCAGCAGGCTGAGAGTGCAGCGGAAGAATTGAAAAATCGTGACGAACAAATCACATCATTGCAGGCAAAGGCAGGCAGTAACGAAGAACTCAACGCTGAACTTGAGAAGTACAAACAAATCAATGCACAGCGTGACAAGGAAATGCGAGAATTACAACTCGATAACCTCTTAAAGGTTGAAGCGATGAAGCAAGGCGCTATCGATGCTGACGACTTTCTAAAAGTAATCGACAAAAGTGCGATTACTGCAAAAGAAGATGGCACATTCGAAGGTATTGCTGAATTAGTTTCGTCCACAAAAGAAGTTAAGCCACACTTTTTCGCAACAGAACAACGACGCGCAGGCAATCCGCCGGTTAAGGGCGCACCGGCTGAAGTGATGACGAAGCAGCAGATTATGGCAATCCAAGATACCGCTCAACGTCAAAAAGCAATCCGGGAAAATTCCCACTTATTCCATAACTAAAAAGGAGAATCATTTATGCAAAAATTAACAGAAAAACTTAAACTGAACATTCAGTTCTTTGCTACACCAGTTTATCCGGAAACAAATCTTCAGACAGTGGCGACACTGGACAACTATCCAGAAAAGTCTATCGACCACGTGTACCGTTTTGAACAGTCTCTGAAAGACTTCCAAAACGCTTTAGGTATTTCACGCTTAATGCCAGTAGCTGAAGGTGTAACCATCAAGTTCTACGGTAAACCGACAGTAACACTTGCTGATGGCAACGTGCCAGAAGGCGACCTGATTCCACTGTCTTACGTCACACCAGCTGTTGAATCGACTAAGGAAATCAAGCTGAAGAAATACCGTAAAGCAACATCAGGCGAAGCGATTCAACGCTATGGTAAAGATAAGGCGGTTGAAATTACTGATGATGCTCTTATCAAAGAGGCGCAGAAAGATATTCGCAAAGATATGTTTACTCTTGTACAATCTGGTTCTGCACAGACTAGCCTAAATGCTGCTAATGGTTTACAGGCTGCCCTTGCAACCGTATGGGGTTCACTTCAAACCATCTTTGAAGATGACACTGTACGCCCTATCGTGTTTGTTCATCCGATGGACGTTGCACAAGCGATTGCTGACAAACAACTTTCACTTGAAACTTCATTTGGCCTTAACTACTACACAGATGTAACGGGTACAGTGGTGTTTACTTCGACGCAAGTCACTCGCGGAACTGTTTACGCAACTGCTGCTGAAAACTTAGTTGTCGCTTATATCTCTGCTGATTCATCTGACTTAGCACAGACATTTGCTTTAACATCTGATGACACCGGTTTCATCGGTATGACACACTTCGTCAGCCACGAAACACTGACTCAGCAGACATTACTTGTATCTGGTGTGTTAATGTACCCAGAACGTCTTGACGGTATCGTGAAAGTGTCACTTTCAGCAGGCGCATAATACTAAAAGGAGTGAAATAGCTTATGGCTAAGACAAATCTAACTGGAACGGTCCTCACTTATTGGGAGGACCTGCAAGACAATGACCGTGCTTACAATATGGGGGACACGTTTCCTCATGCAGAAGCCGGCTATGAAGTAACAGATGAGCGTATGCACGAGCTAGCATCTGAAAACAATAAGCGTGGACAGAAGTTGATTAATATCAACGAACCTGCGGAAGAGAAAGAAGAAGTAACTGATCCATACGCGGATCTAACTGTCGCTGAACTCAAAGAGTTGGCTAAAGAACGTGAGCTTGAAGGCTACTCTAAACTTAATCGTGAGGACTTAATCGCCCTCTTAGAAAAGTAGGTGATTAGATGAATGCACTAGAAGTGAGAACAATCAATCAGTGGCCAGCTGACAAGTATGATGATACTCAGTTGGCCATCTTGATTGAGTTGTATCGAGGTATCGCGCAGGAACACTGCAATAATACTTTTCCTGACGGCAGCGAGCCGATGGGCGTGAAGAAATTCATCGCTGACTCTATCAAGCATTGTGAGACATCAGGTGTGGCGAGTAAGAGCATGGGGTCAGTGAGTATTTCATTTGATACTAACTTACCCGCTGCAATTTATGACCATCTTGCACCGTTCAGAAAGTTGAGGTGGCGCTGATGTTCGATAACTTCTATATCCACAATGTACAGATTGAGCGTACCACTAAGACTGTTGATACAACTAAGTATCCAACAACGACTACTGTTAACGTCTCTCTGACGTCGCTACAAGCCTTTATGGACACACCAGCAACGTCCGAAGCTGTACAGTACCATCAGCGTAACATCAAGCTCACACGCTTTTTATACTACGCATACGGAGCCGCAGACATACGCAAGACGGACATCATCTTATTTGAGGGCGAACGTTACGAAGTGACAGGTAAGCCTGAAAATCAAGGTGGACAGAATGAAGTCATGCGACTGCCGCTGAATCAGCTATGAAGAAATTAGTCGTGGCGCTTGAAGATTACGCTGAGGACATGGAGAAGTGGGCGAAGAAAGGTATCGCAGGAACGACAATGGCTATCTACAATACAGCTGTCAGTTTGGTGCCGGTTGATACGGGATTCCTAAGAAGCTCCATTACTTACAAGTTCGAAAACGGCGGAATGACCGGCATTATACAAGTCGGTAGCGAGATAGCCGTATACGTTGAATTTGGTACAGGCGTACATGCACGGGGACCAGGAGGGAGCAAAGCTAAAAAGATACCGTGGAGTTATCAAGATGCTGATGGTCAGTGGCATACGACTTCCGGTATGGTAGCTCAACCTTTCTGGTTTCCGGCGCTTGATGCCGGCGAGCGATACTTTAACAAATACTTTAGCTAGGGAGTGATGACATGGCGGACTGGCTAAGTGCCGAACAGCCGTTATTCAAGGCCATCATGCTGCATTTATATGCGAGTCCGCTGATGTCTGAGGTTAACGGCAATATCTTTGACAGAGCGCAAGTGGATATTACAGGTAACACGTATATCGTCATAGACAATACAAACGTACTAGAATACCCCACAAGCACAACGAACAAAGAAGTGATTGCAGTCACAGCACATATTTACCACAAGGACGAAGCACATCCAGAACAGGTAGTCGATCAGACACGCCAGTTCATGCGATGGCTTCGTTTTTATATGCAGCAAATTGATAAATTGCCGATGGAACATTACGAGGTGAAGCGTGCCAGTCTCGATTTACAGGAGACCATCACAGACGCTGACCTGGTGACGCAACACGGCATCTTAAGAATAAAATACGACGTCTGGCATAACGTCAGATATTAAAAGGAGAGAAATAAATGAACGCAAGCGATTTAGTAGTAATGGTGCTGCCTGTCAGCCAACCTTTAGCATCTGCAGCGTGGGCAGTCGGAGACTTTACAGAGGGTTCACACAAGATTTCGAACGAAGTCCGTGAATCAGTCCGATCTGGTCTGAAAGATTTTGATTACGGTGTAACAGAAGAAGAAGTTGGATTCACAATGAATCAAGTCACGTCTGACAAAGGACAGAAAGCCTTTAAAGATGCCATTCAAAAGAAAGAGCAATTACGTGTGTGGATTGTTGAGAAGGCTCTGACGTCTGATGGTCAGAATCATAATTCTACTTTCTTCTACGCAGTTGCAGAAGAATTAGAAGACGGTTGGGACGATGAAGAAGGTACTCGTGAAGTGACACTCAAAGTGAAACTTAATTCCGCTGAGGGGTTATTCCCGAAATTACCGGATGAAATCCTTAATCCATCTGAAGCTGTACGTGTGGCATTCGAGAAGCCAGGTGAATATACTGGCGCTCTTGAAGCGCGTACGAACGCAGGGGCTTAACATAATCGGGGAGCGTAACGCTCCTCTTTTTTTATTTGCGCAAATAAAAAATTAACTGAAAAGAGGAACTCTAATGTCTAAAATCACAGAATTAACAATCGGTAAAGTAGTAGAAATCAATGAACAAGGTGAGAAAGTTGTAACGAATCCAGGTAAGACCATCAAAGGCAAAGGTTCATTTTTCTTCACACGTAAGGCAGATAAGAAATATAAATCAACTGACAAAGAAGGCAATGAAATCGATGGTGTATCAGCTATCTTCAACGACTTAACCATGTACAACGATATGGCTTTAATCAAGTTCTGGGATTGTGCAGCGGCAAATCATCCATCACTTGAAGTGACCGAAGAAGAAATCATCGAAGAAATTCAGAAGATCGCTGACGAACAAGGAACAGCGCCACTGTTCGCAGGTGCGCTCGAAGTTTTTACGAAGGGATTCTACAAAGACAAAGTGGACAATCAGGACTTCATGATGCAATTAAGCGTCAGCAAGGAGAAGGACCCAGAGAAGAAAGCAGAACTGGAAGGCAACATCGAAATGCTGAAAGAAATTCGCAATCACGTAGCGAATACATCAATTACACAGAACTAGAAATCAATGCGGTACGCTATTTCAACATTACTGATTTAGCGTACCTTTATTCTTTAACGCCCTTACAGTGGGTCAACATGATGAAAGGTTATCACCACAGATTGATTGACCAGCGGGAAGAATATGGTCAACTCGCTATCATGATTGGTCAGTATAACAATGGTAAACCTTTAACTAAATTCTTTAGATCATTTGAAAAAACACATCAGGATATCGAAACGACAGAAGACCAAAAAGAAATGCAGAAGATTGAAAAGAAAGTGCTTAAACAAATTACTGAAAGTGCGTTAGATAGATGGACGCACGAAACATTTATTAAAAAGGAGGGACAGGATGAATAGAAACTTTGTGGCTGAAATCACAGCGAACATTAATAAATTCATGGCTAACATCCGCAGAGCGCAAGCGTCAGCTGATAAGTTGCAAGATAAAGTGACTGTCAATGTCGATGCTGACACATCAGCAGCCACTGCACAGATCAGTCGTTTCCGTGCGATGTTAAAATCTATTCCTAACAAGTTCCGCGTCCGAGCGGACATGGACACGTCAGCGATGTCGAAAATGAATGGCCTACTTAACAACTTCAGAGGCAGCGTCAACAAGACGACATCAGGCATTAAGTCGGCATTCGGCGAGACGGCGTCTGAAATTGGATTGATGCAGAATGCACTGATGGCATTAGCACCTGCAGCGATTCCGGTCGTTGCATCCTTAGTTCCTGCTATCATGGCCATCGGTAACGCTCTAGCTGTAGTCGGTGGTGGTGCTATCGGTTTAGCTGGTGCGTTTGCGATTACAGGTGCAGGCGTTGCAGCATTTGGTGGTCTAGCAATGAGCGCTATACAGATGCTGAACGATGGACTACTTGTTGCGACGGCAGAAACAGCTGCCTACCAAGGCGCGTTAGAAGGTTTAAAGGGAGCATGGCAAGGACTTGTTACAGGCAATCAGGCAGCAATATTCACGACGATGGCAAACGGTCTCAACATTGCTAAAGCTGCTTTAAGTGGGATGACGCCATTTATCGAAAACGTTATCAATTCTATGGCGCAGATGAGCGCATCAGTACTTAAATTTGTGCAGACATCGCCTGTTATGCAAGGTTTTTTTGACATGATGAAAACAACAGGTGTCGCAGTATTTAATGACATTATGATGGCAGCTGGTAAATTCGGCACTGGTTTTTTAGCGATATTTAACCAGTTTGAACCTTTATTCGCATGGATGGCACAGGGGTTGCGCAATATGGCCACACAGTTTCAAGCGTGGGCGACAAGTATCGGTACATCTAACGGCATACAGACATTTATCAGCTATGTGCAGACGAATTTACCGCTGATCGGCGAGATATTCGGCAATGTGTTTACCGGTATCTTTAATCTATTTACAGCCTTTGGAACAAACAGCCAGACCATCTTTCAGTCACTCGCTCAGATGTCAGCGCAATTCGCGCAGTGGTCAGCGACGATTGCGCAATCACAAGGCTTCAAACAGTTTATCGACTATGTGCAGACGCAGGGTCCTATCGTGATGAGTACAATCGGTAGCATCGTGACAGCAGTTATCGCATTTGCAACTGCTATGGCGCCTGTCGGGGCAGCAGTCCTCGGGGTAGTTTCGGCTATTGCTCAATGGGTCGCATCATTTGCAACAGCACATCCGCAAATTGTAATGGTGGTCGGTGCGATTACGACATTTATCGGCGCGATTGGTATGATTATGCCCGTTGTGATGAACATTGTGACGGGCATTATGACAATGGTCAATGTGTTTAACACCGTGCGTACCGGCATACAGCTAGCAGCTACCGCATTTACATTATTCACAAGCCCTATCGGTTTAGCAGTTGTTGCTATTGGCCTACTTGTAGCGGCGTTTGTTCTGGCATATACAAAGATTGAGTGGTTCCGCAATGCGGTCAATACATTTATACAAGGTTGGCTTGCAGGTGTACAGATGATTATCGCGGGAGTTCAGCAGTTCGCTGCTGGATGGATGGCAGGCATGGCGATGATTGGTCAAGGTATTCAGACGGCTATTACTATCATCACGACATTCGGCTCGATGATAGTATCTACACTTTCAACGGCGTGGACGGTAGCAGTTGCCGCTGTTTCTGCAGGGTGGTCGATGATTACTTCTGCAATAAGTTCCGGTGTATCTTCGGCTATTTCATTTGTGTCTTCTGGATTCCAGTCGATGCTCTCAACAGCCTCTTCGATTATGAGTTCGATCGTCAGCGCTTGCTCTTCGGCTTTTTCGTCTGTCGTATCGGCGATAAGTTCCGGAATCAGCTCGGCTGTCTCATTCGTCTCCAGCGGATTCAGCAACATGCTTTCTACTGCATCGAGCATTATGAGTTCTATCTCTAGTGCAATCAGTTCGGCGTGGTCTGCGATTACATCCACTATCAGCAACGCTATCAGTTCGGCGGTATCTGCTATTGTCTCTGGTTTCAGTAGCATGATGAGTGCTGTTTCATCTTTCGCATCTAACTTAGTTTCAAGTATCACTTCAGCCATGAGTTCGTTTATCAGCGCTATCACTAGTGGTGCATCACAGGCTGTATCAGCTATTTCTAACGGCTGTTCGCAGATGATTAGTACAATCACTGGATTTGTAGGCAATATGGCATCTGCAGGGGCTGACTTAGTACGAGGATTTATCAACGGTATCACGGGTATGATTGGCGATGCAGTTGCGGCTGCAGGTCGTATGGCAAGTGCAGCGGTGGATAAAGTTAAATCGTTCCTCCACATCGGCTCCCCGTCTAAAGTCTTGAAACAAATCGGTCAATGGCTCACTCAAGGTTTCGCCATCGGTATTGAAAAGGATATCCCTAAAGTAGATACTGCGGTACAGCGTATGCTTCGACCAGTTACAAAAGGCATTGCAAAATTAAAATCAGCGAACTACTCAGACTCACGTGAGGGTGCATCAAGTGTTTATAGCTTTATGTACGCAAACATTGAGAACGCAAATAAGCGCATCAGCGAGCTTGCAGATAAGCGTAAATCGCTTGCTGAAAAGATGTCTAAGGTTACTAAGTCGTTATCTAAGAAGATGACAGTCAAAGCGAGATTTGCGAAGAAATCGCAACTGGTCAAGATGAGCAGACAAATGACACAATTGAATAATATTATCCACGGCCAGTATGTTAAAAAGGGTAAAAACCGTAACGTCATCAAAGAAATACGTCCTATGCAGATTTATATGACACGTATCGCACGTAAACGTGAAGAACTGGCTGGCAAGCTGGAAAAGGCACAGGACAAGTTACAGGCTGCAATTAGTCGCAAGACAGACTTTAGCGCTAAGATTCGTGACGACCTCCGTGGATACGCCTCAATTACGTCAACGGAACGTAAGACGGCGAACGGTATACGTAAGGTGATGGCTAAGCGTTTGAGCGATATGAAAGCCTATTATGCAAACATCGAGCGTCTTAAAAAGATGGGCATTAATAAAGGCACGTTGAAAGACATTTTGGACGCTGGCATTGAAACAGGCGGCTCACTGGCTAAAGGTTTAGTTAAAGGCGGTAAGTCGGCAGTTAATCAAATCAACAGCTTACAAGCACAAATCAATAGCGTCAGCAGTAAGATGGGCAGTAAGAATGCATCACACTTTTATCAGGTAGGTGTAGACGCAGCCCGTGGTGTGGTCAATGGCCTTAAATCACAAGACAAGCAACTTGCTGCAGTAGCAACTAAGATAGCAGACGTTATCAGCAGCACCATCAAGAAACGTCTCGGCATCCACTCGCCATCACGCGTGATGATGGACTTAATGGGCTATGTGGGAAGTGGACTGGTCAACGGTCTATCCACGGCACAGCGTAAGGTCGCGACAGCATCCAGTCAGATTGCAAGTGCGATTGAACGTAATGTTAAGCCCGATTTAAGCCTCACACCGCTTGACGTGGCAGGCGGCACACAGGAAATGAAGCGATCAGTAGCATCTACTTTTGACGCAAACTTACAAGATGGTATCGATATGCCACAGCAGAACATCACAATCGTGATTAAGTCAGAGCATGATTTAGATATGCTGAAACACACGCTTGACACAATGGACGCTGTTGGCGCAAATGTAAACATATTGGGGGCGAGTTAATGTATAGCTTGGAACTAGTGCAAGGCACTAAGAGTATCAGATTGCATGAGGCGGGCTTTTATCTCGCCTCTCCTTTAAAAGTAAGCAGTCCCGAAATCATCAATGAGTTCAGCCGTATTGACGGCAGACCAGGGCGAATTTTAGGGAACAGTAGTCATGAAAAGATAGTGTTAGAAGCAGAAATTGAATTTGACTTTAGCTTAGATGCTCAATATCCGATGCTGCGTGACCAGATAATGGCCGTACTATCGGGTAGCGAGCCTTTTTATATTAGAGAGATGGTGCCGGAACACGTGAGAGTGAGCTTTGAAAAGCCGGGCGAACGTACAGGTGCGATGGACTTACCTAACATGCGTTATGCAAACGGTAAGCAGTATCTGGTAATTGGTACAGGTAGTCAGGTATTTGAGCAGATAGCACTCACAGGTAAAGGTACAGCGACCTTTGAGACGGCGATGCTGCCATATGCTGAAAGTATCGGCACGAGTAAGGTGATTAATGATAATGGTGTGGATGTGTCTAGCGGCATCTGGTCATTTGGCATGGGCTTACAGATGGATGGTGTGAATAAGGACACATGGAAGTATAAATACAGTGACGTGTCGACATTTAACATCTACAATCCAGGACACGTGGACATCAACGACTGGAAACAGTATTGCCAGATTACGATTACAGCTAAACAGTCAGCGTCAAGCATCAGATTGGTTGACGCAACCGGCGGTGTGTTTATCTTGACCAGAGACATTAAGGCAGGCGATGTTATCAAGATTAGTCAGCCTTATGTCAAGGTCAACGATGCAACAGCCCTGCATCAGAGTAACTACTATTTTCCTGTTATCAAGGCGGGACAAAATGCGATGCGAGTTGAGGGGATAAGCTATTATGAAATAGAGTTTGATTTTAAGTTTTATTATGGCGCTCAAAAAATAAAAGACTTGGAGGTATGGAAATGATTGAACCTAAAGTAATCTATCCAGATTTAAATGAAATAACGCACCAAGATATAAATTATAACTTCGGCTTAGTGGCCGGAGTGATTAACGATAGAGGGGAAGAAATAATAGGTAGCGAAGTTGTGAAAAATTGGTTATCTGAAAACAACTTCAAACCAAAAGAAGCAGTAACTACTTTTGCTGACTTGCCTATTAATCCGGAGATAAAAGAAGTAAGAGGGGTTATTGATACTAACCAAGTTTATTGGTTCGATGGCGAAAAATGGCTATTGCAATCATCATTAAATTTTGATGGTTTAGGAGATGTTAAAAGTCAGGTAGATACATTATTTATAAAAACGAGCGGCCGCATAAGTGTAGAACAATTTGGTGCAGTAGGCGATGGGGTTACAGATGATTTACATGCCTTTATCTCTGCGAGAGACCATATTATTAATAATAGCGCTAATAAAGGCGTTTTGTATGTGCCTCCACATTTTAAATGTTATTTGAGCGATACTTTCGATGGTTTTGGACTTCAAAATTTAGAAATCCTCGGGACTATACTAAGTAAAGATACTACCAAAGAGTTTATTATTGGCGTGAGGTCCGCTGTTCCATTTCCTTTTGTACCGAATATCAATACTATTTCGAAAATGACACTAAAAATTCAAGGTACTAAAAACGCTTTCATCAATGTAAATTCTGCGGAAAAGGTGCTCTTATGGGCAGATGGAGATAACCCTCTAATTTCATCACTTGCCTATTCGACCTTTTTTCTCGGTACTTCACCTTATGTTGAGATTAACAGTATAGGTGCAGCAGCATGGATTAATGAAAACAAAATCTTTGGTGGTCGCTTAACAAAAGTAGTAATTGCAGGTAGTTACTCGCATAACCACAATCATTTTTATAGTCCGACCCTCGAAAATTGTGACATCCAAATAATTAATGGTAACAGCAATGTGTTTTGGGACTGTCGTCTTGAAGGGACTAATAAAGTGTTTTTTGGAGCAGGAACTTGGGGTAATGCTGTTGTACGTTCATGGGAGTCAGCGCCAGGGGCAGCGCTTAGAGGTACGTGGGATATTACTTATACGGACGAAGGTAAAAATAACTACGTCATTAATCTGCAGGATATAATGCTAAATCGCAGGATGGTTTATAACTTAAGTTATGATAATTACATTAATAACATGGATTATGTTTTGAAGAGTGATAATAAGTTAAAGGTATCTGCAGCTGGGCAGTACAAGGATGTATTTGACTCCGGATTGATAAAGCTAGGTAATAGTGTAGGGCTTGAATTTGAGAGCGATGCACAAATTTGGCGGGGTTTCATCGAGCTATATGATACCAATAAACAGATTATTACAACTGACTTATCAAATCATGTTAATGGCGTTAGTTTGACATTTAGTACAACAAAATATCAATACTATTCCTCGGGCAATGTGAAAAAGTTCAATACTGCGGTGTTTAAAAGTTCCGGCGCAGTGTATGTCAAATTTAAAATACAATGTCATGTAACCACAGACTTAAGTACGTTTGAATACTTAAATGTTTATTTAACGACGCACCTGAAACAGAACCAACAACTTAGTTTACCTAAATACAATCGACAAGCAGTGCTGAGTAAAATCCCTACTGAGGGTACGTGGCAATTCGGAGATAAGGCAGAATATACAAATCCATTGAGTGCAGGTTATATAGGTGCAGTATGTGTAACTGCTGGCACACCAGGGACCTGGCGTAATTATGGGGCGTTAGTATAGAGAGGTGTGATTAAATGTCCTTACATGCGATAGACCACAACAACAACCATTACATGGTCGAGGGTATAACCACGGTTGAGGAGCAATTAAACGGCGATGACTCACTCACGATCGAGCTGGCGGATTCACCTATTAATGCGCCAGTCACAGCTAACATCACAGAGAGCTGGAAGTTCTCGGGTGTTGAGGGTAATAATGACCGTACTGTCTACGTGGTTAAACGTAAGGCGGTCACAACGGTAGGCAAGTTTAAAAAGTTAGTAATCAATGCCATACCACTATTTAATGAAGTATTTAACACCACCAGATTATATGATTATCATGAGGGCGAGTTTACAGCTGATGCTGTACTCAGCTCTCTTTTTAATGGTTCGGGGTTTACTTATAAACTGCCACCGTTATTTGCGTCTAGTAAGTACATTGAGAGTTATGGCGATGGTCAGACTAAACTCGAGATATTTAATCTTGTGCTGGAGACCTTCGAATTAGAGTTTAAGGTCAACGGTAATGAGATTGAGTTGTCTAAGTACCTTGTCAACCGTCCTGACTATATTATTTCAGACACTATCAACGCCTCAAATGTACAGCAGGAGATTGATGGTTTCAACTTTTACACGTATGCCGTCGGTTATGCGGACGTTTCAGACGGCGACCCTAACAATTTAGCAGGCATACAGCGAGAGTACACACACCCACTGGCAAGTGTGCCGGGAATCGGAAAGAAACATGCACCACCTCTGAGGTTAGGCGAGGAGACAGACCCCGCTAAGTTAGATGCTGCGCTTAAGACATATGTCGATAACTCGCTTAAAGTGAGCATCACATCAGACTTTATCAGCCTGAGAAAGCAATATCCAGAGGCTGTGCCGAAAAAGGCAGATGAAGTGATGTTTACCGCTAACAATATCGATTACAAGCAGATGGTGCGAATCGTTGGAATTACCACCAAACGCAATCATATGGGCGATATATTAAGTCAGTCGGTTACTTATGGCGATCAGCCACTCGCTAAACGTCACAAGGCTAATATCAACTTTGCGACGCAGTTTATCAATGAGCTGGTAAAAGGTAGACGCACAATCAGCAGTACAATGTTAGATAGTGCTATTTCCACGGCGACAAGTTTAATTTTAAATGCTAAGACGCAGCTGGACTTTAGTTCTAGCCTTGGTATCGTGGCTAAGAATCCGGACAATCCACAAGAGATGGTTGTCTTTAACAGTGCCGGACTCGGCGTCAGTAAAGACGGCGGTAAGACGTTCAGAAACGCCATCACGGGCGCTGGAATGGTGGCCGATGTGATTACATCAGGCACACTCAATACGCAACTTGTGAAGATTGAGGGGACAACAGGAGCCTTTGTGATAACAGGGGATAAGCTAAAAGCTGTTGATTATGATAATCCCAACAAATATACAGAGATTAGTCCTAAAGGTGCATATTTTAAAGGTGGTAATATCTCGATAGAGAGACCTGATGGTGCAATATGGATGGAGAATGGGATAGGAAAAAACGAAATGATTGTGACAGGTTGTTTCCCTCCGTTTTTATCATCGCAAACGACAGAAGGTGGGGTTAACGAACAGGCGTGGACTTCTGGCGAATGGTTTGTAACTGACCGTAAAACAGCAGGAACAGACTATGTAAGACTGGATGCGTGTTACTTTAACCACGACTATCGCTACTTGCAGATACCATTTGCCTTTAAGGTGTCTAAAACAGGTGTGTATATTAAGATTGTAGAGTTTAACAACACGACAGGAAGACCATCTTTTGAAGTTACGAAACTCTATACATTAGCATCACATGGTGGCGGACAAGCTGAGTATGACAGCTTTACGATTGACTTAGGTGTTCCGACATACGAGAGACGCCAGTGTTATATATACTTTAAACCTAATGCAGAGGGCGAAGACATTGACCCTGCGTATGTACGATTCCTGCCGATGAAATTAAACAGATAAGGAGTGATAAACGTGGAAGAAGTGCAGACATACGACTCATTATATTTGCAGACAGCTGATGGTCTAGTGCCACAAACGTCACGGGTGAAGATGGTCGTGCCGTTCAAACATATTGCTGAGGACGGATCTATTACAAGTATTTCGTTTGGACAGATGCTGGTGGAGGATGGCCAGGGTTTAACATTTATCGTGGATAAAGGTGTGCCAGAGGAGTATTACAAGATGCTGGTCGACACGTCGGGGCTAGTGCCTAAACTAGTTGTAAAAGACGGAGAGACACTGGTCGGGCAGTTGACGCCAGAAGAACAAAACATCGTAGAACTGGAACAGCAGTTATTAATTGCGAAAGCGAAGTACAACAACGAACAGATAACTGTGAGAGAAAGCGGGCTATTGGAGTAGTGGGATGATTTTTATCGCAACTAAAATAAAGGAAGAGTGGAGAATTTAGCAGCTTAAAACCCAACCTCTCATGTAAGTGAGGGGTTTTTATTATAAATACAACAAAGAGGGTGATGTGGTGAAATGAGGGAGATGATAAATCGTGTTAAGGACGAACTGCTTTACACGATACTGGTGATGATGTTAGACAGACAAGACACACACGCTACCCGATTAGATAATTTAGATGGACGACTCAGGAAATTAGAGGACAAAGATATCGCAGATGATAAGGACCTAAAAGATGCACTTAAAAAAATCGAAGAGGATTCCAAGTACAGACGAAACACTTTGTGGAGCGTCATTACAGGCATCATCATGCTGGTTCTCGGTGCAATATCCGCGAGAATATTCGGATGAAAGGAGAGAGACAATGATTAAACCTAATGCAGCTGAAGGCGGAATGCTTCTTTTTGCTTTTGTAACAGCAATCACATTGATTATTGATGGCGATATGTTTTCGTCAAGAAATGGATTAGATATTTACGAAAGTTATCTTGAATTGTTCGGAAGTGAGAAAAATGTAGTTATAGCATCTGTTGTGTGCATTATATTATATTCAACCTTGCTATTTATTAATGGACTGTTATATAGGTTTGCCGTAAATCTATATGGCTTTGTTTACATCGCATGTAACGCAGCCACTTACTTTACCAACTATCCGACGATGGGTTTAGCATGGGCTTTGTTCGTAATTGTAATGGCAGCAGGTAATTTATTCTTGATTGTCAGCTTGTCAGAAGAAAAACGCAAACTCAAAGAGCAGAAAAAAGTGATTGAAGAATATGAAAAGGACATCTCATAGAGGTGTCCTATTTAAATTGGAGGGATTTAAATGGAAAAGGAAAAAGTTTCAACTGGTACATGGATTCGTACAATCGTATTGGCGGTAGCACTGTTCAACCAAACTTTAGTGATGTCTGGACATAACCCTCTGCCATTCACAGATGAACAAATGACGAATGGTTTGACGCTTGCTTTTACTGTCGGCGCTGCTATCTGGGCTTGGTGGAAGGATAACGGTTTTACTGAGAACGGCATCAAGGCAAAGAACTTTAAAAAGAAACTCGATCAGGGCGAAGTTGAATTTGAAGGGCCGAAAGAAGTGACAGAAGACTCACAAATTGAAGTGGATAATACTGACAATTTCGGAGGTGCAAAGTAATGAAAGATATTTATTCAAAGCATATCAACGGTACTAAACTGACATCGCTCAAACCGCAGGTAAGAGGCGTTGTGATCCATAACGACTATGGTACACTAAATGGCCAACAGTATGAGCAGTGGCTCTACAATCGGGAAGCTAACGGCGAGTATGTCAAAGGCTGGGCAGCCCTTTATGTCGATAAATTATACCGTCTTTGGTATCATCCAACTAATTTTGTTGAGTGGCATTGCGGCAATCAGTACGCTAACACTTATCTGGTGGGCATCGAAGTCAATCGCACGCATCCAGACGCTGGACTCACGGATGAAGAGTTTCTCGAAAATGAAGAAGCAGCCCTGCAGACAGCAGCTGAAATCCTGTACAGCTATAATCTGCCAGTCAATTACTCAACTGTCAACTTACATCGCGAATACTTTGCGACAGCTTGTCCACATCGTAGCTGGGATGTACACGTCGGTAAGAATGCACCTAACACACGGGCTAATCAGCTGGTACTGCTTGACTACTTTATCAAGCGTATTAAGGTGTACTATGCAGAACTCGAAGCTGCTAAACGCAAGGAAGCACCTGTAAAAGCGACGATTGACAGAGTGGTGAAGCAAGTTAAGAAGATTAATACAACGCTCTATCGTGGGCGCTCAAAGTCAGCGTACTTTGATGGCTTTGTTGACTCTCAAGGTGCAGAAGTCCGGAAGCGCACAGGTAATCGCGTTACTGGATTTAAATGGACTAAAAAGGCTGGATACTCACTCAAGCCAGGGGAAGAAGTCTACATCTTTGAAACGCATAAAGGTTGGGGACGTATCTATACGGGTAACACGACAGGCAAAGGATCCAATGAATGGATTTGGTTAGGTCGCTTGCAGGTTGATGACATCTATAAAGCAGATAAATAAATTTTTAAAGCCGTCTATCTCTATATGAGGTAGGCGGCTTTTTTTATTTGGTCCGCATTGTCCGATTAACGTCCGGTTTATCGGACGATAAGAATATAAGCTAAGCGTTAAGGTTATATGTTTAAGTTACTAGCTTATATGTTTTCGACCGACATTTTTGTCGGTGCAAAACTAGGCGAAATCGATACGGTTACATATGCTACTCGAAAGTTACTCGAAACCTACTCGAAAGTTTTGTCCCGTTTTGTTCGTTTAGGCGAATATTCAATAATTCGTTTATCTAGGCTGATTAGAAACTTGCACCCAAATGTGATTATACTATCTTATGGGTGCGAAATTGGGTGCGAACTTTTAAATTAATATAAATTGGTATAACCGATAAATGCTATGATTCATCATTTTATACGCTTATAAATGTTAATAATCACTCTAATTTTATATCGTATGCAAGTATCTGAGTGGGAAAAAGAGCAGTATCTGAAGCAGTACTAAAGATTAAAGCCCACAAAGCTGAATAGCTTTGTGGGCTTTATTAATAGCGATAAATTATTCTGGCTTTACTGTATAAATCGCTTTTTCACCACTTAAAAATGGTTCAAACTCAAGCTCAATTTCTTTAGGATTGCCTACTACTGCAAAACCTTGTTTACCACTAATTGAACGACCAGATGATAAACCATCCATTAGAGTATCGTTAATAGGATATGACTCTAATTTTTTACCGTCAGCGTAAGCAGAAACATCAGTTCCTACAGGTATATCTTCTTTACCATTATTTTTGATATCCATTTCAACCACTAATACTTTATCTGCTTTAGTTTCTGCAAACTCGTTTCTTTCATCGGTATAGTATGCTTTTGTAGGTTTAAAAGTCACATTTTTCTTAGTAACTTCATCACCAATTTTATATTTCTTCTCAGCTTCTTTACTATCTGATTTCTCTGTAGTTGATGTAGACTCTTTAGTATCAGTGGAAGAATTTTCATTATCATTACCGCCACCCATTGCAGCAACACACGCACCTAATAAAATCATTAGTAAGAGTAGACCTAAACAACCAATTAAAAAAGGATTTTTCTTTTTCTTCGTTTGACGTTCTACATACACTATACGTTCTCCGTTTTCAGTGTACTGTTCACGACCTTGCTCGCTGCTGTAAACTACTTCTTTGTCTTTTCGCGCCATGTAAAAAATTCCTCTTTTCACTTATATTTTATATTCAATGGCCTTATGCCAATAAATATTAGAATTGTAAAACTTATAACATCCTTAAGTTAAAATATTCAAAATATTAATTATTACAACTTTTTATATAATACCATTGTTAAAATAAATTGACAATTGTATGTAATATGAATTAATAAATTAATTAAGTTGACAATTTGATAAATACTATTAAAAAAATAAGAAGTTTATCATCTTTTTATAGTGACTAATGTTAAAATAAAAACTAATGATGAAAGTTGACTGAATTAAGGAAGTGATGTTTTGAATAAGTTTAAAATAAACCGCTATGGCGAGATTAATCTTTTCAGCAATTCGATTGAATATGTCTCACCACTTGAAAATTTTAAGGATATACATACCAACAAAGAGAAGCTGATGGAGGACTATCAGGCGTTTTCAAATGATTTCAAACATAATAATGTGTTCTGTCAGATCACTCGTTTTAATGACTGGGGTAAATATATTTCGTTTGATTATTTTCTGCAGGATGCGACGATGTATGCTGCTATTCGTAATTATGATTTTATGACTCAGCTTAATCTTTTTTCTTCTTTAACAGATGTAGCAGAGTTTCAGGAGCAGCACCAGGTACGTGTTCTCTGGGACTTCAATAATTTTGTGATCGCTCATCATAAAGATGACAAGGATAGAGTGAAGGCGGTCCTGCACAATTTTGGTGACCTGGTCGTCTATGATGATACGACGCCCCTTAACGGTCTTAAGCGTCTAATTATACTGGGTCTCACTCAACTAAAGTCAGGTGATGTAAAGCCGCTTAAAGCTGATTTTATACATCAGGATGACGATGTTTTTCAATTTGCCGATGAGGTTCTGCGTGCTAAGGATATTCAGTCTATCCGCCGTAGTATCGATACGCGTCTCGGTCAAGTTAAAGAAATGGGCACTGTGCCGGTAAAAAAGGAAAAGAACAAGAGTCCTAATAAGAGTCCGCTTCGTTATATTTTAATGGGTTTAGCTGCTCTTTTACTGATTATGGCTGTATTTTTTGTTTTTCATAATATGTCTCAGAAATCAAAAGAATCTGAAGCACTGAATCAACAGCTTAAGCAGCAGCAGAGAGTGAATGATATTTTCAGTGAATATATCAGTGGCGATAGACAGCAGGCTAAAAAAAAGATGTCGACACTCAACTATGATGACTTAAACAGTGATAAGCAGCGCTCAATTTATATTAAGTGGCTAGTTGAAGAAGAACAGTATGATAAAGCACTCAGTCTTGATAAAGAAGCTGCTTATTTAATAGGCCAGGATATCCATAAAAGCAATCAGTCTGCGATTACTGATCTTGCAAAAGAAAAAGATAGCGATGTGTTAAAGTTCTTTGTGGCGAGTAAAGAAGGACGATATGATGATGTCGTCAAGCTGAGTGACAAGATTGACTTAAAAGAACGTTCTGCTGCAAATGAGCTAGTTAAAGCCTATCTTTTAACTGATCAGTCGCAGAAGCTGAAAGAAGTCATTAATAAGTCACAAAAGGATAGCCAGGAAGCAGAGAATCTAACAACTGTGCAAAAGTATTATCAGCCTTATGAACAGTCATTAAAGGATGCGACAAATCATTATGACGATAAACGTAAAGAAATAAAAGCGCTGAAAGAAACTTTAAAGAAGAAGTCAAGCAATGCGAAAGCGAAAAAACAGCTGACACAGGCACGTAAAGAGCTGAAGAGTATAAAAAATAATCTAGTAGAAGTAAAAGCGAAGATTGCTGATATTGATGTTGAAGACATTCATTAAAAACAAGAAGCTAATAAGCCGCAGAATCAGTGATTCTGCGGCTTTAATTGAAGGAGGTATATTGTTAATGGAAGAGAGTTGTATTTTTTGTCATCACCTTAAGAAAGAACAGATACTGATGGCCTCTGCTGACTATAAGGTCTTGTTTGATATAGATCCTATTCAATATGGACATCTGCTGATTGTGGCGAGACGTCATGTCATGAATTTTAATGAACTGAGAGAAGAAGAGACCGCAGATTTAGTGAAACTACAGAAAGTTTTAATCACACTGTTTGAAGATGAATTAGGAGTTGGAGTGACAGTTGTATTTAATAACGGTAAGATGATGGACCAGCATACGCATTTTCACGTCCATCTTTTTCCAAGATATAGTGAGGATGGTTTCTGGGATAAAGTTGAAGTTGAAATGCGAGACTCTCATATAACGTCTGCCATAGAACATATTATAAAAGAGCTCTGAACTAAGTTCAGAGCTCTTTATTCGTGTCCTGATACTTTATAAAGTGCTTTTTGACCGTTTAAGTCAAATAAAGGACCGATCTCTACTTCGAATTGTCCGAGACTCGGATTCAGTCTGAATGACTGGCTGACTTCAGCGGTTTCACCAGGCTTAATAGTGGCTGATTTATCAGAAGCGAGTGCGTATGCATCTGCTGTTTTACCATTGTAGTAAATCGTAGCGCTCTGTCCAGCATAGTAGGGTGTATCCGATGTATTTTTAACTGTGTAATAAAGCGTGACAACATCTTCAGGCTGACTCGCATCAATTTCCTGCGCTGCTGTCACTTTTGTTAAGGTAAACGTCAGATTATGGATATCTCGACTTTCACCAATTTCAGCAGCATCTGCAAGAGATTCATGAGGCAACTGCTCAGGTCCATTAATGACACTATCCATCTCCTGTTCTATTGTATAAACGGTATGACTGATGGTTTTCTCCAGCGCATGCGCGGGTGTCATATTACTGAATGCTGATAGAATAATAGCTGATGTCAGGACTGTGCCTGCTAGTACTTTATTGTTCATTTTAATTCCGGCTTTCTTATTTTAATGATTGAATCTGTGTTAGTGATTTTCACAGAAGAATAGTCCTATTATAAGACCGAAAACTATATTGTCAAAGGAATATGCTTATAAAAAATATTAATCTTTTGTAAGTAATGATAAGTTTTACATTTACTCTATTTTATAATTTACAGCATTTAAAGTGAGATATAAAATAATCTTAGCATTTATCTAACATGAAGTGAGGCACATCATTGAATATCAGACCTGGAGAATTAAAAGACCTTTCAGCTATTACAGCGATATATAATCAAGGAATAGAAGATGGTATAGCAACTTTAGAAGTAAGAGGTAAATCAGAAGAAGAAGTGCGTATCTGGTTATTTGACCGTTCAGAACGCTATAGTGTATTAGTTATTGAAGAAGAAGGTGTGATAGCAGGCTGGACAGCTTTGCAGCCTTATCGTTACCGAGCTGCTTATGAGGGCGTTGCTGAACTTTCTATCTATATTGATCGCAATCAAAGAGGTAAAGGAATTGGGCGAAAACTACTAAATGCACTGGAAAAAAGCGCTCAATTAAATAACTTTCACAAACTGATGCTGATGGTGTTAGAGATTAATGAGTCAGCACACCAGCTTTATCTAAAATGTGGTTTCAGAGATATCGGTATTTTTGAAAACCATGGTTATCAGCACGGGCAGTATTATAATGTGAGAATTATGGAAAAACTGATTTAAGCATACTGAAGTATGCTTTTTTTATTTCTCTATCTTGTTAGGAAGTTCTATTGTTATTTATCTAGAATAAAAGGTTTGTTTAATAATTAATAAGTGTTTATAATATAAGTAAATAGATTAAAAAGAGAGGTCATTTTAATGAGTGATGGATTATTAGCGATTAGAAACTTGCAGAAGCTCCAGTCCGAATGGACAACCTTAAGCCGTAAAATATTGAAAAGTTATGATATCACATACCCGCAGTTCAGAGTTTTAAACGGCATGCATGAGCTGCAGGCTTCAGGTAAAAGAATGACACAATCGATGGTAAGTGAACATACGGGGATTGATGTCATGACGCTTTCGACTATCATCCGCAATCTTGAAAATCGCAGACTGATTAGAAGACAGGAGTCACGGTCTGATACACGTGCCAAAAATGTTTATCTGACGACGATTGGTCTTAGCTTTATAGAGGAAATGGAACCTATAATAGAGCAGGCAGCTGATAGTTTTTTTGAAGAATTTTCATCTGACTTAAAGAATCAATTTTGTCAACTTTATTAATCCGATTTTCTTTCTTTTCATTATTTTTTGTAGTATGATTACACTTCAATAAAACAGCCGTTAGGAGAAAATAACCATCATGGCTTTAAAATATAAAGAAATCATGCTTGCTTACAGTAATGCTGTCGCAGAGAAAAGCCCTTTTTATCATCAATTAGGTCAGCATATGGCAGAAGATAAAGAACTAAAAGAGATTCTGAGTCCGTTTATTAGCGATAGACAGTTTATTCCGCTTTTTATGACTGCCGTCTTAACTACTTTATATCATACTGAAGATGAGCTGAGAAATTATTATTTAAATTTTTCAGATCACCCTCTGGAAATGGATTTAGAAGGTTATAAAGTGTTTAAGTCATTTGTCACTACTCATCTGGATGAAATCATGATTCTTGCGCGAAATGGTGATCTGAAGAAGAACATCGTCGAGCGTTCTGCACTTTTAATTCCTATTTTTCACTATATTATGGAACAATCCGATAAAGAAAACTTCAACGTCATTGAACTCGGTACTAAAGCCGGTCTACTGCTTAATTTTGACTGGTATGGCTATACGTTTAATAAGGACCATAAAGTAGGTCTGACTGATGATATTAATATCAAGATGAAAATTAAAGGTTATCCGTATGATACGCTCAGACCTTTGACTCATCCACGATTAAAATATGGTTTATCATCAGATGTTGTTCGACTGGAAGAAGAAGAGGCTTTTCACTGGATGATGAGTCTATTCTATCCGGAAGAAGTCAAGCGTCGTAATAATATGAAGAAAGCGCATGATATTTTGCTGGCCCACCCAGTAGAACTACTTGAAGGTGATGAACTGGAATTACTGGAACAGACTTTAATGATAATGCCGGATGACGAACCCGTTGTTATTTTTCATATCCATCACACTAAGAACTGGTCTGACGAAAAAAAAGTGGCATTGCTTGAACTGATTCAACGTTTCTCATCTACTAAGGAGATTTACCATATTCATCATCAATTGTTTGGTCAGGACATTTTTATCGACTATACACATCATAATGTCATCAAACGAGAGAAACTTGCTAATCTTGAGCTTGATAAAATGAAAATAGAGTGGCTGCTTGGACAACCACTCAAACTTTAAGACACCTTTTAAGGTGTCTTTTTTATTGGAAAAATGCCTGATAGACGGCTCTGACTGCTGTTTCAGCTTGACCAGCGTCAATGCCGAACATCATCGAGATCTCTGATGAGCCTTGGTTGATCATTTTAAGATTGATCTGATGGCTGCTTAAAGACGACGTTGCTTTGTTAGCCGTCCCGATGGCAGTTTTCATGCCTTCGCCGACTATCATTAAAATAGCCAGATCTTCTTCCACGGAAATTTCATCTACACTGAGTTCATGTTGAATTCTGCTGATCAGTGTTGTCAGTTTACCGGATAACTGATGACTTCTTAAGACGATACTGATGTTATCAATACCAGAAGGCATATGATCATAAGAAATCTGCATCTCTTCAAGAATCGTTAATAGTTTCCGTGTAAAGCCAATCTCTCTATTCATGAGATACTTCTTCATATTGATACTCGTAAAACCTGTATCACAGCTGACACCTACAACGCCAGTAAGTGCATGAGTAGAAACAATTCGAGTGCCCGCTGCATCCGGCTCATTCGTGTTTTTAATGACAACGGGTATTGCTGTATTGATGAGTGGCGCCACTGCTTCGTCATGAAAAACTTTAAAACCTGCATAGGAGAGTTCCCGCATCTCATCATATGTAAGTTCATCGATTTTTCTCGGTTCATGGATAATATTCGGATTTGCGCTGTAAATACCGCTGACATCAGTGAAGTTCTCATAGAGTTCTGCGTGAAGTGCTTTCGCAATGATCGCCCCAGTTAAATCCGATCCTCCACGCGAGAATGTGATGATATCCTGTGTGCTGGAAACACCGAAGAAGCCAGGCACCACGATTTTTTCCTGATAGCCTGATAAACGTTCACGTATCCGGTGGTAGCTTTCCGGAAGTATCATTGCATTGCCGGGTTCATCTGAGACCGTGAGTCCTATTTCTCGCGGTGACATATAGCGGGTAGGAATGCCTTGCTCATTGTTATACTGTGCAATGAGTTTTGCATTAAAATTTTCTCCGCAAGATTTCAGCGCATCAAGCAGGTAAAGAGGTCTGCTGTGCAGGGAACTGATGAGTCGAGTCAGTTCATGTCTGATTTCATTGCTGAGCGATTGCTTGACATTAAGCTCTTGTTCTATATCTTCAAATCGTTTAACAACCGCTTCTATCTGGCTTGAATAATCTGCGCCACTTATGACTGCATGATAGATCTGGATGAGTAGGTCAGTCACCTTAATATCGTTTTCGTTTCTTTTACCGGGTGCTGAGACGATAATCACTTTTCTATTTGGATCATCATTAACAATCTTTAAGATTTTTTTAATCTGCTGAGCATCACTGACTGACGAGCCACCAAACTTACTTATTTTCATGTGAAACCTTCTTTCCACTTGATTAGTCTATAGATTCAGTTATACTATAACTAACAATCCATTACAAGTGGACAGTTGTTTTTACTGAAAGTACAAAGGAGTGACGACATGATCAATATAGCGTTATTAGGACTGGGAACAGTCGGTAGTGGTGTGATTAAAATACTGGAACAAAATCAGCAGCAACTGAAAGACTATATGAATATAGAATTTAATATCAAGCATATCTATGTCAAAAATATCAATAAGAAACGGGATATTGATATTTCTAATTATCATCTGACAGACAATATGGATGACATCCTGAATGATGACCTTGATATTGTGATAGAGGTCATAGGTGGTATAGAACCGACTGTTGATTATATTCGTCATTTCTTAAATAGAGGCATTCATGTGGTGACCGCTAATAAGGATATGTTGGCCGCACATCTTGAAGAACTAGAGACACTGGCGACTAAACAGCAAGTTGCATTGAAGTACGAAGCAAGTGTAGCGGGGGGCATTCCAATAGTGAACGCCATTAACAATGGACTCAATGCCAATGCCATCCATCACTTTATGGGTATCTTTAACGGCACATCTAATTTTATATTAAGCAAAATGACACATGACAATCTGTCATTTGAAGAAGCGTTGCAGCTTGCAACAGAATTAGGGTTTGCAGAAGCGGACCCAACTGCAGATGTCGATGGTATAGACGCTCAGCGTAAAGTCGTCATCACTAGTTATCTTACTTTTAATACTTTCATTCATTTAGAAGACTGTGAAGTAACAGGTATACGGGATGTCACGCTGACAGATATCAAGCTGGCAGAAGCGCTCGGATATCGGATCAAACTTATTGGACAGGCATCATATGACGGTAAACGTGTTCAGGCTTCTGTTAAGCCATGCCTGCTAAGTGATCAGCATCAGCTCGCACATGTAGAGAATGAATATAACGCAATTTATATCGACGGGGATGCTGTGGGAGATACGATGTTCTATGGACGTGGTGCAGGTAGTCTGGCAACAGGCAGTGCTGTTGTCAGTGATGTCATGTACATCATCAGTCAGCTGGAGACAAAGAAACATACATTACCGCCTCATTTTACACTCGGTGAAAGTCAGACTGCAGACAGAAAACGTGTTGTCGTCATCAGTGAACAGCCAGTTGAAGGATTAGCAGGACCACACGCTGAATATCAGGGCTCTCACGCCTATGAAGTAAATACAACTGATCTCGAGAAGTTGAACCTCACTCACTTAAAAATATATCAGATAGAAGGTGCAGAATGATGAGATGGCAAGGATTAATACATGCATATAAAACGTTTTTACCCGTTACTGACGAGACACCACTACTGACACTGAACGAAGGGAATACGCCCCTTATTCATCTGCCATATTTATCTGCTCAAATGGATATAGAGCTTTATGCAAAGTATGAAGGGGCTAATCCAACCGGCTCATTTAAAGACCGCGGTATGGTGATGGCAGTTGCAAAGGCGAAAGAAGCAGGACGGAAGGTTGTCATCTGTGCATCTACAGGCAACACTTCCGCTGCAGCTGCAGCGTATGCTGCACGAGCGGGCCTGAAAACCATCGTTGTCATACCTGAAGGTAAAATAGCCCTCGGTAAACTTGCGCAGGCCATGATTTACGGAGCTGATATCGTCTCTATTAAAGGCAACTTTGATGAAGCATTAAACATTGTGCGTAAAGTTGCCGAAAAGAGTGAAGATATTGAACTGGTCAACTCTGTCAATCCTTATCGTATAGAAGGGCAGAAGACCGCGGCATTTGAAATTGTAGATCAGCTGGACGGTGCGCCAGATGTACTGGCTATACCAGTCGGTAATGCGGGTAATATCACTGCTTACTGGCAAGGATTCAATGAGTATCACGAGCAGAAAGGGACTGCTTTACCGAAAATGTTTGGTTTTCAGGCAGAAGGTGCATCGCCTATTGTTCAAAACAAGGTGATAGAGCAGCCTGAGACTATTGCAACGGCTATCCGTATCGGTAACCCAGCTAGCTGGCAGCGTGCTGATGAAGCACGAGATTTATCAGGAGGACTGATAGATAGTGTGACTGATGAGGAAATCCTTGCTGCATATCAGCTGATGACTTCTAAAGAAGGTGTGTTTGCTGAACCGGCGAGTAACGCATCTATTGCCGGCCTCATCAAACTTCATAAGCAAGGTAAACTTCAAAGCGGGCAGAAAGTTGTAGCGGTTCTGACAGGCAACGGCTTAAAAGATCCTCAGACTGCAATTGACCAGGTCGAGCAGGTGCCAGCTGTGCTGGATAATGATGAGGAAGCCATTATCAATTATATTGAAAGACAGTTATCATGATTCGTGTCCGTGTCCCTGCATCTACTGCGAATCTAGGACCTGGATTTGATTCGTTAGGCATGGCACTGAATCTTTATCTGGACATAACTGCTGAAAAAGCAGATACTTGGCATTTTAAACATTTGGGGAATGAAATAGCTTCATTGCCATCAGATTATACACATTTCATCGCACAGAAGGTCACTCAGTTCTGTCATGAACTGAATGTTAAGCCTTTCTGTCTGAATGTGACGATGAAGTCGGACATTCCTCTTGCAAGAGGTCTCGGCAGTTCCGGTACTGCGCTTATAGCAAGTCTACTCTTAGTCAATTACTACGGGAAGCTTAATTTAAGCACACAGGTTCTGGTAAATTTATTATCGAAAGAAGAAGGGCATCCTGATAATGTTGTTCCGTCATTAGTTGGCGGAGTTATTGCAGGCTGTTATTACGATGAAACATGCAGCTATGTGACACTTCCAGCTATAGACTGGCCACTCTATGTGGTTATTCCGCCTTACGAGCTGAAGACAGAAGATGCCAGACGTGTTCTTCCGTCTTCTCTCGCACTCGCTGAAGCAGTAGAAGCAAGTGCTATTTCAAATGTACTTGTTGCTGCACTCGCACAGAAAGACTATGTTCTAGCAGGACGCCTGATGGTGCAGGACCGTTTTCATGAACCTTATCGTTCTGCGCTGATTCAGGACTATCAGACGGCTAAAAGGGTTGTTCAGGATAAAGGGAGCCTGTTTATTAGTGGTGCAGGATCCACGATTTTTGTCATGGGTCATCCTGAATATACGGATTTAGATGAAAAACTGAAAAGTGAGCTGCCACATTGTGCCGTCAGAACAGTATCAGTTGATACAACAGGGGCTATCTGTGCTAAGATAAGGTAAAAAACTTAGGAGTGACACAATGTATAAACTGATTGCACTGGACATGGATGATACACTGATGACATCAGAAAATGTGATTTCTGATCGGACGAAAGAGGCACTGATTCAAGCTCAGTCGTTAGGTGTCAAAGTGATCCTGGTTTCAGGTCGGCCGACGTCTGGTATGACTCAAGCAGCAAAACTGCTGGAACTTGATAAAAGAGGTTCTTATATTTTGAGTTATAATGGTGCAAGTCTGACCAGTATGAAGGATATGACAGTCGCTAAAGAGAATCCTCTTTCTAAA
The DNA here is from genome assembly GCF_022343725.1 of Macrococcus brunensis. Classification (NCBI taxonomy): domain Bacteria; kingdom Bacillati; phylum Bacillota; class Bacilli; order Caryophanales; family Staphylococcaceae; genus Macrococcus; species Macrococcus brunensis. Next base: position 1,120,804 of record NZ_CP092179.1, read on the forward strand.
AGTCAATTCGATGAAGTTTATGACTACTGCAAAGAGCATGATTTCTTTGTTCTGACTTACATCAACGAGACGATTGTCTATGAGGGTCATCATCCCTATATGAACGTTGAACATGAACTGACGGGTCTGCCGATGAAAGAAGTCTCTAATCTTAAGGACTATGTAAAGGGCAGTGTACCAAAGGCAATGGCAGTTGATTTTGAGGAAAAAATAGCTGCAGCTGACCACGATCTTGACGGTAATCTGAATGGTCATATTCATGCGACGACTTCTAAACCTTTTTTCCTGGAGTTTATGGCCATGGGCGTTTCTAAAGGCGTTGCACTCAAGGAATTTGCTGAATCAGAAGGTATTCGTCAAGATGAAATCATGGCATTCGGTGATAGTGATAATGATAAAGATATGCTGGAGTATGCAGGACTTGGAGTCGCGATGGGGAATGCCAGAGAAAGTATCAAGCAGATTGCAGATATAGTGACTCATGACCATAATCATGATGGCATAGCAGAAATCATCGATCAATATATTTTAAAACACTAGAGCATGCTCTAGTGTTTTTTGTATTGATAGGCAGATAGGAGTATACAGCAAGTATCAAGTACAGGTGTCTTCAATTGATAATGGCGTGCAAGTCTATAAAATTCACCTTGAATAAAGTCATATTCAAGCAGGCGATTTTCAAGCGTATCATAATACATGCTCGTACCCATCTGAGGTGGGTAGCCGTCATAGATCGCCATGATTTCATCAACGACTTCATGAGTGAACGATTCACCATGAGTATTGGCAATTAATATACCTTCTTTAAGCAAGGACTGTACTAATTCTCTGAGTTCAGGTATTTTAACTATCTGTGCTGTGTTTTTAGACAGTGCAGTCACCGTATTGATACCTAGATTGACGAGCATCTTGTACCAGAGAATCGTCAGCTGATTGGAACTGACCTCAATGACAAGTTCTGTGTCACTCAGTTCTTCTTTTAGCTGATGCATCAGCTGATGTTCAGGCAGAATCAGTTTTTTGTCCCTGAAATGCGTGACTTGCAGTCCGTTTTTCTGGCCGCTGATATAAACAGCTGCTTGAAAAGACTGAGCCATATTAAATTGAGGAAGCTGGCCGATTCCATTCTGGCAGACAATAATAATCGTATCCGGATGGCACATTTTGATTAATGCACTTCTGATTTCTGCTATTCGAGTCGCTTTGACAGCGACAAAAATGTAATCAAACTTTTCCTGATTGACGACGAGTGAGGTCACATTCAGTTTCACCTGCTGCGGCATTGATAGAATGATCTGTTGTTCTTGTCGTCCGAAAAGTCGGACATTTTTGCCGGCACTTTTCAATTCGTTTGCAATGACACTACCGACTGCTCCATTACCGATGACTGCGAAATTTGTCATAACATTCTCCTTTTCGTTGTAGTCAGGTCACTCATACTTGATTATAATAAATTCAGCTCGTAAGAAGGAAGTGGTAATAATGAAAAATCTTAAAGATTTAATGACGATGAAACAAGAAGGCATCAAAATCTCTATGATGACGGCCTATGATTATCCAAGTGCTAAGCAGGTAGAAGCGGCGGGTATTGACATTATTCTCGTCGGTGACAGCTTAGGTATGACAGTGCTCGGGTATGACAGTACTATCTACGTCACACTCGAAGACATGATTCATCATGGTAAAGCAGCACGTCGTGGTGCACCTGATACGTATATCGTTGTCGATATGCCATTTGGTAGTGTCGGAATCAGCCATGACAAGGATATGCAGCACGCCATCACTTTATATCGTGAGACAAAAGCAGATGCCATTAAAATAGAGGGTGCTCATTTTGAGCTGATAGAAAAATGCAAGCTGATCGGCATACCCGTTGTCTCTCATCTCGGCCTGACTCCTCAAAGCGTCGGAATTATGGGCTACAGCGTACAAGCGAAGTCAAAGGAAACGGCAGAGCAGTTGATTCAGGATGCCATGGCAGCAGAGCGCGCAGGCGCTGTAATGCTTGTGTTAGAAGCTGTGCCGAGTGATCTCGCTGCGCATATTGCAGAACGATTGACGATTCCGGTCATAGGGATAGGTGCGGGAATAGAAACCGATGGCCAAGTATTAGTCTATCATGATGTTCTGCAGTACAGTACGGAACGTAAACCAAAATTTGTTAAAATTTATGGTGACTTCAGACCAGGTGTTGAAGCATTAAAAACTTATCATGATGAAGTAAGACAGAAAAGATTTCCGACTGAAGACTATATTTATAACACACAGGTAATGGGTGAGAACAATGACTGAAATCATCAGAACAATTCAAGAAATGACTGCGATAAGCAGAGATAATAAATCAGCAGGTAAGTCTATCGGTTTTGTGCCGACAATGGGTGCCCTGCACGACGGTCATAAGGCTCTGATGACACAGGCCCGCAAAGAAAATGATATCGTGGTGATCAGTGTATTCGTCAATCCGCTGCAGTTCGGACCTAACGAGGACTATGATGCATATCCGAGACAGCTGGAACAGGATCTGACTTTAGCTGAATCTGCAGGCGTTGATTATTTATTCCATCCTGAAGCAGAAGAGATGTATCCAGAACCGGCAGCAGTCACGCTGCATGTAGGGGCTTTAGCAAATGTACTTGAAGGCGCGAAACGTCCCGGCCATTTTGACGGTGTTGTCACTGTCGTGAACAAACTTTTCAACATAGTCAAACCGACTACCGCTTACTTCGGTAGAAAAGATGCCCAGCAGCTTGCCATTATTGAGGCGATGGTTAAAGACTTCAGTCACGATATAAAGATTGTCGGCGTAGATATTATCCGGGAGGAAGACGGTCTCGCAAAAAGCTCACGCAATGTTTATCTGACAGATACAGAACGTCAGGAAGCGGTTCATTTATCCAAAAGTCTTGAAATGGCGCGTCAGTTAATTGCTGAGGGTACAAGAGATTCAAAAACAATTGAAGATGCGATTGAAAATTATTTAAAAGAACACACAAATGGTGTAGTCGATGAAGTGGCGGTCTATCGTTATCCGGAACTGACACAGACTAAGATTATCGACGGTCAGTGCTTTATCTCACTTGCCGTTAAGTTCAGTCAGGCACGCTTAATCGATAATACGATAATAGGAGGAGTAGAATGATCAGAACAATGATGCATGGTAAGATCCACCGTGCAAGAGTGACACAAGCAGATCTGAATTATGTCGGCAGCATCACAATTGATGCAGATATTCTTGATGCAGTGGATATTTTACCCAATGAAAAGGTAGCAATTGTCAACAACAATAATGGTGCACGTCTTGAGACTTATGTAATAGCTGGAGAAAGAGGCAGTGGTGTCATCTGTCTGAACGGTGCAGCAGCACGGCTCGTTCAAGTTGGAGATATTGTCATCATCATGAACTATGTCCAGCTGACGACTGAAGAAGCGCGTCTGCACCATCCGAAAGTCGCAGTGATGAATGAAGACAATCAGATTGTTGAAATGATTGAAGAAAAAGAGGCAACGATCATCTTATAAAAAATAAGAGGCCGTGGCCTCTTATTTACTTGTATGAGTCCATTCGTCACCTGGATGACGATGACGTTTAGTATGGGCATAGATATTGTCTGCGGCATAGTCTTCATTCGTGTAGACAGTGATGTCAAAAAATGCCTGGTCTGTGTCAAAAGGTTCAGTCAAGTACTGATCTTTTAGATGTTCGAATAGTCGTCTCATCGCTATATGATCGAGGCTTGGGTATTCTCTTAAAATCTTCTTGATCAACAGACCATTCTTATTGTATACGCCTTGAACGACAATGACGAAAGTTTCATTCTCTTTTATGACATCATCAAAAATATTAATTTGTCCATTAGCCATAGGAATCCTCCTTGTTAGCGTTTTCTTTATTATAACTGAAAAGCAGGGAACTGACATCAGTTCCCTGCTTTTTATTTATTTATATGATGTTTAGAGAGGTCGATTTCATTAAGTGGAATGACTTTTGTTTTTCGAACGACTTTATAGATAATATATGAGCCGACCGCAATGATAATCGGTGTCACAGACTCAACCAGTTTAGGCCAGTTCAGAGCCATAATATCAGCGGATGATTGTCCGATCAGTAGGAAAAGAACCGTGCCGATGACAAGAATATCACCAATAGGATGCAGGGGTGCTTGATAACTGAGCAGCTCATGAATATCTCTATTTTGCGCTTTAATAGCGGCCCGGAGTCTGAAATGACTGAAGACGCTGATTGCCCAGACGATAAGGACAAGTGTACCGAGCATGTTTAGAAGCTTAGAGTATCCACCCATATCAATATGCGCGTAAATAATGGTGATGATGATTAATGCAGTTGTTAAGAGCAGTGCGTTAAAAGGCATATTGCGTTTATTGAGTCTGCCTAAAAAAGCTGGCGCCTGTTTGTCCTGACTCAGTGAGTGAAGGAGACGGCTCGTCGCATATAATCCAGAGTTACCTGCTGATAAAACCGCTGTTAAGATAACCGCGTTCATTATAGAAGCTGCAAATAAAATACCGATTTTTTCGAAGATGAGTGTGAATGGACTCATCGCTACGTCAGATGCTTCGTTTAACAGTCTTGGATCGGTATAAGGAAGCAGGGCACCGATGACGAAAATCGAACCGATATAGAAGATGAGGATACGCCAGAAGACCTGCTTGATAGCTTTAGGCATAGACTCCTGTGGATTATCTGATTCCCCGGCAGTGACAGCAACGACTTCAGTACCCCCGAAAGAGAATCCCGCTACTACAAGAACACCGAGTAATCCAAGTGTTCCATTGACGAACGGTGCTTCGCCGACTGTGAAGTTTTTAAGACCTACAGGCTCTCCGCCAATAATACCGAAAATCATAAGAACACCCATTATAAGGAAAAGAATAATCGTAATTACTTTTACGAACGAAAACCAGTATTCCGCTTCACCGAAAGATTTTACAGAAAACGCATTTAACAAGAATAGAAGCGCTAAAAAGACAAAACACCAGACGAGTGAACTGACGCCGCTGAATGTGTCCCAGTAGGATAACACTTTGGCAGCCGTAATGATATCTATACTCGCTACAAGTGACCAGATGATCCAGTACATCCATCCCACTGTAAATCCAGCAGCTGGATCAATAAAACGCTGTGCATATGCACTAAAAGAGCCGGATACCGGATAAAAGGTAGCAAGTTCCCCTAGAGAATTCATCAAGAAATAAATCATGACCCCGATCAGCATATAAGCCACTAATGCACCGCCAGGACCTGCCTGACTGACAATAGCACCACTCGCCATAAAGAGACCCGTTCCAAGCGATCCTCCTATAGCAATCATAGAAATATGACGTGTCTTTAAATCTCTGTCCATTTGTTTTTGTTCCATTAGATTCACTTCCTTCTTTAACTATGTCTAAGATTGTATAATGATACGCCTAATTTAGCAAGTAAAAGTTTTAACGCTTAAAACCTTCGACGCGTTAAAGTGATATAAATAACAGATACACCCTTGCATTATCATAAGAATGAGTCTAATATAATATATCGAAATGATTACGATTAGGAGATGCAAATATGAAAAAACTTTCAACACTTTTATTGATGGGTACACTGGTTCTTGGTGCATGCGGACAAAACAGCAGTGATAAAGGAGAACAACTTGAGGTCTATACGACTGTCTTTCCATTTAAATCAATGACCGAGCAAATTGGTGGTGATCATGTAGAAGTAAAGAGTATTTATCCGAATGGCACAGATATCCATACGTTTGAACCGACTCAGCAAGATACGTTGAATATTGCGAAAGGTGATCTCTTCATTTATTCAAGTGATGAACTTGATCCTGTTGCTGCAAAGATCAACAAAGCAGCTAAAAATAAAAATACGTTAGCAGTTGCCTCAAATCTTGAAGAAAAACAGTTACTTGAGCACCATCATGACCACGGAGATGAGCATGAACATGAACACGAGCATGGCCATGAAGAGAGTGCACATGACCCACATGTCTGGCTGGACCCAGTGATGAATAAAACATTCGCTAAAGAAATTAAAGATAAACTCGTTAAACTTGATCCAGAGAACAAAAAGGACTATAGCAAGAACTATGAAAAATTAGTTAAAGAGATTGATGACATAGATACTCAACTAAAACAAATCACAAAAAACCCCAAAAGGGACACTGTTTATATTTCTCATGAGTCGATCGGCTACTTAGCTAATCGTTACCACTTTACTGAAAAAGGTGTTTCAGGTATGAACAATGAAGAACCTTCACAGCAGGAGATTGTGACGATGATCAATGATATCAATGACTTAAAAGTACCTTACATTTTATATGAGCAGAATATTCCTTCTAAGATTACGGATGTAATCAAGGACAAAACAAAAACAGAGGCACTTAAGTTTCATAATATGTCTGTACTGACAGACGACGATGTTAAAAATAAAGATGTGACTTATCAAACAATCATGAAGCAGAATGTTGAATCACTTGATAAAGCATTAAATCAATAAAATAATAAAAAACAGTATTTTTCACTTTACAAAGTTATCATTAACCGGTAAATTACCCTATGGACGAATTATTTTATCAAAAGTCTAATTAAAAGTTCGTATTTGAAAAGAGGGGTAATAATGGAAGAAGTATTTGATTATGAAGATATTCAATTGATTCCGAACAAGTGTATCGTAACGAGCAGAAGTGAATGTAATACATCTATAGAATTTGGTCCTAAAACTTTTAAGATTCCTGTAGTCCCAGCTAATATGCAGACTGTTATGAATGAAGAACTGGCTGAATGGTTTGCGAGTCAGGATTATTTCTATATTATGCACCGCTTTGACGAAGCGGCACGTATTCCTTTCATCAAACGCATGCAGGAAAAAGGGCTGTTCGCCTCTATTTCAGTGGGTGTTAAAGAAGGAGAATATCGCTTTGTTGAGCAGCTGGCAGCAGAAGGTCTAGTTCCAGAGTATACGACGATTGATATCGCGCATGGACACTCTGACCAGGTCATCAATATGATCAAACATATTAAAGAGCATATTCCAGGTACATTCCTGATTGCAGGTAACGTCGGTACACCTGAAGCAGTTCGTGAACTTGAGAACGCTGGAGCTGATGCTACGAAGGTGGGTATTGGGCCAGGACGTGTCTGCATCACTAAGATTAAGACAGGCTTCGGTACAGGCGGCTGGCAGTTAGCAGCAGTTAAACAATGTGCGAAGGCAGCACGTAAACCGATTATCGCTGATGGGGGTATCCGTACGCATGGTGATATCGCGAAGTCAATCCGCTTCGGTGCTTCTATGATCATGGTCGGTTCATTATTTGCTGCTCACGAGGAATCTCCTGGTGAGACAGTTGAACTTGACGGTAAACTGTATAAAGAATACTTCGGCAGCGCTTCAGAGTTTCAGAAGGGCGAGAAAAAGAATGTTGAAGGTAAAAAAATGTTCGTTGAGCATAAAGGTTCATTAAAAGATACATTAATTGAAATGCAGCAGGACCTTCAGTCTTCTATCTCATATGCAGGCGGAAAAGATCTTGAATCCATTCGCAAAGTCAATTACGTCATTGTTAAAAACTCAATATTTAATGGTGATACGGATCGCTAAAAAATACATGACTTCGGTCATGTATTTTTTGTTTGATGTCATTTATGCTATAATCGTATTTATTTCTGGAGTGAAGTCATGAAAAAACTGCTATTATTCTGCATACTTGCAGCTGTACTCTTCTTGGTGCCTGTTAACTTCTCGACACTTCCTGATCACGCGACATTATCCGTTAAAGAAAGCTTGAGACATCTGACAGCACAAGAACGACCTGAAAAAACAAAGGCAGTATCAGTTGGTCGTATCAAGATGAATATGTCCAAAAGTCAGGTCAATCATATACTGGGTAAAGAAAAACGAGTGCTGCGCAATCCTTATGGGAGTTGGACGCTCTATCATCAGCAGTATCAGCATTTTGTTATGGTTGGGTTTATGAATAACCGGGTCGCTGCTCTATATTCAAATGATCCACAGTATATAGATAGTCAGGGAGTACTAACAGCAAAGTCACTAGAACAGGTAAAAAAGTTAAAAGGAACACCATTATCAGTAGAAGCGGGTTCAAATTATCGTGTCAGGTTAAGCGATAAACATGTGCTGAGATATCGAGCAGAAGGTATTAGATCGACCTATTACTTTGATCAGTTTAATCGGCGAGTGGATGCACTGATGATAATGTCTGACAGCTATTTCAATCAGAAACAGCAGTTCTATGGTCATCCATCCGTACAGCTGGCGAGAAGCTACGAGCAGCTTGATTTCGAACTGATCAATGCATCACGGGTGAAGCGAGGGTTATCAGCGCTTCAATTTAATGATAAAATAAGTCATACTGCACGACAACATTCAATAGACATGGCTGAAAATCATTTTTTCAGTCATGTCAATCAGCAGGGGCAGACACCATTCGACCGGATGAAGCAAGATGGACTTCACTTTTCTACCGCGGGCGAGAATATCGCCTATGGACAGGTTTCCTCTATAGAGGCGCATCACGGACTGATGAATTCAAAAGGACATAGACAGAATATATTGAATCGTCACTATCTTGAAGTAGGTACAGGCGTTGCATTCAATGAGAAAAACGCACCGTATTATACCGAAAATTTTATAACTGAGAATTAGGAGATTATATGGCTAAAGAGAAAATTTTTTCATCATTGCTCGTTACGACAGAAGAAAGTATTTTAGTAGAGGACATTGGTAATAAACAGATGAAGCTTCCTTCTGTAATGAAGAGAAGCAATCAATCGATTCAGCAGAGTGCTAACAACTTTGCTGCCAGTCTGCATAAACAGCTGAAAGTTGGGGGGATTCTTTTTGTAGTTGAAGACAAGAAGTTGATGAAGACTTTCTTATCAGCTTCTACAGTCAATGCAACATCATTTGTATTTAACGTAAGAAATCATGACGAATTCAAAGTGAAAAAACCTTATGTCTGGTTATCTTTTGATCATCTGGACCAACTGGATATAGCTGATGAACTGAAACAGATTATTATTTCAAATCAAGTCATCAAATCAAGTGTCCCGCTTGTTAATCTGCACTAAAAAAACCGATGGAAAAAAATCCCATGGGTTTTTTAGTTTAGAGACGAGTGATCGTCATATTCAGACGTTCTGTTACTTTCTGGCGACTATTTGTACGCTCTGCTATGCGGTGGTCATCCTGATCGATGATATGAAGCATAGTATCAATGTGACCCAGACGGCGGAACTCTTCAGCGATAGACTGTGCAATGGAGTGATGTTCCGGGTTTACATGTGCATCTATATCATTGAAATAATTCTGAACATCCGTAAAATTAAGTGTCTGTTCATTGTCTTTATAGTTTTCAAGTGACGAAGTAAAACCATTTGTACTGTTTAATGACGGCTGATAGAGATTAGCAATCGCCAGTAGAGATTTTTTAATGCTGCCTTCTCCAAAACCGAAGTTGAACGCGAATTCTGAATCGCTTAAGTTTTTAACTTTATCCAATACTTGCTGACGTTCTGTTTTTACCCAGTTATAGTCGATAGTCATAATCATTCTCCTTTTTGTGTGTTTAGTTTGTTCATACCCGTAATTTCATGAAATATGTTCGTTTATCAAGATTCATTACGGGGTATTCAAAATCTAGAAAAGAGGAATGGGAATGAATCAAGACAAAACTGAAACTAAAGACATATTAGAGCAAGTTAAAGAAATACTTGGACGTAAATAGGTCACGCTATAAATAGCGTGACCTATTTTTAAAACTCACGGAAAAGTCCGACGACTTTGCCTAGCACTGTCACTTTGTTTAAATAAATGGGTTCCATTGTCGCATTCTCTGGTTGTAATCGGTAACGATTGCTTTCTTTATAGAAGCGCTTAACAGTTGCTTCATCTTCTTCTGTCATCGCTACGATAATATCACCGTTCTCTGCAATGGACTGACGACGGACGATGACTTTATCCCCGTCAAGAATACCTGCTTCAATCATACTTTCTCCAATAACTTCAAGAATAAAGACATCACTATTGTGACTTGAAGTGAAATGTGACGGAAGAGGAAAGTACTGCTCAACGTTCTCTACAGCAGTGATAGGCAAGCCCGCTGTTACTTTACCGACGACCGGCACCATAATCGTCTCTTCTAACAGAGCAGATGCAGGTGTTGTACTCACAATTTCAATGGCACGTGGCTTAGTAGGATCGCGCTTGATATAACCTTTTTCTTCTAATCGTGAAAGATGACCGTGAACAGTGGAACTTGAAGCCAGACCGACCGCTTCACCAATCTCTCTGACACTTGGTGGATAACCTTTAGTTGAAACAATATGTTGTAAATATTCATAAATTTCTTGTTGTCGTTTAGTTAGTTCTTTCATGAGAACACTCCTTAGTGTACTTTCTATCTGTATTATAGCATACTTGTTCGGGTGTCACAAACGTTTGTTCGTATTTATATTGACAACGAACAAGTGTTCTGTTATCCTATGAATACAAACAAATGTTCTGGAGGAAAATCACATGACAATTAGAATTTCTAAGGACTTTTTAGCGTATTTCTTTTTCTTTTTAATGATGGCAACGTTCGGAATCATATATATGGCACAATCTAATGCTCTTTATGAAAAACCTCTTACTCATGAAGTAGGGCAAACTCAAGTACAATCGACTGCGAACACACATTCCGCCACCATGAACGGAGAAGTCCTGGGTATTGTTCGGTAATATGAACGTCTGACTTTAGTCAGACGTTTTTTTGTGCTTAAACAAGCACTCCTGATAGCTTTGAGCTATAAATTTTGATATCTTAATTAGTGAAAGGATGAGGTTTATGTTAGAAGAACACAAAATGAAAAGACTGAATGAACTCTCACAGAAAAAGAAAGAATCAGGTTTAACTGAAGAGGAAGGAAAAGAACAGACAGGCTTGAGAGCTGAATACCTGTCCAACTTCCGTAACAGTTTCAAAAAAACGATTGAAAACACAAAAATTATTGATCCTGAAGGCAATGATGTGACACCGGATAAAGTTAAAGAAATTCAGCGTCAGAATAATATCAGAGAAGAATAGGAGAGAAACAATGACAAACGATCAGTTAGCAATTGATACACTACGTGCGTTAAGTATTGACCAGATTGAAAAAGCAAAATCAGGACACCCTGGTTTACCAATGGGTGCAGCACCGATGGCTTATACTTTGTGGACAAAGCACTTGAGATTTAACCCAAGTTCTAAGTATTTCTTTGACCGTGACCGTTTTGTTTTATCAGCAGGCCATGGTTCAGCACTTCTCTATTCACTGCTGCATGTGTCAGGGGCGCTTGAACTGGAAGAGCTTAAAAACTTCCGTCAATGGGAATCTAAAACACCGGGACACCCTGAGTTCAACCATACTGATGGTGTAGACATTACAACAGGTCCACTCGGACAAGGTTTTGCGATGAGTGTCGGGATGGCGATGGCTGAGAAGCACCTGGCAGCGAAATACAATAAAGAAGGTCATGACATTATTGACCACTTTACTTATGTGCTTGTTTCAGACGGGGACCTGATGGAAGGGATTTCTCATGAAGCGGCATCTCTTGCAGGTCATTTAAAATTAAACAAACTGATTGCTTTATATGATTCAAATGATATCTCGCTGGATGGTGACTTGGATAAAGCATTTTCTGAGCAGGTTAAAGGACGCTTTGAAGCATATGGCTGGCAGCATATTTTAGTTGAAGACGGCAATGATATCAATGCCATTGATGCAGCAATCACTCAAGCTAAAAACGCTGACCGTCCGACGATGATTGAAGTGAAAACAGTCATCGGCTACGGCGCTCCTAATAAACAAGGGACAAATGGTGTGCACGGTTCACCACTTGGAGCTGATGAACGTAAACTTGCTTTTGAAAACTACGGACTTGATCCAGAAGAGACATTCAATGTGCCTGATGAAGTCTATGAAATCTTCCAGAACACTATGCTGAAACGTGCCAATGACAAGGAAGCTGCCTGGCATGAAGCATTTAAAGCTTATAAAGAAAACTTCCCTGAACTCGGGGAGCAGCTTGATGCAGCAATTGACAATCGCCTCGTAGAAGGTTATGCCAATGCTTTACCGAAGTTTGAAGTAGGGACATCAGATGCGACGCGTAGTACTTCAGGACAGGTTCTTCAGGCTTTATCACAGTCCGTACCGCAGTTATTTGGCGGCTCTGCCGATTTAGCATCTTCGAATAAATCTAATATTAAAGAAGAAGCTGATTTCTCAGCAGAAACACCAGAAGCCCGCAATATCTGGTTTGGTGTCCGAGAATTCGCGATGGCTGCTATGATTAACGGTATGGCCGCGCATGGTGGGGTTAAACCATATGGCGCGACATTCTTTGTCTTCAGTGACTATTTAAAACCAGCGCTCCGTTTAGCTGCTTTAATGGGTGTACCGTCAACTTATGTCTTTACGCATGATTCTATCGCAGTCGGAGAAGATGGACCGACGCATGAACCGATTGAACAGCTGGCAGGACTTCGTGCGATGCCATATTTAAATCTGTTCCGTCCGGCCGACGGTAACGAAACTCGTGTCGCATGGCAGGTCGCAATGGAATCTAAGAAGGATCCAACTGCTTTAGTACTGACACGTCAGAACCTGCCTGTTCTTGATGTAGAGCAGTCAGTTCTCGAAGAAGGTGTACGACGCGGTGCTTATATCGTCTATCAATCTGAAACACCTGAATACTTAATCGTTGCAACGGGTTCAGAAGTTTCACTTGCTTTAGAAGCAGGTCAGCTGCTTGAATCTCAAGGTAAAGGTGTACAGATTGTCTCTATGCCGAACTTGAATATGTTTGATCAACAGGATGCAGACTACAAATCACAGGTTCTGCCTCGCAGCTTAACGAAACGTGTAGCAATTGAAATGGGTGCGACAGATGGCTGGTACAAATATGTCGGTCTAGATGGACTTGTTATCGGTATTGACCGCTTCGGTGCAAGTGCACCTGGCGACATCGTTATGGAGAAATACGGCTTTACGAAAGAAAATGTGGTTAAAGAAATTTTAAGCCATTTCTAGTAAGACTACCGGGTGACCGGTAGTTTTTTTATGGTTGAAATATAGACTGTATTTTAGTAAAATTTGATAGGAATGAGAAAGTGGGTGAAAGAATGGCAACTTGGATCTGGATTTTATTAATTATTCTTGCAGCAGCTGCAGGAGCAGCCGCTGGTTTTTATTTCGCACGTCAATATATGATGGATTATCTTAAAAAGAACCCGCCTATTAATGAAGAAATGTTACGCATGATGATGATGCAGATGGGTCAGAAACCATCACAGAAGAAAATCAATCAGATGATGTCTATGATGAACAAAAACATGAATCAGAATCTGAAGTAATGAACAGCTCCTGTCCTGGTTGGATGGGGGTATTTTTTTGTCATCAACTGTTCAAAATATAGATGTTCATCCTATATAACTGTTTGCTAATATAGAAAGGAATGGGGTGATTAAATGGGCGATGTAACAATGGCTCTCGCGTTTGGGGCAGGTATTCTAAGTTTTATTTCACCATGTGTACTGCCGATTTATCCAGCGTTTCTATCATATATAACTGGGGTATCGTTTAATGATCTGCAGGAAGGTCAGATCAACCGTAAAGCTATCATGCATACGTTATTATTCCTGCTAGGGTTTTCAATTGTTTATATTTCGTTTGGTATAGGTATTGGTTTTGTCAGTACTATACTGCAGACGTATGATGATACGATTCGAATGGTTGGCGGACTGCTGATGATTGTGTTCGGGCTCATGACGCTCGGTATCTTTACACCTGACTTCCTGATGACGGATAAAAAGTTTAACTTCAAAAATCGTCCGTCAGGTTATTTCGGTTCATTCGTCATTGGTATCGCATTCGCGGCCGGATGGACACCGTGTATGGGGCCAATAGTAGGATCCATTATTTCTCTGGCACTTTCTAATCAATCGCTGGCACTGTTTTACATGATTCTCTATGTCCTTGGTTTCTGTATTCCATTTTTCCTGCTGACTTTCTTTATCACAAAACTGAAGTTCATTCGAACATACAGCCAGGTATTGATGAAAATAGGCGGGGTTATTATGATTATTATGGGTATACTGCTTTTCTTCGACCTGTTGGTTGAAATAACTAGACTATTCAGCTGGGGGATTTAATATGTATGTCATCTTGTCGATGATTGTTGCGGTATGTATGGGGCTTATCGTTATCGTAGTCAGAATGAAAGCCCAGAACTATCCGACTAATGTCAAAAAGATTATTTTACCGCCATTTTTTATGGCAACCGGTGCTTTAATGTATATTTTTCCGTATTTCAGACTGACACCGATGGAAATATTAGAAGCAGTTATTGTCGGAATGTTTTTCTCATTATTCCTGATCTACACTTCTAACTTTGAAGTGAAGGACAAACAGATTTATATGAAACGCTCTAAACTCTTTCCCGTCATATTAATCACACTACTTGTCATTCGGTCCGTCATGAAATATTTCCTCAGCAGTACGATTCATCCCGGTGAACTTGCAGGTATGTTCTTCCTTCTTGCATTCAGTATGATCGTTCCCTGGCGTATTGCCATGTATTTGAAATACAGAAAAATTGAACAGCAAATAAATAAGACAGTCCGCTGACGGACTGTCTTATTTTTTTTGCGCAAGTTCTGAATGGTCAAATATTGAGAATTTTTTCTTCTCGTCATCAGCAAACTCAAAGTATTTCATATAGGGACTATAATCAATGTTCAGTTCTTTCAGCTTTTTCTTCATAAAACCGTGGTCACGTTTTGGTGTCGCAATGATATAGCCGCGCATCATATGATCAAGTTCAATTTTGTCTGCTTTCTCGTCCAGCGCGATTTTAGAAATGCGTCCTGCTATTCTTTCCTTGGCTACATCACGAAAGAGTTCAGGTACAGGAGAGACTAATTCATTCAGTAACGCTCTGCTGTCCTCCTGCCAGAGTGGCAGTGCCTGATTGATGTAATAGTACTGCCAGTCAAGCTCGCTTCTTCCATCTTCTTTAGGCATCCGCTTTAGAAACTTCCTGAACATAAAAAATCCGCCGATTGCCAGTAAGCCAATAAAAATCAGCGTCCATAAGAAGATTAAATACATAAAAGTATCGTTCAAATTATTCACCTCATGCCTCATTATAAAAAATATTTAGGGCTGTGTCTATTTCTCCTTCTTCTGCCGATATATAGGGTGAAAGGAGGTGAACACATGTTAAAAGAACTGACTTTAGTCCTGACATATGTCGCAGCAGTTGATGAAGACGGCAGAGAAGCAAAAAAAGCACGCCGTTTCAGTCAGGTCAGACTCGATCTGACGAATACACAGGCTCTTGAACTGCAAGGATTGATCAGCGAGCTGACTGGTGAAACATATGTGACTGCAGAACTGACTGAACAGAAAGTAGTTAATTAAAAAAAGACTATCACTAAAGAAAGGAGGCAATATCAGTGAAAACACTTCAGATGACATTTATGACGGATTTCGGTAAGAGCTATCAGTTCTCAGTCGTTAATCCTAAAGCAGATTTAAATGCGCAGACAGTCGAAAATGTGATGCAGACGATTATTGACAAGCAGTACTTTGAAACTAAAGCTGGACGTCCAGTCGCTATTAAAAGCGCAAAACTTGTAGACCGCATTGAAAGTATTTTAATCAAGAAAGACTAATTAATCTGACATCTACCTAAGACATGACCCGTAAAGGGCATGTCTTTTTGTGTATAATATGGATGAGGTGAAGTCATGAAAATCATGCATATTGCTGACTTACATATCGGCAGAACATTAAATCAGCATCAGCTACTTGAAGATCAGGTTTTTATGCTGGAACAGCTGATTGACGAGATAGACAAAGAGAAAATAGAGCTTCTGATGATTGCGGGAGATATATATGACCGGGCACTGCCTTCAAAAGAAGCAGTGCAGGTCTTTGAAACATTCATTCAGAAAATCAATATTGATAGAGGGCTGCCTGTTCTGGCAGTAAGCGGTAACCATGATGGTGCCACTAGACTGGGCTATGGCAAAGAGTGGTTTAAGCAGCATCAGTTTCATTTAAGTACTCATATAGCTGACAGCTTTCAGCCGGTGACTTATCAGAATGTTGATTTCTATTTAATTCCTTATGTAGAGCCTGCTGAAGCGCGTCTATACTTCGAGGATGACATTGAGTCACATCGTGACAGCTACAGTCGAATCATCGACCAGATTAGACCGGCAATGAACAGAGACAGAAAATCGGTAGCAGTCAGTCATCTGTTTATTCAAGGAGGTAAGGAGAGCGATTCGGAACGTGCACTTTCAATCGGGGCTGTGGAATATGTGCCTGAGTCAATTTTTAAAGATTTTGACTATGTCGCGCTTGGTCACCTCCACCATCCATTTGCGATTCAATCGGACAAGGTCTACTACAGTGGCAGTCTGATGAAATACTCATTTTCTGAAGTGCAGCAGCCCAAGGGCTACCGGCTGGTTACTATCGATGAAGAAGTACGGAGTATTTTTGTGCCGCTTAAACTATATCGGGATATGCACGTGATTGATAGCAGCTATGACAAAGTGATGAATAACGAACTGAGCTTAAAACAGGATGATTATTACCAGTTTATTTTAAGCGATATGCGTCACATCAAGGATCCGATGACACGTCTTAAAACTGTATATCCCCATGTTTTAGAACTTCGCTACCTGGAAGAAACAGCTATAACGACTGATATTATAGCCGAAGTCGACAAAAGGGAAGACATTGAAATCATTGAACAGTTTATTCAATCGGTGTCAGAAGGCGCTCTGAGCAAAGAGCAGAAGCAGACGCTGGAACGTCTGTTAAAGGAGGTCAATGATGAAACCTATTAAACTTGAGCTCAAAAATTTCGGACCTTTTATTAATGAAACGATTCATTTTGATGAACTGAAAAAAGAGCAGCTTTTTCTGATCAGCGGACGAACAGGGTCAGGTAAAACCATCCTCTTTGATGCGATGACCTATGCCTTATACGGTGAGGCCTCAACGAAAGATAGAGACAAAAACGCGCTACGCAGTCAGTTTGCTGATGAAAATGAAGTATCGAGTGTGACTTTCACTTTTACGATTAATAACGCGACCTATATCGCTGAACGTCAGTTACCCTATAAAAAGCCGGGCAATAAGAATATGACTGATACAAAATTCCAGCTTCATGAGATTACTGATGACAAAAAACTACTGGCAGCGAAGCCCGCTGAAGGTAAACAAGCGGTGCAGAATATTATGAAAGTAGATGCGAATCAGTTCAGGCAGATTTTAATATTGCCGCAAGGTGAGTTTAAGCGATTCCTCGTCTCATCTAGTAAAGAAAAACAGCCTGTACTCAGAACACTGTTTGGTACCGACCGTTTCAAATCACTGGAAGATAAATTGATGACAGAAACGAAAGCGCTGGAAGCAAGTGTTCATTCAATGGAAGAGAGACTGTATCTTTTATTAGAGCAGGTGAAAACAGAAAAAAGATTTGATGGGACAATCAGTCAGCAGTTTGCCTCATATATGGACGAAGTTAAGCGGCAGCAACATGCACTTGAAGATGTACAGGTTAGACTGAGTCGAAAGTTAGAAGAACTGTCACTTGAGCGGCAGTCGCTTGAACAGGCGATTCAAGTCAATGACTGGCAAAGGCAAATAAAAGAGGCAGAGGCTAGACAGGCAGAATTAATTGAGAGTGATGCAGCTATTCAGAATGCGAAGGATGAAGTGAGTCAGCTGCTAGTGCTCGATTATTTAAAGGAAAAAAAGGAAGCACTGGATAACTTAAAGGATAAAAGAACAGTATGGCAAAATGACTTCAATACATTAAAAGATAAGCAAAAACACGAAGATCATCAGCTTACGATCTTAAAAGAGTCCATGACGGCACTTGATCAGGAATATGATTCTATAGAAGAAAAGAAACACTTCAGAGACAATCATCGACATTATATCGTTGAAGAAGAATGGCATCGATTAGAAGAGAAAATAACAGAAAGTATTAATGAACTTCAAGCACACCGGCAAAAATTAGAGCAACTTGAACCAGTTGATACAGGAAAGCTGCTGAATGAGCTTAATGAGATCATGACAGAACGTGAGCAGCTGAGTCAGCAGTTACAAGTAAAACAAATCACGATAACACAGCTGGAAAATGAACGACGTGATAGTGACAAGCAAAATGAACAAGTGAATATCAGAAGCACTTATGAAGAAGAACTGCAGGAACTTAACCAGAAGAAAACTGAACCGTTATTAGATGCTGTTGTAAAGCTTAGGCAACATCTGCATACCGGTGATCACTGTCCAGTGTGCATGCAGCAGATAAGTGTTGTACCAGACATACCTGACCGTGAGACATTAGAAGAACATCAGAAAATAGAACATCGTAAAATTAAACTGGAAAGTCTGATTGAGCAGCTGCAGCACTATCAAATTCGTGACACAACTGAAGTCGTTAAGCAGCTGAAGACTTTAAATGTTGAATTATCTGAACTGACAGCAAAAAAAGAACGATCTGACAGTCACTACGCGTCCTTGTCAGAACATTATCAAAAAGAACTTAATAATCAGTCCATTTATCAATCACAGCAGCAGCTGTACGAGAATCAACAGCGTGACTTACAGTTGAGCGAGCAGTTGTATGAGCAGTTTAAGAAACGAACGGGTTATCAAACCTATCAGCAGTTTGAAGAAGCCTGGCAGCAGTGTCATCAGTCTATTCAGGATCATGAGGAAAATGTCAATGACCTTAAAAGTCAGATACTAGATAAAGAGCGTCTTTTATCAAAGCTTGAAAGTGAACTCAGTCATTTGACAGTATTACTGTCGGACAGTGAAGCAGAATATGAATCTCTAGCTTTAAAACTGCAGTCTGATTTAACGAAGAACAAGCTGACTGAGGATTCAATTGAACAGAATGTGGATATCAGCCGCCTGGAAACGTTACAGCAGAAAGTTGAAGATTATCAGACAGCAGTGCAGGAAGTTCAGTTTAAATTGGATACATTGAATCAGAATATGGCGGGTCGCACGTCCACTGATATCCAGCCGATTGAAGAGTCGATTAAAAATTTGGAGAATGCGGTCAATATGCTCGAGGCAGAAAAGCATACACTGCTGATCAGAGTAGGAGATAATGAGGAACTGCTTAAACAGATTGATGCCTTACTGACAGAATACGAGGCAAAGATAGCGAAGCAGAAAGAGGCACTGGAACTGTCAAGACTCATCAACGGTAAGAATCCCCTCAATCTGACGCTTGAAAACTATGTACTGACATACTATCTCGAACAGACCTTGATCCTATCTAATCTCAGATTAAATGAGATGACGCATCATCGCTACCAGTTCAGACGGAAGAAGGAGAAGTCACTGGGCTATAGTGGACTGGATATCGAGATATTTGATCTCTATTCAAATCAGGTGAGAGATATTTCCACTTTATCGGGGGGAGAGACATTTTTAGCATCTCTTGCGCTCGCATTAGGTTTGAGTGATTATGTGACCCAGTTGTCAGGAGGCATCAGTCTTGAATCTGTCTTTATAGACGAAGGCTTCGGCACTCTGGATAATGAGACCCTTGAGACAGCGATTGAATCACTGATTGAGCTCGAACGAAGCGGTAAGATGGTAGGTCTGATTTCGCATGTTGAGATGCTGAAGTCGAGAATTCCAGCTATTTTACACGTTGAAAGTACAGGCTATTTAAGTTCTACACGTTTCAGCATCAAATAATTGTTACAGTTTAGTCAAAATTTCTTAGTAATATCTAAAAAACTCTGTGATATATTATTTATATCAAGGAGGGTACTGGTATGAAGAAATTAGTTTTTTTAATGGGTATTATCTTATTTTTAGCTGCCTGCAGTAACTCTAGGCTCGAGCCTAAGCCGAGTTATGGTAATCAGGTTTCTGAATTCAAAGCAACAGATGAAGACGGTAAAACATTCACCAATAAGGATATGAGAGGCAAGGTCTGGATTGCAGACTTCATCTTTACAAACTGTGAGACGGTATGTCCACCGATGACTTTTAATATGACTAAAGTGGTCGATGAGCTCGAAAAAGAGGGCGTCAAAGATTACGGCATTATCAGTTTCAGTGTAGACCCAAAACGAGATACACCGGCTAAACTGAAATCATATTCAGAACAATATGGCGCAAAAACAGATAACTGGAAGTTGATGACGGGCTATGATGAGAAATTTATTCGTCAGTTCGGTGAGGAAAACTTCAAAACAATCGCAATCCCACCTACAGCAGGAAATGATCAGGCTACACACGGGACATCTTTTTATCTGATTGATCAAAATGGCACAGTCATTAAAGATTATATCGGTAAAGATACGGGAGACCAGAAGTTCCCTAAAGGTGAAATTGTAGAAGATGTGAAGACCTTGATTCAAGAAGGGCCATACAAAAAATAAAACCGCACTGCCAGAAGGCAGCGCGGTTTTTTTGATTAAAGGTTTTTATTGCGAAGTAAATCGCGGATTTCTGTTAAAAGAACTGTGTTCTCTTCAATAGTTTCTTCTTTAGGCTGTGCTCTCGTTAATTTGTTGAACACTTTGACGAATAAGAAGATAGAGAAAGCGACAATCAGGAAGTCGATAATAGATTGAATGAAGACACCGTATTTAATTCCCATGTAAGCCCAGTCTTTAGCGAAGTCAGTTTTACCACCAAAAACTAAAGCGATGATTGGCATGATAACACTTTCAACTAATGCAGTAACAATTTTACCGAATGCAGCACCGATGACAACAGCGACAGCAAGTTCAAGGACGTTGCCTTTTATAGCAAACTCTTTGAATTCTTTCATTAATGACATGTATAGTCACCTCCTATTAGAACATTTTACATCATTATCAGGCTAAAGGAAATAGTAATATGAAAAATAATGAAAACGGATAATTTCAACAATCAGCCGTGCAAAGTTGAAAGTTTACTCTAAGTACGTTATGATGTACATTGCTTTTATCATACAGAAAAGGAGATGCAAGATGGAAAAAGCTAAAATTACTAAAGTATTTTATATTTCAATGGTGCTTGTACTGATCACAGTGTTACTCGGTGCAATCTGGCCTGCGCATTTTGAAGAAATTACGGGTAACATTAACGATTTTATCACGAAGGAATTTGGCTGGTACTATGTCATGATATCAACATTCATGGTTATTTTCTGTGTTTTTCTCATTTTCAGTCCGATCGGAAAACTGAAATTAGGCAAACCGTCAGATAAACCTGAATTTAATTTAATATCATGGTTCGCGATGTTATTTAGTGCAGGAATGGGTATCGGACTTGTCTTTTACGGTGCTTCTGAACCTCTCAGTCACTTTTTGACGCCGCCTACAGCTGAAAGCGGAACGAAGCAGGCTTTCAGAGATTCTCTTAGGTCGACATTTTTCCACTGGGGCTTTCATGCCTGGGCAATTTACGGCGTCGTGGCACTTGGACTTGCTTATTTTCAATTCCGTAAAGGAGAACCGGGACTTATCTCTCGAACACTTCGTCCTATTTTCGGAAAACACGTTGAAGGTGTATTAGGTACTATTATTGATGTACTTGCAGTATTTGCGACAGTAGTAGGGGTTGCAGTATCCTTAGGGATGGGTGCTCAGCAGATCAATGGTGGATTACATTATCTTTTCAACGTTCCAAATACATTTTTAGTTAAGGTTATCATCGTCATTATTGTAACGGTACTTTTCCTGATGAGTGCCTGGTCAGGATTATCAAAAGGAATCCAGTATTTAAGTAACTTAAACATCTTTTTTGCAGCATTACTTTTATTCGGTGTTCTCTTTGTAGGACCGACTATATTGATCATGAATATGTTCTCTACTTCAATCGGTAACTTACTGCAGAACTTTATTTACATGAGTTTCGATGCGGCACCGCTTAACGAAACTAAACGGGAATGGATGAGTTCATGGACAATCTATTACTGGGGCTGGTGGATGAGCTGGAGCCCATTCGTCGGTATCTTTATTGCTCGTGTCTCTAAAGGACGTACGATTAGAGAATTTCTGCTTGGCGTTCTGCTTGTTCCTTCAATACTCAGCTTCTTCTGGTTCAGTGTCTTTGGCACAACAGCAATTGAAGTGGTCAAAAAAGTTCCAGCTATCGGTAAGATGACGTTAGAGACTCAGTTATTCGGTATCTTCCATGAGATGCCGCTAGGAATCGGCTTATCGATTCTCGCTTTACTGCTGATCTGTACTTTCTTTATCACATCAGCAGACTCAGCGACATTCGTACTCGGTATGCAGTCGACACATGGCTCACTTAATCCGCCGAACACAGTGAAAGTCATCTGGGGTATTTCACAATCACTTATCGCACTTGTCCTGATTTATGCAGGTGGGTTAAATGCGCTGCAGAGTGCGGCTATTATTGTCGCATTCCCGTTCTCATTTGTCCTTCTCGGTATGATGTATTCATTGTACAAGGATGCGAATAAAGAAAGACTGCACCTTGGTCTAACTTTAAAACCTGATAAACGTTTCAGAACAAAAGAATAAAATAAAAGACGGATCAGCTGATCCGTCTTTTTTCTATTGATTAATTTCAGTTTTGACAGATAATAGATTAATGAGGAGGGGGCAATCATCAGAAAGAAATCTAATCCCTATACGATTATTCTCTTATCTTTTTTAGTAACACTCTGTATCGGCACTTTATTACTGGCACTACCTATCGCACAGAAACATCCGGTGCCCATAATCGATCATTTCTTTATTGCGACCAGTGCGTTTACAGTGACAGGACTCGCAACAATCGATATCACAGCGGACTATACTTATTTTGGTCTGACAGTCATTATGCTGCTCATACAGGTCGGAGGACTTGGTATTGTGACCCTTGGAATGGTTATCTTTATATTAATCGGTAGAAAGGTCGGCCTGAAAAACCGCTTCCTGATTACTGAGGCGCTTAATCAGACAAGTATCGGCGGTATTATGCGTCTCGTCAAATTTGTCCTCATAATCAGTCTCGGGTTCGAGTTTGCAGGTACGCTGCTTCTCGCTCTTGAATGGATTCCCGAGTACGGTTTTTGGAACGGTTTATACCGAAGCCTGTTTACCTCTATCAGTGCGTTTAATAACGCAGGCTTCGCGCTACATAGTGATAATATGATGTCACATCGTACGAACCCAGTCATCAACTTTATTGTGACATCGCTCATTATTATGGGTGGGCTGGGTTTCACAGTCTATATCGATTTGATCAAGAAGAAATCATTCCATGCACTGCGTGTCCATACAAAGATCATGCTGATTGGTACGATATGCGTCAACTTTTTTGCGACTGCCCTGATTTTCCTCCTGGAAATGCATAATCAAAAGACAATAGGAGGCTATCACTGGTTTGACCAGCTTCAGATGTCTTATTTTCAGGCTGTGACAACGAGGACAGCAGGCTTCAATTCTATTGATATCGGTGCGATGAATACAGATTCTCTGCTACTCATGATGCTGCTGATGTTTATCGGTGGCGGATCTACTTCTGTAGCCGGTGGTATTAAGCTGACGACAGCAGCCATGGTTATCTTTGGTACAATCAGCTATATTCGAGGTCAGGAAGAAATCAATATATTTGAACGTGCTATCGAAATGAAGTTTCTGCTCAGAAGTTTTGCGATTGTCGTTCTCAGTTCTACGCTCATTTTTATCATTACTTTCCTGCTTGTTCAGGTCGAGCATGACCTGCCGTTTCTGCCGCTGTTTTTTGAAGTAGTGTCAGCTTTTGGTACGGTCGGACTGACAATGGGCGTTACCGCGAAACTCTCCGTTGCCGGTAAATTACTCATTATCTTGATGATGATGATCGGTAAGATTGGTGTATTAACCATTGTCTTCACATTCTCTAAACCGAAAAAACAGCTTTATCATTACCCAAAACAAGATATACTCACAGGTTAAAAGATGCCAGAAAGGCATCTTTTTTTATAAGCAAAACTTATGATTTGTTATTTGATATTCAAAATATGAGCGTGTTTACTTATTTTTTGCAATTGATTAAAATAAGATTGAAAGGGCATTTAACTCAATAGGGGGAACTTATATGAATTCAAATCTTCAGCAGTCATCAAAGCAGACATTTGAACTGAACGGAAAGACTTATACATTCTACAGCTTAAAATCACTGGAAGAACTCGGTCTCGGTGAAATCAGCAAATTGCCATATTCTATCCGTGTGTTACTGGAATCGGTCCTGCGACAATTTGACGGACGAGTCATTACAGAAGACCACATTAAACATTTAGTCAAATGGAGTAAGAAAAATGATCCAAATGCAGAAGTGCCATTTAAACCATCACGTGTCATTCTGCAGGATTTTACAGGGGTACCTGCAGTAGTAGACTTAGCTTCACTACGTAAGGCGATGGATGATGTTGGGGGAGACGTCACTAAAATTAACCCGGAAGTACCGGTGGACCTTGTCATTGACCATTCTGTACAGGTTGACCAGTATGGTAATGAGTCAGCACTTAAGCGCAATGTGGAGCTTGAGTTTGCTCGTAACAAGGAACGTTATCAGTTCTTAAACTGGGCGACTAAAGCATTTGATAATTACCGTGCAGTGCCACCTGCAACAGGTATCGTCCACCAGGTGAACTTAGAGTATTTAGCGAATGTTGTTCATGTGAGAGAAATCAACGGTGAGCAAGTTGCGTTCCCGGATACACTGGTCGGTACTGACTCACATACAACTATGATCAATGGTATCGGTGTTCTTGGATGGGGTGTCGGTGGTATAGAAGCAGAAGCGGGTATGCTCGGACAGCCTTCATACTTCCCGATTCCAGAAGTTGTCGGGGTTAAACTGACAGGGGAACTGCCTGAAGGTACAACTGCAACAGACTTAGCACTGCGTGTGACGCAGGAACTCCGTAAAAAAGGGGTAGTCGGAAAATTTGTTGAATTCTTCGGACCAGGCGTTGAAAAATTACCACTTGCTGACCGTGCGACGATTGCGAATATGGCACCTGAGTATGGTGCGACTTGCGGCTTCTTCCCAGTAGACGAGGAATCGCTTGCCTATTTACGTTTGACAGGTCGTGACGACCAGCATATTCAAGTCGTTAAAGAATATTTAGTGCGTAATGATATGTTCTTTACAGTGGATAAGCCGGAACCGACTTATACAGATATTGTTAAACTTGACTTATCGACAGTAGAAGCTTCTTTATCAGGTCCTAAACGTCCTCAGGATTTAATCAAGTTAAGCGACATGAAGAAGGAATTCATTAAATCTGTTACTGCGCCAGCCGGTAACCAGGGACACGGTTTTGATGAATCTGAATTTGATAAAAAAGCGCATATCAACTTTGCAGATGGGCATCAAGGTGAAATCAAGACAGGCGATATCGCGATTGCGGCGATTACTTCTTGTACGAACACTTCAAATCCTTATGTGATGCTCGGAGCGGGACTCGTAGCTAAAAAAGCGATTGAAAAAGGCCTGCAGGTACCTGAATACGTGAAGACTTCTCTTGCACCAGGTTCTAAAGTTGTAACAGGTTATCTGGAAGCAAGTGGTCTTCAGGACTACCTGGACCAGTTAGGATTCAATACAGTCGGCTATGGTTGTACAACTTGTATCGGTAATTCAGGTCCTTTATTACCTGAAATCGAAGAAGCGATTTCTCGTGAAGATTTACTGGTGACATCTGTCTTATCAGGTAACCGTAACTTTGAGGGACGTATTCATCCACTTGTTAAAGCGAACTATTTAGCATCTCCGCAGCTCGTTGTTGCTTATGCACTTGCGGGTACAGTGGATATTGATCTGCAGAACGATCCACTCGGCAAAAGTGCTGATGGACAGGATGTTTATTTAAAAGATATATGGCCTTCTATTGAGGAAGTAAAAGATACGGTTCATTCAGTTGTAACACCGGAATTATTCCGCAAAGAATATGAATCTGTCTTTGAGTCAAATAGTCTCTGGAATGCGATTGAATCGACAGATCAGCCGTTATATGATTTTGATCCTAATTCTACTTATATTCAGAATCCGACTTTCTTCCAGAACTTATCGAAAGAACCGGGTATGATCCAGCCGCTTAAAGATTTACGCGTAATGGGTAAATTCGGTGACTCAGTGACAACTGACCATATTTCACCAGCAGGTGCTATCGGTAAAGACACACCAGCTGGACTTTATCTGAAAAACCATGGTGTTGATATCCGTGACTTCAACTCTTATGGTTCTCGTCGTGGTAACCATGAAGTCATGATGCGTGGTACGTTTGCAAACATCCGTATCAAGAACCAGATTGCACCAGGGACTGAAGGTGGCTTCACGACTTACTGGCCAACAGGTGAAGTGATGCCGATTTTTGATGCGGCAATGAAATATCAGGCAGACGGCACAGGACTTGCGGTACTTGCCGGGTATGACTACGGTATGGGTTCATCACGTGACTGGGCAGCGAAAGGAACGAATCTGTTAGGTGTCAAAACCGTTATCGCGCAGAGTTACGAGCGAATTCACCGTTCAAACCTTGTCATGATGGGTGTGCTGCCACTTCAGTTTATGAAAAAAGATTCAGCTGAATCTCTTGGTTTAACTGGACGTGAAGCGATCTCAGTCGATATCCATGAAGGTATTCGTCCTCGTGATATCGTTAAAGTGACAGCTGTCAAAGAAGACGGCTCAAAAGTAGAATTTGAAGCACTTGCTCGATTTGATTCAGAAGTAGAAATTGATTACTATCGTCATGGTGGTATCCTGCAGATGGTTCTTCGTAACAAATTAGCATAATGTTTAACCGGCTTAACAGCCGGTTTTTTTGTTATAATGTAGCGGAGGAGTGAGGATATGTTTATTACGGAAACAGAGATAGCGGTCAGATATGCCGAAACAGATAAGATGGGTGTTGTCTATCATGCTAATTATCTGATCTGGTGTGAAGTGGCACGGACTGACTTCATTGAGAAAGCAGGATTTAAATATGCAGATATGGAAGCTGAAGGGATTATCTCACCGGTTATCAATATCAATTTAAACTATAAACAATCTGTGACTTATCCGGAGAAGGTTATCGTCAGGAGCTGGATTGAGTCGTACAGTAAATTAAGAACGGTCTATGGCTATGAAATCTTAAACGCATCAGGTGCCGTTGTGGCAGACGGTACTTCAACGCATGTTCTGCTGAAAAAGGGCTCAGACAGACCCATCAGACTGGACCGGCACTTCCCAGAATGGCATGTGAAATATATGGAACTTTACGAGCAATAAAAAATACCACGTCCAGGGGACGTGGTATTACTTTGTATAAATAACTTCGTCGTTTTGCACGGTTACGTTTAATGTATTATCTTCAAAGTACCAGATATCTTTCGCATCAACAAAGTAAGTGATGCCATTAATCTTTTCGTTATAGCTGTCAGCGGGTAATGGCTCAACAGTAAAGCCAATTCCAAAACCTTGCTTCAGCTGAAAGTCTCCACCATATCTTGGATAGAATTTAACAGCCATATCCTCTGTTAGTTGAAGTTCTTCTTTAAACCAGTTCTGGGCATTTTCGTCTAAAATGATTTTCATTTTATCACATCCATTTAATTTTTGGTTCTTCGTGGTTCATTATACGACTGATGTTGGCACGATGTCTAACAATAACAATTACCATGATAATGAAGGAAATGCCTGTTATGATCCAGTCACCAAATGGAACTGCTGCGATAAAATTAATGATGCTGGCAAGGATGCTCGCCAGTGAGACGTACTTAAATGCGTAGAGAACACTGAAAAAGGCGATAGCGGTTAAAATGAACAGCACAGGATTGACAGCAAGTACAACTCCTGCTGATGTCGCGACAGCCTTACCACCTTTAAATTTCAGGAAAATGGAGAAGACATGTCCTAAGACGGCGAAGAGTCCGACAATGATTCCGTGGACATCACTATGAAATAGCAGGGGTAGAAGTGCACCGATGACGCCTTTTGCCATATCCAGCAGTGTCACCACTATACCGGCATTTCGTCCGAGGACGCGGAATGTATTGGTGGCGCCCAGGTTGCCACTGCCATAGTTTCTGATATCTTTATGATAAAAATATTTGCCGATCAGTAGGCCGGGCGATACGCTGCCGACGAGATAAGCAATTAAACACATCCATACAATAGTCATTCAAGCACTCCTTTTAATAGCAGGTACTAATAGTTTACCATATAGGTGTATGGACGATAAGTAGTTATCATTATTTTTATAATTAAAATATAACTTTATTATGTAAACTAATATATAACTTGATTTTTTAACCAAAATGTAGAAGAATAATGATTGTATGAAAAAATAACGAACATATGTTTGCAGGAGGGTCCGATTTGGTACAAAACAATCAATATAATGATGAATCTATTCAGGTGCTTGAAGGCCTTGAGGCAGTAAGAAAAAGACCTGGTATGTATATCGGTTCTACAGATGGCCGCGGATTACATCATCTCGTTTATGAAATATTAGATAACTCTATAGATGAAGCACTGAATGGACATGGATCAGCGATTGAAGTCACGCTTAATAAAGATGGCAGTGTGACTGTCGCAGATAATGGCCGTGGTATGCCGACTGGGCTGCATAAGACGGGCAAACCGACACCTGAAGTCATTTTTACTGTGCTTCATGCAGGCGGTAAGTTTGGCCAGGGTGGCTATAAAACGAGTGGGGGTCTGCACGGTGTAGGGGCTTCTGTCGTCAATGCACTGAGTTCATGGCTGAAAGTAACGATATATAATAACGGCAAGATTCATGAGCAGCGATTTGAAGACGGTGGACAACCTATGACGACTCTTGAAGAAGTAGGCACGACTAAACGGACTGGAACGACCGTTACCTTTATGCCGGACCCTAAAATATTCAAACAGACCGTGCATTTTAACTATGATACACTGGCAGAACGTCTTAGAGAATCAGCATTCCTCTTACAGGATTTAAAGATTACGCTGACTGACAAACGCGGTAAGGAAGAGAAACAGGATATCTTTCATTTTGAAGAAGGGCTGAAAGCATTTGTGGCCTTTGTCAATGAAGGGAAAGAGACGCTGCATGATGTCGTGATGTTTAAAGGAGAATCAGCAGGCATAGAAGTAGAAGCTGCCTTTCAATATAACGACCAGTACAGTGAGACGATTCTGTCCTTCGTCAATAATGTCCGTACAAAAGATGGGGGGACACATGAAGTCGGAATGAAGACGGCGATTACCCGTGTGTTCAACGAATATGCCCGCAAAATTGGAGAACTGAAGCAGAAGGATAAGAATCTGGACGGTAATGATATCCGTGAAGGGATGACAGCTGTCATCTCTGTCAAGATTCCTGAGGAACTGCTGCAGTTTGAAGGACAGACGAAATCTAAGCTGGGTACAAGTGAAGCACGAAGCGCAGTCGACAATGTCATTGCTGATCAGCTGCCCTACTTCCTTGAAGAAAACGGTAAACTCTCACAGAGTCTGGTCAAAAAAGCGGTTAAAGCCTCTCAGGCACGTGAAGCAGCACGTAAAGCGCGTGAAGAGGCGCGTAATGGCAAGAAAAAGCGTAAGGAAACACTTCTGTCAGGTAAGCTGACGCCCGCTCAGAGCAAGAATACAGAAAAGAATGAGCTCTATCTTGTTGAGGGCGATTCTGCCGGCGGTTCTGCTAAGCAGGGACGTGACCGTAAGTTTCAGGCGATTCTGCCGTTAAGAGGGAAAGTCATCAATACAGAGAAAGCAAAGCTTGAAGATATCTTCAAAAATGAAGAAATCAATACCATCATCCATACAATCGGTGCAGGCGTCGGTACTGACTTTACATTAAAAGACAGTAACTACAATAAAGTTATTATTATGACCGATGCCGATACAGACGGTGCACATATTCAGGTGCTGCTCTTGACGTTCTTCTTTAACTATATGCGCCCGATGCTTGAAGCAGGTCGTGTCTATATCGCTTTGCCACCTCTTTATAAAGTCTCAAAAGGGAAAGGGAAGAACGAAGTCATAGAATATGCTTGGACAGATGAAGAACTGATGGGTGTCCAGAAAAAAGTCGGTAAGGGATTCACTTTGCAGCGTTACAAAGGTCTTGGTGAAATGAATCCGGATCAGCTATGGGAGACGACGATGAATCCAGAGACGCGTACGCTTATCCGTGTGCAGATCAATGACGAAGTAAGAAGTGCAAAACGTCTGACGACACTGATGGGGGATAAAGTCGAGCCACGACGTGACTGGATTGAAAGACATGTTGAATTCGGCATGCAGGAAGATGTCGGTATCCTTGAAAATGATGAAGTACAGCTCATGAAAGAAGAAGAGGATATCAACGTGATAGAAGATTTAGAGTTAGGAGATGAAGCGTAATGGCTGAACAGATACAGATTCTGCCGCTTGAAGATGTCATTGGTGACCGCTTTGCGCGGTACAGTAAGTATATTATTCAGGACCGCGCGATTCCCGATGTTCGTGACGGCCTGAAGCCGGTGCAGCGCCGAATTCTGTTTGCGATGCATCAGGAAGGCAATACATTCGATAAGAATTTCAGAAAAAGTGCCAAGACAGTCGGTAATGTGATCGGTAACTATCATCCGCATGGTGATACTTCCGTATATGAAGCGATGGTCCGTATGAGTCAGGACTGGAAACTTCGCCATGTCCTGGTTGAGATGCACGGTAACAACGGTAGTATCGATAACGATCCACCTGCAGCCATGCGTTATACTGAGGCCAAGTTATCTAAACTGGCAGAACTTCTGCTGAAAGATATTCAGTATGATACAGTGGACTATGTCCAGAACTTTGATGATACAGCGATGGAACCGGTTGTCCTGCCTGCTAAATATCCGAACCTTTTAGTCAATGGTTCAACAGGGATTTCAGCAGGTTATGCGACAGATATCCCGACACATAACCTGAAGGAAGTCATCGATGCGACACTGCTCGTCATTGATAATACGAATGTCAATCTGGACCGTATCATGGAAGTGATGCCCGGCCCTGATTTTGCGACGGGGGGAATCATCCAGGGTAAGGCAGGCATCAGACAGGCGTACGAAACAGGTAAAGGCAAAATCGTTGTCCGCGGTAAAGTAGATATAGAAGAACTGCGCGGCGGCCGTAGTCAGATTATTGTGACTGAGATTCCATATGAGGTCAATAAAGGGGTGCTCGTCAAGCGTATTGATGAACTCCGTGCTGATAAGAAAGTCGATGGCATTCTGGAAGTTCGCGACGAAACAGACCGCGAAGGGCTGAGAATTGCTATCGAGCTTAAAAAAGATGCCAATGCTGAAGGCATTCTGAATTACTTGTATAAGAATACAGAACTGCAGATCAACTACAATTTCAATATGGTAGCCATCAGTGACAGACGACCTAAACAGCTCGGTGTCCGTGAGATGCTGGACAGTTATATCCGTCATCAGTATGAAGTGGTCACAAGACGGAGTGATTATCAGCTGCAGCAGGCTCAGCGCCGCATGCATATTGTTGAAGGTTTGATTAAAACAATTTCTATTCTGGACGATGTCATTGCTGTTATCAGAAAATCGAGTAACAAGCAGGATGCAAAACAGAACCTTGTCGATTCATTTGAATTTACGATGGAACAGGTTGAAGCGATAGTCAGTCTTCAGCTATATCGTCTGACGAATACGGATATAGTGGCGCTTGAGAAAGAACATGATCAGTTAAAAACACAGATCAAAGAACTGGCTGAAATTCTCGCAAATCCTAAGAAACTGAAGCAGGTCATTAAGAAAGAACTTAAACAAGTTCAAAAAGAATACGGTGAACCTCGACTCAGTCAGATAGAAGAGAAAGTAGCTGAACTGAAGATATCTAAAGACATTACTGTTCCGAATGAAGAAGTGATGGTCAGCCTGACACGAGATGGTTACATTAAACGAACTTCTTTAAGAAGCTACGGTGCAAGTGAAGTGAATGAAGTCGGCGTTAAAGAGGGCGATACACTGCTTACTCATACTCAGGCTAATCTGCAGCACACGCTCATTGTCTTTACTTCACAAGGACACTATCTCTATATTCCTGTCGTTAACTTGCCTGATGTGAAGTGGAAAGATCTCGGTACACATGTTTCACAGATTGTACCGCTGAAAGAACAGGATCGTGTACTCAACATGGTTGCTGTAGAATCATTTGATACGCGTTTTGTAGTCACGGCGACACGTAACGGTATGATCAAAAAGACGGCGCTTAAAGATTATCAGACCACGCGTTTTACCCGTCCGATTGTCGGCATTAAACTGAAACCAGATGATGAAGTCATCTACAGTGATATTGTTAATGAAGGCACAGTTATGGTCGTTACACAAAACGGTTATGCACTGAGCTATCAGACAGATGAGATCAGTGAACAGGGCTTAAAAGCATCCGGTGTAAAGTCAATCAATCTTAAAGATGATAGAGTCGCTGCGACCCTGATTCAAAAAGACGGTGATTTACTGATTGCGACGCAGCGCGGAGCAGTGAAACGGATGAAGTTGAACATGGAAGTTTCGAAAAGAGCTAATAGGGGCCTTTTACTTCTGAAGGAACTAAAATCCAATCCACATCGTATCGTTGCAGCTGCCATCGTACAGCCGGAAGAGCAGTTCCATTTACTTTCAGATAAAGGACAGACTTTCAGTCAGACGGTGAAATCAATCCGTGTGACAGAACGCTATACAAACGGCAGTTTTGTTGTAGATGAAGGTGACTTTGGGAAAGTCTCTGACATGTTTATTACTGAATAATATATCTTTGGACAATCCTTTTGTGATAATATACGTGATATACGTATTTTTTTACAGGAGGATTGTTCTTTGAATTTTAATGACATTAATTTTGATGCTATGATTCCTGAATGGTTCAAGACCATTGTGTCGACAGGTAATGATTTAATCTGGACACAATTTTTAATTGGTCTGCTGCTGATGGCAGGACTATTCTTTAGTTTAAGCTCGCGTTTTGTTCAACTTAGATGGCTGCGTGAGATGTTCCGTGTAATCGGTGAAAAACCGGAAACACTGGATGATGGTCAGAAAGGGATTTCCTCATTTCAGGCATTTGCAATCAGTGCGGCAAGCCGTGTAGGAACAGGTAATATTGCCGGCGTTGCAACTGCGATTGTGCTTGGTGGTCCAGGTGCAGTCTTCTGGATGTGGGTCATCGCGTTCTTCGGTGCGGCGTCCGCATTCTTCGAGGCGACTTTAGCGCAAGTCTATAAAGTACCGGATAAAGAAGGCGGCTTCCGCGGTGGTCCGGCATACTATATGGAACGTGGACTCGGTCAGAAATGGCTGGGTGTGACATTTGCGATTCTGATTACTGTGACATTTGCGTTTGTCTTCAACACAGTACAGTCGAACACGATTGCAGAGAGTTTTAATACGCAGTACAGTATTGCACCGTGGATAACAGGTCTCATTCTTGCTGTTATTACAGCAGTCGTCATCTTCGGCGGAGTTCGTTCTATCGCTAAGATTTCATCAACGATTGTCCCTGTTATGGCGATTCTTTATATCTTACTGGTACTGTTTATTTTAGTGACACATGCTAATATGATTATTCCGATGCTTGCTTCTATCGTTAAAGGTGCCTTCGGTATGGAACAGGCATTTGGTGGGGCGCTCGGCTTTACTATTATGCAGGGGATTAAACGAGGACTCTTCTCAAATGAAGCGGGGATGGGGTCAGCACCGAATGCTGCCGCAACAGCTGCTGTCTCTCACCCGGTCAAACAAGGGTTGATTCAGTCGCTTGGTGTCTTCTTTGATACAATGATCGTCTGTACAGCGACAGCGATCATGATTCTTCTTTATTCTGGACTTGAATTCGGTGAAAAAGCGCCTCAAGGTGTTGCCGTGACACAGGCCGCTCTTAATAGTCACGTCGGCTCGTTCGGTGGTATATTCTTAACAGTCGCTGTCTTCTTGTTCGCTTATTCATCTGTTATTGGTAACTATTACTACGGTCAGTCAAACATTGAGTATTTAACAACGAATAAGACAGTGATGTTTATCTTCCGTCTACTTGTTGTATTCATGGTCTTCTTCGGCGCAGTTGTTAAAGTCGAGACCGTGTGGGCAACAGCTGACTTATTTATGGGTCTGATGGCTATCTTAAACATTACAGCGATAATCGGCTTAGCACACGTCGTATTTGAAGTGGCTCGTGACTATGCAGATCAGCGTAAAAAAGGCCTTAATCCAGTCTTCAGAACAAAAAATGTTAAAGCAGATTTATCATCAGTTGATACATGGGGCGACAATCCTTATCACTATGAAGACAAATAAAAAAGACTATGCATGTGCAGAGGCCACTGAAAATCTCCTTTAATAATCTACGATTATTCTGATAATTAAAGAAGAATCGCAATTGAATAAAAATCTTTTAGAGAACATGAATTTTGAAATTCATGTTCTTTATTTTGTTCTCATCATTTAAACTTAAGGAAACAGGGGGAGTCGTTCAATGATCAGACCGGATTCACAGAAGATGAACAGTAATTATTCAGACCTTTATGACATAGTTGTACCTAAAAATAACAAACTGAGAAGAATGAAAGACATTATCGATTTTTCATTCATCTACGATGAAGTAATAGAAAATTATTCGATCACGAAAGGAAGAAGTGTCGTAAGTCCTGTCAGAATGTTTAAATATCTGCTTCTGAAAGTTATTTTTGATTTATCAGACGTTGATGTGGTGGAACCGCTCACGTTATGATATGTCTTTTAAGTTTTTTCTGGATATGGCGCCTGAAGAAGAAGTGATTCACTCCAGTTCTCTCACAAAGTTTAGAAAGCTTCGTCTCAAGGACATGAACCTGCTGGATCTGCTGATTAAAACTTCCGTTGAAACAGCACAAAATCAGGGCGTTCTAAATGGATCCACCTTAATCGTTGATGCCACCCATAGTCAGTCGAGGTACAATGCTTACCTTCCGAAGGAGATTCTTCAGAAACGTTCAAATCAGATTGTATATGCCGCAGGCAAAATAGATGACACGAAGATAAAACCTCTAAAGCTTAATGATTGTTCTACAAAAGAAGCACTGGATCTGTCGAAATCTTTTCTGGATGATCTGTTAAAAGAAGAAAAGTATCTGTCCATTCCATCCGTGAAAGAAAAAATAAACTATTTCAAAGAAACAATTGAGGATTGTGAGTCAACCTATACAGTATCGGTGGATGAAGATGCACGTGTTGGACACAAATCAGAAGATAAGTCGTTCTTTGGCTATAAGAACCATCTCGCAATGAACACCGACCGTATCATCACAGCGGCTGTTGTAACTACCGGAGAGAAATCCGATGGATGTTACCTGTCGCAGTTGATTGAGAAATCACGTGAAAATGGTGTAGAAGTGGACACCGTTATAGGTGACACAGCCTACTCATCAAGAGACAATCTGGATTACTGCTTTAATGATAATATCGAACTGGTTTCAAAACTCCATCCCCATATTATTCATGGTGTCCGTAAAGAGAATCAGGCCTTTGAATATAATAAGGATGCAGGTATGTTTGTATGTCCGGCAGGACAGTTAGCCGTTAGAAAAGCGCGTCAGGGAAAAAAGCAGGGTCAAAACCAGACGGATACTTATTATTTTGACATTGATAAATGCCAGATCTGCCCTCTCAAAATAGGATGTTATAGAGATGGCGCTAAATCTAAAACATACAGCGTGACAATAAAATCAGAAACCCATAAACATCAGATGAAGTTCATGGATTCTGAAAGATTCAAGTTAATCTCAAGAAAACGATATATGATTGAGGCAAAGAACTCTGAATTAAAAAATAGACACGGTATGAAAAGTTCAAAATACGCGGGTCTATTAAATATGGAAATGCAGACGGCTGCGACAATATTCGTAGTGAATATCAAAAGAATCATAAAACTTATAGATGAAAAATAGGATAAAAGAACCCGTCATTTCCTAATGTTGAGGAAATTGACGGGTTCTTTTACACTATTGAGTTGTTGGAATTAGTGAGCTTATAGAAAATCGTGAGATTTTCAGTGGCCTCCATGTGCATAGTCTTTTTTTTTAGCCCATTAATGATTTGAAGAAGTTACCGATTGCTGTGAAAAATGATTTAACAGCTTCAACGAATTTATCCCAGACGCCTTGTTCTTCTAATGAGTCTTTCAAATCTTTGCCAGCTTCCTTCGCTTTTTCAGCGGCGTTTTTGAATGTGTCAGAGTTCTTGATGTCATTGACATAGTTTGTTGCGCTGTCGATGATTTTATCGGCATTCTCACCTGTGAAGATACCTTGCTGCTGTGCATTATTGATGAAGTTGACGATGATATTGATCTGGTTGTCATTTAAAACGTTGTTAAGACCATTATTGTTGATTTTTTCAGTGACGACATTTTTTATTTCAGTCACAGATAAGTTACCGCCTTGTTTTGCGATTTCAGCTTTAGCTTCAGCAATCGCTTTGTTCAGCTGTTCTTGTGAGAAACCATCTTTGTTCTGGTTCTCTTCTGTGATATTAGTAATAGAATCGAGTTCGTCCTGAGCGGCTTTGGTCTGTGCCTGATCAATCGGTTCACCTTGCGCTTCGAAAGCTTTGTAGACGCCTGCTAATGCACTTTCGCCTGTCACATCTTCTGCAGCAGCAATTTTCACGTCAGCGTCTGTCACGCTTGCCGTTAAGAGGGCATTTTTATAAGTATCTTCAGTGAGTTTCGTGATCTTGCCTTTGGACTGGTCGATTGTCAGTGTCAGGCCGGCGCCTTTCGCAAGCTTCGTAATTCGGATACTTGATTTAAGTACATTATCAGATGACTGTAAATTTAAATATTTACCAAGATCAGCTGCTGTGACATAAGCAACTTTATCATTGTCTTTTGTACCTAGCAGGTCATGTGTCGTATTTTTCAGACTCTCATTAGACTGGAGTGCTGCACCGTATACAGTCACAGCTTCCTGCCAGGCTTCCTCTGTCACGGCATAGGAAGGTCTTGTAAATGTCAGTAACATAATGAACGTCAGTAAACCAGCAAATAACTTTGTTTTGTTTTTCAAGTGGGTCATCTCCTTTTTAAATGTATCAATATTCGCTATACTATGTATAAGCTTACAAATATTATAGCATGCAATAAAAGTTCTGCCATGGGACTTAAGAACGAGGTGACAGATGGGTAACTATATCATAGACAAGACACTCAACAATAATGTTCTAGTGGCAACTTACTATGGCGATGAAGTGATTTTAATCGGAAAAGGCATCGGCTTTGGAAAAAAGTCAGGAGAAGTCATTGATACTGATCAGATTGAAAAAGTATATGAACTGAAAACCTTTCAAGACCAGCAGCGGTATCGTACTTTAATGGATATTGGCGATGATGATGTCATGAAAGTCGTCATAGAAGTTGTCGATGAAATAAAAGATCTGATTGAAGAAGATGTCAGCGATAATCTGCTTCTCTCACTGACAGATCATATTATCTTCGCAATTAAACGTTTAGATGACCAGATTTTTATTTCTAATCCATTCAGTAATGAAACAGAAGCACTATATCCAAGAGAGTATAGCGCTGCTTATATTGCAGTGAATATGCTGAATGAGCGTCTGCAGGTGCAGCTGCCGGAGTCAGAAGTGGGCTTTATTGCGCTCCATATTCATTCGTCAATCAGCAGTCAAAGTATTCGAGATATGAATTTGATGGCTGAAGTTATTACACGTGCAGTCAGGATCATTGAGCATGACCTGAAGATTCAGGTCGATAAGAATTCAATTATTTATTCCCGGTTTGTCAGACATATCAGCTTTGCTGTGCAACGTGTCATCGCGAATGATTCAGCCCCGGAACAAAGAAATCTCGAAAACTTATTGAAAGTACAGTATCCTGTTTGTTATAATGTAGCTATTAAGATAGTAAAAATGATGCAGACATTGCTGAATAAGCCAGTATATGAATCAGAGCTGGTTTATCTGACAATGCATATACAGCAGTTTAATACTGAAGCTACAGACGTGTAACTGATTATGCAGGCATGAGTCTAAGGCTGGTACGAAGGGACCAGTCTAGACTCATGCCTTTTTGTGTCATTCAAATGTCTTGACAATAAAAGGAGGGTATTTCTATGTTCAAAATGTTATTCGGTCAATTGCAACGTATTGGTAAAGCGCTCATGCTGCCTGTTGCGATTCTGCCGGCTGCAGGTATTCTACTTGCGTTTGGTAATGCGATGCACAATGACCAGCTTGTACAGTTCGCACCTTGGTTGAAAGCTGATTTCTTCGTTATGTTATCAGGTATTATGGAGTCTGCCGGTCAGGTTATCTTTGACAATCTGCCTTTATTATTTGCGATTGGTACGGCTCTTGGACTTGCAGCGGGTGATGGTGTAGCAGGACTTGCTGCACTTGTCGGTTACTTAATTATGAATGCAACGATGGGTAAGATCAAAGGGATTACCATCGATAATATTTACAGTTATGCAGCAGGAGCTAAAGTACTTGGTCAATCTGCAAAAGAACCTGCTCATGCTCTTATCCTAGGGATTCCGACACTTCAGACTGGTGTATTCGGCGGTATCATCATCGGTGCTGTTGCAGCATGGTGTTACAACAAATTCTATAACATCACTTTACCGGCCTTCCTCGGATTCTTTGCCGGCAAACGATTCGTTCCAATCATCACATCTGTAATGGCGATTCTGACAGGGATTATCCTGTCAATCATCTGGCCGCCTATACAGACAGGTTTAAATGAATTATCACAGTTCTTATTAGATAAAAACCTTGTCTTAACAACATTTATTTTCGGTATTATTGAGCGTGCACTGATTCCATTTGGTCTGCACCATATCTTCTATGCACCATTCTGGTTCGAGTTTGGTCAGTACACAAATGCAGCAGGGAACATCGTGCGTGGTGACCAGAGTATCTGGATGGCTCAGATGAAAGACGGTGTGCCTTTTACAGCTGGTATGTTCACTACAGGTAAATATCCTTTCATGATGTTCGGTCTTCCAGCAGCTGCGTTCGCTATTTACCGTCAGGCTCGTCCTGAACGTAAAAAAGTAGTAGGCGGGCTGATGCTGTCAGCTGCTTTAACATCATTCTTAACAGGTATTACAGAACCTCTTGAGTTCTCATTCTTATTTGTTGCACCGATTCTTTACGCGATTCATGTACTGCTTGCAGGTACATCATTCCTTGTTATGCATTTGCTGCACGTTAAAATCGGGATGACATTCTCTGGTGGATTTATTGACTATACTTTATTCGGCTTATTGAACTGGGATCGTACAAATGCATTACTCGTTATTCCAGTTGGTCTTGTATATGCAGTGATCTACTACTTCTTATTTACATTTGCGATTAAAAAATTCAATTTAAAAACACCGGGTCGTGAAGTTGAAGAGACGACTTCTAAAGCTTCAACAGCGGGTGAATTACCATTCCACGTCTTAGATGCGATGGGTGGTAGAGAGAACATTAAACATCTGGATGCATGTATCACACGTTTACGTGTAGAAGTTAAAGATAAATCTAAAGTAGATACAAATGAATTAAAAGCTTTAGGAGCCGCTGGTGTGCTTGAAGTAGGTAACAACATGCAAGCTATCTTTGGTCCTAAATCAGATCAGATTAAACATGATATGGCTCGTATTATGTCAGGCGAGGTCACTCATCCAGAACAGACACATACAGCAGAAGCCCCTGATGATGTAGTGATTGAATCAACAGAAGAAAAAGGACTGACAGAAGTATTTGCTCCTATTTCAGGTGAAGTTGTAGATATTACGAAAGTACCTGATGAAGTGTTTGCAGGTAAAATGATGGGTGAGGGTGTCGCAGTCATTCCTGAAGAAGGTGTAGTATATGCACCGTTTGACGGCGTAGTGAAAATGGACTTCCCAACTAAACATGCGCTTGGACTTGAGTCAGAAGAGGGCCTTGAGATGCTG
The DNA here is from genome assembly GCF_022343725.1 of Macrococcus brunensis. Lineage (NCBI taxonomy): Bacteria > Bacillati > Bacillota > Bacilli > Caryophanales > Staphylococcaceae > Macrococcus > Macrococcus brunensis. Next base: position 1,160,804 of record NZ_CP092179.1, read on the forward strand.
ATTCACTTCGGTCTGGAGACTGTCGGCTTAAGAGGTCAGGGATTCGAAGTACTTGTAAAACCAGGAGATGCCATCGTAATAGGGCAGCCTTTACTTAAAGCAGATTTAAATTATATTAGAGAAAATGCGAAGAGTGATATCACACCGTTAGTTTTCACTAATCTTGACAACAAACAAATGATAGAAGTTCAATATGGTCACATTAAACATGGCGACAAATTAATGGAAATCAAGTAAAATGAAGGCTCTGGGAAACCAGAGCTTTTGTTTTTTATTTTTAAATATAATAACTTTATTATGTAAACTAATAATTATATATAAAAACTAAACATAAAAATAAGGAGAGTGAGAAAACAAATGTTCAAAAACAACCGATTTATTTCCTTTTTAGGTGGGGCAACCATTATTTATACATTGCTGGTTGCTATTTTGATTGGCATTCTTATCTTTATCACCAACCAGGTGTCCTTTATTTTTGATCCGGTAGTAACCATTGTCAAAACAATTATTGGTCCTATTATTGTAGCCTTTATCTTTTTTTATTTGCTTAATCCAGTCGTAAACTTTCTGGAAAAATATCGCATTAAAAGACTATGGGGTATTATTCTGCTCATTGTGATCATTATTGGTGTACTAGTCGGCACCATTACCTTGCTAGTACCATTAATACAGGAACAGCTTATCCGTTTCATCAACCATTTTCCATCCTATGTTGATCATTTAGGGGATGTCTTTAATCAATTTACTAAGAATTCCTTTATTGAACCTTATATGGCTGATGTACAGAGCTGGATTAATAATCATCTTGCCACGTTACAAGATAAGGCGAATGATTATATGGATAAGCTGCCATCAAAGTTTCGCTCTATAATAGATACTTTAATGAGTGTGATCATCGTTATTGGGACTTTTCCGTTTGTTCTGTTCTTCTTACTTAAAGATGGCGACAAGTTCCTTAACTATGTACTTAAGCTTACACCGCCAAAATATCGTCAGGATGTACATGATATTCTGCTTAAAATGGATATTCAGGTAGGTTCATATATCCAGGGACAGTTAATTGTATCACTGTGTATCGGTGTTCTATTATTTATTGGCTACAATATCATCGGTCTGGAATATGCTTTAGTATTAGCATCTATCGCGGCAGTTACGAGTGTCGTTCCGTATCTGGGGCCAACTATTGCTATCAGCCCTGCCATTGTCATTGCACTTGTCGATTCACCGTTTACATTGCTTAAGCTCGCCATCGTCTGGGTCGCTGTTCAGTTCCTTGAAGGGCACTTTATTTCGCCCAATATTATGGGTAAGACGATGCAGATTCATCCTTTAACTATTATCTTTGTCCTTCTCTGCGCTGGTAATCTAGCCGGTGTATTAGGCGTTATTTTAGCTATTCCTGCATATGCCATTATCCGCGTGATTATTTCTCATCTTTTTGATAAATTCAAGAAACGTTATAACCGCTATTTTTCAGAGGACTCTGGCCCTTATGATGTTCATCAATAAAGTTATCGGGCTTTAGAAGTATCTTTACTGATTTCCCTTGCTTTTTAGATATTTATTGGATAAGTTAATTATAGTTTCGGAAGATTGGAAGAGGGATGTCATGAGCACGAAAAAAGTATACAAACGTAAGAAAAAAACCAGACTGCGCAAACTGCCGTTTATCATTCTGGGGCTTATAGCCATACTTGTTTTACTCGGGTTCTGGGTTAAATCAAGTTATAATAACGGCATTCAATTTGCGAGGGACCATGGCAAGCAGGAAAAAAAATATGAGTTTAATGGACCGATTAATAAGGATGCTAAAGTCAATATTCTTATATTAGGTCAGGACCGGGTTGTAGATGGTTCTGCCCGCACAGACTCCATTATGATTGCGCAATATGATTATTTAAGCAAAAAAATGAAACTGATGTCTGTGATGCGCGACATTTATGCTGAAATTCCAGGCTATCAGAACTATAAGATTAATACAGCGTACACACTCGGCGGCCCTGAACTCCTTCGCCAGACATTAAAGAAGAATCTGGATATTGACCTGGAGTATTATGCCATTATTGACTTCAAGGGCTTTGAACAGATGGTTGATGAATTGTCACCAGAAGGGATTCCGATTAATGTTGAGAAAGATATGTCTGAGAAAATCGGCGTATCACTTCAAAAAGGACAGCATAACCTGAATGGTAAAGAACTGCTCGGTTACGCGCGATTCAGAAATGACGAGGAATCTGATTTCGGCCGTGTCAGAAGACAGCAGCAGGTTATAAAAGCACTGCAGAGTGAGTTCATCTCACTTTCTACATTGCCAAAAGTACCTAAACTTGCAGGTATCGCGAGAGGGTATGTCGATACTAATCTCACAAATAGTGATATTTTTAGAACTGGCGCATCGTTTGCGATCAGAGGCGATAAAGATATTCAGTCGCTCGTTATCCCTGTTAAAGGGACGTTTAATTTCAAGGACGTTTACGGAGTAGGGAATGTACTCGATATTGATAAGGAAGCCAATAAAAAGGCAATCAAAGAATTTTTGGCAAAATAAAATAGGTGTACTCGAGATGAGTACACCTATTTTTTATTCTTCTGATTTAAGTTTTCCGTTAACAGCGTAACGATTTTTCTTCAGTTCTTCTACAAAAACATGGATGTTTTCTTTAGGTGCATTGGTTGTTCTACTCACGACTTCAGTGACTTCTGTCACCATCGCTTTAAGCTGTTCTTCTGTACGTCCTTCAACAAGTTCAATAGTTACGAATGGCATTATTTATCCTCCTTAGTAAACATTCTATATGTCGATGAACCATGACCGTCTTTCCAGTCACGTATATCATCTGCTTCCATAAACTCTAAATTTACGTCTACAACGTGCGGTTGCTCCAGCAGACGTTGTGCAATTTGTTTCTTGATTTCAGAGAGCTGTCGTAAATTCATATCCACACGAGGTGTTTCAAGTAAAGCCTCTAAATGAAGGTCTTCTCCTTCTTTCAGTACAGTCAGACGTTTAATATCTGTGATATGTTCATTCTCTAAAATAATACGTGATGCATTAACTTCCATCTCCTGATCAGACACACCGATAGCACCCGCAGCATTTTCCAGGAAAACACGTGCAACCACAAAGAACATCATAAGACCGATAATAACGGATACAATTCCTTCTATTTGACCGAAACCTGTCAGGCGTGCAATAACGATGGCAATCAGTGCTAATACGCCACCTAAAGTTGCAACTGTATCTTCCATAAATACAAGCTTTGTAGCTGGTTTAGCTTTGTTTAAGCTAACATAGCTTGTTGTAAAAGGATGAATACCTGTTGTCGGTTTATGTGCTTCTTCTAAAACTTCTTTTCCAGCTTTATATAAAACTGAACCTTCAAGCACTATACCAATCAGTAAGACGCCGGCATTAATCAGAAAATGATTAAAAGGCTGTTCCTCATGTGAAGGGTGCTGAATGTGATGAATCCCTTCTAAAACTGTTTCGTATGCGAGAATCGCTACGATGATTACTGCGAATAAACAAACAATATTAACCAGACGTCCATATCCAAATGGGAATTTCTCGTTCGGATCTTTCTTTGACACAGCAGAACCGACCCAGACGAATAACTGGTTGGCTGCATCACCAAGTGAGTGCATCATTTCTGCGAACATAGCGACATTTCCTGTAATGATATACGCACCAAACTTCAGTGCACCTAAAATAAAGTTAACAATGGCTGCCATTAAAGATGATGTACTTCCTTTTTTGAGCAGACTAAACAAACCTGTCATATCATAATCTCCTTTTTTTAATATGTTTGTTCTCTTCCCTATTATATGCGATGATAGTCCTAAATAAAAAGACAAAATTACTCTTAGGAGGGGTTACCGATATGTTTAAAAATTTATTATCATCTATCGGCTTTGAAGATTTAACGGTTGATACTCGTATCAATCAAACAAATTATCGTCTAGGTGACACGATTGAAGGCATTGTCGAGCTGAGTGGCCAGACCGGTCATATCGAGTACATTGAAATTCAGTTAGTAGAACGTCAGGAGAATACGGATGAATCAAGCGATATCCAAAGCTTTGATCATATTATTAGTCGCGTACATCTGACACCAGAGACAGACGAGACCATCCGCTTCCAGCTAGATGCTGGACATGACATCAAGTCTATTTTAAACCAGTTCTTTATCATGACCCATGTCTATATTGCTAACTCCGTTGATGCATATGATGAAGATGAAATTTTCTTCAGTCAGCCGTAGCTTTTTAACAAGAATTACCTGTTGTTGTCAATATTTAAAATATCGTTTAAGATTGAATGGACCTATCATTCAAGAAAGAAGGGGAAAGAATGACTTATCCAGATGTTAAAAAGACCATCAAGCAAGTTGAGACACTTGTTAATATTCCAGGACCATCCGGCTATGCTTATGCTGCCATACAATACTGCCAGGATTACCTCCAGCAACATGATATTGAAAGCATCGTCACCAATAAAGGGGGCCTAAGCGTCACTGTAAAAGGGACTGATAATACTCGTCACCGCTTCATTACAGCACACGTTGATACATTAGGTGCTATGGTCAAGGATATTCTGCCGAGTGGACGACTTAAGATGACAAAGATAGGCGGCTTCAGCTGGAATGCGACAGAAGGGGAATACTGTCAGATTCATAGCACAGACCGAGTCTTCACAGGGACTATCTGTCTCCATGAAACAAGTGTCCATGTCTACCGTGGGAATGATGATATTAAACGTGATGATGATCATATGGAGGTCCGTATAGATGAAGTGACCTCATCTGCAGAAGAAACAAAGGCACTTGGCATCAATGTCGGTGATTTTATCTGCTTTGAACCCCGCTTCCAGTACACAGAGAGCGGTTTCGTTAAATCACGCCATCTCGATGATAAAGTCAGTGCAGCGATTATGCTGGAATTACTTGTTCATCTGAAAGAGAATGATATCCAGTTACCTCATACGACTCATTTCTTCTTCTCAAATAATGAAGAGATCGGGTACGGCGGAAATTCCAATATTCCAAAAGAAGTGGTTGAATACCTCGCAGTCGATATGGGTGCGTTAGGTGACGGACAGCTGTCAGATGAATATACAGTGTCTATCTGTGCAAAAGACAGCTCAGGTCCCTATCACTATCATCTTCGTCAGCATCTCGTCAAGCTCTGTCAGGACAATGGTATTGATTACAAAATAGATATTTATCCGTATTATGGCTCTGACGCCAGTGCAGCCATTTCTGCTGGCCATGACATTAAGCATGCACTGTTCGGGGCAGGTATTGAGTCCTCTCATGCGATGGAAAGAACTCATGAACGTTCTATACTGGCGACTGAATCTCTTCTTTATGCTTATGTACAAAGTCCACTTATTTAACACTGCGGTCTAACCGCAGTTTTTTTCTGTCTCTTATATTGTCTATCTGGAAAGGGTTATGGTAATGAAAGATTTCTTTAAATACTACAAGCCTTATAAAGGGCTGTTCATTCTTGATTTCGGTTCAGCCGTCTTTGTCGGTGTACTGGAACTGATTTTTCCGTTGATGACCAGTCTGTTCATTGACGAACTGCTGCCATCTAAGGACTGGCGAAATATCGTCTTCGGTGCAATCGGCTTATTTCTTGTATACGGCTTTGTCTCTCTGCTTAAGTTCATCGTTACTTACTGGGGACATAAGCTCGGAACCAATATTGAACGGGATATCCGTAATGAACTCTATCAGCATCTGCAGAAACTGAATTTCGGATTTTTCGATAACATGAAGACCGGTAAACTGATTGGCCGTCTCACCAATGACCTGATGGATATAGGGGAAGTGGCCCATCATGGACCGGAAGAAGTGTTTGTCGCAGTGATGACTGTTATCGGCGCGCTGATGATTATGCTATTCATCGATGTAAAGCTTGCACTCATTACATTCTGTATTGTTCCGATCATCTTTATTCTGACGATTTACTTCAACAAGAAGATGACAACCGCATTTGAACGTCTTTTCGGGAATGTATCCACTTTTAATGAAGTGATTGGTGAGAGTATCGGCGGTATTCGTCTTGTTCAGGCTTTTACGAATGAACGGCATGAACAGAAAAGATTTGAATCAGCAAATGAAGCATTCCGGGCGACTAAACTGAAGGCCTATAACTATATGTCCTGGAACTCATCCATCGGTTATATCGCACAGAAATTCACTTTAATCATTGTTCTGATACTCGGCTGTTATTTTGTCCTGCATGGTCATATGACCAATGGTGAGTTTGTGGCATTTATCATGATTACAGATATTCTCTTTAAGCCGCTTCAGTCCATTAATCTGATTATCGAGCTCTTTCCAAAAGGAATTGCAGGTTTTAAGAACTTCAGAGAGATTATGGAGACAACAACCGAAATCAAAGATTCTAAAGACGCTGTCACTTTCGCATCTACCCCTGAGACTATCAGCTATGAGCATGTGACCTTTAAATATGGAGATAAGACCATACTTGATGACTTATCGTTTACAGTGAACGAAGGTGAGAAAGTTGCTCTGGTCGGTCCTAGTGGCGGCGGGAAGACCACTCTATGCTCGCTGTTACCAAGGTTCTATGATCCTATCAATGGTCGTATCACCATCAATGGTGATGACATCAGAGATTATACGCTTGAGTCCTTAAGACAGCAGATCGGTATTGTTCAGCAGGATGTCTTCCTATTCAGCGGTACATTAAGGGAGAACGTTGCTTACGGAGATATGACAGCAACTGAAGAGGAGATTATGTGGGCTATTGATAAAGCACAGCTCAAGTCATTTGTGGATGGCCTGCCACACGGTATAGATACAATTGTCGGAGAACGTGGTACTAAACTGTCTGGTGGTCAGAAGCAGCGGGTCTCTATTGCCCGTATGTTCCTTAAGAATCCGAAGGTCATTATTCTAGATGAAGCGACGAGCGCTCTTGACGTTGAAACAGAGAATCGCATACAGGCAGCCTTCAAGGAACTATCAGAAGGCCGGACTACCTTAACGATTGCACATCGTTTGTCTACTATCAGAGATGCTGACCGCATTCTTTATATAGAAGACGGGCGAATCGCTGAATCAGGCAGTCACGATGAATTAATGGCACGAAGAGGTAAATATTATCAACTTCAGCTTGCTCAGCATCAATAATAAAGCATAATAAAGTCCCGCAAAAAATTTGCGGGACTTTATCTATCTTATCTAAAATCAATCGAGGCAAGTAATCCAATCAATATACCTACTGTCATAGAAAGCATGGTTCCGAGCAGGATGTATTCTGACTGTTTATCTATCTTATCAGGCTGATGCTCAACTGGGTCCTGTTTGACGTCATTGAACCTTAAAATAGATTTACTTGCGATGACCAGTCCAATTGCGGTATATTCCTTTAGTACAATAAAGATAATGATCAGAAACCTTTCGAGATAACCGATGACAAGCCCGACATTATCTGACTTAGGTAGTTTAGTAGAACTCATAGACGACAGAAATGCACGGATAAATGGCCCACTGAATATATAGAGGACGATACATAAGAAGTAGAGTGTCAGATTCATCATCATTGGTATAAGTCCTTTAGTGTCTGTCTAATATGTTTTCTCATCTCTTCATTGATACCTGAACTGTATTGGATGAGTTCCTGCTCAATCAGGTCAAGCTGTTTACTACGCGCTTTTTTGAGATGGGTGGACACTGTCGAGAAGCTCTTATCCATTTCATGAGCCAGTTCTCTCTGCACAGGAATCGAAAGACTCATCAGCAGTATTTCTCTCTGGATATCTGTATGCTGGCGCAGAATATCTGTCATATAGTAGAAGAGCACATGATTCATCATTGAAACATTCTCAGCCGAGAGACAGAGGTCAACCTGATCATTCGTCTTAATACTTTCCAGTGCTTGACGTGCTTTTTTAATGATAGGCGCATTCCAGTGCTCGAAATCCGCTTCCGGCAGCTCACTTTCACCGATTGATAACCCGAATTTTAGGGTCTGGCTTTTTAATGGCCATGATAATTTGATATAATAAGCTATTATCAGCATATCTCCTGGTGAGTCACAGACAAAAAACAGTTCGTCACCCATTCTGAAATTGACATAGCGTCTATTCAGGGGCTGTGTCCACTGATTGATTGCTGTCTCCAGCTGCTGGAGTCTATGACTGATTTCATCTGCATTACCATGGGCTGTACTTCCTGATACGTCCATAATGAACAATCCAATCATGTTATACCTCCGTTCGTTTATATAAGCGAATTTTATGAAATTCCTTTATATAAACGAATTATAGCATAAAATAACTATCAATCTATCGAACAAGAAGGAGTTAACTATGAAGTTTATTACACTGACAAAAGAACAATTCGGCACATTCTGCGATAAAACAGGCAGCCATTTCACACAGATGACAGTCAACTATGACGTCAAACAGGCAGAAGGTGCTGAAGTCCACCTAGTAGGAGTAGAGGAGAACGGTCAAGTTATTGCTGCATGTCTTTTGACTGCGATTCCTGTCATGAAAGTCTTCAAATATTTCTACACAAACCGTGGACCGGTAATGGACTATAACAACAAGGAACTGCTGCACTTCTTCTTTACAGAACTGAAGAAATATTTAAAACAACATAAAGCACTCTATGTCCGCGTCGATCCATATGTCGCTTATCAGAAGCGAGATCATGATGGCAACATCCTTGAAAAATATCCGACCGCTTCAGTCATCAATGAGATGGAAGCACTCGGCTATCAACATCAAGGCTATACAACAGGGATGAAAACCAATTTCCAGATACGCTGGCATTCAGTTCTTGACCTTGAAGGTAAAGATTCAAAGTCTGTCCTTAAGGATATGGACAGTCTGCGTAAGCGTAATATCAAGAAGGTTATCAAAAATGGTATTAAAGTTCGATACCTGACAGAAGATGAGATGCCTATCTTCAGACAGTTTATGGCAGACACAAGCTCAAAAAAAGAGTTCCAGGACCGCGACGACAGTTTCTATAAGCTGCGCCTGCGTCATTTTGGAGACAGAGCACTGATGCCGCTTGCTTATATTGACTTTACAGAGTATATTCCTCAGCTGGAAGAGGAAAAGCAGGGTGTTGAACGCAATCTTCAGAACGAGAATACACAGAAGAATGACAAGAAGAAAGCAGATCTTGAGAAACAGCTGGCAGCGATTGAAGATCGTCTGACAGAAGCGAAAGAACTGCAGTCTCAGCATGGAGATGAACTGCCTGTAGCGGCTGCATTCTACCTGATTAATCCATATGAAGTAGTCTATCTGGCTGGCGGAACAGCAAATGAATTCAGACACTTCGCAGGCTCTTATGCCATCCAGTGGAAAATGATCAACTATGCACTTGAACATGGTATCAATCGTTATAATTTCTACGGTATCAGCGGAGACTTCAGTGAAAATGCAGAGGATGCAGGCGTCATCAAGTTCAAGAAAGGTTTCAATGCTGACGTCATGGAATATATCGGCGACTTCGTACTGCCGGTCAATAAGCCGGTCTACCAGGCTTATCAGGCGATGAAGAAGATAAAAGGATAGTAGGGGGAAAGTTATGCAATTCACAGAACTGACTACAAAAGAATTCAAGACTTTTATGGCTGAGACACCATATATGAGCCACTACTTCCAGATGGCAGAAAATATCGCTAACAGGGAAGAAGAGAAAAGCCCGGTTGTCCTCCTGGGTGTTAAAGAGAACGATAAAGTGATTGCAGCAAGTCTGTTCTCTAAAATTCCGACATTCGGCAGCTATATGTACTATTCAAACCGAGGACCTGTTTTAGATACATTAAATACAGAGCTGATTCGCTTTTACTTCCAGTCACTTGATAAGTACTTAAAACAGCATCAGTGTCTATACGTCAAACTGGATCCATACTGGATTTATAGAACATATGATAAAGATGTTAAACCGAAAACAGAGGGCAATGATGACCTCATCAAGCTAATAGAGTCATTAGGCTATACGCATGGCGGTTTTACAAGGGGCTACAGTTATACACAAGTACGCTGGATGAGCGTGCTGTATCTGGAAGGTGAAACACCGGCATCTATCATGAAGCAGTTTGACAGCCAGCGTAAACGAAATGTCAAAAAGGCACAGAAATACGGTGTCAAAATCCGTCTGCTGGAAGAAAATGAGATTGACATCTTCCTGGATCTCTATAGAGAAACAGAAGAACGGGCAGGTTTTATTGCCCGTGACGACGACTATTTCAAACGATTTAAGAAACATTACGGTTCGAAAGCCATTATGCCACTTGCATATATTGATCTGGATGAACATATCGCAGATTTAAATGCAGAACAGCTTGAACTGGAAGCTAAGCATGACCAGCTGCTGTTAGCAGACAATAAGTCAGATAAACAGCTTAAGAAACTAGCTGACTTAGATGACCAGCTGAAAAAACTGCAGCAAAATATACTGGATATGAATGAACTGAAGAAAACTGACGGACAGATACTGAATCTAGCAGCCGGTATGTTTTTTGAGAATAATTATGAGATCAATTATTTTTCAGGCGGTTCAAGTCATAAATACAGCCAGTTTATGGGTCCATATGCCATGCACTGGTATATAATCAATTATTGTTTTGAACATCAATTTAGCCGTTATAATTTTTACGGCGTATCTGGCGATTTCACGGAATCTGGCGAAGATTATGGCGTTTATCGATTTAAACGCGGTTTCAATGCACAGATTGAAGAACTTGTCGGAGATTTTAATAAGACAATTAATAAACCGAAAGCTGTGCTTCATCAGGCGGCCATGAAAGCTGGCGGCGGTGCACGACGCATAAAACATATCATTAAAAAGAAATAATCACAAAAACCGTCATTAATTTATAATGACGGTTTTTGTGATTATTAAGAGAGATAGAAAGTCTCCTCTTATTTTTCATTATTCTAGTTTACATAATATATATTATAGGAAGTTATGTATAGGAGAGCATTTATGTTCTTATAAGTCCCTATCAACTACATATGAATATAATTGGTTACTTATAATGAACTTAAACCAAATGAGAACTATAGTTATAATTTTCATTGCCAGCTGTAATTTAACTTTTAATTGGATTCAACATCATGATTTCTTCTGACACAAGTTTCATAGCATGATTGAGAAAATCATATAGACAATCGGCAATACAAATAAATTAATCGCATTGATTATTGAACTGATTGAAACGATATACTCATATTCTTGTTTATTAGAATGATACATCCATAAACCGTATATCAGAATACATAACGATGTTGCTATAAAAATACCTATTCTGACAAATCCATTAAACCACGAATATGGATCATACGGAAATAACATTAAAAATATCAGCAGCAAATAGTTGGCGATATTTAAGCCTATCAGAGCCTTTTTCATTAAAACACCTCTTCCTGTATGTATAAGTGCTATTATGTTCTTAATAAAAATGGCAATCAACACATATACAGGAATTTTAAGGTTATTATTATAAGTTAGGAACTATTGCTAAATTAAAAAAACTAACCACCCTTTAAAAGGACAATTAGCGTTAATCTTTTGTACTAAATATAGGTAATACAATAGTCTTATAACTCGTTTTATTAACTAAATCATGACTAATAGCCAAAGTTGGTCTTTTATTACGTTGTTCATGACCTCTAGTTGGACTAAAGTCTAAAAAAATATATCACCTTGAAAGACCATTTTTACCAATCTAGTTCCTCTCCTTCAGAAATTCCCCAGTCCAGTTCAGTTGATCTAATACCATCATCTTTCCAACCAGCGAACATTTCATGAATATTATGAGGTTCATTTGTAATAGGCGTTAATATAATAGAATTATCAATGATTTAAGTTTTCTAATCTTTGAACCATCATCTGCACCAGCACTATCATATAGATGATAGCCATTAAAGGGGCATAGAAAGTCCACCAGGCGAATGATAAATCATGAAAATGATATCCCATCAGACTGCTGAGCTCAGGTAGTACAGGTTTTTCAATAATCTCACATGCCGGTCCATAACATACATCTGTTCCACCGAAGAAAATCTTAAAAAACGCAAGGTGTGAGATGACAATGAGTGTCTGAAATAATATTCTGAGAAATGTAATGAAATACTGGAGTGTCATATTTGGGACAATATGCTTCAAATAAATATGTATTTTACTAGGACTTAGGGTATAAGCGCTATCAATAAACTCCTTCTCAATAATCATTTCAGTAGATTCCTTAACAAGAGCTATAGTCGTCGGAATCATTAATAAAATGAGTATCACTATATGATAGACGACTCTGAATTGAGATGAGTTCTCAAATCCATCAATCGGTTCATAGAGAACAGGTCTTAAAAGTATATAAGCTAAAATTGACTGCGGAATATAGAAGAATGGATCAACTACTGCCTGAAAGAAAATACCGCTTCTTTTATTGAAAGCTAATAGTGTGCCAATAACTATTGCTATAATTAACGAAAGAAGCGCAATGATGATCAATAAGGCTAGTGTAATCCTGTAGCCTGATAAAACCTCATAGGCCATATGATTAGAACTTGAATCTACACCAAATATAGCCTGAAGACTTGGTGGAAACGGTGAGCTTGCTATAACGGTACCGTCACTATCATATAGAAAATCCGTTCTTTTTACTTTTCCATTCAGAATATCATAGTAAATGATTCCGATAATAGCTGGTATAACAAGCAGAATCAGATAGAAATAAATTCTCTTCATCATACCATCCTCCTGCCCGTTATATGATTCACAACATATTGAGTCATACCGAATAAAAGCGCAATTGGAATATAAAGCAGCATAAAGGTGATAAACAGAACGACCGGTGAGTTGTACTCAAATATAAAGACCGATACACCGAATATATTCATCACTCTCTCTAAAAATAGAAGACTCGATAAGGTGATCCAGACAATCTGTTTCAGATTAATCAGGTAACCCATCATCAGATTACGCATAATATGATTAGCAAACACTTGATGTTCATATAACCCTTTTGATCTAGCAAATTCCACGTATGTACTTACCTTCTCCGCTTCCATCAGCTTTTTTAATAATATGATGCTATTGACCGTAGGAATGACAAGTAAGACTATTACAGGAAAGATAATAGCCTTTGAGCTCTGACTCGTCGCAATTGCAAACAGCAGCGTTCCTGTATGCTGATAGATGAGAATGACAATAGTAATTGAAATAGGAATATAGAAGATATCAGGGACAACACTTAAAACATTATTCGTATGACTTAATAATCTATCAAAGAATGGAAATCTGTACATCAGATAGACTAAAAATAAAGATAGAAAAAAGGAAATTAGCATGGCTGAAAATAAAATAGTAAGTGTGTTGAACCACGGTTCGAGTATAAAAGGGAAAAGACTGTGCTCAACACCAGATTTTTGGTTGATAAATACAATCTGCTGAGGGTCTGATAAACTTTTTATCGTATAACGTATAGCAGATAAATAATTGTTGAAGCTGAAATGCTGAGATTTAAATAATGAAGGCAGACATGCTACAAGAAATAAGATTAATAAATTAATAAGAATTTTAAGTATCCCTTTCAAGTGTTCACTCCTCACTGAAATAATTATGATATAACTAATTTTATATAATATACCAAATATTCAGAAAATAAGGAATGAAAAATGAAACGTTAAATAAATTCTAACTTCAATTTTGTATCTGTTGCTTCAGCTATAGTTTCCAATGTTGACGATGTAGGATTCATTTCACCTGTCTCTATTCTTGAGATTGTTGATTGCGGCTTACCTATTAGTTGAGCCAGTTCTTTTTGCGTAAGCCCTTTTTGCTTTCTCAGATTAAGTAATGCTAAGGCAGCAGCAGTTTTAAATTCTTCTTCTCTGTAAATATCGGCACGTTCCGGCCTCTCCTCTATGCGTTTCCTGATAAGATTTTTAACATCACTCATTTTAAATCACCTCTATTGATAAAATATTGCTTCCTGATTTGTCTGCCTTTTTTATTTCCTTTAATGGAGTTGTTTGTGTTTTCTTGGTAAAACCATGCGTAATTACATACTGGTTCTGTTCTAAATGAAAGTAAACCGCTCTCTGCTGATTATTACCGCTTCTCGATCGTACCTCAAAAAGATAATCATCGAGTTTCTTAACATACTTTAGTCGTATGCTGTCATATATACCAATTTCCTCTATTACGTTCAAACGAGCAAGCAGGCTATCTAAATCCTTATCATTGAGAGAAAATAGGAACTCTTCAAATTGACATTTACCATTTACTTTTTATTTAAAAAAAGCCTCATATGCTTAATGAAGCAAATGGGGACTCTATTTCTTATTTATTTACCTGTAAATTCGTAAACCGCGATGGTTCCTGACATTTCATGGCTCGCCATCAGTAATGGCTTCTTCGTTGGTGATTCTTCTTTTGGAATGAATGTCAGACCTTCTGGTGAGATGTCTTTGTTGTCTTTTGATTTGAAGTAAGTTTCAAAGACCGGTTTTGTCGGATTATCCATGTTATAGACCATGATACCACCTGTACGCTCTAAACCGATGAAAGCATACTGATGTTTACCTACTTTACCGACTGTTACTGATTCTGCTTCAGGTCCTTTATCATCACTTCTATTGTCAAACTCGATTTTACCTGGTTCTTCCTGCTGGCTGTTGAAGGCATCAGGGAATGCTTTTGCTATGATTTTCTCGAAGTCATCTCCACTGTCGTAGACTTGCTTCATGGAATCCGCTTCTACTACTGAGAATGAACGGCCGCCAAACGTTACAACTGCATCATAAGTGCCGTCTGCATTCGTGAATGGGTTACTTGTAGATGTTTTCAGTCTGCCGAGTGATTTTTTGTCTTTTAAGATAGATGAATCGAATCCTTTGAAGTAATCACTTGCCGTATTATACTGGTCTGCAATATCAGCGACACGTGTCTCTTCAGAGAAACCTTTATAATCCTGTGTATCCCCTTCATTAGCTGTCAGCAGGTAAACGTGGCCTTTATAGTTCAGGTGGCTGATACCATCAGGCTGATACATACCGAATAACGGATAATTCTTCATGTTGATCTTATCATCTTTATCAGAGACATCAATTGTTGTTTTGTGATAGTCCTTATAACCAAGACCTTTTACAGAGACGAACTTCTTCTTCTTGATGTCGTAGGTAGCGACTGCATTTCGCTCCTGGATCGTGATATAAGCTAATTTATTGTTGTTATCAACCGTGATGTACTCAGGCTCAAGGTTGCGGAAGCTTTCTTCTGCATTACGGCCTAATTCACGAACGTCACTGCCAATCATTGAACGGTCAAAGTATGTCGTCGTTACATCAGACTGTTTAATGTGACCATTAGGCTTAGTGCGGATAACAGAGACAGATCCTTCTGGATTGACTGTATATTCGTCGTTTGGTTCTCCTTCATTTGCAACCACCAGATTATTACCATTCGGTGTAAAAGTCAGCATATCAGGCAGAGCCCCTACTTCTACCTGACCTTTGAACTTGCCGTTCATAGAAAGGAAGACAACATGGCCGTTATCTGTCTTATTTGCCGCCGGAACGCTTACTGCGATGTATTTATGTTGAGGATGGATAGCAACACTTGTAATATCTGAACCTTGTGCATTGAAGTCTTTTAATGCAACACGTTTCAATAATGGCATTTTCCCTTTAGTCAGCTTTGAAGCATCCAGAATATCAAGAGAATTCAGTGCACCGTTGATAGAATATGCACGCTTATATTTCTTATCATAAGCGACGATTTCAGTTCCGCTTTCACCGAATGATGTCTTTGAGTCGTAACGCGCGAGCTGGCTTACTTTTAATGAACTCTTTTCGCTATAGCTTGAAACTGAAGCGGCATCTGCATAAGGCGTTAACATGAGTGCTGCAAGTGTACCCGTAGAAAGAACTTTGACCAGTTTATTCATTTTCCATCCTCCAAATATGTATTTACTTCAGTGTATGGAAGTCTTGTAAAGATTCAGTGACTGGTATGTAAATTTTCCATTAAAAAAAGACATGCATGCATGTCTTAAAGCCCGTTCTCTTTCTCACGGCGGTTATATTTGTTTTCGAATTCTTCTCGTTCGAGATGACTCTCCCGTCTAAGCTTTCTTTGTCTGCGGCGATCTCTAGTCAGATACCAGAATAACAGACTCAGTATAAGAGAGATGACTGCAAGAAACGTTGCATAGCCTAGAAGCGGCTGGAACGTGATGTCAAAGAAATTCGGCAGAATGAATGCTGCGATTCCGAGCAGAACAAATGTCAGCACAGGCGCAAGTATAAAACGGTTGGTCAACAGACCGAAAATCATGGACAGTATCAGCATTCCGACAATCGAAATCAGAAGGAAGTTCGGTATAGCCGTGTAGCTGATGTCAGCGAGTATCAACATATGTACACCTCCTTATAGGGTATAACTATCTATACCCTTAATTCACTCTCTAAACATTGTCTCTAAGTGACCTGAAACTGTATAATGGATATCAGACAGAGAGGAGATGGAAATATTGACAACATTAAGAAGTGAAGTAAACATCGAAGAAACATGGGACCTTAGTCCCCTATTTGAAAATGATGCTGCTTTCTATAGCAATCTGAAGGAAACAGTGTCAAAAGTCCATGCATTTAGTCAACAGTACAAAGGGACTCTGAATAATTCAGAGACTGTTGAAGCGATGCTGAACGACTACGCTCAGATTACAGAGGCTATCGACCGACTAGGTAATTACGCCAGCCTGAACTTAAGCGTCGATCAGACCAATGCAGAAGCACAGAAACTGATAGGTCAGTTCGGTACAGCCTATGATGAGATGGCAAGTGCCCTGTCATTCATAGAATCAGAACTACTTGCTTTAGAAGCGGATAAACTTGAGGAAATTAAAAATAATTCTAAACAATATCAGCGTTATCTAGAGAAGCTTGTTAAAAGAAAACCACATCAGCTGCACCCAGAAGTTGAGAAAGCACTTGCTGCATTCTCATCTACATTTAGTGCACCATACGGTCTCTACGATACAACTAAGATGCTCGACATCGATTTTGGTACGTTCGAAGCTCACGGTAAAGAGATTCCGATGAACTACGTGTCATTTGAAGGTGAACTGGAAGTTGATGGCAACACAGAAGTCAGACGAAACGCTTTTCGCAAGTTCTCGGATACACTGAAGAAATATGAAAATACAACGGCTAAGACCTACAATATGACAGTACAGCAAGAAAAAACGGAATCTAAGCTTCGTGGCTATGACTCTGTTATCGATTTTCTCCTTGAAAGACAGGAAGTTTCACGTGAACTCTACAACCGTCAGATTGATTTAATCACGACGGAACTTGCACCCCATATGCGTCGTTACGCTAAATTACTGCAGAAGACGAATCATCTGGATACGATGAAGTTCGAGGATCTCAAGATATCACTCGACGAGACATATGAACCAGAGATTACTGTAGCTGAGTCTCAGGACTATATTAATAAGGCACTATCAATTATGGGTGAAGATTATATGCAGCTGGTAGATGATGCGTACAATAAAAGTTATATCGACTTCGTTCAGAACAAAGGGAAATCGACAGGTGCATTCTGTGCAAGTCCTTATTCAACGAATCCGTTCATCCTGATCTCATGGACTTCTAAGATGACAGAAGTCTTTGTCCTGGCTCATGAACTGGGCCATGCAGGACATTTCAATCTGGCAAACAAGCACCAGAATATCTTTGACGCAGAAAGTTCGCTGTACTTCGTAGAGGCGCCGAGTACAATGAACGAGATGCTCATGGCGAACTACTTGCTTAAAGAATCTGATGATCCTAAATTTAAGCGCTGGGTTATCGCGACCATCATCTCACGCACCTATTACCATAACTTCGTCACTCACCTGCTGGAAGCAGCTTATCAGCGTGAAGTCTATAACCAGGTTGATGCAGGCGAACAGCTGTCAGCACCTTTACTGAATGACATTAAAAAACAGGTCATTTCTGACTTCTGGGGAGAAACAGTAGAAATGACCGAGGGAGCTGAACTGACCTGGATGCGTCAGCCTCATTATTATATGGGCCTTTATCCATATACTTATTCTGCCGGACTGACAATTGCGACATTGATGGCTAAACGCATCAATGAAGAAGGACAGAGCGCTGTTCAGGACTGGATTGAAGTCTTAAAAGCAGGCGGCTCTAAAACACCTGTTGAGCTCGCCAAGATGGCTGGAATAGATTTAACGACTGATGCGCCGCTTAAAGAAACAATCGCTTATATCGGTTCATTAGTAGATGAACTCGAAAAGCTGACAGAAGAAATCGGCGAATAATAAAAAGGATTATCCATTACGGATAATCCTTTTTTATTGTCACTTTAGTTTAAACACTTATAATATAATAACTTATTAAATTACTATTGATTCCTTGATATGAAAGAAACCCCTCGCTATTAATATAGCGAGGGACCCTATTATATTTTCTTGATTTTATCTGTTTCAATCGTGATTCTTTTCTCTTTGTACAACTTTCCAATCGCACGTTTGAAACTACCTTTACTCATTTTGAAGACTTCGCGGATTGCTTCTGGATCTGATTTATCAGAGAACGGCAATTCACCATTATATTCATCCAGCATCGAAAGAATCATCTCACTGTCATCGTCCATGCGTTCATGAGCTAACGGCAGAAATGAACCATTTAGTTCACCATTTTCTTTATGACCAATGATACGGACTTCTACTTTTTCACCGAGTCTTGGCTCAGAACGTCGTTCGCTTTCATGAACAAAAATCTTATAGCCTTCTTTTGATAACAGAAACGTTCCGATTTTAAGCAGACGATATGGATAAGCTTCAATTGTGGTATGCAGTAGTTCTTCTTTAGCAGGTGTATATAATGACGTCACCATTGTCTCAGATGCCAGTCGAGCGTATATCTGGTCATTACGATCAACACGGAGCGTACAGAAGAGCTCGTCGCCGTTTTCCGGCCAGACTTCTTTCAGCTTAGGTAGATCTTCCCATGGGATGATGATTTCACGCGGCAGACCGATATCAACAGTCACACCATCTCTATCTTTTTTAATAACTTTTACCCAGTCGTATTTGTTGGTCGTGATGACCGGCATATTCTGAGTCGCAAACAAGTCACCTGTTCGACCGGGGTAGACGAAGAAGCTGTAGTCTTCACCTACTTCAAGTTCGTCGCCTTCTTCGATCTCAGAGGCATTCAGTTTCACTTCTTCATTATTCGGTCCTAGTAATCGGTAAGTCGATCCTTCCAGTCCCGCTACTTTCAGAAAGTCGATACTTCCTGATAAACGTTGTTCATTGTTCTCCATAAAAACTCCTTCAGTGCTTTTTGTTTATTATAACATCCATATAGAATAAAGTATAAGAAGCGGGTGAAAATATGTTATAATTTTGAACGGAAATAAATATTAAGGAGAATGTTATGTTACAAGTATCTAATGTCAGTCTTCGTTTCGGTGACCGTAAATTATTTGAAGACGTTAATATTAAATTCACGCCGGGCAACTGCTACGGTCTCATCGGTGCAAATGGTGCCGGCAAATCGACTTTCCTGAAAATCTTATCAGGCGAACTCGACTCTCAGACAGGGAATGTCTCTTTAGGTAAAGATGAACGTCTCTCAGTCTTAAAGCAGGATCACTTTGCGTACGAAAATGAACGTGTACTTGACGTCGTTCTTCGCGGTAATGAGAAACTGTGGAATGTCATGACAGAGAAAAATGAAATCTACATGAAGCCTGACTTCAGTGACGCGGACGGCATGCGTGCTGCTGAACTTGAAGGTGAATTCGGTGAAATGGGCGGCTGGACAGCTGAATCAGACGCTCAAGTTTTATTATCAGGCTTAGGTATAAAAGAAAAGCTCCATGACAAGCAGATGTCTGAACTTGAAAACAATCAAAAAATCAAAGTGTTACTCGCACAGGCTATCTTCGGTGAACCTGATGTTCTCTTACTCGATGAGCCTACCAATGGTCTCGATATCCCTGCCATCAGCTGGTTAGAAGATTTTCTGATCAACTTTGAGAACACAGTTATCGTTGTATCCCATGACCGTCACTTCTTAAACAACGTATGTACGCATATCGCTGACCTGGATTACGGCAAGATTAAAATCTACGTCGGTAACTATGACTTCTGGTATCAATCAAGCCAGCTTGCTCAGCAGATGTTACAGGACTCAAACAAGAAAAAAGAAGAGAAAATCAAGGAATTACAGGACTTCGTTGCTCGTTTCAGTGCAAACGCATCTAAATCAAAACAGGCGACAAGCCGTAAGAAAATGCTCGAGAAGATCGAACTGGATGATATCCAGCCTTCTTCACGTAAATATCCTTTCGTCAACTTCAAACCAGAACGTGAAATCGGTAACGACCTCCTTTCTGTACAAGGTCTTACTAAAACCGTTGATGGCGTAAAAGTACTGGATAATGTTTCATTCACAATGAACCCAAATGATAAAGCTGTCCTAGTCGGCGATTCAGAGATTGCGAAGACAACGCTGCTTAAAATCCTTGCAGGTGAACTGGAAGCAGATGAAGGTACTTACAAATGGGGTATCACAACGTCTCAAAGTTATCTGCCAAAAGATAACTCAGAGTTCTTTGAAGGTAAGAATGTTGACCTGGTGGAATGGTTACGTCAGTATGCCCCACCTGAAGAGCAGACAGAAACATTTTTACGTGGCTTCCTCGGTCGTATGCTCTTCTCTGGTGAAGAAGTACGTAAGAAAGCAACCGTTCTTTCAGGGGGAGAAAAAGTACGCTGTATGTTATCTAAGATGATGCTTTCGTCTGCGAACGTTCTTCTACTCGATGAACCGACAAACCACTTAGATTTAGAAAGTATTACAGCAGTCAATGATGGTTTAAAAGCATTCAAAGGATCTCTCATCTTTACTTCTTATGACTTTGAGTTCATTAATACCATCGCCAACCGCGTCATTGACTTAAATGTCCCTGGCGGTCTTTCAAAAGAAATTACTTATGAAGAATATCTTAAAGAACAAGGTGTTCTGAAATAATAGATGCCCTGCTTAGTGCAGGGTATTTTTTTATTATCGTTTTTATATTCCGCCGATTGTAAAATTAAGCTAGACAATTAATAAAGCCTTCTGTGCTAAACTCAATATGTATTTCCGTCCAAAGAAAACATAAGGAGTTAGCACAAATGGCCTATACACATCTTACCACGGATGAACTTGCGTTCATAGAATCATATTACCACCAGAAAATTTCGGTCAGTGAGATCTGCCGGAGAATTAAGCGTTCAAGACAGACCGTCTATAATGTAATTAATGCACTCAAAGCAGGTATATCTGCACTGGAATTCTATCAGAACTATAAGAAAAGAAAATCTCTTTGCGGAAGACGTAGAATCGTCCTTCCTAAGCATCAGATCAGTTATATTCAAAAAAGGATAGCCGACGGCTGGACACCTGACACCATCATAGGCAGAAATGAAGAACCTATCAGCTGTTCTGTCAAAACTCTGTACAGAATGTTCAGGGAAGATATTCTTCCTGTTCAATCACTTCCGATGAAAGGGAAAAGAAAACCTAACGGTCATCATGAGAAAAGAGGTCGTCAGACTTTCAAACGTCACATTTCAGAAAGAACAGTTGAATTTCCTGACTTTGATACAGAGTTCGGTCATCTTGAAGGAGATACGATTGTCGGGCGTCATCATGGCAGCGCAGTCATCACCCTTGTTGAACGCGTTTCTAAGATGATCATCACCCTACGACCGGAAGGCCGCAAGGCATCCGACATTGAAAAAGCATTAAACAGTATGTTCGCAGCTTTACCTTATCGTCTCTTTAAATCCATTACATTCGACTGCGGTAAAGAGTTTTCCAGCTGGAAGTCAATCAGTAACCAACACGATATATCTATCTTTTTTGCTGATCCAGGCACACCTTCGCAGCGTGGTCTTAATGAACATTCAAATGGTATGCTTAGAAGAAACGGTCTCGACAAAGATATGGATTTCAACACAGTTACAGATGATTATATTATTCAAGTTGCACATTCCCTCAATAATCGGCCAAGAAAATCTCTTGGTTACAGGACACCATTGGAAGTATTTATGAGTTTCATCGAAGATGAGAAGTTGTCTAGCTTATTTTGACAAACGAAATTCTCTATTGTGAATTATATTTTTTAATAATTTATTAAGTTTACATAATATATTTATATTAATTTTTAAAAGTTAAATAAAAAATAGAGCACCCCGGCATTAACCGGGGTGCTCTATTAACGTTCATCTATAATTATAAATTATAATTTAACAACGTTAGCTGCTTGTGGTCCGCGGTCGCCTTCAACGACTTCGAATTCCACTGCTTGGCCTTCTTCTAATGATTTGTAGCCTTCTTGATTGATCGCTGAGAAATGTACGAATACATCATTTTCTCCTTCGATTTCGATGAAGCCAAATCCTTTTTCTGCATTAAACCATTTAACTGTACCTTGTTTCATTATGAAACCTCCAACACTGAAAATTCAATATGCATTATTTGCATATTACAAAATAAATAACGCTTACTTACTTTGTAATATGCAGATAACGCTTACTGGTTGTTATCATTATAAAATAACACAAATGGTTATGCAATACAGTTTTTTGTAAAGTTTAGCGTTTACAATTTTACTTAATTGTAATAAATTTCTCCATTTCTTAAAGTGATTAAGCTGTAGAATATCTGCAGATCTTCTTCGCAATCTTCACAGTATTGCAGTTCACAGTTATTATAAAAAGCGTGTATTTGATATTTCCCTATTAGTTCGTTAGTAAACTTTTCTCGCATCAGTTTCAGACGCTCCTGATAGACTCTCTCAAACTTCTCTTCACTATCAGCTTGTTCCTGATGAATGATATGGTCCTGCCAACCTTCAAAAAGCCACCAGCCTTCATAATCTGCCCGTATGATGATGACTTCCCACATGCGAATCCCTTCTTTCATAAGTTCTACACTATTATGTGAGTATTCTGCAATATTTTCAAGCAATTGACTTAGCGATGCGATTTATTAGGAATTTCAGCATGAAATACATATAATTGAAATAAAGAGAAATGAAGAGGTGAAAAACTCTGATTACTGAACATTATAAAATATTTGGTAGAGTTCAAGGTGTCGGATTTAGAAATGCGACAGCTTCACATGCTAAAAAGTTTCCTGTAACAGGTACTGTCGCGAATGTTGAAGACTATGTAGAGATCTTTGTCTCAGGAAACAAGAATGATATTCATGCATTTATGGAACGTATATTAAAAGGTCCTACCATGTTTGCTAAAGTCTCCTCTAACACCTGTGAACAACTTCCCTATCAGGATTTTAAGCAGTTCAAACAAATATAGTAATTTCATTAAAGGAATGAAGCATATGAAATATAATATTTCCTATTATTTAGGTGCCATTTTTGCGGTGCCTATTACTTTAATCGTCGGTTTTATCAGCACAACATATTTTGCGTTTGATCAATGGCTTGACTGGCTGATTATGCTGGGTGGTTATATCGGTGCATATATCCCCATCCAGCTGACGACTTCTAAACAATATTTAAACGAAGCGGGACTCTCACGTCGAGAATTTAAATATATTCGTAAGCACTTGAATGAGGCCCGTCCTAAAATCAAGACTTTAATGTCTCAGTACACTAAGGTGCGGAGTATTAAAGATTTCAAGTCTGTAATTGAAATCAATCGTATTGCGCGTATCATTTATAAAACCGTTCAGAAACAGCCTAATAAATTTTTCAAAGTTGACAGTTTCTTTTTTACACATCTCGATAATACGGTCAACCTTGTCGATCATTATATGACACTGGTCAGAATGCCCCATAAGAATCAGGAAGAAATGGCTCAGCTGCAGGCTGCACGGTTGACACTTGAAGAACTGAAACGGACTTTGCAGGCCGATCTGCGTGCATTAAACTCAGAAGATTTTCAAGCGATGTCTGTTGAAGTGGATCTCGCCAAAATCAACCAGCCTAAAATACAAGAAAAAGTAACACCGCAACTTGAAACCGAGGAACTCGTAAAAGTACCTGTCATCAAAAAACGCCAAGAAGAAAGGATTTTTGATAATGAACAACGATTTAATTAATGACTTAACAGCCAACCCTTTTGCGGAGACTATCAGCCCTGCTACTGCCCCATTACAACAGGTCGATACCATTTCTCCTGAGAAGCGTGAAAAAATCAATCAGATTAAACATCAGATCAAACCACTCGATAATGAAAATTTACTGATGTACGGTGCAGGCGCACAAGCTAAACTTTCTCAGTTTTCTCAGCAGATCCTTGATGAAGTTCAGCGTAAAGATGTTGCTCCGATTGGTGATAATTTAGATAAATTAATGAAAAAACTGCGTGAAATCGATCCAGATGAACTGAGCCAGACTGAAAAGTCAACGATTAAACGCCTGTTCAAACGTGTTGGGGCGACTGTTAACGAATTGATGTCTAAATATCAATCAGTCTCTGCCCAAATCGACCGTATTTCAGTAGAACTGAACCACTCTAAAGATGTACTGATGAAAGACGTTGCTCTTTTGGACCGTTTATATGAGGAAAACCGCGCTTATTTTGAAGCACTCGATATGTTCATCATGGCTGCAGAAGAAAAACGTGATGAACTAAATGCGAACCTTCCTGAACTGCAGCAAAAAGCAAGCATCTCAAACGACCAGTTAGCCGTCCAGGAACTAAATGATATGCGCCAGTATATTAACCGTCTTGATAAACGTGTCTATGACCTGAAGCTTTCACGCCAGATTACACTGCAGTCTGCACCTCAGATTCGTATGATACAGGACGTTAACTCGACATTAGCAGAAAAAATTCAGAGTTCAATTTTAACAAGTATTCCATTATGGAAAAACCAGATGGCTATTGCATTGTCACTCATGCATCAGCAAAAGGCTTCTAAAGCACAGCAGCAAGTCACTAATACAACAAATGAACTGCTTTTAAAAAATTCAGAGATGTTAAAAACAAACACCATTATGACTGCACAGGAAAACGAACGTGGAATTGTTGAGATAGAGACGCTTAAAACGACTCAGAACAATATTGTAGAAACGATCCGTGAGACTTTAAGTATACAGGCTGAAGGTGCTTCTAAACGCCGCGCAGCTGAAGCAGAATTAACGAAGATGGAACAGGAACTGAAAACACAGCTCCTGCAATTACAGCAAGAGAAAAACCAGACGAACTTCTAGTTCGTCTGGTTTTTTAGTTGAATTTGATTTTAGGTTGTTTTGCTCCAAAGATAAGTCCGAGTACATAGCCCGCGAGTGCAAAGAGTAACCACTCCATTGACTGCGCCTTTAACGGTAAGTGATTCATAAGAGGGAACTGCAGCAGTCCAACATCTTTACTGGACAGCACCGAAAGAACAGCAATGATAGTAACGAAAGCCATTGCTATCTGATAAGACAGTCTTGGAGTCGGTATGAATTTAGATAAAATAACGAGTAACACAAGTGTCATACCAATCGGATAAAGAACCATCAGGACTGGCACAGAAGTTGCTATAACTTGCTGTAAGCCTTGATTCGCTAACAACAAGCTGAACAACGTAAAGATAACAACATAAACTTTGTAAGAGATCTTTGGGAAAATCTCATAGAAATATTCACTGACTGCAACGATTAATCCGATAGAAGTAGTCAGACACGCAAGCGTTACAATGACACCAATCAAGACTTTACCAAATCCACCGAATGCATCATTGGCCATATGTGTCAGCAGGTAAGTTCTGATGTCGAGGCCATTCTTATCAATGAAGGCCAGCTGCTCACCTGACAATGGATAATGATTCCCCATCCAGCCAAGCGTCAGATAGATAAATCCGAGTGCACCTGCCGCAATGAGAGCAGCTAGCATCGTCGGTTTCAGAAGGCCTGTCTCTTTCGTAAATCCTTTATCTTTCACCGCATTCAATACAATCACAGAGAAAGCAATAGCTGCAATGGCGTCCATCGTCAAGTAGCCTTCTGTGAATCCAGTGAAGAAACTACCTGTGCCCGATGTAAAAGTCTCTGTATCCGTTGGTGTAGATGCGTTACCAGAGAAAATAAAGATGCCACGGATAACAAGCAGCACAACTGATACAAGTAAGACAGGTGTCAGAATGGCACCAACCCGGTCAACCATCTTAGAGGGATTAATGGCGAGCCAGAGAGAAATACCGAAATACACTAACGTAAACAAGAATAAAGACAATTTAGAAGGACCACCTATAAACGGAACTAAAGCCATTTCATAAGAAGTTGCACCTGTTCGGGGTATCGCAAATAAAGGTCCAATAGTTAAATAGATGGCGATCAGAAAAATGACGCCAAAGACAGGATGAACATTCTTTAAAGCAGCCTTATAGCCTCCTTCATCAAATGCACCGGCAATAATCGTGATAAGCGGAATCCCTACCCCTGTCACAATAAAACCGATGATAGCGGGCCAGAAAAACTCTCCGCTGATAAAGCCTAATTTAGGCGGGAAGATTAAGTTACCCGCTCCGAAAAAGATAGCGAATAACATAAAGCCAACCACGACTATTTTTTTGTTCATAAACTTCCTCCTAACAGAAATAATTAATTGAAATTATATCACTTTAAAGGAATGAAGTCTATATTTTTCTGAAAATTTAAATTATTTATTTAGTGTAAAGATTGTAACAGCAATTTCTTCAGTAATGGCGAGATGACATAAGGTAGATTCTCTACGCCTTCTACAAAGACACAGTAGTCATTGTAGATGTTTTTAATCGTGTTTTCAACCGCTTCTGAGATCGGTGTCTGACTGAGGAAAACATTGATGACGAATATCCCTTCACGTCTCAGTTTCATTACTGCTTCATGCGTGTCGATAATCCCGTTCGATTCATATTGAAAGGCCGATGGTTCACCGTCTGAGAAGACAATCAGAAACTTCTGCTGTTCACTCCGTCTCTTCAGCATCTCCCCTGCTACTCTGATGGCCAGCCCGTCACGGTTGTCATCCTGTGCCGCAATGGTTTCAATACCTGGCCCCATGTTTGGATTTAGAGACTGCTGATAGTTGATCAGATAGTCAAATATATTCAGTTGAACATTCTGATCTGAACTGAATGTATCCTCATTAAATGCGATGACTTCATGACGAATCAGCAGCTTTTTAAGCGTCTCATGAAAAAGGACGATTCCTTTTTTTGTTTCTTCCAGTTTGTCTTCCATACTGTAAGAGGCATCAACAAGCAATGTGAAAGTCGCATCCAATTCTTTTGACTGCTGGTCCTCCTTGTAGAACACACGTTTCTGGTCGTCCATAAACCAGTTGACAAGCTTACGGTCCAGTCTGCCCATCGCTAGCTGTCTGCGTGCGTTTTCATTTTGGTGTGCAATCGTCTTCTGTATGATGTTTGTCAGCTTTTTCACTTCAGACATGACTTCCTGCTGACTTATACTGTAATCCATGCGCGACTGCTCAGTCACTTTCGGTGTACGCCACTCAATGGCTACCTGTTCATTTTCAGCACCTAGTTCTTCAGCGATGTCTACACCTTCACCGTCTTTCTGAGTTGTACTCTGACCTCTACCCGCCATAATCTCAGATGGTTCATCAGATGCATGCCCTTCTCGTGCACTGTCACTCTCAGCACGGCTGTTCTGGCCTTCAGAGATTTCTGTCTGCATATAAGCGGATTCAGAAGCTGACTGACTGGTCTTTGCCTGCACGTCTTCAGTCTCATTTGACCCCGAAGCAGCATCTTTGCCGGACAGCTCTGTTGCCTTCTGCTCTTTGAAGCGTTTAATATCATCCAGGAGTTTGACCGGCAGGTAGTAATAGTCATTCAGCATATCTTTTGTTAAGAGCGGCTCAATGATGTACAGCAGACTGAGTGTCAGGTCGACAGTATCAGTCGTCGTCTTCAGTTCGAACAGTGCAGTTAAACGTTGTCTGATCAGCGCATTAAATTCATCGCTGAAATCCGTCTCAAAATCAAGGATATTGTCATTCAGGACCGCACGCTCTATCTTCAGAAACAGCAGGTCTGTCGGCATCTTCTTCGTCTCATAGACCTTGATTTGACTCAAGTTCTGCTGTCGCTTCAGTCGCATCCGTGTATCAAAATATTTGGCAGCTGCAGGTCTATGATGAAGCACTGTTTTCTGCAGCCGGTATTCTTCAAGCAGCATGAACAGCTGGTTGCGGAACTTTGTAAACTTCAGTTCTTCTGATAGCAGCTCATGGACTGCCTGCTGATCCATATACTGATAACCCATGCCATACAAGAGGCAATCGCTCTTCAGGGCATAGAGCTCATCCAGATCGGACCTATGCTTCCATTTGAAGCTGACATTCAGACTTTTTTCGAGCGGATCGTAGTAGCCAAATTTCTGAAAATTGACCTTAACTTCATTATCCTCCATGATGAGCTGCGCGAGGTCTGTCAGCATCATCAGCTGAGAGGCATCTATTTTCTCATCGTTGAATAGAATAAATTTTTCACTCATCAGAAAGTCAGTTCCATCGCGTTGATGATCGCCTGCTGTTCACGCTCATCTTCCAGTTTATCTACAATGGCACGTTTCACGGCACGTTCTATCGGCATGATAGTCGTCAAGTCTGAAAGGTCGAGAAGCGCACGGATAGAACTCGCTTCCTCGCTGATCTGACCTTGCTCCGCCATCGTCACAAGGTCATGGTTAAACTTCACGAGCTGCTCAATCAGCGCACTGTCCTGCAGTAACGTCTGCGTTTTGATGACTTCTTTCAAGGTATCACCTGAAATATAATCCATATCTATCACAACAAAGCGGTTCTTAAGTGCTTCATTCATTGGGAGCGTACCGACATAACCGACATTGATGGCTGCGATGACCGCAAAGTCCTCAGCCGCTGTAATGACTTCACCCGTAAATGGATTCGTGATGGTACGGCGGAAGTCGAGTACACCATTTAGAATAGGCAATGTCTCCGGCTTTGCCATATTGATTTCATCGATATAAAGCAGATGGCCTTCTTTCATCGCCTGGATGACAGGGCCTTCAACAAATGTGATGACAGATTCACCATCTACTATTTCAATGGTCTTGAAGCCGAGCAGACTCTCCGCATCAAGGTCGACTGAGCAGTTGATGCTGTGCATCGGGCGGTTGAGCTCATGTCTCAGCGTTTCAGCGAGCTTTGTTTTACCGGAACCTGTCGGCCCTTTCAGTAATATATTCTTGTTCATTTTCAGCATATTGAGTGCATCTGTCTTTATCGCTGTATCTTCATTCTGATATAAGTTCATCTATATCTCCTATCCACAATAAAAAAGGGCTTACGCCCTTTTATACTTGTTCAAAGTATTCTTTGTAATAGCCGCCTACTTTACCGCTATTATCTCTTATATGATAATACTCTTCCGTTTCATTGACAACATCATAGACTTGACCGATTGTCAGCATATCACTGACTTTATACTTCTTCGCGTCAGTATGGACGACTTTCACTTTTGCAATCGGTGCTTTATCGTGCCATTCTTCGTGTAACATTATAACGCATCCTTTCTGATGGATTTCAGCTGATCTGTTATCTCCTGGCGTCTGCTCTCCAGTTGTTCAGGCAGGCTTAAAGACTGACCGAGCGCATCGATATCTTCATCGACTGTAAATCCAGGTTCATCTGTAGCTAACTCAAATAATACACCACTTATGTCTCTGAAATAAAGCGATTTGAAATACTGACTATCGACGATGCCGGAATGCTGGATCTCCGCTTTATCCAGCATCTGCTCTGCAGCTTCAATATCGTCTATTCTGAATGCCGCATGATGAATACCTGCATGCTCAGCCTTCTCTGTATTCTGCTGCAGCAGATGAATTTCTCCGCCATTGCCGCCTGTTGCCATTGTAAAGACCTGTACCGGTTCCTGTGAAGCAGTATGTGCGTATTCTCCGGTACGCTCAAGTTTTAAGATCTGATGAAGGACAGAAGCTGTGATCAGGGAATGCTGCACCGTTATCAGAACAGGACCTATACCGTAAATCTGATGGATTGATTCAACTGGTGAAGCATCATCCGGTGTGCCGGCAAGCACACCCGTATTCGTCTCATCTGAAACTAAGTAGACGAGACGGTTATCACAGTCATAGAACGGCAGTGCATGCCTGCCGTTCAATTGAATGACCGCATCATGCTTGACGTTATAATCATCAAAGCGCAGTTTATAAGCATATAGACTGCGGTCAGTCGGAACTCGAAGAGAGTATGCAAAGATGTCATCATTGCCATCTTTAAAATCGCCCTCTACAAATGAGAGTGCTGTGCCCGGCTGACCTTTTTTATCCCCGAAATAAAGATGAGGGACTGAAGGCGTCTGATGGTCAACTGTCTGTTTAATCAGTTTCATCCCTAAAATATGATGATAAAAATCATAACACTGCTGGATATCCTTAGTATAGGCCGTGATATGATGAATCCCTAATAGTTTCATTTCTTATCCTCCATGAGATAAAGCCGGCTAATGCCGGCTCTAGATTAGCTTTCCAGTAATAAGTCTTCTGGATTTTCAATTAACTCTTTAACTGTTTTAAGGAAGCCTACTGCTTCTTTACCATCAATAATACGATGGTCATAGCTCAGTGCGATATACATCATCGGACGGTTTTCCATACGTTCCTTATCAATGGCGATTGGACGTGTGACGATAGAATGCATACCTAAAATAGCCGCCTGTGTGCCGTTGATAATAGGTGTAGACATCAGAGAACCGAAGACACCCCCATTTGTGATAGTGAATGACCCGTTCATCATGTCATCAAGTCCAAGTTTTTTGTCGCGTGCTTTTACAGCCAGATTATAAATACTGCCTTCAATTTCAGCAAAGTTCTTTTTGTCACAGTCGCGTACAATCGGTACTACGAGTCCTTCTTCAGTTGATACGGCGATACCGATATCATAGAACTGTTTCAGTACAAGATCGTCGCCATCAATTTCAGCGTTGACAGCCGGATACTTCTTGAGCGCAGCGACAACTGCTTTTGTGAAGAATGACATGAAGCCGAGACGAGTACCGTCGTGGTCTTCCTGGAACTTGTCTTTCTTACGTTTACGAAGATCCATGACATTTGTCATATCTACTTCATTGAATGTTGTCAGCATCGCAGTATTCTGTGAGACTTCGAGTAATTTATTCGCAATCGTTTTACGTCGACGTGACATTTTCTCACGGATCACCGGTTTAGCAGGATTATCGTTTTTAGCAGCCGGAGCCGGTGCTTTTGCAGGAGCTGGAGCTGGTGCGTTAGCTGCATTGTCGACGTCATGACTTCTGATCAGACCACGCGGATCTTTAGCGTTGACTTCACTTAAATCGATACCCTGTTCACGTGCACGTTTACGAGCTGATGGTGTCGCAACGATACGTTCAGCTTTTGATTCCTCTACAGCCTGTTCAACTGTAGCCTCAGCCTGAGGTTGTTCAGCTTTAGGGGCTTCCGTTTTAGTCTCTGCTGGCGCTTCCGTTTTGGGTGCCGCACCTGAACCGTTTGCGTCTACAATTGCGATAACAGATCCTACTTCAACTGTATCGCCTTCTGCTGCTTTAAGCTCAGTAACGATACCTGCTTCTTCAGAAATCACTTCAACGTTGACTTTGTCTGTTTCCAGTTCTACGATGTTCTCACCTTTTTCAACGTGATCGCCTACTTGCTTAAACCATGTAGAAATCGTTCCTTCTGTAATTGATTCTGCTAATTCTGGTACTCTGATCTCTGCCACTCTATTTTCCCCCTTAAATTGTTAAAGCATCCTGTATGATAGCGTTCTGAACTAACTTGTGTACTTCATTGTCACCTTCAGACGTACTAGAGCGCTTCACGCGACCATAGTACTTGATGGTTTTACCATTTGCCAGACTTTCCAGTTCCGGATAGATGTAATGCCATGCACCCTGGTTCTGCGGTTCTTCCTGCACAAACCCGATTTCAGCTGCATTTTTTAAATCCGTTATCACGTTTTTAAGTGCTTCTTCTGGTAATGGATAAAGCTGCTCCAGACGGATGAGTGCAATTTCATCATTTGGATTTTTCTGCAGTTCCGTATAGAGGTCAATAGCCACCTTACCGCTGGCAATCAGAATTTTCTTCACTTTTGTTTTCTTATAGCTGTCTGTGATGACCGGTCTGAACTGTCCTTCAGTAAATTCTTTGATCGGTCTTGAGACAAATGTATTACGCAAGAGACTCTTAGGTGTCATCATCACGAGTGGTCGCATCTGATCTGTATTCAGATAATGAGCCTGTTTTCTTAGCAGATGGAAATAGTTGGACGTACTCGTCAGGTTCGCCACTGTCCAGTTATTTTCAGCAGCGAGCTGCAGATAGCGTTCTAAGCGGGCAGACGAATGTTCCGGTCCCTGTCCCTCGTATGCATGAGGTAACAGTAAAGTCATACCCGATGTTTCGCCCCACTTAGCATGAGCACTTGAAATAAAGTTATCAAACATCATCTGCGCCATGTTGGAGAAGTCGCCATACTGCGCTTCCCATACCGTCATCGCATTTTTATTCTGAACATTATACCCATAATCAAATCCGACGACTGCCGCTTCTGATAATGGCGAGTTATGGATATCAAAAGATGCCTGTGCACCTTGAATATGTTTCAGTGGTGTATACTTCTCACCGGTCTTCTCGTCACTTAATACAGCGTGACGCTGTGCAAATGTTCCGCGCTCTGAATCCTGGCCAGTGAGACGTACAGGTTTACCATCCTGAATAATCGTACCGAAAGCGAGTAGTTCGGCATGTCCCCAGTCAACAAGACCGTCTTTCGTAAATGGATCCTGGCGACGTTCCAGTATCTTCGTTAACTTACTGAAAGGCGTGAATCCTTCGGGATAAGTCAGCATATCTTGATTCAGCTGTTCTAAAACCGCTAGGTCTACCCCAGTCTCCACATCATCCTGACCTGCAGCAACAACTTCCGGCATCGCCATCTCAGCATCCGTCTCTTTTTCATTCTTATCGATAGAATCGTGAGCGCTGCGCAGCTCCTCTTCAACATTCTTGAAGATCTGGTTCATCTCTTCTTCTGAAATAACGCCGTCAGCTACCAGTTTTTTACCATATAGAATCTCGATGGACGGATGTGTTTTGATTTCTTTGTACATCATCGGATTCGTAACAGATGGCTCATCCATTTCATTATGACCATAGCGGCGGTAACCCACTAAATCAATGACGAAATCATGGTGGAACGTCTGACGGAATTTCATTGCGAGTATGATGACATCTATACATGCTTCAATATCATCCGCATTGACGTGGACAATCGGCATATCATAGCCTTTTGCGATATCCGTTGCATAATTAGTCGAACGTGAATCCCAGCATTCAGTTGTAAAACCGACACGGTTATTCGTGATGATATGAAGAGAACCGCCAGTTTTGTATCCATCCAGATTGCTAAGGTTCATACTTTCAAAATTAATACCCTGACCTGGGAATGCTGCATCACCATGTACTAGTACAGCTAAAGAACGGTTGATATCCTGTTCAGGCGCATTACCATTCGTTGCATCCTGAACAGCACGTGTTTTACCCAGCACAACTGGCGCCACGATTTCCAGATGACTTGGATTTTTCGCTAATTCAATAACTTGTTCACTTCCGTAACGCGTTGTCGTCTTAGTTCCGCCTAGATGATACTTCACATCGCCTGTCCAGCCTCTCGAAATCTTCAGACTGCCATCCTCAGGTAAAAACTTAAGTGGATCGACATGCATAAATTCAGCCAGCATCATTTCGTATGGCTTCTCTAAAATATGAGTCAGAACGTTTAACCGACCGCGGTGTGCCATTCCGATCTGAATGTTGCCGATATCACTTTTACTCGATTCAGATAAAACTGTCTCAAGCATTGGAACAAGCGCGTCTACCCCTTCAATAGAGAAACGCTTAGCGCCGACGAAGTTTTTATGAATATATTTTTCAAACCCTTCAACATGTGCCACGCTTTTAAGCAATTTAATCTTATCTTCTTTAGAAAAAGCCTGTCGTCCTGCTATTTCAATCTCATTGATCAGCCAGTCACGCTCATCTGCATTATTGATGTGAGACATCTCGTAACCAATCGTACCCATATACACTTCACTTAGGTGACAGATCGCTTCATAGGCATTAGTAAACTGAGAAGCCAGTTTCTCTGAGACGAGTTTTGCCGGTAGTGCCTTCAAGTCTTCCTCAGTCAGGCCAAATTCTTCTAATGTCAGTTTTGGCAGATGATCATACTCTCGTTTATATAATGGATAAATATCGCCCTTCAAATGGCCATACTGTCTGATATTATCAACTAATTGAATGACAGACTTCAGCTTTCCTGCATCCCCTGTTTTTACATCTCCAGAAGCAAGGACGCCAAAAAGCGCCTGCAGTTCTTCTGTCACTGATGCGGAATCATGATTATATTGATCCGCCATTTCCAGCAGATAACCTAGATTGGCACCGAAGCGGACAGGTGCTTCTTCAAGATTGTCTTTATTCATGCTGGTTCCCCCTTAATTTAAAGTAATAAAACGTTTACAACTCCTATTCTAGCACTGTGAATATTTATTTTGAAGAGTGAATAAGCAAATTTTTATAATTCAGAATTATGACTCGGGGAACTGAATGATGACTTTTGTATACTGCTCCCATTCACTTTCTATTCTAACTGTACCGTTGTAGCTTTCAATCATCTTCCTGGCAATAGACAGACCCAGTCCATTGCCTCCCATCTCGCGGGATCTAGACTTATCCACACGATAAAAACGGTCGAATATATACGGGATATCTTCAGGTGGAATGCCTGTGCCGTGATCGACTATTTCAATCTGCACCACTTTATTCTTTTTTGTCGTTCGAATTATGATGTGCTTGTTCTTCTGATCGTACTTGATGGCATTATCAAGAAAAATGAGAAGCAGCTGCTCAAACTGATAACGGTTGATATGCAGCTTTATCCCTTTATTTGGTGAGTGATATTCAAATTTATAATCCTGATGAAGGTTCGCCAGTGACTTCAGTCTGCCGGCAATCTCCTCATTGATATCCACCACTTCTGTTTCCTGACGCAGATTGACACCCGTTTCCTTGGTCAGCAGCAGGAGCTCTTCAACTAACGTCGTGATTCTATTCATCTCACTCAGAGAAATATCAAGTGACTCTTCCAGTACTTCAGGCTTGTTTTTACCCCACCGTTTAATCAAGTTAAGATGGCCCTGAATAATCTGCAGCGGCGTGCGCAGTTCGTGAGACGCATCTTCTACAAACTGTTTCTGCTGATTAAAGGACGTCTCAAGCTGTGTCATCATATTGTTGAATGTTTCAATCATATCATCCGTCTCATAATAACCTTTCGGCATGACAAGACGATTCTGGAAGCCGTCTCGTTGAATCTGCTGCATCTGATCAGAAATACGTCTGATTGGTTTTGTAATCTGATTGGAGAAGAAGTAACTGATAACTGCTGAAACAAAAAGAGCAATAATCCCAAAGACAGAAGCAAAAATGACAACGACCTGTATATGTCTGTGGTACGTATCAAGCGGATGAATGATGGTTACAAAACCATTGAACCGCTCAGTATTGATTTCTGTTGTATAGGTGATATAACTGTCTTCACCTACATTCACTTCGACAGGTCGATTATGAATAGGAATCAAGTCAGGCTGATAAGTAATTTCACTCTCATTATTAAAAACTGCAAGCTTTTTACCATCAGGACCATAAATCATCAGTCGCTCACCTTCAGACATAGAGTTGCTAAAATCAGGTCTCTGGAAGTCATTTCCTAGATTCTTCAGTATATTGGCAGATTTGACACTGCTATTACGCGCAATCTGCCCCTCCTGATCCTTAAAGATAAGACCTACAATAAAAATGATAATCAGACTGAACAACATAAATATGACAAAAGTAACAGTTGTTGTCGTAATGATCCACTGTGTTTTAAGTGAAGTTGACTTGTTCATCGGATGACGTAGCCTACCCCTCTGACTGTTTCTATCATCGTCTGAAGATTAAATGGTTTCAACTTGTTTCTGAGGTAGCGGATATAGACATCGACTACATTAGTCTCCACTTCACTGTTATATCCCCAGACGTGTGTAAGAATCTGTTCACGTGTCAGGACATGATTGCGATTTTCCGCAAGCAATTTCAGCAGTTCAAATTCAGTCTTTGTCAGTTCCAGGTTAGTCGAACCAACAAAGACTTTAAAGGCATCTTCATCTATCGTCAGTTCACCGATGCGGAGCGTGTCCATCACCTCATTACGGCGCATAATAACCCGTAGTCTGGCTAACAGTTCTTCAATATCAAAAGGTTTGACGATGTAATCGTCAGCGCCGTGATCCAGCCCCGCTACTTTATCATGTGTATCCCCTTTAGCCGTGATCATGATAATAGGTGTCTCCTTTGCACTCCTTACTTTCCTGCAGACATCTAGTCCGTTCATCTTAGGCAGCATCAAGTCGAGCAAAATACAGTCATAATCATGGAGAAGTGCGAGCTTTAGTCCTTCTGCGCCGTCATTAGCAATCTCCACTTCATAATCTGCATAAGTCAGTTCTAGTTCTATAAAGCGTGCTAAGTTTTGTTCATCTTCAATAATTAGAATCTTTCGCATTTCCTTCACCTCATTTATCTAATCAAATCATAGCAAAACCCCTGAAATAAAACAAAGAACCTGACAGGGCTGTCAGGTTCTTTAATGGGCATAAAGGGGGTTACTGTGAAATTGATTCTGGAATAGAGGGGGAACTCTTAATTGAGAATCACTTTCAATTACTATTATATCTTATTGAGAACGATTGTCAATTAGTTTATGTAAAAAAACTTGAGACAGTAAAATACAGATAACGCCGCCCAGCATTCCCGCGATGACATCTGTCGGATAGTGAACGCCGAGATAAACACGTGAACTTGAAATCATCAGTACAGTCAAGACGCAAAGTCCGATAATATAAGGCTTATACTGTGAGTCACTACGGCTGACCAGAAAGGCTATACTGCCAAAGAATGTAGCGGAGCCCATGGCATGCCCGCTCGGGAAACTAAAGCCCGTAATATCAATCAGACGCAGTAAAGTCGGACGTTCACGGTCAAAGATATTTTTAAGGATCGGATTGAGGGCGCCCGATAAAATCATAGCGAGAGCAAAGAATAAAGCTTCTATCTTCATGCGTTTCAGCATTAAATAGCAGACGACGACTAATGACAGGAGAATCATACTCCACACTTCTCCAATCGTTGTGTAGCCGAGCATAATAGAAGTCGTGATGAAACTTTCAGAAGAATAAATAAATTCATAAACCTCGTTGTCGATCCATTTACCGAGACGTGACTCGTGGAAAAAAGCAATCATGCCAAAGATAAATGAAAAGATAAGTATGAGAGAGATGCGCTGTTTCTGAGACATTGTTTACTCCTTTAACTGATATCTTTTAGTAGTTTATCGAGCAGAGTAGCGGCCGTGTAACTCACGCCTGCTCTGCTCATCGCAGTGATGTATTCACTCTGAGATGAATCAAGCGCTTCGATTTTCTCTGGTAAAGCTTCAATGAGACTCTCTTCTAAAACGTCAGCGTAACCCGCTTCTTTAAAGAGCTTAGCATTATCAATCTGATCGCCCCGACTCTGGTCAAGTCCAAGTGGTACCAGCAGCATCGGCTTCTTCAGTGCCAGAAACTCAAATATTGCATTTGCACCTGCACGGGACACAATCAAATCGGTAATCGCATAAAGATGCGGTAGTTCTTCTTTCACAAACTCAAACTGCTTATAGCCAGTTTCACTGATTGAAGGGTCTAAAAGACCTTTACCCGTTATATGGATAATCTGATAGTTTAGAAGTAATTTTTTTAAGTTTTTTCTGATGACTGCGTTGATTATTTTAGAACCCAGACTGCCGCCCATCACCAGTATAACTTTACGCTCACGGTCAAATCCGGTAAGATTGTACCCTTTCGCTTCTTCACCCGTCAGCAGATCCGGTCTGATGATGCTGCCGATGTAGTCCGCTTTTGCAGCGGGAACATAATTGAGTGTCTCTTTAAATGTCGTATATAGCTTTGTTGCAAATTTTAGAGCGATTTTATTAGCAAGGCCAGGCGTCACATCTGATTCATGGATGATGGTCTTGATGTTTAAAATCTTAGCCGCAATGACGACTGGTACGGTAACGAAGCCGCCTTTAGAAAAGACGACATCGGGTTTCTCACGACGAAGAATTTTAAGTGCATCCAGCACACCTTTTTGCACTCTGACTAAATCTTTGGCATTTTCAACAGATAAATAGCGACGTAATTTACCACTTGATATCGCGTAATATCGCGTGTTCGGAAACTGGGAAGTAATCATCTCTTTTTCGATTCCTTTTTTGGAGCCGATATAAATACTGTCAAAGTTTCTCGCTTCTGCTTCCGGTATAAGTGCCATGTTGACAGCAACATGACCAATCGTCCCGCCACCTGTAAATGCAATTTTCACTGTCTACACCTCTATTTCATCGTTTTGACCAGGTTCTCAGCACCTTTAAGCTGTGGATCATTTTTTTCCAGTTTAAGTCGTAATAATTCAGTGAACTTTTCAGTTGTTTTACCTTGCATCGTGCCCGTTACGTCAAGATGATGGTCGGTCTGGAATTCCTGCATCGCTATAGCTGTTTCATCGTCAAACTGTGTATCGACTTTACCGACATCATAGCCAAGTGCTTTCAGCCCTGTCTCAAGTGATTTCACCTGACTATTTTTAGTTCCTGTCGCAAACGTATCAGATGGATTCAGGACATGACTGTTCGCATAAGCAGGCAAATCCACTTTTTTATCTGGCTGGATACCTTTTTTATGAATCCACGTTTTATCGGGTGTCAGCCATTTCATCTCAGTAAATTTAAGCAGAGAGTCATCTTTAAAAGGTGTGGCTGTCTGTACAATCCCTTTACCGAATGATTTTGTACCCACTATTTGTGCCTTATCATGGTCATGAAGTGCTGCCGCAAAGACTTCAGATGCACTTGCAGAACCTTCATTCAGCACGATAACTGTTGGCAGGTCGCTTGTAATCGGATTAGCCGGATTATCGCTTGTGTACGGCGTCAGTTTACCGTCTTTAGGTTCCGTATAGAAAAGGACCTCATTTTTAGGTATAAATTCTCCGGCCATCTTCTTCGCTTCTTCCAGATAACCGCCTGGATTGTTTCTAAAGTCCAGAATCAGTTTTTTCATGCCTTTTTTATTCATATCAGACAGGGCCTGATGAAACTCCTGAGCTGTTCCTTCCTGGAACTTCGAAACTGTAATCAAGGCCGTCTTGTTTTTAAGCATTTTGCTTTCGACACTTTCAAGATGGATTTTACCGCGTTTAATCGCCAGTTTAAATGGTTCGCCACTGCCACGTCTAAGTGTCAGATTAACAGTCGTCCCCGATTTACCACGAATCTGTTCAATGACATCGACCGTTTTCATACCGACTGCTGATTTGCCGTTGACAGCGATGATTTCATCGCCTGGTTTGACCCCGGCTTTATAGGCAGGAGAATCTTTCATCGGGCTTGTGATGATTATCTTGTCGCCCTCTTCACTGACTTCAGCCCCAATACCCTGGAAGTCTCCACTCATCGTATCTGTGAAGGTCTGCTGTTCTTCTTTTGTCATATATTCACTGTAAGGGTCATCCAGGCCGTTGACCATTCCTTTAATCGCACTGTCTATCAGTTTAGACTGATCGACATTCTTATAATAATGGTCCCCGAGCGTATCATAGACTTCATATAATTTCAGAAATTCCGAGCGCTTCGGTGCTTCGTTATCAACGGATGTCTGGTTACCGCCAATCAGCGCAAAAGTGGTGATAGCTGCAGTCAGAATAATAGCGCCAATCACCGTCATAATAAACTTAAACAGGCTGATTGTGACTTTTTTCTCCTGTTTTTCTTTTTCCTCGATTTCGTTTGTCAAGTTATTCACATCCATCTATATTTATAAGTCATTTTAACAGGTTAAAAGATAAAATAAAAGATTTCCACATTAAAAGAGCATCTTCCAGAGGAAGATGCTTAGAAACGGCGCCATTCTTCATATGATTCGTATAAATCATCGAAGACGGATAACTTCATATCCGTCGTGCCGTAGTTTTCAATATAATCGGATAAATCATGATAAGATTGAGCCTGCTTCGGAAACATCAAGTCATCAAACACCGCTTCAGCAAACACGCCTTCAGCATTCTTTGAACCTCTAAGCGTTAAAATATACTGGTAAAACGAGTGGTCCTTCATTATTTCGTAACCACTTTTGCGACAGTTGTCTCTCCTCTGACTAATGAACCTTGTCCTACGATATCAAACTGCTCTACTACTTCTCCGTTAGTAATGATAACCGGTGAAACTGTAGAAGAAGCTTTCTCTTTAATCAGCTCGATGTCAAATTCAAGCAGTTCATCTCCTACTTGAACTTTATCACCGACATTGACTTTAGTCGTGAAGCCTTCACCGTTCATCGCAACAGTTTCCAGTCCGACGTGAATCAGGATTTCAACCTCATTGGCTGTTTTGATACCGATTGCATGCTTCGTCGGAAATACATTGACTATTTCACCATCAACTGGTGACACGACAAGACCTTCTGAAGGCTCAATACCAAAACCGTCACCCATCATTTTCTGAGCGAATACCGGGTCAGGAATCGATTCAATTTGTACATACTCGCCTGTAATAGGAGCTTTAATTTCGATGTCTTTAACAACTTCTTCTTTACCGAATAGTTTTTTGAACATTAATACCTCTCCTTAATGTTTGAAGTGATTCATAATATCTGTATACCCTAATTCTTCGAGTTTATCGTAAGGAATAAACTGAATCGCCGCTGAATTGATACAATAGCGCAGGCCGCCTGTTTCTCTCGGCCCATCATTAAACACATGCCCCAAGTGACTGTTCGCTGAATCACTGCGAACTTCTGTTCTCAGCATGCCATGGGATTTATCGACAAGTTCAATGATCTCATCATCGTTCAGTGCCTTGGAGAAACTGGGCCAGCCACAGCTTGAATCAAATTTCTCTTCAGAAGTGAAAAGAGGTTTACCACTGATTTTATCTACATAGATTCCTTTTTCGAAATGGTTCCAGTACTCATTTTGAAAAGGCGGTTCTGTGCCGTTCTGCTGAGTCACGATATATTCAATTTCATTTAAGTCATCAATATTCTTTTTCAGCATATTACTCCCCCCAATGCTTTTCTATAAATGCTTTACGACCAGAGCGTTCCTGGAAGTTCTGATAATGAGCCGGGTCTTTTTTGTAATAGTCCTGATGATATTCTTCAGCAGGATAGAAGTTTTTATAAGGTAACACGGGTGTCACAATTTTATCGCTGAAGATTTGCTTTGCGTCCAGTTCAGCAATCAGTTCCTCAGCAATTTGTTTCTGCTCTTCATCATGATAGAAAATAGCGGGTTCATAACTTTCACCGCGGTCATAAAACTGACCTTTTGCATCAGTCGGATCAAAAGTCTTAAAAAAGACTTCGAGCACTTCACGGTAAGAAATAACTGATTCATCAAATGTAATCTGAACAGCTTCTCTATGCCCCGTAGTATTCGTACAGACTTCCTTATAAGTCGGGTTTTCAACGTGGCCCCCACTATAACCTGAAATGACGCTTTCTACACCATCATACTGATGGAAGGGTTTAACGAGGCACCAGAAACAGCCGCCTGCAAGTGTTGCTTTAGTCATTAACTTCACTCCTCTTCTATTTTGAAATGCCAGCCTGATTGATCAATATCTGTCAGAATTAACTGAAGTCCTGACAGTTCAATCGGTTCAAGCTGATAGTAGAAACATTTATTTTTTACATCCAGTTCGACTCCGTCCGGCAAATCTGCAAACTGTCTGACAAGGTTCAGTTTCTGTCTTTCAGACAATTTAAGTCCGGCAATCTCAATCTCTTCTATATTTAGTCTGAGTCTATTATCGCCAATCGCAACCGGGGTCGTCAAAATATTTGTCTCAATATTCAGACTAAGAAATGTAGACTGCTGATCAATCAGCAGTTTGTTATCTTTCAGTGTCAGTTTCATATCATCTGTACTTTTGTCTGATATGGCTCCTGCAACAAGCTTAGGTGGCAGCACAACAGTTCCTTTTTCAGAAGTATCCTTAACTTTGATTGCAGGTGGATCTGCATTCAGCACAGTCATCAGCCAGAACGTACAGCCGAGCACCAGCGCTAACGAAATAGAGACAATTACGGCATAACCTTTAAGCATGAAGCGCGTCTTCTATTCTCGCTCGAATCAGCTGTCCCACTTCATCTAGTGAATGATCCTGGAATATTGCAGCAGGAACAGGTTCAAGAATCTGAACTTTGACATGGCCAGGCACCATGCGTCTGCTGTTGTATTTCTCCATAATAGCGGCTGTACCAGAAATTGCAATTGGCACGATATCAACACCGGCAGATTTGGCGATTTTCAGACCGCCTGCTTTAAATTCCTGCAGACCTTGACCTTTACTGCGATGACCTTCCGGGAAAATCAGCAGGTTATGACCTTCTTTGAGTGAAGCTACACCATCCTTGATCATCTGCAGACTTGAACGACGGTTTGAACGGTCCAGGTAAATACTGTTCAGCTGCATCATCCATTCATCTAAAAATGGAATTTCTTTCACTTCGATTTTAGAGACGAAGCCGAACGGTTTTTCAATTGCATGCACGAGGACAGGAATATCAAAGTTCCCTTCATGGTTGCTGATGAAAAGGACAGGCTGATCATCATTGATATTATGACCTGTCACTTCAACTGTCACATCAGCAGAATCCAAAATACGGCCGGCCCACTTTTTGGCCATCAGTGAAATATAAGTATCCTGCACATGAACCGTCGGCAGTTTTTCTTTCTGTTTTTTCATATGCTGCAGCTTAGTTGTCGCAAGTGCGGCATAACCGACTATCACACCTACAGTACGTATCAATCTGAACATTATTTTCTCCTCACTAAATACATAAATTTATGAGGGACTTTGTTTTTATCGTCCACTTTGCCCTCTTCTACAGATTTCACTTCAAACTCATCGAACGTATAAGCAGGGAAAAAGGCATCACCCTGGTGCTTTTGTTCGATGACCGTCACGTACATATCATCAACGCGGTCTATCATCTGTTCATAGAGGTTCTGACCACCGAAGATAAAGACATGGTCCGGAAGGTCCGCAATCGCGTCGAGAGAATGAATGACCTCCACGCCTTCTGCTGTAAAATTCTCATCACGGGTGAGGACCACATTCTTTCGGTTAGGAAGCGGTTTGCCCAGTGACTTAAAGGTGTTCTTCCCCATTACAATGGTGTTCCCTGTCGTCAGTTCCTTGACATGCTTTAGATCAGCAGGTAAATGCCAGGGCATCTTATTGTCGAGTCCAATGACTCGGTTCTGGTCATGACAAACAATA
Organism: Macrococcus brunensis; assembly: GCF_022343725.1. Taxonomy (NCBI): domain Bacteria; kingdom Bacillati; phylum Bacillota; class Bacilli; order Caryophanales; family Staphylococcaceae; genus Macrococcus; species Macrococcus brunensis. The sequence goes on from NZ_CP092179.1 coordinate 1,204,307, forward strand.
ATAGATAGCATCATTTTCTCCTTAAACGGCAATCGGCGCTTTAATAGCGGGATGTGCCTGATAGTTTTTGATTTCAAGATCTTCATAATCAATATCGAATAAAGACTTATCTGAATGAATTTCAAGCGTAGGTGGCGCGAATGAATCCCGCGAGAGCTGTTCAGTGACCGCATCGATGTGATTGCTGTAAATGTGAGCGTCACCGAATGTATGGATAAACTCTCCTACTTCTAGACCACATTCCTTAGCGACGAGATGGGTCAGCAGACTGTAACTTGCAATGTTGAAAGGCACACCGAGGAAAATATCTGCGCTGCGCTGATACAGCTGACAGCTCAGCTTTCCGTCATTGACGTAGAACTGGAACATCGTGTGACAAGGCGGCAGTGCCATCGTCTCAATCTCACCTGGATTCCACGCAGATACAATGTGTCGTCTTGAGGATGGATTCGTCTTAATATTGTCAACGACATCTTTCAGCTGATCAACGACTTTGCCACCCGATTCAAAATGCCGCCACTGCTTACCGTAGACATTGCCGAGGTCACCGAACTTTCGCATAAAGTCATCATCATGCAGCACCTTATCCTTAAAAATAGCCAGTTGAGCCTGGTAATCTTTGTTGAATGCTTCATCAGTCAGACTGCGATGGCCGAAGTCCGTCATATCCGGGCCGGTATAATCACTGCTTTCAATCCATTTCTTAAAAGCCCATTCATTCCAGATATTATTGTTATACTGCAGCAGATAGCGGATATTGGTATCACCGCGAATAAACCAGATTAATTCAGTCGCAATCAGTTTAAATGATACCTTTTTTGTCGTCAGCAGCGGAAATCCTTTTGACAGATCAAAACGCATCTGATGACCGAATTTAGATAACGTACCTGTATTCGTACGGTCATCCTTAGAACGGCCGGTATTCAGTACTTCCTCACAGAGTTCATGGTATACCTGGTCAAATGAATTCATAGACGTCACCTCTTTTAAATTTGATATGGATGGCTTATAATAAGGTTATTATGACGTGAAACGGGGGTTCTCACATGCAAGAAATGATGATAGTTTCAGGTTTATTCTTACTTTTAGCTTATATGATCAGTATGATGATCACAGAATAAGTCGCTCCGGCGGCTTTTTTTTATGCCGAAATGACTCTTCGTACTCCTTCGAACTTGAACTTCAAAACCAAAACGGTCAAAAAGCGGACTCCTGAAATGAGCCTTTAAAATCAGACAGCGGCTGTACTTCAGTAAATAACGGACAAAATCTTCATTGTGATCACTTGGCACGATCCGGTGCAGTACAGCCATACCTGACTGCTGAGCAATTGTCTCTTCAAACATCGGATCAGCATAGACAATATCAGCACTTTTAAGGCGCTCTGAGTCAGCAGAACCATAGTGAAAAATGATTCTTCCTTTCAGCTCAGGATGATGCTGGACGATTCCTTCAGATATAACGAAATAAACAAGAGGATGAGTCTCAAATGCATGAAAGTAACTATTTCTCAGCACGGTTGCCATCAAAACGAGGTCGTTCCCCATCCCCATCGTCGTATCCACAATGGTATGTCGGTCATTAATATTCACCTGCATCATGTCAATCAAGGGTGGAAGCTCACCCCGCCTTTCAAACGCCTTCATTTTGAAGCGGGTTGTATTTTCATGATAAACAATTTTCGACTCGCTGTCGAAATAAACCTGCGGCAGTTGATGACTGATCACGATGAGCGGTACATCACTTATTCTGAAGAAATCTTTGATGGTCTTTTTGCCACGTGCTAACACTTCTACCTTAACGCCTATTGCACTTAGCTTGTCAGCTGCCTTTTCAATATGTGAAAAAATCACATCATCTGTTTTGACAGGTGATGTGATTCTGACTTTACTGGCAGTGTTCATCAAAAGCGTCTTTAAGATCCATTGCGATCTCTTCTACGTGACGGCCTTCAATGTGAAGTCTTGGCATAAAGTAGACAAGTTCTTTACCTTTAAAAAGTGCCATAGACGGACTTGATGGTTCCTGACCGATATATTCACGCATTTTCGCTGTCGCTTCACGCTCCTGACCTGCGAAGACAGTCACTGAATGATCCGGCTTATGGTCATTCTGAGTAGCGACTGCCACTGCAGCCGGGCGAGCAAGACCGGCTGCACAGCCGCAGACCGAGTTGACGACAACAAATGTCGTCTCATCGTCTTTAATCTTATCAAAATAACTTTCTACTTCTTCCGGCGTTTCAAGGCTGTTAAAACCTTCTGTTGTTAATTGTTCACGCATGGGTTTTGCCATCTGTTTCATGTAATCTTCATATGCATTCATTATTTTTCCTCCTTATTACGGTTAGCAATCTGTTTCCAGACAGATCCTACTGCCGCTTCACCTTTTTCTATCCGTTCTTTAGCCATCCTTGCCTGCAGACTGACTTCAAATGCCGCATCATCCAGATGTTCTTCAAGATAAGGGAGACTTGCAGTATCGCCCTCGTCATAGATGAACATCGCTGCACGCCATCTCACAGTAGCCATAGGGTCGCTTAACGCTTCATGCATAACCGGCAGACTTTCCTTAAATCCAAGGTCACTGAGTGTATCCCCTGCCGTACGTCTGATGGTCAGATTCTTATCTTTCATAGCTGCATGCAGTAAAGGCAGCACCGCTTCAGTACCGATCATACCCAGAAAAACAATGCCGAGACGTCTGAGCTGCGGTTTTTCGTCCTCCATCACAGCTGTAAGAAGTGGCAGATCTTCTTCTGTCGGCTCCGGAAAATGATCTAAGAGACGATACCTTGTCTGCCAGTCAGCAGACTGATACTCCTCAAGTGAAAAACGCTTCAGTTCTTTAGGCTGCACTTGATAATCAAGCGCCAGACCTTCAGTCACCAATTCCTGCAGTCTTTGCTGCGGGAACAAGGCTTCCACTTCTTCCTGTACAGAGCTGATGATATCTTCTACTTCACCGTATCTGACTCCAAACGGCAGCCATTTACGCAGAAACACGACGTTGTCATCATCTTTTTGTGCATTCAGCATGGCATCGATAAAACGGACATCCAGCTGTTTGCGTTTTTCTCCTGCCTGACTCGTCACTTTGATCTGATAAGGAATCTGTTTAAATGTCAGCAGCTCTACCTGGTGTTCACCTGTATCGATATGAATAACCGGATCAGTATCTTCAGCAGCATCAAAGACCTGGTTTATCTGATTGATCAGTGTTTCCCATTCTGCCTGCGGTGCTTTATCCACAGCGATGAAATCAATCACATGGAAGACTGATTTCACGCCTTCTATTTCCAGAAGTTCATTTATGAAAGAAGGGTTTTTTCTGTCTATTTCCCGATATGTCTGACTTTTATTATCATCTCGCTTAAAATCGAGAACAATTTTCATTGTATTTGGACTAGGTGTCGGTTCTATTTTTATGATTTTCATCGCGTTCTCCTTATTGAAGATTATTGCCCCACTGTTTGATCTGCAGACCAACTGAGCATTTGGATATACAGTAATGATGCGCCTTCGTCTTACTTTCCTGACGCAATGTTTTTTTAATCAGACATTGGTGACAATAATGGTCTTCAAGCTGATTGATTTTGTGGACGGTGTCAATCATCCTCATATTCTCACCTCATTTCTATTATAGGCGTAGAGACTGCTACTTTCAAACACCCCGTCTGTTTTTTATAGCTTGTCTTTATTCAGCACATCCACTATAATTGTAAAGTTGAAATTTGAGAGAGGAGATACACTTATGACGAATGAATTATGGGCAGTTATAGCATTTATTGCTACTTTTACGTGTCTTGTGGTCATGTATCGTCTGTTTGGACGCAATGGACTCTTCGTCTGGGTCGCAGTCGGTACCATCATTGCGAATATACAAGTGATAAAGACTATTGAAGTATTCGGCATCACGGCTACACTCGGGAATGTCTTATTTGCATCTATCTATTTAGCGACGGATATATTAAATGATGTTTATGGCCGCGCAACAGCGAAAAAAGCGGTCTGGCTCGGTTTTGCATCTGTCATAGTCATGGTTTTACTCATGTCTATCTCGCTCGGCTTTAAACCAGGCGAATCGGATATCGCACAAGACAGCATGCAGACACTGTTCGGTCTTGTCCCTAGAATAGCACTTGGTTCTATTATCGCCTACTTGATCGGACAGTATGTAGATGTTTATATATTCAACTGGATCAAAAAGCGGTTTTCAAGTGACCGTACTTTTTATATCCGTGCATACGGCAGTACAACGGTCAGTTCCCTGATCGACACAGCCCTGTTTTCTATCATCGCCTTCTACGGTGTGCTGCCGAATCCGGCGGTCATGGAAATATTTGTAACGACTTATGTCTTTAAACTGATCACCACCGTCTGCAATGTACCGTTCGGCTATTTAGCAAAATCGTTCGCAAAGGACGTGGACTAGAGTGGCACAGATCTTTATCGATGCAGCGACGAGACAGCACCCCTTTGAATCGAGCATCGGTTACGTGATACGTACAGATGATGCAGTTCTCGAGTTTGGTCAGTATGTAGGTGACATGGAAAATCATGAGGCAGAATGGACCAGTTTAATAGCTGCGCTGAAACAGGCTGAGGCCCTCGCTATCTGTTCTGTCATTCTTAAATCTGATTCCAGGATTGTCGTGGATTCAGTGCAGAAGAACTATACAAAAAATCCGAAGTTCAAGCCCTATCTGTCAGACTATCAGCAGCTTAAAGATAAATTCGACCTGCTGATCATTGACTGGATACCTCGCGAGCAGAATAAACATGCCGATCACGTGGCGAGATATTATTTGAATAAGAAGTAGAATAGACACTGTAAGAGATAACTTTAAGCTGTCTGATGATATTAATAAACATCCTTTTGAAACCTGCCTTAAAATTATATATGTTATAATATTTACCATAATATCTAAATAATTCTTTAACAAAAGGGTGAAACTATGTCTGCTGATTTACTGATCGGGATTATAACTGCCGTTACTATATTATTCCTCATTTATACCGTTATTAAAGATTTACATTTCGTTTATGTAATTTATGCTGTTTTTTTATCTTCTCTGAGCCTCTTTTTGATTAGAAGCTTTTTAATGGGACTTTCTCCAGGAAGAGCTTTTTTAAAGTCATTTGATCCTATTTTTTTGTTTTTTGTAGCGATGATTGCCTACTCCCTCTATAAAAATAAGAAGGAATAATAACATTGATTTTATCTTAGTAACAATAAAGAATCCGTACTGTCATTAAGTACGGATTTTTTGCGTCGTTTATTTTAATCAGAAATAAAGTGCTTAAGGTCTTCTATAAATTCATCAGATAATTCCTCGCGACTTTCAGCTCATGCTGATCACATACTTCGCACATATGTCTAGTATCAGCCACATAAGGCATACTCCCTATAATCTCTTCATAGTTCAGCGGTACTTCTGTATGAATGGCGGCCAGTTTCAGGCTCATGATCAAGTCATCATAATAAGCTTTGATTTTAGTCTGCTGTCCTTTCGGTAGTTCATGTTGATGGCTGATCACATTTTCTACAGTACCATACTGTTGAATGAGTTTAATGGCTGTCTTCTCGCCGATGCCTTTCACCCCTGGATAGCCGTCTGCCGTATCTCCCATAAAGGCTTTGACATCAATCAGCTGCGCCGGATTCAGGCCGTATTCTTCTTTGAAACGTGTTTCTGTATAGATATTATATTCCGTGAAGCCTTTTTTGATGAGCCAGACTTCTATGCGGCCATCTAAGAGCTGCAGCAGATCTTTATCGCCACTGATGATTTTGATGCGATAATCGCCCTCCAGTTGTTTCGCTATCGTGCCGATGACATCGTCCGCCTCATAGTTTCTGACACCGATATTATGAAAGCCAAGTTCCTGAGATACCTGCTGCACATGTGCGAACTGCGGATTCATTTCTTCTGGCGGTGCCTGGCGATGCGCTTTATAGGCGTCTGAAATTTCATTACGGAACGTTACGGCGCCCATATCCCAGGCGATGATGACATGGTCCACTTCAGAGTCCCGGACCGCTGTCGCCACGTGGCGGATGAATCCCTGTACACCATTTGTCGGCGTACCTGCTGAATTGCGCATATACTGCTGGTGCATGGCTGTCGCGTAGAAATGACGGAACAAAAGTGCCATGCCGTCAACGATAAGTAAATTCTCCATATTAACCTCTTTCTATCTCTTCCGGGTAATGGAAGATCCATTCCGAGTAACTCCCCGGATAAAGTCTGACTTTCTTATCAGCTGCTCTTAAAGCTGCATAAACAGGCGTCGCCGATAATCCAGAACCGCAGTAGACGATGGCGTCATCTGTGTCAGGCCGCTGGTATTCGAATACTTTCTTGTAAGGAAAATTAATAGCGCCTGGTATATGTCCGGGATGAATATCAATCGGTTCAGCTTCGCCTAAAAACCGCTTCTTTTCTCTTGCGTCGATCAAAGTGGCGACCTGGTTTCTGACGTCTTCACGGGTCGCTATCAGCTCCTGGCGAATAGCAGGCTGCTCGATCTGACGATCATTTTCCAGCTGTTCGATATCTTCAACCTTTAAGTTGCCCTGCTCTTTCGCAATCGTCACTGCATCAAAAGATTGTTTCAGAATATAACAAGGAACGCCCAGCAAATCGCACAGAAAGAAGAATCTGGTTGCCATAAAGCCTTTTTCTGAATCATAGGCAACCGGTACTTTGCTGTTACAATATCGCTCTAAGAACGTTTTAAAAAGCGCCATATCAGGCAGCGGATGACGTCCTTCTTCTGGTTTATGCCGGTCGTACAGTACCGGATAGCCAGGCACAAAGACTGCTGTTTCAATATGTGACTGATTATAGACAGCCAGACTTTTCTCTAAATCATCCATCTGGTTGCGGCAGTCAAATAACTGAAAACGACTGAAATCCAGTTCTTCTTCATCTATCCAGATTTTCATGCTATCCCTCCATGACTTTCTTAATTTCCTTGACGACTGTCTCATCCAGAACATGCTGTTCCTGTTCCATGATATCTGCTTCAATTTCTTCATTCAGCTGTGTCCATTTCTGCAGTAAGACAGGCTGAATTTCCCTCAGTTCATTTTCAATTATACGTCTGAACTGAATAAGCTTTTCACTCACCAGTGCCATCGATGATTGATGAATCGTTTCATATAATTTATCTACTGCTTCCTTAGTATTAAAACTGCGATTACTTGTTTTAATTGATATCGGCTGCATCACGGCATCGATATTCTGTCTGACTGGCAGAAACTTAAAGTCCGGTATAGCAACAGGAAGATGATGTTCACTCAGCGTCTGTCTGATAACAGCAGTCTGGCTGGCTAGAGAAGTGAATGCTGCATGGTTCAGACGCGGGATAATCATCGACAGTTCTTCTTCCAGTTTATCTGTCAGTGCACCCATATAGCCAGCTGCATCAACTTGGCCGCGATTAAAATACACTTTAATAAGATCAGACAGCTGAATACGGAAACGGTCAGTCATAAAGGTCAACTGTTCATTCAACTCCTGTTCTGCCTTTTCTATACTATGCTTAAGCTGTTCATCTGTGAATACAGGATTTCGTTTAACTTCATCATAATAGGCGCGGTGTGCTGCTTCTCTTTCGCGCGCCTGACTTGCATCTGCCAGTATAGTGCGCGCTTCTTCTTCAAGTTGCTGGACCCCATTTTCAAACTGCCTGATCTTCTGCAGTCTGCTGTCGACTTGAGCGAACTGCTGCAGTTCAGCCATATAATGGTTGAAGTTATCATCACGTGCTGACATCGCCTGTTTACTGGAGAGTTCATAGATTCTAGGAATCGCATTCAGCTGCTCCAGTTCAGAACTGAAATAATTCTTGACCTGTTCTATTTCTGTGTTATTTCGCGCGAGGTCTATCGCATTGATGACGTAGAATGTTGCGCTGTCCGTGCTTAAAATCTGCAGCTCGTTTAAGTACTGGATAAACTGTTTGTCATTTTCAGTGAAGACATGATTAAAATATGAAACATAGATCAGTAAGTCGCTGTCTGCGATAATCTCTGTTGTCTCATTTGTATGACGCATATTGGTAGAACCGATCCCTGGTGAATCAATGATGACCTTATCTTTCAGAAAATCAATTTCATATTGCAGATAAATGCGGTCAACAAAGGCGGAATGCGCATCTACAGCTGTAAATTTTTCTATTTCATCATCTTGTATCGTCACAATCTGACCATCCAGATAAGGCAGGTAGTGTTCATAATTCGCCTCAAGAGCCTGTATATACTTCTTAAACTGATGATCGAGGGCAGGCTGCTGTTTATGATAATCTTTTAACCAAAGATTAATATCTGTCGCCTCAATTCCAGCAGAGCGACCTATCTTGTTGAGTTCATCTAACAGCATCTGGTTCGTTTTAAATTTTACACTATGTGTCTGACCGTATGTCAGTTCTGTTATGGCAGCAGTCGTCGGGTTAGGTGACGATATCAGGACCTTCTGACCGAGCATCGCATTGATCAGAGAACTTTTCCCTGCACTGAAAGCACCGAAGACAACGATTCTCGTCACATCATGCTGTATACGGTCCAGCTGCGCTTCCAGCCTTTTAGTAATATGACTGAAGTAAGCAATCTCTTTAAACTTCTCAAACTTAGTCAAAGCAGTATCAAGGTCTGTCTTCTGAACACTTTTCTTCAATTTATCAGTAGGTTTATTTAATATAGAATCCTGTAATTCTAACTTGACCTGCTTACGGTCGACGAGTTTATCGATGGACTCGTCAACATGAATATAATAGTGCTGATAATTGCGGGTCGTCAGCGATTCAATCAGCTTTGTCAGTTGATCGTATTTATTCAGTGCTTCTGCTTGATGACTCACTGCCGGTTGCATTTTAGACATATTTATATTTTCTATGAACATTTTGATATGAGGTCTGTTTTCTTTAACGACTGACTGCTCGATAAACTTCTTCAGCTGGTCGGTATAATTCAGCACATAATCATTTGTAATAAGCGCCTGGCTGTTCATCAGCCCCTCCAACTCATCAGCAGTCACATTGTAAGTAAAGTGTCTTACATCTTCTACAACCGAATACTTCGCATGCTGATCATAGAGTGCACGTATATGGAAATTGATCTGCTTCTCAATTGATGCATTGAGCGCCTCTAAAACTTCGGTCATCTGCTGTGCTCTCAGTTCCTGCCTTTTCTTCTCTTTACCGAACAGTCCACCTACTTTAAAGTCAGGTGAATAAACTTCCAGCAGCCTTTTTATCTCCTCACGTATCTCAAATGGAACTATATAAGCATTTTTTAAGATTGTCCGAATAGAGGATAGAAAATAGGTTTCAGCTGATTCTGACGTCTTAAATAACTGCTGTTCTTCTGACAGCGCCTGACTTTCCTGGATAGAGTTACGATTCGCTTCAAGCTCTGACTGATCAAAACCTAACGTATCTAGAATACCTGCTTTTTCATCTTCCAGATAACGCAGCTGTTCGCCAGTGATATAAGAAGTAATCCGGTCAAAAAACTGCCTTCTGCTGTTTTCAATTAAATCACTATTAAAAAGAAGGTCTTTAAGCTGAGCGACTTCATTCAGCTCATGTTCATAAATAGAAGTGAAGAATATCTTCTCTATCTGTATATCCCACGTAGCAAGGTTCTGCAAAATAGCAGCCTTAAAGTCATTAAACTTCACTTCTTCTTCATTATGTTTATCAATCTGGTTAACGACAAAAACAAGCGGCATACCAAGACTATTTAAGCGTTTCATCTCCTTAAAATTTTTCTCGGATTCAACATGATTATATTCCACTGTGTAGACAATCACATCACTTGTCAGTAAATATTTCATCGTGTTCGCTTCGTGGTTACTGAAGGTAGCATCGATGCCAGGGGTATCCTGAAGTGTCAGTCCAAGCGGTAATTTCGAATGGATATGCTTGATTTCGACAGACTCAATCCGCTGATTCTCAGTGTTTATTTTTTTGACTTCTGCATAGTTTCTGGCATATGCATACTCCTGATTTTCAAGATTGACGATAATCTCTTCCTGTTCAGAGATTGTAATCTGTGCTGAGTTGCTCGTTGTCGGTACAGGAGAACTCGGCAGAATATCTTCTTCTAAAAGATAGTTGATCAACGAAGATTTACCTGACGAAAAATGGCCGATGAAGCTCGCTACTTTTTTATCTTCATAGACTTTTCGGATGACTTCATTAATCTGCTCGACAAGCACTGTATGATTAGATTTCTCTACTTCTTTCTTTAATTTGTATAACAGATCGATCTGTTCTTTTTTATTCATAGTAATCCCCTTTTGTGAACAATATAACAAAATTTAAGAAGTGTGATATATATCACATTATTAATCTGTCTTCTTTATTATTATAAAGAAAGAAAAGTTATTTAGAAAGGACGGATGGGCATGGCTAAAGATAAAGATCAAATTAAAGCAGAACAGCAGGAACTTGCACCTGAATATGATTCTCACGATAATCTGGATCTGCGCGGGACAATGGTCTCTGTTTTAACATTAGGTGCTATCTTTGTTGTTTTATGGTTTGCAATCTTTATTCTATTCATTGAACGTATTTAAGGAGGGGTTATTGTGCATAAGTTAGAGAAAATCTGGTTAGGCCTTGGGATGGCGTCACTTGTTTTATTCCTAGTTATTATCTTAGTTCAGGCCATCCACTTAGGTCACGAGCCAGCTGCAAGTGGCGGAGAGTTCGTTGATCCGGAGCTTGTCGATAAACATGAAACTTTTAAAAATCCAGGATTACATAAAGTTGAAGGTAAAGACTGGGACTACGAACTCGTCTTCGTTGTATCAGCATTCAACTATAATCCAGGTAACGTCGAAATTCCTAAAGGCGCTAAAGTGAAGATCATCGCAACTTCTAAAGACGTGAACCACGGTTTTGAAATTGCTCACACAAACGTAAACTTCATGGTGGTGCCAGGACATATCAGTACATTCACAAAGACATTTGATAAAAAAGGTGAATACCTTCTTCTTTGTAATGAATATTGCGGAATGGGCCACGCTGATATGAAATCTAATATTAAGGTGGTTGATAAAAAATGAGCGAAGTAATCTATAAAAGTGATGCCAGCGAGCATCACCACTACCGCAAACATCAAGTTTTTGAAGTCAATGAAATAGAAGATAACAAACGACTTGACCCGAAAGACGGCAAACTTGTTATGGCACATATGTATGTGGCAATAGTCTGCTTAATTATCGGTGGCCTTGCTGGTCTCGTTCAGACCCTTGTACGCTCTGGTACATTAGAATTACCAGCAGGCATTGGTTATTATCAGATCTTAACCGTACACGGTATCATCCTTGCGCTTGTTCTGACGACATTCTTCATTATGGGCTTTCAGATTTCAGCTATCTCCAGAACAACGGGTACATTCTCCCCTCTTGCGCGCCGTTTAGGCTGGCTAGGTTTCTGGGTGATGCTGATCGGTACAGCGATGGCTGCAACAATGGTTTTACTGAATAAAGCAACAGTGCTTTATACATTTTATGCGCCGCTTCAGGCACACGTAATTTTTTATATCGGTATGGCACTAGTCATCGTCGGCTCATGGATTTCTGCAGCAGGACAGATGATGGGCTACTTCCGTTACAGAAAAGAACATAAAGGACAGAAAACACCACTGATCAGTTATATGGCAACAATCAACAATGTCATGTGGATCGTCTGCTCTATCGGTGTAGCGTTAACAGTTCTTCTTCAGATGATTCCTTGGTCACTTGGTCTCGTCGAACGTATCGATGTGACACTGAGCCGTACTTTATTCTGGTATTTCGGTCACGCACTTGTGTACTTCTGGCTGTTACCTGCTTATATGTCATGGTATGCAGTCGTGCCAAAAATCATTGGCACTAAAGCTTTCTCTGATAACTTAGCTCGATTTGCTTTCATGCTCTTCCTGTTCTTCTCAATTCCAGTCGGTATCCACCACCAGTTAGTGGAACCAGGTATTGATGCAACATGGAAGTATGTACAAGTTGTGCTGACATTCATGGTTGTCATTCCTTCTCTTATGACAGCATTCAGTCTGTTTGCGACATTCGAAACATATGGTCGTAGAACGGGTGCAAAAGGTCTGCTTGGCTGGTTAAAAACATTACCATGGAACGATGCACGTTTTGTTTTACCATTCATCGGAATGGCTGCTTTCATTCCAGGAGGTGCCGGTGGTTTAGTTAATGCATCTGCACAGATGGACCAAGTCGTTCATAATACGATCTGGATTACAGGTCACTTCCACTTAACAGTAGCAACTGCTGTTATCCTGACATTCTTCGGTACGATGTACTGGTTAATCCCGCATTGTACAGGACGTGTATTAACAAAACAACTGAACAAACTTGCTTTAATTCAAGGCTATATGTGGGCACTAGGAATGTCCATCATGTCTGGTGCGATGCATTTCATCGGATTATTCGGTGCACCACGTCGCTCAACTTATTCTGAATACGGCGGTTCTAAAGTCGCTGCAGAATGGATTCCTTATCAGATTATTCAGGCAATCGGCGGAACAATCCTTTTCGTCTCAATTATCTTAGTTGTGATTATCTTCATCCGACTTGCATTCTTTGCTCCTAAAGGACATGAACCTTACCCAATTGCTACAGCGATGGATGAAAATCTACCTACGACTAAACTCGTTGAAAACTGGAAGTTCCTTCTTGTTGTGACAATCGCACTCATCTTAATTGCTTATACGATTCCAGTCAGCCAGATGTTTATCGATCCACCACCAGGCGCTAAAGGCTTTGGTGAAGGTAAACTGTGGTAATCTAAACTCCCTGCGGGGAGTTTTTTTCTTTTGTCCTTATGTTAGTTTTTTTAATTATTTATATATAGTTTACATAATATAGTTATATTAATTAATACAACAAAAAAAGAGATACCGCAGTATCTCATAAAGTCTTAAGCAGCTCGTAACTTCTTTTCTTGGCTTCAAAGTCATGTATATTACAGATGACCATGATTTCATCTGCATGCGGCAATTTAAGAAGTGCTTCTTTTACATCTTCCTTATTACCAACGATACATCGTTTACGGTTCTCCTGAATCACCTTCAGCTCTTTTTCACTGTAGTTCTTGTCAGCTACTTCAGCTGCTGTCGGAACCGTGGTATCTCGACCATAAGTCACATTTAACAGCCAGTGATCCAGTATTTTGGCGTGTTCTTTCGCTTCTTCTCTTGTGTCACAGCAGATGATGAATATACAGATGATTGCTTGCGGCTTCGGCATGACAACGGATGGTTGAAACTCATTATAATAGATTTTCAGTGCCTGTTCCATATGCTTTGGATTGATAAAAGCTCCGAATATAAAGCCGATACCTAACTTCGCCGCTCGTCTTGCGCCGTTTTCCGTGAGCCCCAGTGTATAGACGGGTGGCTGATGATTAATTCTCGGTCCTGCCTTCACTCTGCGGAAACGATGGTCGACAGGTAAACTGTTATGCATGAAGCCAATTAAGTCGGCCAGCATGGTCGTGTAGTCACTCAGTTTACTGTCTGCCCCGTCTGTCAGCGCTAGGCGCGTCAGCTCTGTGCCCCCTGGTGAATTACCGACACCTATGTTGACACGTCCCGGGAACATCGACTCCATCAATAAAGCTCTTTCAGCGATATTAAACGGGCTGTACTGCGGCAGTAGTATACCGCCTGAGCCCACTTCAATTGTCTCAGTAGCGCTCAATAGTCTCGTCATCAGGATATCCGGACTATTACTGATAAGGCCTGTCGTATTATGGTGCTCCGCCACAAAATAGCGCTTATAGCCCAGTTCTTCAGTCCATTTAATCAGTTCAATAGATTTCTTAATCGCTTCTTCCGGACTGTCCCCACGTGACAAAGGGACCTGGTCCAGTACGCTGAATTCCATTATCTCTCGCCCCAGTACTGATAATACGTACACTCCAAGTAACCGTTAAAGAGTTTACGACGTTTAGTCGCTTTTTTACCGACAAGAACTTCAAATTCTTTGTAGCTCGTCATAATATAGAGTGACCATTTTGGATTCTCTTTAATTAGTTCTCCTAAATATTTGTACATCGCTTCTACTTCGTCCCGTTCACCGATACGTTCACCATAAGGTGGATTTCCTACGATAGCCCCTTTTTCAGCATGTAAAGTCAAGTCATGGACATTCATCTGCTTAAACTTGATCAAGTCCCCGAATCCGACTTCTGTCGCATTATTCTGTGCAATTTTAATCATCTCAGGATCGATATCGCTCGCTGTAATATCAATCTCTTTGTCGTAGAGCGCTTCGTTATCTGCTTTGATGCGTTCTTCTTCATACATCTCTTCAGGAATGATGTCCCATTCCTCACTGGCAAACTCCCGGTTAAATCCAGGTGCAATATTCTGTGCGATCATCGCTGCTTCTATCGCTATGGTACCAGACCCGCAGAATGGATCTATGAACGGCGTATCACCATTCCAGTTTGATAGTCTGACCAGTGCTGCTGCCAGTGTCTCCTTCATCGGGGCAGCACCTTGTGCGAGACGATACCCCCGTTTATGAAGGCCGGCACCAGACGTGTCGATCGTCAGTAAGACTTCATCTTTTAAAATGGAAACCTCTACTTTATACAGGGCCCCGCTTTCATCAATCCATCCCTTAATGTCATGCGCTTTTTTCAGCCGTTCGACGATAGCTTTTTTGACGATTGCCTGACAGTCAGGCACACTGAAAAGCTTCGACTTCAGACTTTTACCAGATACAGGGAATGAACCCTGGGGGCCGATGATATCTTCCCATGGCAGTGCTTTCGTCTGTTCAAAGAGCTGGTCAAACGTCGTTGCATAAAATCTACCGACCACAATCTTGACTCGGTCAGCTGTTCTGAGCCACAGGTTAGAACGTACAATCGCTCGGGCGTCACCTTCAAAGAGAACACGTCCATTTTCTGTTTTTGTTTCGTAACCCAGTTCGTTAACTTCCTTAGCGACGACTGCTTCCAGTCCCATCGGCGAAGTTGCTAATAGTTGATACATAAAAATCTCCTTTATATTAAGTTTACATAATAATGTTATTTTAATTTTATAATTAAAAATATCTTCTTTGAATTTTACCATAAGCCATAAAAAAAGCCCTCCTTTACAGGAGGACTGTACTAGAAAGATATCTCTGTAAGCCATGTTCTGTTCCTTAGTACTGCAACCGAGTCTAGTTACTCTCGTACGCCGGTGATAATCATCTGTCTGTAGATTACTCTACCTCTTCTATACGTTCATTTCCGCTAGAAAAGTGCTCCTACCAAATTTGGATTGCTCACTCGAGGGGTTTACCGCGTTCCACCTTCTCCGTTTCCGGACAAGCTACGTCACTGTGGCACTTTCAAATTACTCGGGCCATATCCAGAGGACTTAGACCGTTTCACTGCCGTCAAATAAATGCCCTGGCTTATTGTTTCACCAGGCACGATCACTACAGCCATCTCAGGCATGTGTGAGCATGGACTTTCCTCTATATTGCTATAGCGATTATCCGAGATATCTTTTAACTTAATGCATTATATCACAGTTAGTCCTTTTAGACTACTTGCCAAATACGGCTTTTTCAAGATTTGAGATTCTTTTCAGCAGGTCATAATTCTGGGAGCCGGAATCGCCTCTGCCAGTCGCTACACGTATTCTCAAATCTTCAATCTCTTTTTTCAGTTTTTTGTTTTCATCTGTCAGCTTCATCAACTGATGATTCATATCTTCCATCTTCTGATAATCGGAAATGATATCATCCAGAAAACCGTCAACATCTTCAGGTTTGAATCCTCGAACCATTGTCCGTTCAAATTCCTTCTCGTAAATATCTTTTGCAGAGTACTTCAGTGTCATCTCTTCCATTATGTCAACTACCCTTCCCATTTTTCACTTTGATATTCATTGATAAAGACAGAGAGATCGTCCATAGAAATGATATCCATATTATAGTCACTCTGCGCACTAAAATCAATCAGCTGCCGCTTGAAGTACTTGGGACTCGCTTCCTGCTCCTCATCATAAAAGAGCAGCGTCCCTTCTGTATTCTCAAGTATAAATTGAGTCGCTTCTCTGAACATATAGCCGCCAGCATAAGGCTGCTGGTAAACAGAGGTCACAAAGTCTGCCTGGCTCAGGATTTGTTCGTAGTAAAGCTGGTTCTCTTCATTCCATTTGGATGTGTGCTCCAGAAAAGGCGAGATGATGGCCAGTTTCAGCTGATAGTTTTTCTTCAGCCTGATGGCGACTTCACCTGCCCAGAGTTCCGTTCCGAGCATACCGCTGATGATGACCCATTCCAGACCTTCTTCAGCATATTGTCTGATGCGCTCCTGCAAATAAAGTTTAATGAACTTCACTTCAGGTTGATTATTTTTGAATATATTGAGTTCAAACGGTTTGTAGCCAGTCACATATAGAGATTTCATAGTTTTCGCTCTAAATAATGAAGATCATGCTGAACTGCCTTAAATTTATCAAGAAAGACTTTTTTGCTCGTCTTATCAAAAAAACATTCAACTGACAGCTCTCTCAAGTGTAAAACGAGCAGTTTAAATTTAAGCTCATTCATTAATGGTAAACTCAGGATATGATCCTTAATGTCGTTTAACTGAGATAAGTGCAGATCGACATGCTCTGTAAATGGCTGGATATCCAGCACAAAATTAAATTCCTTACCCTTTTTAGCTGCATTGAAAAATGTTTCTATCTTTACTAAATCTTCATTTAATGGTTTAATATAATCTTGCAATTTAGGGCACGTCCCTTCAGAAATATGGTAAAATTAGCTATAAACCCATCATACTAAAAAATCAGGAAGTTATGAAATGGTAAATTATCCGAACGGTAAAAAACATCCGTCTAAAGACTTAGTTACAACAGACCGTGAAAAGCGTAAGATAAATTATGGCCGACGTGGGATGAATTTTGAAGAGGCAATTGATGCTTCCAACCACTACTATCTGACTGAACGTGTGGCAGTCATTCATAAGCGCCCCACCCCCGTACAGATTGTTAAAGTGGATTATCCTAAGCGTAGTCAGGCAGTGATCAAAGAAGCTTATTTTAAAACACCTTCTACAACAGATTATAACGGTATCTATAAAGGAAGATACCTTGATTTTGAAGCAAAAGAAACACAGAACAAAACGAGTTTTCCGCTCGTCAACATCCATACCCATCAGGTCGAGCATATGCATGCTGTAACCGAACAGGGCGGTATTTGTTTTCTGCTGATTCACTTTGCTGTCTTAAATGAGGTCTATCTCCTTCCTTTCCCTCCTTTCTATCACTACTGGCAACGCATGAGAGATGGAGGGCGTAAATCAATGACATTAACAGAAATCCGAAACGATGGTATATTAGTATCATCCGGTTTTAAGCCGAGACTCGATTATCTCGCCGCTATACCTTTAACAGATGAGAGTGAGGAAAAATAATGGCAACAACTAAAACTAAAAAACGCAACGTCAAGAAGACAATCCTTCAGATTCTAGGAGGACTTGTCATTGCTTTTGCTGCTGTGATGGTACTCGCTATCGGCCTGTTCATTTATTATGCATGGAAAGCTCCTTCATTTAATGAGGCCAGCTTACGCGATCAGTTACCTACTAAAATCTATGATAAGAACAACCAACTCGCAACTGTTCTTTATATGGGACAGCGTAGAGAAGAAGTTAAATTTGCTGACATCCCGGACCAGATGAGAAATGCGGTGCTCGCGACAGAAGATAACCGCTTCTATGAACACGGTGCAATTGACTTTAAACGTCTAACAGGCGCCGTATTTAAAAATATTACAGGCGGCTTCGGCTCACAAGGTGCATCTACTCTAACACAGCAAGTTGTTAAACGTTCCTTCCTGACGGATAAGAAATCAATCGAGCGTAAAGCACAGGAAGCTTACTTGTCTTACCGATTAGAACAGGAATACGATAAGAATCAGATCTTTGAGATGTATATGAACAAAATCTATTATTCAGATGGTATCTACGGTGTTAAAACAGCAGCTAAATACTATTTCAATAAAGACCTTAAAGATCTGACGCTTGCTGAATCTGCCTATCTGGCTGGACTTCCGCAGATTCCTAATACTTATAATATCTATGATAATCCTGAGTCTGCAGAAAAACGTAAAGATACAGTCCTTTATTTAATGAACCGTCATAATCGTATCACGAAGGAACAGATGAAAGAAGCACAGGCACAGGATTTACATGCTAACCTTGTTCCGCGTACAGCGGCTGACCGTCAGAACATCGACCAGAACGATCCTGTCTATGCTTCATACGTCAACATCATCAAACAGGAAATTAAAAACAATAAAGAATTTAAAGGTCAGTCGCTTAATGATATTCTGACAAGCGGCTTGAGCATCTACACGAATATGGATGTCAATGTACAGAAAAATCTGCAGAATAATGTAGATAATCTGCCTGTATATAAAAATGAAGATCAGCAGGCTGCTGCCACGATACTGGATACTAAAACGGGTGGTCTTGTCGCCATTTCAGGTGGACGTGGCTATCAGGACGTAGTGGACCGCAACCTGGCGACCGACCCTCATGCAGTCGGTTCAATCATCAAACCGATTCTCGATTATGGTCCAGTCATTGAAGGATTAAAATATCCGACAAACACTCAAATTCAGGATGAAGATGTTCTGAATATCAACGGCAGCGAGTTCCGTAACTATGACACTCTCAGTCACGGCAATGTGACGATGCGTGAAGCTCTTAGAAAAAGTTACAACATTCCTGCTCTTAAAATGTTCCAGGCATCTCAGTCACAGCTCGGCTATGATGCGCCTGCTAACTTCGCAAAGAAAGTGAACTTAAACTACGAGAACACTGATCTGGGTCCTGCTGAAGCTTTAGGTGGCGGCGCGTCTGAATTCTCGACTACACAAATGGCTGCAGCCTTCTCTGCATTCGGTAACAATGGTATTTATAATGAAGCACATGCCATCCGTAAAGTCGTGACACAAGATGATCAGACCATCTCGTTTAGTCATACGACTCGAAAAGCGATGGAAGATTATACTGCCTATATGATCACTGATATTCTGAAAGATGTCTTTACTGCAGATGGAACTGCTCCTGGTATTGCACCAGCCGGCGTCAACTTTGCTGGTAAAACCGGTACAGCGACATATGGTGATGAGGTTTATCAGAAATACAACCTTCCAAGCTCTGCTGCAAAAGATGTATGGATTTCAGGTTATTCTCCGCAGTACACGATGACAGTCTGGATGGGCTTCACCAAGATTGCTCAGTATGGTGAAAATTCATTCGTTGGACATGTGGAGCAAGCATTGCCGCAATCACTCTTTAAAGCTGTGATGACAGAAGTCAGCCCGATTGATGGACAGGATTTCCAGAAACCTGATTCAGTGATTGAAATCGGTAACGAACTTCAAGTAAATGGTGGCGAAATAACTAAACAGATTACTTCTTCAGAAGTCAAAACAGAAGCTGCAGGTGCTCAGACGCCTGCAGCCTCTGTTACAAATACACCTAATATGCCGGCAACAACTGCTCCAGTCACTGAAAAACCAGTTGTAACAACAGAAATACCAGTCACTGAAAAACCAACGACAGAAAAGCCAGCAACTGAAAAAGTGACAACAGAACCACCGACAACTGCGGCACCGACAACTGCGGCACCGACGACGACAGCTCCAGCAACGACTGCACCCACTACAGAAGCAGTTCGTACAGCTGCACCCGTAACAGAAGCGCCCAAAGATAAAGTGTCATAAAAAAGAGTCTATCATTTGAAAGGCCACTGAAAATCTCCTTTAATAATCTACGATTATTCTGATAATTAAAGGAGAATCGCAATTGAATAAAAATCTTTTAGAGAACATGAATTTTGAAATTCATGTTCTTTATTTTGTTCTCATCATTTAAACTTAAGGAAACAGGGGGAGTCGTTCAATGATCAGACCGGATTCACAGAAGATAAACAGTAATTATTCAGACCTTTATGACATAGTTGTACCTAAAAATAACAAACTGAGAAGAATGAAAGACATTATCGATTTTTCATTCATCTACGATGAAGTAATAGAAAATTATTCGATCACAAAAGGAAGAAGTGCCGTAAGTCCTGTCAGAATGTTCAAATATCTGCTTCTGAAAGTTATTTTTGATTTATCAGACATTGATGTGGTGGAACGCTCACGTTATGATATGTCTTTTAAGTTTTTTCTGGATTGGCGCCTGAAGAAGAAGTGATTCACTCCAGTTCTCTCACAAAGTTTAGAAAGCTTCGTCTCAAGGACATGAACCTGCTGGATCTGCTGATTAAAACTTCCGTTGAAACAGCACAAAATCAGGGCGTTCTAAATGGGTCCACCTTAATCGTTGATGCCACCCATAGTCAGTCGAGGTACAATGCTTACCTCCCGAAGGATATTCTTCAGAAACGTTCAAATCAGATTGTAGATGCCGCAGGCAAAATAGATGACACGAAGATAAAACCTCTAAAGCTTAATGATTGTTCTACAAAAGAAGCACTGGATCTGTCGAAATCTTTTCTGGATGATCTGTTAAAAGAAGAAAAGTATCTGTCCATTCCATCCGTGAAAGAAAAAATAAACTATTTCAAAGAAACAATTGAGGATTGTGAGTCAACCTATACAGTATCGGTGGATGAAGATGCACGTGTTGGACACAAATCAGAAGATAAGTCGTTCTTTGGCTATAAGAACCATCTCGCAATGAACACCGACCGTATCATCACAGCGGCTGTTGTAACTACCGGAGAGAAATCCGATGGATGTTACCTGTCGCAGTTGATTGAGAAATCACGTGAAAATGGTGTAGAAGTGGACACCGTTATAGGTGACACAGCCTACTCATCAAGAGACAATCTGGATTACTGCTTTAATGATAATATCGAACTGGTTTCAAAGCTCCATCCCCATATTGTTCATGGTGTCCGTAAAGAGAATCAGGCCTTTGAATATAATAAGGATGCAGGTATGTTTGTATGTCCGGCAGGACAGTTAGCCGTTAGAAAAGCGCGTCAGGGAAAAAAGCAGGGTCAAAATCAGACGGATACTTATTATTTTGACATTGATAAATGCCAGATCTGCCCTCTCAAAATAGGATGTTATAGAGATGGCGCTAAATCTAAAACATACAGCGTGACAATAAAATCAGAAACCCATAAACATCAGATGAAGTTCATGGATTCTGAAAGATTCAAGTTAATCTCAAGAAAACGATATATGATTGAGGCAAAGAACTCTGAATTAAAAAATAGACACGGTATGAAAAGATCAAAATACGCGGGTCTATTAAATATGGAAATGCAGACGGCTGCGACAATATTCGTAGTGAATATCAAAAGAATCATAAAACTTACGGATGAAAAATAGGATAAAAGAACCCGTCATTTCCTAATGTTGAGGAAATTGACGGGTTCTTTTACACTATTGAGTTGTTGGAATTAGTGAGCTTATAGAAAATCGTGAGATTTTCAGTGGCCTCTCATTTGATAGACTCTTTTTTAGCTTTTCTGTTATCTCTGATTTTTTTAATGGCTGCCAGTTTTTTGATCTCCGGGCGCATTGTCTTCATCTGCTGGTAACGCATAAAGTGAAAACTATTGGCAGAAATAAAGTCGATACGTTCAGCTGCATTCAGCGGTTTATATTCCAGTTGTTCAATCTGAGTAACATCAACAGACTTTTCATTGACTTCAAATAAGTATGCAATGAGCGCATCTTTATATTGTTCTAATAGGACTAACCCTTCTTCACTCTGCATCGCTTTGTCATCTGCTAATGCCTCAAGCTTCACTTCAAGTTCCTCAAAAATGGCCTCATTCTTCACCGACTAACACCTTCTTTCTTTTCTTTCCTTCTCGGCAGTCACTCAGCAGCGGACACTCATTACATTTAGGATTTTTAGCCGTACAGTGATAACGGCCAAAGAAGATAAGCTGGTGATGCGTTTTGGTCCAGCGTTCTTCAGGTACCTGCCGACATAGGGTCGCTTCAACTTCTGTGACATTATCTTTCCAGGGACAAATACCAAGACGCTTCGAGACCCTCTCAACATGTGTATCAACAGCCAGCGCAGGGACACCGAAAGCAACGGAGACAACGACATTAGCAGTCTTACGCCCGACGCCCGGTAGCTTGACCAGTTCTGCATGTTCTTTTGGCACCTGTCCTTCATATTCATCCAGCAGGATACGGCACAGCGACTGTATATTCTTCGCTTTATTTCTGTAGAGTCCTATAGAGCGTATATCCTCCATCAGTTCTTCTAGTGGCACACTGAGATAGTCGTGAGGTGTATGATACTTCTCAAAAAGTGATGCTGTCACTCTATTGACTGTTGCATCTGTACATTGTGCTGACAGTAAAACAGCAATCGTTAAGTCGAATGGATTGCGGTAGTTCAGCTCACACTCTGCATCAGGGAACATCTCCGCTATGACATTCAGCATCTCCATGGTCTTCTTTTTACTTAGCATAAGGATTCTCTCCGTTCACCCAGTCAAACACCGGAAAGTTTTGAATCGTTTTAGTCATTTTGCGGCCTGTCTTAAAATCGTTGCTGACTGTTTTAGAGTCATCTATCGTTTTAACATTCCGTTTCTGCCAGTTCAGCAAAATACGGTCTATATACTTAAAGCTGAGCTTATCATGTGATACGGCTTCGTCAAGAGCTGCCTCAATGATTTCCAGCGAGTGATGGTCACTATCCAGCCAGTGACTGAGTGTCTGCATCTCTATAGGGGTCAGCGGTCTGCTGAAGGCGGTTTCAAAGCGTTCGAACAGTGTATTGAAACTGACTTCATGACTGACTGTCTTTTCCTGAAAGCGTGCCTGCAGTTGTCGATCTAACGGCTCTAGTGAAATGATTTCATTGTATTGCTGATGACTGCGGTCCACATGTATCGTGATCAGGTCTTTTTGTATCAGTCCCTGAATCTGTGCAGCCACTTGTTCTGTCGATAACGACATCTCATCGGACAGCTCCTTAAACCCAGGCATCTCTTTGCCATCATATGGCATCAGTTTAAGCAGGACGACCAGCTCTGTTTCATTAATTTTTAAATGCCGGTAATCTTTTAAGAGAATGTGTGGCACTGATAAATGTTGATTAATAAGCATACTTTCACCTACAAGAAAACGCTAACGACTGTTAGCGTTTTGATTTTTATGGATAAAGTCTGTTCAGTAGACGTGGGAACGGACTTGTTTCTCTGACGTGTTCTACACCTGAAATCCAGGCCACTGTTCTTTCTAACCCAAGACCGAAGCCTGAATGCGGCACACTGCCGTATTTACGGAGGTCAGTATAGTAAGAATAAGCTGCCGGGTCAAGATCATGTTCTTTCAGGCGAGTTTCAAGAAGCTCAAGGTCGTTGATACGCTCTGAACCACCGATAATTTCACCGTAGCCTTCTGGTGCAATCAGGTCAGCACATTTCACTGTGCCTTCTTCCTCTGGATTTGGTTCCATATAGAATGGTTTGATTTTTGTCGGATAGTTGACGATGAATACAGGCAAATCAAAATGATTGGCAATCGCTGTTTCGTGCGGCGCACCGAAATCGTCGCCCCATTCAATATCATCGAAGTCCATTTCTTTCAGCATCTTGATCGCATCTGTATAAGTGATACGCGGGAATGGTGCTTTCACTTTTTCCAGCTTTTCAGTGTCACGTCCCAGCAACTTAAGATCAAGCTGACAGTTCTTAAGTACGGACTGTACGATATAGCTCACGTAGTCTTCCTGCACTTTCAGGCTGTCTTCATGCTGATAGAAGGCCATTTCCGGCTCAATCATCCAGAACTCAATTAAGTGACGGCGTGTTTTTGATTTCTCTGCACGGAAAGTCGGACCGAATGAGAAGACTTTACCATGTGCCATCGCTGCCGCTTCCATATATAACTGACCACTCTGTGAAAGAAATGCATCTTCGTCAAAGTATTTTGTATGGAAAAGTTCGCTTGTCCCTTCCGGTGCACTACCTGTTAAAATCGGCGGATCAATCTTAGTGAATCCTTCATTGTTGAAGAACTCATAAGTCGCACGGATGATTTCATTTCTAATTTTCATCACGGCGTGCTGACGTTTCGAACGCAGCCATAAGTGGCGGTGGTCCATAAGGAAGTCAGTACCGTGAGCTTTCGGTGTAATCGGATAATCCACTGCTTCGTGGATGATTTCAAGATCCGTCACTTCCATCTCGTAGCCGAAGTCAGAACGTTCGTCTTCTTTTATGACACCTGTAATATAAAGTGAAGTCTCCTGAGTGATGCCTTTAGCAACTTTAAAAAGGTCTTCACCGATATCTTCTTTGACAACGACTGCCTGCATAAATCCTGTACCATCACGTAACTGCAGGAATGCAATTTTGCCGCTAGAGCGTTTATTTAGGATCCAAGCTCCAATAGTGACTGTCTGACCGACAAAATCGGCCGACTGATTGATAGTAATTTTATCTGCCATGTCTATTTCTCCATTCTTTCTTCTACAAATTGTTTGATACGTCTAATCGCTTCTGTCATCGAATCTAAATCTGTTGCGTATGACAGACGAATATTATCAGGTGAACCGAAGCTTGAGCCAGGAACAACAGCAACAAGTGACGTTTCAAGTAACTGCTCTACAAATTCGTCAGCACTATCTAGCCCACAAAGTCGAACTGTTTCTTTCACATTCGGATATAAATAGAACGCGCCTTTTGGCTTAATACATTCAATACCCGGTATTTCCATCAGCTGTGGATAAATCGTATCAAGACGAGACTTGAATGTCTTGTTCATTTCACGTAGGAAGGTCTGGTCACCGTCATACGCTTCTATAGCTGCCCACTGAGAAGGTGTTGTCGGATTACTTGTTGAATGACTCGCAAGATCCGTCATCGCTTTGATCAGCTGTCTATCACCGGCCGCATAACCGATACGCCAGCCTGTCATGGAGTGACTTTTCGATACACCGTTGATGATGACAGTCAGCTTTTTAATGTCCTCTCCTAAAGCAGCGATACTGATATGTTCGCCGTCATAGACAAGCGTCTCATATATTTCATCTGAAACGACAATGATTTGATTTTTTACTGCCCAATCAGCTACGGCCTGCAATTCTTCTTTAGAATAGATGGCACCTGTCGGGTTACTAGGTGTGTTCAAGATGATGGCTTTCGTCTTTTCTGATAACACGCCGTCCAGTTTATCTGTTGTCACTTTAAAAGCTGTTGATTCATCTGTCGTCACATAAACAGGTTCTCCGCCTGCCAGTTTGACCTGCTCTGGATAGCTGACCCAGAAAGGAATCGGAATAATGACTTCATCGCCTTCATCAAGTATCGACTGAAATAAATTGTAAAGTGCATGCTTAGCGCCTGATGCCACCATAATTTCGTTCAGTTCATAGCGCAGACCCTCATCGCGTTCCAGCTTCTCCTGAATCGCCTCTTTCAGCTTAGGAAGTCCGCCAGCTGGTGTATATTTCGTTTTGCCCGCTTCAACCGCCTTAAATGCAGCCTGAATGATATTTTCAGGTGTATTAAAATCCGGCTCACCTGCAGCAAGTCCGATGACATTTTGTCCTGCTGCTTTCAATTCATTCGCCTTAGCAGTGATCGCTAAAGTAGAAGAAGGGGTCAATTTTTGTACTCGTTGAGATAATTCCATTTCAACAGCTCCTTAATGATGATACTTTCAGTTTACCAAAGAAGCCCACTCAGGTTAAATCATTTCTTGTCTTCCGCTTCTTTTTTAGTGACTAAAGAAAGAAAATCTGTCACATCTCCTCTTTTAACGTCATATTTCGACAGAACACCGTCAAAAATATGATGGTAACTCGCTTCAACAATTCGCTTGTCCATACAGAGAATGATGCCCTGATCTTCTTCACGCCTGATCAGACGACCTGCAGCCTGTCTGATTTTAGTTGCTGCATACGGAAGCTGATAGTCATTGAAGCTATCCGCAAGTTCATCTTTCATGAGTAAGATTCGTCTGTCGCTTGGATGAATAAAGGGAATCGTGACAATCATGACACACTTAAATGCATCTGACTGATAATCCACCCCTTCATAAAACGACTGCGTCCCAAGCAGTACGGCACTGTCCAGCTGATTAAACTGATGCAGCAGTTTATGGGCATTGGACTGCGGCGTCTGTACGAGCAGTGTTGTGTCCAGTACATCTTTCAGATAGCTCTCCACTTCACCAATCATCTGATAATTATTGAATAAGACCAGCATTTTTTTATGGTCGGTTGCGAAATACGACGAAATGTAGAAGGCCAGCTGTTCGATATAAGTGTCGTAGTTCTGATACTGAAATTCAGGCATATCATCCGGTATAAAGAATGTCACTTTGTCCTGGCGCGTGACCGGATCAAAAACAGTGACATTTTCCTGGTGTGTGTCAAGCAGAGGACTCAGATGACTGAGTGACTCATTCAGCATCAGTGAACCTGATAGCAAAGTCAGTGAATCGAAATGACTGAAGAGTTGCGTGCTGAAAATATCACCCAGCTTTTTATCTTTAATGAATAAAGTAGTAGCTGTATAGTTGCGTCCAGGCTGAACAAAGACAAGTTTGTCAGCTGTAAGTGCAGTCGATATCTGCTGAAAAATCTGATAAACAAAGTTGACTTCTCTATTCACCATTCGATTTAGATCCAGCTGGTCTGTCATCGTTTTGAAGACGGTCATCTTGTCGAGCAGCTGAGACAGCACCTGAGAAGTTCTTATTCTGATGAAAATACTGCTATGGTCAAGTGCGATTTCCTGAAAGAACTGATCGTTCAGCTGTTCGACTTCCTGTATGACCGTCTTAAGTTCAAAGTGTGATACTGCCAGTTCATCGAGACTTCTTTTCGACTGATTCAGTAGCTGATATGCACTGAAGACCAGTCCATCTTCTTTCGCCAGCTGAGACAGATGATATTTCACGGTCTGGTAGTTCCAGGACGTATAAGTATGCTCAAGTGCAACTTCCTGCAGCTGATGACCTTCATCGATAATCAGATGACTGAACTGACCCGGAAATCCTTCTTTACCTGAATGCAGCAGATGTGCGTGATTCGTCACGCCAAGAACAGGCGCCTTGATTTTACGGACATCCTGATAGAGGTAGGTATCCTGCCTCCCCTTATAGAGTGTACGCATCAAATCCAGATAAATCTTGCGCCCACCGTTGATGTTCAGCTGACTGATATCTCCAGACTGTCCCGCGAGTAAAAAGACAAGTAACTGCATCTTAAGCAGCAGAATATCATGGTTTTCTTTCGTATCATCGAGCAAAAACTTAACAAACTCGACTGAAATATAATTGCGCTTACTTTTCAGCAGAATAAGCGGCACCTGCTGTCCAAGCGCTTTTTCAATCAATCCAGCGTCTGACTGAATCAACTGCTGCTGCAGTGCTTTTGTCGCAGTGGTCAGTAAGATGTTCTCTTCATGCTGTGCGAGATAGTAAGTAGCCGCTGTCAGATAAGCAAGTGATTTACCGCTCCCGACTTCCGCTTCTATCAGCTGCATATTATCCGTCACCATTGTCTCATAGATCAGTTCTGTTAAATAAAGCTGTTCCTGTCGGAAATGCAGCTGATTCACTTCTACAATTCTTCTATAAAATTCTGCCAGCGATTCATCAATCCTGACCTTCTGTGCGTCTACTTTTGTCATTCGATAAGCCAGACCTTTCAGTACTGGATACTGACTGACCGCCTGATGACGCTCTATCAATGGAAAGAGCAGTTTATCTATATCGTTACGCATCTTCTTTGAGAGATGATAAATCTGAACGAGCGTCTCTTTCGGCAGTGCAGCAAGCTTAGCGACAGCGAGCTGCATGATTTCAGCTGTTGCCTGAGCATCCGCAATCGCACTATGTGCATCATCCAGTCGTATACCCAGTATCTCTGCTAAAGCACTTAACTGGTAACTTTCAGCATCGGGATAGACAATCTTAAAAAGATCGACTGTATCAATGCAGTGTCGTGGCTGAAAGGTAACACCCGCCTTATCAAAAAGCCCTGTCAGAAAATTAAGGTCGAAATTAATATTATGCGCGACAAATACTTTATCCTGTAAAAGAGCGAGTACATCCGGCATGATTTCTCTGAATGTCGGTGCCTGTCTGACCATGTCATCCGTGATACCGGTCAGTGATTCAATAAATGGAGGAATCGGCTGGTCGGTATAGACATAGCTGTCATAACAATCGATGATGGTCATATCATCCATAATGACGATACCAATCTGTATGATATCATCGACCGCAATATTATTCCCGGTTGTCTCTATATCGACTACTGCGTACTGCATGTCTTCCCTCCTAAAGTTCTATATCTGCGCTTATAAAGTGATGCAGTGTTCCTTCATCATCCTGAACTATTAAACGGCCATCATCCATCATCTCAACAGCTGTTCCCTCCACTACTTTCTTACCTTCTGTATAACGAAGTTTCCGCTGCCAGATGTTAGAATACTGCATATATTCCTCTTTGATATCACTGAATTCAAGAGTGATAAACTGCTGAAAAGCTACTTCTATTTCAGTGAGCAGTTCCTCAAAAAACTGATAGCGGTTGATTTTCTGACCCGTTGCGGCCATAAGACTCGTTGCTTTCACTGCAAGTTCATCCTGAAAATCTGACAGTTCATGATTTAAATTGATACCAATTCCGCAGATAATATTTTGAATAGCTGAAGCATCGCCACTGATCTCAGTGAGAAATCCGCAGCATTTCCGATCATCTATATAAATGTCGTTCGGCCATTTGATTTTTGCCTCAGCACCGCTCACACGACGAATCGTCTTAGCGATAGCAAGAGACATAAACAGGTTGAAAGTCATAATTTTATGGAGCGGTACCTCTTTTCTAAAGACCGCTGTCATCCACAGACCTTTAGACCCCTGGGAATCCCAGTTGCGGTTAAATCGGCCTCTTCCTGCTGTCTGCACTTCACTGACGACGATAAAAGGCTCATCTGTTTCCAGCATTTTTTCTTTTGCAACCAGCTGAGTGGATGTCACTTCTTTATAGACAAAGCGTTTCTTAAAATAAGAAGACTGCTTGATGATAAGTGCCATCATATCCTGATCCCATTCTTCCGGGAAACGAGTTAACTGATAGCCCTTATTCTGAACTGAACTCAGGCTAAATCCCTGCTGCTTGAGCAGCTCAATAGTCTTCCAGACAGCAGTCCGGCTGATGGACAGTTGTTCAGCAATCATCTGGCCGGATAAATAGGTCGACCGGTTATGATAGAGCAGCTCAAGAATGTCACTTTTATATTTTGCCATGTTGTTCCACCCATTTCAGTATCGAGTCACGCTGATTTTTCAACTGACCCGTAATAATCGCATCTTCAATCTCAGCAAGCATGTTCTTCAGCCAGCTGCCACTGCTTCGATCAAGATGTTTCATTAAATCATTGCCATTTACCTTTATATCCTGTCTTCTATGTATAATGCGATGCTGTGCATAGTCACTCGCATCTGCCTGATGACCCACCAGCGTCTGGCATGATTGAATCATTGACAGTGGATAATGATAGACCAGACGCTCCATCATATATTCTTCCTGCTGCTCAAGCTGCTGTAATACCATTACCGCTTGTTTAACCGCGCGGTAACTGTCATTAGATAGCTTCAGACTTTTAATCCCCTCTATGTCTGCATAACCTTTATAGATATGAAAGGCAATGTAGATTTCAAGTGATAAAGGAATTTCAAGTTTAAGCATTTCCTGCCACTCTCTGAAGTATGGCAGATGCTTGACAAGACCGCTTGCTGTCAATGTAGCGATTCCGGCAGATGGTTTAGGACCATTCAGTAGTTTCTGTATTTCAACTATGATTCTTTCGATCGCTACATGGGCAATAAGGGGCGCACATATTTCAATAGCTTGCTGCGTCTTTTCTTCAATGCTGAAATCCAGAACACTCTGGAAGCGCGCCGCCCTGATCATACGAAGGGCATCTTCTGTAAAACGTGTTTCTGCATCGCCTACAGCACGAATCAAACGTTTCTTTAAATCATCCTGTCCTCCTGTATAATCGATGACTGACATGTTTTCATCAAGGGCCATCGCATTCACCGTAAAATCGCGCCTTAAGATATCCTCTTTAAGGTCTCTGACGAAGATCACAGTATCCGGCCGTCTGTGGTCCTCATATTCTCCGTCTACTCTAAATGTCGTCACTTCAAATGTGCCGTTCAGGATGACCATCACCGTTCCGTGCTCTTTACCAATCGGCACTGTCCGTTCGAATAACGCTTCAACTTCATCAGGCAGAGCACTTGTCGTGATATCCACATCACTAATAGGCAGCTGCAGTAAATGGTTTCGGACAGCTCCTCCTACAATATAAGCCTCATACCCTGCACTTTTAAGCTGATTCAGTACAGGGATAGCAGACTTAAGCTTTTCCATCGATAAGCTCCTTGTAGAGCGCTTCGTATTGTGAAGTAATGGCTGTTGAAGAAAAACGTACTTTGATGTCTTCCAGCATATTGTGCTGCAGCTCTTTGTAATATTTCTCATCAGTCAACAGTTTAATGGCGTAGGCCGCTGCCTGTTCTGAATCTCCTACATCTACTAACAGCCCTGTTTCCTCGTGTCTGATCACTTCACCGATTCCGCCTGCTCTTGTACCAATACAGACGACTCCGCAGTTCATGGCTTCAAGGAGGACTAAACCAAAGCTTTCTTTCTCAGACATCAGTAAGAACAGATCTGACATCTGATAGAAGCTCGCCACTTGTTCCTGTTTACCGACAAACATGACATCTTCATCAACGCCGAGTTTAGAGGCTAGTCTTCTCATTTTAGATAGTTCAGGGCCATCACCGATCAGCAGCAGCTTGACTTTAATAGACTCGCGAACTTTTTTGAACGTATAGAGAATATCCTGTATCCTTTTCACTTTTCTGAAGTTTGAGACATGTGAAATGACTTTATAGTCCACCGGTATCCCGTATATCTCTTTTAGTTCAGTGTTATCGACCATCGTAAAATCATTTTCATTGATGAAGTTATACACCGTTCTGATCTGTTTATTCGGTGCAATGAGGGACATCGTGTCCGCAGTCAGTGCATCGCTGACACTCGTGACAATATCGCTTTCTTCAATTCCAAAACGAATGGCACTTCTCAGTGTTGAATCATAGCCTAAAACAGTGATATCAGTTCCGTGCAATGTCGTGACGATCTTGACATCTTTACGGGCAATCTGGCGTCCTAAAATACCACAGATGGCATGAGGAACCGCGTAATGCATATGAAGCACATCTAAGTCATACGCATTGATGACTTCCGCTATTTTTGTGGCAAGCGTGATATCATACGGTGGATATTGAAAGACAGCATATTGATTGACATCGACCTGATGGATGGTAATATTCGGTCGCTGAAACTGTATTCTAAAAGGCGTATTGGAAGTGATGAAATGCACATCATGTCCTCGCTCGGCCATCTGTATACCGAGTTCTGTCGCAATAATGCCTGAGCCCCCCATTGTCGGGTAGCAGGTTATCCCTATTTTCATGAAAGTCCTCCGTTCTCGTAATAAGTAATGACAGCAAGTGCTGTTCCTTCATTGGTTGCAAGCGGCACATCATAGACGTCTGATAGCCTTAGCAATGCTGAGACATCCGGTTCGTGCGGCTGAGCAGTCAGCGGGTCTCTGAAGAAGAAGATGGCATCTACTTCTTTATTGGCGACAAGTGCCCCTATTTCCTGGTCTCCACCTAGCGGACCAGACTTAAAGCGATGGACGGTAAGTCCTGTCTCAGTAGAAACCCGCAGTCCTGTCGTGCCGGTTGCATATAGTGTATGTTTACTGAATTCGTCCAGATGGTCCTGAATGAATGTGACCAGTGCTTCTTTCTTCTGATCATGTGCTATAATAGCAAATTTCATAGACTCAATTCCTTTCGAAGCGGTTAAAATCTCGCTCTTCATATTTCTCCATCGTTGCATCAAAACTTTCAGTGAGATCAATGCCCATAGAGTTGGCTAAGCAGATCAGTACAAATAAATTATCAGCTAGTTCGAGGCCGATTTCTTTTTGCTGTTCACTTAGCTTCTTCTGTTTAGGTCCGTAGACATGATTGACTTCCCTGGCCAGTTCACCTACTTCTTCAGTCAGGCGAACCATGTTTTCCATCGGTGTAAAATAACCGACTTTAAAGCCGCTCATATAATCATCTACTTGCTGCTGCATGTCTTTTAGTGTTTTCATAAGTCCTCCTATTGCGCCCTGACTTTCTTTCATTATATGATGGATAAAAGGGGTGTAACAATTTGAATATAAAATTAAAAGCAAGTAATATCATCTTGATATTAATCGGTAGTATTATCTTTAGTTTCGGTATCATCAACTTTAATATGGCTTACCATCTGACAGAAGGCGGCTTTACCGGTATCGCCCTCATATTATATCATTTATTTGGTATCAGCCCTGCTCTAATGAATCTGATTTTCAATATTCCGCTCTTTATCATCGGTTATAAGTTTCTCGGTAGAACGTCTTTTCTATATACATTAATCGGTTCGCTTAGTTCCAGTTTCTTTCTCTATATTTTCGAGAAATTTCCTTTTAACTTTTCTCTCGCAGAACAGGACCTGTTTCTTGTCGCTCTGCTAGGCGGTGTTATGATTGGCATCGGTCTCGGTATCATCCTACGAGCTGGCGGGACGACAGGCGGTGTTGATATTATCGCCCGTGTGACGAAAAAGGAATTCAACTGGCCGATGGGACAAGTCATCTTTATTTTTGACTGCATCGTACTCGTCATCACTTATTTCGCCCTAGGTGATATTAGAATCACACTCTACACTTTAATCTGCGTCTTTGTGGGTGGTAAGATTATCGACATCGTTCAGGGTGCAGGATATACAGCGCGAGGCGCACTTATTATCTCTGATGAATACAATCAAATCGGGGATGCTATCAATACCGTACTGGAAAGAGGCGTCACGCAGATTTCTGCGCATGGCCAGTATTCGAAGACAGAACGTCCCATGCTCTACTGCGTAGTCCCTAAAAACGAAATCTCAAGACTCCGTCAGTTGATCCATGCGATTGACCCTCATGCCTTTGTCTCTATGCTGGAAGTTCATGAGGTCCACGGTGAAGGATTTACGCTCGATGAAAATAAACAGCTGATACAGCAACATTAAAAAAAGTTCTATCCCGGAAGGATAGAACTTTTTAATTTAATCACTGCTTCTTGCCAGCATAAACATTCTCAGGAATTCTGCGACTGCGATAGCTGTAGCAGCAACATAGGTCATCGCAGCAGCTGAGAGCACTGACTTCGCATGACGGTATTCCTGTGTATCAACCATCTGTAACTTTTCAATTTGATTCATTGCGCGACGAGAAGCGTCAAATTCAACTGGCAATGTGACGATAGAAAACAGAACAGCGAAGAACATAAAGAATACGCCTGCCCAGATTGCTAAAGTCCCTAAACTGCTGCCAGATGATGAAATACCTGTTAAGACAGCACCGATCATAATAAGCAGATAGCTAAATGAAGTCCCTAAGTTCGCAAGGGGTAATAAACTAGAACGTACTTTCAGGAAGTTATAGCCTGTAGCATGCTGTATAGCATGTCCCACTTCGTGCGCGGCAATTGCAGTTGCTGCAACACTTGGCTGACGGAAGTTAGAAGGACTTAAAACCACTCGTTTTGTACGTGGATCATAATGGTCTGATAAGAAACCTTGACCTTCCAGTACTTGAACATCATGAATGCCATTTGCAGCCAGAATTTCTTCTGCTACCTGTTTTCCGGACTTGCCTGAAGTCGATCTGACTTTAGAATATTTGTTGTATGTCGATTTAACCTTATGCTGGAAATACATAGGAATCAACATGATAATAACGAAATAAATAATATAGCTCATCGATTTCCTCCTAGATAATTTGCTTACCTCTATTTTATTGAGAAGGTCAGATTAAGTCAAATAATTCATGCCGACAAATTTACGCCACAGAATGACGATAGGTATGACAGTCAGCCAGAACGCAAAATAACCGATATGTCTGATGTAGGTCTCGAGCATACTATAGACCGGATACTGCATATAGACGTAATCAATCACATCATTATGAAAGACCCAGATAAGCGTCGCTAAAATATGCCATTTCTTTATCTTAAAAAACGGTAAAAATAAGAAAGCTTCTATCGCCATAATACCATGCGAGACACATAACATGAGTCCCGTAGCCGTCACTTCACCCATTTCAATGAAGGTGAAAATATTCATGACGACTGCCCACACACCATATTTAATCAGTGTGACAAAAGCGAGTGCCTCAAAAAGTCCAGAATGTTTTTTCAGGACAATGAAAAAGAGCGCGATACATAAAAAAAGACTCGCTGTCGGACTGTCAGGAACAAACGGCATGAAGTACCAGCGAGTATGTTCTAACTGCCCTAGATACCAGTAATAACCATAAAGTGTTCCTAAAAGATTGCAGATGATTAGAAAGATAAGAAAATAGCGGTTCGTCAACCAGAAATAAAGCTGCTGCATACAAATCCTCCTATAAAAAAAGAGTCATCTAAAAGATGACTCTCAATTGTTATTTCTTTAAAGGTTTACCGTTTTCATCAGTCAGTTCAAGTTTAGCTACATATTCAGCAACTTGCTTGATCTGATCTTTAGATAACGTATCTTTAAATGATGGCATTTTACCAGCACCATTTGTTACGAATGCTTCAACAGCTGCAGGCTGTAAGTTAGCTTCTACTAAGTTAGGACCTGCTCCACCTGTCAGCTCACCACCGTGACAACTTGTACAGTTAGACTTGATGATGTCTGTATAGACTGGATCTTTTTTATCTAAGTTAGAGAAAGTGATTTTACCTTGTGCTTCTTGTTTTTCCCAGTCATGATAGTGACTAGATTCCCAAGTTGTATAGAATAAAATAGCTACAGTAAGTAACATCATACCTGAAGCCACTGGACGTTTATACCATAAACGGTGACGGCTCGTATCTAACCAAGGCGCAAGCAGTAATGCTGCGAATGCGATACCTGGTAAGACGATAGCACCGAACGTGTTGAACGGACCAGAAGCGTAAGTGTATTTTAAGATCTGGTATAAGAATAAGAAATACCAGTCAGGAAGTGGTGTATACCCTGTATCAGAAGGATCAGCTACACGCTCAAGCGGCGCTGGATGCGCAACAGTTAAGCATAAGAATGCGATTAAGAAAACCGCACCTGTCATCCATTCTTTCAGTAAGAAGTCGGGCCAGAAACTTTCTGTTTTACCCGGAAATTCTGAATAATCTCTGTTTAATTTGGCTTTCTCGTATTTTTTAATACGTGAATCACCGACAAATGTCATCCCTTTACCGCGATGCATCTCTCATTACCTCCTTTTATATTCGGTTTATAATGGACCAGAAATACCTTGTTTACGAATCATAATAAAGTGAGCCGCTAATAACGCGAATAAACATGCAGGTAAGAAGAACACGTGAATCGCGAAGAAACGTGTTAACGTCTGAGCACCGACAATCTGTGCGTCACCGGCAAGCAACGTCTTCACCCATCCTCCGATGAATGGTACAGATTCTGCAATCTGAAGACCTACTTTAGTACCGAATAAAGCTTTCATATCCCATGGTAATAAGTAACCAGTGAAACTTAAACCAACCATAATAATAAAGATTAATACGCCGACAACCCAGTTTAATTCTCGAGGCTGTTTGTATGAACCTGTAAAGAATACACGAAGTGTATGCAGGAACATCATGACCACTACTATACTCGCACCCCAGTGGTGCATACCACGAACGATAACACCCGCTGCTACGTCATGCTGTAAATAGTAAACTGATTTCCATGCATTGACGATATCGGGTACGTAATACATAGTTAAGAACATACCTGATAATACTTGGATTACTGTGATGAAGAATGTTAAACCACCGAAGCAGTAGACGAATGCAGAAAAGTGATAAGCAGGGTTGACATGCTCAGGCACCTCATGATCCGCAATATCTCGCCAGATGGGTGTTACATCAAGTCGATCATCGACCCAGTCATAGATTTTCTCGATCATTTAATTACCCTCCTATTTCGCTAACTCATTCGGATGCTTTTTACCGATCGTCAGCATTCCGCCTTTTTCGCCTGTTTCATACTGATCAAGTGGTGCAAGTGGTGGTGTACCTGGAATATTCTTACCGTTCTTCTCGTAACGACCGTTATGACAAGGACAGAAGAATTGATTCGGATTGCTCGCATCACCATTCCAGTTAACCGTACAACCTAAGTGTTTACAAGTCGGTGAAAGTGCAACAATGTTTTCGCCGTCTTTATAAACCCAAGCGAATTCAGTAACTTCACTTGTATACCAAGCGTCTTTCTGTTCAAATTTAAAATCAACCTTAGTTGGTTCTTCTTTGATTTCAGAGACTTTGACACTTGTTGTAATCATATTTCCAGCCGCTCCACTCTTGAAGACTGGATCCAGCGCAAAACGACCTAATGGTAAAGCGATACCAGCAGCCATAAATGATCCAACTCCCATCAGGGAATAGTTTAAAAATTGGCGTCTTGTGACACGTTGGCTCATTTAGTTTTCCCCCCTCTAATGCTTTGTTAATTCAAAAATATACTAGGACATATCAATTTTAGCCTAATAAATTAGGATGGTCAATAAAATGTCGGAAATATGTCATGAAAATTTAATTACTTATTCCACATTGAAATAATCGTTCTCATCAAGCTTTTGACTTGTGGTTCAATCATTTCTTCACGCATGTCAGCATCCATTGAAGCAAGTGGAAATACATTCACTTTGAACTGTGTCTCAGCAGTTTCAAATCGAGAATGTGAAGGTGTCACAAAAAGGATATTTCTCATACCATAGCTTTTTAATTGTTCACCAATCACAGTCGCAAGTGTATAATCCTCCTGCACTTGTACAGGCGGAACAAGCAGGACTCTGCCTTTAAACTGATTTTCAACTGATAAGGTCATCATCTGAATCACTTCGTAGCTATCAACGATATTCAGAAGCTGGTTTCTATAATCCACATCGATAACAGGAATAATAGCTGTATCAATATATTCGAGCTGGTGCTTAATATCCTTTAAGTCCTGATGATTGAATAACATGTTAACGCTCCTTCAGTTTCTTAAGTAGCTTGCTGTAATAATCAAAATTTGATCTCTCATTCATGATCAGCGCTAAATCAATTCTTGTTTCGACCATCGCTGTCATCTGTCTTTTCATCCTGGCGGTTAAGATCACTTCGTCTGGCAGCTGCTGTTTCTCCATCTGTTCAAGCAGCCACTCGTATTCATACATCTGATTAATCTTATCATCTCTGAATGTGATATACAGATAAAATGGCTGTTCGATTTGGTTCAGAAGGTTAAAGATGACATCCGGTTCCGTCAATATCATATTGTCGTAGTTGAAGAGCAGCTGAAAGCTTGATGTCAGTGTCAGACCATTCTGTCCTTCCTCTGGTGCACTGAACCGGCAGTACTCCATGACAGGATGATCTTTCAGATAGTTAAGCACCCAGACTGTCTCTTTATTTCTAATATGATATTGAAAGAGAATATATTTGAGCAGACCGCGACGTTCTTCTACTAAATCAGTGACCATAAGGCTCAAAGTTCGGATCTAGTTTAATCAGCTGCTGTTCTACTTTGTCAGCCTGCTGGCCGATTTCAAGAAGATAGCTGTAATACTCGTTTAAATAATCTATATTTTCCTGCAGATCCGGATACACGTCCTCGAAGAAATGCTGAGCTTCTTTGTATCGTTCCAGCTGCTGATAACTGTATGCAAGCGTCCATTTAACGACTGGATCCATTTCTTCTTCATCAATCATTGAAAAGAGCTGAATCATCTCTTCAAACTTTTCTTCTTCTTTATAATAATCTGCAAGCAGCAATGACGCTTCTGTATAAGAAGGATCAATGGTCAGTGCCTGAATCAGCAGCTGCTCGCCCTCTGTATCTTTCTGTCTTAACATAATGCGTGCAGTATCCACCATCAGTTCTTTGAAGAACTCATTGATCAGAAGCCCTTTTTTACCGACTAGTATCGCTTCATCGTACCTGCGCTCCGCTTCAAGCAAGTTGACAAGAACTAGATAAGCCTGCATATAGTCAGGATCTTTGTCTATTAAAGTGGTCAGCTCCTGCACGGCATCCTGCAGGTGATCATTTTTCTCAAGTGCCAGTGCTTTTTTAAAGAAATCGTCACTTGTCATATCTTCTTCATTCAGCGACTGATAATAGCTTTCAGCATCCTCGTAGTTACCTGCCTGAAGCATGCAGTCAGCTAACCGGCTTGTCAGATTGACACGGTTAATATGTGTCTCACCTGCTGATAACAGCTGTTCATAACGGCGCGCGGCCTGTAAATACTCACCATCATAGTAAAGCAGCTCCCCGAGCGCAAATGACACGATTAAATCGTCCGGTGCAAGTTCTTCTGCTTGTCGCAGCTTCTGCAGTGCCACTTCAAGCATATCCTGCTGCTGATAGAGGTCCGCTTCAAGCAGCAGACGTTCTGTCGTCAGTGGCGACTGGTGCAGAACTGTAAGAGCTTTATCAAGATCGTTTTCATCCACTAATCCTTCTATATAGTAGACGAGCAGTTCCTGTTCATCCGGATAAAGCAGATAAAGCTGTTCAAATACTTTAAGACCCTGTGGTACAAGACCATATTGATAAAGCGTTTCTCCTAATATAAATAAGGCATCATGGTCATCAGAACCAAGTGCACGATTTACATTGTCATCCAGGTTCTCAATATGCTGCAGATGAATCTGATCAATCAGTTCATATATATTCATTCTTTCACTCCTAATTGCTCGAATTGTTTCATAAAGCCAGGGAAAGAGACATTGATACTATCAAAATCAGCTATCTCTACTTCACCTGTTATGAGGGTGGCAACGGCCAGCATCATGCCGATGCGATGATCACCATGACTATCGACACGCGTCGTCACCTGTTCTCTGCCTGGTGCTATTTCCATCCCGTCAGGTGTTGCCGACAGATTAAACCCTAGTCTGTTCAGTTCGCTCACCACTGTATCAATCCGGTTCGTCTCTTTTACCTTCAGTTCTTCGGCGTCACGAATGACACTTGTACCGTTCGCCTGTGTCATGAGTAAGGCGATAATCGGAACTTCATCTATTAAACGTGGAATCAGATCGCCTTCAAGTGTGACAGGTTTAAGGTCAGGCGTATAGCGTACTTCAATCGTCGCGACCGGTTCGCCTTCATCAGTCTGATCGATAACGCTGATATCGCCTCCCATCAGCTTGATGACTTCAATAATACCGTCTCTTGTCGGATTGACGCCTACGCGGTGCAATGTGACTGCACTACCTGGAGTAATAAGGGCTGCTACCATCAAAAAGGCAGCTGAGGAGATATCACCCGGTACTTTAAAATCAAAAGGCTTTAAATGTTCAATACCTCGTGCTGGTAGTTTAATTGTTTCTCCCGTTTCAAGCTCTACCCCGTATAAGGGCAGCATGGTTTCTGTATGATTTCTGGAAGCAGTCTTTTCAATGATGGTCACGTCACCTGCCGCATGCAGCCCCGCCAAGAGTATAGCTGACTTTACTTGAGCACTTGCAACCGGCATCGCATAATGAATACCTGTAATATCTGCAGGTTCAATGATGAGAGGCGTTCTGGTGTCATGATAGCTGCCTGAAATTTGCGCGTTCATCTCTTTAAGAGGTGCAATGACACGTTTCATCGGTCGACGTCCAATAGAAGCATCGCCTGACAGTACTGTCCGAAACGGCAGACCGGTCAGAAGACCTGCCAGTAGTCTTGTCGTTGTGCCTGAATTACCGGTGTCCAGCACTTGTGAAGGTTCAGTAAATTGCTTAAATCCTGGCGAATCAACCGTCACTGTGTTTCCCGAAATTTCAATCGTAACGCCTAACTGCCTGAAAATATTGATTGTACTCATACAATCTTCTCCCAGCAGTGCGCCTTCAATGATAGAGCGACCCGCCGCAATAGAGCTGAAAATAACAGCGCGATGGGTCATCGATTTATCGCCGGGCACATGTGTCTGACCTTTAAGAGGTCCAGTCAAATTAATATGCATCGTATGCTCCTAACTGATTAAATGCATGAAGTAATCGTTCTTTTGAAATGGCTTGTATACGCTGATCCATCAAAACAAACTGGATAGTACCGTCCTGATTTTTTTTATCCTTCAGCATCAGCTGATAATAGTTTTCAAATGGCAGGTAACGAACAGGCGTCAATCCTAGACGTCTGAACCAGTCTTTTAACGGTCTGATATCCATATCTGACAGAAGAGCTGTCAGCAGAAGACCATGCATCACTGCCTGGCCATGCGGAATGTGATGCGTGAATTCCACTGCATGACCAAACGTATGGCCAAGGTTCAGTACTTTTCTGAGCCCCGCTTCATGTTCATCTGCCTCTACTACTTTCAGTTTCTGCGCCATACCTTTTATCAGCCAGTAATCGATGGAATCTAAGTCAGCGAGCTTACTTTTATCAGCAAAGTCCTGCTGCAGCAATTGTACCGTCTCCGGTGAATCAAGTAAGGCATGTTTGATGATTTCTCCAAACCCGCTCAGCTTTTCCGCGTCAGGTAAGGTTGTTAAAAAATCAAGATCGTATACGACGGCTTTCGGTCGCTTAAATGCACCGATCAGATTTTTGCCGCTCTCGGCATTGATACCGACTTTGCCGCCAATAGCGGAATCATGAGCCAGAATAGTGGTCGGTACTTGAATAAAATCAATGCCTCTCAGAATAGTAGCTGCAATAAAGCCGGCGAAATCTCCGACACTGCCCCCACCGATAGCCACAATGACGGATTTCCTCGTCACGCCATTTTCAATAATCTCATTAAT
The DNA here is from genome assembly GCF_022343725.1 of Macrococcus brunensis. NCBI lineage: Bacteria > Bacillati > Bacillota > Bacilli > Caryophanales > Staphylococcaceae > Macrococcus > Macrococcus brunensis. The sequence continues at coordinate 1,245,231 of NZ_CP092179.1, forward strand.
CGTCTTACTGTATTCAGTCAGCGTTTTTAACTTTTCCCCTGCTGTTACTTGATAGACGGTTGATAGAGAAGTGATGCATTCAAGACGTTCCCGGTGCAATGCCAGAACTTGATCATCGATAATAGCGATGACTTTATCGTAAGAGGACGTATCTAGTTTCTTAAGCGCGCCATGTTCGACATTAACTTTGTAATTGTCAGACGCATAATGTGTAGAGAGTTCCATTAAAATTGTCTCACTCTTTCTCTATGTGCTGTTATCTGCTCGGTTAACTGTTCCATATAGTTCGACTGGAATTCTTCTAAAACAGCTCGAGCAATTTCATACGCGACAGCATGTTCACAGACAATCGATGCAGCCGGCACCGCACAGCTGTCAGAACGCTCTATACTTGCCTGATAGCTTTCTTTCGTTTCAATATCAACTGACTGGAGCGGCTTATAAAGCGTGGGAATCGGCTTCATTACCGCATTGACTACAATAGGCATCCCGTTCGTCATGCCGCCTTCTAGTCCACCCAGATGATTGGATAATCTTGAGTATCCATGTTCATCAAACATAATAGCATCCTGAACTTCGCTGCCTGGCATATCTGCCATCTTAAATCCTTCTCCAAATGACACGCCTTTAAACGCATTGATGCTGATGACGCTTTGTGCGATGCGACCGTCCAGTTTACGGTCAAAGTGAACATAGCTGCCAAGTCCAGGGGGTGCATTCACGACTGTAACCTCTACTTCACCGCCGAGAGAGTCACCCGCTTTTTTAGCCGCATCTATACGGTCACGCATGCCCTGAGCGAGAGCATCATTGATTACTCTGACATCGTTGGAATCATTTTTACTTTTAATTTGCTCGATAGAATAAGAGCCCTCATCTCTGACTCCGCCAATTGATTTCACGCGACTGAAAATTTCGATATCCAGCTCCTGAAGTAAGATCTTACAGACCGCTCCCACTGCTACACGAGCAGCAGTCTCTCTGGCACTTGAACGCTCCAGTACATTTCGCAGATCACGGTGGTTATATTTCATACCGCCGACAAGATCAGCATGTCCTGGTCTCGGCTTAGTGATGACACGTTTCATTTCTTCTTGCGCGCTCTGTTCAATCGGTTCAACGCCCATAATATTCAGCCAGTGCTTGTGGTCGTCATTTTTAACAATCAGTGTGACCGGACTGCCCAGTGTTAAACCATGTCTGACACCCGACATAATTTCAACGGTATCCTTCTCAATCTGCATACGTCGACCACGGCCGTAACCACCTTGACGTTTAAACAGCTCCTGAGTGATGGCGTCTCCTGTCAGTTCAAGACCAGCCGGTAATCCTTCTATAATAACGGTGAGCTGCGGTCCATGAGACTCACCTGCTGTCAAAAATCGCAACATAATCTTCCTCCTGTAAATAACTATATTTTAGCACAAAAAAAGCCGTGTCATCACTGACACGACTTTTAAATTAGTAAACCCAGGCTGCATTTACTAATGAATAATCAATAATTTCGTCTTCTTTAAACCAGAGTGCGATTTCTTTCTCTGCAGAAGCCACTGAGTCTGAACCATGGATAATATTTTTACCCACTGTCATACCGTAATCTCCACGGATTGTGCCAGGAGCTGATTCTGCCGGATTCGTTTTACCGACTAAAGTACGGCCGATTTCAACAACGTTTTCCCCTTCAAGCACCATCGCGAAAATCGGTCCAGAAGTGATGAACTCAACCAGTTCACCAAAGAAAGGACGCTCGCTATGTTCGCCGTAGTGCGTTTTAGCTAAGTCTTCTGACACAGTCATTAATTTAGCACCTACAATTTTAAGTCCTTTGTTTTCGATACGGCTGACAATTGGTCCGATTAAGTTACGACCGACGCCGTCTGGTTTGATCATTAAAAAAGTTCTTTCCATGAAAAATACCCACCCTTTGTTTTTTTATAAAACCATAGATAGTGTACCATTGAAAACGATTTCTTTCAATTATCAAAATATTCTTTTTGTCATTTTAGCGAGCAGTTCTTCCATCTGCTGACGGTCATCACTCTCAGGTAACTGAAGTAAATGAAACTTTGCTTTTTCAGCATATTTTCTACTGACAGTAGAAGCAGGCTCTATTCCCTTCTTCTTAACATAGTCAATCAGCTGATTGAAATATTCATCAGTCTGATCTGCTGACAAACGGTTCAGTTCTTTTTTGACTGCAGCGTCTTCAGCTGCGAACATCAACGGCAATGTCACATGACCATTCCTGATGTCGCTGCCCACAGGTTTACCGAGCACCTCTTCAGAGCTGGTGTAATCAAGTATGTCATCAATAATCTGATAGCTCATGCCCATAAAGTGACCAAATTTAGCTAGATGGAAGACGGTCTGTGCATCGGTGTCTGTACTCATCGCACCTAATTTACAGCTTGCCTCTATCAGAACAGCTGTCTTACGATTAATCCGTCTCAAATATTCTGTCAGACTGACGGCTGAATCATAGCGGTCATATAACTGATCAAACTCTCCGTAACACACTTCGAGTATGATATCTGAGAAGTACTGATGAAAATCAGGGTTGTCTATATCAGAGATAAGCTGCAGTGCAGAAGCAAGCAGGTAATGACCTGTCTGGACAGAAGTCTGGCCATCCCACACTTCATGAATCGCATCTTTTCCCCGTCTTTTAGAGCTATTATCAATATAGTCATCATGAACAAGACTTGCCATATGCACGATTTCAAGTGCAGAAGCTGTCTTAATCAGTTCAACATGTCGATTTTGACCGAAACTACCTGACAGCAGGACAAAATAAGGACGTATTCTCTTGCCGCCTGATGACAGGATATGCGCGCTTGCCGCATTGATTCTCGATTCATCCCGGCTGACGATGTCATTAATAATCGCTTCAACCTCTTTAATTTGCCCCTTTAACATATAAGCTCATCCTTATTGTGGTTTATAGGCGAGATGCATAGCGCTCACGCCTCCTGTGAAACCTTTAAATTCAACTTTCTCAAATCCTGCCGCTGCAAATAATTTTGCCAGAGCGTAGCGATCCGGGAAATTAAAAGCTGATTGCTGTAACCAGCTGTATTCTTTCATCGACTTAGCAAAAACTTTACCAAACTGCGGCATCACATATTTGAAATACGCTTCATAACCTTGTTTAAATCCTGGCAGTGTCGGCTGACTCGTTTCCAGACATACGACCATACCACCGGGTTTTAGGACACGGTACATCTCTTCAATCGCCTTTGAATAGTCAGGCACATTCCGCAGACCGAAACCGATTGTCACGTAATCATACGTATTATCTTCAAATGGCAGTTCCATCGCATTACCGAGCACAAGATTCACATTATCGTAAGCAGCTGTCTTCTGTTTGCCGACTTCAAGCATATTGGCACTGAAGTCAAGTCCAGTCACGTGTCCTGATTTGCCGACTGCCTGAGCAAGCTGAATCGTCCAGTCTGCAGTTCCGCAGCAGACATCAAGTGCCTGTGCACCGCGACTAACCTGCATACGTTTCATTACTTTTTTTCTCCAGCGCTTATGCTGGTTAAAACTGATGATATCGTTAAGACGGTCATACCGAGTTGATATATTTTCAAAGACACCATGAACGAGTTCTGTTTTCTCTTCTGGTGTGCGAGGCATTTCATTGTTAGTCATAGGGCACCTACTTTATTTAGTATAGAGTTCAGAGTGATTGATCAGCTGCTGGACAGTTGGATCATCTATTGAAACAAAAGGCAGAACAAATACAGCTTCTATTTCAGGTATTAACGCATCATCCTGTGACGTGTCATAAGCCGACATCAGAAGATTATAGCGTTTCACACATTCCGTCAGTTTTCTGAAAGTGGTCTGATCAAAATGTTCAGCGTTATAATGATAAAACTGTGCACTCAGCAGATCAGTTGCGAGTATGGTATGTGCTTTATTATGATTGTCTACTTTTCTACCGAGTCGCATTGCAGAATCAATAGCCAGTATACTTTTCTTGATATTGTCTGCGATGGAAAGTCGAGTCAGAATACTGACGAGATCAGCATTCGCTGCCGGACAGCGATAGAGAGGATAGCGTCTTTCCAGTTTTAAGTTGTCCTCTTTGTACTGTGTGTAAAAATCCATCCTGCAGCCTCCCAAACGTTATACTCCATTATAACTTAAAACAGGCGCTAATAAAGAAAAAAACTCAAGAAAAAAAGCCCTGATACAGGGCTTTCTTTTAAATCTCATTATTTCACTGCGTCTTTTAATGCTTTACCTGCTTTGAATGCAGGAACTTTGCTTGCAGGAATATCGATTTCTTTACCAGTTTGTGGGTTACGACCCTTACGAGCAGCACGTTCACGAACTTCAAAGTTACCGAAACCAATCAGTTGAACCTTATCTCCGTTTGATAAAGATTTTTGAATTGATTCAAAAACAGCATCAACAGCAAGACCTGCTTCTTTTTTAGTTAAGTTAGCACTCTCAGAAACTGCATTGATTAAGTCTGTTTTATTCATGTCAATTCACCTCCCCTAAGGTTATGTAATGATAAATGAATATCATTCTGTTATGACTTTAACACACAAAACGTTGATACTGCAACGTTTTATGTCCTGTTTCATCATTTTTTATCAGGATTAGCGTTCGATTTAAAGATAGGTTCGTTTTTCTCGTTCACCGTATAAGGCACACTGTATGCCGGCAGTATAGGTGAGTCTTTGTATAAAATGTAACGAATGTCTTCTCCCTGCTTTAACTTCAGCTTTTTCTCGCTGATGACTTTACCTAAATCCTGCGTGTAATCAATGATAAAGTCATTGCCGCCGTTGATATAAACAGGAAGCGCCTCACCACTATAAGGACTGTTGACAGTCGGATACTCATCCAGGCCATACTTTTTGTAAGCAATCTTATAGACATTCGGTCCTACTTTTTTATCAAGTGCGAGTGTTCTATCCTGAATATTCAACCTGATTCTTAAGTCTTTTAGCACTTCAGCATTGCGAAGATCGACAAGTTTCACTGTCGGATTTTTGTCCACGTCCATCATGACATATTGATAATAACCACCTTTTTCAAAGGATGAGCCAGGCAGTTCAGATATATAACGAGGCTGGAGTTTACCGAAGTCAACAGGATGCTTAACATACTGGTCATAAGACTGGTCACGGTCCTTTAAAGGCAATAGACCACTGTTATCCTGTCGGTACTGATCAACTGCCGTCTGTACCATATTGAGCTGGTCCAAAGGCGCGACCTGATTCTCCGCTTTCTCGGCATTTGGATAGAAACATCCTGATAGAAAGAAGACTGGAACCACTAACATCAGCACTCGTTTAAGCATGACTGGAGCCACCTAAGACAATAATCATCAGCAGCCCACTGAGAAGCAGTGAACCATATGCCAGAATAGAAAGCGTAATTGATAACGCTCTATTCTTCACTTTAAAACGTGCTAAATATATCAGCACCATAGCCAGCATCATGAGTCCTAATGAATAAAAAGAGACCCACATTAAATCCATTCTTGTAATATTAAACATTTATTTCACCTATTCATTTGTTTTTTGACGGCTCATCAGTGCTCTGACGTTTTCTTCCACTGGACCTTTGTTAAACAGTACATCATAAAGCGCACCGGTAATCGGCATGTCTACTTCATAGGCAGCAGCCATCTCGTATGCCGCCTGAGTGGTTCTGACACCTTCTACAACCATGCCCATCTGATCAAGTGCTTCTTCGAGCGACTTACCTTTACCCAGCATTTCACCACAGCGCCAGTTACGCGAATGGACAGATGTACAAGTCACAATTAAGTCACCGAGACCTGCCATACCGAGATAAGTCATCGGATCAGCACCCATCTTGACGCCAAGACGGGTAATTTCAGCGAGTCCCCTGGTCATAAGAGCTGCTTTAGCATTATCTCCGTAACCTATACCGTCACTCAGACCCGCAGCAAGCGCGATGATATTTTTAAGTGCACCGCCTATTTCAACTCCGACCAGATCATCATTCGTATACACTCTAAAATAATCACACATGAATAAATCCTGACCGAGCTTTCTAATACTATCATCTGATGAAGCTATCGCGACAGTAGTCGGCTGGCGTGTCGCCACTTCTTCGGCATGACTCGGACCACTAAGTACTCCCACACCCTGCAGTTTATCTGCATCGATCTCTTCTTCAATAATTTCAGAAATCCGCTTGAAAGTCTTTGGTTCCAGACCTTTTGAGACGTGTATGACCGTTTTCTTGTCACGCACGATTGCATTGACCTGCTGACAGACATCACGCATCGCTTTTGTCGGTACAGCTGCTATTAAAATAGTGGCATGTGCAAGCGCAGCACTTAAGTCAGTCGTAGCTTTCATGCCATCATTTAAACGTATACCCGGTAAATAGCCTGGATTCATCTTTTCTTCTGTCAGTGCTTTAATGGTTTTGTCATCTCTGCCCCACATCAGGACATCATGATGATTGTCCAGAAGCACATTTGCAAGCGCTGTGCCCCAGCTTCCAGTCCCTAGTACCGTAATTGCTGTCATGAAATAACCTCCTAGTTACGTTTTCGAGTAATCAGATGAATAGGCGTCCCTTCAAATCCAAACGCATCACGAATTCTGTTTTCCAGGAAACGCTGATATGAGAAATGCATCATTTCTACATCATTGACAAAGACCACAAATGTCGGCGGCTCAATCGCAACTTGCGTCGTATAGAAAATATTCAGACGGCTGCCGTTATCAGTCGGTGTCGGATTCATTGCCACCGCATCTGTGATGACTTCATTAAGCGTACTGCTCTGAACACGTTTCTTATGGTTCTCACTCGCCATATTGATCAGCGGGAACAGTGTTTTCAGACGTTGACCTTTCAGTGCTGAAACAAATGCGATCGGCGCATAATCAAGGAACTGGAAGTGCGCACGGATATTGTCTTCAAATTTCTTCATCGTCTTAGAGTCTTTCTCAACAGTATCCCATTTATTGACAACGATGATGACTGCTTTACCTGCTTCATGAGCATAACCAGCGATCTTCTTATCCTGCTCAATAATACCTTCTTCTGCATCAATGACTACGAGCACTACATTTGAACGTTCAATAGCACGTAAGGCGCGCAGTACTGAATAGCGCTCTGTTGATTCATAGACCTTGCCCTTTTTACGCATACCTGCAGTATCAATCATGACATAGTCCTGGTCATCATAGCTGTATACCGTATCAATGGCATCACGTGTCGTACCCGCAATATTCGACACTATAACACGTTCTTCACCTAAAATACTGTTGATCAAGCTTGATTTGCCGACGTTTGGACGGCCGATCAGACTGAACTTGATGACATTGTCATCATATTCATCTTCTGCTTCTTCAGGGAAATGCTTACTTGCTTCGTCCAGAAGGTCACCGATACCGAGACCATGTGAGCCTGAAATCGGGAATGGATCGCCGAATCCGAGTGAATAGAATTCATAAATATCAGCACGCATCTCTGGATTATCAATTTTGTTGACCGCAAGCACAACAGGCTTGCTGGATTTAAACAGCAGCTTCGCGACGAAATCATCTTCATTCGTAATACCATCGCGCCCATTCACCATAAAAATAATGACATCTGCTTCGTCAATGGCGATTTCCGCCTGTGCACGAATCTGTTCCTGAAATGGCTCATCACCCAGCTCAATCCCACCTGTATCGATGATGTTAAATTCATGTGTCAGCCATTCGCCGCTTGAATAAATACGGTCACGCGTCACACCCGGTGTATCTTCAACGATTGATACCCGTTCTCCAATAATTCTATTAAATATCGTCGATTTACCGACATTTGCGCGGCCGACGATTGCTATAGTTGGTTTAGTCACTTTTTTCTTCCTCTCAATATATGATCTTTCCTATTTTAACACACCTTGATTTTTTCTCATAATCAAAAAAAGTAACGCCGAAGCGTTACTTTAAGAGTCAATCTTATAATTTTAAGTCTTTGAATTTATCAGCGAAAACGTCACCAAGTGTTGGTGCATCGTCGTTTGAGCTTGTATCTAAATATGAAGCGTCAAAGTCTTGACCTTGCTCTTCAGTTGCTTTAATAGATAAAGCGATACGCTCATCTTGTTTGTTGATGTCTAAGATTTTAACTTTAACTGTTTGACCCGGTTCAAGAACTTCACTTGGGTTACCGATATGCTCGTGACTGATTTGAGAAATGTGCACCAAACCTTGAAGACCTTTAGCGATTTCAACAAATGCACCGAAGTTTGCAAGACGCATTACTTTACCGTCAACGATATCGCCTACTTTGAAGTTTTCTTCAATTGTTTCGAATGGTCCCGGTAAAGCATCTTTAATTGATAATGAAATACGTTCTGCTTCTGTATCAACACTTAAGATTTTAACTTTAACTTCCTGACCGATTTCAAGCGCGTCTTCTACTTTCTCAAGACGGTCATGAGTGATTTGTGAGATGTGGACTAATCCGTCTACACCACCGATGTTAACGAAAGCACCGAAGCTTGTGATACGTGCGACTTTACCGTCAACAATTGAACCTACTTCAAGGTTTTGAAGTGTTTCAGCACGTTTCGCTTTGTTTTCTTTTTCTTCGATTGCACGGTGATTTAAAATCACACGATTTTTCTCCTGATCAAGCTCTTCAATTTTAAGTGTTAACTGGCGACCTTGATAATCAGAGAAGTCTTCGATGTATTCTGTTGAAATAAGAGAAGCAGGGATGAAACCACGAAGGCCGACATCTACTACTAAACCGCCCTTAACGACTTCTTTAACTTCAGCTTCGATTGTTTCGTTATTTTCGAATTTTTCTTTCAGGCTCTCGAAAGATTGTGATTCATCTAATTGACGTTTAGACAGGATGTAATGACCATCCTCTTCTTTATCTTCAATCTTCGTTACGAATGCTTCAATTTCATCTCCAACAGAAACAGCTTCTTCTGCTTTATCGATATGAAGACTTGTTAACTGGCTGATCGGAATAATTCCGTCAAATTTAGCACCTTCAATGAATACGATCACGTGTTTATCTTCGATCTTTTGAACCGTACCTTTAACTTTATCGCCTTCTTGAATTTCTGTAATCATGTTTTCGTTGAATTCTTCTGTCATAGTCTTATCCTCCTAAAATATAAAAGCTCTTTATCTAACGTTCTTATATTACCCTAAAAAAGTCAAGAAAATCGTCTTTATTCCAATTTATCTGACGCAAGTTTTAAAATAATTGCCGTTACGTCTTCAATAGAACGTCCTGTCGTGTCTATTTCAATTGCATCTCCTGCCTGAGTAAGCGGTGAGATCTCTCTTGTCATATCCAGATGATCGCGATGAGCAATATCTTCTTTGAGTTGTTCTACTGTACTTTCAATGCCACGAGCTTCGTTATCAAGCTGTCTTCTGTTCGCTCGTTCTTCAACAGACGCGACCATATAGATCTTCAGCTCTGCATCCGGAATAACAGTCGTCCCGATATCACGGCCATCCATGACGACCCCTTTATCGCGTGTCATCTGCTGCTGCAGTTCCACTAAAAAGCTGCGTACAGCACCCTGACTAGCGACATAAGAGACATTCTCTGTAATATCATTTTCACGAATACGTTCTGTGATATCTTCACCGGAGAGCAGTACACGCTGCCCGTTATCTGCTACAAGGCGTATGTCAATATCCTGCAACAAACGCTCAAAATCTTTGTCATCTGATTTTAAGTAAGCTAATGTAATGGCGCGGTACATGGCACCTGTATCTACATAAACCATATCGAGTGCAGCTGCTACTTTTTTAGCAATCGTACTTTTACCTGCTGCTGCTGGTCCATCTATCGCAATATTAATTTTTTTCATCATCGTAACCTGCCTTGTTGTTTAATCATTAATATTTTATCATAGAAGAATAAAGGAGGCACATATGAAAAAACTTCTCGTTATACATACCGGTGGCACTATCAGCATGTCTGAGAATTCAGATGGACAGGTCATCACCAATGAAATCAATCCTGTTTCAGGTCTCGCATCTGTTGAATCTCTTGCAGATATCACTGAACTGAATCCATTCCAGGTCCCTTCTCCACATATGACTCTCCATCACATGAATACGCTCAGAAAACTGATCATCGAGCAGATCAATACAGATAATTATGAAGGCATCGTTATCACGCACGGTACTGATACACTTGAGGAAACAGCCTTTTTCCTGGACTTAACGCTGAATGTCAGTATTCCAGTCATTCTGACGGGCGCTATGCGTTCATCCAATGAAATCGGTGCAGATGGACTCTACAACTATATCGCCGCAATCAGAACCGCCTGTGATGAACAGTCCAAAGGCAAAGGAGTGCTTGTCGTCTTCAACGATGAAATCCATAGTGCCATGAACGTCACTAAAACACATACATCTAATACAAGTACATTCCAGAGTCCGAACTATGGACCACTTGGCATCATCACCAAGAATACGATTTATTATCATCACCTGCCTGTTGTCAATCGTCCACTCGTCAAAGTAGATGAAACAGTCAAAGTCGGCCTGATTACAGCTCATAGTGATTTAGACGCTGAACTGCTGGAGTTCTTTATGACCCATGATTATGACGGGGTGGTCATCGAAGCTTTAGGACAGGGCAATCTGCCTCCGTCGTCGCTTGCCGGCCTGGATCAGCTCTTAGCAGCGGACATCCCTGTCGTGCTTGTCTCCCGTTGTTTCAACGGTATCGTCAGCAATAACTATGACTACGAGGGTGGCGGCTATGAACTGGAGAAGAAGGGCGTTATCTTCTCGAATGGTTTAAATGGCCAGAAGGCAAGACTGAAACTGATAGTCGGATTAAGCAACCATCTTAAAAAAGAAGATTTAAATACTTATTTCCGCAAATAAAAAAGAGGCTTATGCCTCTTTTTTATTTTTGATATCCTCTGCGATCAAGCCGCCATGAAACTTTCCATTTTCAATGAAAATGGAATTGGCATCATTGCCTGCTGCGATAACCCCTGCGATATAAAGATTGCTGATATTCGTCTCCATCGTCTCAGCATGGTATTTTGGTGCTGTACCGTATTCATTGGTCACAAGTTCCATCCCCATCGCCTGAAGGAAATCATAATCAGGATGATAGCCGATCATTGCGAATACATCATCATTCTGAATCGTCTGAGCCACACCGTCCACACTAAATGTAACGGTATCTTCAGTGATTTCGTTTAAGTTTGCATTGAAATACATCTTGATCTTCTCACTTCTGACCAGCCCGTCAAAGATAGGCAGAATCCAAGGTTTAACACTTTTGGAGTATTCGCTGCCACGGTAAATAACGGTAACGTCAGCTCCCGCTTTCTCCAGTTCTATGGCAGCATCCACTGCTGAATTTTTCCCACCGATAATCAGGACTTTCTTATCGAAGAAAGGATGTGCCTCCTTAAAATAATGATGAACTTTCTCTAGCTCTGCACCAGGTACATCGAGTTTATTATGCTGCCCGTAGTAGCCGGTCGCCACTGTTAAATAGGTGCATGTGTAATTGTCTTTAGAAGTTTTCACTGTGAATGTATCATCTTCTTTCGTCACCGACAGTACTTCTTCACGTGTATTGATATTAAGGTTGTGATGTTTCACCACTTCTCGGTAATAGACGAGCGCCTGGTTTCTACGTGGTTTATGCTCTTCCACGATAAACGGTACGTCACCGATACCGAGCTTGTCACTCGACGAGAAGAATGTCTGGTGTGTCGGGTAATTATAGATGGCTTCTACTACATTCCCTTTTTCTATAATCAGAGTCTCTATTCCTTGACGATTCTGTTCAATTGCCGCAGAAAGACCACAAGGACCTGCACCAATAATAATACTTTCTATATAACGCACAATGATCACCTTTCTCAAAAAAAGGAGCTCATATGAGCCCCTCTGTTAGTCTTGTTGAACATCCAGCACTTTAAATCCATTTTTAGCCAGATACTTCGTAAATTTTTCGACATCTTTTTGATTTCTATCGTCTACTTTTACAATCATTCGACGATGCATTTTGTCTGTTTCATCAAATGTCACGAAAGAAATAGCATTGAGTTTATATTTTTGCAGCGCCTGTGCCAGACGTTTAATACGACCTTCTGCATCAATTGATGTAATGGCAATTCGGGTACCAGACTGGTTCATACCGAACGCGCTCTTGAACTGTTCCATGACATCAAAACGTGTCACTACGCCTAAAAACTCATTGTTTTTGTTGATAATGCTTAGAATCGGGAAATCCTGCAGACTTAAGAATGATTCTTCAAACAGTGAATCATCTGTCACGCTGTATTCATCAAGTGCCAGAATGTCCTTGATCTGAGTTTTCTCGATAAATTCTTCACGAGGCTGTGTATCTTTCTTGAAGAAATAGTGTCTGAAAATGTTATAACGAGTAACCGTGCCATGATAAACACCTTCGCTGACAACAGGCATCCCATCTATACCATGATGTTCAAGTTTATCAATGACTGATTTTACAGAATCATTTGGATTCGCAATATAACATTTCTCTTTTGGAATCATAATCGTTTTTAAATACATAAATCCATCCCCTTTGATGTTTTCTTATTTAGGAATAACAAGCTCCTGACCTACTGTCAGATTGTTGCCTGAAATGCCATTTGCTTTACGAATTTTGTCGACATTCGCCGGCGTACCGCTACCGTAATAACGGATTGCAATTCTATAAAGGTTTTCATTAGCGTTTACTGTATGCGTTGTGCCGCCACCTGTCGCTGCAGGTGCTTCTGTTGTTGCTGGTGCTTCAGTAGTCGCTTGAGTCGTATTTTCAGTCGTTGCTTCTTCTACTGTCGCAGGTACTTCTGTTGTTGTTTCTTCCACAGTTGCAGGTACTTCTGTTGTTGCTTTCTCAGTTGTTTTTTCTTCAGTTACTTTTTCTGTTGTCGCTTTTTCTGTTGTTGCTTTTTCTGTAGTTGCTTCTTCTGTCGTCACTGCTTTTTCATTATGGTCATCTTTATTATCACGATTACCGAAGAACATGAATAACAGGAATAGAATCGGAATCAGAATTAATAATCCTGCCAGAATAGGCAACCAGCTATTTTTCTTTTCTTTTTCTTCTACTTCATGTTCTCTCTCTTCTTCATGATGGACAACTGGTTCTCCTGAGCCTGCAACAAATGTTTCTGATTTTACTTCACCTGTATGAGCTGGTTCTTCAATATGATGGTCTGCTGCTGCACCTGCTGCAACAGCACCTGTGCCTGCAGCGGCTGAACGACGGCGTTTCTTTTTAGAACCTTTGATGTTGTCAGCCGGTTCTTCTACTGACTCTTCTCGACGTCGACGATCAGCTGAACGGTTGCGTCTTGATACACCGCGTTTAGGAAATTCAGCTGAATCTGTATCATTAGAAAAATCTTCTCCGTCAAATACTAAATCGTCATTTCCTACTTCTTCCTGTCTCTCTACAGGTTGCTTACTTTTTTCGAACTCGTCTTTGAAATTATCTCTAGCCATTTTAACACCCACTTCATTTAAATTTATTTAAATATACCATTAATTATAGACAACTATAAAGCGAATAGTAAAGAGCTAGCCTTGTTTAAATAACGATTTTATATAATCCACTCTGTTATCATTCTCTTTAACTTCCTGATACTTGTCAAAAGTGAATAAATTCTGGCCTTGACAGTACTCGCAGTGATTACAGGGCTTAATTCCATTATATAATTGATGACTCAGACACCCAGTCAGCTGTCCGTACTCCGCCATTTTTCTAAGCGCCGCTATTTTAGACAAATACTCCTTCTTTAGCACCTTTAAGACTTCAGTATCAGTGAAATTCGAACGAAGAATTCTCATTTGTTCCATCTTCTCTTCCGGTAATTGCGCGCCGTTGATATAAAGATTGAAATCTGATTCAGATAAATGATCTTCCTGCAGCAATCGATAGCTTAGGTTAAGGTCCTCGTCATCATAAAGAAGGATGGCCTGTGCTTGTTCACCGTCGCGGCCAGCACGTCCAATTTCCTGGATGTATTGAAGCGTTGACTTAGGCGCGTGGTAATGAATCACTGTCCGTACATTACTTTTATTGATTCCCATACCAAACGCACTGGTCGCACAGACGTAATGAATTCTGTCGCTGAGAAACGCAATCTGTACAGACATCCTTTCTTCATATGTCATATCAGCGTGGTAGGTCATGCCTTTATAGCGCTCCTTAAGCAGTTGATGAACTTCATTACAGCGCTTCTTAGATGAGAAATAAATAATAGTCGGCCCTGAAGTGTCAAGCAGTGTCTCGATTTCTTTCAGTTTATCTGCTGGATTTTTGACCGATAAAAAGATATTGCTGCGTTCCTCGCGTTTATCGACCAGTAACAGCTCCCTTCGTAATAGCTGGCTGATATCTCTGATAATTTTGTCATCAGCGGTCGCAGTCAAGGCGATTACCTGACAGCCAGGCTTCATCACTTCATGAAGCAATAGATAATGCGGCCTGAAGTCATATCCCCACTCAGAAATGCAGTGTGCTTCGTCTATGACCATGTGGGTCAGGTTCAGCTGTGCAACTGTCGCTCGTGCTTTGTCTGTTGCCAGCCATTCCGGTGAGCAGAAAATAAACTGATAGTCCTGCAGCTGACTAAAAATCAGACGTTTCTCCCGAATATCCAGATAGCTGTGAATACAGACTGCTTTCAGCCTTAAACGTTTCAGCTCAGCCACCTGGTCTTCCATCAATGAAATAAGCGGTGTGATTACCAGTGCCCGACCGTTTGAGGCTATTACAGGAAGCTGATAACAGAGTGATTTCCCTCCTCCCGTAGGCAGAAGCGCAAGTACGTCACGGCCTGTTTCAACCGCTTCAATCACTGCTTTCTGACTTGGCCGTAACTCTGAGAAGCCATATATTTTTCGCAGAATTTCTTCTGTTGTCATAGTTTCACTTCTTTCATAATCAGACAGAGAGCTATCTTGACTTTAAAGTAACTATCCATCTGAGATTCCTCGAAATAAGGTTTAAGCCGCTGATAATGATGCTGATGATAAAGAGAGCGTATCTCAGCGATTTCCGTTTCTGTCACATAGCGACTGACGTCTACCGGATAGTCTTTAATGATCATTTCTATGATATGGTCTTCAATGGTATGAAGTTTGACCCCTCTTTTTAATGCGATTGTATCAAGAGCTATTCCTTTAGTGATCCATTCTTTAGTCTGTTCAGTGGCACTGTGAAGTGGCATCCGGATATATAAGCTTTTAAAATAATCATGCTGATGGATTAGATGAGTCAGCAGATTGAGCTCTCGTAGCAGCATCAGAGAGTATTCTGTCTGTTCAAAGCCTGATGCCCTGCAGATCTCTTCTATCGAGAAATGGTTGCCTTTCGCATCCGGTAGCAGCTTGTAAGTGAATACAGGAAGTTCCTGCGCCATCTTGTCATACAGACTCAGCAGTTCTGTTTCGTATTCTTTAGGTTGACGCTTATATGAATGCAGCCAGCTTTTAACCTGATGCTGAATAAACAGATGATTTGAAACCGGATAGAAGTCTTTGATCTGATAAGACTGAGCTGCCATCGTCTGTGTCAGCAGTCTAAGTGCCTGGAATGTCATATGCGAAGCATCATAGAAATAGGGATAAAACCTGATATCCTCAGGCGTGTCACCAGTAAGTTCGGGCCGGCTATTATAAAAAGGAAGCTGTCCCTGCATCATTGCATCAAAATAAGTCTGATGGGATCTAAAACCCATCAATATATTATTGAAGCTTTTATCTGTCTTCTCTGCGAATTTACGCTGTTTCGCCTGCTGATAAATAGAATCCATCAATGCCTCCAGATAATTTTTGTTGAAAAAAAGTGCATGAATCTCTAAAATATATATGTACTAGTGTAGCATTTTTAAGTAGGGAGGCGAACCATTTGGCTGGGAAATATACAATCGTAGATATGGATACATGCATCGCTTGTGGTGCTTGTGGTGCAGCAGCACCTGATATATATGATTATGATGATGAAGGCATTGCCTTTGTTATTCTTGATGATAACCAAGGAACTCAGGAAGTACCTGAAGAACTCGAAGAAGATATGATCGATGCGTTTGAAGGCTGTCCGACAGATTCTATTAAAGTAGCAGATGAATCATTTGACGGAGATGCACTTAAATACGAATAAAAAAGAAGGAATTCCACTGGAATTCCTTCTTTTTTATTTAAATCTCTTTTCAATAACAGGTAACAGCGGTCTGAAAATCAGTATAAAGACGATAGAAACTATCAGTCCTTTTATGATATTAAACGGAATAATACTTGCTGATACAATGGCTTTAAAGTTGTTAGTAATATCACTTAAGTTTGTAATCATACCGTATAAAGGCAGCAATACAAAATAGTTCATGAGACTCATAATAAGCGTCATGACTAACGTCGCAGCGATTAAACCGACCCATCTATCTCTGCGACCCGCATAATAAGCTGTTAAAACAAAACTAGCACCCGCTAAAAAGTTTGCGATAGGACCGATTGGTTCAACCGGATTCACTGCAAAATTGAGTAAGTTTTTAATGAGTTCTATCATGACTGCGCCGATTGGTCCGACTGTAAACAGACCGATTAAAGCAGGTACATCACTGAAATCAATCGTTAAGTAAGGCGGCATAAAAGGCAGTGGAAACTTGAGGAACATCAGTACGAAACTGATGGCACTCAGCATGCTGATCAGAATCAGCTTCTTCGTTCTGTTAATACTTGACATATTCTACTCCTTACATCCATCAACTGAAGGAAGGAGGCATCACAAATAAGCAAAGCTCTTTGCTCTGCACTCCATCTTCTCCCATCCAGACTATACTGTCGGCTTCAGAATTACACTGAATCAGCCACCCGAAGGTAGGTCGCGGGCTATACCGCCGGTTCGGAATTACACCGTACCCCGAAGATGAAATATTTTATTTTTTCGGATTTTCATCCTTTTAATATATTAGCACAAGTTTTTATTAAATCAATGTTTTGGAATCACAATTTTAAAAGTAGTCCCTCTACCCTGTTCGCTTGAAACTGTAATATGTCCACCGTGTGACTCAATGATGGACTTAACGATGAAAAGACCGAGTCCGGTTCCATGTTTACCTCTCGTTCTTGCAGCGTCCACTTTATAGAACCGGTCAAAAAGATGAGGCAGGTGTTCCGGTGAGATACCGACGCCTGAATCGCTGACTTCGATTGTGAGCGCGTCTCCTGCTTTCACGGTTAAATGAATCGCATCTCCTTCGTGTGTATAACGAACAGCATTATCAACTAAATTCGTTAAAACCTGAATCATCTTGTCATAGTCAAGCGACCAGGCAAGTCCTGGCGGAGAATCTACGATAAGGCTGAGCTTATTATCAGTCAGAGACTGATTAAACGTTGATTTCACTTTATCAAGCAGCGCAACGACCGGCATTTCCTCAAGGTGCAGTTTAACGTCACCTGCGTCGTAGCGGGCGACATTAAGCAGTTCATTGACGAGGCGATTTAAACGTTTGCTCTCATCCAGAATGATATTTAAGAATTCTTTCCGGTCTTCCGGTGTTTCCACAATATCATCCAGTAACGCTTCCGTATAACCCTGCAGCATCTGGATTGGCGTTCTGAGCTCGTGCGACACATCAGCGACAAACCGCTTCTTCATCTCATCATTACGGTGCTCTTCAGTCATATCACGAATCAGAGCAACTGCGCCTATCTGATTATTTGCAGCTGCACGTCTCACTGGTGAGATAATAACCACGAAGTAATGATTAAGTGTCGCGATTTCAATGACTTCTGAATCATTAGTTTTCACCACTTCTTCAAATGACTGTTCGAGCTGTATTTTGTCATCCTCACTAATCAAAGTAAGAAACTGCTCTGCTTTCGGATTCATCAGCTGTTGATCTAAATCCATATGATAACTGAGTACACCATCTGCCATAGCATTGATCAGTTTATCTCTCAGATTTCTTTCCGTTTCAATGGAAGCGATGTTGTTTCTGATGTCATCCTCCATTTTATTGAATGCAACAGTGAGTTCGCCTATTTCATCACGTGATGTCGTCTTGATTTTCTGGGCGCGTTCGCCTTTAGCCACCTGAAACGCTGATTCCTTAAGTCTGAGCAGCGGCTTCGTAATCTTATTGGATAAGAAAAAGGCAAAAATCGTTGACAGTACAATTAAAATTAAAGCCGTTATTAAGATAATCAGGCTGACATACTGGAGTGTCGAACTGATAGAGTTAATGTCCTGATAGAGAATAATCGCACCTTTGTCCTGAAATGCCTGAGACGGGAATCCAAGAAGAATGTAGCGATGTCTCTCATCCTGATAATTGACATCGATAATTTTAGTCACATGTTTGTTTTCATCAAAGACTGCATTAAAATCTGGATTGGTACGAAACTCATCAATCATGATTTGCTTCAGATCATCATGACGATCCGTCAGCTGTGATTTATTTTCAACGATAATCAGACCAGCGGGATTCTCAACAAGTTCCATGACATAGTTCATCGCGTCTTCCTGGTTATGTCGACTCATCAAAATACTTTCAATTTTATTTGCCTGCTGATAGAGGGTCTTTCCTGTCTCAGAAATGAAGTAGGAGTTAAAGAAACCGACGAGTGCAACCGATAATATAAGTAAAACTGTCGTTACTATCAAAATGATAGTGAACCACAGTTTTATGACAATACTATTTAAATAGTGCATCAGTCTCTTGCCTCGAACTTATAGCCGACGCCCCAAACTGTGTGAATCATCTCGGCAGCTTCTGGAGAAACTTTATTCAGCTTCTCACGTAAACGTTTGACATGGGTGTCCACAGTTCTCAGGTCACCGTAAAACTCATAATGCCAGACTTCTTTCAGCAGCTGCTCTCTATCAAAGACTTTGTCAGGTGACTTAGCAAGGAATAAAAGAAGTTCATATTCTTTCGGCGTCAAGCTGACTTCCTGATTGTTTGCCGTGACGCGGTGTGCATCATTATCAATGACAAGTGAATCAAACACGATCAGATCTTTCGCATGTGCGTCATTCTGGAAGAACATTGAAGACTGTGAACGTCTTAAAATGGCTTTGACCCGTAAGACGACTTCACGAGGCGAGAAAGGTTTGACGATATAATCATCAGCACCGATTTCAAAGCCTTCAACACGATTGTTTTCTTCACCTTTAGCAGTCAGCATAATGACCGGTGTCGATTTCTCTTCGCGGATTCTCTTGCAGACTGCCAGTCCATCCATCCCTGGCAGCATGATGTCCAGCAGGACACAATGGAAATTCTGGCTGAGCGCCAGTTCCACTGCTGTTTCGCCGTCCGCTGCTTCTACTGTTTCGAATCCTTCGCGTTCAAGATACATTTTAGCAAGTTTTCTGATTCTATCCTCGTCATCAACGATTAAAATTCTTTCCTTCATAAATGGACTGCCTCCTAAGCGTATGAATGTAAACCAGCAATAATTAAGTTAACAGCGATGACATTGAACAAGATAATCGCAAGACCTACTACAGCAAGCCAAGCTGATTTCTTACCTTCCCAGCCTCGACCGAGTCTTAAGTGAAGAAATACCGCATAGAATAAGAATGTAACAAGTGCCCATACTTCTTTAGGGTCCCAGCCCCAGAATCTGCTCCAGGCAATCTGTGCCCAGATACTAGCAAATAAAAGTCCTCCTAAAGCAAAGAGCGGGAAGCCGATAATAACGGAACGGTAACCAATCTCATCCATCAGCTGTAACGACACCTTGTTAGTAAGTGGCTTCACCATCGAGAAGATAGTTCTTCTCGTTATCAGACGAATTAATCCATATAAGATCGTTCCAATAATAATGGACCAGATCACTGTCGTCAGCTTCTGTGCATTTAAGACAGGCGGCACTTCAAGTCCAGTTGAGAAGCGTTCAACTTCCTGATAGTTATTATTGCCCTTAGGTACAACAGGGTAAGCATCTTTAAATGTCACGATGGCAGGCAGATGGTAATGGCTGACTGCATTGTTACCATTTTTATCAACATAAAAGTATTGATCATCATAATGGACAATACCTTTCATCACGATAGTTGTTAAAATAAATGCGATAACTAATACTGCGAAGTACATGACTACTTCAAGCCAGAAAGCATCTCGCGATTTCTCTTTCGCATCTACATAACGCAGTAAATAAATCAGACCAGCCATTGAGCTGACTGAGAGAATTCCGTATGAAATAGTCACTGTAATCACGTGAATCGCGAGCCAGTTACTTTGCAGTGCCGGAATAAGCGGGCTGACTTCACGCGAGAACATGCTGGCATAGACGATGACGAGCATGGCTACAGGCAGTGAGAACAAAGCCAGTATCGGCGTATGATAGATGGCGTTGATAATCAGGAAGCCACCGACCATCATGATACCGAACATCGTCAGGAACTCATACATATTGCTGACAGGTGCATGTCCTGCTGCAATCCAGCGGGTGATAAAATAAACAATCTGCATGATGAAACCGATTGTCGTTAAGATAATGCCTATCCGTTCATAGCGCTTATTTTTTGCTTTAATGCTAGCCGAAAATGGCAGGATAGCGATTAAATATAAAATAAAAGCGGCATACAAAGAGGTACTGCTGATATTCAGCCATGTTTCATGGTTCATTTTGTTTCCTCCGATTCGTACTTATCTTTAATAGCAGGCTGATTATTCTTTTCGAGAATAGTGTTCAGTTCATTTTTTAATCCAAAATAATTCTTACTTGTATGCGCTGCAATTTGATTGCCATTGACCCAGATTCTACGATGATTGATATATGATCCGATCGCCAGACCGAGCAGGAAGATAGTAAATCCGATAAAGAGATAAGGCAGAGTTAAATCCTTTTTAACATTGAGATAAGTCATCGTATGATTTGTGGCACTGACAAACTTGATAGCATGTTGATTATTCTGTGAAATATCCTGTGATGAACGGATTTTAAGCAGACTATACTCCGGCTGCTGATTAGCTTTATCCACTTCAAATACAAATGCAGGGTTCACTGTGTTAGGTGTCTTTGTAGCGAGTGTACCATTCGCTTCAATTTTATCAAAATCAGGTGCATAGTTTCGAAGATTAACAGTCAGATTATCTGCAATCTTGTATGTGGGTGCTGGTTCATCCAGATTAACTGTGAATGTCTGGCCGATTTCTTTTTCCGTCTTCTTATCAATCACTTTAAAGGTCATTGATTTAAGCAGGCTTTGATCATAACTGTTTTGATAGAGTTCAAAATGATCAAATTTAAAGGGGTGATTGACCTTGATGTTCCCTGTCTTCACTTCTTTCAGTTCTGGTTCAGCACCTGGTATCGAATCTTTCGTGTTTTCAAACAATGTCAGACGTGTCTCGTAATTTTTGGCAATTTTATTCATCGCACTGTCAGCTTTAGTCGATTCAGTGTTTGAGTTCATCTGCTGATCATAATGCTCGAGAATAAACTTATCGTTACGCATATAATATTGTTTGTCTGTACCAGGTATCGCTCTCGTATCGCCTTCTTTAACTGCAACTGCACCATCATAATACATGGCTGGCACAAATCTCAGCATACCCCCCATCAGCAGGATGATCAGACCAGTATGGTTGATATAAGGACCATATCTGCTGAGACGTCCTTTTTCAGCGAGAAGAGCATCGCCTTCACGCTTCACTTTATAGCGTTTCTCTTTCAGCGTCTGCTCAAGTTGATCTAAATCCGGATTGACGAGTTCCCCTGTCAGTCGCTGTCGTTTTAAGAATGAAGGATGCTTTCTAGTCGCCTGGTTACGGAGTGATTTAAAAAGGGGCACCCCGCGGTCAATACTCGCCGCTATAATAGAGAATGCTACAAGCCCCAGTAGAATCAGAAACCACCAGGACGTATATAAATTGTCGAGTCCCAGCTGGTGATATAGGTAACCGAGGGAACCATATTTCTCCTGGTAGAATGAAGCAGGATCAACGTTTGCAGGGATAAAATATTCCTGCGGCATGATGGAACCGATTGCTGCTGCAACGATAGTCAGTACAAGTAAGATAACACCTGTCTTCACAGAAGCGAAGAAATTCCATATCTTATCGGTTACTGTCTTATTTTTAGTTTTTGACCGTACAGCAGAACCGTCATAACGCATAATATCAGTCGTTTTTTTCTTATCGTAATCATCATTGATTAACCGGCCACAGTTCTGACAGAGCTGTGTGCCGGGTGGATTGACATGTCCACAAGTACAGACTATTGCTTTCTCATTCATATACTGACCTCACTTACGGTGTCACAGTGTTCATGTAATTTTTAATTGTCTGGTCGTTCATTTCACCTTTATGAATCGCTTTTACTTTACCATTTTTATCGATAACCACTGTCGTAGGCAGTGGATCAATTCCATAAGCATCAGCTACTTCGTTATCTTTATCAAAAGCAACAGGCAGATGAACTTCTTTTTTCAGTCCGCTGAAGAACTGTTCAACCTGTTGAGGCGTCTTTCTTAAGTGAATCGCTAATACCTCAACATTTTTACCTTTATATTCTTCATAGTTCTCGCTTAGTGCAGGCATCTCTCGTTTACAAGGCTCACACCAAGTACCCCAGAAATTAAGGATGACACCTTTTCCTTTATAGTCACTCATTTTGACGGTACTGCCGTCCATCTTCTGCAGCTCAAACTCCGGTGCATCGTCGCCTACTCCTACTGCTTTACTCTTACTCTGTGTCACTGTCGAATAGACGATGAAGGCAATCGCCAGTGCAATCAATGTCATTACTATATATTGAGTCCACTTTTTTGTTCTTTTATTCATTTTACTCCCTCTTTCTCACATAGATAGGTCTATTATATCACTCAGCTAAACGCCAATAGTGGCAACTATGTGAAATTTTAAGACTGGTTCTGAGCGAGGTTGCGTAAGGTTTTCACTTCATGAGGACTGAGATCTCTAGCGTCCCCTGCATTCAAACCTTTAAGATTGAGCGGACCGTATTCGACACGCGACAGCTTGACCACTTCATGACCGAAATGAGAAAACATTCTTCTGACCTGACGGTTGCGACCTTCTGAAATCGTGATCTCTACTAACGTCGAATTCTTTTCGCGGTCCTGAGATTTTACTTTGACGATAGCAGGTGCTGTTTTACCGTCCTCAAGCATAATGCCTTTCTCAAGTTGTCTGACTTGTTCACGAAGCAGATAGCCTTTTAGTTTGGCCACATATTTCTTCTTCACTTTATAACGCGGATGCGTCATCTGATTGGCAAATTCACCATCATTCGTCAAGAGCAGTAATCCAGACGTATCGTAATCAAGTCGACCTACAGGAAAGACGCGTTCTTCCAGCTGCGGGAAAAAGTCGGTGACAACAGTCCGGCCTTTATCATCTGATACACTGGTAATGACTTTAGTCGGTTTGTGAAAAAGAATATAGACCTTGTCAGGATTTTCGAGTGGAATTCCTTCCACTTCAATACGGTCAGAAGGTTTTACTTTAGTCCCAAGCGTCTTAATGACTTCTCCGTTAACAGTGACTTTACCTTCCTCTATCAGTGCTTCTGCCTTACGTCTCGAAGTGACACCGCTCCTCGCGATGACTTTCTGTAATCTATCTAACTGTTCCATGTTATTCTCCTTTTGTTGTTAATGACTTGAAGAAGAGATCCATCTCTTCTTTAGTATCTGTATCGCTGTCCTCGGGTAGTTCTTCAATGGACGTCAGACCAAATACTTGCAGGAAATAGTCGGTCGTATAGAGCTGCTGACTTCTTGATTCCTCAGTTTTGACAGCAACTAGCCCTCTTTCAATCAATGTTCTGACAGGTCCGTCAGAATTCACGCCTCGTAATGACTCAACATCACTTCTCGTCACCGGCTGGTTGTAAGCAATAATAGCCAGCGTCTCCATAGAAGCCTGAGTTAATTTTCGCTCTGACTGCTGGTCGACAAGTGAAGCCAGATAAGGCGTATATTCACTTTTCAGTTCTAAAAACCATTTACCGCCGTAACGTCGCAGCTGGAAAACCGCAGACGAAAAGTCAGCCGCCAGCTGTTCCACTTCATCATGGGTCATATTCAGTAAACTTTCAACTCTTTCACTTTCCAGCCCTTCATCTCCTACAGCATATAACAGAGCTTCGAATATATCTATTTTTGCCGGCATATTAGACTCCTTTTTCAATATAAATCTCACCGAACAGTTCCTGCTGTTCTACTTTAATTTCCTGGTTTTTCATCATTTCAAGCATGGCCATAAATAGCGTAATCAGCTGATGTTTCGTTTCTGAAAAATGAAAGAGTTCAGTAAACTTGATTTGTGAAGATCGTTTCAGCCTATCCTGAATCACGGTTGTGGCCTGTTGAATCGTATAATTCTCACGGCTGACTGTCATAACAGGAGCGACACGTTTTTTACGGCTTTTTGCTTTTTCATAGGCTGCTATTAAATCAGTTAATTTCAGTACCAGTTCAGCTGGCTCCGCTTTTTCAAATCCGGACAGATCCTGAGGTGCCTTAACAAAATGGTCACTTGCCGCTTCGCGTTTTTCCCCTAGTAAAGTTGCATAATATTTATAGTTCTGATATTCAATGAGCTGTGTCATGAGTTCTTCCCGCGGGTCTTCTTCATCCTCTTCTATTGCAGGCAGCAGCATACGGCTTTTAATGCGTAATAATTCGCTCGCCATGACCAGATACTCCCCTTGAATATTGATATCCCATTCAGACATCGAGTTGATATAATGAAGATATTGCTCTGTCAGATGTTTCATTGAAATATCATAAATATCTATTTCCAGTTTTTTAATGAGATGCAGCAGGAGGTCTAGTGGACCTTCAAATGCATCGAGTTTAACTTCATACATAATGAATCCTTTCAGGAGGTACTTTTAATGATCGATACGTTAGTTGAATTTTATTATTATTTTCTTCATGAGCGTCATTACTTCGAATGTCACGAAATTATGGAGGACGCCTGGAAAGAGAAATCAGTATACACTAAAAACGATATTGAAGTTGGCCTGATTCTACTGGCAACGAGTCAGTATCATCTGCGGCGGGGCAATAAGAAAGGTGCAAGAACCTGCCTTAAGAAGGCCTATCAGATTCTTAAAATGTACTCGCTCAGTGAAATAGGGCTTCATGACTCAGTCCTATATATTCTTGAAGAGAATATGACTTCGGAAGAATATGTGCCTCTTACGCTGCCCTTAACAAATGAAATGAAAGAGGCGATACATAAGCAGCATCCTGATTTTTCTGTGAAGCACGCGCCGGACGCTAGATGGATACATTTTCACAGGACGCGCGATAGAAGTGACGTCATTGAAGCGCGTCTAAAGTCAATGCGCGATAAACACCCAGTAGATGACACCCCAGATAAGCGCCATGATTAAGAGTGCAGTCAATGTGCAATATTTATTTTTCATAAGAACCTCCTACGCTCTAGGGTGTGTCTTCTTATAGACATCCCTAATCTGTTTCTTCGAGATATGAGTGTATAACTGTGTGGTGCTGATGTCGGCATGGCCCAGCATTTCCTGAACCGCTCTTAAATCAGCGCCATTTTCCAGCAGATGCGTTGCAAACGAATGTCTTAACGTATGGGGTGTCAGTTTTTTCTTGATGCCTGCGTCTTCTTTCAGCTGTCTGATGATCTTCCAGAACCCCTGGCGTGTCATTCTTCTCCCATGAAAATTCAGGAACAGACTATCTGTCATTTCTTTTTTCAGCATGCGTGGTCGTGTATGCTCAAGATAATGGCCGAGTACTTCCATAGAGGTTGTACCAAGTGGAATAATGCGTTCTTTGTTGCCTTTACCGAACACTCTGACGTAACCCATGATCAGATTGATATCATTGACGTTCAGATTGATCAGTTCACTCACACGCATGCCTGTCGCATAGAGC
The DNA here is from genome assembly GCF_022343725.1 of Macrococcus brunensis. Taxonomy (NCBI): domain Bacteria; kingdom Bacillati; phylum Bacillota; class Bacilli; order Caryophanales; family Staphylococcaceae; genus Macrococcus; species Macrococcus brunensis. The sequence goes on from NZ_CP092179.1 coordinate 1,271,109, forward strand.
AGTTCGAGCATCGCCTGGTCCCTTTTACCGAACAGTTTGGACGTATCAGGTGACTTTAAGAACTGATCCACTTCCTGAATACTGAGGACATCCGGCAGATGCTGCGCAACTTTTGGCGGCTCTACCATAACGCTCGGATCTTTCACTGCATATTTCTCACGGAGCGCAAACTGGTGAAACCCTCTGATTGAAGCGGTCTGTCTGGCGATGGTTTTCTGAGATTTGTTCTGTTCTTTTAATTCGCCTAGATAAAGGCCGATTGTCACTCGGTCCACATTATCCAGGTGACCAATCTTTTCTTTATTTAAAAACTGCATATAGCCAGTTAAGTCCCGTCTATAGGCAGCAATGGTATTATCACTGAGTCCTTTTTCAATCGCGATAAAATGCAGAAATTCTTCTACGATATCTTCCATTTAATCACCTCTCTTAAAGTTTACCATAATCATTTTATAATCATATAAAAAACCGCAAATGATTGCGGTTATTTGTGGCATCTATGACAGATTCCATGAAATGTCAGTCGATGATCCATAATCTTAAATTGATAATCACGTTCTACTTTCTTCTCAACTTCACCGAGTAAGTCTTCTTCTATCTCATCAACCGCACCACATTCTACACATACGAGATGATGGTGAAAGTGTTCAGCTCCTTCTTTTCTAAGATCGAATCTTGCAACGCCGTCACCAAAGTTAATCTTATCAACCACTTTTAATTCTGCAAGTAGTTCCAGTGTTCGATAGACAGTTGCAAGTCCAATTTCAGGAGAACTTTCTCTTACTTTCAAAAAGACATCTTCAGCACTTAAATGATCTGATTCATTTTCCAGTAGAACCCGAACAGTTGATTCACGTTGAGGTGTCAATTTATAGGAAGCAGCGTGAAGCTGATCTTTAATTCTATTTATTCTTTCCTGCATAGTTCACCTACTCCTGACGGGCTTTTTATATTAATAAAATAGCAATAATCATCAGACAATGCAACTATCATTCACTATTAATTAGAATGATTATAATTTAGAAGAAGCGTCTGCAGAGCCAGAATCGTTTTTGCATCTCTCACCTGTCCAGATTGAAGCAAAGAATCGATCTCACTGAACGGTGTCCAGAAGAGTTCAATAAACTCATCATCATCTGCCGTATATTCAGTTGAATCTGTCAGCTCTTCTGCTTTATAGAGTGAGATCAGCTCATCACAAAATCCAGGTGACACATAAAATTCGTGAAGAAGAGTGAGCTTACCTGCTTCAAGTCCAGTTTCTTCAATCAGTTCTCTGCCGGCAGTCTTGACTCGTTCCTCGCCCGCTTCTACTTTCCCTGCAGGAATCTCAATCAGCACTTCGTCCATCGCTTTACGGAACTGTTTAATCAATAGTACTTGATCGTCTCTTACTGCAAGTATCGCCACCGCACCGGGATGTTTAACGACTTCACGTGTAGTCTGTCTGCCATTTGGCAGTTCCACTTGCTGCTTCTCTACTTTAATGATACGTCCATCGTAGATTTTTTCGACAGAAAGCGTTTTTTCAGTTAATGACATTGTTTTGCCCTCTTTTCCGTTCATGTTAAACTAATAATAATATAACACTAGGAGGTATTCATTTGAATTATAGAACAACTAAAAGTGGTCTGAAATTTTCTGAACTGGGTCTCGGATGTATGAATCTCCCTCTTGATTATCAGGAATCTAAAGAAATACTGAAAGAAGCATTATCATCAGAGATCAGTTATTTTGATACAGCGGACCTCTATAATAAAGGGGCGAATGAAGAACTACTCGGCAAGTTCTTCAAAGAGAATGGGCACCGCGAGGATATTATGATCGGCTCTAAAGTCGGCAATGAGTTCTTTCAGCATAGTGATGAAGTGAAATGGAATCCGTCACGAGAACATATTTTAAATAGTGTCAAGGATTCTCTCCACCGTCTTGGCACAGATTATATGGACCTCTATATGCTGCACGGCGGCATGATAGAAGATAATAAAGAAGAAACGATTGAAGCTTTCAATATATTGAAACAGGACGGCTTAATCAGAGCTTATGGCATCAGTTCTATTCGTCCTAACGTCATCCGTCATTATCTGGCGCACAGCGATATGGATGTCATCATGATGCAGTTCAACTTAATCGATAACCGTCCTGAAATGCTGCTCGATGAAATCAGCGCACGCGATGTCAAAATACTGGCGCGTGGGCCGGTGATGAAAGGGCTGCTGACTGAAAAATACGATTCTGTGGCAGATCGCAAGTTTGAAGAAGGTGTTTTTGACTACAGTCAGGATGAATTAAAAGAAATACTTGGTAAAATTGATGCACCTCTCACGGTCAGCACGATGAACTATCTGTTAAGCCAGCCGGTCGCAAGTATTGTAGGAGGCGCAAGTTCTGTCGACCAGTTAAAGGCAAATGTCGCTGCTTATCAGCAAGTGGACTACCAGACTCACGATAGAGCCTTATTTCACGACTTGAGCTACGAGGAACACCTATGAAACTGAGAAACATCGCAGTCTTTGCTTCAGCGCTGACGACACTGGCACTTGTCACCTCAGGCGCAGTGGGCAGTAACTATATCCTCAACTTTAAGATGCGGGATGTCGATGTCATCAGACGTCGCGAAATCAAGGCAAAGCGCTTGGACGAGAAAGCTTACCAGGCGCTGAATCCGAAGAAAGTTTCTATCGAATCGAAAAACGGCTACCACATCAATGCAGAAATCATTAAAAAGTATCCTCATAATCACTGGATGATTTTCTGTCACGGTGTTACAGAAAACAGTATTACTTCTATTAAATACATGAACCTTTTCCTTGAGCTGGGTTATAATGGTGTTATTTTTGACCACCGAAGACACGGTTCGAGTGGCGGCAAATTTTCAACCTATGGCTATTTTGAGAAACACGACCTGGAATCAGTCATCAGCTATCTCAAGGAAACATATGGTTTTGACCTGAAGTTTGGTGTCCATGGTGAATCGATGGGCGCTGCGACCATGCTTCTCTATGCAGGAGAACTGGCCAACGAAGCAGAGTTTTATATTTCTGACTGTTCATTTTCATCGTTTGAGAAGGTCCTGACACATATCATCGGCCAGAAACTGCAGATTGGTTCAGGCTTTCTGCTCAAATTCATTAATATTTTCCTTAGAATCCGTTCCAGATTTTCTCTTTATGCGGTCTCGCCTATCAAGGTTGTTCAGAATATAGAACAACCGATTCTTTTTATTCATTCTAAACCTGATCTTTTTATTCCTTACACGCATTCTGTTGACCTCTACAATAAAAAAGTGGGTCCTAAAAGAAAATGGTATCCGGAATATGGTGGTCACGCATCAAGCTTCAATGTGAATCCAGTGACATATCGCAAAAAAGTGAAGAATTTTCTGACAGAGTTTAACCTGCTGCCACAAGATTAAAACTTCTTCGACAAGAAGAATCTTCTTAATATTTTTTCGATTGTTCGTGGCGCCAGATGATAGACAGTCAGGCTCTGATGCATCCAGCCTGGACGATTCACTTCCAGTTTTTTGTCGATCATCGCTTCGACAATGTCTCTTGCGAGTGCATCTTTATCCAGCTGGATGCTTTTTGTTGTGGACTCGTAAAGACCGGTCTTGTCTGCCCGGCTAAAGAAATTCGTCGCAATCGGACCTGGACTGACCGTCATGATGTGTAATTCCGGGTGCTCCAGTCTCAGAGCATTCGAAAAACTGAGCAAAGCGGCCTTAGTCGCTGCATAAACAGAACCATAAGGCGTCGTCACACGTGCAGCCTGCGAGGCAATATTGACGATGGATGCACCTGGTCTTAAAAGAGGTACCAGCCCCTTGATAAGTAACAAGGTATGTACAACATTCACGTTAAACATATCTGTAATATCTTCGTCTGTATGATGCTCAAACGATTTAAAGTAACCATAACCGGCATTGTTGACGATACCATCAAACGTCTGCCCGTCTCTCTGGACATCATTGATGAATTTTCTAACTTGCACTTTATCACCTAAATCAAGCTGAAAAACGGATATATTTTGATAGGTTTCTGAAAGTGACTTCAGACGTTGCTGGTTTCTACCGATCACTATAACATGTGCGCCGCGACCGATGAGTTCCTTAACAATAGATTCACCCAGTCCTCCTGTACCACCTGTCAAAATAATTTTTTTGCCTATCATCCTAACCCTCCACTGTTACTCATTTTCGTTCAATGTTACACTAGAATATATGAGAATGAAACCAAGGGGGCTACATCATGAAAATTGTTTTCTATGGTGCAGGAAATATGGCAAGTGCAATATTTGAAGGATTAATCAGCAGCAGTCTGTTGAACAGTCATGATATTTATCTGACAAACCGTTCAAGCGAGAACCAGCTGCAGGATTATCAGGAAAAACTGAACATCAGATACAGCTATGATGATATAGAACTCCTGACTGATGCTGACTATGTTTTTCTAGCGACTAAACCTTATGATTTCGATTCTTTGGCTGAACGCATCAAAGATAAAATTCAGCCAGGTAACCATTTCATTTCAATCATGGCAGGCATTTCGATCAATCAGATCAAGACTAAACTCCAGACACAGAACCCAATTGCTCGTATCATGCCAAATACTAATGCGCAAGTTCAGCAGTCCGTGACCGGCATTACTTTTTCAGAGTCTTTTGATGCGGGCCACAAGGACGAGCTATTTAAAATTCTCAACTCGTTTGGCACAGCACTAGAAGTAGAAGAAGATAAACTTCATCAGGTGACTGCCATTACAGGCAGTGGTCCTGCTTTTCTCTATTATATGTATGAACAATACATCAAAGCAGCGACGAAAATGGGTCTCGATAAAGACCATGTCGATGCTGCAGTGAGAAATCTCATCATCGGTACAGGACATATGCTGGAGGCAAGTGAGCTTGAAATTGAACAGTTAAGAGAAAACATCACTTCTAAAGGTGGGACAACGAAAGCAGGCCTTGATGCCCTGAAAAAGTATCCTGTTGAAGACATATTCACAGATTGTCTTGAACAGGCCATTAAACGAAGCAAAGAATTAGCAGATTAAAAAAACGTCACTATCTTGAATTCAAGATAGTGACGCTTTTTTTGTTCAAAGTATCGTCCCGCTAATCCATTCTGCGGGACTTTACTGCCTCAGTCTATTGACACTGTCATAAAGTCATGTGCAATTTTAAAATTGAAATCAGGATTCGCCAGTCTGATTGCTTCTTCAAGCTCTGCAACATCCAACTGATGGTAGCGGTTGCTCACATGATTGATTAAAGTCAATTTAACTTGGTTTCGCTCTGAGAGACCGATTACATCTGCTATATGACTATGATGATATTGGTGGCTGAGCAAATGATCCCCTTCTAAATAAGTACTCTCATGCACGATAACATCTGCATTTACTGCAAGCAGGTCTTCATTTCTGTTCGGCATTGTATCGCCGAAAAATGTCACAATCTTGCCGGGCACCTCGTCAGCACGATAATCCTGAGTATGATAAATCATACCTTCATATTCCACGGTATCTTGCATCTTGAAATCGCGATAAATAGGACCGGGCATAATACCTTCTGCTTGCAATTTTTCTTGCAGCAGTCGTCCCGGACTCGATAGGAACTCCAGTCTATAACCGTATGACGGAATACCGTGGGCTAACAGATGTATATTGATTGTAATCTCGTCTTCTATATAAATGTCTCCATCCTCTACTTCCACGACTTCCAGAGGATAATTCAGCCTTGACTCTGACAGCTTCAAAGTGGTCTCAATAAACTCCCTGATACCAGCTGGTCCATATAAAGTCAGCGGCTTATTTTCACCACCTTGAAAACTTCTTGATGATAATAATCCAGGCAGTCCAAAGATATGATCTCCGTGCATATGAGTGATGAAGATTCTTCTGAGCTTGCCAAGCTTGATTCTCGTATGGAGTATCTGATGCTGCACGGCTTCCCCTGCATCAAACAACCAGAATTCACTGAGAAACGGTTCAAGACTGAGAACCGTCGATTGTGTATTTCTTTCTTTTGTGGGCAAGCCTGCACTTGTTCCTAAAAATATGATTTCCACGTTTGTTCACCTACTTAATTTATCATGATATTATAGCATGTTTTAATTGTATTTTAGGTCATTGTATGAAAAAATAATAAGGAATTTAAACGAATCGAGGTCCCATAGATGGATATTGAAAAGCAGAATATTCCTTGTCTTATCACTATTTTTGGAGCTACAGGTGACTTAAGTCACCGCAAATTATTCCCATCATTATTCCACCTTTTTCAACAGGGTAATCTGAATGAGCATATTGCGATTATCGGTATTGGTCGCCGAGACTGGGATAATGCGAAGTTCAGAGAGGAAATCAAGGCTTCCATTACGAAACACGTCAAAGATACGGATCGTATTGATGACTTCATGACGCATGTCTACTATCAATCTCATGATGTCAATAATATTGAAAGCTACAAGAAACTGTTATCCTTCTCCGAGGAGCTTGATGCAGAGTACAAACTAGCCGGCAATAGATTATTCTATCTGGCGATGGCTCCGGAATTCTTTGGAACAGTTACTGATGCGCTGAAAGAAAGCGGTCTGACGGATACTGATGGCTTCACTCGTCTGATTATTGAGAAACCGTTCGGTACTGACCTGAAGTCAGCAGAAGCACTGAACGCTCAGATTACGCGTTCATTCAAAGAAGAGGAAATCTACCGTATAGACCATTATCTCGGCAAAGATATGGTACAGAATATTGAGATTCTTCGGTTCAGTAATGCGATGTTTGAACCGCTCTGGAATAATAAATACATTTCTAACATACAGGTAACTTCATCAGAAACTTTAGGTGTTGAAGATAGAGGCGGTTATTATGATAACAGCGGCGCACTGAAGGATATGGTGCAGAATCACATGCTGCAGATTGTATCACTTCTTGCAATGGAGCCTCCTATCTCACTTGAATCTGATGATATCAGAAATGAAAAAGTAAAAGCACTCCGTTCTATCAGACAAGTTAAACCTTCTGAAGTACGTAGTTACTTTGTGCGCGGTCAGTATGACAAAGGAACTGTTAACGGTGAAGCCGTTCCTAAGTACCGCGATGAAGAAAATGTTAATCCAGAATCAAACACGCCTACATTCGTCGCAGCAAAGGTCATGATTGACAACTTCCGCTGGGCAGGGGTGCCATTTTATATCCGTACCGGCAAACGAATGAAGAAAAAAGAAATACGTGTTGTTGTTGAATTCAAAGAAGTCCCGATGAACTTATATTACAAACGCGACCAGCATCTGGATTCAAATCTTCTTGTCATCAACATTCAGCCAAATGAAGGGATAGAGCTTCATCTGAATGCCCGTAAATACGTGGAAGGCATTGATACAGAACCTGTCAAATTATCCTATGCCTTAACCGCTCAGGATAAAATGAACACTGTCGATGCTTATGAAGGATTGATCTACGACTGTCTTAAAGGTGACGCGACTAACTTTACGCACTGGGAAGAACTTAAAGCCACATGGAGCTATGTTGATACTGTTGACCAGTACTGGCGAGAGCACCCGGCCCCATTCCCTAACTATCAGGCAGGCTCAAATGGGCCTGTTAAAAGTGAACTGCTGTTAACACGTGATAATCTGCACTGGTGGGATTTTTAATCAGCTTGAGACTTATGTCTCAGGCTTTTTTTGAGGAGAGGAAAACATGTCAGATGAAGAACTGAATATCATGACTCATGACGGAGAGCATCATTTTCCGACATTAAAACATTACCATCGTTATGAGGCAACTGCCTATCCGGATCTTGAACGGCTGGCCGAATATTTACTCAATCTTATCAAAAATGATCACTTTGTTGACTTCGGCTCGGGTTTAATGCGTGTGCCCATCGCTATGCACCATTTGCTCGGCATCAGGTCGACAGGTATTGAACTAAACAAGGCATTGTATCTGGCGAGTCGTCAAAATGTCGAACAGTACCGCCAGACATTTTATCCTGAAATCGATCTCGTGCGTTTTCCGGTTCAAGCTGTCAATTTAAACGTACTTGACTATCAATTTGATGGCAGCGAAAGTATATTGTTCTTTTTTAATCCATTTTCAGGCGAACTGTTCAGAACAATCATTCATCGTTTCTTATCGAGTTATCCGTACAAAAGACGCGCGTTTGTGATATTATATTATGCAAAGCATGAATATATTGACATCTTGGAGCAGTTCGGACTTTTTACAGAAATTCATCGCATTGAACTAGCCGACTATCAGGACGACCCCGATGATGTCATTGTTATTTATCAGATTGGTTAAATCTAGAAATGAGGCACTATGGAACCGTTAAAAATGATTCAGCAGACCATTGTCTACCTGGAAGATAATTTACTTAAACAAGTTGAACTGGAGGAATTAGCTCAGCATATCGGCGAATCCCCTTTCCATCTTAATCAGACGTTTACGATGATCACGGGGATGAATATAGAAGAATATATGAGAAATAGACGTCTCACTGAAGCTGCTGCAGAACTCGTTGACGGTCGCAGCAGTCTGCTTGAAATTGCCAGACAATATCAATACCCGGATGCTCCAGCGTTCAGTGATGATTTCAGGGATTACCATGGTTTATCGCCGCTTCAGGCTCGTTCACATCAAAATCAGCTGAAACAACTGAACCGTCTTTTCGTAAAATTCAGTGTCACAGAAGAACCTCCTATCCCCTACTTGATTCAATCTCGTGATTTTGCAAGAATGACAGGTTACCGGGAACAGATACGTACTAAAGAGCTGTACAATCATTTCCTGCTGGCTGATCTCTTATATAGTTACCAGGAAGACGGCAAAATACAGAACCTCACATCTAACCACCGTGTCCCGTTATATGTGGTCATTCATCCACATGCATACGGATTAGAAGTCTTTATCGGAATCGAGAGTAATGCCTCTACGGACCTTGAGACAGAGCATCTGCATCATCAGACATTTGCGGTTTTCAAGGAAAGAGGTCATCTTGACTATGTTTTTAATGAAATCTGGCAGTCTATAGAACAGCAGGTTGCCGTCATGCTGAACTACAGAAAAAACGACTACTACATCATCCAGCTGAATGAGCCGCTTGATTTTGACAATCCATATAACAAAGTGCTCTTTCATTTACCTATCGATTAAAAAACCCCTGTAGGCTGGTCTACAGGGGTTTTTTATAAGATTATTTCCAGTCTGTATGGAAAATACCTTCTTTATCTTTGCGTTCATATGTGTGAGCGCCGAAATAGTCACGTTGCGCTTGAATCAGATTGGCCGGCAGATCTTCAGCTCGATAGCTGTCGAAATATGTGATGGCTGCTGCAAAAGAAGGTACTGGGAAGCCCGCTTCAATCGCAACACCTGCTACGCGGCGTAATGAACCGTTATACTGTGAAACGATGCCATTGAAATAAGGATCTAATAATAAGTTCTGCAGTTCAGCATTGTTATCATAAGCATCTTTAATCTTCTGCAGGAACTGTGCACGGATGATACAGCCTTCGCGCCAGATCATCGCTAAGTCACCTAAATGCAGGTTCCAGTTGTTAGTCTCACTTGCGACTTTCATCTGACTGAAGCCTTGAGCGTAACTACAGATTTTGCTCATGTAAAGTGCCTGTCTGATTTGCTCAAGGAATTCTGCTTTATCACCTTTGAATTCATATTCATGGGCATCAAAAGCTTTTGAAGCAGCTATTCTTTCTTCTTTCTGTGAAGAAATGAAACGTGCAAATACAGATTCAGTGATGATTGTCAGTGGAATACCCAGGTCAAGTGCATTGATAGATGTCCACTTACCCGTTCCTTTCTGTCCTGCTTTATCCATCACTTTCTCAACAAGTGGTGTCCCGTCTTCGTCCAGTTTTCTGAAGATATCAGCTGTGATTTCAATCAGGTAAGAATCAAGTTCTCCGCTATTCCATTCTGCAAAAGTATCTGCAATCTCATCATGAGACATTTTCAGAACGTTTTTCATCAAGTTATAGCTTTCAGCAATCAGCTGCATATCTGCATATTCAATACCGTTATGCACCATCTTTACGTAATGACCCGCACCGTCCGGACCGATATAAGTGACACATGGTTTACCGTCTTCAGCTTTAGCAGCGATATCCTCCAGAATAGGTTGTACAAGTTCATAAGCTTCTTCCTGTCCGCCCGGCATTATAGATGGACCGTGAAGAGCTCCTTCTTCACCACCAGAGACACCTGTACCAATGAAATTAAGACCTTTTCCTGACAGATATTTATTACGGCGGATCGTATCGTTATAATTCGTATTCCCACCGTCAATTAAAATATCACCTTTATCTAAATGCGGAATCAGACTTTCAATTGTATGATCGGTTGCTTCTCCTGCTTTGACCATCATCAGAATACGACGAGGTGTCTCAAGACTCTGAACAAATTCCTCCAGTGTATAAGTCGGAAAAATATTCTTCCCTTCAGATTCAGCTACCATTTCTTCTGTCTTTTGGGGTGAGCGGTTAAAGACAGATACTGTGTAACCTCTAGATTCAATATTCCAAGCCAGATTCTTACCCATTACGGCAAGTCCGATGACACCTATTTGTTGTTTCGTCATGTAGATACCTCTTTCCTATTCATTTTCTTCATTATTATAACATAGAGCCTCTAGACGTACTAAGAAGAGAGTTGCGTTCTCGTAAGAATACTAATATGCAACTGGAATGTGTTATAATAGTTTCAAATATCTGTAATGGAGGAGATTGAATGGGTTTGCTCAGCATAGTTGCATTAGTTTATTATATACTTCCCTTTGTAATCGTTATTTTCATTGTCTGGTGGGTGAACTCAATGGTCTCTAAAAGTTATGAACAAAAAGAACGCCATTTCCAGCTACTCACTGAACAGAACAATCAGATGATTTCTGAACTAAGACGACAAAACGAAGAAAAACACCTGTAACCAGGTGTTTTTCTTATTTTATACGAGCTTAATGATTTCAAGTACTTGTTCATTTAGTTTGACAAGTTCACTGATCGGCATTTTTTCCTGTTTCGTGTGAATGTCCTGATAACCGACTGCAAGAACGAGCGTCGGAATTCCGAAGCCATTAAAGATATTGGCATCACTACCGCCGCCACTTTTCTTTAAGACAGGTGTCAGTCCGACATTTTCAGCTGCCTGCTTAGCCACTTGTACCGCTTCACTATCTTCAGCTACATTGAATGCTGGATAGCTTGGTGTCACTTTAACTTCAGCACTTCCACCCATCTCAGACGCTGTCTGTTCGAATGTTTCTTTCATATGAGCCACTTGCTGATCAAGTTTACTTTGGTCTAAACTACGTGCTTCTGCTAAAATAAAGCAGCTATCGGCCACGATATTCGTCACAGTACCGCCTTCAAAACGTCCGATATTTGCAGTTGTTTCTGCGTCAATACGTCCGAGAGTCATACGGCTGACAGCTTTTGCAGCAATATTAATTGCACTGATACCATTTTCAGGTGCAAGTCCAGCATGTGCTGTCTTACCTGTGATATTGACTTCCAGTTTTGCCTGACTTGGCGCCGCCGTAACAATAGTCCCCACTTCGTTCCCAGAATCAAGTGCATAGCCGAACTCACTTGTCAGATACTCAGAGTCAAATGCTTTCGCACCGACCAGCTGACTTTCCTCACCTACTGAAATCACAATCTGCAGAGGACCGTGTTCAATATTTTCTTCTTTAATAACTTTTAATGTTTCGAGCAGAACAGCAATCCCTGCTTTGTCATCTGCACCAAGAATCGTCGTGCCATCTGAGTAAATGACCTCATCTTTGATCACTGGCTTAATCCCTTGACCTGGAGTCACAGTATCCATATGACAGGAGAAATAAATCGGTTTTCTGGATTCATCTCCTTCAATATTGATAATTAAATTTCCGGCACCAAAGCCCGTATCTTTCTGACTGTCATCTTCAATGACATGGTAACCTAAATCTGTCATTAACTTCGTCAGATGGTCAGCTATCTCTCTTTCATGGCCCGTTTCACTGTCAATCTGTACAAGTTCTAAAAAGGTTTCTACTAATCGATCTTTGTTTAACATACGAACGCTCCTCATCACTTCAATAATTTGTTATAATAAATAAAAAAATAGAAAGGAATCAATCATGAATAATAACGCAAGAAGAATTCTGATTATCCTATTGTTGATAGCTGTTGTTGCAGCGCTTATCCTCTCTAGTGTTTTACCCTTTTTAACGATGTAATCTACAAAAGTAGATTACTTTTTTTATTTTCTTAAAGAACCAAACTTAGATTTAATAATCAAGTAGGCTTCCAGCTCTCTTAACAACTGAAAAGCAGAGGCTCTTGAATGCAGCGCCTCATAATTATCTGGCAGAGGATGCTCTCTCATCTCAAGCTGAATCGCATAGAGATCATGCAATCTGATGGCAGTATGATCATTACTTGAAATGTTCTGCCCCATTTCGTGTATCAATTCACTCAGTTGCAGATGAAGCTGTTCTGACCGGCTGACGTCATTGATGAGGTCGACCATGCGATGAAGAAGTCTCGCCTGCTTGCTTCGCATATCGAAATAGTGATAATAAGAGTTCTGATTTCTTACAAAATGATTTTCTACATCCATAAAGGCCACCGATTTCGCCTTCTCGATTGTCAGCAGTGCCTGGTCGATCAGTTTATGGTCGAGTTCAATATCGACATATTTGAGCGCTTCACTGAATTCAGACATTATAACCTGAAACTCCTGTTCAATCTTAGTCCGGAAAAGATCCAGTTCTTTTGCGCGGTTCGGCATATAAAGATTGAGTACTAATGCAATGGAGAGCCCAACTATAATCAGTAAAGTCTCATTCAACATGAACCCGGCACTAACGCCTTTAGAGTTAAAGCAATGTAATATAATAACACAGGCGGTCACGACACCCTCCTGTGTACCTAGTACGACTGTCGTGGGTATAAAAAGTAGAACAACCAGTCCAAGCACCATCGGATAATAGCCTAACAGTTCAAATATCGCACTGGCAAAAATGAGGCCAAGCAGACATGATATTAAACGAGCCCATGCGGCCTGTACAGATTTCATTTTTGTATTTTTGATACACAATACTACCAAAATAGCAGCAGATGAGAAATTGACGACTCCGAGATACTTGGCAATGATGACAGCGATTGCCATACCGAAAGCTGTCTTTAATGTCCGATAGCCTATTCGATAAGGATTCAGTTTAATGGTCTTCATGAAATAAAGCCAAGGTTTCCCTCGGCTTATCTTTCCTCCCCGTATTCTTCGAATAGGGCTTGAATATTCGTGATAACACTCATTGGATCGTGTCCTTCTATTTCGTGACGCTCAATCATAGAAATGATTTTACCGTCTTTAAGAAGGGCAAATGACGGACTTGATGGTGGATAACCTTCAAAATAGTCACGAGCTGTAGCCGTCGCTTCTTTATCCTGTCCTGCAAATACAGTGACAAGCTGATCAGGTAATTTATCGTAATGAAGCGCATGAGCAGCAGCTGGTCGAGCAATGCCGCCTGCACAGCCACATACAGAGTTAACCATGACAAATGTCGTACCTGGTTTACTGAATGCCTCTTTTACTTCATCTGATGTTTTTAACTGCTGATAACCTGCATTCTCTATTTCCTGTCTTGCAGTATCAACGACTTCGTTCATATAGAGATTAAAATCCATTTCCATACTAAGCACCTCTTCAATTTTTGATACCCTTATCTTACCTAAACTTTGAAGAGATATCTACCATACAGGTTTATCTTCTTGAAATAAGTGAATGTTCATGACGGCTGAATGTACTTCTGACGCGCATCATCTGATCGATACGTTCTTCTGCCATTTTTTCAGCCGCTAAAGCTGTTGAAATATGATCACGTTTCGCTATTTCAAAGATTTTATCCATCTGATTATAGATTTCTTTCACTTTATCTGTCGCACGTTTTTCATTATAGCCATGAAGTTCGTCTGCTACATTGATGACGCCACCGGAATTAGCCACAAAGTCAGGTGCATAGATAATATTTCTGTCGGCAAGCTGAGCACTGTGTTTCTCCATGTCTTTCAGCTGGTTGTTCGCACTGCCACAAACCGCTTTCACTTTTAGCTGAGGAATAGTTTCGTCATTCAGAATACCGCCGAGTGCACACGGGGCAAATATATCTGCTTCAACACCGTAAATCGCATCGGGTTCTACTGCAGTTGCACCAAAGGCATTGACAGCACGGTCAATAGATTCCTGGAAGATGTCCGTCACAATCAGTTCTGCACCTTCTTCATGCAGATATTCACAGAGTTTATAAGAAACGTTCCCTACTCCCTGAACAGTCACTTTCAGACCCTTCAGTGAATCTGTGCCAAATGCTTCTTTAGCTGTACGTTTCATTGCCTGGTAAACGCCGAATGCGGTAACAGGACTCGGGTTGCCTGATGAACCATAGCTTTCAGACAGTCCGACTACAAAGTCTGTTTCCTCGTGAATCGTATCCATATCCGTCACAGAAGTCCCCACATCTTCTGCTGTGATATAACGACCATTTAAGCTTTCAATATATCTGCCAAGTGCTCTGAAAAGTGCTTCAGATTTATCTTTCTTAGGGTCGCCGATGATAACCGTTTTAGCGCCACCTAAATTAAGACCTGCTGCCGCATTTTTATAAGTCATTCCTCGAGCTAAACGCAGAGCATCTTCAATCGCTTCTTCTTCAGATTGATATGGCCACATACGGCAGCCTCCAAGGGCCGGACCAAGCGTTGTATCATGGATGGCGATAATCGCTTTCAGACCGCTTGCTTTATCCTGACAGAATACCACTTGCTCATAATCATACTGCTCTAAAGTTTCAAAAATCATTTTCTTACCCCTTTTCGTAATTTCTCAGTTATTACAATAATATTATTGCATAAAAACTTTAATATTAAAACTATAATTGAATCAGGCTTTAGAAGTGTTTATTATTACCACTTTAAATTAATAAAGCGTTTACATTTAAGTTTATTCTAATCATTACTTTTATTAAATTATATTAAAATAGTAATTAGAAATTTAAAATGATACTTGTTTTTATTTCTCACCCATTCAGTTATAATATGTGCAGGTGATATTATGCAAAAAATTCTAGCGCTTATTGTGCTGATTATACCCATTTATCTTGCTGGTCTCGGCATTAAATGGATGAGAGATGCTGTATTCGGTGTTCTTGTTCCTGAGCTGCACTATATCTGGCTGCAGTTTTTACTGGGTGCTATCTTTTCAGTGCTCGGCATCGCCTTTGTCGGCGGTTATATCCTGCACATGGAAAAGCGAAACAACCGTGTACCTAAAAAAGAGAAGTAACCGAGGTTACTTCTCTTTTTTCAGTTTGAGTGCGAGTTCTACTTCATCTGTAATAATGGCATCTACATCCGACTCCAGCCAGTATTTCAGATCACGCTCCTTGTTCACTGTGTAGATACGTACGGGTATACCATGTGACTGAATGAGTGCGGCATACTCACGCGACGTATAGTTTGTATCTGTATGTATCGCATCAAAAAGATATCGTTCTTTTAACAGCCAGGGCTGGTCAATATATTTAGTATAGAGAAGTGCAGTCTCTATCTCTGGAGCAAGCTGCTTCATCTTCAGAATCGTTTCAGGATGAAAACTTGATATGACGATCCGCGAAGTCTCATAATTTTTGAGTAAATGAGTCAGTTTCTCCTCCAGAATGCCATCAGTGACAGCTTTTATTTCAATATTTAATAGAAGTGAGGTCTCTTTTAAAAGTTCCAGTACTTCAACCAGCTTAGGTACACTTTCTTTTCTGACAGCTTTCGAATACAGCTTAATTTTGCGGATGGCATTGTAATCCATCTCATGGACGAATCCCGCGTGTCCTGCCATGCGTTTGAAATGGTCATCATGAAAGACAACAATCTCACCATCTGACGACAGATGAATATCAAGTTCTATCCCTTCTGCACCGTATTGAATGGCTTTCCTGAATGCCGTCATCGTATTCTCGGTATACTTCGCTCTGTATCCTCTATGTGCAATGATTTTCATGATTTACCTCATCAGATATTCGAGTAATTCACCCGTAGTTGGTCGTACCATTTTTCCTTCTGCCTGCCAGTGCTGCTCAAGACCGTTATTCCATGCTTTTTCGATTGCATGTCTGATCGCTCGTTCAATTGTAGCTTTATTGACATCAAACTTTCGCGCAATCTCAGGATAAAGTTCTCCTGTTAGATGATTAATCTTTGATGGATCCTGCTCAAGTATATTCAGCGCTTCATATATATACTGTGTCCCTTTTAAACGCTGCGCAAAATAGTCCTTTATTAAATCTGAATCTTTCTGTTCTGTCATGCGAAGAATTGTCTGTGCAATCACTTCAAGCTTAACAGGCTTTAACAGGAAGTAATCGCCACCTAGCGT
Source organism: Macrococcus brunensis (assembly GCF_022343725.1). Classification (NCBI taxonomy): domain Bacteria; kingdom Bacillati; phylum Bacillota; class Bacilli; order Caryophanales; family Staphylococcaceae; genus Macrococcus; species Macrococcus brunensis. The sequence goes on from NZ_CP092179.1 coordinate 1,287,539, forward strand.
CAATGCTTCATTCAAAATGGATTCCTTGCCAAAAGCGGAGAAGCAAATTACCTTATAAGACCGATCTGCTGGAATGTCATTTTTCAGAAGAGTTAAACCATCAATATTCGGCAGTATAAGATCCAGCAGCAGAACATCAAAATTACCCCTCTGAATTATTTCCTGACCCTGCTGCCCATCATTTGCTACATCGGTCACAATCATCCCCTGTGAAGTCAGATAGCGATGGATACCAGCTGCCAGTTCCTGTGAATCTTCTATTATTGCTACTCGGATTGCCATTTGTCTCATCCTTTATTTTATTCTTTATTCTGAGAGATGAGTTCAGCTGCGTGCTCCAGCGTCAGAGGTGTCACTTCAACGCCAGATATCATACGTGCAACCTCTTTTACTTTGTCATCTCCAGTCAGTTCTGTCACTGTAGTGATCGTTCGATCATCACGCTCATGCTTTTCAATGAAGAGATGATGGTCACTGATTGCCGCTACTTGTGGTAAGTGAGAAATACAGATGACTTGTATATGCTCTGCAATCTGTTTCATCTTTTCAGCCATTTTCTGTGCGACACGACCTGAGACCCCTGTATCTACTTCATCAAACAGAATAGCTGTCTGTCCCCTGTTTTCTGCAAAAATAGTCTTTAAAGCGAGCATGATCCGAGACAGTTCACCACCAGATGCAATCTTTTCCAGACCTTTCAGAGGTTCTCCTTTATTCGGGCTGATCATAAATTCTATTGTCTCAAGCCCTGCTAACGTAGGTTCAGTCTTAGAAAATGCGATCTCGAAATTAGCACTTTTCATCTCCAGATGATGAATTTCATCAAGAATTTTATTACGCAGTTCTAGTGCATCTGTACGGCGTTCTTTTGATAACTGAGACCCTATTTTGAGCACTGCCTGGTACTGGTCTTCTATCTCTTTTTTCAGCTGCGAAGTGCTTTCTTCCAGATTCTCTATCTGATTGATCTCTGTTTCAAGTTCTGCTATTAGAAGAATCAGTTCATCATGGTTTTTCCCATATTTACGTTCGAACTGCTGAATCAGGTTCATTCTTGCTTCCATTTCATTCAGAAGATTTTCGTCGTATTCATTGGATGTCAGTTCATCGTATAGACGGTGCTTGGCATCTTCAAGCAGATAATAGACACTACTTGTTTCTTCCAGCAGAGAGGTGTACTGACCCTTTAGAATCTCATCAATTTCCTTCAGTGACTCATTAAAATCAAAAATCTTATCGATGATATTGTTTTCATCACTTAAATAACTTACTGTTTTCGTCAGTTCATTATTCAATTTCTCAAAGTTACGCAGCCGATTAATATCATCCTTCAGCTGATTGACTTCACCCGCTACAAGTTTAGCCTGCGTCAGCTCGTTATGCTGAAACTTAATTAAATCCAGGCGCTGGAGCAGCGACTCATCTTTTTGTTCGAGTTTTCTCAGCTCTTCTTTCTTTTCCTGATAGATTTTAAACGCTGCTGTGTATTCATCTATTGTCGGCTGATAGCGTCCACCTGAAAACTCATCCAGTAATCGGATATGATATTTAGACTTTAGTAAATGCTGCGTCTCATGCTGGCCATGTATATCAAGCAGCTCCTGCATCACTTGTTTCAGTTCAGTCAACGTGACCGTCTGGCTGTTGATTTTACAGATGCTTTTACCTGTTTTCATGATTTCACGTTTAACAATCATAAAGTCATCCTGCTCAATTTCTTTATCTTCAAGCAGTTGTCTGACATTCGGGTTGTCATCAATATCAAAGACCCCTTCAATGACTGCCTTGTTTTCACCGTGACGAACCAGGTTCTGACTGGCTCTTGCACCAATCAGCATTGAAATAGCATCAATAATAATGGATTTACCGGCACCTGTTTCCCCGCTGAGAACCGTCAGTCCATCTTTGATTTCAATGCTCAGTTCGTCAATGATTGCAAACTGCCTGATGGATAATGTCTGTAGCATAAATTAATCCCCCAACTATAACATATTGAACAATCGTTCAGTGACTACTTTACCGGCTTTCTCATCTCGACAAATAATTAGGCATGTATCATCCCCACAGATGGTACCAAGAATTTCTTCCCATTCAAGTTGATCCAGGATAGCGCCAATGGCCTGTGCATTACCAGGCAAAGTCTTTAAAACGAGTAAATTTGACGTGCCGTCCAGTTTAACGAATGAATCCATTAAATAACGTCCTAGTTTATCTAATGGATGAAATTTACGGTCCTTAGGCAGACTGTATACATATTGTCCACTTGGAGTTGGTATTTTAATCAGCTGAAGCTCCTTGATATCACGTGAAATAGTCGCCTGCGTCACGTTCAGGTTGACTTCATTCAGTTTTTCTACCAGCTCTTCCTGTGTCTCTATCTGCTGGTTAGAGATAATCTCTCTGATTTTAATCTGACGCATCGTTTTATTCGCCATAACGGACCTCCCTGTATATTTATACATTATGTTAGCATATAACTGACTAGTTGCCTAATAAAATAACCGATTAAAATAAATTAATCGGCTGTTTCAATCGTTACTTCTTCTATATCATCCTCATCGATTAGATGGGGTTTATCCTGATGGACCAGATAGATCAAATACTCAATATTTCCGTTAGCACCTTTAATAGGTGATACCGTTAATTTTTCAGCACTGAAGTGATGTTTCCCGGCAAAAGTCATAACCTCTTTTATGACTCTTTTGTGGACCTGTCTATTATGGACAACACCTTTTTCGCCCACTTCTTCTCTATGGGCTTCAAACTGCGGCTTTATGAGTGCAACGACTTCACCGCAAGGCTTTAAAATCGTATGAAGCGTCGGTAAAATCAATGATAACGATATAAAACTGACATCTATCGAAGCAAAGTCAGGTGTCTCAGAGAAACTTTCACTAGTCACAAAGCGGAAATTAGTCTGTTCCATGACGGTCACCCTTGGATCTATCCGCAAGCTATAGGCAAGCTGATTAGTTCCTACATCAATAGCATAACTTTTTCTGACGCCGTTCTGCAGCGCACAATCGGTGAATCCGCCTGTAGAAGACCCGATATCGACATGAATACGGTCCTGTAACTGAAGATTAAATTCACGAATTGCCTTCTCCAGTTTCAGACCTCCTCGACTGACATACCGTTTATCTAACCCTTTGATTCTGATTTTAGCATCAGCGGGATTGATTTTTTCAGCTCCGGAATGAATACGTTCATGCTCATTCAGCACCTTACCCGCCATAATATACCGCCGTGCTTCATCAAGACTCTCAAAGTATTCTCGTTCTACGAGCCATTCATCAATCCTCTGTTTTTTCATTCTGTACCATCTGCTTGATCTCATCGACAAAATGAGCAGTTGTCAGTCCAATCTCCTGAAGTAACAAGTCTACTTCACCTTGCTCAATATATTCATCCTGTATACCCAGTCTTTTTACAGGAAACTCATCACCATTGTCATTGAAATAACTAACAACAAGAGAGCCGAAACCGCCTGTCAGAATGGATTCTTCTACTGTCATGACAGGAATCCCGCGTGCGCTTAACTGATTGAGATATTCAGTATCAAGCGGTTTAATGAAACGTGCATTGACCACTTCGATATTAATACCTTCTTTTAAAAGAATCTCCTGTGCTTCAAGAATCGGCTGGAGTGTCGGCCCAAATGACAGAATCGCTGCGTCCTGACCTTCTCGCAGAACTTCCCACTTGCCGTATGGAACTCCATCAGACTTTTCTGTGACTTCTACTCCCAGCCCGTTACCGCGAGGATAGCGAATGGCAAGTGGACCACTATAGTCATTAAAAGCACTGTAAACCATCTTAGCCGCTTCGTCCTCGTCTTTTGGCATCATAACAGTCATGTTCGGCAGATGGGTCAGAAATGGTATATCAAATACCCCCTGGTGTGTTTCTCCATCAGCACCGACGAGTCCTGAGCGATCAATACCAAAAACAACATGCAGATTCTGACGGTCAATATCATGGAGAACCTGGTCATAGGCACGCTGCATAAATGTCGAATAGATGGCGACATAAGGCAGCATCCCGTTAGCAGCAAGCCCCCCTGCCATTGTCACAGCATGCTGTTCGGCAATTCCGACATCAAAGAACTGATCTGGTAATTGCTGCTGAAACTTCGTCAGTTTACTGCCTACTGGCATCGCAGGTGTAATGGCAACGATTCTTTTATCTTTCTCAGCAAGGGCCATGACATTATCACTCATCAGCTGGCTCCAGCTCGGTGCAGTGGCATTCCCTTTAATCTGTTCACCTGTATCCAGTTTATATGGCCCAAGTCCATGCCACGTTCCAATCTTATCATTTTCGGCATGTTCATAACCTTTACCTTTTTTAGTGATCACATGAATCAGGACAGGACCATTGATACGTTTAGATGTTTCAATTGCTTCGCCAAGTTCCCGGAAGCTGTGGCCGTCAACGGGACCGATATATTTGATGCCCAGTTCCTCAAAAAAGACACCTGAGACAACTAAATATTTCAGGCTGTCTTTAATCCGGTCTGCGGAATCACGAAGTTTATGGCCGCCCGGCAGCTTGCTCAGGAAGCCGTCGATGTCCACTTTAGCACGATTATAATTCTGATTGGTACGAAGACGTCCGAACATATTATGCATAGCACCGACGTTTGGCGCAATACTCATTTCGTTATCATTCAGAATGATCGTCATATTGGTTTTATCGTGACCGATATGGTTGAGTGCTTCAAGCGCCATACCACCAGTCAGTGCACCGTCGCCGATAATAGGGACGACGTGATAAGACTCACCCATAATATCACGTGCCTTCGCCATCCCCATCGCAGCCGATAATGATGTCGAGCTATGGCCAGCCTCCCAAACATCATGTTCACTTTCTGAACGTTTAGGAAACCCGCTTAAACCATTATGCTGTCTCAACTGATCAAACTGGTCTGCCCGGCCGGTCAAAATTTTGTGGATATAAGCCTGGTGCCCGACATCGAAAATCAGTTTGTCTTTCGGACTGTCAAAATGTTTATGCAGTGCAAGTGTCAACTCAACAACCCCCAGGTTTGCACCTATATGTCCACCAGTTACTGCACATTTTTCTATTAAAAATTTTCTAATTTCTTTACTTAACTGGATTAGCTCCTCGTCTGACAGACTTTTAATATCTGATGGAGTCTTAATTTTGCCAACATCCATGAGTTTTCCACCTACAGTCTCATTTATTAATTAAGTTTTATTATAGCATTGTCAGCCATAATGAACAAAAAAGCCATAACGGCTTTTTTTAGTTTTCACGTGATGTGATATAGTGAAGCAGATCAAGAAGAGATGCATTTCCATCAGATAGTTCATGAATCATCTGTTCTGTTTCAGTGACCATCTCCTGCATCGCTTCTTTTGCACCTGTCAAACCGAGTAGTGAGACATATGTGGATTTATCTTTTGAAACATCGCTGCCGGCAGATTTACCCATCTTCTCAAAGCTGCCTTCAACGTCCAAAATATCGTCTTTAATCTGAAAGATCAGACCAAAATTTCCGCCTATCTTGACCAGCTTCTGGATCACAGCATCAGATTGATCTGCAATAATGCCTGCACATTCGAAACAGGCCCGTATTAAATCACCTGTCTTATGACGATGGACAGTCTTCAGCTCATCAATGGTCAGCTCTTTATCTTCTGCAACCATATCGAGCATCTGGCCGCCGACCATTCCTCTGCTACCTGCCGCACCTGAAACCACTGTAATCAGTTTCATGCGCTGCTCTGCTGTCAGACTGTCATCCCCGCTGATTTGATGAAAACTATCAGTCAGTAATCCATCTCCCGCCAGAATAGCAACCGCTTCGCCGAATACTTTATGATTCGTCAGCTTGCCTCGTCTGTAATCATCATCATCCATCGCCGGCAGATCATCATGAATCAGGGAATATGTGTGTATCATCTCAATAGCTGCTGCTGTTTTTAGTCCTTTGTCAGCAGGAACCCCAAACAATTCAAGCGTTGAAAAAAGAAGCACTGGTCTGATGCGTTTACCGCCTGCAAGTAATGAATAGGTCATCGAGTCATCTAAAACCTGGCTGACTGGCTGGTGGTATAAACCTGACAGATACTGTTCTACCTGTTCTTTAGCTGTCATTCTGCTTCCTCTGCTGAACTTAACTGATTGATTTTCTTCTCTGCCTGAACCAGCTGTTCCTGACAGGCTTTTGATAACGCTACACCTTTTTCATACAGTTCGATAGACTCTTCAAGAGAGACTTGATCATTATCCAGTTTATTGACGATGGACTCCAGTTCTGTCATCATCGTTTCAAAATTTTTAGCCATGCGTATTCTCCTTTACTGAATTCACAGTTGCCTCAGCCGTACCGTCTGACAGCTGGATATGTATTTTTTCATTTGTTCTAAGCTCATCGATGTGACTGACAATCCCTTCCTTGTTACGGACAATACTATAGCCGCGCTCCAGTATACCTGTCGGATTGAGGCTGCTGAGAAGACGGGACTGCAGATCCAGCTGATGTGCCGCTCTGCTAATTTTCTGGTTAAGCATCTGATTCATCTGCAGACTCAGTTCTTTTTCTTGTGAACGGAACAGCTGCAGCTTATGACTCAGACGGTCAGGCGTCAACTTGACTTCAAGACGTATAAATCGTTCACGGTGAAGACTGAAACGATGCTTGAGCAGATACTGCAGTTTTTGCTCTGTTTCATCTATCCGCTGCTGTTTCTGTTCAATCATCATCAATGGATTTCTGAATAAAGGATGATTCTGAAAACGAGACAGTCTTTCATTCTGGAATCGTACATGCTGCGTTAGACGCTGATTCAGGAAAAGATCAGTTGACTTCAGCTGCTGCATCAGGTCCATCTGGTCGGGTGTCGCCATTACAGCTGCTCCTGTGGGTGTCGGTGCTCGCATGTCAGCGACGTAATCACTGAGTGTCGTATCAGTTTCATGACCCACAGCTGAAATAATAGGTGTCTTCGCCTGAAAAATGGCTTCAACTACTTCTTTTTCATTGAATGCCCATAAATCTTCAATCGAGCCGCCACCACGTCCAACGATGATGACATCTACACCAAGATCATCGGCCTGTCTGATATTTTTGACGATATCACTCGCAGCGCCGTTACCCTGAACGAGAGTAGAAATATAATGCACTTCAGCAAGCGGATAGCGTCTTTTAAGCGTTGTTTCAATGTCTCGCACTGCGGCACCAGTCGATGCGGTCAGCACGGCAATCGCAGATGGATATTTAGGGAGCTTCTTTTTGTGCGCCTCTGCAAAATAACCTTTCTGCTTAAACTCTTTTTTCAATGCTTCCAGTTTTTCATACAGCTGGCCGACACCGTCCAGTGACATACTGTCCGCATATAACTGATAGCTGCCTCTGCTTTCGTATACAGAAACGCGCCCAGTAATCAGAACACCGTCTCCTTCTTTAGGTGTAAAATTCAGACGGGTTGAATCACGCTTAAACATCATGCCGTTCATCACTGCACTGCCGTCTTTCAGGGCAAAATAAAGGTGGCCGCTTGAATGATGCTTAACATTAGACAGCTCACCTTTAATATAGACCTTCTCCAGATAAGGGTCGCGGTCAAATTTTGCTTTAATGTACTGCGTCAGAGCACCTATAGAGAGATACTGCGTCATTGTTTTTGCTTGATGACTTCACTCAGAACACCGTTAATAAATTTATAGCTGTCATCGTCTCCATATTCCTTGGATAAGTTAACTGCTTCGTTGACGGCCACTTTATCAGGTACATCTGTATAAAGCAGCTCATAGACAGCAAGGCGCAGCAGGACGCGGTCAATTTTAGTCAGTCGTTCTAAGGTCCACTGCTTAAGATGCGGTCTAATCGCTTCATCAATGGCATCCTGGTTATTTTTAACGCCTTCCACCAGTTCATCCATAAACTGATCCTGTTCATTCGCTTCAAGAATAAAGCGCTTGGCATCAGACGCCTCTATCGGCTCTTTTGTCTCCATCTGAAATAGTACTTTTACTGCATGTTCTCTCGATTCTTTACGACTCATAGGTAATCTCCTTCAAAAATTCAGAGGATGCAAGCATCCTCTTAGTCATTAAATTTTATATTGATGATATGGATATTGATTTCTTTAGGGGTAAGTGCTGTCATATTAGTCAGAGCGTTCTTAATATTCTGCTGAACTTGTTTGGCAGTAGCAGAAATTTTAGTGCCATAATCAAAGATACAGTATGCATCGATATAAATATCACTCTCTTTAACTACCACATTGACACCTTTGGCATTTTTTACGCCGAGCTTATCCAGTGATTTATTTCTCTGTGCAAGTGAGACACCTTTTACTTCACTGATCGCGATCTCAGTAATGACTTCAATGACATTAGGCGCGATTTCCACTGTTCCTAAATTCTGTTTAGACATAGCTTATGCCTCCCATCATATAATATGTTTATCATACCATTATTTTGCCGTTATTTTAACTGAAAAAGCAAAGAAAGAAGCCCGGGGGCTTCTTTCTTTATTCGATGTTCAGTTTATTCTCATTCAGGAAGTCTGTACTATATTCTGAACTTCTGAAGACAGGATGCTTGAGGAGCGCCTGATGAAAAGGAATGGTCGTATAGATACCCATGATGATATATTCATCCAGTGCGCGCAGTGCACATTGGATCGCTTCTTCACGCGTAGGCTGGTGAACGATGAGTTTCGCAACCATGGAGTCATAATAAGGTGGAATCGTGTAACCGTTATAACACGCTGAGTCAACACGAACGCCGTAGCCACCTGGCACTAAGTACTGCGTGATTTCACCGGCTGATGGCATAAAGTTTTTCACAGGATTTTCTGCATTGATTCTGAGTTCAATTGCATGCCCAGTAAACTGAACGTCTTCCTGCTGAAGCGTCAGTGGTTCACCCGCAGCAATCCTGATCTGCCACTTCACTAAGTCACAGCTTGTCACCATCTCTGTAACTGGATGTTCGACCTGAATACGGGTGTTCATCTCCATAAAATAGAACTGATCGCTATCCAGGTCATAGATGAACTCAATCGTACCTGCACTTTCATAGCCTACGACCTGTGCCGCTCTGACTGCTGCAGCTCCCATTTCAGCTCTTGTCTCACTCGTGATGGCAGGACTTGGGGATTCCTCCACCAGCTTCTGCATACGACGCTGAATCGTACAGTCACGCTCACCCAGGTGAATCGTGTGGCCGAAGCTGTCTGCCAGCACCTGAATCTCAATATGTCTGAAGTTCTCAATGAACTTTTCTATATAAAGGCCTTTGTTACCGAATGAAACTTCCGCTTCCTGCTCGGTCATGCGAAAGCCTGTCTCAAGTTCTTCTTCATTACGAGCGACACGGATTCCTTTACCGCCACCGCCGGCAGTCGCCTTGATGATCACAGGGTAACCGATACGCTCAGCTTCTGCTTTGGCATCTTCTACTGTGTCGACTAGACCGTCACTTCCCGGGACAACCGGTACATTTGCTTTAATCATTTCTTTTTTGGCGATATCCTTGATACCCATTTTATTAATAGCAGCATGTCCTGGACCTATGAACTTAATATTACAGGCCTCACACATCTCTGCAAAGTCAGCATTCTCAGCCAGGAAGCCATAACCTGGATGAATGCCATCACAACCTGTTGAGCTTGCGATTGATAAGATGTTAGGGATATTGAGATAGGAATCTTTAGAGTACTTTGGACCAACGCAATAAGCCTCATCCGCAAGCTGAGCATGAAGTGCTTCACGGTCGGCCTCTGAATAAATAGCGACCGATTGAATGCCCAGTTCTTTTAGGGCACGGATAATTCTGACTGCGATTTCTCCTCTGTTGGCAATGAGTACTTTTCTCATTATTTCACCTTGAAGAGCGGCTGACCATATTCCACCATTTGTCCGTCTTCAACCAGCACTTCAACAATCTCTCCGGCTACTTCAGCCTGAATCTCATTAAACAATTTCATGGCTTCTAAAATGCAGACAACAGAATCTGCTGTGACGTGATCACCTATCTGAACATAAGGTCCTTTATCAGGTGATGGTGACTGATAGAATGTGCCTACCATGGGTGCATTGATGGTCTGAGTTGCTTCCACTGCACTCTGAGTCTCTACTTGCGGCGCTTCTACTGCTATCTCCTGAACCTGCTGAGGTTGAATGGCAGCCGGTGCATATACTTCGCTGCCTTTTGTTTCTTTAAAAAGTTTTACTTTCTGTTCATTATCTTCTATTTCAATTGATGTAAGTGTTGAGTCTTCCAGTACTTTTATCAGTTCTTTAATTTGTTCAAGATTCATAATGTTCTCCTTTGGCAATCAAATTCATGTGCTATCCCTCATTTTACTTCAGTGGTCAGACCAATTCAAGAGAAAATAAAAAACCTCTCATCATGATGAGAGGTCTGATTGATTATCCACGAGAGACGTAAGAACCGTCAGTTGTATTGATGATTAATAAGTCACCTTGGTTAACGAATAAAGGCACATTGAGTGTATAGCCTGTCTCAACTGTAGCAGCTTTAGTCGCACCTTGTGCTGTATCACCTTTGATACCTGGTTCTGTTTCAGTGACTTCAAGTGTCACTGTGTTAGGGAGTTCAACACCCAGAGTTTCTCCCTGGTAGCTTTGAATATGAACTTCCATGTTCTCTTTAAGGAACTTCAGTTCATGTGACAGGTTTGCTTCAGGCAGTTCTGTCTGGTCATATGTTTCAGTGTCCATGAAGACATGAGAATCTCCGCTTGCATAAAGGTACTGCATTCTGCGGTTGTCAATTTGTGCTTTACCGACCTTTTCACCTGCACGGAATGTCTTCTCCTGAATAGCACCTGTACGTAAGTTTCTCAGTTTAGAACGAACAAACGCCGCTCCTTTACCTGGTTTTACGTGCTGGAACTCAAGTACACGCCAGATACCGTTATCTACTTCGATTGTTAAACCTGTTTTAAAATCATTAACTGAAATCATGAGTAATCCTCCTAAATTTGCTTTCTATAAAATAATAAGGTCTTTTGAAGAATGTGTAAAGCGCTTTAGTCCACTTTCAGTCACTAAAACATCATCTTCAATACGAACGCCGCCTAATCCTTCGACGTAGATACCCGGCTCAAGTGTGACGCACATATTAGGTTCAAGCTGCACATCTGAAGCCATGGACAGTCCCGGTCCCTCATGCACCTCGAGTCCGATACCATGGCCAAGTGAATGGCCGAATGCTTCACCATACCCTGCATCTGCAATAATCTGCCTTGCAATTTGATCTGCATCACGGCCCGTCATGCCTGATTGAATCGTTTCAAGTGCAGTCACTTGAGCTTTAAGAACGATATCATAAATCTGACGCATCTCTTCCAGTGGTTCACCTACTGAAAGCGTACGAGTGATATCAGATATATAGCCATTATAGATAGCACCATAGTCCAGTGTAATCATCTCGCCTTGTTCAATCACTTTACTGGACGCCACACCGTGTGGCAGCGCGCCTCTGACCCCTGATGCCACAATGGTATCAAACGAAGAACCGCTGGCACCTTGTTTACGCATAAACATCTCAAGTTCATTGCTGACTTCAAGCTCTGTTTTACCTGCCTGGATAAATGTCTGAATATGTTCATATGCTTGGTCAGCAATATCTGCTGCCTGCTGAATGATTTCGATTTCAAAAGGTTCCTTAACCATACGGATTTTTTCGACTTCTCCAGCGATGTCGACAAGCTCAGTCTGCTGGCTGAGTGCCTGATACTGCTGGAACGTTATCAGGTCTCCTTCAAAACCGGCACTTTTTATATTTCTGTCGTGCAGAACGGTCTTAATCGTATCCAGTAACCCTCCGCTTTGCTTGATAATCGTGAAGTCAGTCTGTTCCGTTGCCTGACTGATATAACGGAAGTCAGTAATCAGTAAGTTTTCTTCTCTAGTCATCACAAGTGCACCACTTGAACCTGTGAATAATGATAAGTAGCGTCTGTTATACGGTGAAAGAATAATGACTGCTTCAATCTTTTTATCAGCGAGCAGTTGTTGTATTTTATCAAATTTCATATTTATCCCCCATGTCTGAAAATTCTGTCTCATTATATGATAACATACTGGAGGCTAGCGTCTATAGGTCCATTCATCACTCATATACTTATCAGCAATACTGTAGACTTCTTCCAGCTGTTCATTAGTAAGGTCGTAAGGAACGAGTTCGATATTCAGTGCTTTTTCAAAGCCTTTATAAAATGCCTCTTCCATCTCCTCTATTGTCACGTGTCGGTCAGATAAATCATTAATAGCAACCGCTTTATCGCTGAAAGCATGCTGCATTTTTTCCCGCATTCTCGGATTCTGATAGATAAACAGATCGAATAGTTCATCAACATCAATATCCTGTAAAATTGAACCATGCTGCAGGATGACCCCTTTTTGTCTTGTCTGCGCACTTCCTGCTACCTTTCTGCCTTCAACGACCAGTTCATACCAGCTCGGTGCATCAAAACAGACAGAGCTTCTTGGATCCTTCAGTTTGGCACGCTGTTCTTCTGTTCTCGGTATAGCGAATTCAGCGTCGAATCCCAGTGCTCTGAATCCTTCAAGTAAGCCACCTGAAATGACACGATAAGCTTCTGTCACCGTCTGCGGCATATCAGGATGAGATTCCGGCACAACAACAGAATAAGTGAGCTCTTTATCATGCAGAACTCCTCGGCCACCTGTTGTTCTTCTGACGAGACCAATACCATTCGCCTTCACTTTTTCAATATCGATTTCTTTCTTCAATTTCTGGAAATAACCGATAGACAACGTTCTCGGATTCCAGCCGTAGAAGCGGATGACAGGCTGCATTTTGCCTTCTGACACCCAGTTCAACAATGCTTCATCTAAAGCCATATTGAAATATGGATTTTGTCTTTTTGTATTGATAAACAACCACTTTTCAGTCATAAAACCATCCTTATTGTAAATAGAGTAAATTAACTTTGAAATACGTGATATTAATCTTTATAATGATATTATGCTATTTTGAGGAGGAAACAGAATGACAGTATGGATTATTCTTGGAATCATCCTTCTTGCACTTATCATCTATATCGCGATTAGTTACAATATCAATCGTAAATCTGTTACAGAACTAAGTCAAGATGACTTTCAGGCAGGGCTTCGCCGTGCTCAAGTTATCGATTTACGTGAAAAAGCAGATTATGAATACGGTCATATCATAGGTGCGAGAAATATTCCAATGAGCATTTTCCGGACACGTATGCTTGGCCTGCGTAAAGATCAGCCGATTTATTTCATCGATAAAAATGGTGTCTCAAGCTACCGTGCAGCACGCATGCTGAAAAAGAACGGCTATGAACATCTTTTCATGTTAAAAGGCGGCTATAAGGAATGGAAAGGCAGAATTAAATCGAAGAACTAAAAAAAAACTTCAATCCCTGATGTGGGATTGAAGTTTTTTTGTTACTTCTCGACTGTGCCTTCAAAACGAAGAACAGGTTTACGAGCAGCTGTTGTTTCATCTAAACGTCCGATGATTGTGTGATGTGGCGCTTCTAAAACAATATCTGGATTCTCTTCTGCTTCTTTAGCAATCTGAATCATTGTGTCACAGAATTTATCGAGTGTTTCTTTAGATTCTGTTTCAGTCGGTTCAATCATCATACATTCCTCGACGTTAAGCGGGAAGTAAATTGTTGGTGGATGGAAGTTGAAGTCAAGCAGTCTCTTCGCCATGTCTAAAGTACGGACACCGAGTTTTTTCTGTCTCACACCACTGATGACGAATTCGTGTTTACAATGTCTGTCATATGGCAGTTCGAAGTAAGGCTGAAGACGACGCATCATGTAGTTTGCGTTCAGTACAGCAGTCTCTGAAACTTCTTTCAGGCCATCTGGACCCATTGTACGGATATACGTATAAGCACGTAAGTAAATACCGAAGTTACCATAGAATGGTTTAACACGTCCGATAGATTGTGGACGGTCGTAATCAAATTTAAATGTATCGTTTTCTTTAACGATGTGTGGTTTTGGCAGGAACGGAATAAGATCCGCTTTCACACCAACAGGACCAGAACCTGGACCGCCACCACCGTGTGGACCCGTGAATGTTTTGTGTAAGTTTAAGTGAACAGCGTCAAAGCCCATGTCGCCAGGACGTACTTTACTCATAATGGCATTTAAGTTTGCCCCATCATAGTATAATTTACCGCCGGCCGCATGCACGATTTCACGGATTTCTAAAATATCTTCTTCAAAAAGACCTAATGTGTTCGGGTTTGTCAGCATGATTGCTGCTGTATCAGGACCTACAACGCGTTTTAAGTCTTCGATATCCACTAACCCTTGTTCGTTTGATTTAACAGTGACTGTTTCGAAACCTGCAACTGTTGCTGACGCCGGGTTTGTACCGTGAGCAGAGTCAGGTACGATGACTTTTGTACGCTCGTGATCACCATTTGCTTCGTGGTAAGCTCTGATCATCATCAGGGCTGTCCACTCACCGTGAGCACCCGCAGCAGGCTGAAGTGTTACTTCATCCATACCCGTGATTTCCTTTAAGTGTTCCTGTAAGTCATAGATGACTTCCAGTGAACCTTGAATTGTTTTTTCGTCTTGTAATGGATGTGCCTGAGCAAACCCAGCCATACGCGCTACACGTTCATTGATCTTTGGATTGTATTTCATTGTACAAGAACCAAGTGGATAGAAACCTGTATCAACCCCGTGGTTTTTGTTAGAAAGCTCTGTGTAGTGACGCATTAAGTCAAGTTCAGCAATTTCTGGTAACATTGCTTTTTCTTTACGGATAAACTTACTATCCAGAATATCCTCAACTTTTTTGCCTTCTACTTCAAGAGGTGGTAGTGAATATGCGAAACGATTTTCTTTAGAACGTTCGAAAATTAATGGAGTTGCTCCTTTAAGCATTATAGGCACCTACTTTCTCAATGAATGTATCGATTTCTTCTTTTGTACGAAGCTCTGTAACAGCGATCAGCATATGTCCTTCGTATTTATCATCGATACGACCTAAGTCATAACCACCGATAAATCCTTCTTCAAGGAGCTGCTCATTGATTTCAGGAACTGGCTTGTTGAATTTAACAACGAATTCATTGAATGAAGTGCCAGGTAAGACATTGAATCCAGCTTCAATCATTTTGTCTTTCATATAGTTCGCTTTATAAAGGTTCTGTTCAGCCATTTCAACGACACCATTTTTACCTAATGCACTCATCGCAACAGAAGCAGCAAGGGCATTCAGCGCCTGGTTAGAACAGATATTTGAAGTCGCTTTATCACGACGGATATGCTGTTCACGAGCTTGCAGTGTTAACACGAAACCACGTTGACCTTCGTCGTCATGTGTCTGACCGACTAAACGACCTGGCATTTTACGAGTTAACGCTTTTGTTGCAGCGAAGTAACCACAGTGTGGTCCACCTAACTGAGCAGGGATCCCAAATACTTGTGCATCACCTACAACGATATCAGCACCAAATTCACCTGGAGGTGTTAATAAGCCAAGCGCTAATGGATTACTTGATACAACGAATAACGCTTTAGTGCCTTCAGTAAATGACTTGATTGCTTCTAAGTCTTCAATGCTACCGAAGAAGTTCGGATATTGAACCATCACACAAGCTGTATCCGCATCGATTGCAGCTTTAAGTGCATCTAAATCTGTTACAGTATCTTTTACATCGATTTCAACGACTTCTAAATTTTGACCTTTAGCATATGTCTGAAGAACTGCACGTGACTCATCGTTTACCGCTTTAGATACAACGATTTTCTTTTTGCGAGTATGACCGCAAGCAAGCATTGCCGCTTCAGCGAAAGAAGTTCCGCCATCATACATAGAAGAGTTAGCAACGTCCATTCCAGTCAGTTCAGAAATCATTGTCTGGAATTCAAAGATAGCTTGTAATTCACCTTGAGAAATTTCAGGCTGATAAGGTGTATAAGCTGTGTAAAATTCTGAACGAGAAATTACATGGTCAACCACGATTGGCATGTAGTGATCATAAACACCTGCACCTAAGAATGATGCATGAGTTTCACTTGTAATATTTTTATTAGCAAGTGCAGACAGTTCTCTTAAAAGAGCTGTCTCTGATTTTCTTTCTCTAATATCAAGTGGACGATCGAAACGAACTTTTTCCGGGATATCAGCAAATAATTCATCAATTGACTGAATGCCGATTGTCTCTAACATTTCCTGCTTATCAGTTTCAGTTAATGGAATATAACGATGGCTCATAATCTCTCTCCTTAGTTTTTATGGAATGGTGTTTTTACGACTTTAGCGGGTACTTTATTTTTTCTGACTTGAACATACACTTCGTTACCGATTTCAGTTTCCTTGATATCGATTAAAGCTAATGCGATTGAACGGCCAGATGAAGGTGATTGAGTACCACTTGTCACGTAACCAATTTTCTCGTCATTTTTATTGAAGACTTCATAGTCTGTACGTGCAATACCACGTTCTAATAATTCAAGACCTGCAGAGCGACGTGCTGGACCATCTTCTTTTTGTTTAGCGATGATGTCACGGCCAATAAAGTCTCCTTTTTGTAACTTAACACTGAAGCCCATTTTTGCTTCAATTGGAGAAATGTTTGGCGTGATATCCTGACCGTGTAATGGAAGAGCAGCTTCTAAACGTAATGTATCACGAGCCCCTAAACCACAAGGAACTACTCCAGCTTCAAGTAATCCATTCCAGATATCTACTGTGTCTTGTGCATAACAATAGATTTCATAACCATGCTCACCTGTGTAACCAGATTGTGAAAGAATGACTGTTTTACCGAATAACTCAACGTCCTGGATGAAACCGAACATTTTAAGTTCACTGATGTCTACAGTAACGAGTTTTTCCATTAATTCTTTAGCTTTAGGACCTTGTACAGCGATCTGACCATATTCACTTGAGACGTTCTTCACTTCTACGCCATCAATTTTGTGGTCTGTTAACCATTTATAGTCGATGTCAGTGTTTCCTGCATTGACAACTAATAAATATTTATTATCTTCTAACTGATAAACAACAAGATCGTCAACTACGCCACCTTGTTCATTTGTCATCATTGCATAAATAGCTTGAGACTGAGTGACTTTAGAGATGTCATTTGTCAGGACGTACTGCAGATAATCTAATGCTTTTTCGCCTTCAACTATAATCTCGCCCATGTGACTGACATCAAACATGCCGACATTTTCACGTACAGCAATATGTTCTTCTTTAATACTGGAGAATTGAACAGGCAGTGCCCAGCCAGAAAAATCAATTACTTTAGCACCATCTTCTATATATTTGTCATACAAAGGGGTTTTCTTAAGTTCTGTCATTGTTTCTCCTCCATTAAATGAAATTATCTTATTATTACTAATAAGACATACAGTTAAATTGTAATAAAGTGACTATAACGATGCAAGACTATCCATAATCTCTCTTACACAATCATCGACACATCTACTAGAATCTACTTGCATGAATGCGATTTCATTATATCGTGAAACTCTCCTGTTGTACAACTCTTTAATTTGTAAAAATGTCCGGCCATTTGCGTTCGGCCGACTTTCATCATCTGTTATTCTTGAATATAATTCTTGTATATCTGTATCCAGCCAGATGTTCACTTGATTCATTTTTAGCATATGTATGTTTTCAGGAGTTTCAATGACTCCTCCCCCTGTAGCCAGTACAGCATCCTGACTCAGACATTCTTTCAGTGCACAGACTTCAAGCTGTCTGAATTTCTCCTGCCCTTCAGTTTTAAATATTTCAGCAATGCTGCGGCCGTCTTTTTCTACTATATAACTGTCGAGATCAATAAAAGGCTTGTCTAATATTTGAGCAAGTCTTTTACCAATCGTTGTTTTTCCTGCGCCCATAAACCCCACTAGTACAATCGTCATTTATTCACTCCTGATTTCTGATATGATTTCCTGATAATAATAATCTTTCAAGTTATCCAATGTATTTAATTTTACCGTATACCTGACACTATAGGAACCAACATAAAATAAAACAATAGCTAACAGAATGAGTGCGAACGGAAACATCAGCCCATCATCTGATCTGAAAAACTTCATGAATCACTCTCCATTTATCCTGATAAGTCATTTCCAGATAAAATGAACCATTCTGCTCATAAAAGCGTGCTGACTTCACACGTTCCATCAGAATAACATAACCTGAATTTTCAGCTTTTCGAATAATTCTTAATCCATCAAAAGAATAGTTATATGTTCTATAAGTGTCTTCTTCTTTTGCAAGCAGTTCTTTATTGACCGCTACAAGACGCATATCTTTAGTTTCTGCTATTAAATCACGAAGACAAAGCTCAACATTGATATCATAGTTATCTTGCGCCGAAGCTTTAAAAATACTGATATTAGTGATAATAAGTGGAAACAGACTAATCAGCATGACTGCGATAGCTAAATTAAGAAGCATTTCCAGCAAAGTAAAACCCTCATCTTTTGCTGATACAGTGGTTTTCGGTACAGAGTTTATTATTGTGCTCATAAATGCCTTCACCCCTTCTAACTTCAATCAATACTTGCCGGTATGTCTGTAGTTCTGTATAGGAATCTCTATAATGCTGACTCATATTCTGCAGCATAGGTAAGAGCATCATACAAATGAGTGAAGTGATAGCGAGACTGAGCATCGCATCTATTAATAAGAATGCTTTACTGGCTTTCAATACGGATTCTTCCTCTCACAACTTGAAAGATTAATTGAAATCGCTGATTATTAACAAAATATGTGATGGTGGCCCCTTTACTCGCAAGTTCCCCTTTAAAGGTAATGGTCGAGTTGTTTCCACTATAAATATAGCCGTTACGAATACGATAACGCGTGTTGATGCCGAGCTGTGTAGATTTAATTAATATATCTTTTTGGCCAGGCAGAAAAGTCATTGTAATAGATTGTCCAGTCGAAACTGCCAACGTCTGATAGTAATTGATGACTGCTAAAAGTTCCTGGTTTGTCTCATCAACGTCTGCCTTCTTCGCATCAAACAGATGATAGCTCATCATGTGAATCATGATAAGCATGATTAACATGACGAGCAACATCTCTATATAACTGAATGCCTGATCAAGAGGTCGCAACCGCTTCACCGTTAACGATATTGATGGTCTTGCCATTCTTACACTGTGTCTGATTTTCCTTCAGAAAATCGGGCACTAAATCTTGAACATTAGTCGGTGTTTTCCCTGTCTGCAGTTTGTAAGCTTCCATCTGGCCTTGAACCATTTTGACCTGAGCGGTACATCCAGTTGACTGAACATTATCAGACTGTTTAGCGATGTTAGGGATAATAACGATGATAAGAACTGAAATAACTAATAAAACCAAAAGCATTTCTATGAGCGTAAAACCCTCATCTGTACGAAAACTCTGCTTGACCATAGCTTTGAATTTCATTGTCATACTTTTCATATGCTTCCTCCTGTTATTGGATGCCGCTCATCATTTGCAGCATCGGTAAAATGATGACCAAGTATAAAGTGATGATAAGTAATGCAAGTAACATAAAAACAATGGGCTGTATCCACTTAATATATTGCAGGATCTGGTTTTCAAATTTCTTAAAGATATATCCTGAATAATATTTAAGTTCAATCTCCAGTTTAGAATTTTGTTCACCATGCTGAATGAAATGAATCAGTGATGGTTCAAGTAAGTTAAGACGAGTGACAGCATCAGGAAGTGAATAACCACTCAGTAATGAGCCATCGATTTCTTCTCCGATATATTTCAGGAGCCGATCTTTATCCTGACTTTTAAAAATCTCTATGATTTTCAGCATTGCGATGCCATTCGCTAAGAAGAATGACAGTTCACTACTGACGCGGTAGGTCAGCAATTTTCGGTGCAGACTATTGATAATCGGTACGCGTTTTAGAAGCCATAGTTGACGTTCAATCTCTGCACGTCTAAAAATAAGCATATATCCTGCTACCAATAAAAAGAAAGAGACCAGCAGAATAATCAGTAATTTAGGCAGTAAAAAGAGGATGGTAGTCATAAAAGTTAGTTCTGGAGAAATAGCGATACCCATTGAATCATACATATTCTTGAACTGCGGAAGAACGGTCTGATTGACCACCATGATAAGTCCAAAGAAAATGGAGATAAGTATCAGAGGATACTGAATGGTCTTTAAAAATTGCTGCCTGCTTGTCTTCTGAGACTGATTATACTGATGGCATTCCATTAGTGACCGATTGATATCACCATACTGCTCTGCAAAATAAACCTGTAATACGATGTGATTCTTATATTTCAGATGAGTGAGAACATCGCTGAGCGGTCTGCCATTTTCCAGCAGCAACAGACTCTCTTCTTTAATATCTCGTTTTATACCGTCGTACTGACTGAATAAAAATTGAACAGCAGCATATAAAGTAAAACCATTGTCCAGAAGCTCTGCAGTTCTGAGTAAAAAATCATCTTCGAACTGTTTTAGTCGATTAGTTGACCACACGATGTTTCTCCAGTTCTGATAAAGTGATTTGCTGTGAATGATAGAGCGTTTCCAGCTGTTCAGCGATAGAGATGTAATGATCCACAGCTTGATTCGAGAAATATTCTTCTACTTGCTGCTGATTGAACATCTCCAGTACTAGCTCCCTGCCAGTTCGCATTCTGATCAGCCGCTGATTAGTGATAAGCTGAACGGCCTGCTTTATCTCAGATGGATTGTTACCCATTTCCATAAGACGCTCGATAGCTCCTGTACAGTTGTTCGCATGCAAGGTTGAAAGTACTAAGTGGCCACTCAGCGCCGCGTTAATGACCTGTTTTGCGGTCTCATCATCTCTGATTTCCCCGATCATGATAATATCAGGATCACAGCGCAGTATCGCTTTAAATGAGCTTTGATAAGTAATACCTGCTTTTTCATTGACGTTGACCTGTATAGTCTCATGCAAAGTCTGTTCAACTGGGTCTTCAATCGTGATAATCTGTTTCTGCAGTTTATCGCGTGCATAAGCAAGGAGATGATACATCAATGTGCTTTTTCCGCTTCCTGTTGGTCCTGTCATGAGAATAAGTCCGTGCGAAAGTTTCATCATCTGAAACAGAAGTTCATTGTCTATCAGGGGTTCTGCAGAGAATTCTGCTTTCAATAGTCGTAGCACAGCTGCTTCACTGCCCACTGACTGAGGTAATGTAGAAATACGGATATGATAAAGAGTATCTTCATGGGTAACTTGCAGCATACCGCTCTGAGAAGTTTTTCTTTCACTGACATTTAACTGTGAGACGAACTTCAAGTATGCTAATATTTTTTCGTATGTCGTGTGGTCCATCGTTGATATTCTCTCAATTACACCTTCAATACGCATTTTTAAATAGATATGTTCTGCTGATGGGACAAAATGAATATCTGACGCCTGTCTTTTAATACCTGCTGAAATAATTTCATCTACTTTTTCTTTCATAAATCCCTCCCTACTTAATAATCGAAGAAAAACCCTTATTCTTTTCTTTGTGGACAAAATAAAGGCTGAATAAATTTTTTCATCCTTAATTGACGTCAGAGTTACCTATATTTAGAAGTGAAAATTAGGTTTACATCTAATGTGACAAACTTTATAATAATAAGTGACATGAACTGATTGATCAGAGAGGGGAGCACTAAATGGATAAAGTTTATAAAACTTTAGGATTCTGGACAGCTATCTTTGCAGTAATGTTCTATGTAGGCGGCATGGATATCGTTGCCTTTATTTTCGTAGCACAGACTGGCTTCTTCATTCTTCTTGGCTACTTAAACCTTACTGAAAGAATGTATATGTATATCTTTGCAGCTTACTTAGTTATCTGTTTCGTAGGATTTACTTATTATTCTACATTCCTACTGGAACCAGGTTTCGGTATGCATAAATAAAAAAATCCTCAAGATAACTTGAGGATTTTTTTTATAGAAATGGGTTGTGGTCGCTTTCGTAAGCAAGCGTTGTTTTTGGACCATGCCCCGGATAAATCACTGTATCTTCCGGCAATGACATGAGTTCGTCAATGCTGTTCATCAACGTCTGAAGATTGCCTTCTTTAAGATCTGTTCTACCGATACCTTCTTTAAACAGCGTATCTCCCACGACAGCGAAATCTTCAAAAACAAAAGTCAGGCTACCCGGTGAATGTCCTGGTGTATGCATCACATCAAATTTGAATGAACCAAGGGTCTTCTGCCCCGGACGTAAAATCTCAGGCTTCACTCTCACCACGATTTCTTCCAGTCCATATGACTTAAACTTCTCTGAGCCATTTGATTCAGGATCTGACAGCCAGTATTTCTCTTCTTCTGCTACATAAACCTTGACTTGAAAAGCATCTACAAGGTCTTCAACAGCACCGATATGATCAAAATGTGTATGAGTCAATAGGACTGCTTCTACTTGTTTATTTAAATTCTGTATCAAACTGTTGATCTTTTCGAATTCAGCACCCGGATCAATGACTAACAGAGTTTCTTCATTCTCGATGATATAGCAGTTCGTCTGAACAGGTCCTAAGCTTAAAGCATGTACTTTCATTCATTCCACTCCTTAAAATTACACTCGACAAAACCTAACATTAATTATACAATAATGAGTGATAATAAATGAAATAATGTTGGGGGTTGTACTATGCCATTTATTGATTCAGGCAAACTGGGCAAACTTTTTGGTATCGATATTCATATCGGTGTTAATATTTTCGCTATCTTAATGTTCTTAGTTTTCTTATTTGCACTCAAAGGACTTATGCATTCTTTTAAAACAAAAAACATATTAGGCATTATCTTCGGCTTGCTCGCAGCTACATCATTCGGTTTCTTCTCTATCGCGACTATGCTGACTTATGGCTATCCAATTTTACATCACTAAAAAAAAGACGATTTTCATCGTCTTTTTTTATTTGAGATGTTTATTCACTGAGTCCAGTTTATCAGCCATTTTTCGCGAGATATCTCGTCTGTCATCTATACGAATATTCGTGCAGACCCGTTTAACACCTTTATTGAACGGCGCTTCATGAATCTCACCAATCACTTCCAGAAGAACTGATAACTCACCCTCAATGAGTGTACTCATCGGCGTTAATTGATAGTCAATTAAACCCGCTTCTTTTTTCTCTTTTAAAATCGTCTGAATGTCTGCGATATATTGACTGACACTGACCGACTTCTCATCCAGTGGTATTACGACTACATCTACTATTGCCATTTTTGGACCCTCATTTCACATATTGTTTAATCAATCCAGCTGCACCTATAATACCGGCATCATTGCCCAGTTCAGCTGTTACTATCTTTGTACCCTCAATTGCAGGCTTAAACGTCATTTTTTTGTAAGCTGACTCAATATGCTGAATCAGAAACTGTCCTGCTTTAGAGACGCCGCCACCGATAATGACATATTTCGGATTCGTCATAACGCTGATGACACTGATTGCATATGCCAGGTGGTTTGCGACTTTACGAATAATATAGGTCGCAAACTCATCCCCCTCTTTTGCAGCATCAAACACCATCTTCGCCTGAACTTCTTTGTTTTCGATCGCTTCCTGCAGAACCGTTGTAAACTGAAGTTCTTCGTAGTAGTAATAAGTCTGATTGACGACGCCCGTCGCACTGGCAACCGTCTCTAAACATCCCCGTCTTCCACAGTTACACTGGAAACGCTCTTTAGTGTCGACTTTGAAATGACCAATTTCGCCACCAGATCCATTATGTCCATGTACGAGTTCATTATTGGCGATAATACCTCCGCCAACACCAGTTCCGAGCGTGATACAGACAACATCAGGTTCGTTCTGGCCTGCTCCTTTAAACTTCTCACCGAGCGTCGCCGCATTGGCATCATTATCAATATATACAGGCTTGCCGCTCAACTTTTCAAATTCATCACGTACATGCTTAACACCGTGCCAGTTTAGATTGATAGCTCCATTCACAGTGCCTTTCTCGAAATCGACCGGCCCCGGTACGCCTAAACCAATGCCTTTCACATCTTCAAGCTGATAATTTTTAAGACTCGCATTCTTCTTAAAAGACTCATAAATATCACGCAGAATTCTATCGCCATCATTTTCTGTATGGGTCGGTATTTCCCATTTGTGAAGAATATCAAGGTCTTCACTTAATACCCCTAGTTTACATGTCGTGCCTCCGACATCTGCTGCCAGTATAATCATAGTTTTCCCATCTTTCTTTGGTTTAGAATAAGCCGTGCTTGTATAAAGTCTTCATTTGAGATCAATCCACTCTGGTGGATATCTTTTAGTTCCTGATTCATCATTTCAATGGTATTATGTTCATCTTTAAAATAAATAATCAGTCCAAATTTTTTTAGGAGCTGCTGTACATCGTAAAATGATTTCATTTCTACTCACCAAATACTTTCAACTCATTTTTTAATTCTTTAGTTTCTTTTGCTGACATATATTTTTCCGCTTTATTAAAATAACTTTGCGCTTTTTTATAATCATCATTTGCCCGCATGGCTAGCGCCATCTGATAATTAAGAACAGCTGATTCTGGATAGCGTTTCAATCCTGTCTGCCAGGTCGCTATTCCCTCTGCCAAGGATTGATTATTGGCCAGCAGAAGCCCGTATAAACGATAAGTATCTGCATCTTCATAACCTTTAGCAAAAATATCTTTAGCCATACTTTCCGCTTCTTTAAAGTCTCCATGTACCATGGCAGCCTGCACTTTATGATTATAAATATTCTCTTCGCTCTGACTAAATGTGTTCATTAACAGCAAAATGATGATAAGTGCTAGTCCCGCTGTCATCATATAAAAATAGAGTCTGGCCTGTTTAAACATCAAGGCTACAAAGAAGCCCCCGAAAAGCCCCCCAAAGTGTGCCCAGTTATTGACTCGGCCAAAAAGATTGCTCATCAGTAAGAAGATGAGGAGGCCGACTGCTGTCTGTATAAGCAATTTTTTCTCAAACCTTTTACTGATAATCATGTAGACAAATAACGCGCCTAAAAGTCCTGTAATAGCCCCACTTGCGCCTGCCGACAGAGCTGTAGTCTCGAAGGATAAGGAAAGTAAATTGCCTATTAGACCACTTATGAGATAGATCAGCAAAAACCTAAGCGGCCCAAAAAGGTATTCTGTCAGTTTTCCGAATATATAAAGGGACAGCATGTTCAGGAGTATATGTGAAAAATCAAAATGGAGAAAGATGGATGTGAATACACGATAATACTCTCCGTGTACAAAATTAAAATGACTGAGTCCACCTTTTTCAATCAAGTTTCCTGAAGGGTTACTGAACGAAATCATTAAATTGATAAGAAAAATCAGGACGTTTAACACAATCAATATCGTTGTGACCGGACTGAACTTTGACATGGCTCGATCTATGTCATTATCAGCCATCAGTCGTTTATAATAGTAATTTTCAGATTGCCGACCTTTTATCCGGCTAAATACCTGATATTGTCGTGATACATCTATATGTCTCAGTTCACTGTATTTTGACAGACTATGGACTTTTATAGTGGAATTATTAAAGTCAGCGGGTACAGGCTGATTGATTAAATAGATATCAATTTTTACAGGATTGAAGTTTAGGATTTCTTTAATCTGATGCTGTGTTTTCTGTATCAAAAAATCCAGTGACTGAACGTTCTGCTTTTCTTTGACAAAACGAATTGCTTTCTTTGATTTTTGATTAATCAGTAGCAGCTCATCCAATTTTACAAGCTTAAAATCAGAGTAGCGACTAATTTTATAAATCGTCTCCAGAAGCTGTTTAGAAGTAATCATCGACGTACTCCAGTAAAGGTACGTTTTTCAGTGATAATTTGATGAACAGGCTGATCGAAATCATCAATCGGTATATCCATAATCTGTGCATCTAAGATAACACTGACTGTTCGCCCGTTAAAAGAAGAGAGAAAACGATCATAATATCCCCCGCCATAACCAACGCGGTAGCCATCCGTGTTAAAACCGAGGCCGGGAACCAATAGTAAATCGACTTCATTATTGACTTCGGTCGGATTTTCAACTGCCAGTATCCCTTTTTCGTCTTTATGTAAATCAGCCGGTGAATGAAATCTCACAAAATCCATTGTTTTATTTTGATAATCACAGTTTGGCACATATACTTTTTTATTTTCAATCAGCGCAAACCTGATAATATTTTCTGTACTGACTTCATGATCCATGCTTAGTGTCACTCCAATGGACTCAGCATTCTGCCATTCAGTCGAATTAAATAATGTTTTTAGTAACTCTATCTCAGCTAAATATTTATCAGTCTCTTTCAAGTACGAAATAACCTTTTTACGTATCCCTTTTTTCAATTCTTTGTTATTCATATCTGTCACCTCATCTATAATTATACATGAAATATTCAGCTAATAAAAAAAAACAGACACAAAAGTGTCTGTTCAGACTGTAGACAAAGTCTCCTCCGGAGATTATGTTTACAGTCTTTTTTTGTTAAAATATAAGAAATAAATTCAGCAGGTGATTATATTGATTAAGATGTCTGATCAAGAGTATACAAACCAAAAGCGAAATCAACTTGAAATGTACAGTCTGGAAGATCTTGTGCCACCCAATCATTTACTCCGAAAGGTTGATCAGGTCTTCGACCTGTCTTTCGTATATGATCTGGTTAAAGATAAGTACTCGATTGATAATGGCAGACCTAGCATTGATCCAGTCATTCTAATCAAGATAGTCCTGATACAACATCTGTTTGAGATCAAATCAATGAGACAGACGATTAAAGAGATAGAATCAAACTTTGCATACAGATGGTATCTTGGCCTTGGCGTAATGGATAAGGTTCCTCATTTTTCTACCTTCGGTAAGAACTATGTAAGACGTTTCAGCGATAACACACTTTTCAACGAAATCTTTGAAAGAATTCTAAAGACGGCTGAAGAAAATGGCCTAGTCGATAGCACCTCTCTCTTCATAGATTCAACTCACATAAAAGCCAACGCTAATAAAAATAAATATGAAAAACATGAAATTGAAAAGACCGCAAAACACTATCAGGATGAACTTGAAAAAGAAATAAACGAAATCAGAGAATCTGAAGGAAAAAAGCCTATAAAGCCGGAGGATGAGATAGAAACTAAAACTATCAAAGTAAGTACCACAGACCCTGAGGCTGGATATTATGTTAAAAGTGAAAGAGAAAAACAGTTTGCGTATAGTGGACATGTCTGTTGTGATCAAAACGGATGGATAGTTGACCTTCATGTGACCCCGGGAAATGTACATGACAGTACTCAACTCCCTGAGATGATTGATAGATTAGAAGTAAAAGATATATTACCCAGATATCTAGCAGTTGATGCTGGATATAAGACTCCGCATAACGCTAAATACCTGCTGGAAAGATTTATTTTCCAGCCATGCCATACAAACGTCCTTTAGGTCCGAAGGACTTAATAAATAAAACCGAGTTTATATATGATGAAGCTTATGATGCATATCTATGTCCAAATAACCAGCTGTTGGAATATAAAAGGACTGATAGTGACGGCTACCGATTATATATGTCTGATTCCAGCGTGTGCAAAAACTGTCCGTTGCTTAGTGTATGTACAAAGAGTCAGACCCAAACAAAAATGGTAACAAGACATATCTGGCAGGATGAACTTGATATTGTCGAAGACCTCGTTTTGTTGATACGATAAAAGATAAATATCGTCTCAGAAGTCAGACGATAGAAAGAAGGTTCGCAGACGCGAAAGAACAGCTTGGACTCCGTTGGACTCGATTCAGAGGAATCAAAAAAGTCACGATGGAGACCACGCTTATTTTTGCCTGTATGAATTTAAAGAAAATGGCGAACTTCTTGGTGCCTGACCATGAAGGAACCCGCTATAAATACACCGATAAATCATTATTTATTATTTTTCGAAAAAAAAGAAAAGACAAACCCATTTTGAAAATGAGTTTGTCTACAGTCTGAACAGACACAAAAGTGTCTGCTCTTATTTTGTTTCTCTGTGTAAAGTTTTTTTGTTATCACGTGAACAGAATTTGTTCATTTCGATACGCTCTGGGTTATTTCGTTTATTTTTCTTAGTGATGTAGTTTCTTTCACCACATTCTGTACATGCTAAAGTTACATTAACGCGCATATTATTCCCTCCTTACTCTTTGTTACATACGACCTTTTTATAATAACACCTATTAATTCAATTTTCCAGTGTTATTTTTCGTATTGATCGAATTGTTCACCAGTAATGAAGTAATAAACATTTTCGGCTATGTTAGTAATATGATCTCCTATACGTTCAAGATGACGACCGGCTAATTGAGCTTGACCTGCCACAAATGGATCATTGTCAATTAAGTAGGTGGTATTCACAATTTCTTTATAAAGATCATTAATATCTGAATCCCTCTCAATGATTTCTTTTGTTAAACTGACATCTTTACTTCTATAGGCATTTTCAAGGTCAACCAGCATCAGCATGCTCAGTTTACCCATCGTTTTCAAACGCGCAAGAATGTATTCATCTTCAAACTTAACACGTGTTCTGATTTTAGCGATACTACTGGCATTGTCTGCAATCCGCTCTAATTCAGAAGCAATTTTTATACTCGCCATAATTACTCTTAAATCAGTGGCAATAGGTTGCTGTTTTGTAATCAAGCTTATCACCTGATCATTGACATCGTGCTCAATCGCATTGATTTCCTGATCATGTGCGATAATCATTCTTGCAGCTTCAAGGTTATCATTACCTAAAACATCCATTGAATTACTGATAGAATGATAAGCTTCCTTTGCAAGCATATGCACTGTTTCTGTCAAGTGATTCAGAGCTTCTTCGTATAACTCGCGCATATCAACCAAATCTCCCGGAAATATATCGTTCTGTCTGTTCATCAGCAGGGTTTGAGAAGATTTTATCCGTTGTATCAAACTCATTGACATAACCATTTAAGAAGAAGGCAGTTTTATCAGAAATACGAGCCGCTTGCTGCATATTATGCGTAACAATGATGATTGAATACTGATGTTTGATTTCTTGAACCAGTTCTTCAACCTTGAGCGTTGAGATTGGGTCAAGAGCTGAAGTAGGCTCATCCATCAGGATTACATCTGGTTCAATCGCTAAACAACGTGCGATACAGATACGTTGTTGCTGTCCCCCTGATAAACCGTAAGCATTCTGAGTCAGACGATCTTTGGTTTCATCCCAGATCGCTGCGCCACGCAATGATTTCTCAACGATTTCATCAAGAATCTTTTTATCTGTAATACCATGAATTCTCGGTCCATAAGTAATGTTATCATAAATCGATTTTGGGAATGGGTTAGGTTTTTGAAAGACCATCCCTACACGTGTTCTCAGCTTTTCTACTTTATAGTTCTTATCAAAGATATTGTCACCACGGTAAAGAATTTCACCTGAAGTTTTAACACTAGGAATCAGTTCAATCATACGATTAAGCGTCTTAATGTAAGTTGATTTACCGCAACCTGACGGCCCGATAATGGCTGTTACTTCATTTTCCATAATATCCAGGTTAATATTCTGAAGGGCATGATGATCTCCGTACCATAAATCTAAATTGTTCGTTTGATAAACGATATTCTTTTGTGCAGGTTGATTGCCTGACTGATCATATGTAGTAACTGCTGTTGAAGCAGATGGTGCAGTGACGACGATTTTTTCATTAGTCTTCAATGTTTCTGGCGTCATATTAACGCTCCTCTCAAAGGATTAGTATTTTTTCTGATATTTATTACGAATATAGATAGCGATTGAGTTCATCGCGATTAAGATAATTAATAAAACAATAATGCCTGCAGAAGATAAGTTCTGGAATTCTGCTTTAGGTAATTTAGCCCAAGTATATATCTGCATCGGCAAAGCCTGGAAACGGTCCATTATACCGTCAGGTGTCTTAAGGAAAATAGTTGGGATACCGATTACTACAAGGGGTGCTGTTTCGCCTAGTGCACGAGATAGCGCAAGAATCGTTCCTGTCAGGATACCCGGAATAGATGCAGGAAGGACAACATTAGTGATAGTCTGCCATTTTGTTCCGCCTAAACCAAGACTTGCTTCGCGAATCGCACCCGGTACTGCTCTTATAGCTTCCTGGCTTGATACGATAATAACAGGCAGAATCATTAACGACATTGTTAAGGCAGCTGCTAATACGGATTTACCTAATGATAAGCTTTCAATACCTGCGCCACGTACGAATAAAGTTAATCCTAATAAACCAAAGACAACTGATGGAACACCGGCAAGGTTTGAAATATTGATGCGGATAAAACGAGTGAACCAGTTATCCTTTGAATATTCCTCCATATAGATAGCTGTCCCTACACCTAAAATAACTGAGATAGGCGCAATCGTCATCATCAGCCATAAAGTTCCGATTAAGGCACCTTTAATACCGGCTTTAGATGGTGTTGAAGAAGAGAAGTTCTGGAAGAATGCAGGCGTTAAATAACCAGCACCCTTACGAAGTATATCAAATAACAGAACGGCCAGTACAACTAAACCGATTAACGTGCATAAAAGAAAAATAAACTTAACGATACTATTTTTAGAAAGTCTTCCAGAGAGTTTGCCATCTACTTTCTGCTGATCAATTAATTGCATCTTAATACTCCTCTCTGAATCGGTTCGTTACCCATTGAGAAATAAAGTTCATCACAAGAGTAAATAAGAATAAAGTAAAACCGACTGCATAAATACTATAGTAGATATCTGTTCCGAATGTTGCATCACCTGTTGCAACCTGCACAATGAACCCTGTCATTGTCTGAATAGATCCTGTTAAGCTCCATGACGAGTCAGGTGAGCTACCTGCTGCCAGCGAAACAATCATCGTCTCACCAATTGCACGTGAAATAGATAATACGATTGAAGCCAGGATACCTGATAATGCTGCTGGGAATACTACTTTAAGCGCGACTTCCAGTTTAGTTGAACCTAAACCAAGCGCACCTTCACGAATTGCCTGTGGTACAGCACTCATCGCATCCTCACTTAAACTAGCGATCATCGGGATAATCATAACACCGATGACAAGTCCAGGACTGATTGAGTTGAAACTGCCTAAGTCAGGCCAGATAGAACGTAGAATAGGTGTAACGAATGTTAATGCAAAGAAACCATATACGATTGTAGGAATACCCGCTAAAATCTCAAGAATTGGTTTGATGATTCTTCTTGCTGTATCACTAGCATACTCACTTAAGTAAAGTGCAGCGCCAAGTCCGACCGGTACTGCAAAAAGAGTAGCGATAAAAGTAACTTTAAGCGTCCCTAAAATCAATGCCCAGATTCCATATTTCGGATCACTACTGAAAGCATTCCAGTCTTTTTCTGTCAAGAATTCCATTAGAGGAATTCGGGAGAAGAATGTGATAGTTTCAGTAAGCAGAGTAACCAATATACCGATTGTTGTTAAAACTGAAACAGATGCGATCAGTAACAGAATAAACGGAACCATTTTTTCAATGAATGCTTTTGATCCCTTTCCCTTATTCTGTTCAATCATCTGTTGAACTGAAAGTTTTTCTCTCATAGTTTTTTACTCCTTAATTTTAAAAAAAGGAGCGAACGAGGTTCGCCCCTAAAAAATTTTTTGTTAAAATTATTTTACTTCGTCTAATTTTTTAAGGTCTGCTTCGTAGTCTTTGTCTTCAAGTGCTACGTAACCTGAATCAGTAGATGCTTGACCCGCTTTTTCAAGAGTGAACTTCATGAATTCTTTGAATGCTTCGTTGTTTTTAAGTGATTCGTTTTTAGCATAGATGAATAACGGACGGCTAAGAGCGTATGAACCGTCTTTAACTGTTTCTTCAGTTGCTTCAACTGGTTCTTTTTCATCTTTACCTTGGATTTTAACAGCTTTTAAGCTGTCTTTGTTTTCTTGGTAGAAGTTGTAACCAAAGAATCCGATACCATTTTTGTTATCTTTAACTGAAGATACGATAACGTTTGTGTCAGCGTTTTTCTCAGCTTTGATATCAGCTTTGTCTAATACTTCTTCACTGAAGAAGTCATAAGTACCGTGTGATTGGTCTGGAGAGAATGCTTTGATTTCTTCAGCTGGGAAATCTGCACGAACATCTTTCCAAGTTTTAGCTTCACCAGAGTAGATTTTTTTCAGTTCGTCAAAAGTTAAGTAGTCAACGAAATCGTTGTCTTTGTTAACTGCTACTGTTAAACCGTCGTTAGCGATTTTGAACTCAGTGTAATCGATTTTTTTGTCTTTTAATGCTTTTTTCTCTTCGTCTTTGATATCACGAGAAGCGTTAGAGAAATCAGTTTCGCCAGCGATGAATTTCTCGAATCCGCCACCAGTACCTGAAGTACCAACAGAAACTGTTACATCTGGATATTGTGTATTAAATTCTTCATTAATTTTTTCAACGATTGGAGCAACTGTTGTAGAACCGTCACCTTTTACTTCGCCTTTAAGATCTTTAGTTGCTGTATCAGCTGATTCAGTTGACTCAGTTGATTTAGCATCTTTGCTGCCAGTGTCTTCAGACTTTTCAGCTGCGCCGCCACAAGCTCCTAAGAATAATGCAGTACCTAATACAGTAGTAGAACCTACTAATTGCCATTTTTTCATTTCTAAGTTTCCTCCCAAATGTAGACAGAAAATATTTTTTGTTTTTTTATTACAACTTAACTCTACAATAGCTTTATTAATTAAAGATGAATCTATTGTAAAGATTATGTAAATAAAAAAGGTAACCCAAATATGATTCTGGATTACCTTTACTATAATTGTTTACTTTTTCGTTGAGAAATAGCTATTTATTATATCTCTACCCAAATCTCCGCCTGGTAACCATGGCGGTGGCACCGGCTGGTTGGAATAGATGATTGAAAATGAGATTTCTGGTTTGTCTTCTGGTGCATAGCCGATATAAGTTGCATTTACTCTAGGTTCTCCGTTCTGGAATACCTCAGCAGTTCCTGTTTTACCGGCTGATTTAACAGTTGTATTGTGAAAGCTATTATACCCTGTTCCTTCTATTTGGTTGAAAACCATATCAAAGCCAGATTTCACCTGTCTCATTTCAGTAGGTGTACTATTGATTTTATTGAGTACTTTACCGTTCACCACTTCTTTGACAGGCCCAAGGGTCTCTGTTTTAGAAGGTGTTCGGATTTCTTTTACGACGTGTGGCGAAATCCGGCTGCCATCATTTGCAATCGTCGAAATATATTGGGATAGCTGAAGTGGTGTATAGGTATCATACTGTCCGATCGCTAAATCCAGATAATTACCGGCATTGTCTGTCAGTTTACCAGATTGACCGACTACTTCATTCGGCAGATCAATGCCTGTTTTTACTCCCAGACCAAATTGATTCATACCTGTTCTTAGAATACGTCCTGCTTCTGAGATATCTTTAGGTAACGACATGCCTTGTGAATAATTCATACCAGCAATTTTAAGTGCTGTTTTAAACATATAGACGTTTGATGAATGCATCAATGCTTCTTTATCATTGATTGTTATCTTACCATCCTGGTTGAAGTATGAACGCTTCGTCATTCCACCTGCAAAAGACATTGGTTCATCCACCATTTCTTCGCCTGGCTTAATGGCATTCTGATGATAACCTGTCAGCAAAGTAGCCCCTTTTACGGAAGAGCCTACTGCATATTGAGAAGTAAATGTGCCATAATGATAATCTGAGATTCTGCCGTTCGGCTCTATTTGCCGTCCTGCTAGCGCAAGCACATCCCCATTATTCGGATCCTGTACGACTACCAGTACTTTATCCATTGTTTTAGCACCTTCAGAGCGCAAAATAGCAATATGCTTATCAATCATTTTTTCAATTTTCTGCTGAAGCTCTATATCAATTGAGAGAACTAAGTCGTTTCCTCTGGATCCCGGATCAATTATCTCTGAACTTGTGATCTGCCCCGACTTATCAGTCACATAGCGCATTTTTTTCTTTTGACCGCGAAGCACATCTTCATATTCATATTCCAGATAACTTTGTCCCACACGATCATTTCGGGCATAGCCTCGCGCTAAATAATAATCGATGTTATCTTTTGGCAGACCTTCTTCTTTTGATGTCACTTTACCAAACAATGTTTTCAGAGTATTACCATATAAATATTTACGATCCCAGTCCATCGTTGTATTAATGCCTGGTAACTTGGCAAGATTTTGTGAAACGAGTGCATATTCCTTTTCAGTTACATGCTCATTTTTGATCGTCTGAGGGGTTAACTGACTACCGGCAGACATCTCCCGGTAAATGGCTGCGATTTCAAGTTCTTTCTTAGAGAGCTTTACGCGCGGTGCAATCTTTTTATATAAAATATCATCATACTGCTGCTGTGTGATCATGTCATTTTGAAACTGTTCTGATTCTTTAGTCATTAATTTTTCAACGACTTCCGGATGTGTCTGAATAAAATAAGTTTCTTTATCCATATCAGTCAGTTTATCAGTCGGCATATTGATAATCTTAGACAATTTCTTTGCTGTATCTAGAAGTTCATATGTTGTCGTCATTCTGCCGCGTGTATAGGTGATAGATTTTTTCGCCGTATTATCAACTAAAAGTTTACCGTTCCGGTCATAAATACGTCCTCTTGGTACCGATTCATTGATAACGATATTCTCATTACTCGCTACTGCTTTCTTATAATTCTCACTTTTGACTATCTGTAAATATCCCAGTCTGAGGATCAGCAGTGTCATGAGTGTCATCACTGCAATAAAAAGCACATTCAGACGACGCTGTGTTGTCCGCTTCTGTCTGAGCTCATTTGATTCCTTTTTCAATCTTCTCAAAATAAATCCCCGCTTCTCACTTTATCTTTTAATATTAAAACAAATAAGACGCGATTTCTATCTTTAGACAAAAAAAGAGGCCGAAGCCTCTTCATTTATTATTTTGCAGCGTTATATAATTCGTTAACTTTATCCCAGTTGACTACATTCCAGAATGATTTGATGTAGTCAGGACGTTTGTTCTGATAGTTTAAGTAGTATGCATGTTCCCATACATCTAAACCTAAGATAGGCGTTTTACCTTCTTTTAATGGGTTGTCCTGATTTGGTGTAGAAGTGATTTCAAGTTCACCGTTATTGACAACAAGCCAAGCCCAGCCAGAACCGAAACGTTTCGTTGCTGCTGTCGCAAATTCTTCCTGGAATTTCTCGAAAGAACCGAATTTAGCATTGATTGCTTCTAAAACTTCACCTTTAGGTTCGCCACCTTCAGCTGATAACAGTTGCCAGAATAATGAGTGGTTATAGTGTCCGCCACCATTGTTTTGTACAGCTGTTTTCAGATCAGCTGGTAATGAATCGATGTTTTTGTTTAATTCTTCGATTGATTGATCAGCATATTCTGTACCTTCTACTGCTGCGTTTAAATTTGTTACGTATGTGTTGTGATGTTTCGTATGATGAATCTCCATTGTTTCTTTATCGATGTGTGGTTCTAATGCATCATATGCATATGGTAATTGTGGTAATTCAAAAGCCATATTATTCATCCTCCTCTGTATTAAGTACATATTTATCATAGCAAGCTTTTATTTTCGGCTCAACTACTTTGCTTGTAATAATCAATAGCACATTTGCACGTTGTATGGTAAGTTTTCAGATGGAGGAGATTCTATTGAAGTATCAGCTTGCACTCACACGGCTATTTAAGCCAAAAAAATATGCTTTATATCGCACTACACCGCTCAGATATATTTTTCTGCACTTGTTTATACTCAGTGCATTACTTGCAGCACCTGCAGCGAGTCAGTTTTTTCAGTCGATGACTTCACTGTCACAGCTTATTGCAGACAAGTCAGAAGCCATACCTGATTTCACTATAAAAAACGCAAAACTTAGTCTGCCTCAGCATCAGGATACAGTGATTCATTTAAACAACGGCACTGTCACTTTTACAGAGCAGAGCTCGGGCCTTTCAAGCGATCAATTTACGTTCAGTAAAGAACATATCATGATCAAAGGGATTGACCCTATATCCTACCATAACTTTAGTACGATAACAGATAGAGAATCTATGCTGGAAACACTGACGACATTTTCTTCATCTATTTATTTTTATTTCGGTCTTATTACGGTTGCACTTATCTTGATACAGCTCTTTATCATCCTTATTAAATTGGCATCCATCAGTCTTGTCGCTCATTTAGCCGCCCTTGTCTTACGCAAAAAATCACGCTATATGAACTGGCTGAAAATAACGACTTTCCTGTTAACGCCAGCCGTTCTTATACAATATACCGGTATACTAGTACCGAATACTTTAACCTATCCTCTATCATGGTGTATAATAATTTTACTTACGTGTCTAGCTATCTATCACCTGCCCGTGATTAAAAAAGCACGTCAAACCAATTAAAAGGAGACATCATTATGTCTGAAATTACACATAGAAGCAAAACCCGTCCAGTCAAAGTAGGTAATCTTACTATTGGAGGCTCCAACGAACTGGTTATCCAAAGTATGACGACGACTAAGACACATGATGTTGAAGCAACTGTCGCTGAAATCAAGCGTCTAGAAGAAGCAGGCTGTCAGATTGTACGTGTCGCCTGCCCAAAAGAAGAAGATGCGCTCGCTATCGCTGAAATCAAAAAAAGAATTGATATTCCGTTAGTTGTTGATATTCACTTTGATTATAAGCTCGCTCTTCTTGCGATTGAAGGCGGAGCTGATAAAATCCGTATTAATCCAGGGAATATCGGTCGCCGTGAAAAAGTGGAAGAAGTCGTTAAAGCCTGTAAAGCAAAAGGAATTCCAATCCGTATCGGGGTTAATGCCGGCTCTCTTGAAAAGCACATCCTGAAGAAATATGGCTATCCAACAGCAGACGGTATGGTTGAGAGTGCGCTGCATCATATTAAAATTCTGGAAGACCTTGATTTCCATGACATTATCGTCTCAATGAAAGCAAGTGATGTCAGTCTCGCAATTGAAGCCTATACGAAAGCTGCTCAAGCTTTTGATTATCCCCTTCACCTCGGTATCACAGAAAGTGGTACACTATTCGCCGGCACTGTAAAATCTGCAGCGGGTCTTGGTGCTATCATGAGTCTCGGTATTGGTAATACGCTTCGCGTGTCATTATCAGCAGATCCTGTTGAAGAAGTGAAAGTAGCAAGAGAACTACTTAAATCATTTGGTCTTGCCAGCAATGCAGCAACATTGATCTCATGCCCGACTTGTGGCCGTATCGAAATCGATCTGATTTCTATCGCAAATGAAGTAGAGGATTATATTTCAACTATCAAAGCACCGCTGAAAGTAGCTGTTCTGGGTTGTGCTGTAAATGGTCCTGGTGAAGCACGTGAGGCAGATATCGGTATTGCCGGTGCACGTGGAGAAGGTCTTCTCTTTATGAAAGGGAAAACCGTACGTAAAGTACCAGAAGAAACGATGGTGGAAGAACTGAAGAAAGAAATCGATAAACTTGCTGAAGAATATTTTAAGAAACAGGAAGAAGAACTTGCAAAAAATTAAACGACTCGGTATTGATATAGACGGGACAGTGACCTGTCCGACCGCTTTAGTTCCTTACTTGCAGCGTTCATTCGGATCAGACATCAAATATGAAGATATTACGGCTTATGATTTAGGCGTCGTTCTGAATAAGTCTGATGAAGAGATGTACGACTGGTTTATGGCCAATCAGGAAGAGATCTATACACACTCCCCTGTCGCAGAAGGTGCAATCCCTGTTCTGAAGGAATGGTCAGAGCAGTATGAGCTTTATTACATCAGTGCTCGCTATGATTATCTGGACCGAGTGACAACTGACTGGTTTGAAAAACACGACGTTCCTTTTCATCATATCGAGCTGACAGGCAGTCACGATAAGATTGAAGCTGCTAGACAGCACCATGTCGATGTCTTTTTTGAGGACAAGTTGGATAATGCCATCGATATCAATCGTGAACTAGACATTCCTGTTATTTTATTCGATACCCCTTACAATCAAAGCGCACTTCCGGAGAATGTCCACCGCGTTTTTACCTGGAATGAAGCTAAAAAAATTCTCAGCACATTATAAAAAAGGAAGCTATCCTCTGATAGCTTCCTTTTTTAATGACATTTTTCACATAAACCATATACTTCAATTTTGTGACGTTTAATCTCGACTCCCGGCAGCTCTGATTTAAACGTATTGATCGGGCAGTAGTCAATGACTTTTGTCTGGCCGCATGATTCACATATGAAATGATGATGATGATGTTTCGTACAGGAAAGTCTAAACTGTTTTTCATTATTCCACTCTGTCGCTTCTACTATACCGAGTTCTGCGAATAGATGAAGGTTACGGTAGACAGTATCGAATGAAATACCTGGATACGTCTGATGCATTTCAAGCTGCACCTGCTTTGCTGTAATGTATTTATCTGCATCCGCAAAAATAGTGATCATATCACGTCTTTTATCTGTGTATTTGTAACCATTTTCTTTTAAAATATTAATCGCTTCTTCAGTTTTCATCCAGCATTCCTCCTTGTTCTCGTTTTTTCTGATAAAGTATGGCACAAAGCAGGATGACGATAAGCAGTAAAACAATGACGCCTCCTGGTGAAATATTAAGATAAAAAGCAAAGATCAAACCTAAAATCACTGATCCTTCTCCGAAGATAACACTCCATAACATCAGTTCCTTGTACCCTCTCGCAAATCTCATCGCGCTTGCAACCGGCAATGTGATCAGACTGCTGACCAGCAGAATGCCGACGATACGCATCGATGCCGAAATAACTAGTGCGACCATCAGCATGAAAAGAACATGCAGATATTTAGGGACGCCGATAATCTGTGCATATTCCTCGTCAAACGAGAGCATAAACAACTCTTTATAGAGTAAGAATATAAACAACACGACGATGATGAATATAGCTACGATTGTTAACAGATCAGCTAGTGTCACTGCGCTGATACTGCCGAATAAGTAGCCGAACAAGTCCTGGTTAAAGCCATCAGCAAGTGAAATAAAGACAACGCTGAGACCGATACCCAGCGACATAATTATCGGAATCGACAGTTCCTGGTAGTGCTTATAGACACTTCTCAGTCTTTCGATGAGCAGTGCACCTGTCACTGAAAATAGGATGCCAAACCAGATGGGACTGATGGCGACAGGCGCAAGCCATTTTGCGGCCAGCATACCAAACGAAATACCACCGAGCGTGACATGACTGAGCGCATCCGCAATCAGCGACAATCTTCTGACCACTATAAATGTCCCGATTAAAGGTGCAAGAATACCGATCAGCATGCCACAGAGAAATGAATAGCGCATGAAATCGAAATTCAGGAGTGCATCGATCATAAACAACACTCCCTTTCGTGACTATGGTCAACAAACTGAACCGGATGACCATATATTTTAGAAATTTCCACTTCGTCCAGTGATTTAAACTGCTGAATAGTACCGTGGAAATGCAAGTGCTGATTTAAGCAGGCCACATTGGTCGCCGTATCGGCAACGACACCGATATCATGCGTGACCATCAGAATAGTGATGCCTTCAGACTTCAGTCGAGACAGTAGTTGATAGAAATCTGCGACATGTTTTGCATCTATTCCAACTGTTGGTTCATCTAATATCAATATACTTGGATTTGAAATCAGCGCTCTAGCGATAAAGACGCGCTGCTGTTGACCCCCTGATAACTGCGAAATATTTTTGTCTGCCAGATGTTCAATATTTAAACGTTCCATCATCTGATTGACCCGTTCCCGGTCCTGCTTTTTAAAACGCTGGAACAACTTTTTTTCCTGAATCAGTCCACTCAAAATCACTTCTCGGACAGAAGCAGGGAAACCTGTGTTACCCGAATTCGCTTTCTGTGAGACATAGCCAATTCGTTCAGACTTCTGCTGATTCAAAGGTTCCCCGTTAACAAGAATTTCTCCTGACTGCAGCTGAAGAATACCTAGTATCAGCTTAAGTAGTGTAGACTTGCCGGAACCATTTGGCCCGACTATTGCCAGAAAATCCCCCGGGTATATTTTAAGATTGATATCCTGAAGTGCTTTTTTATCTGGATAGCGATAATCTATGTGTTTGACTTCAAATACAGGTTCCATTTGTCACCTCTCTATTTTCCAATACCATCTATCTTAATGTAAATCGTAATGAAAACGCAAGGATGAAATCTCATCCTTGCGCAAAAAACTTATTGAGCCATAATCTTTTCGAGTAACGCCGGGTCGAACTCGCCGTTTTTAATCATCTCTATTTCAAAGCGATAAGGTGGCTTCTTATTTTTTTTATCTTCTCCGACATAGGGTGTCTCGAGAATCTTTGGAATTTCACTAAAAGCTTCATGTTTAACAACACGTTCTAATGCTTCAAATCCGATTTCCCCGAAACCGAAGTTTTCATGACGGTCTTTACGTGCGCCCTGCACATTTTTACTATCATTGACATGGACGACTTTGATGCGGTCAAGACCTACGATGCGGTCAAACTCTTCCAATACACCGTCAAAGTCATTGATGATATCGTACCCTGCATCATGTACATGGCACGTATCGAAACAGACTGATAGACGTTCATTGTTGTGAACACCCTCTATAATCTGTGCGAGTTCTTCAAAAGTCTTCCCGCATTCAGAACCTTTACCAGCCATCGTCTCAAGTGCGATACGCACATCATTCTGATTGGTCAGCACTTCATTCAGTCCTTCAATAATCTTATGAATTCCGGCATCTTCACCTGCACCGACATGCGCACCAGGATGCAGCACAATATCTTTTGCACCGAGCGCTTCTGTTCGTTCAATCTCTTTCTGCAGGAATTCGACACCCAGTTCGAAAACTTCAGGCTTAACGGTGTTGGCAATATTGATGATATAGGGTGCATGGACCACGATGTTTGACAGTCCATTTGCCTGCATATGCGCAAGTCCTGCCTCGATATTTAAGTCTTCAATCGGTTTTCTTCTCGTGTTCTGCGGTGCACCTGTATATATCATAAAGGTTGATGCGCCGTATGATGCTGCTTCTTCAGATGCAGCAAGCAGCATTTTTTTACCGCTCATCGACACGTGTGAACCTATTAGCATCTATAGACCTCCTATTTCTTACGGGCTTCTTTATTGCGACGTTTCGCAAATGATTTCTTTTCATTGCGTTTCAGCTGGTCTAACTCATAACGGAATTTACGCTTATAGCCTGGTTTAACTTTCTTTTTACTCTTTACTTTATGTTTCAGCTTCTGTTCGATATTATCTTCCTGCTTTTTACGTCCGGAACGCTGAGTACGGTCTTTGATTTCTTTTAGTTCACCTGATTTTGTATCAGCGTGAATAAAAGTAAATCCTTTTTTCTCAATCTGATTGATCAGATCTTCTTCTTCTGGTGTATAAAGGGTAATCGCCGTCCCTTTATAATTACCACGTCCTGTTCGTCCGACGCGGTGTGTAAAGAAGTCGACGTCCTGCGAAATATCATAGTTGATGACATGACTGACCCCTTCAATATCAATACCGCGTGATGCAAGGTCTGATGCTACAACGAACTGGAAGTCCAGCTGTTTAATCCGTTTCATCTGCTGAACACGTTCACGAGGTGTGAGTCCGCCGTGAATAATACCTGCCTTAATTCCTTGGTCTGCCAGATGATTCAGTACTTCATCTGCACGTTCACGACTGTTCGCAAAAATAATACAGAGATATGGATTGATTGTTGACATGACTTCAACCAGTTTCTCTTTTTTATCATTGGATTTAGTCGGAATAAGGAAAAACTCGATATTCTTATTCGTTTTCTCCATCGGGTCGATCTCTACGAATTCAGGCTGCGTCAAATATTTGTTCAGGAAAGGATGCAGCGCTTTTGGAATAGTGGCAGAGAAGACAGCAATCTGAGCTTCTTCTCCGAGACGTGCTGCAATAGAGTCCACCATCGGCATAAAACCGAGGTCAATCATTAAGTCTGCTTCATCAATAACAATTGATTTTGCAAGGTGCAGTTTCAGTGCATGTTCTTCTGCCATATCATTGATACGGTTCGGCGTACCGATGATGAGCTGTGGTTCTATTTTCGATTTCTGGATATCTTTCTGTTTATCCGTACCGCCGATGTAAAGACCTGCTTTGATTTCTTCTTTAAAACCGAGCAGATGCTGTGCTGCATCGTACAGCTGTTTCGCCAGTTCTCGTGTTGGAGCAAGTATAATAACCTGCGGCTCATGCACAGACGGATCAATACGGTCGATTAAGGGCAGCAGGAACGAATGTGATTTCCCTGTTCCTGTCTGGGATTGTCCGATTAAGTTAATGCCTCGTGTCAGTTTTGGAATGACACGTCTCTGGATTTCAGTGGGCTGATCAAAATTAAGATCTTTCACCGCTTCTATCAATTCAGATGAAAGTTCAAAATTTTCAAATGGATGTTTAGCCATTGTTATCCTCCTTTATTTCTTCATCTTAAGTATTATAGCGGAAAGTAGCGGTTAAAGATAGTTTAATTGCCGGCATGAAATTGCTATACTGAAGACATAAGGAGGTCATCCATATGGATATCGTTAAAATAACACCTCGTGGCTACTGTTACGGCGTTGTCGATGCGATGATTATCGCCCGCAATGCGTCGCTTGATAAAAATCTGCCACGCCCTATATATATTCTCGGTATGATCGTGCATAACAAACACGTGACTGATGCTTTTGAAAGTGATGGCATCATCACACTGGACGGTCCCAACAGACTAGAAATTCTGGAGAAGATTGATTCAGGTACTGTCATCTTCACCGCTCACGGTGTATCACCTGAAGTCAAGAAACGTGCTAAAGAAAAAGGACTGGTCTGTATCGATGCTACCTGTCCGGATGTTGAGAATACACATGCGCTTATCCGCAGCAAAAAAGCGGAAGGT
Source organism: Macrococcus brunensis (assembly GCF_022343725.1). Classification (NCBI taxonomy): domain Bacteria; kingdom Bacillati; phylum Bacillota; class Bacilli; order Caryophanales; family Staphylococcaceae; genus Macrococcus; species Macrococcus brunensis. Next base: position 1,330,431 of record NZ_CP092179.1, read on the forward strand.
TACCATGTCATCTATATCGGCAAAAAAGGACATCCTGAACCAGAAGGTGCGGTCGGCGTCGCACCGGACATCGTGCATCTCGTCGAGAATACAGATGATATCGCTGCCCTTGACGTTGCACTGAAAGACCATAAGCTGATTGTGACCAATCAGACAACGATGTCACAGTGGGATGTTTCTCATCTGATGGTGGAACTGCAGAAAAAATTTCCACATATCGAAGTGCATAAGGAAATCTGCCTCGCGACTCAAGTCCGTCAGGAAGCAGTAGCCAATCAAGCTGATCAGGCTGATATTCTGATTGTAGTCGGCGACCCAAAGAGCAATAACTCCAACCGTCTGGCTCAGGTCTCTCAGGAAATCGCACATACAGAAGCCTACCGCATCTCTGACATCAGCGAACTGAAGCTGGAATGGCTTGACGGGAAAAAAACAGTCGCAGTGACAGCCGGCGCTTCTACGCCGACACCTATTGTTAAGGAAGTCATTGATTTCATCTCGAAATATAATCCAGCTGAACCCGGCAATCTTCCTGCAGTATCAGCGGTTCCGACAGAGAAAATTCTGCCGAAAATCAAGAATCCAAAGCCCGTACAGACATTATAAAAAGACATTCGTCACATGACGAATGTCTTTTTTAGATGGCTTTAAATGGATTAGTGGATTGTTCAGAAGCATGTACATTCAGTTTACTGTCAAATGACTGAAGTAATTCCTTTAATCCTTCAATCATGACCTGTTCAGAATAATGCTCAATATCAGCAGTCAGAAGTCCCGCCATCAGTAAATCGTGAGCTTCATGATATTTGATATCACCTGTCAGAAATAAGTCCACACCCGTTGCAGCGACTTCTTTCATATAACTTACGCCTGCCCCGCTGATGATGCCGACAGTGCGAATCATTTTACTGCTATCTCCTATCAGTCTAAGCGTCTCAATATTAAGCTGCTCTTTTACAGATGTCAGCCATTCTATAACACTTACACTGGATGCCAGTTCCCCGCGAATACCAGTACCGAATTGATCCGTTGCTTGAAAGCGATATATATCATAGGCTGGTTCCTCGTACGGATGAGCAGAATGGATTGTTTCTTCTACTTTCTTCTGCAAATGAGGCTCGAAGACACATTCAAGCTTCATCTCCTCAACAACTTCAAGCTGATTGCTCGTGCCGATATAAGGTGAAGCTGATGCGTTAGGCCGGAACTGCCCCTGTCCTTCTAGTTGGAAGAAACAGTCACTATAGTCTCCTATCTGACCGACACCGACTTGCGCAAGTGCCTGTTTGAGTGACTCCACATCTTCACGCGGCACAAAAATCTGCAGTTTGGCCATTTCACGTTCCGCCGGCAATAGAATCTGCTGCTTTGTCAGACCAATTTTGTCAGCAATCATGGCACTGACACCTTGATCATAAGCATCCAGATTTGTATGCATAGCAATCAACTGTAAGTCATTTTTAATCAGCGCATGGATAACAGCACCGTAGCCTTGATTCTCAATTCTTTTAATACCGGAGAAAATAAGCGGGTGATGTGCAATGACGGTATTACAGTTTTTATCCACCGCTTCCTGTACGACTTCAAGTGTACAGTCAAGTGTTGTCAGAATGCCTGTCACTTCACTAGACATATCGCCGATCAGAAGACCGACATTATCCCAGCTTTCTGATTTCTTAAACGGAATTTCAGCATCAATCAGTTTCAGAAGCTCTTTAATCAGCAAAATGAATCGCCTCCCGGTAAAGTTTAAGCTGTCTTTCGATTTCTTCTTTCTTCTCCTGCTGCAATGGTTTGTCTTTAATCGTCTCAAGGATTGCTGTCAGGTGCTGATAATCCTTCTGCCACTTTTCATTGAAAGTCTCTGACTGTTCTCTAAGCAGCAGTGGGCCAAACTTCATTTCTGCTTCAGTCAGCGCCATTACACCTTCTTCAGCGACTATAATCTCATAGATATGTTTCTTCTCTTTAATGATTTCCTCAGCTACGATTTGATAGCCGAGTGACTGCAGGGCATGTCTGACCGCCTCTGAATGGATATTACTCTGCAGAATAAGACGGGGTTTAGATTCAAGCTTTGAACGGCCAGCGAGCAGAATATCACTGATCAACGGCCCCCCCATACCACAGATAGTGATGCAGTCGACTTCACCATTTTCGATGACTTCAAGTCCTGACCCCATCCGTACCTGAATCTTATGCGACAGCCCTTCACTACGGACATTGCGGACAGCTGCCTGGAACGGCCCTTCTACTATTTCTCCAGCTACTGCCTGCTCTATTTGATGCTGCTGCATCAGATAAATAGGCAGATATGCATGATCTGAGCCGATATCAGCAAGTGTTGTGCCTTTTACGTAATCTGCTACTTTCTTAAGTCTAGTACCAATCATATAATACTCCTAACAAAAAAATCTTTTGCCGCGGCAAAAGATTTTTTTAGTTTTATTATTTTGCTTCTTTTAAGTACTTAACAAGTGTATCTAAGTCTTTGTCAGCGATGACTGATTCATCGTGAGCTGGCATTGCGCCTTTACCTTCACGGATGATCTTTTTCATTTCTTCAGGTTTTTTTGTATTACCTGCTAATTTAGGACCCATCGCACCTTCAAGGTTTTGACCGTGACAAGAAGTACAGTTATCTTTAGCGAAAGCCGCTGCATCAAACTTCTGTTCAGTTTTAGCGCCGCCTTCTCCACCTTCAGCATCTTCTTTTTCATGGTTAGCTGCTTGAGCTGACATGAAGAAAATTAAACCTACGCCCATAAGTAGGATTAAAATGAATGGAACAACTGGATTACGATTCATTAAATTTTACCTCCCTTTATAGTGACCATATACATATCTATTTTATATTAAAAATGCGCATTGTCAAAGTCTTTTCACAATTTTAATCCATAAAGTCTTTGAGTCGTTTACTTCTCGAAGGGTGACGGAGTTTACGAAGTGCCTTCGCTTCAATCTGGCGGATACGTTCACGTGTCACACCAAATACTTTACCTACTTCTTCAAGTGTACGAGTTCGGCCGTCATCAAGACCGAAACGTAGACGGAGTACATTTTCCTCACGGTCTGTCAGTGTATCAAGGACATCCTCGAGCTGTTCCTTTAAGAGCTCATAAGCGGCGTGATCAGCAGGACTCTGTGCATCTTGGTCTTCAATAAAGTCTCCTAAATGAGAATCATCTTCCTCACCAATTGGCGTTTCAAGTGACACAGGTTCCTGTGCAATTTTCAGAATCTCTCTGACTTTTTCAGGCGGCAGGTCCATCTCTTCTCCGATTTCTTCAGGAGAAGGGTCACGGCCTAAATCCTGCAATAACTGACGCTGTACACGAATCAGTTTATTGATTGTTTCAACCATATGAACAGGGATACGAATCGTACGCGCCTGGTCAGCGATGGCACGAGTGATCGCCTGACGAATCCACCAAGTCGCATAAGTAGAGAATTTAAACCCTTTAGTGAAATCAAATTTCTCTACCGCTTTAATCAGACCCATGTTCCCTTCCTGGATTAAATCAAGGAAAAGCATGCCTCGGCCTACATAACGTTTAGCGATACTGACTACAAGACGTAAGTTTGCTTCAGCGAGACGTGCTTTCGCTTCTTCATCGCCTTGTTCAATTCTTTTAGCCAGTTCCACTTCTTCTGCAGCACTTAAAAGGTTAACGCGTCCAATCTCTTTTAAGTACATACGAACCGGATCATTAATTTTAACACCTGGAGGCGCTGATAAATCATTCAAATTGAGTTTTTCATCTGTATCCTGAGCATCTTTTTCATTGATTAATGTAATGTCATTCTCCGTGATGGTCTCAAAGAATTCATCCATCATATCTGCATCCATGTCAAAGTTCTGCAGTTTATCTGCAATCTCCTCATGGCTGAGCTGCCCGTTCTTTTTACCTGTTTCTATTAACTGTGCTTTTATCTGCTCTAATGAAAGAGCAACATCTGCTACGGTTTTCTTAACTGCCATACACATTGCCTCCTAATATCATGACTGCTTTTTTTGTCGGTTCAATATAATAATCTGCTGCATGAGACGATTTCTATTCTCAATATCGCCTTCTGCCACAGCTTGTTTCAGTTCTTTTTTCAGTTCCTGAAGCGTTCGTTTTTCTTCCTGCTGCGCGTGAATCACATAGATATAATCATTGATTTCTTCAATCGAAGGATGTTCATTAATCATCATGTCGTCTATCGAGATAACGTCACTATGTGATTCGGAACTTACCCCTGAAAGAAACTGACTGATTTGAAATTCATCCTCCGTAGTATAATACCCTGTTAGCGCCTCATATATCGTCTGATGTGCAGGCTTTTTGAAGTGATTGAGAGTCAGTGCGTCCTGCATCTTCATAAACAGTGTCTTATCCATAAAGAAATGCTTGAGCACCGTACGTTCAGCGCGTTCCTGCTTAGAATACGACACCTGCTGAACAGGACTCGTTACCACTTGTTCACGTTTTGGTATATATTTGGAAACCTCAAAATTAAGACTGTCAAAGTCCACTTTAAACAATTCGCTTGCTTCATGCAATATTTTTTTACGGATGACCGGTGATTTAACAAGTCCGATGTTTTGAACGATTTCATTTAGTTTCTGTTCGTAAACTAAATCATTTGAAGCAACTTCATGGGTCATCTGCCTCATTTTAAAGCTGACAAAAGCAATCTTATTATGTTCCACATAACTGACAAATCGCTCCTGGCCCGTCTCCTTGATCATCTCATCAGGATCCATCCCTTTACGGAGAGGGACGACGTAGACATTGCTGCCTGCATTTAAGAGTGTCTCACCCACGCTTAGAGTCGCTTCGACTCCCGCATTGTCACCGTCAAACATTAGCGTTATATTATCAGCCAGCTTCTTCAGCTGAAGCTGGTGCTCAAGGCTGAGTGCCGTACCCATCGTCGCAATAGCATTCGAAAGACCCGCATGATTCACTTTAATGACATCCATGAAGCCTTCTAACAGCAGTACTTCATCTTGTTTACGGATAGATTTTCGCGCAACATCCAGATGATAGAGAAGCTGCCTTTTCTGGAATATCGGTGTCTCAGGACTGTTGAGGTATTTCGGTTGCTGGTCTTTATAGGTTCTACCTGAAAAGCCTACGGTATGGCCCTGAGCGTTATTGATAGGAAACATAATCCGGTCGCGGAATCGGTCATAGTAAGTGAAGTTTTCCTCATTCCGGGACAAGAGACCCGCTTCATATGCGAGTGCTTTGTCAAATCCTCTTTTCTCTAAAAAGTCATTAGCAAAGTGGCTGATATCCGGACTGTACCCTATTTTCTCCTGATTGATGAGTTCATCAGTAAAGCCACGGTCATAAAGATATTGTAGTGCCGGCTCCGCTTCTTTAATCGCTTTAAGCACGTAATGATAATAATCGCGCAGCAGTTCGTGCATCTCAATCATCTTCATATTGTCATTTGCGACAACGACCTTCTGTTCCCCTGCTACTTCTATACCAACATTTTCACCGAGCCGTCTGACCGCTTCAACAAAAGAGATATTCTCAATCTGCTCTAAAAATTGAAAAACATTGCCTCCTTTTTTACAACCGAAGCAATGACAGATCTGTTTTTCAGGTGAGACTGAGAATGACGGGGTTTTTTCATCATGAAAGGGACATAAACCGACATAGTTTCGTCCCCTTTTTTCAAGTTTTACATATTGGCTGACCAGACTGAGAATATCATTTTTCTCTCTGATTTCATTGATTGTTTCTTGATTGATTTGCAATGTGTCACCTACTTACAATTTAGAACTTCTTCTTGATGTGACGATTTTAATAATTTCATTTGCCGTTTCTTCTATTGCTTTATTGGAAACGTCGATGACTGGACAGTCGATTCTTGAAACGACTTTTTCGAAATAAGCAAGTTCTTCATGAATGCGCTGATCCTGTGCGTAGCTGGCATCATCATTTAATCCTAACTGCACCAGTCTCTCTTTACGAATGGCATTGAGCTTTTCTGGATCTATTTTAAGTGCGATACATTTCGCTGGATCGATATTAAATAACAGTTCTGGTGGATCGACTTCCGGCACGAGCGGTACATTCATCACTTTATAACGTTTATGCGCAAGATACTGGCTAAGAGGTGTCTTAGATGTTCTGGATACACCAATTAAAACGATATCCGCCTTCGTCAGTCCCCTCGGATCACGTCCGTCATCATATTTAACAGCAAATTCTATCGCTTCGATCTTCTTAAAGTAGTCTTCATCCAGTTTATGTACCATGCCCGGTTCATTAAGCGGCTGTTCATTCAACTCTTCTGTCAGGATCGTCATGAGCGGACCCATGATGTCCACGTGTTTCAATTGATTTTCTTCTAACTGTTCTTTCATATACTTACGGATTGCAGGCTTAACAAGTGTATAGATTACAATTGACTGCTGTTCTTTCGCTATAGATATCACTTCATCCACATTTTCATGTGTTTCAATGTAAGGCAATCTGACAGTATCAAGCGCTTTGCCAAACTGGTTAAACTGTGAAGTACAGGCTTTCGTGACAAGTTCAGCTGTTTCACCGACAGAGTCTGATGCAATAATCAATCTGATTTCATCCATAATGAGTCTCCTATTCATCTTCTATCAGTGCTACAAAAGCACGTGTGATGGTTGTTTTTGTAATACGGCCAGTGACTTCAAAAGCAGAACCTTTCTGAGTGACGACAGGCAGCGAGTCTATTTCCCGGTCGATAAGCAGATTGGCTGCATATAAGAGCAAATCGTCCGGAAAGACCACTGCAATATTCGGCATCCGTGTCATGATGATATTGACAGGGGTCGCATGCACATCCTGACCGCCCATGGTTGCTCTAAGTAAGTCTTTTCTTGAGCAGACTCCGACCAGTTCATTTGCCTGGTTCATAATAAATAAAGTTCCGACATCATCGAGGAACATCTTAGTGATGGCCTCATAAACAGAAACGTCTTCCTTAATTAAGGAAGGCAGTGATTGGAAGTCTTTGACATAAAATTTCTTGATCGATTCAGATAACAACTGTGTACTGGATTTGCCCGTATAGAAATAGCCTACACGAGGTCTCGCATCCAGATATCCTGCCATCGTCAGAATCGCAAGATCCGGTCTTAAAGTCGCGCGAGTTAAATTGAGCTGTTCAGCTATCTTTTCACCGGTAATGGGGCCATTGTTTTTCACGATTTGCAGTATTTTATTCTGCCTTTTGTTCAGTTCGATAGTCAGCACCCCTATTAAGACATAATTAGATAAATATATTATACGACTTAAATGGGCTAAAAACAATGAATCGACATAAATATTGTCCTCCATACAAAAACATGATATATTCTTTGTAAGCGAGTTAAGGATGGTGCAAGCTTAACAATGAATTGGCCTGATGAGTTGAATATTAAAGATGAGTGGAAACACTAATTTGGGTGGAACCGCGGGTAAAATATACTCGTCCCAAGGCATATATGCCTTGGGACTTTTTTTATTCGCTAAAATTATAGGAGGTTTTGATTATGACAAACATGGAAACAATCGTAGCTTTAGCCAAACATCGCGGCTTTGTATTTCCGGGTAGTGAGATCTACGGCGGTCTTGCAAACACTTGGGACTATGGCCCGCTTGGTATCGAACTGAAGAACAATGTGAAAAAAGCATGGTGGCAGAAATTTATCCAGCAGTCCCCTTATAATGTCGGTCTGGATGCCGCTATTCTGATGAACCCTAAGACTTGGGAGGCAAGTGGTCATTTATCTAACTTTAATGATCCGATGATCGACAACAAGGATTCAAAAATCCGTTATCGGGCTGATAAACTGATCGAAGACTATATGCATGACGTTGAAGGTGATGAACATTTCATCGCTGATGGTATGAGCTTTGACGAAATGAAACAGTTCATCGATGATAAAGGTATCGTCTGTGCCGAATCAGGTACAGCTAACTGGACAGATATCCGTCAGTTCAACTTAATGTTCAAGACGTTCCAGGGCGTGACTGAGAATTCAACGAATGAAATCTTTTTACGTCCTGAGACGGCACAAGGTATCTTCGTCAACTATAAAAACGTACAACGTTCAATGCGTAAAAAATTGCCTTTCGGTATCGGTCAGATCGGTAAATCATTCCGTAATGAAATTACACCAGGTAACTTCACATTCCGTACACGAGAATTTGAACAGATGGAACTTGAGTTCTTCTGTAAGCCAGGTACTGAAATCGAATGGCAGAATTACTGGAAAGATTTCGCTGCCAACTGGCTGAAAACTCTCGGCATCAAAGAAGAAAACACGAAACTTCGTGATCATGATGAAGATGAACTGTCTCACTACTCAAATGCGACAACAGACATCGAATATAAATTCCCGTTCGGCTGGGGTGAACTATGGGGTATTGCCAGCCGTACAGACTTCGACCTGAGAAAACATATGGAACACTCAGGCGATGATTTCACTTACCACGATCCTGAAACAAACGAAAAATATTTACCGTACGTCATCGAACCTTCTCTTGGTGCTGACCGTGTGACACTTGCATTTTTATGTGATGCCTACACTGAAGAACAGCTTGAAGGTGACGATACACGTACTGTTATGCGTTTCCACCCTGCGCTTGCACCTTATAAAGCAGCGATTTTACCGCTCAGCAAAAAGTTATCGCAGGATGCATTAAAAGTGTTTGAAGAACTGAGTGCAGATTTCAATATCGATTTTGATGAAAGCCAGTCAATCGGTAAACGTTACCGTCGACAAGATGAAATCGGTACACCGTTCTGTATCACATTCGACTTCGATTCTCTTGAAGACAATCAAGTTACTGTTCGTGACCGCGATACAATGGAACAGATTCGTATGCCAATCTCAGAAGTGAAAAACTTCCTGAATGAAAAAATTAAGTTTTAAGCTGAAAAACCGTCAGACTTTAAAAGTCTGACGGTTTTTTATAGTTGTTCAAGTATTTTACGAGATTTAAGATAGACCCCTGTATACTCATCATACATCTTGAAGACCAACTGTTCCATCTCTTTAATCGTATCCCCGCTGATATTGATCTGACTGAACTGTTCTAGCGGGAGATTAGTAAGCAAGTTGAGTAGATAAAGCGCACGGTTTGAGATCCGTATCGCATGCGGATCCTGCTCAAGCTGTCTCGCTGTCAACACGCTGTTATACTTAAAAGAATAAGCAGTGAATTCTCGTGCGTCTGTCGATTGATCAACTTCACTCATGTAGAAGTTAGGCTGGTACCCGTACAGCTGCATCATTTTCAGGCCGACAATCAGTGCGATAACAGCAGGGTCATGCCCTTCAGAAATCTTATCAAGACCAAACTTGAGGAGCGTATAGCAGAACTTATTCTCTTCGTCTTCTTCAAGCGACCGATCAATCAGCTCTGCCATATACTGAGCATAGGTCAATTGATAAAGATCACTTCTGAGTGCATAGTGACTATTAAATGTATCTACAGAAGTCAGTGTGCCCATTCCTTTGAACTGTGAGAATATGAATAAATTCTCATAAAACAGATCAAGTGATGAACCAAATTTCTTTGATTTACGAGCATTTCTGGCCATGACTGCGATTTTGCGACCATGTTCGGCAAGAAAAGTGATGATTAAATGTGAATCACCATAAGGGACACGTCTTAAGACGATGCCATTCACTTTATTCAGCATTAATACTCGTCTTCACGATAGCCGATCTGTCTAATGAAATTCGGCTTGTTTCGCCAGTCTTTCTGTACTTTCACCCACAACTCAAGATAGACTTTAGAACCTAATAGACGCTCGATATCCTGACGTGCCCGGATACCGATTTCCTTAAGCATTTTACCCTGCTTACCGATGACAATCCCTTTTTGAGAATCACGTTCAACGTAGATAGTCGCTTCAACTTTTACTTTGTCATCGTCTTCGCGCAGCATCTTCTCAACATTGACACCGATAGCGTGCGGAATTTCCTGGCTCGTTAAGTGCAGTGCTTTTTCACGAATCAGCTCTGCAACGATGAAGTGTTCCGGGTGATCAGAAATCTGATCTTTTGGATAGTACATTGGTCCTTCTGGCAGATAACCGCTGATCACGTTCACTAATGTCTCCACATTATTGCCCTGTAAGGCAGAAATCGGTACAATTTCAGCGAAAGGCAGTAAATCCTTGTACTTCTCAATCTCTGAAATCAGCTCGTCCGGATGGATAAGGTCTATTTTATTCAGTACCAGGAATACGGGTGTCTTACTGTTTTTGAGCATCTCAATGATAAACTCATCGCCACGGCCGATACTTTCTTCGACATTGACCATAAACAGAATCGCATCGACTTCACGGAGTGTGTTCTTCGCGACTTTCATCATATAATCACCGAGGACGTGCTTCGGTTTATGAATACCCGGCGTATCAATAAAAATGATCTGTGCGTCATCTGTCGTCAGAACACCCTGGACTTTGTTACGAGTCGTCTGTGCCTTGTCTGACATGATAGCGACTTTCTGACCCAGCACTCGGTTCATAAAAGTCGATTTTCCTACATTCGGGCGTCCGATAATCGCAACAAACCCTGATTTAAAAGCTGTCATTAATTCAAATCCTTTCCTGAGAAACCAAGAGGCAGTAAATCTGCTACTGTTCTCTCAATGACATCACCTGTATGATTAGTCATAAAGACTGGCATGTCATCGTCACACAATTCATTAATCACCTGGCGGCATGCACCGCAAGGAGAAGAAGGTTTTTCTGTATCTGTTGTCACCACTATCGCTGCAAAATCACCGGGACGGTAGCCTTTGGCAATCGCTGATACAAGCGCTGTCCGTTCTGCACAGATCGCTTCGCCGTATGCCGCATTTTCTACATTACAGCCATGAAAAGTAGTTCCGTCTTTAGCGACGAGATAGGCACCGACGTTAAACTTTGAATAAGGTGTATAGGCATTTTTCTGCGCATTTCTGACTTCTTCGTACCATTCCTGTTTGAATTCCATGTTGTTTCCTCCTTAATCTACCAGCATTAAAATATAAGGGATAAAAATGATAAGACCTATCAATGCACTCATCAAGCTGGCTAAAACGACAGCAAATGCCGCAGTATCTTTCGCATGCTTCGCAAGCTCGTGGTAGTCCTCTGTGACCAGATCCACTACATACTCAACAGATGTATTCAGGACTTCAACGACGAGCACCGTGAATATGGCAATGATGACAAAAAGCCATTCCAAAGTCGTCAGTCTAAAAAACAGACCTGCCAGCACAACGAGAAATCCAGCGATTAAATGCAGAATAAAATTACGATCTTTTTTCAGCAGAGTAAAAAAACCCTGCAGCGGATAGATAAATCGTTTCATCATTGATCTCGTGTCAGTCCGTATGCAGATAAAATATTGTCCTGGCGGCCGAACATGACTTTCTCTTCTTCTTCGGTCATATGATCATAGCCCAGCAAGTGGAGTAGACCATGAAGCGAAAGAAAACCGAGTTCACGTTCAAAAGAATGTCCATAATCCTGTGCCTGTTCTTTAGCACGCTCAATACAGATGATAATATCACCCAGCACTCTTATTTCTGAAGGATCTTCAAAATCATCCTCACCCTCTTCAAGCGCGAAGCTGATCACATCTGTGACACTGTCTTTATCGCGGTACTGACGGTTAATCTCCTGGATCTCTTCACTCGTCACAAATGACACAGCAACTTCTGCCTCGTCGGTAATCCCTTCTTCTTCTGCCGCGAACTGCAGTAATGCCTCTACTTCCGGCAGAAAGGCCGGGTCTATTGTCTGATGTTCATCTATAAATTCAACTGTCAGCATTATTCATCACCCTCATATGCTTTAATTATTTTTCCGACAAGCGGATGGCGGACAACATCCGCTGATTCAAATTCCTGGATAGCGATGCCTGGTACACTGCTGAGCCGCGCTTCCGCTTCAACCAGTCCACTTTTCGTATTTTTCGGTAAGTCAATCTGTGTCTTGTCTCCTGTAATGACCATTTTAGAGCCGAATCCAAGACGAGTCAGGAACATCTTCATCTGTGCATGCGTCGTATTCTGTGCTTCATCAAGAATAATGAAGGCATCATCAAGTGTACGGCCACGCATATAAGCGAGTGGTGCTACTTCAATGACACCGCGCTCAATAAGGCGCGCTGTATGTTCAGCACCAAGGACGTGATGAAGGCCATCATAAAGCGGACGGAGGTAAGGGTCGACTTTCTCCTTTAAATCACCAGGCAGAAAGCCGAGCGATTCACCTGCTTCTACAGCTGGTCGTGTCAGTACGATGCGTTTGACTTTACCGGCACGGAGACTTTTAGCCGCCATTACAACCGCAAGAAATGTCTTACCTGTCCCAGCTGGTCCAATTCCAAAGACCAGGTCATTTTTCTTGATCTGATGCACATAAAGACGCTGACCCATTGTTTTCGCTCGGATGGATTTACCGAAAGCATCTTTCGTTATTTCTTCATCGTAGAGGTCTGTCAAGTAGTGCACAGTCCCCTTATCAGCCATCTGGGCAGCTGCCTGGACATCTTTTAAGGAGATGTTCATCCCTTTTTGAATCACCTTCAATAAGTTAATGATAACAGCCTCTGCTTTTTCAACATTCTCTTCATCACCGTTGACAGTCACCTGTCCACCTCGTGTATGAATCTCAACATTGAACGCTTCTTCCAGGTAATTGATATGTTCATCGTGGTTACCTAAAAGTGCCTGTGCTTCATTAACATCTTCTATACCGATTGTCTGTGGCATTCAAAAACTCCTTTTATGATTAATTAATTTAAATTTACCACAGCAGACTACAAGTTGCATCTTACCGCATCCATGTTCTGCTGATTCTGTAAATAGATTTTAGGATTCCGCTTGAGCAGCAATTTAACAAATCGTTCTGTTTCAACCGGAAAGACCACTATCTGATCTGTTCCTTTCGAGCAGATTTCAACGCCTATCCGGCTGCCGTAGACGGCAATATTCAACACCTCGATCTGCATGATATCGATCTGAATACGGCTGATCCCCCTATGAACCGTCAGTAAACGACTGATAATATAGTATTCCCTTAGAAGCATCACAATTAACAAGGTCGTCAAAAGAAATGTAAAAATGAACATGAGAAAAGAACTGATAAAGTAGTAGAATACAAGCATAGAGATCAGTATCACAGTGATACCATAAAACAAAGGATTGCCCTGGCTCTGAAATTTCATATGCTCACCTCTTTTCTCCATTTTAGCACAAAAAAAGAGAGCCAATGCTCTCTTATCTTTTAGATTTAGGTGGTGCTAGTAATTCTGCCATAATCAGACTGTGAACCAGATTTTCATTTGTAATTTCGAACTTGAATCCGTCTGTCTCTGTCAGGTCCTGACTTTTAATGGCTTCTAAACGGTGGGCTTTCTGTTGCTGCGTCAGATGCTTATCGGTCAGCACTTTCTCGACTGGGTCAATGGCTTTCATCCGTTCAGGACGAGCTTTTTTCTGTTCCTGAACAAGCCTTGGAGAAGCTTCTTTTACAACCTCTCGTGCTTTCCGCTGAGCAGGCTTATACGACTCTGATGTCTGCTCTATTTTATCGATATTCTGCTGAACTCGTTTTTCAAAGTTCTGCAGTTTACGAACAATAGGTTTTGCGTCCTCTTTCTTACCCATCTTCTCAACAACCGACTGACCGATTGTAATAATAATCCCGATAATGAATATAATCGTTCCTATTGACATGGATTCCACCTACTTTCTAGGCGGCGTCTGCTCACCTTGATCTGTCAGCTTGTTGATGGCATTACGCATCCCTGTATCTGACTCAATGTTCTTCAGGTTATAGTAATCCATCACACCGATATTACCTTCTTGCAGAGCTCTAGCCATTGCAAGCGGTACTTCTGCTTCAGATTCAACTACTTTCGCTCTCATTTCCTGAACGCGGGCTTTCATCTCCTGCTCCTGAGCAACGGCCATTGCACGGCGTTCTTCCGCTTTCGCCTGAGCGATGTTCTTATCTGCCATCGCCTGTTCTGTCTGCAGGTCGGCACCGATATTCTTACCGATATCTACATCCGCGATATCAATCGACAGAATTTCAAATGCTGTACCAGAATCCAGACCTTTACCGAGTACAGTCTGAGAGATCATATCCGGATTCTCAAGTACTGAAGTATGTGACTGGCTTGAACCGATTGTAGAGACAATCCCTTCGCCGACACGGGCGACAATGGTTTCTTCACCTGCACCACCGACGAGTCGTTCAATGTTCGCACGTACAGTGATTCTTGCTTTTGCTTTCACTTCGATACCATTCATTGCTACACCGGCGATAAACGGTGTCTCAATCACTTTCGGGTTAACTGACATCTGGACCGCTTCCAGTACGTCACGTCCAGCAAGGTCAATTGCCGCTCCTCTTTCAAATGGCAGGTTGATGTCTGCACGCTGTGCTGCGATAATCGCATCAACTACGCGGTCAACGTTACCACCCGCTAAATAATGTGATTCAAGCTGATTGGTCGTTAAATGCAGACCTGCTTTATGGGCTTTAATCAGCGGATCAATGACACGGCGCGGTGATACACGACGTAATCGCATACCGACCAGAGTGCCGATACCCACTTTAACGCCTGCAGCGAGGGCTGAAATCCATAGACCTACCGGTACAAACGTAAATAAGACCATCAGGAATACTAAGATGATCCCTAAAATAATAAGCAATGCTATCCATTCCATTCTATCCACTCCTTTTGTTATAATGCTCTGACGACGACTCGGGTTCCTTCAACTAAAATAATACTGACTTCGCGGTCTTTGTCGATGAAGGCCCCTTCACTGACCGCATCTATCCGCTTGCCTTCAAAAGTGATAATGCCAGACGGTCTAAGAGGAGTCATTGTCAGCGCAATTTTCCCGACAAGATGACTTCTGTCATCATGCGAGGAATAGCCCGCTTCCTTTGACGTAGAATCCGTCAGTATTACATTTTTGAAAAGCGGAATAGATTTTCCAAAAAATTTGACCATCACTATCCACTCCATTAATGCTAATGCCAGACTTATTGCCAGGAAAACTGCCATCTTTGAAATATCTTCACCGATGAGGAGGAAACTGCTGAAGACCATTAATGCACCTATAATACCTAGAACAGCGCCTATAACGAATAATTCCAGTATCATTAAAATGACACCCGCTACAAATAGAATCACTGACATCATTTCCAAATCGCCGGTCAAACCTGTCATGATGACAAAACCAGCACAGGCCAGAATCAGAATAATACCTGCTGCAGATAGTCTGGATGAAAATAGCTGCATAACAGCTGCTAAAAAAATTACTATCATCAATACCAAGAGTATCATCTCATAGGATGTCAACGTCAAAAAGCCACCTCCTTATCCTTATTATACATGAAGTGGAAATATCTTATATCAATTATGCAAAAAATTAAGAAAACTTTAAGAAAATAAAAAGCACAGGCATCGGCCTGTGCTGATCTATAGATAATATTTGAGGGAGATCAAATATTATTTGAACTTACGTTTACGTGCAGCTTCTGATTTCTTTTTACGTTTAACACTTGGTTTTTCGTAGAATTCGTGTTTACGAGCATCTTGAATTGTACCACTTTTAGAAACTGTACGCTTGAAACGACGTAAAGCATCTTCAATAGATTCATTTTTACGAACAACTGTTTTAGACATTAAATTTCCCTCCCTCCAAATATCAACGGAACTAATTAAACATAGTAAACTATGTACTCAAATATTATAATATACTCGATTTATCTGGTCAATAGTGAATTTATTTACCGGCTATTGCGACAGTCTGATGCTTAGGCATCACCTTGACAAACTGACCGTGGTTCATAGGATAACCTGCTTCAGTGATCTTCACTTTTACCAGTTCCCCGATCAGTGATTCACTGCCTTCGAACTGAACTTTAAGATAATTATCTGTGTAGCCGACGAGCTGACCGTCAACTGATCCTTTTTCCTCAGGAATCACTTCCAGCACTTCTCCCTCAAACTTGCTCGCATATTCTTTTGCAAGCTGATCGGATAAACTGATCAGTTTATGAACACGTTCATTTTTAACTTCTTCATCAATCTGATCTGTCATGCGGGCTGCAGGTGTTCCTGTACGCATGGAATAAGGGAAGACATGCAGTTCAGAAAACTTATGAGATTCAATGAAGTGATAAGTTTCCATAAACTCTTCTTCTGTTTCACCTGGGAAACCGACAATGACATCACTTGTAACAGCAAGCCCCGGCATAATCGCATGAAGCTTCTGCAGACGTTCAGAGAAGTGTGCCATCGTATATTTACGACGCATCCGTTTCAGAACTGTATCGCTGCCTGACTGAAGCGGAATATGCAGGTGACGCACCACTTTTTCACTTTGGTCGATGACATCAATGACTTCATCTGTCAGCTGACTTGCTTCAATAGAAGAAATACGAATTCGTTTCAGTCCATCAATCTCTTCCAGGTCACGCAGGAGCTGTGCAAGATTGTAATTCTTCAGGTCTTCCCCGTAGCCACCAGTATGAATACCTGTTAAAACAATCTCCTGGTAGCCGGCACTTACTAACTGACTTGCCTGTTTAACGACTTCCTTCGGATTACGAGAACGCATAAGCCCACGAGCCCACGGGATAATACAGAATGTACAGAAGTTATTGCAGCCTTCCTGAATCTTGAGCGATGCACGCGTTCTGTCTGTGAAATAAGGAACATCCAGTTCTTCATATGTCCGATTCTTCATAATATTGGTCACACCATTGATTGGCTGGCGTGCTGACTTAAACTCTTCGATATAAGGGAGCATTTTATGACGGTCCTGTGTTCCTACTACTATATCGACACCAGGGATATCCATAATTTCTGCAGATGAAGTCTGCGCATAGCAACCTGTCACACAGATCACTGCGTCCGGGTTACGTCGTATCGCACGACGGATGACCTGACGACTTTTTTTATCACCTGTATTGGTTACAGTACAAGTGTTGATGACATAGACATCGGCATTTGTTTCAAACTCGACACGGTCATAACCGTCGTCTTTGAAGAGCTGCCAGATGGCTTCTGTTTCGTAATGATTAACTTTACAGCCCAATGTATGGAATGCAACTGTTGACATAGCGTCCACCTCTTTATTTCTTATTTCTATCTATCACTCGGCTTTTCGATAACCTTAACATTTTACTATTTTTCTTATCTTAAAATCAAGTGGCTGATACGATAAAAGACAGGATTCAACTGAATCCTGTCTTTAGCCCAGCAATTCCATATGATAACTGATTGCGGATAATGCGTAAAGCGGTGCTGTTTCAGCCCGCAGAATACGCGGTCCGAGTCCTGCGGTAATTCCGTCAACCATCTCAATTTCTTTTGGGCTGAGTCCACCCTCAGGACCAAAGACCAGAAGCACACGATCGCCTTTATTAAAATTTTTGATAGCCTGCTGAAACGCCCGCTGTTCTTGATTCTTCGCACTTTCCTCGTATGCGATGATGACGTGATCAAACTGACCGTTTAACTCTCTTAGATGATTAGTGAATTTAATAACGGGCAGCTGCTGCCGATAGCTCTGCTCTGCCGCTTCTTTGATGATTTTACGGAAACGTTCAAGCTTTTTATCCGCTTTTTTGTTATCCCATTTAACGACAGAAAATTCGCCTTGAAACGGCATAAACTGACTAGCGCCTAGTTCTGTCGCTTTTTGCAGCATCCATTCATATTTATCATTCTTCAGCAGACCACTCGCTATCGTGATATGAACAGGGAGCTCTGTATTCAGTTCAAGCGCTTCTGTTACACGGACAAGCACTTTGTCGGACATCTCATCAATCGTCACCTGATAAGTTCCATTGGTGAAATTAATAATCAGTGCGTCACCCGGCTGCTGTCTCATGACATTTTTAATATGGTGAACATCTTCTTTTGTGTCAATTACGGCCGTGCTACCTATTTCAGCTGATTCATTAAGAAAATAACGCTGCATGACTAGACCTTCTCAGCCAGGATGGCTACCCAGCCTTTTTCGCGCGTAATCGTTTTAATTGTAAACCCTGCTTCAAGCATGTGATCTGTAATCATCTGTTCTTTTTCATCGATGATGCCTGAGGCGATAAACAGTCCTTTATCATTTAAAAGATTAAAGGCGTCATCAACCATTAAATCCACGATATGCGCGAGGATGTTGGCGATAACCACATCACGTTTTTCTGTTTCACCGACCAGAAGATTGCCTGTATCTGTCTCAATCGCTTCGGCACAATGATTGATTGCAAAGTTCTCCTCAGCGACTCTCACGGCAACTTTATCGAGATCGACTGCACGGATAGGCGCAGCACCCATACGATGTGCCGCAATACTTAAAATTCCTGAACCTGTACCGACATCGATGACAGACATACCCGGTTTCACATATTCTTCAACCAGACGCAGACACATGGAAGTCGTTGCATGATCACCTGTACCAAATGCCATACCCGGATCTAAATGAATGACTTCTTCATCACTTTCCGGCTGGTAGTCTTCCCAGCTTGGCACCACAGTAAAACGTTCAGACGCCTTGAACGCGTGAAAATGGTTCTTCCATTCATTTTCCCAGTCCTCGTCCTTAATATCGGCAGTCTCTATTTCAAAACGTGTCACTTCAACATCCTGTAAGGACTTCACAGCTTCTTCAATATCACTCAGTAGTTCATCTTTGTAATCATATTCACTGTAATAGCACTTGACGCGGACATCTTTTTCCGGATAGTCTGCTGGATTCAGCTCATAGATTTCACCAAACGTTTCGATACGTCCCTTTTGCAGTTCAAGGCTATCCTCAATGACGACACCATTTGCACCTAATTCATTTAGAATTTCTGCTATATAAGGTTCTACTTCATGATTGATCATCAATGTGATTTCTTTGTAATCCATCTTTATTCTCCTCTAAAGAAGCGTCGTGTTTTTTCGAAGAAATTATCATTTTGTTCATTCAGTTCTTCACCATCAATTTCAGCGAATTCACGCAGTAATTCAATCTGATGGTCTGTCATTTTAGTTGGTGTGACAACGGTCACTGTGACGTAAAGATCACCTTTACCATATCCGTGAACATTTTGAACACCTTTATCTTTCAGACGGAATCGTTTACCTGTCTGTGTGCCAGAAGGAATTGTCAGCTTGACGCGGCTATCTAATGTCGGTACTTCTATTTCATCACCGAGTGCCGCCTGTGCGAATGACAGTTTAAGATCATAGAAGATATCATCGCCATCACGTTCAAAATCAGGATGGTCAGATACGCGGAAGACCACATAGAGATCACCCGCTGGTCCACCGTTGACACCCGGTTCACCATGTCCAGCTATACGAATCTGCTGACCATTATCAACACCTGCTGGAACAGTGACATCTATAGTGACGTCTTTTACTTTTACACCTGTACCGCGGCAGTCCGAACATTTTTCTTCAAACTCTTTACCTGTACCGTTACAGTCCGGACAAGGGCGTTCTGTACGAATACGGCCAAATGGTGTCTCCTGTTCTACGCCGACCTGTCCACGTCCGTGACAAGTCGAACAGCGTTTAACTTCAGTGCCTGGTTTCGCACCGGTACCGTCACACGTATCACATTCAACTTCTTTACGAACCTTAATTTCTTTGTTTGCACCGAAAACAGCATCCTCAAAATCAATATCCATCTGATACTGCAGGTCATTCCCTTTTCTTGGAGCGTTTGGATCACGTCTTGCGCCGCCGCCGAAAAATGAACTGAAAATATCTTCAAATCCGCCAAAGCCGCCACCGAAGTCCGCGCCACCGAAACCGGCGCCTTGACCCATGCCTGCATGACCGAACTGGTCATACTGCGCTTTTTTCTGATCATCACTTAATACTTCATAAGCTTCTGATAGTTCCTTGAACTTTTCATCTGCGCCTTCTTCTTTATTGATATCCGGATGATATTTTTTAGAAAGTTTTCGGTATGCTTTTTTAATTTCGTCTTTTGAAGCGCCTTTTGATAATCCCAGCACTTCGTAATAATCTCTTTTTGCCACTCGTCATTCTCCTTTTCTGCCGTCAAAGAAAAAGTCAAAGCCAATAAATTGACTTTGACTTTTTAGAAACAGCTATTATTTTTTATCGTCGTCTTTAACTTCTGTGAAATCAGCATCTACAACATCATCCTGAGGTGCTGCTCCGCCCTCTGCCTGCTGTTCCTGTGCCATTTGTTCGTAAAGCTTCATAGATAAAGCTTGAACGATTTCATTCAGTGCATCTTTTTTCGTTTTGATGTCTTCGATATCATTACCTTCAAGGGCTTTTTTGAGTTCTTCTTTCGCAGCTTCTGCTTTTTCTTTCTCAGCATCGTCTACTTTTCCTTCAAGGTCTTTTAATGTTTTTTCTACAGTGAAGACTAATTGATCTGCTTCGTTACGAGTATCAATTTCTTCACGGCGTTTTTTATCTGCTTCTGCATTAGCTTCTGCATCTTTCACCATACGATCGATTTCTTCATCTGATAATGCTGAAGAAGACTGAATCGTGATTTTTTGTTCTTTTTGAGTACCTAAATCTTTAGCTGTAACATTAACGATACCGTTTTTGTCGATATCAAATGTAACCTGGATTTGAGGTACGCCGCGTGGTGCTGGTGGAATGTCTGTTAACTGGAAGCGCCCTAAAGTTTTATTGTCCGCAGCCATCTGACGTTCACCTTGCAGAACGTGTACATCTACTGCCGGCTGGTTGTCAGCAGCTGTAGAGAATACTTGTGATTTTGAAGTCGGAATTGTTGTGTTACGTTCAATCAGAACAGTAGACACACCGCCCATTGTTTCGATACCGAGTGATAACGGTGTTACGTCAAGAAGCACGATATCTTTAACGTCACCAGTGATGACGCCGCCTTGAATAGCAGCACCCATTGCTACTACTTCATCCGGGTTAACACCTTTATTAGGTTCTTTATTTAATTCTTTTTTAATTGCTTCCTGAACAGCTGGAATACGTGTAGAACCACCGACAAGGATGACTTCGTCGATATCAGACGCTGATAATGAAGCGTCTTTTAATGCCTGGCGAGTAGGTCCCATTGTTTTTTCTACTAAGTTACGAGATAAGTCTTCAAATTTAGCACGAGATAATGTCACTTCTAAGTGAAGTGGACCTGCTTCTCCTGCTGAGATGAACGGTAATGAAATCTGTGTAGAAGATACACCTGATAAGTCTTTTTTCGCTTTTTCAGCTGCATCTTTCAGACGTTGCATAGCCATTTTATCTTTTGATAAATCTAAGCCGTTCTCTTTTTTGAACTCTTCTACTAAGAAGTCAATGATCACCTGGTCGAAGTCATCCCCCCCGAGTCTGTTATCACCCGCTGTAGAAAGTACTTCGAATACGCCATCACCGAGTTCAAGAATAGAAACGTCAAAAGTACCGCCACCTAAGTCAAAGACAAGGATTTTCTGGTCTTTATCTGTTTTATCTAACCCGTAGGCAAGTGCTGCTGCTGTAGGTTCATTGATAATACGTTCTACTTCTAAACCAGCAATTTTACCAGCGTCTTTAGTTGCTTGACGCTCAGCGTCGTTGAAGTATGCAGGTACTGTAATAACCGCTTTAGAAACTGTTTCACCGAGGTATGCTTCAGCTGTTGCTTTTAAGTTCTGAAGAATCATAGCTGAAATTTCCTGTGGTGAATACTGTTTACCTTCTACTTCAACTTTATGATCTGTACCCATCTCACGTTTAATAGAGATGATTGTATTAGGATTAGTGATCGCCTGACGTTTCGCTACTTCACCGATTTGAGTTTCACCGTTTTTGAATGCGACAACAGATGGTGTTGTACGGTTACCTTCTGGGTTAGCGATTACTTTTGGTTCTCCGCCTTCAAGTACAGCTACACATGAATTTGTTGTTCCTAAGTCAATACCAATTACTTTACTCATTTAGAATTCCTCCAGTTTATATTATTCGTTGACTTTAACCATTGAGGGTCTTAAGACACGTTCTTTTAATTTATAGCCTTTTTGTAATTCATCAAGCACGATGCCTGATTCTTTAGTATCATCTTTCTCCTGCATGACTGCCTGATGGAAGTTCGGGTCAAATGGCTGATCCTGAGCTTCAATTAATTCAAGTCCGTGCTCTTTCAACGCACTGACTAAGTTGTCATAAACCATCTGCACACCTTTGATCAGTGTTTCATCTTCACTCTTCTGACCGAGTGCACGCTCAATATTATCGAGCGTCGGAATGACATCACGCAGCACGGCCTGAGAACGATACGTTTTTTCTGTTTCTAATTCAGTACGCGTGCGTTTTTTATAATTTTCAAACTCAGCGTATAATCTTAAATATTTTTCTTCACTGGCTGCGAGCGCTTCTTCCAGATCTGCTACCTTTTGCTCCAGACCATCTCCATCAACATCGATGGGCGTCGTGTCGACAGGCGCTTCAGCAGTTACTTCTTCTTCAGGAACTGTTTCTTCCTGGACGTTTTTCTCTTCCGTCATTCAAATATCCTCCTTAGAGTGCGCTAAGTCCCTCAAAAACTTTGCGATAGCTCATCATAATAGGTCCGACTACAGCAACCCGTCCATCTACGTCTTCTGTCTGAACAGGTTTAGTGACAAGTGAGACATGATTGAGACTATCATCGATTTCCTGTCCTATCTTAACATTAATCAAATCGTCATTCATACTAATAAGCTTGTAGATGAACGTATCCGATTCAATGTAAGACAGTAAGTCCCGGACGCCGTCCAAGTCCTGCGGAACCGCATCAAACAAAAACTCCTGTCCTGCCTTATATATAACCGGGTCAGGCTTTTTAAGTCTTCTGTTGACATAATGATTAATCATCGATACAAGCTGCTTGTTAAGTGGTGTATAAGTAGTATTCTCATGATGAATCATGGCATTAAAATACTGATTGAGTTCAAGCAGTTCTTCCATTGATAAAGGGCTCTGCCATCCAAGCTGTTCATGCTCAACTTCACCATCACTGTAAATCAGTATGATAAGTAAAGAATGCGCGACAGCAGCCAGGTGTATGGCTTCTATTTTCCTGGCTTTATAGTAGCCGGTCACAACAGAAAAATAATGCGTATCAGCAGCCAGTTTATCTGCGAGTTCATCAAAATTTTCATGACTGACTGCACTTGCAGCATGTTCAGTCTGTAATGTGCTGATGTAATGTTTATATCCTTCTATTGAAGGGATACGACCAGAAGAGATATGGGTCTTCTCAATGAATCCCTGCTCTTCCAGCTTCTTCATTTCAGCACGGATAGTCGCTGAACTGATAGCGAGCTGGTACTTATTCATCAGTGTACGTGAACCTACAGGCACACCACTTTCAACAAAATCTTCAACTAATGTGTTCAATAAAGTCTTTTGTCTATTCGTGAGCATGTTTCACCTCTTTAGCACTCTTGTATCTGAAGTGCTAATAATAATTTATCAAATTGGTCAAAGTATGTCAATGTAAAACCCTTCAGCTAAGATATAAAAAAATCTACTTTCTAAATAGAAAGTAGAAACTGTTCAAATACATCATTGCCGACCATGCGTCCTTCAGGTGTCATCATGATTTTGTCATCCTGCAGCTTAAGGTGACCGCTTCTTTCCAGCTGCGCCAGCACATCACCAAATATATCATCAATCTGGATACCGTAACGCTTAAAGAAGTCAGCTCTTGATACCCCTTCGTTCATCCGGAGCCCGAGGAACATGAATTCTTCCATGGATTCTTCCTGTGTCACGTGATGCGTCTCTTTAACCGCATCTCCTTTTTGCATCGCTTTAATGTAATGCGGGACAGGCGCAACGTTATAGTAACGACTGCCGTTGACATAACCATGACTGCCAGCACCGGCACCATAATACTCTTTGTTCTGCCAGTAAACTTTATTGTGTTCAGACTCATGACCTTCTTTTGCAAAGTTTGAAATCTCATATTGTTTAAAGTCAGACTGGGCTAGCCGTTCAATCGTATAATCGTACATTTCAGCAGCAAGTGTTTCGTCCGGCAGCTGCAGCATGCCTTTACGATACTGGTTATAAAACTGGGTCTTCGGTTCAAGTATCAGTGAATAACTCGAGATATGATCGATATCAAGTGCAAGGGCATGCTCTAAATCATCCTTTACCTGCTGAAGTGTCTGTGTCGGCAGATGATACATCAGATCGATGCTGACAGACTCGATACCGGCTGATTTAGTAGTATCAACTGCTTTTTTGATGTCACTCTCAACGTGTGTCCGTCCGAGCAGCTTCAGTAGTTCATTATCAAATGTCTGAACACCGAGACTGAGTCGATTAACATGATAACGTTTCATGATCAGAATCTTCTCTCTTGTAAGTTCATCAGGATTTGCTTCCATCGAGAACTCACGCTTAATCTTAAAATGCCGAGAGATGAAGCCGAGCAGTCGTTCCAGCTGTTCTTCATTCAGTGCAGTCGGCGTACCCCCTCCGATAAATAAAGTATCGATATCTTTGGGTATTTCTTTAAGTTCTTTGATCAGACAATCGATATACTGATCCACCGGCTGATTCTTAATCAGAAACTTATTAAAGTCACAATATGTACAGATGCGGTTACAGAACGGGATGTGGATATAAAGACTGGTCATCATAGCTCCTTTCACGAAAAAAAGTGGCTATCGCCACTTTTATTCTTCGTCCATTTTCAGTACAGCAAGGAATGCTTCCTGCGGGATTTCAACAGAACCGACAGATTTCATCTTCGCTTTACCTGCTTTTTGTTTTTCCAGCAGTTTACGCTTACGGCTGATGTCACCACCATAACATTTAGCGAGGACATTCTTACCGATTGATTTAATGTTCGTACGTGCAATAATTTTCTGGCCGATTGCAGCCTGTACCGGTACTTCGAACTGCTGACGTGGAATAAGGGTCTTCAATTTCTCTACGATGACTTTACCACGGTCATAAGCGAAATCACGGTGAACAATAAAGCTCAGCGCATCGACTGTATCACCATTCAATAAAATATCCATCTTAACAAGGCGGCTTTCCTGATAGCCGATCAGTTCATAGTCAAACGAGGCATAGCCTTTTGTATTAGATTTCAGCTGATCGAAGAAATCAAAGACAATTTCAGATAACGGCAGTTCATAGATGATATTGACACGAATGTCATCGAGGTAATCCATCGTCTTAAAGTTACCCCGCTTCTTCTGACAGAGCTCCATTACTGCGCCGACATAGTCATTAGGCACCATGATGCTCGCTTTTACATAAGGTTCATAAATATGCTCAATCTTCTGAGGGTCAGGCATTTTAGAAGGATTGTCAACAATCACTTCGCTGCCATCCGTCATCATACATTTATAAATAACAGAAGGGGCTGTTGCAATCAGTTCAATACCGAATTCACGTTCAATACGTTCCTGAATAATCTCCATGTGAAGAAGTCCAAGGAAGCCGACACGGAAACCAAAACCAAGTGCCTGTGACGTTTCTGCCTCAAATTCAAGGGAAGCATCGTTAAGCTGTAGTTTTTCAAGTGCTTCTCGTAAATCGTTGTATTTACTCGTATCGATTGGATAGATACCACAGAAGACCATCGGATTCATCTTTTTATAACCTTGCAGGGGTTCTGCAGCAGGGTTGTTCGCAAGGGTAATCGTATCACCGACACGTGAATCACCGACATTTTTAATAGATGCTGTGATATAGCCTACGTCCCCGACTGTCAGTTCACTGACTGGCATCTGTTTCGGTGTGTTGATGCCTACTTCAACTACTTCAAAATCTTTGCCGGTCGCCATCATACGGATTTTATCGCCAGCTTTAACTGTGCCGTCGATGATACGGATAGATGAGATGACACCACGGTATGCATCAAATGCACTGTCAAAGATCAATGCTTTCAGCGGTGCTTCAGGGTCACCTGTCGGCGGCGGTACAAGTTCTACAATCTGCTCTAAAATCTCATCGATACCGATATTGGCTTTAGCTGAAGCGAGTACCGCATCAGACGCATCTAAACCGATGACATCTTCTATCTCCTGCTTGACGCGTTCAGGTTCTGCTGCCGGTAAATCGATTTTATTGATCACCGGAATCAGTTCAAGGTCATTATCCAGTGCAAGGTAGACATTGGCTAATGTCTGTGCTTCAATCCCCTGCGCTGCATCCACTACAAGAATCGCACCTTCACAGGCAGCTAAACTTCTTGAAACTTCATATGTGAAATCGACGTGACCCGGCGTATCAATAAGGTGAAAGATGTAAGTTTCACCGTCTTTAGCGGTATAGTTCAGTTGAACCGCGTTCAGCTTAATCGTGATACCGCGCTCACGTTCTAAATCCATTGAATCCAGCAGCTGTGACTTCATCTCACGAGAGGCTACTGTCTTCGTGTTTTCAAGAATACGGTCAGCAAGTGTCGACTTCCCATGGTCGATATGCGCAATAATCGAGAAATTCCTGATTTTATTCTGTCTATTTAAACGTTCTTCATTGTTCATTCAGAGAACCAACTTTCTTTTCTATTCAATAATTATGATTATATCAAGTATAGAAGGCTACTTCAATCAGTTTTAAAATAACGATTGCAATGCCTCCTGTATTTTGATAAAATATTTCTTGTTGCAATGAAAACACACAGGTGTAATATTTTTAGGAGGTGACATCATGCCAAACATCAAATCTGCTATTAAACGCGTGACGACTAGTCAAAAAGCTCAAGATGCTAATATCTCTCAAAAGAATGATATGCGTTCTGCTATCAAAACTGCGAAAGCTGCTATCGAAAACAACGCTGATAACAAACAGGATTTAGTAAACACAGCTGTTAAAAAGATTGATAAAGCTGCGAAAAGCAACTTAATCCACTCTAACAAAGCTGACCGTTTAAAATCACAAGTTATGCGTTCTAACTAATAATGAAAGCCCTCGAAAGCGGGCTTTTTTATATGCCTAAAATAAATAATTCTAAAATTAAGACCTTATCCATATAGGAGGATTTAAGCTGATAATCTGTTTCAGCACAGCTATCGATCACTTTAAGGATATCGCTCAAGTTAAGACGTGATACTTTTCGTAGGGCGAGCTTCACTCTATATGGATGAATCTTGAGCTGCTTAGCGATCTGAGCCTCACTGAAACCTTTCTGACTCAGTATCTTAGTCTGATAGAAAAGGCGGTACTGACCACTGATGAGCGCTAATAGTTTAATCGGTTCTTCTTTCATATTGATCAAGTCTTTGAGCAGCACGATTGCTTCTTTCTTACGATGAGTCGTAATATAATCTGTCAGCAGGAAGACATTCTGCTCCAGACTACGGGAGACAATCATTTCAACATGCGACTTTGTAATGATGGAATCATCACCTATATACAGAAGCAGTTTATGCATCTCATTTGATACCAGTTTATAATCGGCACCTGTCAGCTGAATCAGTTCATCAAGCGCATCCTGCTTGATGTCTTTAAATTGATTATTCATCTCCTGCTTGACCCATTTCTTCAGTGCCATTTCGTCCAAAGCATCTATTTTATTGACTTGATGCAGCTTTTTCATGTTTTTGACTATTTTTTTACGTTCATCCAGCTTGTCGCTGTTCACTTCAAAAATGACGACATTCGGTCCCGTGAACTGTTCTACAAATTGCGCGAGCGCATCAAGCTGATGTTCGACTGCTACACGTGGTTTCTCCCCTGTAAAAAGATAACTGTTTTTGACGACAATGACCTTCTGCTCACTGAGAAATGGGATTGTCATCGCGTCTTCTATAATATTCTGGATAGGTGTCTCCAGCAGATCGTATCTTGAAAAATTAAAGTCATCCTGTTCAGGCAGTAAATCACTGACGATTTTAGTTGTTCGTTCTGCCACTAGTTCCGGAACGACACCATGATTGATGATAATAGCATTCAAATTAAGAACTCCCTTGATAAATCTTAATTTCATTATAGCTTTTTTCACATAAATATCATATACTTAACCTAAATGGAGGTTGATAACATGAATCATTTTGAACATGATGTGCAATCTAAAAACAATGACGTGAAAGATTCACTCCTTGCAATGGGTACAGGTTTCGGCGCGTTTGCTGCTATCTATATCATCGCTCAAATCTTTGATCTTTTAGCAAAATAAAAGACCGCTCGCGGTCTTTTTTTTATGGTCTTTTCGCTGTCCTGACCGTATTTAGAAATTCTATTTTTCCGTCTGACTGCGTATTTAAAATATGAATTTTTCTCGCCGTTAACTTATTCACTACTTCCTCATGAGGATGACCAAAACGATTATTTCTACCAGCTGAAATCACGGCATATTTAGGCTGAACACAGTCCAGCAGTTCATCTGAAGTACTCGTCTTACTGCCATGGTGCCCCACTTTAAGAACATCAATCTCGGCGCTGCATAGCTGTGCTATTAACGAAGTCTCTATGTCCGTCGGCGCGTCTGCCATCAGCAAGTAACGGCGGCCAAGTGTTATCCTCGAAATAATACTGCTGTCATTCTCCTCACTGAACGAACCCCTTGTATTAAAGAATTCAACTACTGCATGTCCAACTCTTATCTTATCAATCTGTTTCGAATCGATAATCTCAGTATCTCCTGCTTTCGCCAGAGCAAGCAGCTCGTCATATTTATCATGGCCCGGTGCCTCTTTATTTAGTATCAAATAGTCCACATGTATCAAGCGGAGTAAATGCACTGCTTCACCAAAATGATCAGCATCAGGATGTGTGATCAGTAGATAATCAATTTTCTGATACCCTTTCTCTTTTAGCACACCATGTAAATGAAATGCGACTGCGTCATTCTCTTTCCGCCGTTTCTGCCACTCCTCTTTCGGCAGTTCCATCTGTCCACCTGTGTCTGTCACAAGTATCTGCCCACCGCTTTCCACTATTGAACTATCTCCCTGGCCGACATCTATAAAAGTTACACCTTCTTCATGCGACTGTATGACACTTAAACAATACAGGAGTAAAAACAGGGCCATTGTATAGCTGACAAACTGGATTACTGAAAACTTAAGTCTTAATAAAATATAGAAAATAATCAATGTCAGGATAAGATAGAGTTCAGCTCCCTTATTCGCCATATGAATATCCGGAAGATGGACAAGACTGTAAATATCAATCATTAAGTCATTCAGGAAAAAAGCAGCTTTTAATAAATAATCAAACCAGCCAGGCAACGAATGCAGCAGAATCACCCATAGCAAAATAATCGTACAAAGCGGAAACATGACAACTGTAAAAAAAGGAATAAAAAGAAGATTGGTAAGAAGTCCGATGACTTGAAAACTGTTGAAGTTGATAAGCAAAATGGGAATACTTGCGAGCTGAGAAACCAAACAGGTTATGACGAGCAGAGAGATAGGCCGTCTGTCCTGATAAAGATTGCTCGTAAAAATTAAAATAAAAGAGATGAAGTAGGACAGCTGAAAACCGATATCAAAAATAGCCGTCGGTTCAACCAGAAGAAAAAGCAGAAAAGATAAAGAAAGCGCATCGAGAAGGTTGATACCATATCTTTTTAATGCCATATAAATTAGTATAAAAAGTGAAGACCTGATGACAGATGGTGATAGCCCGGTCAGTATGGTATATATTGGAATAATTAAAAACATAGCAGCTGTACACCAGTAAAGAGGTATATAGAACCGTTTCAGCAGAAAGAAGAGCTGCACACTGATTAAAGCAACATGAGAACCGCTGATGGCATAAAGATGATAAATACCTAGTACCTTCAGTTTATCGAGTTCATCTGTTGACAGATACCTTGTATCACCAAGCGTCAGGGCAACCACATAACGCATGTTAAAACGGTCGCTTATCATCATCTGATCAGCAAGCTGGACACGATACAGCTTCAGCTGATCAATTATATTAAGTTCTACTTTCCTGCAGGACGACCAGTCGATATTTTTCACAGTCGCCTGGTAATGGATATTCTGCCGCTTTAAATACTCGGCGTAGTCGAACTTCAGCCCATTTGTGTTCGGGAGCGGCTGCCTCAGTTCAACAGAAGCTGAACACGTCCTGAAATAAGGCATACTGCTGACCAGCTTCTTCTGCTCATTCTCCGTCTTAATATAATAACTGAATCTTACCGGCTGATTTTGTATGAGCGCAACACCGGAAAAATAATCACCATCAATATTCTGCTCATCAGTAAATACGAGGGACGATGTCAAAGTCCCTCTTTTAGTGTCTGTCCAGTCAAAATCTGCTACCGGTTCACTGTATGAATAAAAATAGAAAAAGAGTCCCATGGCAGTGAAACCTAAAATATAGATTAACCTTTGCTTTTGATAACAGTGAATGATGATTAAGAGAAATAAGATACATGCACTTAACGGGGCGAACCGAAACAGTGTTCCGCAGAATGCAGCGACAGCCAGATTAAACCACATGTATCCTCCTTTTTATTCAATCATTTTAAAATATTCCGCTACTTTACTCGCATCAAAAGGTATCTTCTCTACTTGAATACCTGCTTTTTGCAGTAACTCAACTGCATACGGGTGATTCTTATAATCTATTGCATAGGAGACCTTGCTGATTCCTGCTTGAATCAGGGATTTCGTACAATGAATACAAGGAAAATGTGTGACGTAGATTTCAGCGCCTGTCGTCGAAACACCTAGTTTTGCACATTGCAGGAGTGCGTTCATCTCTGCATGGACGGTTCTGATGCAATGTCCCTCTTCCAAATAACAGCCGACGTCTGTACAGTGTGCTTCACCTGCTACAGAACCGTTGTAGCCGCCCGCAATAATTCTATTATCCTTAACGATGGTCGCACCTACACTTAATCTGTTACATGTTGAACGTAATGCGAGTAGCTGGCTCTGTGCCATAAAATAATCCTGCCATTTAATTCTTTCCACAATGATCCCTCCAATAGTCTCATTGTAAGGAATGAATCCGTCTCTGGCAATTACAATTCAATAAACGGCTCAAGAGACGTATAAGTTTTATCGCCGATGCCTTTTATCTCTTTCATCTCTTCTTTTGATTTAAAACCACCATGCTGTTCACGGTAATGCAGAATGTCTGCCGCTTTCTTAGGACCTATGCCCGGTATTTCCTGCAGCTCTGATTCTGTTGCAGTATTGATATTGACCACTTTGGTCTCTGGATCAGTTTTCGTTGATGATTTATTCTGATACATGGTAAACTTCTCTTCTTTCACCTCTCCTTTGAACGGGACATAAATCACCATCTGATCAGTCAACTGCATAGACAGATTGACCGCTTCAAGATCAGCATTTTCTCTCGGCACTGCAAGCATGATGACATCATTGACACGCTGACTTTCCTGCGTAGGATAGACACCCGGATGCTTGACAGCCCCTTTAATGTCAACCATCAGTTCTTTTTGAGGGGCTTCAGTTGTCACTACTTTTTCGACCGTCTGCTTTTCAGTTGCCAGAGTTTCCAGCGGCTCTACTGATTTTTTGAAGGACGACTGATAAATAAATAAGACAGCCATCAGCACAACAACGCAGATTCCAATTTTCATTTTATGCGTCTGAATCAGTTCCTGAATTTTTTCCACAAAAAAACACCTCCCCTTAATAATCGGAGAGATGTAGCGATTTTATTTTTTCTGTCACAATAAAAATTATCTTTTACATTTTTTACGTGCAACATAAAAGATTCTTTCAGCGTCTTCTTCTATCGGTCTATCAGTATTAAAATCCGCAAAAACTTTTTCAACTGTAAACTGATTCGTCTCTAACAGCTCGATATAAAATTCCAATGGAAAAGTGCGCTGATAATGCGATTCATCAAAACGACGATATCTGCCATCTTCTTCAAGCGTAAAGAAACTCATATCGTGATAGACACTGTTCTCTTCTTCTCCGGGCTCTGTCTGCCAAAGGTAAGTCACATGTTCTGTCTCGTCACTATATGTCTGTCCGTCAAAGAGATTCGTCATCTTCCAGACAGAATGCACATCAAAAAGAAAAACACCGTCTTCTTCAAGGTGCATATAGACATGGCTGAACAGTTTGTTCAGGTCTTCTTCTGTTGTCACGTAGTTCATGCTGTCACAGAAACAAGTGATGACATCAAAGGTCATGTCCAATTCAAGTGCCGTCATATCCTGCACCAGCCACTGAATAGAGGGGTCTTTTGTCTGTGCCACTGTCAGCATGTCCTCACTCAGATCTACACCGACACGATCCAGCCGTTTTGGCAGAAGTGTCGTGAATGAACCCGTGCCACACGCAAGATCCAGTATAGACTGCTTACCATTCAGATAAGGTACAGTCAGTTCGAGCCACTTATCATACGGCTGATCATACATCAGTTCATCATAAAGAACTGCAAATGCCTCGTAAGTCATTATTCGTAAGTGATGAACTCTGCATCACGATACAGACGCTCTAAGTTATAGTAGCTCCGCTCATCGCGGTGGAAAATGTGGACGACAACATCATCTAAGTCAACGAGTACCCACTGTGCTTCATTAAACCCTTCAAGTTTGCCCACATCAATTCCTGCTTCTTCTGCCTGCTGCTTCACTTCTCTAGCGATTGCCTGCACCTGACGGTCAGAATTGGCATGGCAGATGACATAGTAATCAGTAATCCCGCTGATTTCTTTGACATCTATACCGATAATTTCTTCAGCTTTTTTATCGTCACACGCTTTAAACGCGAGTTCAAGTAATTGTTTTGAATTCATTCAATCCATCCTTTAATATTATTTTTCAAGGTTATAGTAATTCAGACAGTCTATCGTCAGCGGATAGATCACATGATCCTGCTCTACTAAGTATAAGACCGTCCGTTTAGAGATTTCATAGATGGCTTTATCAAGTTTCTGTTCCTCAAAAACGATCGTTCTGATCTCCTCAACGCCTGGTTGTGTTCGTCCCGGTTCTATATAATCCGCAACAAAAATAATTTTTTCACTGAGTGTCATCTGGTTGCGACCAGTCGTGTGATGATAGATAGCCAGATAAATCTCTTCATCATCCACACCGAATTCATGTTTCATAATCGCTGCACCGACCGGTCCATGCAAAATCTCAGAGTTATAAGCTAAAAGTGCATTATCAAGCTCATACTTTGTCACTTTCTGATAAAGCTTTGAAAGTTCATCATATTTAGCATAGTCATGTAGAATGCCTGCAATTTCAACACGTTCAGCATCACCGCCAAAAATTTCAGCCATTTTAACTGCCGTCTCTGCCACTCGTAGTGAATGTTCGAAACGTTTTTTAGGCAGTTTCTCTTCAACTATTTTAATCGCTTTTTTCTTCTTCATAAATACGTTCCTTTCGCACATACGTTTCAATGTCTTCAGTGAGCCAGAATTTCACTGTCTTACCCGCAGCAAGACGTGTTCTGATCTCTGTAGAGCTGACATCAATCCGCGGAATATGGAAGCTCATGGCCTGTTCAACCTGCTGATACTCGACTGAGCGATTGACGATTAAAAACCTGCACATTTGATGCAGTTCATCTATGCGGTACCAGTTGTTCAACTGTTCATATTGGTCACTACCGATAACGACATAGATATCAGGGTCGGTTTCAAACAGATATTTAACGGTATCATAAGTGTAGCTCTGGCCTTTACGCTCCAGCTCAAATGTTGACACTTCGCCAAACCCCAGTTCAGCGATACCTAGTTCCAGCATCTTCACTCTCTCTTTATCTGTTGCTACAGCATGGCGTGATTTTAGCGGGCTCTGCGCTGCCGGCATGAAAATAAAACGGTCTGGTCTGAAGGCATCGTATACTTCATTCGCTACAACTAAATGACCGACATGCAGAGGATCAAACGTTCCGCCATAGAGAATAATCATCGAGGCAGTTCAATTTTCTTATGATTTTTAGAAGGCTTATAGAGAATAATCGTCGAACCGATTAACTGCACAAGGTCACCGTGCACGCGACGTGCAACCTCTTCAGCCAGTTCATCTTTTTCATCATCATTGTTCTGAAGAATGCTGACTTTAATCAATTCTCTCTTCTCAAGTACCTCATTCAGTTGTTCAATTAAATTTTCATTGACGCCGCCTTTACCGATCTGGAAGATCGGATCAAGATGATGTGCTTCTCCGCGTAAATAACGTTTTTGTTTGCCTGTTAACATATCGTTCCTCCTATAAATAATTTTTAACACATTCGGTCATAGCAGTTCTATCTGCCTCTAGACCTGTCCAAATTTCAAAACTTTGTGCACCCTGGTTAATAAACATACCAAGACCATTTACAGTGGTCAGCTCCAGACGGTCAGCAAGCTTTAGAAAAGGGGTCATGCTCGGTGTATAGATGATATCTGCAACAACCGCATCCGGATGAACCGACTTGAAGTCATAAAGCACCTCATCCTCAAATCCCGTCATGCCGACCGGTGTTGTATTGATCAGTAAATCCGCTCTATCCGCAAAACGCTCAATGTCATCGAGCGTAATCTTATGAACTTCAAATGGCCAGTCAGCCAGACGTTCAGGGCTGCGATTAGCGACTGTCACATCAGCACCTTTAGCGGCGAACCCTTGTGCAATCGCCCTACTGGCACCTCCTGCGCCGATTAACAGTACATGGCTGTATTCCTTAGGCGGCAGACTTTCAATAAACCCAGTTGCGTCTGTATTGTAGCCTGTCCACTTCCCATCAACAATTTTGACAGTATTGACTGCCCCCATCTTCAAAGCAAGGTCATCAACTTCATCCAGATAGTCGATAATAGCTGTCTTAAAAGGAATCGTCACATTGAAGCCGTCAATTTCTCGCTCCGCCATAATATCACGGATATGATGAAAATGGTTCGGATGGATATCCAGTGCAATATAGGAATAATCGAGTCCGAGAGACTTGAAATTAGCATGATGCATGACAGGTGATAATGAATGGCTGATCGGGTGACCGATGACGGCAAAATTCATCGTCATGTCTAAAGAATGCTCGGTCTTAAATAAACATCCACTTGTTTAGGGGCATAGACTTCAATAACTGCGCCTTCTTCTACAGTGATAAAACCGAGTCCTGATATAATGATATCCTGCTTCTGCTCTTTGACTGATAATGTATGTCTTTTAAGCGTACTAAAATCAAATTCCTTATTTCCTGGCGGTGTCAGTAACTCACCAATCTGACGGTGCCATAAGTCTTCAGCATTTACAGTCTTCGTACGGTGAATATTCAGACGGTTGGAAACAAAACAGTTCAGACTGCGTCTTCCCCCCGAGATATAGTCGACTCGGACTAACCCGCCGAGGAACAGTGTCTGTCCTTCGTTCAGCTGGAAGTTACGTGGCTTGATTTCTTCTTTCGGCATGATAACCTTCAGTTCGTCTTCAGTGACATAATGCGTCATCTGATGAGACTGTATAATACCTGGTGTGTCGTACATAAACGTTCCATCACCTAAAGGAATATCGATTAAATCAAGCGTCGTACCCGGAAAATGCGAAGTGGTGATGACATTTTTCTCACCGATACTGCGTTCAATCAGCTTATTGATGAGCGTTGATTTACCGACATTGGTCGTACCAACAATATAGACGTCCTGACCACTGCGTTCTGTTTCAATCACTTCAAGCAGTTCATCAATGCCCTGGTTCTTCTCTGCAGAAATCAAAACCACCGCTTCCGGCTTCATCCCGAGTTCTTTCGCCAGATGCTTAATCCAGTTCTCTACACGGTTTTTATTGATCAGCTTAGGCAGTAAGTCAATCTTGTTCGCTGCCAGAATGACTTTCTTCTGCCCGACAATTCGTTTTAAACCACTGATCCACGATCCCTGAAAGTCAAACACATCAATGACATTGACAATAATACCTTC
This sequence comes from Macrococcus brunensis, assembly GCF_022343725.1. NCBI lineage: Bacteria > Bacillati > Bacillota > Bacilli > Caryophanales > Staphylococcaceae > Macrococcus > Macrococcus brunensis. The sequence continues at coordinate 1,366,228 of NZ_CP092179.1, forward strand.
GCGATCACTTAACGCATTCAGCATCGTCAGAAAGTCGTCACTCGACATATTGACATCTTGTATTTCATTATAATGTTTCAATCTGAAGCAACGCTTACAGATGACATCTTCTTTATTTAAACTAGATTTCGGAACATAACCAGCCTGATTCGGATCTTCACTCTGAAGAACAGCCCCACAGCCGATACATCTTAATTCATTAGACAAATATGTTTCCTCCTAAAGTTATGTTTATCCATCCCTATTTTAGCACATTTCTATTTGAATCAAAAAAATGACATAAAAAAAGTCCCAGGAACCCGGGACGGTAAGCGGATGACTGGAATTGAACCAATGACTCCAACCAGGAAGGCTGGTATTATAACATTTAACTACATCCGCATATATATAATTCTGAATAACACTTTATCTATAATAGCACAATCAAAAAATAAATGCAACAAAAAACGGACTTTTTTTAAAGTCCGAAAAATTACCATCTGTTCTTAAGTTTTTCAAGCATCGCTTGGCCTTGCTGCGTCAGTTTAAGATCTTTCATCTCTTCAATACTATAAGCCCCATTTAACTGGAAGTCGGCTTTATTACCTTCCACTAAACCTTCGTCGAATAAATAATCCAGTTCTGCTTCATCATAATCGTTATTTACAGAATCAAAGCGTCCTTCTTTGGAAATACTGTCTAAATATTTGTAGAGTACATCATTATCAATAGTCATATCCACAGCTCCTTTTTGTTTTCTTAATCAATACCCAGACTTTGGCAATATAACCTCAAATATAAAATAAAAAGACAGACTTTTAAGTCTGTCTAGAAATTACTGTTCATTTGGATCGTTTTCAGCATCTTCATGTGTTTTGTGGACAGTGCCCGGTTCATGGTCAGGTCCTGCATAAATAGAATAAAGTTTAATCGGTTCGTCACCTTTATTCGTTACATTATGCCAAGTATCAGCAGGAACAATAATGATATCATCAGCTTTTACTTCACGCTCAAAGTTCAGGTTGTCCTCACTAGGACCCATCTGACATAAACCTTGTCCTTGTTCAATTCTTAAGAACTGTTCAATACCATGATGAACTTCAAGACCGATATCATCGCCAGGTTGAATCGTCATTAATGTGACCTGGAGTTTATCTCCTGTCCAGATAGTCGTACGGAAATTTTCATTTTCAAGTGTCATACCCTCAATATTTTCAACTACAGGTTGTTTGCCGTGGTCTTTAAAATCATATACCATATTTAAAACCTCCTATAAAATAACATACAGTTATCAGTACCCTTAAATAAAAGATGATAACTTTGACTAAATGACAAAATAGTGACTTCTAAAATATTACAGATTGCTTCTTATTGACAAGAGACTATAATAGAAATAAAAGCTATAGAGGTGATGAAATGACAAGACATTTTATCAGATTAATTATTTTAGTTATTTACACTTTGTTTATGATGTCAGTTGCTGTTAAATCATTGACTGACGGTTTAAGCGCTGATAACTTTTTCTTTATCCCGTTATCGATTATGGCTTTGACTATTTTAGTGGATTCTATAACACAGCTCTACACCAATTCACAAAATGAAGAAAATCCTTATCGAACTTATCCGGCTGAAACAATCATTAAATGGACATGGATAAGTACTTACTATCATATCGGTGCCATCGTTATATATGTTATGACTGCGGTATTTATCCTTTATTTCAACTTTTCAATTTTTTGGCCTCTTACTATCTTATTAGCTATCATTCTATCCATTCTCACGATTTGGCGCGAATATAAGAGAAGACAATACGTTAAAACGCGCATTTATGAATAAAGGTTTATTTGATAACCGAGTATGGTCAGAGAGTAAGCTTTATCATCCATCCATGCGACATCCGGCAGCTGACCGTATGTTGTAAAACCATTTTTCTCGAATAGCCTTATAGACGGTGAATTGTGACTGAAGATAAATGCGAGCAGCGTTTTAAATTTGAGCTCCACTGCCCGTCGTTTCAGTTCATCTACCGCAAACTGGCCTATTCCCTGACCGCGATAATTCTCATCGATATAAATACTGACTTCTACCGTCTGATTATAGGCCGCTCGCGCATAAAACGTACTAAAGCTTATCCAGCCGACTACTTCGTCATTTTGTTCAATAACAAGTATCGGTTGACCGTCATGATGTGCATGAAACCATTCCAGCCTGCTTTCTACTGATACAGGTTCGACGTCTGCAGTCACCATGCGGCTAGCTATTGTTGAGTTATATATTCCGACTATCTTATCCAAGTCTTTTAGTTCCGCCTGTCTCGTTCTCATCAGTTTCCCCCACTTTTTTTCTTATATTAACACAAAAATAGGACTGCAAATGCAGTCCTATTTATTGACATCAACAATGACACCTTCGCCGCCCACTGTAATCGGCTGCTTACCGTCCCATTTATCGATCATATGTTTTTTAATAATTTTATCTGTCAAAGATTTATCCAGAATCTCATTGGCTTCCGCCTGACCTTTTGCTTCTATTTTCTTCTTCGCTGCATTCTGCTCAGCGATAGCACGGTCAGTCTTCGCACGTTCCAGTTCCTGGTTCGCTTTCACTCGTTCATCAATCGCAGCCTGTGTCGCTGCATCTGCTTTCGGACTTGAGATAGCGATATCCTCAATGATAAATCCTTGATCGGTCAGTTTATTCTGCAGTTCTTCTAAAGTCGACTTCTTGATCTCACTCGTTTTAACACCAAATGTCTCTATAACAGAGTATTTTGCGACAGATTGGCGAAGACCATCGAGAACACGGGTACGCAGGAAGCCGTTTTCCAGCCCTTCTATATCTGCATTACCAAACTTATTGAAAATCTTAACAACTTTAGTCGGATCAACATGATAGTTAATGCTGATATCCATATCCAGATTCTTACCATCTGACGTTGCCACGTTCAGATTTTGATATTCCTTCGTCTGTGTACGAATTGGATAATGTACAGCCTTGTCCAGCGGCGAAATAATATGCCAGCCGGCTGGTTTAGTCTGATCTTTAACACCCGTCACAGAGTAGATGACGGCCTGATAACCTTGGGGCACTTTTTCGATACACATAAATAGAATGATGGCACCTAAAAGCACTAACATACCAATAATAGTCGTCAAAAGTAATGATTTACGGTTGACGGGCTTTTTTGCTGGTCTAACGGTCTTCACTTTCGATGTGCTTGATGAGTTCATTAACTTCCTCCAATTCTTCGGTCAGCTGCCTGATTTCCTGCTGTGACTGAAAATGTCTGCTTCTAATGTGAATGGCATGAATAAGACGATCACGCTCTTCTTCGAGTCTGATGAGCTCCAGTTCTTCTTCATACTGCCGACGCCTCGTCATACGCTTTTCATCGTTCACTTCACTTTTGAATGAGAAATAATCATAGAAACGAGATAAAACAATGTAGAGAATCACTGCAAGTATAATCAGGATGATAAGCCCGATTAAGAAATAACGCATAAAATCCCTCCATTCCATGCTTACTTCTATTATAGCATGAACAATATGTAAATAAATGCAAAAAGACCATGACTTTGTCATGGTCTATTCTTCCCAGTTGATATATCCTTTACGTTTAAAATAAGCGAGGAATCGTCTCTCCATCATACGATTGACTTTCGTCTTCCACTCATCATTCGATTTGACCGGCACCACCATAATAGAATAAAATCCATTTGAATTCGCTGCCAGCACATCTGTCATCATCTGGTCGCCGATCACCACTGTTTCATCAGGCGTCACTGCCATCGCTTTTGTCGCTTTCTTGAACGCCTGCCCCATCGGTTTTCTGGCATTGAAAATATAGTCTACTTTTAAGGGTGTCGCAAAAGCAGCAACACGTGTTTCATTATTATTGGAGACAATCGTGATTTTAATACCGGCTTCTGCCATCTGATTGAACCATGCGATCACTTCTTCTGTCGCGAGTTCCACATCCCAGCCAACTAATGTATTATCCAGGTCTGTGATAATCGCTTTAACGCCCCGGGCTTTTAAATCTTCCGCCTTGATTTCAAATACACTTTTGACATATTGACTTGGCATTAAATATTTTTTCAGTATACTCACTGTTTTCACCTCATTATAGTTCATACCTTGTTTTTACCATAATAAAACCCCAATTCACTTGGAACTGGGGTCCATGCTATTCGATGATTTCTTTGTCGCCGTACTCGACTTCTGTTTCACTGTAAATGATGAAGCCGATGATTGCAGTTGCAATCACTGATAATGCCATGATGAAGATCATGTCAACGCCTCCTAACTACTTTGTAGCAGCAAATGTCTCTATTAATGATTTTACAATTTTACTGGACGATACGCAAGCGACTTTCAGGAACTCCTCAAATGTCATTCCCGCTTCTCCGTTCGCTAAATCCGAGACGGCACGCGTGATGATAAATGGTGTCTGGTACTGATATGCGACCTGTGCTACTGCAGCTGCTTCCATTTCAACTGCGAGTACTTGAGGGAAGTTCTCAATGATTTTCTCTTTCTTTTCTAATGAACCGATGAAGCTATCCCCTGAAACAATTAGACCGATGTGAGCCTGCAGGTCATTCTTTTGTATCGCTTCTTCTGTTAATGCCATCAGCTTGTCGTCTGCCTGATAAGTCTTCGGCATGCCTGGGACCTGACCGAGTACGTAACCAAATTCTGTTGCATCTACATCGTGATGCAGAACTTTACGGCTGATAACGATGTCACCGACGCTGAGACCTTGACCGAGTCCTCCTGCAGAACCTGTATTGATAATCGCTTCCGGCTGGTAATGTTCAATCAGAAGTACTGTCGTTAAAGCGGCATTCACTTTACCGATGCCACTCTGCATGAGTACAACGTCATAGCCATACAGGTTGCCTGTATAGACTTCGACATGCGCATGTTTTTTCACTTCGAGATTCTCTATATCATTTTTCAGGATTTCGACTTCTTCCTGCATTGCACCTATAATTCCAAGCATGTTTTTCCTCCTCAAATAAAAAGTAGATTCCTAAAGAATCTACTTGAATTTTAGCTGATTTCGACGATTTTAACACGCATTTCATTACCGTTTGGTAAAGGTACGTTTACTTCGTCATTCACTTTTTTACCGATCAGTGACTTAGCGATCGGTGATTCATTTGAAATCTTACCTTCGAACGGGTCTGCTTCAGCAGAACCGACAATCATATAAGATTCTTCGTCGCCGTCTGGTACTTCAACGAATTTCACTGTACGGCCGATCTGTACTTCTGATTTAGAACCGTCATCTGAAATGATTTTAGCATGACGCAGCATCATTTCAATTTTAACGATTTCCTGCTCTACAAAGCCCTGCTCGTCTTTCGCTGCATCGTACTCAGAGTTCTCTGATAAGTCACCGAAGCTGCGTGCGACTTTAATTTTTTCTACGACTTCAGGACGTTTAACCGTCTTTAAGTGTTCGAGTTCTTCTTCAAGCTTGTTATAACCTTCTTGAGTCATTGGATATTCTTTTTGGATTTCCATTGCTGTTCCTTCTTTCTACGTTCTTAGTTTCTAATCAATGATTGAATTTTTGTCGTCATGATATCAATGGCAACATGATTGCTGCCACCTTCCGGAATAATGATATCGGCATATTTCTTTGTAGGTTCTATAAACTGATTGTGCATCGGACGTACGACTGTCAAATACTGTTCGATAACAGATTCCATCGTCCGGCCACGCTCTTCTATATCTCTCATCATTCTTCGCAGAATGCGAAGATCTGCATCGGTATCTACAAATATTTTAACGTCCATCAAATCACGCAGTTGTTCGTTTTCCAGTGCGAAAATTCCTTCTACTATAATAACATCTTTTGGTTCAAATGTAATCGTTTTCTCGCTTCTTGTATGAATTGTATAATCATATGTCGGCACTTTAACGATCTTGCCGTCTCGAAGATCAATCAGATTCTGAATGAGTAAATCATTATCAAAAGCAAATGGATGATCATAATTAGTGGCCAGCCTTTCATCAAAACTCAAATGAGACTGATCTTTATAATAGTAATCCTGTTCTATTAAAGCCACACTGAAGCCTTCCAGGTTCTTTAATATTTTAGAGGTTACAGAGGTCTTACCAGACCCCGAACCACCTGCAATTCCAATGATAGTAGTCATCAAGCCATTTCCTTCCGCATCATATTGTTTTTATAAACAGGATGGTCCACTTTAATCTGGACAAGCTGCAGTGGATGACGCGCAGCATCAAGAGAAGTCCCTTCTTCATCGTAGATAGCTGAAATCTCCTGCTTAAAGTTGCCGATTTCAGGACCAAAGAATTCGATTTCCATTCCCGGTTTGAAATTATTACGCTGCTGAATCGTTGCCATCTGGGTCTTTTCATCATAGTCTAACACTAATCCACAGAAATCAAAAGGTGTTTTCTTGGATTGCTCATGGCCGAACATCTGCTCCTCGTACCCAGGTACGCCTTCGAAGAACGCAGGTGCTGTATCACGGTTGGCACACTTACCAAGTTCAACAATCCACTCAGGGTCGATTTTGAAGTTTTCTGGATCTGCACAGTAAGCATCGATGACTTTACGGTAAACAGAAACAACAGTCGCAATATAATGGATTGATTTCATACGTCCTTCAATCTTCAGTGAGTCAATGCCGATATCAATCATGCTTGGAATGGATTCAATCAGTTTCAAGTCTTTCGGACTCATCGCAAATGGTGTCACGTCTTCGCCTTCATAGACCACATCCAGTTCATCGTTGTCTACAGAAAGTAAGTCATAATCCCAGCGGCAGCTCTGACAGCAGCCTCCGCGGTTAGAGTCACGCGCAGTCATATGGTTACTTAATGTACAACGTCCTGAATAAGCGATACACATTGCACCGTGTACGAATGCCTCAATTTCAATATCGACTTTCTCTTTCATCAGACGCATTTCTTCTGCGCCCGTCTCACGTGCGAGAACGACACGTTCTAATCCTTCATTCTTCCAGTACTCGACGGCCTTCCAGTTTGAAAGTGACTGCTGTGTACTTAAATGAATTTCAAGCTTTGGTGCTACTCGTTTACACGTTTCAATGATAAGCGGATCTGCTACTATGATACCCGTTGCACCTGTTGCTTCAAGCTGACGCAGATAATCATCCAGTCCGTCTATATTTTCATCATGCGCAATGATATTCGTCGTCACATAGATTTTAGCGCCGTATTTATTTGCAAATTCGACACCTTCTTTAATCTCTTCCATAGTAAAATTGTCAGCATTTGAACGGAGACCGTATTCCTGACCACCCAGGAAAACAGCATCTGCACCGTAATGAACAGCAATCTTCAGTTTTTCAAGATTGCCGGCAGGCGCTAAAAGTTCCGGTTTTTTTAATATTGTTTTAGTCATACTATCATCCCTTAATATACAGTTTGTTTATAGAGGAAGCCTTGATCAAGTGGTCGGTGTTCCGGCTGGATATCTTCAATCGCTTCCATCATATCGAATTTTTCGTCGTCATACAGATCCGGGTCTTCAAGAAATAGGTCAATGGCTTTACGGTATTGTCTTGTCACTTCTGTGATGTAATCAGCTGAATGCAGGACACCATCTATTTTAAAGCTGTCAATCCCTGCTTCAAACAGTTCCTCCATCTCCTCGATCACACAGATATCATTTGGACTCATAATATGTGTCCCATTGTAATCTTCATAAATTGGATATTTATTGTTACGTTCTTCGTCATAGAGCAGCATATTTTTGGCATCCTGACGATTCTCAATTTTCATCGCTTTATCCATGTAAAGGAAATAATTGCCGAGCAGCTGACGTTTCGACTGGAACATACATGTCATACCATGAACCTGTACCTCTATCTCAACATCTGTATTTTCCTTGATTTCGATGACTTCCTCCATACTGAGCTCACGGGCAAGGACGGCACGTGCTGCGCCGCGCTCTCCCCAGTAATTACATTGAAACTGATTCGTTACAAGTGTTTCCTGGTTCCAGTGCAGGGGAATCGGATTTTCCTGTTCTTTCACATACATGACAACAGCAGGATCACCAAAGATGATGCGATCCGGTCTTACTTCATGCAGCCAGTTGATATAGTCTTCTACAGCATCTAGATGCTCATTATGAAAAAGTCCGTTTACTGCAACATAAGCTTTTTTATCTGCCGCATGAAGCATATCGATGGCCTGTACGAGGGCATCGCGATTAAATTCTCCTGCTAAACGGAGCCCAAACTGTGCCTCACCAATCACAAAAGCATCGGCTCCTGCTTCGATCAGTTCTTCTATATGATCAAGCGACGTCGGTGTTACTAATAATTCAGTCATATTACCTCTCCTTTATAGAGATGCTCATGCCATCTCCTAAATCTATAAAATTCGTCGTATAGTCTGATTGTTCTTTTAGCCAGTCATTGTATTTCTCTATTTTTCTGACCATCTGTTTGACATTACGGCTGCGGACAATTTCAATGTTACCGACAAAATCGTGATAAAGAATATTGTCTGTAATAATCAGTCCGCCTTTTTTAACGAGCGGGCTATAGAGCTCAAAGAACTTCTTCGACTGGGCTTTCGCTGCATCGATAAACAATATATCATATTCCCGGTCGTTTACTTTTTCAAATGCTTCAGCAGCGTCTGCAAAGATCAGTCTGATTTGCTCGTCATAGTTAAAGCGTCTAACGTTCTGGACAGCTAAGTCATACATCTCAGGATTACGTTCTATTGTCGTCACATGCATATGGTCATGGGTCGAAGCGAAATGCATTCCGCTGTATCCGATGGCCGTACCGATTTCCAGTATACTTTCTGACTGATGAATTCTGATCAGCTGCTTGACCATTTCAAGCGCGACCTTATCCATAATTGGCACAGCGTTCTCTTCAGCATATTCGCGAAGTGTATCTAATGGGCTCAACGTGTTCAGCTCTGTGATGTATTCTCTATTGTTCATTATATTCAATCCTTTAACAGAAAAACTACCAACCCGAAGGCTGGTAGAGTTCATAAGTCATTCAAATTATTGTAGCACATTTCAGTGGTTTTATTAAGTTAAAAATTAAAAACCAATGTATTTCGCTTTATTCGCATTATGTTCTTCAAGTGTCTTAGCAAAGTAGTTTTTACCGTTCTTATCAGCAAGGAAATACAAGTAATCCGTTTTAGCTGGATTCAACGCACTTTCCATTGACTCAGTTCCGCTTGCCGCGATAGGTCCTGGCGGCAGACCGACATTCTGATAAGTGTTATAAGGGTCATCTACTTTTGTATCCTGCTCATATGTCACATCTTTATGACGACCGAGAGCATATAGAACAGTCGGATCAGTCTGAAGTGGCATTTCAGGATTCTCTTCCATACGGTTGATGAATACTGACGCAATTTTCGCACGGTCTGTCAGCCCCGAAGCTTCACGTTCAATCAATGAACTGAATGTCAGGAACTCATGGAAACTCATGCGCTTTTCCTGACCTGCTTCATTAATTAAGACACCACCGTATTTATCCCATAACGGAAATGCATTATCTTGCGTTGCAGTCAGCATTTTGTCTACAATCTGCTCTACTGTCGGATTCTTTTCAGTAAAATCATATGTCGCCGGGAAAAGGTAGCCTTCAAGCGGATGCTTAATCTCTTTATTAAAGACGTCTTTTGTAATCAATTTAGGGTGCTTCTTCTGCATTTTTTTGACGAATGCAGGATCGTCAATCTGTTTAGTGAAATCAGCTGCTTTAATTGAAGTATTTTTCTCAACAATTTTACCGATTTCATCTAATGTAATACCTTCTGGAAAACTGATCTTGAATAAGACAGGCAGATAGACCTCACCTTTTTGCAGACTTTTAGAAATATGTTCAAACGTCATAGAAGGAGAGAGTTCATATTTCCCTGCTTTAAAGTCAGAGATGTTATTGAATTTCAGATAATATTTAAACATTGTGCTGTTCTTGATAATATGATTTGCTTCTAGTTTCTCACCAATTGCTGTTGCGGATTCGCCAGGCAGTATTTCTACTTTAGTCACTGCTTTGTTATCTGGATCTAACGGTTTCTGGCTGGATGTAAAATAAAACAGTCCAGCAATACCAGCAAAAATAATTCCTAAAAGGAAAAGTCCAATGATGATCGCTGAAGCGAATCTGGATACGGATGCCGTATCACGTATCTCTTTATTTCGCTTACTCATAGGGTCACCTTATCCTTAGAAATTTTCCTCATCGATTTCAGTGTTGACGATTTCTTCAATCATGTCCCACTCTTCATCTGTCTCCACTGGTAAGAAACGGCCGCCATCTCCATCTTCATTCGGCACGTTAATCATTGGAATCAGTTCGATTTCTTCATCATCGTCTGAAGCGCCTTCTTCAGCTAAAATGACATAGTTCTTATCAAACTGAGGATTGTAGAATTCTAAAACTTTACGGTAAAGAACTTCATTGTTGTCTTCATCGTATAAAGTTAAAAGCTCTTCCTCGTTGTTGATATCTAATGTTTCTTGTACTTCTTCGTTTTCTTTATTAAATTCAGTCATGGTCATTCTCCTTTATGATTTAGAATTAAGATAGCCTTGCAGGATAAAGACTGCTGCCATCTTGTCAATAACAGCTTTTCGCTTCTTACGGGACACATCTGCTTCAAGTAAAGTACGTTCAGCGCCAACTGTCGACAATCGTTCGTCCCACATCACTATTTCAAGATGTGGACAAGCTTCTTTCAGCAACTCACTATACTGGATAGAAGCTTCACCACGGGGTCCAATTGAATTATTCATATTCTTCGGTAAACCGACGACTGCCACTGATACTTGATGCTCTTCAATAATTTCTTTCAGTCTGTCGATACCAAAAATACCTTCATCTTCATTGATACGTAATGTTTCCAGTCCCTGTGCTGTCCATCCCATAGCATCACTTAATGCAATACCGACCGTTTTGGAACCTACATCGAGACCTATCGCCTTATTCATGTGACTCTGTTTCTGACTCGATATAATGCTTCACTAACTGCTCCATGATGTCATCTCTATCTAGTCTTCTGATTTGGTTACGCGCCTCATTATGTCTTGGAATATAGGCTGGATCACCTGATAAGAGGTAGCCGACAATTTGATTGATCGGGCTGTATCCTCTTTCTTCCAATGTATGATAGACATTCAGAAGGACAGTACGTACTTCTTCTTTCGGTAGTTCTTCAATGTCGAATTTCATCGTCTTATCAAAGTTTTCCACTGAGTTACACCCCTTAACATTACATTTGTTCACATTGTATCATATATCAAACGCTTGATAAATTATAGCGATTTAATGTGTTCTTTAACAAACTGTAATGCTTCTGTCACTTTAGATAGATCATTTGACCCACCTTGAGCAGAATCAGGGCGTCCGCCGCCTTTACCGCCTGTTACACCTGCAACGCCTTTAACCAGGTCACCTGCTTTGACGCGGTCAGTTAAAGACTTGGACACAGTCGCCATATAGCTGAGTTTATCAGACTTCGCAATCAGGAAGATCACTGTATCCGGTAACTTAGATTTATAGTCATCCATCATATCACGTAATTCTTTCGCATCTGCTGCATCAACTTCCATCGCTAAAGTCTGAATGCCATTTAAGTCTTCAGTAAGCGCTGTGATATCACCGACTTTTAAGTTAGACAGTTCACGTTTCGTATCTGCAAGTTCCTTCGTCAGCTGTTTCTCTGTCTGAACGAGTTCTTCTACTTTCGCTTCAAGCTGTCCAGCATTCTTCACTTTCAATGTCGCGACGAGCTGATTAGCCATTTCTTCAAAGTTAGACAAGAATTCAAATGCCGCCTGACCAGTCACCGCTTCTATACGTCTGACACCTGCACCCGTTCCTGACTCAGAAACAATCTTGAATAAGCCGATTTCAGAAGTGTTACGGACGTGAACACCCCCGCACAGCTCGATAGAGAATTCACTCATTTCGACGACACGTACAACGTCACCGTATTTCTCACCGAACAGGGCCATCGCCCCTTTTTCTTTTGCCTGTGCAATCGGCATCTGTTCAATGACAACTTGGATATTCGCCCAGATTTTCTGGTTGACGATTGCCTCTACCTGCTTCAGTTCGTCCTGTGTCACAGGGCCGAAGTGCGAGAAGTCAAAACGCAGTCGTTCTGGTGTTACTAAAGAACCTGCCTGGTTGACATGTGTACCGAGTACCTGTTTCAGAGCTGCATGCATTAAGTGGGTCGCACTATGGTTTTTAATGATATGGTTACGGAATTCAGGATTCACATTCGCCAGGACTGTCGCGCCGCGGTGGACACGTCCAAATTTCACTGTTCCTGTATGCAGATTCTGACCATTCGGCGCTTTGATGACTTCTGTCACTGCGATTTCAAAGTCGTCATGGCTGACAAGTCCAGTATCTGCAATCTGTCCACCACTCACTGCATAAAAAGGTGTCTCACGTAAGACAAACTGAACAACGTCACCGCTCTCTGCTGTATCGACAAGCACACCGTCAACAAGCATATCTTCTATCTCAGTCGTGGTTTCCAGTGTATCGTAGCCAACAAATGTGCTTGGCGTCTTGATGTTAGAAAGTGTTTCATTCTGCACCTGCATACTCTGTGTTTTCTGACGGGATTCACGTGCACGTGTACGCTGTTCTTCCATTGATTTTTCAAAACCTGCATGGTCTACTTTCAGACCATTCTCTTCAGCAAGTTCTTCTGTCAGTTCGACCGGGAAACCGAATGTATCGTACAATTTGAAGACATCTTCCCCTTTCAGTTCACCATCCGCTGTCTCTTTCAGGCGGTTGAAATGGACTAAACCTTCTTCTAATGTTTCATGGAAACGGTCTTCTTCAGATTTAATGACACGTTTGATAAAGTCTTTCTGTTCTTCAACTGATGGATAGTAAGCTTTCATAATTGCAGCTACAATATCCACAAGTTTGTACATAAACGGCTCATTGATGTTCAGTTTCTGAGCAAAACGAACGGCACGGCGAAGGAGACGACGAAGGACATAGCCGCGTCCTTCATTCGATGGCAGCGCCCCGTCACCAATTGCAAAAGCGACTGTACGGATATGGTCAGCGATTACTTTGAAAGCAACGTCCTGATCTTTATCTGCCCCATATGTCTGCCCTGACATGCGCTCTGTTTCCTGAATGATCGGCAGGAATAAATCTGTATCAAAGTTAGTACGAACGTTCTGCGATACACTGGTCATACGTTCAAGTCCCATACCTGTATCAATATTCTGCTTAGGCAGCGGTGAATAAGTATGGTCTGGATTATGATTGAATTCTGAGAATACTAAGTTCCAGATTTCCAAGTATCGTTCATTCTCACCGCCTGGATACATCTCTTCAGCAGGATCATCCTGACCGTAGGCTTCGCCGCGGTCATAGAAAATCTCTGTGTTCGGTCCAGATGGCCCTTCACCGATGTCCCAGAAGTTACCCTCTATACGTGTGATACGGTCGTCTGTCAGTCCGATATCGTTGACCCAGATATCATAAGCTTCTGTATCTTCCGGATGAATCGTCACATACAGTTTTTCCGGTTCGATCGCCATCCATTTTTCACTCGTCAGAAATTCCCATGCGAATGCCACTGCTTCTTTTTTGAAATAGTCGCCGATAGAGAAGTTACCGAGCATTTCAAAGAAAGTATGATGACGGGCTGTGAAGCCGACGTTTTCAATATCGTTAGTACGGATTGATTTCTGTGCATTCGTGATTCTAGGGTTTGCCGGAATCACCCTGCCGTCAAAATATTTCTTCAGTGTCGCTACGCCCGAGTTGATCCAGAGAAGTGTATCGTCATCAATCGGTACTAGTGGTGCTGAAGGTTCTATCATATGTCCTTTTTCTACAAAAAAGTCTAAATACATCTGTCTGATTTCTGCTGCTGTTAAACGTTTCATCCAATCTCTCCCTTAAAATAAAAATACACGCCCATCCCTCAAAAAGGGACGAACGTGTTCGCGGTACCACCCTAGTTATGACCAAGTCATCACTCATAGTTCTATTCGTTTGCACTGTATAAGCAGCGTTCAGAGCTAGCTGCATGCCTCTCACCAGCCGGCATGTCTCTCTTGTTCAGCGTCACTCCTACTCATCCTATACTGAATAATTAAATTATATGAATTTCAGCGTCACGCGTCAACTGTTTCATAGTCATAAGGAGAAATCCCGTCCATATTGATCATCGGTGAAATCAGATGCATATTCTCTTCTGTCAGTTCACCGACCGGTATATCGGCGGTCTCCTCCTCACCGCCGAAGTAATCACACAAATGCTGAGCGAAGGAGGTCATGCGTTCGAGACCCATGCGCTTTATCCCGTCATCAAAAGCCTGCCGTTCCCCGCAAAGAATAAGGGATTGTTTCGCACGCGTCAGTCCTGTATAAAGGATATTTTTCTGCAGCATGCGGTAATAGGCTTTGACGACCGGCATGATCACAATCGGAAATTCTGAACCCTGCGCCTTGTGGATGGAACAGCAGTATGCGTGTGTCAGCTCAGTCAGGTCCTGCTTCGTGTAGGTCACTTCGTTGCCGTCATAGTCTACAATGATCACATCTTTGTTCAGCGCATTTTCTGCCGCCATAAAAATCCCCACTACTTCGCCGATATCACCATTAAAGACATTGTCTTCCGGCCGGTTGACCAGCTGCAGTACTTTATCACCGTCACGGTAGATAACCTCGCCGAACTCCAGTTCTCGTTTGTCATCTTCTTTCGGGTTTAAAATCTGCTGCAGTTCTTTATTTAAAAATTTGATACCAGCTTTTCCTTTGTAAATCGGTGCCAGCACTTGTATATCCCGCATGTCATAGCCTTTATCCACCGCTCTTGATACTACCTGGTTGATGACAGAGGGAATCTGGTCTGTAGTACAAGGTATAAAAGAACGGTCATTATAACGCGCTGAAATATCAAAAGTCTGATTCTTCTTGATCTGATGCGCCAGTTCTATAATAGATGAGCCTTCCTGCTGACGATAGACTTCTGCAAGTTCAACCTGCGGCATGATTTTAGAATCAATCAAGTCACGAAAAACCTGGCCCGGTCCTACTGACGGCAGCTGGTCCTGGTCGCCGACAAAGATGATCTGACAGTCATTCGGTACAGCGCGCATCAGCTGAAACATCAGCCACGTATCAACCATAGACATCTCATCAATAATGACCAGCTTCGCTGAGATGTCATTTTCCAGGATGTCATCCGGTTTATTTTCACGCGTCCAGCCGATCAGCCGGTGAATAGTCGTTGCTTCAAGTCCGGTGGATTCTGACAGTCGCTTAGATGCACGTCCTGTCGGCGCTGCAACAGCGACAGGGAAGTCTGTCCCCTTATAGTCCTTATAATCGAGACTAAGGCCGTGCAATTCGGCATATAAATTGACGATACCGCGGATGACAGTCGTTTTTCCTGTACCAGGGCCGCCAGAAAGTATCATCATCTTGTGACTCATCGCCGTCTCCAGTGCCTCGCGCTGCTTTTCTGCATAAGTCACATCGAACTGCTCTTCTAATTCACCGATCGCGAGCAGCACTTCTGATTTTTCAAACTGTTTGATCTTATCTTCAGTCTGCTGCAGACGATGCAGCACCTGTACGGTCTTCACTTCCGCAAAGAAAAGACTCGGCATATAGATGCGATTGTCGTCACTCACGACTATTTTCTCTTCACTGAGCTCTGTTAACTTATTGACGAGTAAGCCGGAATCAACGTCCTCTCCTGATGCAGTCAGTATATTGTACGCTGCTTCTAAGAGTGCCTGATCTTCTACGTAAGTATGTCCATTCTGCAGACATGCCTGCTCAAGCGTATAGACAAGTGCGGCACGCAGCCGTTCAGGGTGACTGCCTGCAATACCGAGTTTCTTCGCCAGTTCATCTGCCTTCGTAAAACCGATACCCTGTATATCCATCACGAGCTGATAAGGTGACTTTTCAATAACTTTCAGCGTTTCTTCTTTATAGAACTGAAAAATTTTCATCGCAAGCTGCGGACCGAAACCCCACTCGTTCAATTGAATCATCGTCTTCTCAATCGCCTGGTTTTCACTGACCGTCTGATAAATCATTTCCTGCTTATCTGTTGATAGTTTCGGCACCTGCTTCAGCACTTCTTTATCATGCATGATCTTAGTCAGCGCATCTTCTCCGAGCGTATCAACAATCTGCTGTGCGAGTTTCTTTCCGATGCCTTTAAACAGATCGCTCGATAAATAATGGATGATCCCGTCTCTTGTCTGCGGCATATCTTTCTCAAACTTTTCAGCAGATAACTGCTTGCCATATTTGGCGTGCGTGACGATCTTGCCTGTGAAAGTATAGGTATCTCCTTCAGCTATCTGTGGTAAATAGCCGATTACCGTGGCTTCGTCATCAAAGTCTTCATTCGATTCCAGCACTTCTACTTTCAGCACGGTATAGTAGTTGTCAGCATTCTGAAAAAGAAGACGAGTGACTGTGCCTTTAATATAGGACTGTTCGAATAAAGACATGTTCTCCAACCTTATTCCTCCTTCAGTTGCTCAAACATCTTAATGGCATGACCCGCTAAAAGATGATCTGGCTGCAGTTCAGTTATCTGACGGAAACTTTCCAGTGCCTGGTCGACATCTTCATTTTGCATATACCGGGCGAGTGCCAGGTTGTAAAGTGCATCTGTGTGATGGGGTTCCTTAACCAGAACTTCATTAAGAACAGTCACCGCCTCACTGAACATTTCGAGCTGACAAAGGACGAGACCGTACTGAAATCCGACTTCAGTATCACCCGCATTCATCTCATAGCTGCGCATCAAATAAGGCATCGCTGTCTTAAAGTCACCCAGATTGACAAATGACATGCCGAGCATATAGAACGTATCGGCATCTTCCAGACCATTAGTCACTGCTTTCTGGTACAGTGTCGCCGCTTCCTGATAACGTTCATGGTTAAAGTAGATATTAGCGAGACCATAGTAGGCACCGCCATGCGCCTTGTCCAGCGTCAGTGCCTTCTGGAAAAAGCGCTCCGCTTCTTCCAGTTTGTTTGCATCTGCTAGAATCGTACCTGCATTGATATAATGATTCGCTTCTGCCGGTTCTTCTTCTATCGCCTTAAAGAGCAGTTCCAGCGCTTTATCGTACTGTTTATTTTTTATAAATTCTACTAGTAATTCGTCGTTCATAATACCCTCCATTTTCCTGCCATTATACCAAAAAAAGAAGACTTGAGTCTTCTTTATACGACATATGTGAGCTGTCCTGAGTGTTTATAGACATCATCGATAGTTGCGCCACCGAGACAGACTTCATCCTGATAGAAGACAACTGCCTGGCCAGGCGTAACCGCACGTACGGGTTCTGCAAACGTAACTTTCAGCTGTGTCTCAGAAATTTTTTCAACGGTGACTTTTGTGTCTTTCTGACGGTATCTGAATTTCGCCGTACACTCAAGAGGTGTATTAAAATCCACTTCATTGACGAAGCTGAAATCAGAAGCGATCAGATAGTCGCTGTACAGAGAATCGTGATGAAATCCCTGTTCAACATAAAGCACATTTTCTTCCAGATTTTTACCTGCTACAAACCACGGGTCCCCGTCGCCACCGATACCAAGACCGTGTCTCTGACCGATTGTATAGTACATCAGTCCTGCGTGTTCACCCATTGGTTCACCGCTTAACGTCAACATGCGGCCGCTTTGTGCAGGCAGATACTGACTGAGGAAATCCTTAAAATTACGTTCACCGATAAAACAGATGCCTGTTGAATCTTTTTTCTTCGCTGTCGCCAGATTGTTTTCTTCAGCAATACGGCGTACTTCTGGTTTCTCCAGATGACCGAGCGGGAACATAACGTGTTTCAGCTGATCCTGTGATAATTGATTAAGGAAATAAGTCTGATCTTTGTTCGTGTCATTGCCTCGCAGCATTTCCACATGGCCGTCATCATGACGTCGAATTTGAGCATAATGACCTGTCGCCACATAATCTGCACCGAGCTTCAATGCATGATCCAGGAAAGCTTTGAACTTAATTTCCTTGTTGCACATGACGTCCGGATTAGGTGTGCGGCCTTTCTTATATTCATCCAGGAAATAAGTGAAGACTTTGTCCCAGTATTCTTTTTCAAAGTTGACGGCGTAGTACGGGATTCCGATCTGGTTGCACACTGCGATAACATCTTCATAGTCCTCTGTTGCGGTGCAGACACCATTTTCGTCCGTGTCATCCCAGTTCTTCATAAAAATACCGATAACGTCGTAGCCCTGCTGTTTCAATAGCAGCGCAGTTACAGAGCTGTCGACCCCGCCGGACATACCGACGACGACTTTTGTGTTTTCATTTGTCATTAATATTCGCTTCTTTCTTTATTCATTTCGTATATTTTCAGGAGCTGGTCAGCGATATAATCGATTTCTTCTTCATTCATCGTATAGCTGAAACTGAAACGGATGGACTGTTTCGTCCGTTTATCTTCACCAAACATAGCAGTCAGTACATGTGAGGGTTCAATCGAGCCTGCTGTACAAGCAGAACCGCTGGATACATAGACGCCTGCCATATCAAGGAGTGTCAGCATGATTTCAACGTCACTGAATGGAAAGTACAGATTAGTGATATGCGGCAGCTGCATGTTTTTGTTACCGTTCATTTCAAATGGAATACTGCGTTCCTGCAGCGCGTTCAGGAAATATTCCTTCAGCTGCATGAGTCTGATGTTCCGTGCATCCATTTCTTCAGTTGCGAGTGCGAGTGCTGTCGCCATCCCTTTAATCATCGGTACATTCTCCGTCCCTGCACGGCGCTTCGTCTCCTGTGAGCCGCCGAGCTGCTGGTATTCAAGTTCCGTACCTTGCTTAACATACAGAAGGCCGATGCCTTTAGGGCCGTAGAATTTATGAGCGGTCAGACTGAGAAGGTCGACGCCTAGTTCTTTGACATCAAGTGGCAGGTGCCCCGCTGTCTGAACTGCATCAGTATGGAAGAGTGCCTGATGGTCTTTTAAAAGTATAGCGATGTCATCAATCTGCTGGATAGCACCTACTTCGTTATTGCCGAACATGACGGAGACAAGAATCGTATCAGGTCTCAGTGACTGTTTGAATGTCTCGAGACTTATTTCACCGTATTCGTTCACAGGCAGATAAGTTACTTCGAATCCCTTTTTTTCGAGATATTCGAAGACATGGAGAACAGAATGGTGTTCAATCTGTGTCGTAATCAGGTGTCTGCCGAGATGCTGACGTTTATAGGCAGCGCCTTTAATCGCAGTGTTATTCGATTCTGTTGCGCCGCTTGTGAACATGATTTCCTTCGGGTTCGCGTTCAGAAATTCTGCAATGTCGCGTCGTGCACTGTCAACGATGTGACGCGCTGCTCGACCTGTCTTATGAATGGATGACGGATTGCCGTACGTGTTCTCGTACACCTCCATCATCGCTGCACTCACTTCAGGTGCTACAGGCGTTGTCGCTGAATAATCCGCATAAACTTCCATCTCAGAAGACCTCCTTTTTTTCAATACTCTATATTAGCACCGATTGAACGAAATTACCACATTATGAAACTTTACAAAAATTAATAAATAATTTCGTGGATTGATAACGATTATTTAATGGAGGTGTTTTTTTGAAAAGAAAACATTTAATCATGGAGCTTTTGCATAGACGTGCTGGGATAGATGTAAAATCACTTGAAAGAGAACGTAAAGGTGTGTCAGGCGAAAAGATGGTGAGAGAGCTGGTCGATGAAAAGATGGTGCTAGAGGACGTGACTTTAGAGATTGACGGATCGATTATTCAGCTGTATTTCGTGGTTATTGCTGAAGGGAGAGTGACTGTTCTGGAGGTGAAACATCATTCAAGGGATTATGTGATTCGCGAGAATAGCTGGTATTTTAATGATGGTCAGAAAGCTTCAAATCCATTTTATCAGCTCGAGCGTGCTCGCGGGCTGATGGAAAAGTACTTGAGGCAACGCGGGTTCAGAGTGCCTGTCTGGGGATTTATCGTCTGGACAAATTCAGAGAGTCATGTATTTGGACTTAAGCAGGATGACCCGTTTATGACGCCCGGTAAACTGGTGCGCTATATGCGTGAGAATCCGTTTAGAGCAAATTTAGAGTTAAGAGAGATGATTGAGAGAGACAGGATTTTGGTGTCTCCTTTTGACAAAATAGAACTGGACGCTGCAGGACTAGCGCCTGGTCTTCATTGTCTGAAGTGTTTTTCCCTAGATGTGAAAAGGACAAGGAAAACTGTTTTGTGTACGAAGTGTCAGTGTTCCGTCTGTACGCTAGAAGCGGTCAAGGCGCATTTAGTTTTTTACTGCCTGTTATATGATAGAGAGTCTTTTCAGATAAAAGACATAATGACATTTATCGGTGGCTTGATCAGCTTGCGCACAATGCAGACATGTATCGGTCAGATGGTCGAAGCTGAGATTTTACGTAGAATCCATCGTACAGAGTTTCAATTGCTGCACATTAATGAACTGATCAGGGAAATGAAGGATTGAAGGCGGGTCTCGCGCTGAATGAAAATTCATCAGGCGTGTGAGGCTGTTCTCGCGCTAAATCTGATTTCAATATGCGCGAGATTCTGTTCTCGCGCCAAACCGCACGTTCATTAAGCGCGACAGCTCGCCCACAGTAACCCATAAGCATATCTATAACGTCTACAACCCTCCAAGTGCTAAACTTGTCTTACCATTTCCCAGAAAGAAGGTATAAATTATGACTTCTATCAATATCCCCGTTTCAGTTCTTAACCTCGCACCTATTAGAGCAGGTGAAGATGCTAAGCAAGCGATTGAAAATGTTGTTGACCTGGCGCAGTATGTCGAAGATATCGGTTATAACCGTTTATGGATTGCTGAGCATCATAACTCACAATACCTCGCAAGCTCTGCGACTGCAATTTTAATCAATCAGGTACTCAATCATACAAAATCTATTCAAGTAGGTGCAGGCGGTATCATGCTGCCCAATCACGCACCTCTTGTAGTCGCTGAACAGTTCGGCACAATGGAGACGATGTTCCCGAACCGCTTAAACCTTGGCCTCGGTCGTGCGCCTGGTACTGATATGCTGACAGCAAGCGCACTTCGTCGCAGCCAGCATGATTCTGTCCATACTTTCCCGGATGATGTTGCTGCTCTACTTCAGTATTTCGGTCCTGAACAGACACAAGGATATGTGAAAGCTTATCCTGGCGTTGATACAAATGTCCCGATTTTCATTCTCGGTTCATCGACAGATTCTGCCCATCTTGCTGCACGTATGGGACTTCCTTACGTATTTGCTTCACATTTTGCCCCGCAGCAGATGCGTGAAGCGATCGCCATTTACCGCAACCTCTTCACACCGTCAGAATATCTGGCTGAGCCTTATGTAATGGTCGGCATGAATGTTATTGCAGCTGAAACAGACGAGGAAGCAGAATTTCTTTCTTCAAGCCTGCATATGATGTTCCTCGGTATCACCAGAAATTCTCAACAGCCGTTACAGCCGCCGACTGATAATCTCGATGCTATCTGGAGTCCACAGGAAAAACTGATGGCGCTGTCACGCACATCAACAAGCCTCATTGGTTCAAAAGAAACAGTAAAGCAGCAACTCGAGGACTTCCAGAATGAATTTCATGTTGATGAAATCATCGCAGTGTCATACATCTATGACACAGACAAACTGAAACGCAGCTTCCAGATTCTCAAGGAAATTACTTCATAATAAAAACGGCCAGTTTGAGCCGTTTTTTTAAATATAATACATATAACCATCAATCACTTCATCAGCGCGATGATTCATTAAATCTTCAAGTGTCGTACTATCCAGTACGTCTTTTACCGCATCACGAATCTTAATCCACAACTGCTGCTGTGCAGGTGGTTCATCTTCCAGCGCCTCAACAAGGGTAATCGGACCTTCTAAAAGTCTGATGACATCTCCTGCTGTGATTTCAGAAGGTGCTTTCATCAGCTGGTAGCCTCCTTTTGCGCCCCGAATACTGCGGATAAGCCCCGCATTTCTAAGCGGGCCGACCAGCTGCTCCAGATAAAGATCACTCAAATCATTTTCTTCTGCGATTGTCTTTAATGAAACTGCGCCTTCGCCATATCGCTTGGCCAGGCTGATCATCAATGTCAGGCCGTATCGACCTTTTGTAGAAATTTTCATGCATCTTTGCTCCTTTTCTCATCACAATCAATTTTAACACATCTTACCTGAAAATAAGGTAATATTTATATAAAGGAGGCTCGATATGGAACCATTAGCCTATAGAATGAGACCGCACAACATCGATGACGTCATCGGTCAGAAACATCTGGTCGGCGATAAAGGTATCATCAGAAGAATGGTTGACGCCAGAAGACTTTCTTCTATGATTCTTTACGGACCACCTGGTATCGGTAAGACCAGTATCGCGCGTGCAATAGCTGGTTCAACTGATGTCAAATTCCGTCAGTTGAATGCGGTCACAGACACAAAGAAAGATATGCAGATAGTTGCAGAAGAAGCGAAGATGTCAGGGCAGGTCATCTTACTGCTGGATGAGATTCACAGACTTGATAAAGCCAAGCAGGATTTCCTCCTCCCTCACCTGGAAAACGGCCGTATCATCTTAATCGGTGCAACGACTTCCAACCCTTATCATGCTATTAATCCGGCGATTCGCTCACGGACGCAGATATATGAACTGGAACCATTAACACCGGCCGATATCAGGATGGCCATCAATCGTGCACTGACCGATAAAGAAAATGGCTTCGGCAATAAAGACATCAAGATAGACGATGCAGCTGTTGACCATTTTGTTCAGGCATCGGGCGGTGACGTCAGGTCCAGTCTCAATGCGCTTGAGCTGGCTGTTCTCTCTGCTGATGAACCGATTCATATTACGCGTCAGGATGCTGAAGACTGCCTGCAGAAGTCTTCTTTCAACTTCGATAAAGACGGCGATTTCCATTATGACGTCATGAGTGCTTTTCAGAAATCTATTCGAGGCAGCGACGTCGATGCAGCCCTTCACTATCTCGCGCGGCTTATTGAAGGCGGTGACCTGCCGACTATTGCGAGACGACTGCTCGTCATCAGTTTTGAAGATATCGGACTCGCCTCTCCGCAGGCCGCCTCCAGAACATTAACAGCGATAGAAGCAGCAGAACGGCTCGGTTTTCCGGAAGCGCGTATTCCCCTCTCTCAGGCCGTTATCGAACTCTGTCTGAGTCCGAAGTCCAATTCTGCTATCACGGCCATCGATAGTGCACTTTCAGACGTTCGAAAAGGACAGTCAGGCGATATTCCGAAGCATCTGAAAGACGGCCATTATAAAGGTGCAAAAGACCTCGGCAATGCGATTGGCTATCTGTATCCTCATAACTACGATGGCGGCTATGTTCAGCAGCAGTACTTGCCTGATAATCTGAAAAATAAAACTTACTATCAGCCTAAAAATACGAGTAAATCTGAACAGCAGTTCAAACAGATTTACGACAATATTTTAAGACAGAAAAAAAAGTGACGAACGTCACTTTTTTTAATTTGCAATATCCCGCTTTTTAAAGATGTAGGCTGCAAGACCGATTAACAGCACAACTGCGACCACATTATAGCCGAAAGAAAAAGCGTAAGTCATGCCTTTTACCGGAGACGTGCCCGTCAAATACTGGTTCAGTGACCAGTTAGCCGGCCAGAGATATTTAACGAGCTCAGTACGACTGGAAAGCAGTGAAATCACCAGTCCGCTTAAGAAGAGAAGGCCAAGCGTAATGCCTTGAGCAGCAGCCGTATTACGGCAGATGACAGACATCGCGTATGCAATTGTCGCAAAAATAACAACGAATATCAGATCATTGCCGACTATTTTCCAGAAGAACGGCCAGAAATCTATCATGCGATATTCACCAGTGCTATTTAAAAGAGCCAGTTTGCCGGTTGGATTATGAACTTTTGTGGCAAAGGCAAATATTGCTGCCACAATATACGTAAAGCCCGTAAACAGGACAGCTGTTATTAAGGCCAGGATATATTTGGAGAAGAAAATCTTCAATCTGGATGCTGGACGGATCATTAACAGCTTGATTGTGCCGAGCTGATGTTCACGGCTCATCAGACTACCCGTGATGACAACAACCATTAATGCTATAAAAGTAATGATAGGTGATATTTCAAGCAAAGAACTATAGACGCTGGCAGCTGCAGGTGGCTGGACATTTTTATCTAAATAAAACTGCAGGCGTGCAAGTTCCTGCTGCATATTCGCCTGCTCCATTATTTCTTCAAAGCTCAGTTTCTCAGGATCCTTTTTACCTAGTTTTTCAAGCTTCACACTATAATCTTTGATATCAGTCTGCACCTCTGACTTCCAGTCACTGCCGTAGCTTTTCGTCATCGAATCTGTTGTCGTAAAGTGAGAGAGGACGGCACTTGCAATAAAAAGGAGAATTATAAGCGCCAGCATGATATAAGTGCCAGGGCGAAGTATATTTTTGATCCATTCATTTTTTACAAGATTAAACATGGTCCTGTCCTCCTGTCAGTTTCAGGAACCGTTCTTCCAGTGATTCCTTATCTGCTGTCACACTAAAAATATCCACCTGTTTTGTGACGAGTGCCTGTATGATCATCGGCATCTCTTTTCTGCGAGCATGGATAACCAGTGTTTCCCCAGCTTCAGTGGTGATACCTTTCGCATTCAGTATTTCATGAGTTAAACGCGCCGGATGAACATCCAGACGGTAAGTCAGAATATCCTCCTCTGTCTTCACCTGATTCACATCTTCTATACTAAGCATTCTGCCATGCTGGATAATACCGATACGGTCACACATCATTTCCATCTCGCCGAGAAGGTGACTTGAGACAATAACAGAAAGGTTTTCTTCTCGTGCCAGCTGTCTGATATAATCTCTGATTTCACGTATCCCTTGCGGATCCAGTCCATTTGTCGGTTCATCCAGGATAAGAACGGACGGGCGGTGCAATAGCGCTTGAGCTAACCCCAGACGCTGACGCATACCAAGCGAGTACTTCTTCACTTTTTCTGTAATACGCTCTTCCAGTCCTACCAGTCTAATGACACGGTCAATATCTGACGGATCAATATGCTTCTGCATGCGGGCATACTGCTTCAAGTTTTCCAGGCCGGACAAAAATGGATAAAGCTCAGGATTTTCTACGATGGCCCCAACATGCTGCATCGCCTCGCTGCGAGCTGTCCGGACATCATGGCCAAGAATCCTGATACTGCCGGCAGTTGGTGTTGTTAAACCAACAATCATTCTGATGGTCGTCGTCTTCCCTGCACCGTTCGGTCCCAGAAAACCAAATACTTCCCCTGTTCTGACCTTGAAGCTGACATCTTCTATCAGCGTTTTATTACCTATTGTTTTCTTCAGTCCCGATACTTCAAGACTTATCTGCTCTTCCACAATATAACCTCCTTTTTTTACCACTTTACATGAATGACTCGCCTGAGGTAACCTTTCTCATTCATCTTTAAGGAAACTTTAAGGTAAAAAAAAATAAGCCCTCAGGCTTATTTTTGTCCTTTATCTTTAACACGTGTCACTGGAATGTCTTTCAAAATATCATTGACCACGTAGCTTGCACAGATCAGACCGACGACACTTGGTACAAATGCATTGGATGAAGGTGGCATCTGCGCCTTACGATTTGCTGCATCCGGATTACCCACATAACTTTTCACATCTTCACGGATAACAATCGGACTTTCATCAGAAAAAACAACCGGAATGCCTTTAGTGATGCGTTCTTTCTTCAGACGTGTACGGATGACTTTCGCCATTGGGTCTGTATGAGTTTTAGAAATATCTGCAATCTTAAATCGTGTCGGATCGGTTTTATTCGCGGCACCCATACATGAGATGATTTTAATGCCGCGTTTCAGACACTCTTTCATCAGATGAATCTTATAGACAATCGTATCAGAGGCGTCAACGATGTAATCAATATCATAGCTGAAAAGTTCTTCATATGTCTCTTCAGTATAGAACATATGCATCGGTGTCACTTGACAGTCCGGATTGATCAATTTGATTCGTTCTTCCATTAAGGTCACTTTCGACTGACCGACAGTTGTCGTTAAGGCATGCAACTGTCGATTGACGTTCGTAATATCCACATCATCTTTATCAATCAGGATGATATGACCGATGTTGGTTCTTGCCAGAGCTTCAGCGGCAAAAGAACCGACACCGCCTACACCTAGTATTGCAACAGTCTTACTTTTTAAGAGATCAAGGCCTTCTGTGCCATAGGCCAGTTCATTTCTGGAAAACTGATGTTTCATGCTATCCCACTCTTTCAATAGTTTTTCGTCTCTATATCCTACCATATCACTCATATTTATGCATAAAAAAATACAGGACCGAAGTCCTGTAAATCGATAATATCCAACTGAGCCGTCATTATTAAGTTGATTATTTTGGCCTGCTATAAACAGGTGGGTGCCTCGTTTCTTACCTTGCACGTCCTCCAGTAGAGGCGTGTGCTCAGCATGAAAACCTATCCGGCTCCCTAATCAAAAGTGTTAGGTCAAAATAGAAAAACTAATGTCGAACTCTTCAGATATTCATCTTATGACTATATAATAGCACTTTTATTCAGGATTGCAACTTATTTATCTTCCTGAATATTTAATTTCAGACTGAGTTCTTCGAGCTGTGCATTGTCAACAGGACTCGGTGCATCTGTCAGTAAGCATGTCGCTGAAGCCGTTTTCGGGAATGCGATGACATCACGCAGATTTGTACGACCAGCAAGCAGCATGACCATTCTGTCAAGGCCAAGTGCAATACCGCCGTGTGGGGGTGCACCGTATTTAAATGCATTCAACAGGAAGCCGAACTGTTCTTCTGCTTCTTCTTTTGTGAACCCGAGTGCTTCGAACATTTTTGCCTGCATTTCCTGGTCATGGATACGGATAGAACCGCCACCCAACTCATAACCGTTTAAGACGATGTCATAGGCATTCGCCTGAACTTTGTCTTTATCTGTCATCAGCATATCGACATGTTCTTTTTTCGGTGCAGTAAACGGATGGTGCGCTGCGAAATAGCGGCCTGCTTCTTCGTCATATTCAAACAGCGGCCAGTCTGTTACCCAGAGGAAGTTGAACTGATTGTCATCAATCAGACCCAGCTCTTTACCGAGCTTATTACGTAAGTTCGCAAGCGCGGCATTGACAACATCCAGTTTGTCAGCGACGAATAACACTAAATCACCGGCCGCAGCCTCTGTTGCTTCCAGCAGTTCAGCAGTTGTGCTGTCGTCAAAGAATTTAGCGATTGGACCGTTCAGTCCTTCAGCCGTCACTTTAACCCAGGCAAGACCTTTTGCACCGTAGATCTTAGCAAAGTCCTGCAATGCATCGATATCTTTACGTGAGTACTTGTCTGCTTCTTCTTTCACGACAAGCGCTTTAACAGCTCCGCCATTCTCTACAGCTTCTTTAAAGACTTTAAAGTCTATATGACCCGCTAAGTCATTCAATGTCTTCAGCTTCATGTCAAAACGTGTATCTGGTTTATCAATACCATAATCACGCATCGCTTCCTCGTATGTCATACGCGGGAAAGGCAGCTGAACGTCGATTCCTTTCACATCTTTCATGATACGAGCCATCATGCCTTCGTTCATCGCAATCACATCTTCCTGATCGACGAAACTCATCTCCACGTCTATCTGTGTGAACTCAGGCTGACGGTCAGCACGTAAATCTTCATCACGGAAACACTTAACGATTTGGTAGTATTTGTCAAATCCACCAATCATCAGGAGCTGCTTGAAAATCTGCGGTGACTGCGGTAATGCATAGAACTCACCATCATGGACACGAGAAGGGACCAGATAGTCACGAGCACCTTCCGGCGTCGATTTAGTCAGAACCGGTGTTTCAACTTCATAGAAACCTGATTCATCCAGATAATTTCTGACCGCACGTGTAATCTGATGACGCATACGGAATGTTTCAGCAAGTGGTGCACGTCGTAAGTCAAGATAACGATACTTCAGACGAACGTCTTCAGCGACATCTACTTCTGATTCAATCTGGAACGGTGGTGTCACCGCTTTATTAATGATATTGATCTCAGCCACCTGTACTTCAATTTTACCGGTCTTGATCTTCGGATTGATAACCGCCGCATCGCGCGCCGTCACTTGTCCACGTACTTCTACAACATATTCTGAACGTAGTGTTTCAGCGACTTCAAGGGCTTCTTTTGAGAAATCCGGATTGAACACAATCTGTACGATACCTTCACGATCCCGTAAATCGATGAAAATAAGTCCACCGAGGTCTCGGCGTTTTTGTACCCATCCTTTTAAAACAATTTCCTGTCCAATATATTCCTCTGTTACAAGTCCACAGTATGTTGTACGTTTCTCCATTATTTTCTCTCCTTCAAGTAAGAGGCCATTTCCTCAATTTTAACATCCGTTACTTCGCCAGATGACATCTCTTTCAGTTTAACAATACCTGATTCCAGCTCGTTGCCACCCAGCACGAATGTATATTTCGCGTTCAGACGGTCAGCCTGCTTCATCTGGGCCTTCATCTTGCGCTCAAGATAATCCATATCTGCACGGATACCACTCATGCGTAAATCAGCAATCAGCTTGACCGCTTCGTTTAATGTCTCCGGCATCGTCACGATAAACAGATCCAGCTGCTCATCGACCTCGAGCTCTATTCCTTCTGCTTCAAGGGCCAGTAGCAGACGCTCAATACTTAAAGCAAAACCGATACCTGTTTCGCTCGGTCCGTCCAGCATCTCGAGCAGTCCGTTGTAGCGGCCGCCGCCAGACAGTGTTGTGATTGCACCAAAGCCTTCAGCTTCACTCATCATTTCAAAAGCGGTATGCGTATAGTAGTCAAGCCCGCGGACTAAATTCGCATCTTCGACATAAGGGATGCCGAGGCGGTCCAGATGGCCTTTTACAGCTTCGTAATACTCTTTTGAATAGTCATTGAGGTAATCCGTGATCTTCGGCGCTGACTTTACAGCAGGCTGCTCGCAGTCTACTTTACAGTCCAGTATGCGCATCGGATTCGTATGCAGACGGTTCTGACAGTCCTGACAGAAGTCACCGATGTGCGGTGTGAAATGTTCAACGAGCGCTTCCTTGTATTCCTGACGGGATTCCATATCACCGATTGAATTGATGACAAGCTTCAGTGACTTCAGTCCGAATGAGGAATAAATATGGTAGAGCATGTGCAGCACTTCTGCATCAACAGCTGGATTCTCTGCACCGATGACTTCGACACCAAACTGGACGAACTGACGGTAGCGTCCTTTCTGTTTGCGTTCATAGCGGAACATCGGCCCGTTATAGAAAAGTTTGAGCGGCTGATTAGCATTGCCGTGCATCTTGTTCTCTATATAGCTTCTGACCACTGCCGCTGTGCCTTCTGGACGAAGTGTCATACTGCGGTCACCTTTATCCATGAACGTATACATTTCTTTCTGAACGATATCTGTCGAATCACCTACTCCACGTGCAAAAAGATCAGTAGATTCAAATATTGGCGTACGAATTTCTTTATAATTATAGCTTTTAGCAATTTCAATTAATTGACGTTCAATATACTGCCACTTCGGTGTTTCTTCAGGCAGAATATCCTGTGTGCCTCTAGGAATGTTTATCATCATAATCCTCCTTAAAATATAAAAAAGCCCCTTATGCATTATGCATAAGGGACGAATCGACCGTGTTGCCACCCTAATTGATACCGAAGTATCCACTCTCAGGACAAGTATCGTTTGTCTGACGGCTCTACTTTCGTAGAACGACCTCATCTATTGTTCATAGTCAGTCGTTTAATCATCTAATTTCAGCAGCATAGATGTCTCTAGAAATAAACGGAAAAACCTTGATAGATTCATACGGTCTTATCTTCAGTTAAATTCATAGTACTTCGTCACCGCACTAAAGTCAAGTTAATAGATAAAGTAATTGCGCAGCCCATCGACAATCGATGTCGTGACAATTTGACGATAGACTTGATCATTCATCATCTTTTCATCTATCGGATTGCTGATATAGCCCAGTTCGAGGAGTACTGCCGGCATCTTCGTCTGTTCGATGACCTGGAAGTTCTCCTGTCGGACACCGCGGTCTGACAGCAGAGCTTTTTTCTTGATGGAAAAATGCAGCGTATCTGCAAGCACCTTCTGTGATTCATGACTGTAATAGACCGTCAGCCCGTGCGGGGCTTTGTCATCCAGTGCGTCGCTATGCAGGCTGACAAAAATATCGCCTGTCCCTTTGCGGTCATCCAGACTGACGAATTCATCGGTTGACCTCGTCATGATGACTTTGGCACCTTCTTTTTTCAGCTTATCTCTTAGCATCAGTGCCGTTTTAAGTGTTACCTCTTTCTCAAGCGTACCTGTTTTACTGCTCGCACCTTGGTCAGAACCCCCATGCCCAGGATCCAGAATAATCGTTTTATTTTTAAATGGATCGTCTGCCGCCACTTTATCGGGCGAGATATTAAGATCTGTATGCCAGCCGCCAATCCAGCCCTTCTTCTTCTTATCAGACACATAATACCATTTGCCTTCATGCTTGATGATTTTAAGTCTGTCACCTTTTTCTACATCAAACACGACGGGATATGAGGCCTGGGGACCTGTACGCAGCTCGCCGTCCTCAATCATTTTGAGCGATGTGCGATTACTTGAACCGCCTGTTAACATCAAAAAAATCAGAAGGGCGATAAGTATGCCTGCTAATAGCGCAGCCAAAAGAATTAAACGGTTGCGTTTCATTGAATCTTGCCATCCTGGCTCTCGTAGATAATCGTAACAGGACCATCATTAATGAGCTCTATCGCCATATCCGCGCCAAACATGCCAGTTTTAACTGTCAAGTTCTCGTGGCGAAGCAGTTCATTGAACCGGTCATACATCTTGCTAGCTTCGGCCGGATTTCTTGCCTTGGTAAAACTCGGCCGGTTTCCTTTACGGACATCTGCATATAGCGTGAACTGCGAGATAGACAGGATACTGCCTTCGACGTCCTGTATTGAACGGTTCATCTTACCGTCCTCATCTTCAAAAAGACGGGCTGAACTGATTTTTTTTGCCATTGCTGTCAAATCAGCTTCAACTGTTTCCTCCCCTATTCCAACCAGGAGAAGAAAACCTTGTTCTATTGCCTCAAAATGTTCGTCAGTCTTGACAGACGCACGACTCACTCGTTGTAATACTACTTTCATAAGCCACCTCTAATTCCAGATTCGGCTGACCGTATAAATATCGCTCAACTGTTTAATGCGGTCCACTACTTTCTGAAGTTCCGCTACATTTTTAACCATAATACCAATATTGATTCTTACATTCTTATCGATGTCTGCACGACCATGGACATGGACAAGAGAGACATTTGTCGAATTCACAGCATGCAGCACTTCATTCAGTAAGCCGTTATGGTCGTAGGCCGTCACTTCCAGATCGACCTGATAAGTCTGGTTCTGATTGAGAGCCGCGACCCAGTTTACGTCAATCAGGCGTTCTGTCTCATCCTTAATATTCGGACACTCTGTGCGGTGCACTTTGACACCATGTCCTTTCGTGATATAACCCACAATTTCATCGCCTGGAATTGGGTTACAGCATTTTGATAGTTTGATGAGCATATTGTCCATTCCTTCAACGTACACACCGGATTCAGTCTGAATAGGTGGTTTTGTCGATAAGGACTTACTGACTTCCTGTACCTGATTAAGTGCGAGTTCTTTTCGTTTAATACGAATCTTTTCAGTTAACTTAGCAACCACATTTGAAGCAGTGAGACCGCCAAAACCAACTGCAGCATACATATCATCTGTATGGCTGAAATTATATTTGTTTTTCAGCATATTTAAATTCTCTTCAGTCAGGACTTCATCCAGTCGAAAATTCTGTTCCTTGATTTCTGCTTCAATCATGAACTTCCCTTTTTCAATATTGCTTGATCGGTCCTGCTTCTTGAAGAAACTGCGAATCTTACTTTTAGCACTCGATGATTTAACGATCTTCAGCCAGTCCCGGCTCGGGCCATAAGAATGCTTGGATGTCCGTATTTCGATGATATCACCTGTATGGAGCTCGTAATCAATCGGTACAATTTTACCGTTCACTTTGGCACCGATCATCTTATTACCCACTTCACTATGGACAGCATAGGCAAAATCAATGGGAACAGCCCCAATCGGTAATTCAACGACATCGCTTTCCGGGGTGAAGACGTAGACTTTATCGCTTTGAAGATCATACTTCAGTGATTCCATAAAGGCTTCGGCATCAAGAGAAGTTGAATCCGCTTCTTCAATCTCTTCTATCCAGCCCATCTTGCTGAGTGACTTCGCTTCATCAGGATTGACCAGCTGTTTCCCTTCTTTGTAGGCCCAGTGTGCAGCGACACCGTGCTCTGCAATCTCATGCATCTCTTTCGTGCGGATCTGTATTTCAAGCGGATCTCCGTTGGGTCCGACAACCGTCGTATGCAGCGATTGATACATGTTCGGTTTTGGCATTGCGATGTAGTCCTTAAATCGACCAGGCATCGGCTTCCAGAGCGTATGAACGAGTCCTAACACGGCATAACAGTCTTTGATGGAGTCCACAATGACACGAATAGCGAGTAAATCAAAGATCTGATCAAACTGCTTCTTCTGCTTGACCATTTTGCGATAGATACTGTAAATATGTTTTGGACGACCCGTGATTTCACCATGGATATCTGTGATCTCCATCTCATGCTGAATATTCTCGATCGCATTATGTATATATTCCTCACGTTCGCTGCGTTTTTTCTTCATCAGATGAACGATGCGGAAATACTGGATACTGTCGATATAGCGAAGTGAGATATCTTCCAGTTCCCATTTAATCGTGCTGATCCCGAGACGGTGTGCAAGCGGGGCATAAATCTCGAGCGTTTCTTTAGCAATTCTGGCCTGCTTCTCATGTGGCATTGCCTTCAGTGTCCGCATATTATGCAGTCGGTCTGCAAGCTTGACTAAAATGACGCGGACATCTTTAGCGATGGCAATGAATAATTTCCGGTGGTTTTCAGCCTGCTGCTCAGCTTTTGAACGGTATTTAACTTTCTCAAGCTTTGTCACACCATCCACTATTGTTGCGACTTCCATGTTAAACATCGACTGCAGATCTTCATATGTATAAGGCGTATCCTCTACAACATCATGCAGAAAACCTGCCACGATAGTAGGAGCATCAAGCTTCATTTCAGCGAGAATACCTGCGACTTGAATGGGATGCATGATATACGGCAGTCCATTTTTACGGAACTGGCCTTCATGCGCTTTTTCTGCAAGTTGATAGCTTTTGACAACAAACTGATAATCTTCTTCAGACAGATAGCTGCGCGTCATCGCAAGCACATCATCAGCTGTATACGGATATTCGTTATTCATGCTATCACCTCACTTTTTATAATGTTTTTATCATACTATAAAATATATTAGAAATAAATATAAACAAAAAAGAATAAAGCAGCTGACGCCGCATTATTCTTCGTCATAAGAGACTAGAGAAAGGACATCATATCCTTTTAATTTCTCCATCCCGTTCAAATACTTCAGGTCGATGATAAAAGCAATACCCGCCACAATACCGCCGAGCTCTTCAACGAGCTTGATTGTGGCTTCAATCGTGCCGCCTGTCGCCAGCAGATCATCTGTGATTAAGACGCGCTGTCCTGGTTTGATGGCATCACGGTGCATCGTCAGAACATTTGAGCCGTACTCCAGGTCATATTCATAGCGAATCACTTCACGTGGCAGTTTGCCTTCTTTTCTGACCGGTGCAAAACCAATCCCCATTGCGTAGCTGACGGGACAGCCGATGATGAAACCACGCGCTTCAGGTCCTACCACGAGGTCAACCTGCTTGTCTTTTGCATAGGCAACAATCTGATCTGTCGCATAGCGATAAGCTTCTCCGTTGTCCATGATAGTCGTGATATCTTTAAAACTGACGCCTGGAACCGGCCAATCCTGTACTTCTGAAATATACTGTTTTAAATCCATAGTAGCCTCCTGTGACTAGAACATTTTGTCATTGATGAGATTTTTAATACTGTCAAACGAAGAATAGAGCAGCTGTTGTTCACGTTCAAGCTGTGCATGACGTGCAGCATAGACGGGTGAAGCCTGCATATCTACTTTTCCTGCTTCCTTATTAACGACAAGCAGACCACCTTCGTCATGGACCAGGCCTCGTTCCTTCAGGACTTCAATCATAAACTTCAGCGCATCAGGCGATATGCCGAGCGTCTGGCAGATAGAGAGGCCTTGCTGAACAAGATTGACCGGCTCTTTGAACAAGATTTTATAAAGTTGTCTGAACTTATCCAGACTTGGCATGCCGTCGAAATAAACTTGTACTGCTGAATGAAAGATCACATAAATCTGCTTAGCCGTCGCCGATTTCATCGATTCACTAAAAGCCGTTAAATCTTCAGGCAGATCTCTCAGAACAATTTTATCATGGCCGGACAGATTATCGCCATAATAAAAATAATGTTCATTCTGTCTAGGACGGTCCGGATTGATGAGATAGATGACATCTTCATCCTTCAGAAAAGCGAAACGGCTGGCATGCTGATTACGATAATCAATATACCGCACACTGTCTGTTCTGACATCTTCAAGAATCATCTGAGGCGTCACATGGCCATTCCACTCGTTCAGCTGAAATTTTCCGCAGACATCTACTACGGTTTCAGCTGGGTAATCGTGAACAAGCTGACCGCCTGACCATTTTAAGGCCGTCAGCGAGTCATTGAGCATCATCTTCATATGAGCACCCTGCTGACCGATCGCTTTGTTCTGTGTGATGGTCAGGTCATTCAGCTTAAAGACAGGCTGCGGATTACCCGTACCAAACGGTCTTAATTTATCGAGCTGTCTGATTGCATCAACTGTCACGTGGCTCATATCTACTTCAGCATCAACTTCAAGTACTGGCTGCAGTTCACCTTCTTCTTCGATCAGGTCATTCAACGCCTGTTCTAATTTCTCAACATTCTCGAGTGGCATCGTCAGACCAGCTGCCATATGATGTCCCCCGAACTTAGATAGTAAGGCTTCATTTGCCGTCAGATAATCAAACATCGACACCTGGACGATACTTCTAGCAGAGCCCTTGGCATAATCAGAGCCGAGGTTCAGTACGATAGTCGGTCTGTAATACTGCTCCACAATACGGGACGCAACGATACCCAGTACACCTTCATTCCAGTTCTCGCCAGTAATAATCAGGAAATTAAGTCCTTGTGCGACTTTATCTGCTGCCTGTGCAAGTGCCGCTTCTGTCATATCCTGGACAACAGCCTTACGCTTAATATTATAGGCATCAACACTTTTTGCGAGCTCCGCTGCGTATTCCGGGTCCTGTTCCATTAAGAGTTCTGCAGCAGGTCGGGCGTCTTCCAGCCGGCCGACTGCATTCAGCCTGGGACCAATGATAAAGCCGATCGTCTCTTCTGTCACTTCACCCTGGTGAGATGCCTGCGTAAGAAGCGCACGAACACCTGCAGGCAATGACTGATTGAGTGCATCCAGCCCTTTTTTAACAAGCCAGCGATTCTCTCCTGTCAGCGGCACAAGGTCACTCACCGTGCCGATTGCCGCAAAACCGATCAGGCTAGGCTCAACTCTGCCCATCAGAGCAGTGGCAAGTTTCAGACTCACGCCCGCACCGGCTAGATGCGGACAAGGATAATGACCATCTGGATGAGCAGGGTGAATAACTGCATAGGCATCAGGTAGAGTCTCTCCTATTTCATGGTGGTCTGTAATAATGACATCTATACCTAGAGATTTCGCCACTTCCACTTCATGATGGCCTTTCACGCCATTATCAACAGTGATGATGAGACCAACGCCGTCATCTGCAAAAGAGCGAAATGCCTCTTCGTTCGGTCCATATCCTTCTGTAAAGCGGTTCGGAATGTAAAAGGCAGCCATGGCACCGATTTCCTCAAGTGCTGCCATGAGAATCGTTACACTCGTTACACCATCTGCATCATAATCACCGTAGACGATAATCGGTTCCATTTCTTCTACGGCCTGCTGAATTCTTGAAACCGCCTTCTCCATATCATACATCTGAAAAGGGTCTTCCAAGGCTTCCTCATTAAACCATGCAGTCAGTTCATCTCGCGTAGTAATATTACGAGCCTCGAGTATCTCCTTAAGAAGAGGAGGTATTTTGAATTCTTTAGCGAGTGCAGAATCCAGTTCTGCGCTTTTTTCTTTTAAGAGCCATTGTTTTGCCATCCACGTCATCCTCCCAACCGTTTTATTATACCTTTTTCATTTTAAAAATGAAATTCAATAGAAAAAGCAGACCTCATGAAGGTCTGCTTCCAAAGATTAAACATAAATCTTTTCATCATTTTTAGGTTTGTCTGTGTAGACAGTCAGACGTCCACCGTTTGCTTTAAGCTGACGTTTCTTCAGGATGCCCCATAACGGAACAGCGATAAAGATAGAACTGAAAACCCCTGACACTAAACCGATCAAGAGTGCAACTGAGAAGTTAAAGATGCTCGGCGCGCCGAGGAAAATCAGTGCAACTACGACAATGATGACTGTCAGAACTGTATTGATGGAACGTGTCATCGTCTGTCTGATAGAACTGTTGACGATGTTATCGATCTGTTCTGGTGCAGTGATGACTTTAATCTTATGCAGGTTCTCACGAACACGGTCAAATGTAACGATGGTATCGTTGATTGAATAACCGATGATGGTCAGAACAGCCGCGATGAAGGTCATATCTACTTCCAGTCTGATCAAACTGAATACAGCAATAATCAGAAACGCATCATGGAGCAGTGCGAGGACTGAAGTCAGACCCATACGCCATTCGAAACGTAACGTGACATAAATAATGATACCAATCGATGCAATAAGAGTTGCAAGCATCGCATTTTTAGCAAGTTCCTTACCGATAACTGGTGAAACTGTGTTGACGTTCGGTTCAAAACCATACTTGTCATCAATCATATTTTTAAGATCATCAATCTGTGTTTTCGTTAAAGGTTCTTTGTACTGTACAACTGCTGATTTTTTATCAGATCCGGACAATGTAATCGTACCCTCTTCTAAATCAACAGTTTTTAAATCTTTTTCAAGTGTATCTACATTGATAGTCTGTGCACTCTTCACATCGACACGAGAGCCTTGAGTGAAGTCGATACCCAGATTAAGCTTGAAGACTGATAACGCGATGACTCCCAGAATAATAGAAGCTAGCGATAACATAATAAGCGGTTTTGCAAGCTTTACGAAATCAATGCGGTCCCACACTGTTCTTAAATCGTGAATATCATAGCCTTCAGATAAGTCGTGACGATGTTTAGCATTTACACCGAATAGATTGAAGTTCTTGTTAAAGAAATTAGAATTCACAATGAG
The DNA here is from genome assembly GCF_022343725.1 of Macrococcus brunensis. NCBI lineage: Bacteria > Bacillati > Bacillota > Bacilli > Caryophanales > Staphylococcaceae > Macrococcus > Macrococcus brunensis. The sequence continues at coordinate 1,403,676 of NZ_CP092179.1, forward strand.
AGACATCAGCAGTCGAGTAAAGAATACTGATGTGATGAAACTCATCAAGATAGCGAGCAGAAGCATCGTCGCGAAACCTTTGACACTGCTGACACCAAAGAAGAAGAGCACAAGTGCCGCAAGAACTGTAGTAATATTAGCATCAAAAATAGTCAGGAATGATGACTGTGAACCTTTATGGTACGCCTGTTTCAGACTGCGACCAATCCTCAGCTCATCTTTAATCCGTTCGTACATGATGATGTTGGCATCAACCGCCATCCCGACACCGAGAACGAGTGCCGCAATACCAGGCAGCGTCAGAACACCATTAATCATATTAAACGCCAGCATCGTCAAGTAAATATAAGCTGACAAAGTGATGACAGCGATCAAGCCTGGCAGTCTGTAGTAGAAAAGCATGAACAAGAATATCAGACCGACACCGACAGCTGACGCAAATAACGTCTTCTGCAAAGCATCCTGACCGAACTGTGCACCGACAGAAGTAGAATAGACTTCGTCAAGTTTCACAGGAAGTGAACCTGAGTTTAATAAGTCCGCGATCTGTTTGGCACGAAGTAAGCCGTCCTGACCTGCGAAACCACCTGAAATTTCAACATTTTCAGAGTTAATCGGCTGGTCGACTGAGGCAGCGCTGACATATTTCGGCTGCTTGCCTTCCTGCTCTCGTTTCACTTCTTTTTCGTAGCTGTCTTTACCTTCTTCAAAGTCCATCCATATAACCATGACATTCGGCGTCATTTTAGAGACTTTTTCAGTGACTTCCTTAAACTTGCTGGCAGACTTCAGCTTAAGTGAAACAGCAGCTTCATTTGTATCCTGCTTAAAGCCTTGCTTTGCACCGCCCTGCACTAAATCTTTACCCGACAGGAGAAGCTTATCATTCGCATCACGAATCGTTAAGTTCGCACTTGTCGATAAGATTTTTCGGGCTTCATTCTGATTTTTGACACCCGCCAGTTGAACACGGATACGGTTGCCTTCCTCAATCTGAATCTTCGGCTCCGACACTCCGAGCACATTGACACGGGATTCTAAAGTCTTACTGGTTGCTTTAACAGCTTCTTCATCAATCTTGTCACCTTTTTCAAGCGGCTTGACCTGATACAGGACTTCAAATCCACCCTGAAGATCAAGCCCAAGATTGACGTCTTTCATCACTTTCTGTACTGTGCCACCAATTAAACTGAATAAAAGAATAGCAATCAGCAGAAAAGCAACAATTCTACTTCTCTTTTTCACAATTTCACCTCATTAAAATGAATCAATACTGACATCATCATATCATAGTTTAAGAAGGACGTTTATCTTTGATTGCCTGCTTGTCAAAAGTCAGTTCCTGGTTACGACCGACAAGTAATGTCACTGTCTGCGCATCTGTTGACTTGACAGTACCGTGGATGCCGCCGATCGTCACCACCCGGTCTCCTTTTGTGAGTCCGTTGATCAGCATAGTCTGCTTTTGATTACGTTTTTGTTGCGGGCGCACCATCGCAAAATAACCGATGACGATAATCGCAAGCAGCGGCAGAATGTTAACTAAAATCATCTGTAAATTTTCGTTCATCATTACTCTCCTAGAAATTTTTTGGGTTTTCGACGTTCAGACCATAGCTTTCAAAGAACTCTTCTTTGAAATCCAGTAATCTGTCGTTACGAATCGCTTCACGTACCTGCTCCATCATATTTAAGAGGAAGTGCAGGTTATGAATAGAAGTCAGACGGATACCGAACGTTTCATCAGCTTTGATTAAATGTCTGATATACGCTTTCGTATAATTCTTACAAGTGTAGCAGTCGCAGTTCTCGTCAAGCGGTGTGAAATCACGTTCGTATTTCGCATTTTTGACGACGACACGACCTTTTGACGTCATACAAGTTCCGTTACGCGCAATACGGGTCGGCAGTACACAGTCAAACATGTCAATACCGCGTATCGCTCCTTCTATCAACGCGTCAGGTGAACCGACGCCCATCAGATAACGAGGTTTATTAAAAGGCATAAGCGGTGTCGTGTGTTCTAGCATGCGGTACATAATCGGTTTCGGCTCGCCGACTGAGAGTCCGCCAATCGCATAGCCCGGGAAGTCAAGTGATACGAGGTCTTTCGCACTTTGCGTACGTAAGTCTTCGTATTCGCCGCCCTGGATGATGCCGAACAGTGCCTGATCTTCAGGGCGGTTATGAGCTTTAAGACAGCGTTCTGCCCAGCGAGAAGTTCTTTCAATTGAATCTTTGACGTATTTATATTCAGCAGGCATCGGTGGACATTCGTCAAAAGCCATCATGATATCAGAACCGAGATCGTTCTGGATATGCATCGCTTTCTCCGGGCTCAGGAAGAGTTTAGAGCCATTCAAGTGATGCCTGAAATGGACACCCTCTTCTTCAATCTTACGCATATCGCTTAAACTGAAGACCTGGAAGCCACCGGAATCCGTTAATATCGGACCGTTCCAGTTCATAAATTTGTGCAGTCCACCTGCTTCACGAATCACATCATTACCTGGACGCAGCCAGAGATGGTAAGTGTTACTTAAAATGATTTTCGCGTTCATCGCATGCAGTTCTTCAGGGCTTACTGTTTTGACAGTCGCCTGTGTACCGACAGGCATAAACATCGGCGTCTCAAAAGAACCGTGAGGGGTATGGACGATACCTAGACGTGCACCTGATTGTTTACAAGTTTTAATGTGTTCATAAGTTACTGCTGGCATAGTATTCTCCTTTAATAAATAAACATCGCATCGCCAAAACTGAAGAAGCGATACTTTTCTTTGACAGCTTGTGCATAGGCGTTCAGCACGTGCTCACGAGTGGCAAGACTGGAAATCAGCATCATGAGAGTCGACTTCGGCAGATGGAAGTTCGTAATCATGGCATCGATTCCTTTGAATTCATAGCCTGGATAAATAAAGATATCAGTCCACCCTGAAGTCTCAGTGAATTCAGGATGCATCGATGCAATCGTTTCAAGCGTACGCGTAGAAGTCGTGCCGACTGTAATAATGCGGCCGCCCTGTTGTCTTGTTCTGTTCAGGATGTCTGCTGTCGCCTGTGACATCTCGTAATACTCACTGTGCATATCATGTTCTTCTATCTCTTCAACACTGACAGGTCTGAATGTACCTAGTCCGACGTGTAAAGTGATATAGGCGATATTGACACCTTTTGCAGCGATTTCTTCGAGCAGGGTTTCAGTAAAATGCAGTCCTGCTGTCGGTGCAGCAGCGGAGCCCACAGCTTTCGCATAGACCGTCTGATAACGGGACTGATCTTCCAGCTGTTCTTTGATGTATGGCGGCAGAGGCATTTCACCCAGTTCTTCTAGCCGTTCCTGCAGAATTCCTGAAAATTGTAAGGTCATGATACGACCCCCTTGTGGCAGCAGTTCTTTACACACTGCCTTCAGTTTTCCTTCACCAAAACTCACAACTGTGCCAATCGTTACTCGTTTAGCTGGTTTAATCAGTACTTCCCAGTCATTGTCTGCCATTTGTTTTAACAGCAGCATTTCAACTTTGGCGCCTGTTTCTCCTTTAATACCGTAGAGTCTGGCAGGCATGACTTTAGTGTCGTTCAGTACTAACGTGTCACCCGCATTCAGGTGACTGACGATATCAGAAAAATGTTCATGGCTGACTGCTCCCGTGTCCTTATTTAACGTCATCAGTCGACTGGACGTGCGGTCAAGAAGCGGTGTCTGAGCGATTAATTCTTCCGGTAATTCAAAATCAAAATCATTTACATTCACTTTATTTCCTCTTTTCGTTGCGATACGGGTAGTTAAAATGTTCATAGGCGAATGGTGTCGCCGCACGACCACGCGTTGTCCGTTCCAGAAATCCCTTTTGAATAAGGAAAGGTTCATAGACATCTTCTACTGTCACGCGTTCTTCACCGATACTGACAGCGATTGTATCAAGTCCGACCGGCCCACCGTTATAGCGTTCGATAATAGCCGTCATGATTTTATGGTCGATATGATCAAGACCATGTTTATCAACCTGCAGCATATCAAGTGACTGTTTCGTCGTCTCAATATGAATCATTTCTGAGCCTTTTACCTGTGCAAAGTCCCGCACACGTCTAAGCAGACGATTGGCTATCCGCGGCGTACCACGGCTGCGACTGGCGATTTCTCCAGCTGATTCATCATCTATCTCTGTATCAAAGACAGCGGCCGTACGCGTGATGATCTCCTTCAGGTTTTCTTCATCATAGTAGTCCAGTCTCAGATGAACACCGAAACGGTCTCGAAGCGGCGCAGAGAGACTACCGGCACGAGTCGTGGCTCCCACAAGCGTAAAAGGTGGCAGGTCAATACGGATACTGCGCGCCTCCTCTCCTTTACCAACAACGATATCCAGACAGAAGTCTTCCATCGCCGGATAAAGGATTTCTTCAACGACGCGTGACAGTCTATGAATCTCATCAATAAACAGCACGTCACCCGCGTTCAGTGAAGAAAGGATAGCAGCAAGGTCGCCGGGGCGTTCAATAGAAGGACCGGAAGTCGTTCGGATATTGACATCCATCTCATTGGCGATAATATTAGCGAGTGTTGTCTTACCGAGACCAGGTGGTCCATATAATAGGACGTGATCTAACGCTTCCTCGCGTAATTTCGCTGCCTGTATAAAAATCTCCAGATTGTTCTTCAGCTTCGGCTGACCAATATATTGATTTAGATAAAGCGGTCTTAGACTCAGTTCGGTCTCCGCTTCAAAATCATTCATCAAGTGGTCATCCATCATACGTTCATCCATATAGCCACTTCCTTAAGAAACTAAAATCTGTAATCCTCGTTTGATGTTGTCATCTACTTGCTCTATTTTTTCAGCTTTCAGTATTTTCTCGACTTTCGTCAGTTCCCGTTTAGAGTATCCAAGAGCCTCCAGTGCAAGTAAGGCTTCTGCCACTGCACCAGAATCAGTGAATTCCTCAAAGAGTGCAGACTCATCTGTAATGACGAGCTTCCCTTTCAGGTCGAGAATAATCTGACGTGCTGTTTTTTTACCGATGCCCGGAAACTTAATAAGATAGGCCTCGTTTTCTTCTTCAATCGCTCGTCTGATTTCGTCAGGTGTGCTCGTCGCAAGAATAGCGAGTGCTGACTTTGGTCCGATACCCGTTACTTTGTTGAGTGATAGGAAAAGACTTTTCTCTTCAGCACTGATAAAGCCGTATAACGTATGTGCATCTTCACGTACAATCAGCTGTGTAAAAAGCTTTGTTTCTTTATTCAGGAATTTCTGCAGACGATATGGATTTGGGGTGTGACATTCGTAGCCGACCCCTCCGATATCCATAACGACATGCGTAGGTGAAATCTGTGTCAGTTGACCTTGTAAATAAGCGTACATAGTGCCTCCTACATATTCATGCCGAGAAGCTGAACCTGATTCACACCATCAATCTGTTTCAGCTTATCAAGCAGTTCGTTGATCGTCAGTCTCATCTCTCTCGCATTCAGTGAAATCGTGATCGTTGCTTTCTCCATAATCGGCAGACTCTGGTGAATCGTCAGCACAGAACCTTTCTCTGCTGCAATACTTTCCAGTATGCGGTAAAGCAGACCTACATTATCATCTACATGGACAAGGAGCGTAATATTGCGTTCTCTCGTCTGATCTTCTACAGGAAATATCGTATCTTTGAACTTATAGTATGCACTCCGTGAGAGATCATAACGCTTAACGGCCTCGAATATAGAAACCTGCGGTTCACGTTCCAGTAACTTTTTGACTTTAAGCGTTTTTTTGACTGATTCTGGCAGGACATCTTCTCTGATCAAATAATACTTCTGTCCATCGCTCATCTCTTCACCTACTCAACGAATTCGAATTCGCCGCCGAGAATGCGGACGATGTCTCCATTTTTAGCGCCACGTTCACGCAGTGCATCATCAATACCCATCGAACGCATCTGACGTGCAAAACGTCTGACAGCTGCATCACGGTTAAAGTCCGTCATCTTGAAGGTACGCTCGATAGAGTTACCGCTGACTACATACGCACCATCATCATCACGCGTAATCTCAAAGTGGTCCACTGACTTCTCATGTTTGTAAAGAACACGGTGAACACCTGTCTCTTCTTCATCTGCGTCAAAGTCCATATCGGCTGTCTCATCTAATATATCTGCTACTCGGTAGAGCAGTTGATCGATATTCTGATAAGTAGCAGCACTCAGTTCGATGATTTCAAGCTCCTCACCGACTTCTTCTTTGAAGAGTTCAAGATTGTCCTCAGCTCCGAGCATATCCATTTTATTCGCTACAACAATCTGTGGTCGCTTCGCCAGCTTCTCATTATAGTTCTTCAGCTCTTTGTTGATCGTCACATAGTCTTCGTAAGGATCACGGCCGTCTGTTCGACCCATATCAATCATATGAATAATGACGCGTGTCCGTTCAACGTGGCGCAGGAACTGATGACCAAGGCCCACGCCTTCAGAAGCGCCTTCAATCAGTCCTGGTAAATCTGCCATGACAAAGCTGCGGTTATCTTTCGTCTGAACGACACCGAGGTTCGGTTTAATCGTCGTGAAATGATAAGCACCGATTTTGGGTTTCGCTTTTGAGACGATGGATAGTAAAGTTGATTTACCCACGCTCGGGAAACCGACCAAACCGACATCTGCCATCAATTTCAGTTCGAGAATAACATCAAGCTCTTCGCCCGGCTCTCCATTCTCACTAAACTCAGGCGCCGGGTTTGATGCACTGGCGAAACGCGAGTTACCACGTCCACCACGGCCACCTTTAGCGACTACGGCCTGCTGTTCATGCATGACGAGGTCAGCAATGACTTCTCCGTTTTCGGCATTTTTGATAATTGTGCCTGGTGGAACTTTCAGGATTAAATCCTTCGCACCACGGCCATGCATATTGCTGGATTGACCGTTTTCCCCTTTTTCCGCTTTGAACATACGTTGAAAACGGAAGTCAAGTAACGTTCTTAAGCCCTCATCCACTTCAAATACGACAGATGCCCCTTTACCGCCGTCTCCACCTGACGGTCCTCCGAGGGGTACATATTTCTCGCGACGATAAGCGACGATACCATTACCGCCGTCCCCCGCTTTTAAATTAATTTTGACCTGATCGACAAACATTTAAACACCTCTTTTATTTCCCTATATAATAGTCAGTCGCCGTACCATCCATACTAAATATAAAATGATACCGCTCTGTTTCTTCTTTAATCGTTATAATGATCTGCTGACCCGCAGCTTTTTCTAACCAGTCTATAAAATGACCCGACAGCTCTGCATCATTTACACCACTACCTTTTGTCTCAATCTGAAAATCAAACTTGAAATCAGTGGTCAGTTTATAATGAATCACCGTTTCGACAAACTGTGGCCAGGCAAGCTGAATGAACTGCTGCTCACGCTGTAACTTATCACTCCAGTTTTCAATGAGTGACTGCACTTTTCTGTAATCTTCGAGTTCACAGTAAATACTGAGAAGCTGCAATTGGTTACTGATATCATGTTTAGCTCTTAAATATAAATCGAGTTCTTTCATCCAACCACCTCATCCCATTATAACACGTCTGTCTATATGAGACGAACAGTATCACAAAAAAGAAAAGCACTAGAACAGTGTCTAGTGCTTGAATCTTGATTATTTTGCTTCAGCGTATACTGAAACTTTCTTTTTGTCACGTCCGAAACGTTCGAACTTAACAACGCCATCGATTTTAGCGAATAAAGTATCATCGCCACCACGACCTACGTTTTCACCAGGGAAGATTTTAGTACCGCGTTGACGGTATAAAATTGAACCACCTGTTACGTATTGACCATCAGCACGTTTAGCACCTAAACGTTTTGATTCAGAGTCACGACCGTTACGTGTAGAACCTACCCCTTTTTTCGATGCGAAGAACTGTAAGTTTAATTTTAACATGAGTTACACCTCACTTATAATTTAGTTTGATGAACTGACCGTATTCAGCTTCAATTGTTTCAAGTGAGACAATCATCGCCTGCAGGATCAGTTGCGCTTCATTGTTATTCAAATCTACCACACGGGCTTTGAAAAAGCCACCATCGTGTGCGTAATCAATATCGGGTCTTTCATCTGTCAGTCCAAGCACTGCATTCATACTGCCGAAAACGACAGCTGAAGCACCTGCGCAAACTAAATCCTGTCCATGTGGGGCTGAGTCTGCATGACCTGTCATTTCAAAGTCAGTGACTCTGCCATCATCATTTACAGCAATCGTGACATTAATCATTAAGCGTTGATCGCTTCGATTGTTAATTTAGTGTAAGGCTGACGATGACCTTGTTTACGTTTGTAGTTCTTTTTAGGTTTGTATTTGAATACAGTTACTTTTTTACCGCGGCCGTGTTTTTCAACTTTAGCAGTAACAGTAGCGCCTTCAACTACAGGTGAACCAACTTTAACAGATTCGCCACCAACCATAAGAACTTTATCAAAAGTAAATGTAGCGCCTTCTTCTGCGTTTAATTTTTCAACCCAGATTTCTTGACCTTGTTCTACTTTTAATTGTTTTCCACCAGTTTCGATAATAGCAAACATACTTGCACCTCCTAATAAATTTTAAGTCACGCCGTATACAGGTGGCCGAAGCACTTCAACCTCTATCCGAGCGGTTGTATGTAGCTATAAACTACTCAACTTGATTATAGTAACACCTTACACATTTGAAGTCAATACTAATAATCACTGCGGTTCAATATTTTCAGCACGGTCGGAAACAGCACAAAAATCAGGACAAAATTAATCAGTGCTGATGGCAGACCATGATGGAAAATAAAATAGATCAAGCCATGTGAAGTAGAATAAAGTATGCGATAGATGGCATAGAACACCACTTCAAAAAACAGCACAAAACCAATCAGCAGGCTGATCATCACGGCAGTATCTTTATAGAAGACATTGAATAGCCTGCTCATCAGCATAATACAGGCAATATAACCGAACGTGTAGATACCATAAATAGTAGATAAATAGACATCGGAGATAATTCCGAAAACAATTCCCATCGTCATAGCAACAGAAGAATGTTTATAGACAGAGAGTATCAGCAAGTAAATAAACAATAAATGACTGGTGAAGAAAAACGAGCCCACGGGCATGAGACTATTGAGCAGTGTATCCAGATAAAACAGAACCACTGCAATACCTGAAATAATTAGATACTGCATTACTCGCCACCTGCTGCCTGACTTTTCATCGCTATATAAACATGCGTAAGATCTTTTAGACTGGCTGCTGTCTCTACATATGCAATCTGGCTAAGACCAAATTCATCATTTTCAATTTTTTTGACTTTCCCGATAACGATTCCCTTTGGAAACTGTCCGCCGAGTCCACTTGTCACGACATTAGTACCAACCTTCAGCTTGATATTATTCTCGATATCATCGATGACGAGCAGATTCTTGCTGTCATCATATTGATCGATCATTCCGAAGACTTCACTGCCGCTGTTCTGCAGCGTTACACTAATTTTACTTGCTTTCGCGCTGGAAGAAATCAGCTCTACCTGACTGGAATAAGCATTGGCTTTCTTAATGCGACCGATCAGTCCTTCATTGGTGATGACTGCCATGTTCTCTTTAACGCCGGACGTCTGCCCTTTATTAATCACGAACGTATTCATCCAGTCATCGATATTGCGAGAAATAATAGTGGCAATTTCAGGATCATAGCTCGCAATACTTTCTGTTTTCATCATACTTCTCAGTTCTGCATTCTCTTTTTCAAGACGGTAGTTATCCGCTTCCAGCTGGTTAAATCCTCGTATCTTCGCTCGCAGCTCCTTGTTTTCTTCAGCAGCATCCCACATATGCACTACATTGCTGAGATTCTGTCCGATAAAGAGCATCGGATAGCTGACAATACGCTGTCCAACTGCGGTTGAATCTCCTACAATCTGTTCCGGTACAGCCGTTTCACGCTCTCTAAGAGATAAACCGACCAGCATGATGAAGACAATAATACCGAATAAAATGAATACAAGCTTGTTGCGTTTATAAAAATCGGGCAACCTGAACACCTCACTACTTTAGCTAATAGTTACAGAATATCATATTTTGTTTTTAACCGAAGAATTTTTTGGACATTTTCATCGATCACTGTCTCACTGATTTCACCGTTCCTCACTTTATCTGCAATAGTTTGAACGAGTACATCTACATCGCCGACATCAGAACCGATCAGCACCATTGTATTACCTGCCTGAATGGCCATAGCTGCTGCTTCACCTTTTGTGTAACGGTCAGCTATAGCGCCCATCGCAAGATCATCTGTTATGACCACACCATCAAAACCTAACTCTTTCTGCAGCACATCTTTTGTGACAACAGCTGATAATGAACTTGGCAGTGCATCAAGCTTTGATACCACGATGTGAGAAACCATCATCATATCGATTTCATCCTGCAGGTTGTTAAAGGGTACTAATTCTACCTTTTTCAAACGGTTCATATCTGCCTCGCTCACCGGCAGCGCAAGATGTGAATCAAGGAATGTATCTCCATGTCCCGGAAAATGTTTACCGACCGTCACAATCCCTTCAGAGTGCAGGCCTTTATTGAAAGCACTCGCATTCTTAGTGACTGCCTCTGCTGTTGTGCCGAAGCTGCGGTTACCGATGACCGTGTTAGCCGGGTTTGTCCAAATATCAAGTACTGTAGAAAAATCAAGATTAAATCCAAGCAGTTTCAGCATCTGACCGTTCCACTTACCTGCAGAATGAACAGCTTCAGAACCTGACTGAGCGAGCGTATAAGCATCTGCGGTATTTCCCAGTTCACGAGGTAATCTGTTCACTCTCCCACCTTCCTGGTCCACTCCTATAAAAGGCGGAATTTCTGTCTGAGCGCCCGCAATCGAATGGTTCAAGCCTTGTGTCTGAGTAACAGATTCAATATTACGACTGAATAGAATCACGCCGCCTAGTTTCTTCTGAAGACGGTCATTTAATTCAGGCGTCATTGCTGTCCCGTCGAAACCGAGGATGAGCGACTGATAAATTTTCTCTTCAAGCGACATCTGACTGACTGTTAAACCTGTCAGGTCAAGCGCACCTAATTTCTGATAATCAAACGGCTCATATTTCACTGTATTTTTATATGTCTGCTGACACCCTGCGAGCAGCAGAATAGTCAGTAACAGAAGTTTTTTCATATAGTCTCCTCAAAAAAAAGTAATTGCCGTTCGGCAATTACTTCTAATATAACATGATTTACTGGCTATTGGCAGATTGAAGCTGATACATCTTGGCATATTGACCATCTGACTGAATAAGGGTCCGGTGGTTACCTCGTTCAATAATTCTTCCTTTATCAAGAACAATGATCTGATCAGCATTTTTGATGGTAGACAGTCTATGCGCAATAATAAATGTTGTTCTGCCTTCTTTTAGGACATCCATCGCCTGCTGGATAACCGATTCCGTTTCAGAGTCAATACTTGCAGTCGCTTCGTCCAGAATCAGAATAGCCGGATCAAAAGCGAGAGCACGGGCAAATGAAATCAGCTGACGCTGACCACTGGATAACGTATTTCCTTTTTCAACTACAGGTGAATCGATGCCATTGTCTAGCGTATCGAGAACCCGTGATCCACCGACTGCTTCAAGCGCTGCTACTGCTCGTGCGCGTGAAATGCGTTCATCACCTAGCGTGATGTTGCTGAGGATCGTTCCGCTGTACAAATAAGGATCCTGCAGAACAATACCCATATGCTCGCGAAGTGAGGTTTTCGTCACTGACTTGGAATCAACACCGTCCATCAGAATACGACCCATTGTCGGATCATAGAATCTGAAGAGCAGATTCATAATGGAGCTTTTACCAGATCCCGTATGACCGACCAGTGCAACGGTTTCACCGCGTCTTGCATGAATATTGATGTCTTTTAAGACATACTCTTCTTCCTTGTAGGCAAATGACACATCCTCAAACAGGACGTCACCCTCTAAACGAGCGATTGATTTATTTTCCGTGATTTCTGCAGGTTCATCCAGCATCTCGTAAACACGATCCGCCGAAACACGGGCCTGTTCAAGGACGCTTAGATTATTGACCAGATTATACATCGGATTAAATAGTCTCGTCAGATATTCCACAATGACATACATCATACCCGCAGTCAGAGCAGTCTCACCGCTCAGAAACGTAGAACCGAAAATATAAATCATCACCGCAAAAATCACTGAACGGATGGTTCCCATCAAGTTATGGCTGGTGAGGGAATCCAGCTGAATAATACGCGAGTAATTCCGTAAGTAGTCGTCATTTAATTCATTGAATTCCTGCTGAATCTTCTCTTCCTGGTTAAAGGCCTGAATAATCGTCATGCCGTTGATCGATTCATTGAGCATCGCATTCATATCACTGTTTTTTTCGCGTGTCACCTGATTGTATTCATCAGACAGCTTGCGGTAGACCACCAGCCAGCCTATCAGTAACGGTACGACAAGAAAAGCGGCAAGTCCAACTTTCCAGTTGAAGAAGAAAATCGCAATAATAATGGCTATGATATTAACGAAACCTGACAGATAAGTCGGCAGCAGGACAGTAAACAACTCCAGGATTGTCTGCGTATCATTCGTGATTCTTGCCACTACCTTACCGGCCGGCAAAGTATCAAAGTATTTGATCGGCAGCTTCTGCATATGCTTAAAGAGTTCGTTTCTCAAGTTCATAATGACATTTGAGCCTGCATTCTGGAAATAGAGCGTCTGATAGTAGCTGAAGACCGCATTAAAGACAGCGATGACTGCATAGATACCAAGAAGCTGCATAATGGGCGTAAGATTAATCGTATCCGCTGCTTCCCTTACATGATCATCAATTATCTTCATCGCGATCACAGGACCGATGAGTTCAGCGACAACAGCACCTGCCAGGAAGAGAAAACCGATTAAAAAGAGTTTTTTGAACTTAAGTGCTTCCCGTAACAATCGTTTTGAATTAGACATTATCTCTCCTCCTCTCTTAACTGCTGACGATTAAACTGCTCCAGGTACCAGCCTTGCTGACTAATAAGTGATGCGTGTGTCCCCTGCTGAATAATTTCTCCGTTAGCAAGCACTACGATAAGGTCAGCATGCTGGACAGCAGACAGTCGGTGAGTGGAGATAATAGTAGTCTTACCTTGACGTGACTGCTGGATATGTCCGATGATCGCTGTCTCTGTTTTAGCATCGACTGCTGATAGTGAATCATCAAGAATCAGTATATCCGGATTTTTGATCATGGCACGTGCGATAGAGATACGCTGTTTCTGACCACCGGATATAGCGATACCTTTTTCACCGACCAGTGTATCCAGTCCCTGCGGCAGACGTTTAACGTCTTCAGTGAAACTCGCGAGCTCTATAGCACGTGCAATTTCCACTTCACTGGCATCTGGCTTTCCGAACAAGATATTTTCTCTGACAGAACGTGAAAACAAAATATTTTCCTGGGAGACGTAACCGATTTTTTCACGGACCTGACGTTTAGTCAGTTGTCCGATATTGATGCCACCGAGTGTGATATGCCCTTCACCCACTGGGTATTCTTTCAAGATCTGACGGATGAGTGTCGTCTTACCGCTGCCTGTCGGGCCGACAATCCCCAGCGTTTCACCGACACCGAGTTCGATATTGACCGCCTTTAGATTGGTCTGTTCACTTGATGGATATTTAAAGTTAACAGTATCAAATGATACATGATGATCCGGTGCGACAAGTGAGTCTACTGAGTCCGCCATGATATCGTCTGTATCCAGTACTTCCATCACACGGTCGAGTGAGGCATTGCCACGCTGCATGATATTGAAGAGCAGTCCAATGGCAAACATCGGCCACACCATCATATTGAGGTAGACATTAAAAGCAATTAAGTCTCCGATTGAGATTTCGCCACGATTGACAAGTACACTGCCGTAACCAAGGGCAATGATAAAACTGACCATCGTCACGATGATTGTCAACGGTTTAAACAAGGCATCCAGTTTTTCAACTGCCATAAATTTATCGACGACGTCTGTCGTCATTCTGTTAAACCGTCTATTCAGGTTATCTTCCTGTGCGAAAGCACGCGTCACACGTATCCCTTCAATTGATTCCAGAACATCATCATTCATATCACCGAATGCATCCTGGCTGATGGTATAACGTTTATGAATCATCTTACCCAGTCGCTGTTCAATAATCGCGAGCAGCGGTAAAGGCAGCATTGCAAAAAGAGTCAGCTTCCACGAGATGGCAAAACCCATCATCAAAATAATGGTAACCAGATAAGTCGTACTGTCAATCAGCGTCAGGATACCAAAACCGACAGTCTGACGGATGGCACTCAAATCATTTGTTGCACGGGCCATCAGGTCGCCGGTCCGGTTCTTTTCATAATAACCGGGACTCATGGACAGAAATTTCGCCATCAGTTTTCTTCTCATTAAGCTCTCCAGAATCTGAGAACCGTTGAAAAGCAGGAATCTCCAGGCATAATTAATCAGATAGCCGATGATAATCAGTGCAACAAATGCGGCGATAATCTCGTAAAAACGTCTCGTGGTGAGAGTGCCCAGAGTAATGGCATCAATCGTCTTACCGATCAGCCATGGTGGGAGAATCTCCACGACATTTGCGATCAATAACAAAAGGACAGCGATTAAATACCGCTTCTTTTCCTGCTTAAAAAACCAGCTTAGTTTAAACAAAACATCAAACATGTAAATCCTCCTTATTAACTCCTCATAGAAACACAAAAAGCACATACCTCTCCTAATGGAAAGCATGTGCTTTACGACCGGAAGAGAGACTCCTCCTATGTCTTAATTAGTGTGACACATATGAGGAGGATAAATTAATTTGTAATGAAAGACACAGATATTCGTTGCGCATATTAATCTCCCCCTTTTCTTATTTTCAATATTATCATAATTCAAATAATTTGAACTGACAACACTTTTTTTCGATTTCCGAAATACTTTACAAAAAATTTACAAGAGTCCCTTCTCTTTAATACTGACGAAGACGCCGTCCCCGATAATGATATGGTCCAGGAGTTCTATCCCAAATAACGTACCACAGTTGATCAGACGTTTCGTGGCCTCAATATCTTCTACAGAAGGTGTCGGATCTCCAGATGGATGATTGTGACAGACAATAATATTGGCAGCAGATCGTCTCACCGCTTCTCTGAATACTTCGCGCGGATGAACGATGGAAGCATTTAAAGAACCTTTAAAGATGACCTGTTCATGAATCACGACATTCTTCGTATTTAAATAAAGGGCGATGAAGTGTTCCTGTGTAAAATAGCGCATACGCTCCATCAAAAGATCAGCTACGCACTGCGGCGACTTAATCTTCACGCGGTCTTCGAGAGAATGTGTATGCATCCTGACAGCGAGCTCTATCATAGCGAGCATTGTCACAGCTTTCTTCTCGCCGATACCCTTGATTTCCCGTAACTCCTGCAATGTCAGGTAACGCATGTCACGAATATTACCCATAGACATCAGCAGTTTATTAGCGACCTCTAAAACGGATTCATCCTTACTGCCTGTGTTAATGATGATGGCCAGAAGTTCCTGATTGGTTAGCTGTTCAGGTCCATAAGTCATGAGCCGTTCACGAGGCTGATCTTGTTTTAACATCGCTAGCATCATAAAAACCCTCCAAAATAAATAGTATAAAGTTCATCATAAAATTTAAACACGAGCAGTGTGCTAGCTGTGATAAAAGGAATAAGCGGTATTTTCTTCAGATTATGTTTGTAAAACAAGAAACAGATGACAGCGATGCCGCCGATAAAATAAGTCAGCATGAAGATGAGCAGAAAATAAGTAAGCGGTAGAAAAAGTGCGAACAAGGACAGCAGCTTGATATCACCGTAGCCGATGCTGCCTGTCAGCAAGTAAAATAAATGCAGCAGTATAATCAGCAAGACGGAATAGACTAAATGCTGAATGTCAAATAGGAGAGGGTAACGAATCAACAGGAGAATACATGCGAAAAGCAGAAGCATATGATTAGGTACTTTAAAATGGTGAATATCATAAATCGCCAGCGGAACTAAAAAAGAGATACAAGCAGCATAAAGTGCTGAACTGCTTTCTGAAAAAAACAGGAGAAAGAGCATGAAAAACAGCAGCTCTGTCATGAAGATGTGTAATGGAATCTGATTGTTACATTGACGGCATCTTCCCTTTTGCATGATAAAGCTGACGACCGGTATCAACTCGTACCATACAAGATCAGAATGACAACTATCACACTGCGAACGTCTGAAAAGCGAACCTTCCTGATAGGTAAGACAAAGCATAAAAGAGCCGATAAAACTACCTATCACTGCTATAAACATATGCCACCCCTTTTCTTAATTTCACTTTAAAGGAAAGACATGTACTTGTAAAAAAGCAGAAAAAGATAAAAACAGGCAGAAACGGCTACAGTTTTTCATCAAAACTTTTAATTTCATGAGATTCTACAGTAAAATCATCTCTTTTAAAGAAAAACAGCAGAAATCAGTCTACATTTTATGACCTTCGTAACAATGAGTAATCATCATAGCTAACTAATCATGTATAAGACTGTACAGGTGATTATTCATCTAAGATGATATAACTACGTTTTTATTCAATAGAACAGGCAATAGAATACTATCTGACAAAAGGAGGTTATTCTATGCTTGAACATGTACTCAATCAGTCTCATGTCCCCTTCAAAGATCATGTAAACCCAGGTGCCACTGACGAAGAACTGCAGGAATTAGAAGAAGTATTCGGTGAACCGCTTGACCCTGATTTCAAAACGCTCTATCAAGCCCATAATGGTGAATCATTTGATAGTCCGGGTCTTTTCTTCGGACTGGAATGGCTGTCACTTGATGAAGTGATGAACGAAGTTGAATTCAATCAGGACGAAGAAGAAGAGTTTGATGAGTTCCCTTACGAGATTGAACCTGCAGGCGCCATTAAACCGATTTATTACCACGCGAAATGGCTGCCATTTGCGGCAGATGGTTTCGGTAATTTCCTTGCAGTCGATATGGACCCAGGTGAAAACGGCAAAAAAGGACAGATCATCAGTTATGGCAGTGACGAAGAAACATTTTACGTCGTAGCAGATTCATTGAATAACCTGTTATCTTTCATCGCTAAGACCATAGAAGAAGGCAATTATGAATACGCAGAAGACAGATTTACATTCGGTCACGAAGGTATACTGTTTCTTGATCAGATTGGCGATTTAGATCGTCCTGTTAAATAGTGAACGATGAACATTATTTATTTTGATGACCAATGTCTTATCTGCAATCGCTTTGTAAAAATCATATCAATGCTGGACGTTGAAGACAAACTTTACTTTGCTGCTCTCAGTTCTAAAATAGCCGAACAGAAACTCGCTCATAGATTTGATGCAGTTGACAGCGTTATTTATTCAAGGGACGGGGACACCTACATCTACAGCGATGCCGTCATAGCAATCCTGAAAGACCTTCATATAAATGTCACGCTTCTAAAACTAATACCTTTGAATATAAGAAATTCACTTTATCAATATGTAGCGAAAAAAAGGTACCGCTTCAGACGAAATTACTGTGAAATACCAGATGCGAGACTGAAAATGAAGATTTTAAAATAAATAAAGCCTCTCTGCACTCATTAGAGTACGGGGAGGTTTTATTTATGAAATTCTGATTTGAGTAAGCCATATAGATGCTGATTAAGATAAGTATCTTCCACCTTTACCGCTTCCCTGATAGTACCTTCAAGTTTAAATCCATGTTTATTCGCTAATCTGATACTTGCCTGATTATTTTCATTGATATAGAGTTCCAGCTTATTAAGCGCAAGTTCCTCAAAACTATAGGCAATAATTTGAGACAGCGACTGTGACATCAATCCTTTAGAAGACTGTCTTTGGCTCATAAAATAGCCAAGCTCACCCACATTATTCTCCACGTCCAGCTCATTAAATCCAATCAAACCACATAAAGTGCCGTTGAAATAAATTCCAAACCACAAGGGTAGATTGTTTTCTCTAAAAGTCATAGTGATTCTTAACTTCAGACTTTCAAGAGACTGTTCATATAATTCGTCTTTAATCATCCACATTAAAGACGGCTTAAAATAATCGTAATTATCAACTAACAGCTTAAAGAAATCTTCATGGTCATCTATGGTGAGAGGTTTCAAAACTAATGATGAGTCACGATACACTCTAATATTTAACATCTCCTTAATTAAAAAATAGTGCCAAACACATAGTCACGTTTCTTAAAAATATTTTCCAATGTTTGACCGTCTATCTCTACTTCTTTGAGCATTTTCATATGATTATTGTAGAAACGTTCTTCTTCGCAATCTTCTCCGCATAAAATACGACCATCTGGGAAGTTGCCTATGAAATATTCTTTACCATCTACAACAAACTCAATCTCACGCCCTTGATAAAGCAAGTGGAGGAAATGCTCAAAAGAAACAGTAGCCCCTTCTATTTCAATGTGATCATAAATATCTGGCTTGAAATATTTCTCATGCATCTCAAACTCATTTTCATCCCGTTCCAACATGTCATATACCTCCTCCTTAATGTTTTTAATATATTCTATCTTTCAGTCCACTTGTAAAAAACTGTTTAATTCAATATAACTTTATTCATTTTGAAAAGCTAATCGAACATCAAAAAACCCTCAGCATTTGATTATGCAGAGGGTTCGTTTCTTATCTTCTACTTTTTTTAAATCTTGAATAAAATGCCATCGCTCCTACTAAAGCCACGACGCTTAACATGAGAAAGATGGATGATGAGATGTTGACGAATTCTTTACTGTCAGCTGGTTTATCTGTAAATAATCTTGCAACTAAGTCAGGTAATACAAGGTATACCATGACCCCGATATAAAACCAGGATTTGTACATGACACAGAAACCAATGAATAATAATAGAAGAATTAAACCTATCCATAGACTCATATGAATATCTAAGTTGATGATTGAAGCTCCTTCGTTGACACGAAGATAAAACTCACCTGCTAAAATAATAGCAAAACCTATTAATGCGATGATGAGAGGTGCGAAATAGCCCTTCTTTGAATGGCCATATTTTTTTAACATAGTCATGAGCAACCAGAATTCAAGCGGCAACAGAATAACGACTAATAAGCCATAAAAGACAATTCTTTCGACTGACATATCGAATTGTCCTGCAATAAGTCTTGGGATTGTAAAGAACCCTAAAATCGCAAACAATGCACCAATAATTGTTTTGATAAATGAATTGTCAAATGGCATTTCCTTTGAGATAGAATTGATATATGCGTCAGGAGTTCCGCCTGTAATACTGTCTACACTTTCACCGCGTTTTTCGGCCTGAGTCAGATGATCTCTGAGTTCTTCAGTTACCGCTTCTATATCTTCATCTTTCTTACCGCGCTTCATTAGTTCCATTCTGACACTATTTAAAAACTGTTCTGATTTCTTACTCAACATCTTCCACACTCCTCATTAAATTATTCATACCATGATTCAAATCTGTCCACTTCTGTTTAAAAACTGTAAGCTGCTCCATCCCACTTGCTGTGATGGTATAGTATTTCCGCTTCGGACCGCCATTATCTGACTTTACCATGCGCGTACTGACATACTGCTTCTTATCCAGACGCAATAGAACTGGATAAATACTTCCATCGCTGATTTCAGGAAAATCATTCTCCTTCAAGCGCTCCATAATCTCATAACCATAAGTTTCACCTTGCGCAATCAACCCCAGAATAGCTCCATCAAGCAACCCTTTCATCATCTGATCATGCACCGCCAAGAATCAGCACCCCCTGTTAACTATCTTATTTTATAAGATAGTTAGTCAAAAAATATAGATAGCTATCTTGTAATCTACTATAGTACAATATAAGAAAAAAAAACAACTATCTTTTATAAAAAGTTAGTTGTTTTATAAAAGCAAAGTCCAGCTAATCTACTTTGCTAGACTTTGTTCACTACCTGCTACTTTTTCTCCTACGTATCGTTCCGCAAATCCACTTTACGGGACTTTGCTCGCTCTCCTGCTCCGATTTCACCACAGCAAAGTCCCGCTAACCCCTTTTGCGGGACTTTGCTCATCCATATGTTTCAAAGCTTCTCGCACTCACCACAAAAAACCGAAGACTTTTTAGTCTCCGGTCTCTACTTATATATTCATATAAATAATCATGGCCCCGATACAGATAACCGCCCATATAGCAATAATCTTCCACACAAACTTAATCCAGGTCGTATATGGAATACGTGCAACTGCGAGTGCACCCATGAGCGAAGCTGATGTCGGAATGATATTATTACTGATAGCATCTCCGTACTGGAAGGCGAGTACAGCCAGCTGTCGATTAATACCTAGCAAGTCTGACACAGGTACCATAATCGGCATCGTCGTCATGGCCTGTCCTGATCCAGATGGTATAAAGAAGTTCAGGAACAGCTGTGTCACAAACATTGCTATAACTGAAAACGCTGCAGGTAAGTGATCAATAACCGCTGTCATATGATGTACAATTGTATCGATGATTTTTCCTGATTCCAGCACTAAGACAATTGCTCTCGCAAATCCTACGATAATTGCACCGTACAGAATATCTTTCATGCCTTCTATCAATGCATCAAATGTTCCGTTCAATCCAAGTCCACCAATGAGTCCAGCGATAATGCCCATGATCAGGAAATTTGCACTCATCTGCATTAAGAACCAGTCGAACTTAAAGATGCCGTATACATTGATTATTACAGCAATGGCCAGACATAACAGAATGAGCGCATGTCTCATTGTAAATGAATCAATTCCTTTAATCTGCTCTTCAAAGCGGGCATCATTTGCGGCACGCATGTCTGCAGCAATCAAGCTGTGTTTTTTATCTTTTTTCACTTTCTTTGCATAATTCAGCACATACAGAATGCCTGTTAACAAGACAATGAGATAGACAATTGTTCTAAAAATAATCCCTGAGAATAACGGTATCTCCGCTATCTTCTGGGCAATCCCTACCGTAAACGGATTGATCATGCCACCTAGGAAACCGATACCGCTGCCGAGTATAATCATAGCGGTTCCAACCATCGCATCATATCCGAGTGCTTTGGCAAGCAAAATCCCAATCGGTACAAAGACGATCGCTTCCTCGCTCAGCCCTATCGAAAAGCCCAGTATACTGAAGACAATCATTGTGACAGGTATCAGCATATTCCCCTTTTTGCCGACTTTCTTCATCATGGCGCCTACGCCTGCATTGATGGCACCTGTTCTATGTATAATACCGAATGCCCCCCCGACTAAAAAGATATAGAATACAATCTCCGCTGCTTCTACTAGGCCAGTCGGTACTGCTCTAAAGATCTCTATCGGACTCACCGGTTGCTGAGCGACGTGATGGTATGAATCATTAATGACCTGCTTTCTACCGTCCACATCTTCCCTGTCATAAATACCTGCTGGAATGATATAGGTCATGACACAGGCAAACGCGACTAAAAATAATAATAGTGCATATGTGTGTGGCATCTTCAAACTTTTTTTCATTTCAAAAACCAACCCCTTTGTCTCTTCTACTTTTCACTTTCCCTAATTCTGAATATTTAAATAATATAAAGCAAAAAAATACCAGGCAAATGCCTGGTATGAATAACGCTTTATTTTTTTAGATATGCTTTGACTGCACTGATAAAGTAAAGACTGCCTGTCACAAGTAACAGATCGCCGTTGTAATGATTGATGAATTCACCGTATTCCTTAATCTTCATCTTCTGATCATGTTCAACAGATTCATAGATTGTATCGACCGGCAGTGCTTTCGGGAAATCGAATTCAGTGACGTAGAACTTATCTGCTATCTCTTCTAATGAATAGAGCATACTGCCAATCGGTTTTCCGTCAATCGCCGAAAACAATACATCAATTTTTCGGTCACTGTAGTGCTGTTTCATCGTATCAACAAGTACATCAATTGATTCGCGGTTATGTGCACCATCAAGAATGATTGTCGGCTCTTCCTGAATCGTTTCAATACGACCAGTCCATGTTGTCTCTTCAATCGCAGATACCATTTTATTAAAATCGAGATGCAGCATCTCCTGTTCATACATATCGATAAGTGCCGCTATTGCAAGTGATGCATTTTCCTGCTGATGATAACCCAGCATTTTCAGACGGATGTCTTCCAGTTCATAATCCTTATAGCGGAAAGTGAATTCTTCACCTGACGAAACACACTGGATATCCCGGTCCAGTTTAATGCCTTTAGAACCTGCTTCTGCAACTGCCTCATTGACATATTGCTTCGCATCAGCATTTTTAATGGCATAGACAAGCGTAACACCCGGTTTAATAACGCCTGCTTTTTCACGTGCAATATCGAGGTATGTATCACCCATAATATTGGTGTGATCAAGTCCGATACTGGTCAGAATAGTCATGATCGGCATAAACACATTCGTTGAATCATGCTTTGCCCCAAGCCCCGCCTCTATCACAGTAAAATCGACCGGATGGACTTCGCCGAAATAAACAAACATCATCATGGTCATGACTTCAAATTCTGTTGCCAGGCCTAAATCTGTTTCTTCTGCTAACGCTTCACTGACCGGTTTCACTTTTTCAACAAGTGTCACAATCTCGTCATCTGTAATAGGATTGCCGTTCAGACTAATTCTTTCATTAAATGTTTCAATATACGGTGAAGTGAACGTACCGACTTCGTAACCGTTTGCCATCAGCGCATTTTTCAGATAGCTGACTGTCGATCCTTTACCATTCGTGCCGACAACATGGATACCCCTGATATTTTTCTCAGGGTTACCCATGCGCTCAAGCATCCATTCCATACGTCTGACACCTGGTTTAATGCCAAACTTTGTTCGTTCATGTATCCAGTATAAACTCTCTAAATAGTCCATCGTCATCCCTACGCTTTCAACTGTTCAAGTCTTTCTTTCACTGCATTATAGCGCTCTGTATAAAGGGCCTGCTTTTCTTTTTCTTCATTGATGACTTTCTCAGGTGCTTTTGACACGAACTTCTCATTTGCAAGTTTACCGTTGACACGGTCCAGTTCTTTCTGCCATTTTTCAAGTTCTTTATTCAGACGTTCACGTTCTTTATCCATATCGATTAAGCCTTCAAGCGGCAGAATCACTTCTGCACCGTAAACAGCAGTCGTCATCGCTTTTTCAGGTACATCTGGTGACAGCGCAATTTCAAGAGAAGATGGATTACAGAAGCGCTCAAGATAGTGACGGTTCGCATCGATGTTGTTCAGATGTTCTTCATTATTTGCTTTGATCAGCATCGGGATTTCCTTAGACATCGGCGTATTCACTTCACTGCGTGACGTACGAACAGCACGGATAATCTCCATCAGCTGCTCCATCTCATGCTTAGAAGCGGCGTCTGTCAGTTCAGGAAGAACAACCGGCCAGCTAGCTGTCACGATTGATTCGCCTTCGTGTGGTAAGTTCTGCCAGATGGCTTCTGTGACAAACGGCATGAATGGATGCATCATACGCATGATCTGGTCAAGTGTATAGGCAAGGACTGAACGGGTCATCTGCTTCGCTTCCGCGTCATCACCGTTCATCGGAATCTTACTCATCTCAATATACCAGTCACAGAAATCATCCCAGATAAAGTTGTAAAGACTACGTCCAACTTCACCGAACTCATATTTATCCGCAAGACGTGTCACTTCTTCGATTGTTTCATTCAGACGCGTCAGAATCCATTTATCCGCTACTGATTTTTTGCCATCCAGGTTAATATCTTCCACTGTGAAGTCGTCACCAATATTCATCAGGCTGAAACGAGAAGCGTTCCAGATTTTATTAATAAAGTTCCAGTTTGCTTCTACTTTCTCTGTTGAGTAACGTAAATCCTGTCCAGGTGTTGAACCCGTTGCCAGGAAGTAACGTAGTGCATCGGCACCGTACTGGTCGATAACATCCATCGGATCTACACCGTTGCCAAGAGATTTACTCATCTTACGGCCGTCTTCAGCACGCACTAAACCGTGGATCAGTACTTCGTTGAACGGACGACGCTCTGTGAATTCAAGTCCCTGGAAGATCATACGGGCTACCCAGAAGAAGATAATATCATAGCCTGTGACAAGAACATTTGTCGGATAGAAGCGCTTGAAGTCTGCTGCTTCTGCATCCGGCCAGCCAAGCGTTGAAAATGGCCAGAGCGCACTAGAGAACCAAGTATCCAGTACATCTTCATCCTGTGTCCAGTTGTCACTGTCTTCAGGTGCTGTTTCACCGACGTATACTTCACCCGTTTCCTTATGGTACCAGGCAGGAATCTGATGACCCCACCAGAGCTGGCGAGAGATACACCAGTCATGGATGCCTTCCATCCAGCGGTTAAAGGTATTCTCAAAACGTGGTGGAACGAAATCAATGCGGTCATCCGTCTTCTGATTGTCCAGTGACTGTTCAGCAAGTGGTGCCATTTTGACGAACCATTGTGTAGACAGATAAGGCTCTACAACTGCGCCGCTACGTTCTGAGTGACCCACCTGATGGACGTGTTTTTCAATTTTAACCATGACGCCACTGTCTTCAAGGTCCTTAACAAGCTGTTTACGGCAGTCAAAGCGATCAAGTCCCGCATATTTACCTGCTTTGTCATTCATCGTACCGTCTTCATTCATCACATTGATACGAGGCAGGTCGTGACGGTTCCCGATCTCAAAGTCATTCGGGTCATGTGCAGGTGTTACTTTCATCGCACCTGTACCGAAGTCCATATCAACGTAATCATCACCGATAATCGGAATCTCGCGTTCTAAAATAGGCAGCAGCACTGTTTTACCGATCATCTTTTTGTAACGCGCGTCTTCAGGATGAACGACGACTGCTGTATCACCGAGCATCGTCTCAGGACGTGTTGTGGCAATTTCAATCATGCCCGATCCGTCTGTCAGTGGATAGTTCATATGATAGAATGCACCTTCGACTTCTTCATGGACCACTTCGATATCACTGAGTGCTGTACGTGCTGCAGGATCCCAGTTGATAATACGTTCGCCGCGGTAAATCAGTCCCTTATTGTACATATCGACGAATACTCGTTTAACGGCATCGCTTAAGCCTTCGTCAAGTGTGAAACGTTCACGTGAATAGTCTAAACCAAGCCCCATCTTCGCCCACTGTGCACGGATAGTCTCAGCATATTCTTCTTTCCACGCCATCGTATGCTCCAGGAATTTCGCGCGGCCGATGTCGTGACGGCTAATGCCTTCTTCACGTAACTTTGCCTCTACTTTTGCCTGTGTCGCGATGCCCGCATGATCCATCCCCGGCAGATAAAGCGTGTTATAGCCCTGCATACGTTTCATACGTGTAATGATATCCTGTAATGTTGTATCCCAGGCATGGCCGATATGAAGTTTGCCTGTGACGTTCGGCGGTGGAATCACAATGGTAAAAGGTTGCTTGTCATCATTGTCTTCTGCTTTAAAAAGCTCTGCATCAAGCCATTTTTTGTAGCGTCCTTCTTCTACTAATTTCGGATTATATTTAGTATCCATCAAAAAACCTCCAGTAATTAATTTTACTCAATAAAAAAACCGCCCTATAAGAATAGGACGGGAATAATCTCGTGGTACCACCTAAATTCAGCCGAAGCTGCACTCAAACGATTAACGCTCGTCCACGCTTATACCTAGTTACTTTCAGTATAAGAACATATGCGGGCTACCTTCAGTCATAGATGCTGCATAGTTTCACCAACCCTATGCTCTCTGTCCAGTCATCACAGACTTACTCTTCCCGAAATCTTATTGAATAATTTCATATTAGCGGATTTAAATGGACTTGTCAAATCGCTTCAGCACAGTCTGCATAAAGGGCGCCACGACTAATAAGATAAGAAAAATACGGAAGATATGATAACTGGATATCATCGCAATATTGCTGCCTGTTTCAAGGGCAACAATCACAATCTGTGCCATACCGCCCGGTGCCAGACTTAAAAAGGTATCGTTAAATGGATGATCTGTCATGAATAAAGCAGCTACAAAGGTCACTAAGATAAGCAATGTATTCTGTACGGTGATACCTAAAAAAAGTCTGAACGTCAGACTGCTGGATAAATCCACCAGCTGCAGACCGATTCTGATGCCGAATAACAGCTGAGCTGCAGCAATTAAGTAGTAAGGAATAGAAAAGCTGTCCCCCGTTACAATATTCCAGCCTGCCATGATAAATATCGGTGCTAGAAGTTGAGGAACTGGAAAATGAATTCGCCGCAAGAATATAAAGAATAAACCGGTCAGACTGACGATGAATAAAATCTGATTAAATGACAAAACATGAAAAATGGATTCACTGTGTATTACGCTTCCTGTTGCTGCACCGCTACTGAATGACGCAATAAAGGGTACAATCATCACGACAAACAACAGACGGGAGGTCTGAGATAATGTAACGGCAAGAAGGTCTGCTCTTTTATTCTCCTCTGCCATGACAATCATCTGACTCAGGGCTCCTGGAACTGCACTTAAGAATGCAGTCTCATAGCTGCACTGCGTTATCTTTCGGTAGATAAGCGACAATAAAATAGCTGCACCGATAATGATGATATTGAGTAAAACAATATGAAACAAATCATTTCGAATGTCTGACAGTACCTTTAATGTAAAGGATGTCCCTATCTGAGCCCCCAGAATAAACAGTCCTGAATCTGCGAGCCACTTCGGCCAGATCATTTGTCTGCCGCTTATTTTTCTGACAGATGCTGCTGCGATAATGGGTCCAAACAACCAGGGGAGAATCATATGTAACATCATCAGTAATAAACCAAAGGCAATGGACAATAAAACGGTTATTATTAGCAATTCTTCACACCTCCTTTGTTTAATCATGTAGGAATGGGTATAGTTCATTATAACTAAAGGGAGGACAAAAAAGTGATCAGATTTTTCGGCGGTACAACAGGATGTATGTTTTCAATCATTGCATCTATTATTCTGACTATTATTCTTAATCTTATCCTTAACTTTATCTTTTAAATAAAAGACAGTTTCTATCATGAAACTGTCTTTTTTTCATATTTATTCACTAGTGTTGCATAAAAATATTTCAAGCTACGGTTTTAAATAGAATATTCTAAAAATTTATTTTCTGTACAAAAAAAGTCCTTTATAATGGTTGGAGGTAGTAATACACATCCAAATCCAATACAAAGGATCTCAACATGGATAAGTTTACTAGAAAATCATCATTTGAACAATGGATTTCACCGATAGATTTCAAGAAAATTTCTCAATAGGTGAAAATCCTGAATTTAGACTACTATACAAAGAAGCTAGATACCTGTGCTTTCATTAAACTCCTGTTATATTCACAGTTATTTGAGACCGAAAGTCTACGAGCTGTCAGTGACAGTGTTTTTTCAGAGAAACTTCAGAAAACCTTAGGTTTTGATTCTATCAGCTATTCTCAGCTCAGTAGAAAACTATCTGACGTTCCCACACAGATTTTTAAGGATATCTTCAGTCAGCTGTTAGACCAGATCCAGAGGGAGACGCATTTTAATCAGAAGAGAAAGATCACTACACCATTGAAGATCATTGACTCAAGTACACTGCCTCTGAACCTTCATCACTATCGCTGGGCAAAGTTCAGAAAAACAAAGTCAGGTGTCAAGCTGCACTTACGGTTGGTTCACATGGAAGATCATGATTCATATCCAGACGATTTTTACCTTACCAATGCCTGTGAGAATGATCAGAATCATCTTGAGCTTTTAGTGGATGACAAGGAATGTATGTACGTTTTTGATCATGGATATGTACAGTACAGCAGATTTGATGAAATGACTGATGAAGGCTACTTCTTTGTATCCAGATTACGGAGTAATGCGGTTCATAGAGTCATTCACGATTTTGGTGCCGGCGAACAGAGCAGCGTCATTTCAGATGAGATGGTGGTTCTTGGAACAACGACTAACAGGACAGAACATTACTTTCGCCGTGTGACTGTTCAGGATGAAAAAGGCAAAAACCTTGTCTTAGTGACCAATAGATTTGACTTATCTCCGGAGGAGATTGGCGAAATCTACAAATCACGCTGGGCGATTGAACTGTTCTTTAAATGGATCAAGCAGCATCTGAACGTCAAAACATTTTACGGCTGTTCGGAGACAGCTGTCTCCAATCAGGCTTATATCGCTTTGATTGTCTACTGTTTGAATATGCTGATTAAGTTGAAGAATAATAGTAGAAAGAGTATTCTGCAGATCACCAGGTTACTTAAAGCCTCTATATGGAGCAAGGGACACCATCTGATTCGTAGAATCAGGGAGCCTATCCCCTGATAGTTACTAAAAATGTCGCTTAGTTATTACGTAATTACATCAGTAAAAAAATGGATGATCGCTACCTCTGTTTAGGTGTTTTCAATTTTTAAATTTTCGTAGAAAATAAAAGTTCAGAAAATTCTGTATTTATTTATGCAACACTAGTGATATTTATTCAATAAAAAAAACCGTGAACTATGTTCACGGTTTTTTATCAATTATGCAGCTAAGTCAAAGTTGATGATTGAAGCTAAGTCAAAACCACCAGCGTTTGCTTCTGTAGTTGCTTCTTCAGTTGTTGTTGCTTCTGTTGTAGTATCTTCAGTTGTTGCATCTTCAGTTGTAGTTTCTTCTGTTTTGTTATCTTCTTTTTTATCATCTTCGTCATTGTTGCAAAGGTTTAATAAGAATGGGATAGCTAAAAGAAGAAGTAATAATGGAATTAACCATGGCCATGGGCTTTTCTTTTTAGGCTCTTCATGAGCAACATGGCGAGTTTCACGAGTTGTAGTTGTTTCTTTTACACGGTCTCCAGCTACACCCTCACGGTTAGTTGTGCTGTCTACAGTGTGTGTTACGTGACGATCACGCTCTGAATCATAGATAACGTCTTTGTCATTTCTGTTATTATTGTTGTTATTAGCCATTTAACTTACCTCCACATAGGTTATATTTTTTTGTAAATTTTATTTACATGAATAATATTGCCTGATTGCAGAGTTATAAACATAAATAATCAAAAATTTATTAATATTTTTATTCTTCAACTAGCTAAAAGGCTCGCAAACCCTTATTTGACGGCACTTAACGCTTTGTCGAATGCATCTAATGTTTTTTCAATATCTTCAGACGTATGCTGAGTAGAAAGGAACATGCCTTCAAATTGTGACGGTGGTAAGAAGACACCATTCTCTGCCATTTCCTTGTATATTGCTGCAAATAGTTTAAGGTCTGACTTCGAAGCGACTTCAAAATTGATCACTTTTTCATCATTCAGGAAGTAGCCAATCATACTGCCGGCACGGTTGATTGTAATCGGCGCATCGTGTTTTGCGAATATTTCAGTGAGACCTGCTTCTAACTGGTCACCTAGTTTGTTGAAATGATCATAGCTTTCAGGTGTTAACTGGCTGAGCGTATAATAACCACCTGTCATCGCGAGCGGATTACCACTCAGTGTTCCTGCCTGATAAATATCTCCAGCTGGCGCAATGCGCTCCATGATATCTTTGCGGCCGCCGAATGCACCTACTGGCAGACCCCCGCCGATTACTTTACCTAGGCACGTCAAGTCTGGTGTCACATTGAAATAACCTTGTGCACAGTTATAACCAACTCGGAATCCTGTCATGACTTCATCAAAAATCAGCAGTGAGCCATATTCTGTTGTGATGTCTCGTAGTCCTTGCAGGAACCCTTCTACTGGCGGTACAACACCCATGTTACCAGCAACAGGTTCTACAATCACACAGGCAATATCATCACCGAATTTTTCGAATGCTGTCTTAACCGCTTCTAAATCGTTGTAATGAACAGTGATTGTATTTTCAGCTGTTCCTTTTGGGACACCTGGAGAATCCGGCAGCCCAAGAGTAGCAACACCTGAACCCGCTTTAATGAGCAAGCTGTCACTATGTCCATGATAACACCCGATAAATTTGAGAATTTTGTTCCGTCCTGTAAACCCTCGTGCTAAACGTAGTGCCGCAAGAGTGGCTTCTGTACCACTTGAAACCATCCGCACCATCTCGATTGAAGGCACACGCTCAATCACCAGCTCTGCCATCTTTGTTTCAAGTTCTGTCGGCGCGCCGAAGCTCGTTCCTTTTTGGATGGCTTTTGACAGTTCTTCTGTCACTTTATCATCGGCGTGACCTAAAATAAGAGGCCCCCAGCTTAAGACATAGTCAATATATTCTTTACCATCAATATCATAGATTTTAGAACCTTTACCATGATCCATGAAAATCGGGTCCATATCCACACTTTTAAATGCACGAACTGGACTGTTGACGCCGCCCGGCATCACTTTCACTGCTTCTTTGAATGCTTGTTGTGATTTCATTAGTATGCTCCTTTATCTAAGTATTGACAGATATCTTTCGCAAAATAAGTGATGATCATATCTGCGCCGGCACGTTTCATCGAAATCATCTGTTCC
This sequence comes from Macrococcus brunensis, assembly GCF_022343725.1. Taxonomy (NCBI): domain Bacteria; kingdom Bacillati; phylum Bacillota; class Bacilli; order Caryophanales; family Staphylococcaceae; genus Macrococcus; species Macrococcus brunensis. Next base: position 1,434,174 of record NZ_CP092179.1, read on the forward strand.
ATGACGATACGTTCCTCGTCAATCCAGCCGTTTAAGGCAGCCGCTTTAGTCATCGCATATTCCCCGCTGACATTATAGGCAACAACAGGTACATTTGAATTGTTGCGGACATCACGAATAATATCGAGGTAGCTGAGCGCCGGTTTAACAATCATCATGTCACAGCCTTCAGCAAGGTCACTTTCCAGCTCGCGCATTGCTTCTAAGCGGTTTGCCGGATCCATCTGGTAGCCTTTACGGTCCCCTTGACCTGGCGTACTTTCAGCCGCATCACGGAACGGACCATAGAATGCTGACGCATATTTAATGCCGTAACTCATAATAGGAATGTGATAGAACCCTGCTTCGTCGAGTCCTGCACGAATCGCCTGAACAAAGCCATCCATCATATTGCTCGGTGCGATAATATCTGCACCTGCTTTTGCCTGTGAAACTGCTGTTTGAACAAGTAGCGGTAATGTTTCATCATTTAGGACATGACCATGGTCATCCAGCACACCGCAGTGACCGTGGTCTGTATATTCACAGAGACATGTATCAGCGAGCACCAGCATATCCGGATAAAGTTCTTTTGATAAACGCGTTGCTTTCTGGATGATGCCATCGTCAATAAAAGCGCCTGTTCCACAAGCATCTTTTTCATTCGGAATACCAAAGAACATCACTGCTCTGATACCTGCTTCATAAGTCGTCTTCAGTTCCTCGTGTAGCATATTCAGGCTCAGCTGATAAATACCAGGCATCGATGGTACTTCATTTTTAATATCATCCTGTTCAATAACGAATATTGGATAGATTAAATCTTTCTTGGAGATAGTGGTTTCTCTTACCATATCTCGCATCACTGCTGAACTTCTTAAACGTCTATGTCGATCAAAATTCATTCTGTTCCCTCATTTCAAGTATTTTAGTGATCATCTGCTCTTTAGTCGCTTCTTCAGGCATTACGCATCGTTGTCCGTATTCGGTCAGCCTGCGATAAGTCACAGGACCAATCGCAACAACTGGAATCTCAACAGGTGTGAATAAACTGTAATAGGCATCTACAGCTGAAGGGCTCATAAAAGTCAGTACATCTACTTTCTGCGCTTCAATCATAGCATGAATCTGTTCTGCAGCCGAACGAGAAGGCGCCGGCTGATATAAATCAATCCGGTCAACAAGACCACGCGCACTTAAAAATTCGAAAAGCGCAGGCCTTGCTTTCGCGCTGACCGGCAGACAGATATTCCTGCCATCAAAACGACTGCCCGCTTCAACAATAAACGATTCCTGGTTATAGGCGCTCGGCATGAAGTCTACCGTCCAGCCCATGTTTTCGAGCGCTGACTTTGTCTTACTGCCGATCGCCGCAATGTGGTTTGCGGTGATGTCATAGTTCTGACTGAACACTTCGACTGCATTCTGACTCGTAAAAATAAGCCAGTCATAGTGTTCTTGATAGTCACTTCGTACGGGGAGCACTTCTATACCGATAAGCGGTATATGAATAAGCTCGACTTCGTCTGTCTGTGTTTTTCCACTATCAGTCATCACTACAACTGGCTTCATTTTATCGACTTCCTTCTATATTTAATGCCTCAATAATATCGTAGGCACCTTTTTCTTTCATTTCAGCCGCAGCTTTTTCACCAATAGCTTCAAGATTCTTACTACGGATTTCGCTCGCGTAGCGTTGTCTGCCGTCTGGTGACATGATCAGTCCACGGAAATAGATTTCATCATTTTCAACTACCGCATGTCCTGCAATCGGTACTTGGCAGCTACCATCCATCAGACGCAGGAAATCACGTTCCACTTGTGTACAGCGTGCTACATCATCATTGTGCACAGCACTTAAGATGTCGAGGACGACCTGATCATCTGAACGGCACTCTATGCCCAGTGCACCTTGTCCAATCGCCGGCAGCATCGTTTCAGGTTCCAGATATTCAGTGACCGTATCCTCACTCCAGCCCATACGTTTAAGACCTGCTGCTGCAAGAATAATGGCATCATAAGCGTCGTTATTCAGCTTGTTCAGGCGAGTATCGATATTGCCACGTATCCATTCAATCTTCAGGTAGGGATACTGATTAAGAATCTGCGCCCCACGACGAAGTGAGCTGGTCCCGACAATACTGCCTTCCGGTAAATCTTTAAGCTTTGTATGATTCTTAGAAATAAAAGCATCACGAGGATCTTCACGATCAGGAATACAGCCAAGCGTTAAACCTTCTGGCAGGACACTTGGGACATCTTTCAGTGAGTGGATCGCAATGTCGATTTCTTTATTCAGAAGGGCGTGTTCTATTTCTTTCACGAACAGTCCTTTTCCTCCTACTTTAGAGAGCTGCACATCGACAATCTTGTCACCTTGTGTGACGATTTCCTTAAACTCGATCTCAAGGTCAGGAAATTTCGCCTGCAGAGAATCTGTAAACTGTTTACTTTGTGTTAAAGCAAGTTGACTTCTTCTCGTTCCCACTACGATTTTCGCCATAATAATCCTCCTAATTAATCAGCTGATGAAACTCTGAATATCTGCTGATGATCAAATAATTGACCATACAGATGAGAAAGAACATAATATTGATTTCCATCAGTCTGTTCAACTTCATTTTTTTGTTTGTGAAGAAATAAATATAAATCCCGTAAATCAATAGCACAAGCGCCGAACCCACTACCTTACTGTCCAGCCAGATAGATGGCCCAATCAGTATCAGTCCCCACTGAATACCCAGAACCAGTGAGATAAAAAGCAGAATAAAACCGATGATACTGAAATGATTGACAGAACGGCTGATAGACGCAAGGTCACTCATTCTAAAAAATTTCTGCGTGAACTTCTTGTTTTTCAGGTTGCGCATCTGATAGAGATAAAGGCCTGCCTGTATCGCTGCTATCAGAAAGGTCACATAAGCTGCTATAGCGAGCGTCACATGCACCATCAAGAGTTCATTCATCATGTGCGACACCGTTGTATTGGACTGATATTCCACCGGCTGAAAGGTATGAATCGCCATAAAGATAAAGCCGATAAGGTTCATCATAAATCCTAAAAATTCAGTCCGGGTCGTTTCAGACATCACGATCGAAGCGATAATGATCAGCCATGTAAAGAAATAAAACCCTTCTGTTATCGTCTGAACTGGAAACCGTCCTGCTGTCAGATAAAACTGGCCTATCATCAAGGTCTGCAGCACCAGCACGATGATAAGGAGTGTAAATCCTATTTTCTTGATGCGGTTATTCTTATCTATAAAGTCTATGAAATAACAGGCAATACTCATCATATAATTGAAAAGTATTGCCTCGTTAATTCTGACTGTCAGTAACTCAGACATCTAATCACCCATTTCCTGGTTCTAGCCGTCCTTGCATCGGTTTACTGTCTGAGAGTTTGTGTGTTTCAACTTCACTCGTAATGTTGAAGATTTCCTGGAAAAATTGCAGCTGTTCTTCACGGTTCACACTGCCACTGAGTTCTTTGGCCTGCTGAATCGGATCTTTCAGCATCTGATTGATAATGCTCTTCATGTGTTTAGAGATGACTTTACGATCACGGTCAGACAAGTCCGGCATCTTGCGGTCAATGCTGTCCATCGTTGTCTCCTGGATGCGCAGTGCTTTCTCACGCAGTGCAGTAATAACAGGTACAACACCGAGCATATTGACCCAGTCAAGGAACTGGATAATCGCTGTCTCAATCATGCCTGTAATTTTATCTGCTGCTTTCTCGCGTTCAGCAAGATTGGCATCAACAAGACCTTTCAAGTCATCGACATCATAGTTGAAGACAAGGTCAAGCTCGCCTACTGCCGGATCAATATCACGTGGTACGGCGATATCAATCATCACAAGCGGATGAGAAGGACGCAAATTCATCACGTGAGCCATCATTTCCTCTGTAATAATATAATCACGAGCACTCGTTGAAGAGATGACAATGTCATTCTCCAGAAGCGCACACTGAAGTTCTTCCATCAGCACATGTCTGCCGCCAAAACGTCCTGCTAAAGTCTCTGCTTTTTCTGCTGTACGGTTCATGACGGTGATGTCTTTTGCCCCACTGCCTGCTAGATTCTCGAGCGCAAGCTCTGCCATCTCACCGGCACCAATAATGAGGATTCGCTTTCCTTGCAGAGAACCCAGTATTTTCTTAGAAAGTTCAACTGCCGCATATGAAACCGATACTGCCTTAGAAGAAATATCCGTTTCAGAGTGCGCACGCTTCGCGAGCGTAATCGCTTCCTTGAACAACTTATTAAAGATAGTTCCAGTTGTGCCTTCACTTTGTGCCAGTAAAAAGCTGTCGCGTATCTGTCCTAGAATCTGTGTTTCACCTAAGACGATTGAATCGAGACCTGCTGTCACTCTATATAAGTGTCTGACTGCTTCATCATCAACTTTAACGCTTGTCACACTTTTGACTGTCTCCATCGACACGTCAAACCATTCAGCAAGGAATGCTTTCACATAATAACGTCCTGTATGAATCTGATCGACAACTGCATAGACTTCTGTCCTGTTACAAGTCGATACAATGACACCTTCAAGTACTGATTTCTGATTAATCAGCGCTGAATGTGCCTGTTCAATGTTCATGTCTGAAAAAGTCAGCTGTTCCCGTAAGCTGACGTCTGCTGTTCTGTGATTGACACTCACTACAACAATATGCATTTCTGTCGCCCCCAATATAGCCATTACTCCTATTATAGCACTAACTAGACCTGCTGTAACAGGATGTGTTTATAAATAACTTGCAATGGCCTGCCAGATGACTGGATTTTTTTCTTTCGATAATGAAGAGTAGCTGATCAGTGTATCGTTCTTGTCGATTTCTAAAGCCTGTCTGATGACTTTAAGATGCTTCTGTACTTTCCCCTTCGGAATCTTATCTTCTTTTGTTGCGATAATAATGGTCGGTATATCGTAATGCTTCAGGAAATCATACATCAGTACATCATCCTGAGAAGGTTCGTGACGGATATCGACCAGCTGGATAACGACAGCCAGATTTTCTCTTGTCGTTAAATATGTTTCAATCATCTTGCCCCAACGTTCACGTTCAGTCTTCGAAACCTTAGCATAGCCGTAACCCGGTACATCGACGAAAACGAGCTGCTCATCGATATTAAAGAAGTTCAGTGTCTGTGTCTTACCTGGTTTAGATGAAATTCTCGCCATACTTTTACGTTTAATCATCGTATTGATGAAAGACGACTTGCCAACATTTGAGCGGCCGGCAAGTGCCACTTCTTTCAAACCTGTATCCGGGTACTGCTCTGGTTTGACAGCACTGATCAGGATTTCTACATTATTTGGATTGATATTCATATTGCTCCTCCTTCAAAAAAGCCCCACAGGTCTTAACCCATGAGGCTTGTCCATTAAGCTGTTTTAATACGTTCGCTGTTCTCGTCGTAAAGCTCAGGTCCCACTGATTCACGAATCGTTTCTTCAGTGATGACGACTTTCTTCACTTGATCTTCTGATGGAATATCAAACATAATATCCATCATGCTCTCTTCTATAATAGAGCGCAGACCGCGTGCGCCTGTTTTACGTTCAATCGCAAGTTCACTGATCGCTGTTAAAGCATCGTCAGTGAATTCAAGTTCTACACCGTCCAGTTCAAGCATTTTTTTGAACTGTTTGACCAATGCATTTTTCGGCTGAGTCAGGATGTTTTTAAGCGCATCTACATCCAGCTGTTCAAGATTGGCAACGACTGGAATACGACCGATAAACTCAGGAATTAGACCATAAGCCTGTAAATCTTCCGGTTTAATCTGCGAAAGCAGTGTAGATTCATCGAAATCACGTTCTTTCGTACCCGTGAAACCGATCACTTTCTCACCGAGACGACGTTTGATGACTTCATCGATACCGTCAAATGCACCACCCAGAATGAAGAGAATATTAGTCGTATCAATCTGAATAAACTCCTGGTTCGGATGCTTACGTCCACCTTGAGGCGGGACAGAAGCGACAGTTCCTTCAAGAATTTTCAGGAGTGCCTGCTGGACACCTTCACCTGATACATCACGTGTAATCGATGTATTCTCAGATTTACGAGCAATCTTATCGATCTCATCGACATAGATAATACCTTTTTCAGCCCGTTCGATATCAAAATCAGCTGCCTGAATCAGACGGAGAAGGATATTCTCTACATCCTCACCTACATAACCTGCTTCAGTCAGGCTCGTAGCATCTGCAATCGCAAACGGTACGTTCAGTGAACGAGCCAGTGTCTGAGCAAGGAGTGTCTTACCGCTACCTGTCGGACCAATAAGTGCGATATTACTTTTCTGCAGTTCCACCGCATCTTCTTCTGTCGCAGCCGGCTGCACTATACGTTTGTAGTGGTTGTAGACAGCTACAGCAAGAGCTTTCTTGGCTTTTGTCTGACCGATGACATATTCATCGAGCAGTGCAAGCATCTCTTTAGGTTTAGGTACTTCTGTGAGTTCTTCTGTCTCAGTCGTACGCAGTTCTTCTTCTACGATTTCCGAGCAGAGTTCGATACATTCATTACAAATATATACGCCGCTACCTGCAACTAATTTCTTGACCTGATCCTGGTCTTTGCCGCAGAACGAACATTTTAAATTACTTTCATCTTCATCAAATTTAAACATTTCTACACCCCTATCTTATTCAAAAATATACTAAAGTGACTGACCTAATGCAAATGATTAAACTGAAAGAGAATCTGTAGTAAAAGCTACAGATTCTCTTCCGTTATTCTTATAGTCAGAACCTTATTTTGTTTTTGTTTTTGATTCTGATACTAATACGTCAATTGCTTTTTGGATGCGAAGATCGTCTTTTAATACTTCTGCATTACCTAAAGCTGCGCGGATATCTTCTACTGATAAACCGAACTGTTCGCTCATGTTAGTCAGTTCTGCTTCTACATCTTCATCAGAGATTTCGATGTTTTCAGCATTAGCAATAGCAGCAAGCGTTAAGTTTGTTTTAACACGTTTAGCTGCATCTTCTGACATGCTTTCTTTTAACTGTTCTTCAGTTTGACCTGAGAACTGGTAGTAAAGATCTAAGTTAAGACCTTGTTGTGCGATACGTTGTTCGAATTCCTGCATCATGCGGCCAAGTTCAGTCTCAACCATTGCTTGTGGAATATCGATTTCAGCGTTTTCTGTCGCTAAGTTGATGAGTTCTTCTTTCGTTACATTTTCAGCTTGAACTTTTTTCTGTTCAGCTAAGTCTGTACGGAATTTTTCTTTAAATGCATCTGCTGATTCAGCTGACTCATCAAGTTCTTTCGCTAACTCATCATCAAGTTCAGGTACTTCTTTTGTTTTGATTTCATTAATTTTCACTTTGAATACTGCATCTTTACCTGCTAACTCTTCTGCATGGTATTCTTCAGGGAATTTAACGTTAACATCTTTTTCTTCGCCGACTTTAGCGCCAACTAACTGTTCTTCAAAACCTGGGATGAATTGACCTGAACCGATTTCAAGGTCGTATCCTTCAGCTTTACCGCCTTCGAACTGCTCGTCATTAACATAACCGTCGAAGTCTAAGTTAACAACGTCGCCTTCAGCTACTTCGCCTTCTTCTTTAACTGTTAATTCAGCTTTACGAGAAAGTTCAGCATCTAAAGCACTCTTAAATTCTTCGTCTGTTAATTCAGTGTCTTGTGCTTCTACTTCAAGACCTTTGTAGTCTCCAAGTTTAACTTCCGGCTCTACAGTCACTTTAGCTGTAAAGATGAGCTCTTTATCTTTTTCCATTTGTTCGATATCGATTTCAGGACGATCAACCGGGTTGATACCTGCTTCTTCTACTGCATTTGCATATGCATCCGGTAAGATGAAATCAAGTGCATCTTGATATAAAGATTCTACGCCGAAACGTTGTTCGAATAATGGACGAGGCATTTTACCTTTACGGAAACCTGGTACATTAACTTGTTTCACAACTTTTTTGAATGCTTTATCTAATCCTGATTTTACTTCTTCAGCAGGAACAGTAACCGTTAATACGCCTACATTCCCTTCTTGTTTTTCCCATTTAGCTGTCATGTGTGATAACCTCCAGAATTTTTTCAACTCATTTATTATAGCATAATCTTAGTGTTGTACAACAATACTACGTCTTAAAGTTCATATTTCACTGCTTCTTTAATGATGCCCAGTACATGTTCGTGGTCTTCCGTCAGAGTAAGTGGATAAATCTCCTCCATCTGAAACATCGAAAGTGCGAAGTAAATATAGCAGTCTGCAATGACATCCGTCTCAATCGTCAGCTCATCGATATCGAAATTAATCGGATAAAAAACAAGCGCCTGACGTTCCATCCAGTTTTGTACAGAGCCTGCCATGTCCGGCATATTAGACTCAAACCAGTCCAGAACGAGTGGCAGAACATCTTCTATCAGAAAATCCCGGTCTATTGTGACAACGTCAGAAGAAAGAAAGGTCACCGAGGTGCCGAATTTGTTAACTTGAATGATTTCTCTTTCTCCCGCCAGCTGAATATACTGAATGATGACTGTCTGAACAACAGGGTGCAGAGGAGACTTAAGCAGCTCCAGAAAAGTTCCGGTATAAGCCATATTTTCTTCATTTATCAGCTGCTGAATAAAATGCACCTGACGATCAGCGCTCCAGTTAACGAAATCTGACAGGGCATCTGCTGCCTGGCGGTCACGCAGATTTTTGCGGTGACGTGCCTGATCATATAAAGGCAGGAGTTTCATCTTCAGGCGGTGATCGATTTCTTCCGCGCGCAGAGAATCAATGAGTTCAATCACAGTCTGATACTGCCCCAGCTCAAGAAGACTGAGCAGGAAATAATAGACCGTGACTTCGTAGTTAGGATGGCCCTGATTCAGTAGGATACTTGCTTCTTCACGCAGTTCCAGAAAAGATTCAAGCGCGTAAAGGATTTCAAGTTTCTGCAGCTGCTGCTGGTGACTCAATTCAACATGGCGCTCCAGTTCGAGTATCGTCTCGTAAGCAGGCTCAAATTCATTATTCTGAATATATGTCTGCAGCTGCCGATTCAGTTTATCCGGCAGACCAGGAAAAGGTATGATTTCAGTCATTAATGACCTGTCATGTACATCGCTTCAATAATGAGACGACTCCATGTTTCATATGTCGGGACTTCCATCAATCTATTTTTAACCATCCATTGAATAGAAAGTGTATCTGTTTCAACAGCACTTACATCGTGACGGTCGACACAGATTCTGAAGACAAGTCCGATATGTACTCGACCTACTTCATCCCCATCATCATTAATAAAACCAATCAGTTCAAGGTCGCTGTCAGGAATATCAGTGAGACCGACTTCCTCCTCCAGTTCACGACGGGCATTCTCAATCAGAACGCGCTCAATATCGCCGCCTTCCAGTTGATTCATATGTCCGCCCACACCGATAGAGCTTAAACCGTGCAGACGTTCTTCTCCTCCACCTGTCAGGCGTTTATAGACTAAAAGCTCGTCTTCCTGATTTTCAAGTACGCAATAAGAGATAAGCTGTTTGAACTCAGGCGTTTCTTCCATGTCTCCACGACGTTTGACCTGATATTTAGATAATGTCTCAAAGATTTCAAGTGCACGCTGATCTTCTATAGAAATAAAACCATTAAAGGCATTTTTTTCGTGGCTAAATATAGATTCGCGATCAACCACAATAATCTGTTCATCATATTTATTCATCTTTCTGCCCCTGTCTGTTTTTTAATAATAACTAAAGCTTATACGAAATGCTGTCAGTAGACAAATAAAAAAGGAAATGTGAAGTTTCACATTTCCTTTTGTTAGCGTCCTGGGAGGGATTCGAACCCCCGACCGACGGCTTAGAAGGCCGTTGCTCTATCCAGCTGAGCTACCAGGACTCAATTTCAAGACAAGATTAATTATAATCAAGTTTGAACTGGAAAGTCAACAACCTTTTTTTGCGTTATTACACCTTTAATAGTAGAAGGTTAACCCTTCAGCTGCTCTTTTGCATAGATACGGTGCTGCTGATCATAAAAAGTGAGTAAATCATCTTCTATAACAAGATAGGTTTCCGGCTCTTCGCTTCTCGACTGGGCGATACTGCCCGGATTGATACAGATGATCCCGTCAATCTCTTCTATTTTACGGACATGGGTATGACCGTAAAATGCGAAACGGCAACCAGCCGCTTCTGCTGCTTCTGCGAGCTGTTCTCTACCCGCATTGACGCTGTAAAGATGGCCATGTGTCAGAAATGCACCTTGTTTATCTTCAATCACAGCCGTCTTATCAAACCACGGTCCATCACAGTTACCCATCACAGCAACGTAATCTCTTATCTCAGGATTCTCCCTTGTAAATTCAGAATCTCCTAGATGAATATAATAATCAGCATCGTGATGGATGGATTTGATATCTGTCAGAATATTGGTCATGCCATGATTATCGCTGACGACGACCCACTTCATGATGTCTGTCCCTCTAAGTATTCTGTCAGTTTATCGATAGCTTTACGACGATGGCTGATTTCCGCTTTTTCTTCTGACACCAGTTCAGCCATGGTCTGGTCTCTTTCAGGCAAGTAGAAAATAGGATCATAGCCAAAGCCGTGTTCACCGCGCTCTTCTTCAGCAATGACGCCCTCCACTTCACCTCGGAATGTCTGTGTCGGATGTCCAGGCTCGCTCAGTGCGATGACACAGACAAAACGCGCAGCTCGCTCTGATTCACCTTGCAGGTTCTTCAGCAGCAGCTTGATATTAGCCGCATCATCTTTTTCTGTCCCTGCATAGCGGGCAGAGTAAATGCCGGGTGCTCCGTTTAAACTGTCCACAGAAAGTCCTGAATCATCAGCTATCACTGTCTTGCCGAGCAGATGACTTGCCGCTTCTGCTTTCAGTGCCGCATTCTCTTCAAAAGTGGTGCCTGTCTCTTCTACATCAAAATCAGGCAATAAGGTCGTGATGCCGATGACATTGTGTTCAGGGAAGATATGCTTGAAGTCGTTGATTTTACCCTGGTTTCCTGTTGCGATAACGATATCTTTCATTTCAGTTCCTCCTCTAAATTAATGGACTGGACAATGAGCTCCGGATCTTCCAGCCATTCGCGTGCGACACGTGTAAATTTCTCTGCATCCCCGTTGACATAGAACTCATGATGCTTTTCGCTCGAATAAGCGGCATGTCCTTGACTGAACGTCAGAAGTGCACTGACTTCTCTTGCTGTTTCAAGACCGGACGAGATAACCGTCTTTTCTCGATTAAAGTAATCCTCAATATACCCTTTGAGTAAAGGATAATGTGTACAGCCTAATATCACTGTATCAGCTGGATCAAGCCGCCATTCTTTTAAAGTCTGGTGAATGACGATATTCGTCACAACCGGATCATTATAGCCGATCTGTTCGACTAACGGAACGAAGCGCGGACAGCTGACACTATGGACATCGACATTCGGATTGATGGCCTGAATCGACTTGCGGTAGGCATCCGACTTCACTGTTCCTTCTGTCCCGAGAACAAGAACATGACCGTTCGTGGTTGTCATCAGTGCAGTTCTGGCACCCGGCTCTATGACGCCGACCACTGGGATGGAGAGCATCTCTTGCAGCGGCTTAAGTGCAACTGCTGTCGCTGTATTGCAGGCAATCACCAGCATCTTGATGTCTTTCTTCATCAGAAACTGAGCAAGTTCAATCGTGAACTGCTTGACTTCTTCTCCGCTTCTCGGACCGTATGGACATCTAGCCACGTCTCCCAGATAGCAGATACTTTCGTTCGGCAGCTGACGCATGATTTCTTTTGCAACAGTCAGGCCACCCATGCCGGAATCAATCACACCTATCGGCTTCATGATGAGGCCTCCATTTTATCAAACAATTGCTTGATGACTTCAGCCGTCATCATCTGTTTGTCTACTGGAATATCTGCCATCAGCTCATTTAAAAACTCCTGCCGTTTAGAAATGACTTTATTGATAATCTCAATACTCTTCTGCTCGGGATAAAGATTGACTTTACGCTTGTCCGTCGCGTCTTTTTCTCTTCGTACACACTCTTTTTTGATCAGCTGATCGACCATTTCTGATGCTGTAGAGACGGCAATACCCATCTTCGACGCCAGCTGACCGACTGTCAAAGGTTCTTCATGTATCCACTGCACAGCGATAAACTGAGTATCTGACAGTTGATAAGCCTGCAGCTGACTGCGCCCAGACTTCTTAATTCGATCTGCCAGATGACGGAGATGAAACTCCAGTGGAATAATCACTTCTTTATTCATCTTCAATTCCTCACTTCCTATTCATTACTATCATAACAAAAAAAGAGACAGGCGAGAATTCTCACCTGTCGCTCTGATTAATTCACTTGATAGTCTGAACCGAAGAAAGATTTGAATAACTGGAAGTTTGCTGAACGGTTCATTGCTGCGATACTTGTTGTTAAAGGAATCCCTTTTGGACAAGCTTTGACACAGTTCTGTGAGTTACCGCATTCAGCTAGACCACCGTCACCCATTAACGCATGAAGACGCTCATCTTTATTCATCTTACCTGTCGGATGCAGGTTGAAAAGACGAACCTGTGAAATCGGTTGTGCACCCATGAAGTCTGAGTTTTTATTAACGTTCGGACATACTTCAAGGCAGACACCACATGTCATACATTTAGATAATTCGTATGCAGTCTGACGTTGTTTCTCCGGCATACGAGGTCCTGGTCCGAGATCATATGTTCCGTCAATAGGTACCCATGCTTTGACACGTTTTAAATTATCGAACATTTTAGAACGGTCTACCTGTAAATCACGCATCACAGGGAATGTCGCCATCGGTTCCAGTCTGATCGGCTGCTCCAATGTATCAATGATAGCAGAACACGACTGACGTGCTTTACCATTGATGACCATTGAGCAGGCACCGCAGACTTCTTCTAAGCAGTTCATATCCCAAGTGACAGGTGTTGTTTTCTGGCCTTGTGCATTGACTGGATTACGCTGAATCTCCATCAAGGCAGCAATGACATTCATATTAGGACGGTAAGGAATGACGAATTTCTCATCATACGGATTTGATTCGGGATTCGCCTGGCGTCGGATAACAAGTTCAATCGTTTTTTCTGCCATTAATGTTTACCTCCTGATTTAGAGTAGTCGCGGACACGTGGTGGAATTAAGCTCACATCCACGTCTGCGTAATAGAAGATCGGCGGATTTGTCGCACCGTCAAATGTCGCCATTGTTGTTTTCAGCCATTCTTCATCATTACGTTTCGGAAATTCCGGTTTGTAATGGGCACCACGTGACTCATTACGGTTATAAGCACCGATTGTCATGACACGTGCCAGCACAAGCATGTTCCATAACTGACGAGTGAAGAAGACTGCCTGGTTGCTCCATGTCGCTGTATCCTCCATATCGATATCCTGATAACGTTTCATCAGTTCAACAATTTTCTTATCTGTTTCAAGTAATTTATCATTATGGCGGACTACTGTGACGTTAGCCGTCATGATTTCACCCAGTTCCTTGTGCAGCTTATAAGCATTCTCGCTGCCGCGCATGCTCATAAGTGCATCAAATCGGCGTTGTTCTTCGTCTACTTTACGTGCAAAGACTTCGTCAGAAATATCTTCATAAGACTTTTCGAGATCTTTAACGTATTTAATGGCATTCGGTCCAGCTACCATACCGCCGTAAATAGCAGATAACAGTGAGTTGGCACCTAAACGGTTACCCCCATGCTGAGAGTAATCACACTCACCCGCAGCAAATAGACCTGGAATATTCGTCTGCTGATCATAATCTACCCACAGACCGCCCATAGAATAATGAACAGCCGGGAAGATTTTCATCGGTACTTTACGTGGATCGTCACCTGTGAATTTTTCATAGATTTCGATGATACCGCCGAGCTTCACATCAAGTTCATGCGGGTCTTTATGACTTAAGTCAAGGTAGACCATGTTCTCACCGTTAATACCAAGCTTCTGATTCACACAGACATCAAATATTTCACGTGTCGCAATATCACGCGGCACTAAGTTACCATAGTCAGGATACTTCTCTTCTAAGAAGTACCAAGGCTTACCATCTTTGTATGTCCAGACACGACCGCCTTCACCACGTGCTGATTCACTCATGAGACGCAGTTTGTCATCTCCAGGGATCGCTGTCGGGTGAATCTGAATGAATTCACCGTTCGCATAAGTCGCGCCCTGCTGGTAGACAATCGATGCAGCAGAACCTGTATTGATCATAGAGTTTGTTGATTTACCGAAAATAATACCAGGGCCACCTGTTGCCATGATAACTGCATCAGCAGCGAAAGACTTAATCTCTGAATTCACTAAGTTCTGCGCCACGATACCACGGCAGACACCGTCGTCATCTTTAACGATGCCGAGGAATTCCCAGCCTTCAAACTTTGTCACAAGACCGTCTACCTCGTAGCGACGAACCTGCTCATCAAGTGCATAAAGCAGCTGCTGACCTGTTGTTGCACCTGCAAATGCTGTACGGTGATGCAGTGTGCCACCGAAACGACGGAAGTCAAGTAAACCTTCTGGTGTACGGTTGAACATAACACCCATTCTATCCAGTAAGTGAATGATGCTTGGTGCTGCTTCAGTCATCGCTTTAACAGGCGGCTGGTTTGCCAGGAAATCTCCCCCATATACCGTGTCGTCAAAGTGAATCCAAGGTGAATCCCCTTCACCTTTCGTATTGACTGCACCATTGATACCACCTTGTGCACACACTGAGTGTGAACGTTTAACTGGCACTAAAGAAAATAGTTCTACGTTTGTATTGTGCTCAGCTGCTTTAATGGCTGCCATTAAGCCGGCAAGACCGCCTCCGACAACAATTACTTTACTGTTTGCCATATATATGCCACTCCCCTAAATTAAATAAATGCGATTAAAGCTGTAAATCCTAATGCTGCTACGAGTACAAACACCGCAAGTGACACATATGTCATGATACGCTGTGATTTCTCGCTTTGCGTGATTCCCCATGTCACGGCAAATGACCATAAGCCATTAGCAAAATGGAAGATCGTGCTTAAAAGACCGATTGAATAAAACGCGATCCAGAATGGATTATTGAAGATGTTGTGCATCATCTCATAGTTGACATGTGCATCATGCAATGTAACCTGGACACGTGTCTGCCAGACGTGAACAGCGATGAAGAAGAATGTGATGATACCTGAAGCACGCTGCAGCAGGAACATCCAGTTACGGAATGTTGAATAATGTCCGATATTATTTTTAGCTGTAAACGCAATATAGAAACCATAGATGGCATGGAACAGGATCGGAATGTAGATAATCACTGTCTCCAGCAGCAGTTTGAGCGGTAATCCTCCCATAAAGTCAGATGCTCTGTTAAAACTTGCCTCACCATATACTGCGAAGTGGTTTACGAATAAATGCTGAATTAAAAAGACACCAATCGGTAACACACCTAGTAATGAATGAAGCCTGCGTATTGCAAATGATTGTTCTGAATTCGCCAAGCGAAGTCCCCCCTAATATTTTCTGATAAATCATCACAAACTATTGTACGCTTAAACATAGGTCAAATCAAGAAACCGATTACATTTTGTTGTACAGTATGTGAAGTTTAATATATGACAATTGTATCATTAATTTTAGATGGATTGTTTATGATAATTATTCTCAATAAAAGTAAAAAAACAGCCCCTCAGGACTGTTTTTCTGTCTGTTCATTTAATGTCTCTAAAATCAGAGTTGCCGTCCCTTTCGGAATACCGATAGCAGTCAAATCTTCCTGCTTGGCTTCCTTGATACGTTTAGTCGAGCCGAAGTGCTTGATCAGCTGCTGCTTACGCTTCGGACCAATGCCTGGAATCGTATCCAGCTGTGACTGCAGACCTGTCTTCTGTCTCGTCTGCCGGTGGAATGTAATCGCAAAGCGGTGGACTTCATCCTGAATCCGCTGCAATAGATAAAAGGCCTGACTTTTCTTATCAAGCGGAATAATATCCGCATTGTCGCCGTAGAGCAGTTCTGCTGTCTGGTGCTTGGCGTTTTTCTTCAGACCGGCAACCGGTATATCGAGACCGAGTTCATCCTGCAGGACACTGGTCACGATATTCATATGACCTTTACCACCGTCGACAATGATGAGATCCGGCAGCGGCAGTTGTTCTCGTAATACGCGCGTATAGCGACGTCTGACCACTTCTGCCATTGACTTATAGTCATCTGGGCCCGATACTGTCTTAATTTTATATTTACGATAGTCCTTCTTGCTTGGTTTACCATCGACAAAAGAAATCATAGCAGAGACAGAGTCGACACCCTGAATGTTCGAGTTATCAAATGCTTCGATACGAATAGGCGTCGGTATACTCATCGCTTCCCCGATCTCTTCAATCGCTTTGATTGTCCGGGATTCATCACGCTTGATGATTTCAAACTTACTGGACAGTGCGATATCTGCATTTTTAACAGCAAGGTCAACCATCTCGCGCTTCTTGCCGCGGACAGGCTGAACAACCTTTGTGTCTACTACAGAACGGATGACATCGATATCCAGACCCGGCTGGATATGGACTTCACCCGGCAGAATATGCTGATCCAGCTGATAAAACTGACCGATAAAATTATAGAACGCGTCTTTCGGGTCTTCCATCAGCGGAATCATCGTGACATTACGTTCAATCAGATTACCCTGTCTGATAAAGAAGACCTGGACGCACATCCAGCCTTTATCCACACTGTAACCGAATATATCACGCACTGTCATATCCGCTGTCATCATCTTCTGCTTAAACATCAGGGATTCAACATGACTGATGAGGTCGCGATACTCTTTTGCCTGCTCGAAGTTCAGCGCTTCACTCGCCTCTGCCATCTTCACTTTAAGGTCTTCAACAATCGTCGTATCTTCACCGTTCAGAAACTGACTGACTGTCTGTATCATCTCCTGATACTCCCGTTCTTCTACATCATAGACGCACGGGCCGAGGCACTGGCCTATATGATAGTAAAGACATAACCGGTCCGGCATTTTGTTGCATTTTCTAAAAGGGATGATTCGATCGAGCAGTTTTTTTGTTTCCTGTGCCGCATAAGCATTCGGATAAGGTCCGAAGTACTTACCTGTATTCTTTTTGACCTGCCTTGTCACAAAGAGTCTAGGGTGCTTCTCTTTCGTGATCTTGATGAACGGATAACTCTTATCATCTTTCAGCAGGATATTATAGCGCGGATAATGCTTCTTGATCAGCGTCAGTTCCAGCAGAAGCGACTCAATTTCTGTACTCGTGACGATAAACTCAAAGTCGCGGATCTCTGCGACGAGCCGTGTCGTCTTCTCATCATGTGCGCCTGTAAAATAAGAACGCACGCGATTTCTTAAGTTCTTTGCTTTACCGACATAGATGATTTCATTCTGCCGGTCTTTCATCAAGTAACAGCCCGGTTCCATCGGCAGGACTGCAAGCTTATGTTTGATTCTGACTTCATATTCTTCCATTTCTTCACCACACTATTCCAAAAAAAAAGAGCCGAAGCTCTTTTTCTCAATTAAAAATGTTTTTCAAGTACTGACTGTAACTGTTCTTTAGGTTGGAAGCCAACGACTTTATCAACTGCCTGACCGTCTTTGAAGACGATTAATGTTGGAATACTCATGACTTCAAACTTAGCAGCTGTTGCCTGGTTGTCGTCCACGTTTACTTTAACGATATCCGCTTTACCATCAACATCGCCAGCTAAATCTTCTAATACAGGCGCGATCATTTTACAAGGTCCACACCAAGGTGCCCAGAAATCGACTAAAGTTACGCCTTCTTTAATTTGTTCTTCGAAATTTGCATCAGTTGCATTGATTAATGCCATGTTTATTTCCTCCTCAAAGTACTATTTTTAAGAATTATAGCATGCAGTTATTTATCCGTCATGCGGTTTGCTCACGACGCGAGAATCAGGTAGCCGACGCCGGAAAGGAGCATGACGACTGCCACCACAATCAGCACAATAGCAAGCTTATACATATCAAAATTCCACATCATATCCTCCTATTTCAGTTCGACCACTGTGACACCAAACCCACCTTCAGACGGCATACCGCCTCTGAATGATGCCACAACCTTAGAACGCTTCAGATAATCCTGAACGCCTTTTTGCAGTGCACCGGTTCCTTTACCGTGAATAATCGTGACCTGACTGTAGTTGCTGAGCAGTGCCTGGTCAAGGTAACTTTCCAGTCGCTGCAGGGCATCCTCGTAACGCTCACCGCGCAGATCCAGCTCCATCTTAATCGTCTGACGATTGGCACGAGGCACAACCCGAATCTGCTTCTCTTTTTCAGGTTTTTCTTTTTTAAAGTCTGTCAGCGGCAGCTTCATCTTGATGATGCCCATCTGAACCACTGCCTCGTCTTTATCAATGCTTAAAATGACACCTTTTTGACCGTAGGACAGCACTTTAACATGATCACCGGCCACAATTTTTTCCGCTTCCTGCTGCTTCGCCTGTTTTTTTAGCGTTGCTTCATTATAAAGGTTTTTAAATTTTCCTTTACGCTCAATCAGTTCATTCTCCTTAATCGACTGATGCTCACTGCGCAGATTCTTCAGATCCTTGATAATAGCATCTGCATCTTTTTCAGCTTTCTGAACGATATCATTCGCTTTCATCTTCGCATTTTCAACCAGCGTTTCTTTCATCTGCTGGTAAGATTCGAATTGCTCGGACAACTCTTTATGAAGGGCAGCGGATTCCTGTTTCAGACGTGCCATTTCTTCGCGGTCATTTTCTGCCTGTCTTGTGTTTTTCTCAAGTGCTGATATCATGTCATTGATTTCGATATTGTCCATATGAATCAGCTGACGTGCATTTTTAATAATAGACAAGTCGAGTCCGAGTTTTTTTGAGATTTCAAAGGCATTACTCTTCCCTGGCACACCCATCAAAAGCTTGTAAGTCGGGCTTAACGATTCCACATCGAATTCCACGCTGGCATTCATGACACGATCCCGGTTATAGCTGTAGGCTTTCAGTTCCGGATAATGCGTTGTCGCCATCGTCATGACATCCGCTTCAAGACAGCGGTCAAGGATGCTCATCGCAAGCGCTGCTCCTTCAGATGGATCGGTACCCGCACCGAGTTCATCAAAAAGTACGAGACTCTTATCATCCATCGATTTTAATATAGAAACAATATTGGTCATATGACTCGAGAACGTGGACAGTGACTGCTCAATAGACTGTTCGTCACCAATGTCACAGAAGACATCGTTAAAAATGCTGAGACGGGCGCCAATTCTTGCTGGTATCATCAGACCGGACTGATTCATCGCAATCAGAAGACCGACTGTTTTAAGTGTGACAGTTTTACCCCCGGTGTTCGGTCCCGTGATAATCACAGCATCAATGTCATCGCCGAAGATGATGGAATTTTTGACGACTGTTGCAGGGTCTAAGAGCGGATGCCATGCAGACGGCAGTTCAATCGCGCGTTCTTCTGCTGTCTCAGCGATGACCCCATTGATGGAATGGCCGTATTTCGCTTTAGCCAGCTGGAAGTCCAGTTCACCCATTACTGTTGTAATCCAGTCTATATCGTGCTGCGCTTCCGCTACAAAGGCAGACAGTTCATACAGTATGCGACTGACTTCCTCGTTCTCGCGCGCCGTAATTGTATTCAGTTGACTGCTGAGTTCTATGATACTGTTCGGTTCAATATAGAAAGTCTGTCCCGAAGCAGATGTATCGTGGACAATACCTGGAAAGTCCTGTTTATATTCACTGCGGACAGGTATTACCTGACGGTCATTACGGATGGTGACAATGGCGTCAGACAGTTTCTTCTGGTTAGCCTGTGAACGAACGATACTGTCAAGCTTCTCTTTAATCCGCCGATTAATCGTTTTTTTCTGCTGCCGGATATCATAAAGGGTTCCTGAAGCATTGTCATACAGCATCGTCTCATCACATTTTGCGTCTATTTCATCGCTGACGTGCGACAGAACAGGAAGCTGCTGGAACCGGGCACGTAGAAGCGGCAGTTTAATCTCACTGTCTTCTGTCATATTCAGCAGATAAGTCTTGTAGCGATTGGTAACACGGATATTATTCTTGATACGGTTCAGTTCAGTCACACTGAGCATGGAACCGATACTCGCTCGTTTAGTCAGATGTTTCACTTCTGTCAGTTTACTCATGCCAGGTTCACTTGCCTGCATATGAATGATCCTTGCCTCGTCCAGTTTCTCAAGCTCTGATTCAATCCAGCTGACGTCAGATTTCGGTTCAAGTTCACTGATCAAAGCCGCACTGACTTCATTCTGACTGTAAGTCGCGACTTTCTCTATAATAAGGTGGTATTCCAGTATATTTAATGCTTTCTGATTCATGTTGTTTTTCCTTTCTGCAGCCAGTCATGGAATGCTTCGCGAGTGAGCGTATTCAGTACTTGCTCACGTTTCACATGACCTTTGATGGCTGTCCCGACACCATACTTCATAAACTCCAGATGACTTGTATGGTGCGCATCTGTATTAATAGCGAGCTTGATGTCTGGATACTGCCTGATGACTTCTGCACTCAGGTCCAGACGCATCGGATTCGCGTTAATTTCAAGCACAGTGTTCGTCTGGCCGGCTACTTCAATCAGCTCTGCCATATTGACTGCATAACCTGAGCGTCTGCCAATAAGCCGTCCCGTCGGATGGGCAATCTGACGAACGTATGGATTCTGACAGGCGTTGATCAGGCGCTGCATCGTTTCTTCCTCTGACTGATTGAAAGACTGATGGATCGCTGCAATGACATAGTCAAGCTCTTTTAAAACATCGTCCGCATAATCAAGTGTACCGTCCGGCAGTATATCCATCTCAATACCGCTATAGATATCAATCTCACTGTAAGCCTGATTAAGTTCTTTGATTTTCTGATTCTGTGCCAGCAGGCGTTCAACGGATAGTCCGTTCGCTACTTTTAAACTTCTGGAGTGATCCGTGATGGCCATATAGTCGTAGCCTTTTTGTATGCAGGCTTCTATCATCTCCTCAAGCTCAAACGCACCGTCACTAGCGGTTGTATGCATATGAAGGT
The DNA here is from genome assembly GCF_022343725.1 of Macrococcus brunensis. Classification (NCBI taxonomy): domain Bacteria; kingdom Bacillati; phylum Bacillota; class Bacilli; order Caryophanales; family Staphylococcaceae; genus Macrococcus; species Macrococcus brunensis. The sequence continues at coordinate 1,455,234 of NZ_CP092179.1, forward strand.
CGCCTCTAATGTCCGACAGCTTAAGGATTTCTGACTGCTCCACTTCAAATGCCGTCACATCATCACGCATTTCCGGCGGTATATAATTCAGCTGGTAATGCTTATAGATGGCTTCTTCTGAATCATACTGCTTGAGAGTGCCGTCTGCTAAAGTGATGCCGTATTCATTCACTTTCTCGTCACGTGCTTTAGCCAGCTGGCGCATCTTGACGTTATGTTCCTTGCTGCCCGTAAAGTGATTCAGCATCTGTACAAAGCCTTTGTCATCTGTAAAACGGAAATCGACGCCCGATTCAAGATCATCCATCTTGACCGTGACAGAAACTTTTTCCTGACCGCTGACTTCTATATGCTGAATAAAAGTGAACGCTTCAATCTCTTTTGCTGCTGCCAGCGCATCATCAGTGACGACGATATAATCAAGATCCTTACTCAGCTCTTTCATACGGCGGTGACTGCCTGCGACAGCAAACCGTTTAACATGCGCTGCTTCTTCAAGCGTCTGATTGATAAAACCTGTCAGCTTAACTGCTTCATGAATCGTTATATGCTCTTTCTTCGTCTCAAGATCCTGAATGCCCTGCAGGATGGTTTCTTCTGTTTTTTTGCCGAAACCCGTAAGACCGCTGACTGCATGACTCTCGCATGCTGCTTTTAATTCATCTATCGTTGTGATATTCAGTTCCTTGTAGAGCTTAACGATTTTTTTGGCACCGAGATTTCTGATTTTCAGCATCTGAATATGACCCGCAGGCACCGCTTCTTTCAGTTCCTCAAGCAGACTGGACTCACCAGTCGCGCGATATTCATTCAGTACTTCAGAGACTCCTTTACCGATACCGGGGAGCACGGTAAAATCCGCCAGTTCATCTATCGGCACCTGCGACTGTTCTAAAGCAGCTGCAGCTTTACGGTAGGCGGATACTTTAAAGGTGTTCTCACCTTTAAGTTCCATATATAAACCGATAGTTTCCAGTAACTTGATATAGTCTTTCTTTGTCATTTAATGACCTCCAAAATAAAAGTCATAGACCTATGCCTATGACTTTAAAAGATATGAATAAAGGCAATGTGCTGAAACCAGTCAATTGCACGGTTGCTTAATATAGGTGTATATTCAATGATTGTGCGTGCGAGTGTACTCGACTGAATTCTGTCCTGAATAGCAGGAGCAGGTATCATCGCAATAAAGAAAAATGCAATAAAAATAACAAGATAACTTTCGATAAAGCCAAGTAACGACCCTAAACTCTTATTGAGCTGCTTTAATAAAGGCAGCTGTGCAATATAGTCAAAGACAGTCGCAACCATCTGCAGTACCACTTTACTGACAATGAACAGAAAAATAAAGCTGATCATATTGTAAAAAGCATGTTCACCGTCTGCCCAGTTGATCAGTACTTTAGGTGTCTCACCGGCAGCTGGATAAGGCACGATAAGCGCCAGTTTATCCGCAAGCGGCTGGTAAAAGATTCTGGCGATGACAAGTGCGCCGATAGTGCCGAGTAAATGTAAGGACTGAAGAATAAATCCTCTTCTAAGCCCGATGATAGCCCCTAATAGTAAAAAGAACAGTAAAATAATATCAATCATGGTCGTAACCTTCTGCTTCTAGTTTATGTAATAATATTTCAAAATCTTCTTTCAGTTTGACATAGTCATCCATAATATTGACTGCTGCCAGCACTGCTTTTCTCGAAGTATCCAGCCCCGAGTTGTATTTAGATATTTCACGGATTCGCTCATCGACTAACCCTGCCACATAGCGGATGTGACCCGGTTCATCTTCACCGATAATCGTATACTGCTGATCATAGATCGAGACAGTAATTCTATTTTTAAATTCTGCCATACGATTTCACTCCACTGTGCGTCATTTAATATATATGGTACCATTTTTTATAAGGAATAGACAATAAAAATACGTTAAGAGGAATTGACAATGAGTACAGTTGTAAAAGTGATGGAGAAAAACGAAATAGACAAACTGCTTAATAAAATCAGCTATGAATCTACCAACCTGCCACCCGGTATGATTGCTCGCGCAAAAATACAGGGCCATTCCCTATCCGTCTACCGTTCTAACAAAGTGATGATTCAAGGGAAAGACGCAGAAAATCTGGCTGCAGAACTACTGGGCACAGTAGCGCCTCGTCAGACAGACGCACTTCAGTATGACCAGTTCAATTGTATCGGCTCTGATGAGGCAGGCTCAGGTGACTATTTCGGTCCGATGACAGTCGTCGCAAGCTACGTCTCAAAGAAAAATGCAGAGATACTGAAAATACTGGGCGTCATGGATTCAAAAAATCTGAAGGATCCAAAGATTGTGGAACTGGCTGAACAGATCATCCCGCTGATTCCCCATTCGCTGCTCGTTCTGACCAACCCTAAATATAATCAGCAAAAAGCGCTTGGCTGGAGCCAGGTCAAGATGAAAGCCGTCCTCCATAATCAGGCCATCCAGAACGTACTGACTAAAATAGAAGAACGGCCGGATTATATCGTAATTGACCAGTTCGCTGTCCAAGGTGTCTATGAAAATTACGCACTGATCGCTATTCCGGAACGTGACCGCACACGGTTTGAAACAAAAGGTGAATCGAAATCCATCGCGATTGCGGCAAGTTCTATCATCGCAAGATACGCCTTCATCAAATGGATGGACAGGATTGAAGAGGAAACAGGGCTCGATATCTATAAAGGCGCCGGCAGCAAAGTCGATCTGCAGGCTGCTAAAATCATCCAGCGAAAATCACTTGATTACCTCGACAATATTACAAAGAAAGACTTCAAAAACAGAACAAAAGCACTTGATCTGATAGAAAGGAAGCGTTCATAATGGAACCTATTTATGTTGGAGCGGGGCTTGGTGTCATCGCTTATTTACTATGGTATATCTCAAAAGAAATAGGGAAAAGAAAAAGATAACAACATGAAAGGATTTTTCCTATGGCTAACATTATCATTAAAGGTGCAAAACAGAATAATCTTAAAGGTATCAACGTGGAGATCCCTAAACATCAGCTGACTGTTTTTACGGGACGTTCCGGTTCCGGTAAGTCTTCACTCGTCTTCAGTACAATCGCTGCAGAGTCCGAACGACTGCTGAACGAAACGTATTCTACTTATATACAGAATCAGCTGACTCAGTATGAGAAACCGGATGTCGATGCGATCCACAACTTGCCGGTTTCCATGGTCATCAGTCAGAAGCGCCTGGGGGGCAACTCGCGTTCGACTGTCGGGACAATTTCAGATATTTATTCTGCTGTCCGCCTTTTATGGTCGCGTATCGGCGAACCTTTTGTCGCCTACTCGAACGAATTCTCTTTCAATAACCCTGCCGGAATGTGTGAGACGTGTCATGGACTCGGCTATGTGGAAGATATCGATGTCGATGAGCTACTTGACTATGATAAATCGTTGAATGAACACGCCATCAATTTTCCGACTTTTGGTCCGGATCACTGGCGCGGCAAACGCTATACAAATTCCGGACTATTCGATAATGATAAAAAACTAAAAGACTACACAGCTGATGAAATGAAGACTCTTCTCTATACAGAGCCGAAGAAGCTGAAGGACGCACCAGAAAAATGGCCGAAGACGGCTAAGTTTGAAGGTGTCATTAATCGTTTCCGTCGCAATTTCCTTATCAATGACGGCTTCGAGAAAAATCGTTGGCTGAGTGAAGTCAACCGTGTTGTCACAGAAAAGACTTGTCCTACATGTCACGGTAAACGTCTGAACAGTAAAATTCTGAGCTGTAAAATCAACAAGCTCGATATCGCTGATTTCACCAGCATGACCATTCGTGAAAATATCCAGTTTCTTGATGAATTAGACGATCCGACAGCGAACTATATCATCAAACCCCTGCGTGCACAGCTGCAGTCACTTGTTGATATCGGCCTCGGCTATTTGACATTATCACGCGAGACTCCTACTCTGTCAGGCGGGGAATCACAGCGTATCAAATTGATTCGTCACTTAAATAGTCCACTCACTGACCTTGTTTATATCATCGATGAGCCGAGTGTCGGGCTTCATCCTGAGGATATCGAGAACATTAACCGCATTATTCAGTCCATACGTGACAAAGGAAACACTGTACTCGTCGTTGAACATGACCCGGATATCATTAAAATTGCCGACCACGTCATTGATATTGGACCTGGTGCCGGCAAAAATGGCGGTAACATTACATTTCAGGGCAGTTACGCGGACCTGCTCCGCTCTGATACAGCAACCGGGCATGCATTAAAAGAAAAACATCAGCTGACAACGCCAAGAGAACCTCAAGACTTCATCAGTTTAAAAAACATCTCTAAAAATAATCTGCATGATGTTTCAGTAGATATCCCTAAAGACATGATCACGACAGTGACAGGTGTCGCGGGCTCCGGGAAAAGTACACTGATTAAGACCGGCTTCAAAAAAGTGAGCAACACGATCACCATCGACCAGAAACCGGTTCATGCATCTAACCGTTCAAACCTGCTGACCTACACAGATATCTTTGATGATGTCCGTGCTTTTTTCAGCAGTGTGACCGGTCTGAAGAAAAGTCTGTTCAGCTATAACTCGGACGGTGCCTGCCCGAACTGTAATGGTAAAGGTATTTTAAAAACTGAGCTCGCCTATATGCCGGACTTCTCTCAAGTGTGTGAAGTCTGCCACGGTACCCGCTATAAGCCTGAAGTACTTGATGCTACAGTTGACGGCTACTCCATCGCGGATGTGCTCAAACTCACGGTGGACGAAGGTATCGCCTATTTCAATCATCACGACAAAATAACAGAAACACTCAAGTCTCTGCAGTCGACAGGACTCGGCTATATGACGCTTGGCCAGTCACTTGATACATTGTCAGGCGGAGAAGTTCAGCGCGTCAAGCTCAGCAAGTATCTGATTGAACAGGTCACAGATCATATCTTTATCTTTGATGAGCCGACAACAGGACTTCACGAAGAAGATATCCATGTACTGGTCACACTTTTCAATGATCTGGTCGACCAGGGCAATACTGTCATATTGATTGAACATAATTTAACGATGATGACAGCTGCAGACTGGATTGTCGATATGGGACCGGAAGCAGGCCAGAATGGTGGCCGTCTGCTGTATAGCGGTCCGCCGGCTGGTCTTCTGGATGTCAAAGAAAGCTATACCGCTCGTCATTTAAAACGATATACCAAATAAAGAGTCTGGGACATAAATAGTTCTGGGTAGTAAAAAAAGACGAAGAAAATGTGATTTCAACATTTTTTTCGTCTTTTTATGATTTTTACAGATAATCTGACCGCCTACGGCAGCCATTTTTCTTATATTTACTGCCATTAAGGCGATACCAATTTCTTTTTTTACTTTGGCAGTTCCTCGAACTGACATTCGAGTGAACCCCAAAATAGCCTTCAGATATCCAAATACTGGTTCGACATCTATCTTGCGACGCGCATAGATGTTACCAGTTTCCTGATCTGAAAGCTTTTGTCTTGTGTATTCTTTAAAGTACTCCAGGTTATTATTCCTGAAGATTTTCTTGTTTCCGGCTGCTTGTGCTGAAATACACTGGGTCTTCAATGGACATTCCTGACACATATCGCATTGATAGACCTTTGATACTTGCTCTTTATCACCATTTTTTCTCACACTATAATCTTTAAAAGGGAGTGGATGATTCTGAGGACATATAAAGGCATCCTCCAATTCATGATACTTCCAGTTAAAAGTGTTAAATCGATCTTTTCTGTAGCCTGGAGACTGCTCTTTTACATACATATTGAAAGGAATGAGCGGGATGACCTGCAGGTCATCTATAAGTATTTCATAGTTACTTTCACTTCCATAACCAGCATCAGCCACTATGTGTTGCGGAAATTTATGATAGAGCGCTTTGTATGTATTCAGAAATGGAATCAGTGTCTTAGTATCTGTAGGGTTTGGAAAGACATCGTATGCGAGAACGAACTGGTTGTTAGTGGCAATTTGAATATTATATCCGGCTTTCAACTGACCATTCCTCATATGATCATCCTTCATACGCATAAACACGGCATCATGGTCAGTCTTAGAATAGCTGTTTCTTTCTCCTAATATCTTGAGCTGTCCCTCATATTTTTTATTTCTTTCAAAGATCGCTCTAATTTCTTTTTGCCCAGCCTTTAATGATGTTCTCTCTTTTCTGATACTTTTTCTTTCCTCTGAATCGTCGCTCTGCTCCATTTTATGTGTTAAATCTTCGATTTTCTCTGTGAGAGCTTCGTCGACATACGGGGTATCATCAATATTAAATTCTTCATCCATTTCGTTCTTTATCTCCTGAATGATTTCATTTTCATAGAGATCCTCATAGATAAGCCGGGCTCTGGTCACAGCTTTGGACTGATTATTGAGAACAGTCTTCTTCCATACGAATGAATACTTATTTGCGTTTGCTTCAATTTTTGTTCCATCTATAAAGATGGCATCCTCATCTATCAGATTGTTTTCAGTTAGCTGAGCTCTGAAATTAGTATACAAATTTTTCAGTAGGTCATCCATCACCGGATGAACTCTAAAGCGATTGATGGTTCTATAGGAAGGCTTCTGTTCCTGAGACAACCACATCATTCTAATGCTGTCATTAAGAGAGGCTTCAATCCGTCTGCCTGAGAAAACAGACTGTGTATATGAATAAAGAATAATCTTAAGCATCATCTTGGGATGGTACGAGGAAGCTCCTCGGGAGTTATAGTATTTTGAATACTGACTTTCTGGTATTGATTCAACTAGATCATGAATGATGGCACATAAATCTTTATCTCCGAACAAGATACGAGTGTCCAATGGCAGAATGAGTTGATTTGTGTTATAATTTTTATACATAAAGAGGCTCCTTTTCTGTTGTTGTGGTGACTACATTATAAAAGAGAGCTTCTTTTTTTGCACTTAAAAACGGAAATTCCATACAGGAATTTCCGTTTTTCTTTTGAGTCGAGTAGATAAATCGTAGATTTAGTTATTTATGTCCCAGACTCTTTTATATTTGCACAGTGTGCCATTCACTTTATACTGACCCGCACTCAGCTTCTTGCGACCGGCGATACCGAGATATTCTTCTAATGTGACATTTTCCTTCTTTATACGGGTCGCATGTGTCACACCGACGTAGCGGATGTGCCAAGGTTCATACATAAAACCAGTGATGGCTTCTTTACCTTTTAAATATCGGACGATGAAGCCATAACGCTGACCATTTTCACGGATAAATTTTGAAGCTGCTGTATATTCAAAAGCTGTGTTAAGCGTGCCAAAATTCGTGCCATCTCTAATATCCATCGCCAGGCCAAGCTGATGTTCACTTGTGCCGGGCTTAGCTGATATCTTTGAAGCATAACTAAAACCGTAAAGATTGATGTATTGATTATAAAGCTATTTCTGCGTCGCATAACTCCTATAACCATAAGCACCAGGCGTACCGACAACATCCAGGACAATCCCCTTTTTCAGCGCGGCTTTCTTCATTTGCTGATAGCTTTGTAACATCGTCTTGTTCGCACCAGGGTTATAGCTTCTTGCCATACCGTACTGCTTATTCGCAATCGGCAGCCCATCGATTTTATAGAACTGCTTATTGTAGCTGACATTTATTTTACAAGATGCTGCCTCTGCCTCGTGCCCTGTTGCCAGGACCGACAGACTGATCAGCCCTACTAAAATACGTTTCATCTTCATCCCCCTTTTTTTCATTATAGCAAATAAACTGAAGCAGCTTTGACTGCTTCAGTTTATATTTTATAGGTAAGTAACATTGACAACAGTCCAGTATTTACCCAGTTTCTCTGCTGTGATTTCTAAATGTCTGCCGTACTTAAGCGTCATTGTATTAACATGTCGGTCGTTTTTTCCATCCTCACTCAGTACATAGCTGTCTTTCGTAGTGGAAGTTGGTTTGCCGATTATCTTCTGAACATCAGCGAGACGTACATTTTCATCAAAGTTCATGAAAATCATCTGTTCAAGTTTCAGCTTATTGACGTCTGCTTTCAGATTTTTAGAACTGTACTCAAAACTTAATGTACTGCCTTTGCCATAATCTGCGGACACCATCAGCTCGCCATCTTTGATAACAATTTCACTAGTGGATTCGCCGATTAATTTATAGACCTGCTCTTTCGTCATTCCAGGTTTTACACCTTCTAGTTTAAAGCGGCCCGCTTTCATCGCCTGATAATCTGCTGCAGAGAGTTTTTTAATATTTTTATTGAGCAACTTACCTGGCTTTGAAATTGTCTTTTGTTCCTTAATTTCCTTTGCAATCATGATATTTTCAACCATCCATTTACCTGATAGTCGATTATAGTTGATGATGAAATGATCATATTGCTGCATCAGCTGATCATCTTTAATATCTTTCGTCTCATTATCTATTATGATAGTATCTTTCGGCTTACCCAGAAGTGATTTAAGAGATTGGTAAGAGTAACGAGAATCAGCATAACTAAAGTTTAAATAGCTGACTTTCATTTTATCAAAATTGCTGTAGCGGTCATGAGACTCTCCCCCAATATTAATAGCGTAATTATCATATGAACTATCAAAGTTAGAACCGTATATACTGCGTCCAAAGGATTCGTTTTGAGGCTTACCCAGTTTTTTGATGACATCCAGGCGTGTTGAATTGAAGTTAATACCTTTAAAAGAATAGGTACCGGCTTTGATCTGGCTGATGGTCGTCTTATTTGTTAAATCAGGTAATGCTTTCTCACTGACTGCTGCATTTGCTGATGGCTGCACCGCTAAAAGAGAAACGACGGCAATCGTGCTAACGGCTAATTTTTCCATATTTTCCCTCTCCCTTTGTTAATCGCTTACACTTCCAATTAAATACTGTTTACCATCTTTTGCATAGTCGTTTTTGACATTTTTAAGGTAACGTTAAGGTAGGATCGATTTTAGATGAAAAAAGACTGCATGCCTTAAAAGGCATGCAGTCTTCTCGTTTCCAAAACGTTACCAGCGATAAAGTCTGTTTATCGCTGGTAACTTGCTTAATCTTAAGAATTTTAGTGAGTTACTGGTGATATTCCACGTTTATCGCTGGTAACTCCCACTTCAATTATAAAAAATTCCTTTTTAACCGCGCAGTTTAGCGCCTGCTGATGTCAAGTTTTCAAGGACTTTATCGACAATCGGTTGGATATCTTCATCTTTCAATGTATCATCCGGATTCAGGAATTCCATACGGATAGCGACAGATTTCTTATCCTCTGCGATATGTTCACCTTCATAAACATCAAAGACCGCTGCCTGCTGCAGATATTTGTTATCTGTCTGCATGATGATATCGATGAGTTCTCCAGTCGCACGCGTGCGGTCCACTTCAAGTGCGATATCACGAGAGATGCCCGGGAACTTAGGAATCATATGATATTTCACAGCGCTTGTTTCTTCCAGAATGCGTTGTAAATTCAGTTCGAAGACGTAAGTGTCTTTTAAGTCATGTGCGCGTTCCACAAGCGGATGCAGCTGGCCGATGACACCGACAACTTCACCGTTTAAGAGCACGTGCGCGCTGCGTCCTGGATGCAGCTCGGCGAGTTCAGCACGTTCGTATGCGAACTGAACGCTGAGTTTCTCACTTAATGCTTCAACAATACCTTTAACCACGAAGAAATCAACGGGTTCTACTTTGCCCTGCCATTCTGTTGCACTGAACTGACCGGTAATAATACCAGCGAGCTGTTCGACTTCTACCGGCTGATTCGTACCGCGGCCATGGAAGACGTTACCGATCTCATATAATGCGACGTCTTTCATCTGACGTGCATTATTGTACTGAACGGCATCAATCAAGTGTGGCAGGAGACTTTGACGCAGCACTGCGTGATCCGCACTCATCGGCATCATCAGTTTGACTGTCTCTTCTGTCTGTTTCGTGAACTGCTGTGCTTTTTCTTCTGATACAAGGGCATAAGTAATCGCCTGATTCAGGCCCAGTCCTTCAAGAAGTGATTTTACTGCGCGGCGTTTTGACTGATAAGCAGTCAGACCGACACGCTTATTTGTATTCGTTACTGGGAGTGTCGACGGCAGTTCATCATAACCATATATACGCGCAATTTCTTCAATCAGGTCTTCTTTGATTATGATATCGCCGCGTCTGGACGGCACATGGACATTGAAGGAATCTCCGTCTACTTGTGAATCAAAGCCCAGACGTTCAAAGATATTTTTAATCTCAGTATTAGAGAGATCAAAACCAATCAAGTTATTGACTTCATCTGTTGTAATCTGCACCGTTGTTTCAAGTTCAGGCAGTTCTCCCGCAACCACAATACCTGCAAGAATGTTACCTTCAGCATGTTCCTGCAGGAGGAACGCAGCACGGTCGAGCGCCATATTCACACGTTCTGGGGCCACGCCTTTTTCAAAACGGCTGGATGCTTCAGAACGAAGTCCTGTCTGACGTGATGTTTTACGGACATTTACGGGATTGAAGAGTGCTGATTCAATGACAACGTTTGTCGTCTTGTCTGTTACTTCAGAGAAATCGCCACCCATAACACCGGCAAGTGCGATAGGTTGAGAGCCATTCGTGATCACGATGTCTTCAGAAGTCAGCACGCGTTCTTTATCATCAAGTGTCGTTATTTTTTCGCCGTCATTCGCATAGCGAACAACGATTTCTTTTGAGCCGATCTGATCCGCATCGAACATATGAAGCGGTTGACCGAGTTCCATCATGACATAATTAGAGACATCAACCACGTTATTGATCGGACGAACGCCTGCTTTAATCAAACGCATCTGCATCCATGTCGGTGATGATTTAATCACTACATTCTGAACAACACGTGCCGCGTAATAAGGAGATGCTTCTAAATCTTCAATTTTAACCGCGATAGAATCTGTCGCCTGACCTGATTCTTCAAGTTCAGCTTCAGGAAACTCGATTTCTTCTTCATATAACGCGCTGACTTCGTATGCAGAACCCAGCATGCTCATCGCATCTGCACGGTTAGGTGTCAGACCGAACTCCATGACGCCGTCCTGCAGGAATAAAGCTTCCAGTGCATCTGTTCCGGGTGTCACTTCTTCCGGGAAATTGAAGATACCTGTTTCATACTCTTCAGGCACCAGGTTCTTTGGAATGCCAAGTTCGCCTAAAGAACAGATCATGCCGTTCGACTCAACTCCGCGTAACTTCGCACGTTTGATCTTGACGCCGCCGGGCAGACGACCGCCCGGTCTGCAGACGATGACATACTGACCAGCGTCTACATTCGGTGCACCGCAGACAATCTGCAGTGTTTCGTCACCTACGTCGACTGTTGTTACATTCAGTTTATCAGCATCCGGATGCTTCTCTTTCGTCAGTACATGACCGACCACTAAGTTTTTAATGTCCTTGCTGTAATCTGTGATTTCTTCTACTTCTATACCACTGCGTGTGATTTTCTCAGCGAGTTCTTCCACCGGTACATTGACACGCACAAATTCATTCAGCCATTCTTTACTGACTAACATGTTCACTACCTCCATCTTCTACTGCTTTGAACTGTTCAAGGAACCTGAGATCATCCGTATAGAAGTGACGGATATCTTCAATACCATACTTCAGCATGGCAATACGGTCCGGCCCCATACCAAACGCGAATCCTGAATATTTAGTTGAATCGAATCCAGCCATCTCAAGGACATTCGGGTGAACCATCCCTGCACCAAGAATCTCTATCCAGCCTGTACCTTTGCAGACATTACAGCCTGTACCGCCACATTTGAAACATGAAATATCCACCTCAACAGATGGTTCTGTGAACGGGAAGAAGCTTGGGCGCAGACGAATCTCACGCTCAGCACCGAACATTTTCTTCGCGAATAATTCCAGTGTTCCTTTTAAGTCACTCATTTTGATGTTTTCATCCACAACTAAGCCTTCAATCTGTGTGAACTGATGACTATGTGTCGCATCATCTGAGTCACGTCGATAAACTTTACCTGGACAAATAATTTTAACAGGACCTTGACCTTTGCGGCTTTCCAGTGTTCTTGCTTGCACCGGTGATGTATGCGTACGCATCAGAAGTTCTTCTGTAATGTAGAAACTATCCTGCATATCGCGTGCCGGATGAGATTTCGGTAAGTTCAACGCTTCAAAGTTATAGTAATCTGTCTCAACTTCGTAGCCTTCAACGACTTCATAACCAAGACCGATAAATAAATCTTCCAGTTCCTCGACAATCTTAGTCAGCGGATGTGCGCTACCCACATTGAACTTGCGCCCCGGTAACGAGATATCAATCGTTTCATTCGCCAGTTTGTCATTGATCGCTTTCTCCTTAAGTTCAGCGTCTTTAGCAGCCATCGCTGCCTCAACCGCCTGACGTGCTTCATTGACAAGCTGACCGAACATCGGTTTTTCCTCGTTCGGCAGAGACTTCATCTCTTTCATTAACCCTGTGATAATCCCTTTTTTACCGAGATACTCTACTTTCACCTGCTGCAGTGCCTGAGCATCGCTTGCGTCATTCACTTTCGCCAGTGCTTCTTCCTGCAGTGCACTTAACTTTTCTTTAAGCTCCATCATAATCCTCCTAAAAAATAAATAAAAAAATAGCCTGACATCCAACAAGGGACGAAAGACTTCCGCGGTACCACCCAAATTTATGCCTAAGCATACACTTCATTCATGCATAACGGGCACGGGCCGGCTTAACTTCTTATTAAGCAACCAAAAAGATGAAAAGACACATACCGCTGGTGACCGTTCCACCACAATCGATCACTCTCTACTACAGCAGCCAAGCATCCCGTCCTTTTATCGGTCGGTTATTGAATTCCTATTTATTATATGAAAAAAAGAGAGGACAAGCAAGTGCGTTGAAAGTAAATAGCAGATTAGAAATAAGAAAAGTGTCGTGTAAATATGAAATACACGACATTTTCTTGAAGTTTATGCAGTTTTTATCGTGTAAATGAAGAATACTCGACAATATTTATGCACAAAACCCCTCACTACTTCCACAGGTGAGGGGGCAACTTTTGATAAGTTCAATACTTAATAGAGTAGTTATTAACCATCATTTTGAAAAGCACAAATTGTAATTATTCATTTTTGTTATCTATATTCATCCAGACGGACCACTCGTGCAACATTTGTATTCTTCTTCCGCTTCTTCGACTTTTTCATAACCTGTCCTTTTCGTGGTGTACGAGCCTTCTGACGTTGTTGACTTTGTAGAGATGACTGAGGTATCTGATTACCAGCTGTCGCCCAGAAACGCGCTTCTTTCATCAATTCAACTATTTCAGGACCTATATCTGTCATCAGTTCTTCCTCAAACAGACCTTCATCAATTAAACCTGCGATAAAATTAAGCACATCTTCAATACTTAGACAGACACGAATACCTTTACGGATTTCCCGGTCCAGCGTTTCTATCTCAAATTGATGTGCGTGACGTGCATGCTTCTTCAGAACTTTGCGCAGATGAGTTTTATTGATATAGCCTTTTTCTAAAAACGGCTCAAGTTCCTTTAGTGTCGGCTCGTAGTATGGAGGTCGTTCCAGTTCATTTACATCGACTGCTTCCCAGTTACTGTGTTTAATACCTTTACTGCTGAAAATCACTTCATCATGAGAGAACAACGATTTGATATCTCGTTTGACCCGAGCGAGCGTAATGTTTTCATCCAGCAGCTTCTGTGCCATCTTATGGAGATGCTCATAGTCGACAGCACCATAAAAGTGCAGCAGACGCCGATAGAATAACTTTTTCGTTACTACCGGATGCAGTTCATTTTTCTTCAGATAGGCTCTGAAATGTGCCCTTACATCTTTAGTTGAAACAAATAATTCAGAATCACTTAAATAATAGAAGAAAATCATCGGGTCAAGCTCAGGACGATCCATTGTATGCATCCGGTCAAGACGCACCATCATCTCAACAATTTCAATGGTGTCAAGCGGCATATGCTCGACCATCTTTTCAAGCATAGTGAAATCCTCAAAAAAGCGATTGCAGATTAACATAGCGAGCTGCGACTTATTCTTAGAAGAGAAACCTTTAATCTTGTAAAAACGGCAGATATCCTTTAGGACATCATTTGGATAGTCAACAAGGCAGTCATAAAGTGTATCCTTCTTAAAAGCACGAATCTGTTTATCCAGCTCTTTCTTAATCCAGTCCTCTTCTCTTCTTTCCAGTGCCTCTCGAAATTGACGTCTGATTTCATCCATCTCGTCCTCTAATGAATCATCTTTAATCAATGGGAAAGCATCATTCAATTCAATTTTTATATATAAATTAATCAGTTCAAGCGGCACCTGCACTTCAACGCCATCCGGACTGTAAGGTAAATAGCCAAAACGAGTCAGAACCGGAAACGCAAAAGCAGTATCATCAGAAGTATGACAATAAGAGACCTGGCCTTCAGCAAAATAACGCAGCATGTTATGCTCATTATCTGTCAATTGCTTAGATATTTCTTTAAAATCTTTAGGGTTAAACAAACGAGACTTTAAGCTATGAATCATATCTGCTTTATTTGCACTCGTCTTGATTCCAAAATACATGCAAAGCTCGATTAATTTTTTGTTGGAGAAAGCATTTAGATTTTCTAAAATTGGCATAAAATCATCCTTTGTTATGTTACTTTAATAGCTATTTTAAGCTTTTTTTAAAAATTTATACAATCATAATCATTAGTAATGAAATGATGTTCGGCAACTTTATATTATGAGAAGTTAAGTAACTCTAGTCCCAGAGATATAGAAAATGAACTGGATTTTAGTATACCTGATAACTGGGCATGGGCAACCTTATCTCAATTAACCAATAATAATTCTTTGAATGATGGAGACTGGATATTATCCAAAGATATGACAAGTTCAAAAGATATTAAACTTATACAATTAGGTCATATAGGATACGGTTCTTTCAAAGAGAAAGAATACAAGTATATTTCAGAACAAACCTTTAAAGAATTAAACTGTAATGAGATTCATAAAGACTATATTCTCATAAATCGATTACTTGGAGAAGAAATGTACGTGTGTAAGCTTCCTGAAATAGATGGTAAAAAGATAACATCAATTGATGTATGCTGGGTGAAGCCCACTGCGGATGTATATAACATATATTATGAGAAGTTACTTCCTTTAATTTTAATATTCGTGAAGCGGAAATGCACGTACTTTCGCAAGTTGCAAGCTAAATAGCCCTATTCAATCGAATAGGGCTATTATTAACCATACAGACTCTCATTAATAATCGCGGCGAATGAATCCACTTCTTCACCTAAGATAGAATGTACTTTTTTATAGCCACCTTGGTCTTTGAATACATCGAGTGTATCAAAGTATTCTTTTGAGGTTGGAGCAAATACAGTCGTCTCCAGTAACTGATTTTCAATCCGCTTCAGCCATTTCATTTGATTATTATTCCAATCATACATACCATATATCTTCTTCATTGCATTCTTAATACGTACTTCATGGTCGATTAACGGACTCCCTAAAGCTGCTTGTCTGATGAAACTGATGATATCAGCTGCAATGTATTCTTTTTTCTGATTTCTCCATGCTGCCTGCAACTGTTTCTCATCATATTTTTTTCTGAGTAATTCTTTTTTGATAGTCTTTAAATCTTTAATCGTTAAATCGCTTGGCTTATTAATTGTTAAATGTAAAGCTGGAATTAGATTCATATTATCTTTTACAAATTGTGTAAAACCATCAAGGTAGTCCTGAGGCTTTTCATTCCATTCACCATACCCTCTAGTGATGCCTTCTTTTACAAGCTGGTCTTCGTGATTAGATATATAGGCTTTATTAGGAATACCTTTATATTCAGCTATACATTCGATATTTTCAATCTGAGCTTCAATCTCAATACGAGTCATCGCTTTAATGCTATGAATATAATAATCTAATGAAGGAACATCATTAAGAAGTGCAATTTCTTTCTTCTCACTATCAGTCAGCCTCTGTTTCTTTCTTTGCAGTTTAGCCATCAATTCAGCTTTGTAAAAGCCAAACTCTTCATCTGAGGATGAATGAACGGCTTTATCAAATACTTCGATTAAGGTCTGATTTTTGTTCTTAACGATAGGGTTCATATCAGTGATTTTCTGTAATTTATCATAGAGGTGTACCGCATCAAAAATTCTGAATGATTCCTTACCAATTTCAGGACACAGTCTAGTCGCACGTCCCAACATCTGATCATATAAAATTCGCGATTTAACACGTCGCATAAATACTAGATTAGTAATGGCCGGAACATCTATTCCTGTAGTTAAAAGGTCAACAGTTACAACTATGTTAGGATTTTTCTCATTCTTAAATTTCTTAATCTCAAGATCAGCATTTTTGACATTACCGGTTATTTTCATTATTGCATCAGGGTTTATTTTTTTTTCTTTATTTTCATATATTTTTTTCAGTATTTGTACAATTTGATTTGCATGATTATCTGTCGCTGCAAATATTAATGTTTTCTCTGCTCTGTCTGGATCAATGTAATCAACTAATGCCTCTAGTACAACACGGTTAAAATTCTCACTTAATACTTGCTTATTAAATTGCTCAACTTCAAAATCTAGTTTATCTGGCAATCTTTCAATATCAATCTGATAAGTTTTAGGATTCCAGAGCATAATTTCTTCATGTTCGTTAAAATGTATACCATTTTTCGAGAGTTCTGTCTCAAACTTATAAGGCGGTTCATGATCAACTAAATAACCATCAACCACTGCTTCCTGATAACTATATGTGAATATAGGTTCACCAAAGATATTAGTCGTATGAAGTGCAGGAGTGGCTGTTAGAGCTAAGACATTTGCATCAAAATAATCAATCACTCGTCTATATTGACTCACGTAATCATCTTGATCCTCAAACGTCAGTTCCTCATCACTCATCATTCTATCTTCTGTATAACCTCGATGTGCTTCATCAACAATGATAAAATCAAATGTTCCTATTGATGGAATATCATTTCCTTCATTATAGAACAATCTTCTGACCATCCCTTGCACTGTTGCTATCTGAATTTTAGTATTGAACTCAATCGTTTTATCGTCAATATCATTGACGTCATAAATATCAGAGAAAGAAATATTTTCAATCATTGTATCTTTTAGAGCATCAGATGTCTGGTTACCTAAAGACTTTCTGTCCACAAGAAAAAGAATTCTTCTGGCTCTTTTAGTTTTGATTAATCTATACATAATTGAAAGTGCTGTTCTTGTCTTACCCGTACCTGTAGCCATTGCAAGCAGCATTCTTCTTTGATTATGTTCAAGCGCATTTTCTACAGCTTTAACTGCATTAATCTGATAATCTCGACTCGCAAAATCTTGAAACGGCTCATTTTTGAGTTGTTTTTTGGATTCTTCTATATCAACGATTAACTTCTGCCGTAAATCTTCTGGTGAATGCCATTTTTCAAGTGCTCTTTCTGGTGTATAAAGATTTCTAGTATCATAAAACCAAATTCCAGACTTTTCTTTTAATTGTTCAATGAATGGGCGGCCATTCGTAGAATAAAGGTAAGGTACTTTATAATCATCGTTTTGTATGATTTCTATATTTTCATCAACTATAATTCCCTTAGCATACTCTTTAGCTTGTGGTAAATCTCCCGGAATATCACGGCCGTATTTCTTAGCTTCTATTATTCCTACTAAAGTTAAACCATCAAATAAAGCATAGTCAGCTCGCCCTGTTCGGCCATCATATAAGGTGCAAGGCCATTCAGCTATTGCTATCTGTTTATTTTTAGCCGGTCTTGCTCCTTTGCGATGATCAATAAGATTCGAATCGGCTTCCCATCCTACAGCTCGAAGTTGCTGATCAATAATAAATCTCGTTTCTTTTTCGTTTAAAGGGTGTTTTTTTATATACTCATTAGAACGACGTTTTCGTTCTTTTCTATTGACATCATAAAGAGACTGATTCTTAATCTGAAGAAGTTTCATTTCGAAGGACTTTCTTTCTTGCTTCATGAGTCTCTCATTTTCTCTCAACTGCTCTTTTATCTGTTCTAGTTCAGCATGTTTTAAAGAATCAACATTCTCAGGAACATTGAACTCAGCAGATATAAAAGAAAATTGTACATAGATTTTCATAAACCAGTTTGCTAAGTAATGAGCATGCCTTAGAAGATTAAGAGCTTCTTCTTCAGTCCCACTCATTTCATGAGCCGCTTTGTTACCAGCTTTTCTTATGAGATGAAATAATTCAATTATATCAGGAGGTATAATATCTTTATTTTCAAGATAATTTAATCTATCAATCTGTTTGCCATGTTTATAACTGTCCAATTCTTCTAGTTCAAAAACTGCTTCAGTCATCTTCTCAGCAAAAACTCGTAGTTGAATTAAAGAAATACTTGGATCCTTGTATAAGTTGAACTCAGCATTCTGACCAAGTTTATTAAAAAAATTCCCACTCACTGGAAAACATATTAAAGTTTGTTTTCACTATACTATCCCCCTTTATTAGCCTTTCGTCTTATTAGTAATATTATCATATAATTTATATATGAGGCTCATAGTATCTAAAAAACGCTTTCACTATATAGAGAAAGCGTTTGTTCGTGTCATATTAAGCTATGTGTACCATCTACTTCTATTATATTTTTGCATATAAAATAGGCAGTAAAGTCATTCACAAAAAGATACGTTCATCTTCTAAATTTCTTTTTCAGTTTAGGAATATCTTCCAACTTAATCCACTCTTCAGTATAACCACAGTTACAGCAGACATATCGATCTACTAATATGGCTGATAGATTTGTAAGCCCTACTTGTATATTATTGCCTGAGCCATATGCGCCTGCATTGCCTGGTATCAATAAAATATCATTATCACCGCAGTTAGAACATAAGCTGTTTTCCTTCATGTTAACTCTCCTTGTAAATTTTAGTTATGTAAAGCTTCAATATTCATTTCTCAGCCACTCAGATTTTTTCTGCTTCATAAATTTCTCATTGCTGAAGAGAACAGGCATATATAAAAAGACTATCATAATGACGGACTGTCCCATTAATTGGGGTCAGTCCGCTCTGATAAGCGTATTCCTTTTCAGATAAATTATAATCCACTGGGTCGAACAGCCCTGATTGACTCGCAATATACCATAAAAGTGCTGTAGTTGGCAGCAAGAATATTAAAGTAATCCATCTATGATAATCATCCATCTCATAACTGATCGGCGCTTTCGGCTTAAAGAAGTTACGCGTATAATCCTGCCGGGCTTCCTATCAGGTAATTTTATTGTTCATTTTGGTCGGCCCCTGTTTTTCTCACGTTATCTACATAACTTTGATTATTCATAAATATCAACACTAACATCATTAGAACACCGAACAGCATATCTCCCTTCATATTTAGATAGAAGGTGATAAAAGAAAAAGTAATCCCTCCAACAACAAAGAAGATAAAAGTTAACATATAAGGCAAACCACTTTTACCTCTTTTAGTGAACATTCTTAATTCTGTTGGTAAAGTGGGAAGAATGATAGCGCTGGAGATTAAGATGAATACTAGACCACGTTTAAAAGATTGGACAATTTCAAAGTGATCCTGTGTCTTTTCAGCTCTATTCCAAAATCCTTCTGGATATTTTCCTATCTGATAAATAATAATAAACCATATGATTGTTAAAACTACACCTAAAGGTCGCACGAGACGACTATGTGCCTTATACATCTCATAACTGATCGGTGCTTTCGGCTTAAAGAAGTTACGCGTATAATCCTGCCAGGCTTCCTGCCAGGTAATTTGCTGTTTCATTTCGATACTCCTTCCTGAAAAGCATTAATATTCTTTTCGTAGTCGATCTGCTTTTCTGTTATTTATATATCTCCAGTTGTTGAAATAAGACGGTAAATAAAAGAATATGATGATGAAAAACGTTTGATTCTCTTGCTCGAATCGATACATCAAATAAACAAATAATAATGAAATGATGGGAGCTACTATCAGTGCAATCAGATAGTCTCTCGCACTTTTTCCTCTTGCATGAAACATTCTTAGTTCAGTTGTTAAATCTGTTAGGTGAAAGATGAAAAGAAAAAGTGTAAAGACAAGTCCTGACAGAAAAGCTTGTTCTACCTTTAATTTATGGTATTTTTCAAGTGATTGATTCCAGTCTATCGAGTCGAATAAATCTAACTGATAACTGATAAAAAAGAACAGAATAAGCAATAAAATGAGCAATGGCACAGACACCCATCTATGTTTGTCGTACATCTCGTAACTGATCGGCGCTTTCGGTTTAAAGAAGTTACGTGTATAGTCCTGCCAAGATTCCTTCCAGGTAATGTTGTTTTTCATTAAATTGCCCCCTTTATGAATACCTCAGAATTATTTTAAATAATAGTTTCCCATCGTGGTCATGCTCGGGATAAAATAACCTAGCACAAGCACATAGAACTGAACTTCCTGATGTAGAAAGTAGCTGATCAGACAGTAGATAATCGAACCGATAAAAACGATAACATGGGACACCCGATAAGGCACATCAGATTTGTCTCTTGTATTGAACATGCGTCTTTCTACCGGATTTCTAAGTATTGTTATTATTAAAGCTGCAATTACAAATGTCACACCGTAGATAAAGGACTGTTTGATTCCTTCATTTAAATTCAAGGAAATCAGAAAGATAAAAGATAAGAAAACAGGTAATGTCATTATCGCGATTAAATTTAATTCATCTCTATACTGTTTATAATTAATGGGTGCTTTCGTATTATAAAAGTAGTCGTTATAGTCCTGCCATGTCTCTTTTAGATTCATAGAAAAAACCACCTTCGTCGTTATACATTTAGTATAATCGAAAAGGTGGTTAATTTTACTATTTTCTGTATTTTTAAGGTAACTTTAAGGTTACTTCAGCTGATACATTAAAATACCGGCACAGACCGCGACATTCAGACTTTCTGCCTGGCCAAAAATCGGTACAAATAAATTTTCATCAGTTTCATTTAAAATCAGTTCATCGACGCCCTGCCCTTCATTGCCGAGAACAAGTATGAATTCTTTAGACAGTTCGACTTCCTTATAGTTCTTACCATTCTTCAGTGATGTGCCGTATATCTTGCCGCTGAAGTCTTTCCTGATATCGTGAAAATCCGCTTCCACAACCGGTATATGAAAGACACTGCCCTGACTCGCGCGCAGTACTTTATCATTGTAGATATCAACGGTGCCTTTTGAGATGACAACACCATCATATCCTGCTGCATCTGCTGTACGGATAATCGTGCCGACATTGCCTGGATCCTGGATGCGGTCAAGATAAATCAGCTGACTGAAATCGCCTATCTGATAGTCCGGCATGTTGCATACCGCATAGATACCTTGAGGCGATTCTGTCTGAGACAGTTTTTCCGCAATCTTAAAAGTAATCTGGAACTGTTCCTTGCTGCCTGCTGTCATCTCACTTGATATATCATCCGGATTGACGCTCAGAATTGTCTCTACTTCAATGCCGCTTTTCACTGCTTCTTCCACTAAATGATAGCCTTCCACTAAGAACTGCTGTGCTTTTTTGCGGTCTTTACGTGTATGCAGTTTGGCGATATTTTTAATTCTTGTGTTCTGTACTGATTCGATTAATTCCATGTCTTCACGCCTCCGATTTATCTGATTACCTCTATTATAACTTAATTCGCTGTCTCCTTACAGGTTGATTAAATACCCAGAAAAAGGGAAGAGGAAAATATAATAGTAGAGGAGGTTCAGTAATGAATTATGATGTAATTTTTATCGGTAGTGGTCATGCAGCCTGGCACGCGGCGATTGCACTTGTCAAGATGAAAAAGAAAGTCGCCATTATTGAAAAGGATACAATTGCCGGCACATGTACGAACTATGGTTGCAACGCAAAGTTTTTACTGGAGACACCATTTGAAGTACTTGAAGATCTGGATAACTTAGGAGATATATTTGAATCAAGACCTGAAGTAAACTGGCCGAACCTCATGAAGTATAAACATGAAGTCATCGACCCGCTCTCCGATATACTGGAAGATTTATTCAAGCAGTCAGGGATTGATATTATTAAAGGTACCGGCCGGCTGAAAGATAAAAATACGGTGACCGTTGAGAACAGAGCTTACACAGCTGATTATATTGTACTCGCGACAGGACAGCGCAGCCACATTCTTGATATTGAAGGGAAAGAGTATCTTCATGACAGTCGTGATTTCCTGGACCTTGAGACATTTCCTGAGCATATCACGATTATCGGTGGCGGCTATATCGGTATTGAATTCGCTTCGATTGCCAGTAAAATGGGTTCCAAAGTGACCGTCATCAGTCACTCTGACAAAGTACTGAAGGCCTTCTATCAGCCGCATGTCGACAGGCTTGTCAAGAAGCTGGAAAGTGAGCATGTGACGTTCCACTATCATGAGGATACCGTACAGGTGGAAAAACAGAATGGCAAGTTCGTCCTGCATACTAAAAGCGGTTTGTCTGTCGAGACTGATTATGTACTGGATGCAACCGGTCGTATTCCAAATGTAGAAGGTTTAGGCCTGGATGAGGTCGGCGTAAAATACAGTACGAAAGGGATTAAAGTCAATAATCACTTGCAGACTTCAGTCGATAATATTTACGCAAGCGGCGATGTGCTTGATAAAGAGATACCGAAACTGACGCCAACTGCCACGTTCGAATCAAACTACATTGCTATGCAGATTCTCGGTAAAGACGCTTCACTTCTGCAGCTGCCTTTAAAAGCACTGGAACTGCTGCCGATTAAATATCCGGCTATTCCGTCAGTTGTCTATTCATTGCCTCGGCTTGCACAGGTCGGTATGCCGATAGATGAAGCGGCGAAAAAAGGTCATAAAATCAAGACGATTAAATACGGCGAGCAGATGCGCTTTGAGTATAAAAATGAACTTGATGCTGAACTTGTGATTGCACTGAACAAGACGAATCATTTAATTGGGGCAGCCATTTATGGTCAGGATGCGCCAGACTTAATCAATCTACTGACTCTCATTATCGAGAAAAAACTCGGTGCAAAGGATCTGAACTTAATGATTTTCGCCTTCCCTGGTGCTTCGAGCGGTGTCATCGACCTGCTGAAGTTCCAGATGCTCGGTGTAGATATGGATTTATAATAAAAAGACTGCCACGGCAGTCTTTTTTAGCTGGACCAGTACTTTCTTAAATCTTCGTGCTCCTGAGCAAACCGGACACCTTGCGCATAGCCCGCTGCACCGATTTGCTCTGCTAATGATACGTTGAATGAATCAGCGACAAGCGGACGTGATGTGTCGTCAGGCGTAATCAGAGTGACGTGGCTGTTTTCTCTTAATTTTTCGACCTCGTCATAGACATTCGGCAGTGTCCCCTGTCCCTGCTCAATCATCGCAATGACCACGACCTGGTCATAGCCTTCAGCAAACGGCACATTATTTCCTGATGTCAGACCGCCGTCAATCCATTCCTCACCATTCAGATGGACAGCGCCCCAGATACCCGGCACCGCTGAACTCGCTGCGACTGCCTGCCAGAGCTCGACGCCGCTGTCCTTGTCGAACTGATGTGTCTGTCCTGTCTCTACGTTGAGAGCAGTAGTCGTGAGGGCATCTGACCAGCTGAACTGACCGACCAGCTGCTTCATTCGATTCGTACGCTCTTCGTCAGCAATCGCAGGCACCCTTGACTGTGTGATGCGACCGAAGTTTCTGCCGATTTCTTCAGCTGAATCACCTGCTGCTGCGCGGCCGAATAATTCAAAGAAGTCTATACCCGCTAATAACTGATCCTGCTCTGCGCTCTGACTTAACATAGCAGCCAGATAATCTTTCATATTCTGTCCATTCGTTAGCGCGGCACCGACAATTGAACCCGCTGATGTTCCGATGACCTTGTCCGCCATATTCAGCTTGATGCCATTATCAGCGAGGCCAGCGATTACACCTGATTCCCAGGCAATACCTGCAATACCGCCGCCACCTAACACCACTGCACGTGTTATCATTCAAATCATTCCTTTTTCTGAAATTATGAAACACCGTCAGTATAAACCAGCCATTGTCAAAGAACGAATTTTCTGCTTAACAAATAAGACTGCCGCGGCAGTCTTATTTTAGTATGTCTGTTCTATAATCTGGTCGACGATATCATCAGTCAGTTCGTTAAGTACAGCGTTCAATAGTTTCAGGGCACTGTTATAATCCTGGCGGTTCATCATTGAGACATTCGAATGAATATAACGAGTCGGCACACCCATTGTGATAGCCGGAATGCCGTCAAAGCTCTGGGCAATATGGCCTGCGTCTGTATAGCCGCCTGTCAGATAGTCAAACTGAATGTTGATCCCGTGTTTCTCAGCGATATCTGTAACGAACTGTCTGAAGGTCGGATGTCCGATATGCCACGCATCGACAAGAACAATGATAGGCCCATCCCCCATATTGGCGTTACCTGTCATACCCGGTGTCTTTGCACAAATACCGACATCAAGCGCAATGGCAAGTGAAGGTTTCACTTTGTGAGCCGCAGTCTTTGCACCACGTGACAATGTCTCTTCCTGTGTGACTGCACCTGAGTATATCGTGATGTTCGGGTCAGGGTTATCTCTTAATGCTTCAATAGCAAGTGCGCAGCCGAAGCGGTTATCCCACGCTTTAGCAAGCAGATAATCAGGATTCGTCATCACTTCAAACTCACTGTAAGGTGTAACCGGATCACCTACCCGCACACCTGCATCAAGTGCTTCCTGTCTATTATTCACACCGATATCAATGAACATATTGCTCACCTCAGCAGCAAGCTCCTTCTCTTTCACCCCTAAAACATGAGGCGGCTTACCACCGATCACACCGCGGATATCTCCTTTACTGCCGGTAATCGTCACTTTCTGGCTCAGCATGACATTTGCCCACCAGTACCCGAGATTGGTGAACCGGATGAAGCCGTCCTCAGTAATGGCCGTCACTATAAAGCCGATTTCATCTAAATGACCGGCCAGCATAATGGAATGGCGTCCCTGCCCCTTCTTGCCGAAAATACTGCCGGTATTGTCTGTAACGATCTCATCTGATATCGGCTCCAGGTAATCTTTCATGAGCTGTGTCATGGGTCTTTCAAATCCAGCGACTGCATTACAGTGAGTCAGTTTCTTAAATAAGTCCAGTTGTTCCATGTCCATCCCCCTTTTTATTAATTTCAGTATAGCACTTTTAACTTTAAGTTTTTTCGATATTTCGTCAAAAACTGCAGAAGAAGATAGCACCGTTTTTAATGAAGTGACAGCAGAAAATGAAAAACTGTATCTAAGGCTGTGGAGAGCGGTTTGTCAGAATTCGGCGGAGCTTATATAGTGAGTGTGAGGTGATGATATGTTTTTAACAAGGCACCAGCCATCTGAATACATTCACTATTTACTTGCAGCAGACAAACGAGTGGCGTTAAGCCAGGCAGATGATAGAGTCCTTAAGAATTATTTAAAGGGCTATGAAGGTGAGAAATATTTCTACGAGCGGTCATGTGGATACGGCGGTCTTAAACTCTGGGATGTATCATTGATGAGTCCAGGTCTAGCACAGTACGATTTCATTCATATCTACAACGGAAAAGTCTATCATTTTGATATCAAGAACTATACAGGAAATGTCCGCCGAGTCGGTCAGCAGTTTGTGTCGGATGGTGACTACTATTATCAGGACATCTTCTCTCAATTGAATCGCGCTGATTTTTATTTAAGCAACTTTCTCAGAACGCACGGATTTCAAAATGAAGTCATCAGCCGTATCGTTTTTATTAATCCTCAGCTGACACTGATAGAAGATGCTCCAGACCCTAGAATCGTGAAGCCCTCGCAGGTCGAGCAGGTGATTCATTTTTTTCCGTCAGGATTATCAGCCCAGTAGAGAAGAAGAACGCTTAGCCCGCATACTTTTAGAGCATCATCAGGCTTCAAATCCACATGACCGTATTGTGTATTATCCTTTTCAGAACATGAAAAAAGGCATCCGTTGCCCGCGATGCCGGTATATAGGGTTAGAGAGTGAAAAAAGCTTGAAAAAAATAAGATGCCACTGCGGATTCGTGGAACAAAAGAAAATTATACTAAAATCTGCAATTGAAGAAATGCTATTACTGAAAAATGCGACAGTCAGCCGAAGAGAGATAGAAGAATGGACATCGATGTGTCCAAAAGCGATTAAGAGAGTTTTAAAAGAAAGTTTCCAGATGCATTATAATAATCGATCCACAGTATATTGTTTATTAAATGATAAGTAACGTCCCGCTAATCTATTTTGCGGGACGTTGCTGCGTCTCCAGCTCACTTTTCCATTGGGTATCGTACCGCTAATCCTCTTTGCGGGACGTTGCTGCGTCTCATGCTCATTTTTCCACTGAGTATCGTCCCGCTAATCCATTTGCGGGACGTTGCTGCGTCTCATGCTCACTTTTCCACTGAGTATCGTCCCGCTAATCCTCTTTGCGGGACATTGCTACAACAATAGACCCTTATTTCAATAAAAAACGTCCCACTTACTCGGCGGGACACTCATACTTACCTTTTTATCACCCATCGCTCAACATTTAATTTTGACAATGGTTCCACATTCATTTTAACGATTGGGCTATAGCCGATTCTATGTTCAAAATTGGTCTTGCACTCAACTAGCAGAAAGAACAGGCAGAGAACGATGGCGATGACTGCGAACGTCGCCATTAGCCTTACTACGATGCGATTTTTCAGAAAGTCCATCTGATCACCCTCCATTTTTTTCTATTTTAACGTAAAAAGGGTGTCAAATTTCATTTTCCTCGTGTTTTTAAGGAAACTTTAAGGTAATCTTCTTTCTCTGGAAAATCTGAACAACATCAGTGACACTATTACTGTTCCAATCAGAATCACCACTGCCCACACAATCAATAATGTATAGGACGCGTAAGCTCCTAGTATCATGCCGCCAAGTAACGCACCAAATGAAATACCGAACTGCACCGATGACGTACTGACCGTCTGATTGATACTCGCATATTTTTCTGAACGTTCAATCAGATAGGACTGTGTCGGAGCATTAATGGACCAGCCGACAAGTCCAAGCAGCGCAGTATTGATAAACAGCCAGCCGACTGAACTTGAAACCAGGTAGCCGGCCATCACAACAGCATAAAGCATACTTAAAACCACTAATGCCCGTCTGCCGCCCCATTTCTCTGTCAGGAGTCCGCCCAAGCCGCTGCCGAGTGTACCACAGACACCAAAGACAATGAAAAGCAAACTGATGACAGTTGCACTGACTTTTTCATGTAGTAAATAAGGTGAAAAGTAAATATAGAAAACACTCTGACCTGTAAAAAAGAGAAAGGTATAGCAGTGGGCTGCAATCAGGTCTTTTCTGAGCAGTCCTTTTAAATCATCTTTAAGCGACAGCTTCTCAACTTCCAAATCAGACGGAAAATATTTAACGGTAATCAGTAACGTCACAACAGACAAGACAGCAATCCCCATAAAAACCATCTTCCAGCTATAAAGAGAAGATAAAAAGATTCCAATCGGCGATCCGAGAACCATGGCGCTGCTGAGAGCCATCAGGACAATACCGATTGCTCGTGGCTGAAACGGCTGCCTGACTACTTTGACACATAATGAAAATGCGAGGCCGACAAGCATCGACACACTGATTGCAAGAACGATTCTTGACAGCATGATCATACTGTAAGTCGTGCTCATCACGCTGAGCAGATTACCGATGATAAAAAGTATATTAAAACCGATCAAGAGTGTACGTCTTTTAATAGCGCTCGTTACCATCATCAGGATGGGTCCAGCAATAGCAAAGATAAAAGCAAAGACGGTTACGAGTAAACCTGCCTGATCTGTCGTCACCTGAAAGTAATCGGCGAGGTACGGAATAATCCCGGCGATAACAAATTCAGCAAGTCCTGCGAGAAAGGCCATCAAAGCGAGTAACAATAAATTGATATTCATATTCTCCTCCAATAAAAAAGCACCTTCCGAATTGGAAGGCGCTGCAGTCATATACATATGAAAGCGGGCAATGAGCCGCCTCTATGAAATTAATTTTATTATACTGAAGGCAGTTCACTTAATCAATAGCGAACTGCTGCTTGAGTAAGGCCTTTGCTGCATCTGTTCCGCTGATTTCATCGAACGCCACTGTCTTTAATACATCGCGGTGAACATCCCCATATTTTTCGCAGTGCGTCGTATCGGTCAGCTGATCGATTAAATAATAATAGCCGCCGTCATCAAAGCGTTCGAGTACATCGTCAATCTCTATTTTTGACTCACTGACTATTAGTATTTTACGACCGAAATTAGTTTTTTTCTCAAACCAGGATTCAGTCTTCCGGCATCTTACGACATCTCCGACAATAATCACAGCAGGATGCGAAACCTTTGCTTCGCCAACTGCCCGCTCTATATGACAGAGATTACTGATGACTGTCTTCTGGTAGCCATAGCTTGCTTGTCCGATGACCGCTATAGGCAATGTCTCGCCATTTTGATCAATCAGGACTTTGACGATATTCGGCAGTTCCTTCATCCCCATATAAAGTGCGAGTGTCCCGCCTTTAGCGAGCGCCTGAAAATCTATTTCTTTAACACTGTCTTTCTGCAGATGACCAGTCGCAAAAGTCACATGTGGGGAATACTCACGGTCCGTTAACGGAAATCCGCTATAGACTGCTGCCGCCGTCGCGCTCGTAATGCCCGGAATCACTTCATAGTCCGTATGAACAAGACTTTCAACTTCTTCTGTCAGCCGACCGAAAATAGCAGGGTCCCCGCCTTTCAGCCGTACAATCTGCAGTCCTTTAGCCGCTTCATGATTAATCACTTCATTGATCATATCCTGCTTCATGTATTTGACGTCAGGGTTTTTACCCACATATATCAACTTACATTCCGGCTTTGAAAGCTGCAGAAGAATAGGATTAACAAGCCGGTCGTAGATGATGACATCTGCTTTTTCAATGGCTCTTCTTGCTTTTAAAGTCAGAAGGCCGGGATCCCCCGGCCCTGCTCCGACAAAATAAACTTTGCCTACACCCATACGAAAACTTCACCGTTTTCAACTTCAGTCTGATATGTTTCTACACAGCCGTCGCTATCAGGAGGCTGCACTTCCCCGTCTTCAAGACTGATTTTGCGTTCATGGAGTGAACAGAACACATAATGACCGGATACTGTGCCTTCACTAAGTGTCCCTTGCTGGTGAGGACAACGATTATAGACTGCTTTCACTTCACCATCATCAAGGAGGAAGACACCGATTTCTTTATCGCCGACGAAACACTTCATGCCGATCTGAGGTTTTAAGTCCGACAGATTGAATACTTTTACTTTTTCCATATTATACGCGCCCCACTTCGAAGATTTTACGTTCATTTTCATTCTCGATGACATTTCTCCATGGCTCATGCTGACGATCTTTGTTTGCATCCATGAGTCTCGCATGAAGCTCCTGGCGTTTTTCTAAGTCCATCAGCACTTCCTGCACCTGCTCGAAGCCGAGACGCTCAAGCCATGGTGCTGTACGTTCGCCGTAAATACCTGTTTCACGGTAGTACTGCATCATTGCGCCACATAATTCGATCACTTCATCTTCAGTCTCAACTGTTGTCAGCAGTGTCGCTGCTTTAACTTCTGTACCGCCGTTACCACCGATATAAATCTGGAAGCCGTTTTCCACACCGATAATACCGAAGTCTTTAACACCTGATTCCACACAGCTACGTGGGCAGCCAGAGACACCCATCTTAAATTTATGCGGCGTATCAATATATTCAAATGTGGACTCTAAGCGAATTGCGAGGTCTGACGTGTACTGTGTACCGAAACGACAGAACGCTTTACCGACACATGATTTAACAGAGCGTGTAGATTTACCGTATGCTGCAGCTGACCGCATATCAAGTTCTTCCCAGATCTTCGGCAGATCATCTTTTTTGATACCGTACAGGCCGATACGCTGTGCACCAGTAATTTTCAGTAAATCAACATCATATTTCTTCGCCACTTCACCGATCTTAATCAGCTGATCCGGATTCGTAATACCACCCTGCATCTGTGGAATGACAGAGAATGTACCGTCTTTCTGGATATTGGCACGGAAACGTTCATTAGCGTAGCGAGAATCTTTTTCGTCTTCATGTTCATGCGGCCATACCATATTGAGGTAATAGTTGACAGCCGGACGACATTTAGAACAGCCGCCCTCGTTTTTCCAGCCGAGGACATTACGTACTTCTTTAGAAGTTTTAAGGCCTTTTGCTCGAATCTGAGTGACAATCTGATCACGTGTCAGTTCTGTACATTCACAGATACCTGTCGGTCCGCCGGCATTAAAGGCATCACCCAGTGTAACAGCAAGTAGATCAGCAATCTGACCCTTACATTTACCACAAGAGCCCCCTGCTTTTGTATGCTTTGTCACTTCAGCAACAGTCGTCAGCGCTTTTTCGTGGACTGCAGTGACAATCTGTCCTTTAGAGATACCATTACAGCCACAGATGGTTTCATCGTCAGCCATTTCTGCAACAGAAATCGCATCCACTTCACCTGCTTTATGAAGCAGTGACACAAGTGTAAATTCTTCGATTGTTTCGCCTTTTTTGATCATGTTATAGAAGCGGTTACCTTCTTCTGTATCACCGTACAGCACAGCACCGACGACTTTACCTTGTTCAACGAAGACTTTCTTATAGACATTATCAATGCCGTTGTAAACTTCAATGCCGCGTGTTTCTTCACCTTCGTAGATTTTGCCAGCACTGAAAAGGTCACAGCCGGATACTTTCAGAGAAGTGAAGGTCGCTGAACCATGATAGCCGTCTGTCGGACGCCCTGTGATATGGTCAGCCAGTACTTTACCCTGCTCATAGAGAGGCGCTACTAGCCCGTATACTTTAGAGTTGTGCTCTGCACATTCTCCGACTGCATAGATATTTGAATCACTCGTCACCATAAAATCGTCGACTACAATCCCACGACCTATTTCAAGTCCTGCAGCACGAGCCTGTTTTGTGACAGGTCTGATACCGACTGCCATGACAACAAGATCGGTCTCAATAACAGTGCCATCACTTAAACGGACAGCTTCTACACGCTCGTCTCCGATAATTTCCTGTGTATTACCCTGCAGCTTGAATTTCATACCCTGCTTCTCTAAGTCCGCTTTCAGCATATCGCCTGCTTTACGGTCTAACTGCATTTCCATCAGCCATTCAGCTAAGTGAACGACTGTGACATCCATGCCCTGATCAAGCAGACCACGGGCACATTCCAGACCAAGCAGACCACCACCGATAACGACTGCCTTACGGTAATGTCTAGCCTGTTCAATGATGTATTCTGTATCTTTAATGGTTCTCCAGCCGATAACACCGTCTAATTTGACGCCATCAATCGGTAAAAGGAATGAAGTAGACCCTGTCGCCATAATCAGTTTGTCATATTCATAGACCGCGCCGTCTTTCGTGATGACCTTTTTATGATCACGGTCAATCTCTTCTACACGGTCGCTGTTGTGCAGCGTGATACCCTGCTCTTTATACCAGGCATAATCATTTAAAATCGTTTCTTCGACTGTCATCTTTTTCTGTAAAATGTTCGACAGCATAATACGGTTATAGTTTGGATAAGGTTCTTCACCGATGATGGTAATATCAAATTTTTCCGGATCTCTATCAATAATCTCTTCTATTGTTCTGACGCCGGCCATACCGTTACCGACCATGACTAATTTTTCTTTCATGATTGACTCTCCTTTATGAGTTAAAAAATAGTTTAAGACGTTCTTTTAGTTTCTTACTGGTCTCAGGACTTTTACCGTCTGTTGAAATCATGATGCGCGCGTCGTCTGTTCTAAAGCTGGCCATATTAAAAAAATTGGAGTTCTTTTTATTCGTACAGTCGTTGACGAGCTGATGCGGTTTAATCTGCTTCATGACACGGGCATTCACTTCTGCGTCATCAGTCGCAATAAAAATCATATCGAAATGTGATAGATCATGATGGAAAGGTTCTTTAATACAAGTAATGGTCTCACCATTAATTGTTTCCAGGATTTCAGGTGCGATAACGGTGATGCTGGCGCCTGTCTCTTTCAGTCCATTCACCTTACGTGCGGCGATTCTGCCTCCACCGACAATCACGATTTTCTTATCTGTTAAATCAAGCATGACGGGATACATCGAGTGCCTCCAGTTTATTCAGTGCTGCTTCGACCATTGATTCATCCAGGTCAAGCGTGTCAGTGAAATGAATAGTCTTTCCTTCCTCTATAAAAGGCTGACTCAGTCGCTTAATCTTGCGAACGAGATGCCCATCGAAAAGGAAATAAGGCATAATGGTGATTTCCTGTGCCTCTGTTTCTGCAAGCTGATTCTCAAAACTGAGTGCACCGTAGAGCATTGCAGCCTGCAGACGCTGTTCCGTCTGTTCTTGCATATTATGTACAACCTGTTCAAGCATGCGGTCAGGTTCTGCAAAACGCTTGTTGCCATGCGCTGTAATGAGGATGAGTCCCTCTGCATCTTCTATTCTCTTTAAGGCAACCTGCCAGACACTTACTTCATCACCAAAGCAGTCTGCAATATGGTAAGTCGCCCGACCGTTCAGGACTGAGTCAAGTTGCTCAGGTATATCTTCCTGAGCATGCATAGCAGGGAAAAGCAGCATCGGCATGACTAAAAAGTCAGTGACACCTTCTGCCAGCATTTCACCTGCTACAAGCGGCACATTTTCATCGTCTTTTTCAAGGAATGCGAGTCGCTGAATACTTTCAGGACGATTTTTGATAATTTTATCTACAAAAGCTCTGAACTTTTCATTTTTATCCGGCATTTTCGAGCCATGCGCAATATAAATAATTCCCTTCATTCTATTCCCCCTCGAATACACTTTTATTTTATCGTATCCATGTCATGATTTATAGCTATTAATGTGACTTTGTTCACAAATAGGGAATTCCCTTATAGAGAAAAATTGCAACAAAAAAACTCCAGTATCTCTAAAGATACTGGAGTTAAGTGATTATTTATTTAATGCTTTTTTAGCTGCTTCAACTAATTCGCCGAAAGCTTTGTCGTCAGAGATTGCAACTTCTGATAACATTTTACGGTTGATGTCGATACCAGCTAATTTAAGACCGTTCATTAAACGGCTGTAGCTGATGTCGTGCATACGTGCAGCCGCGTTGATACGTGCGATCCATAATTGACGGAAGTCACGTTTTTTCTGACGACGGTCACGGTATGCGTAGTTTCCTGATTTCATTACTTGTTGTTTAGCTACTCTGTATAATGTGCTTTTTGAACCGAAGTAACCTTTTGCTAATTTAATGGTTCTTTTACGGCGAGCGCGTGTCACCGTTCCACCTTTAACTCGTGGCATGATAATTCCTCCTTAAATAAATCCTGATTTTATTATTTTACGTAAGTCAACATTTGAGCAACACGTTTTTGGTCGCCTTTAGAGACTAATGACGCTTTACGAAGACCGCGTTTTTGTTTAGTTGATTTGTTTGCGAATAAGTGAGAAGTGTAAGCTCTTGAACGTTTTAATTTACCTGAACCAGTTCTTTTTACACGTTTCGCTGCTCCGCGGTGAGTTTTCATTTTAGGCATTTCGTTATCCTCCTAGTTTTGTTTTTTGTCGACGATTGGCGCAAGCATTAAGAACATTGAGCGACCATCCATCTTAGGCTTTTGTTCTACTGTGGCGATATCTTTACACTCATCAGCAAATTTCTCAAGCACTCGCTGACCGAATTCTTTATGCGTGATCGCACGTCCACGGAAACGAATCGATACTTTGACCTTATCCTCTTTTTCAAGGAATTTACGAGCATTTTTCAGCTTCGTATTAAAGTCATGTTCTTCAATCGTTGGACTCAATCTGATTTCTTTAACTACAACGACTTTCTGCTTTTTGCGTGCTTCTTTGTCTTTCTTCTGCTGCTCGAACTTGAATTTACCGTAGTCCATGATTTTAGCAACTGGCGGTTTCGCGTTAGGCGCAACAAGAACAACATCCAGATTCACACGTTCAGCGATTTCAATGGCTTCAAATTTAGATTTAACACCTAACTGAGCACCATCATGTCCGATGAGTCGTAATTCTCTCGCACGAATTTTGTCATTGATTTGCGTTTGATCTTTAGCTATGATTGACACCTCCAAATAAAATTTACTAGACGAACAAAAAAGCGGGCGCAAAGCGCCCGCTAAAAATAGACATGGTATCCATGTATATACCCGGTCACTGCTCGTGGCGTTCTGCGGGTGAGAAGCGGGAGGCTTCTACTTGTCCGTTTCGTATTCAACAGATTTAATAATAACAGGATTATTTGACAGTGTCAACATCTATTTTTTCATATTCACTCATATCATGAGCTTGTGATAAGTCCACTTGTTCAAGCGGAATTTTTCTCGTTTTATATTTTAATTTGTGATAGAGATAGAAAGCCAGGAAAATCGGAATACCCATGTATGTGATCAGGAAACCGTTCAGCTCAAACTCACCACGTAGAATCAAGTCTGTATCCTGTCCGATGATAACGAACAGACAGAGGACAAAGGCGAAGATCGGACCGAATGGGAACCACATCGCTTTATACTTCAGTACGGATAAATCTTTGTTCTGACGATAAAACGCACGTCTGAAGCGATAATGGCTAATCGCGATACCCAGCCAGGCAATAAAGCCGGTTAAACCACTTGCCGCAACGATATATTCATAGGCCCCGCTTGCCACACGTTCTACAAGGAAGATGATGACAACAACGACGAATGTCGCCAGTAAACTCGGAATCGGTACACCTTTCTCGTTAGTTTCAGAGAACTTGCGTGATGCAAGACCATCTTTACCCATTGCGTACAGCATACGAGTAGATGCATACATACCAGAGTTACCTGCTGACAGAATAGAACTCAGAATAACTGCATTCATAAATGATGCTGCAAAAGCCAGTCCTGCATTTTCAAATACGAGTGTAAACGGTGATTTGGAGATGCTGTCCCCACCCATTAAGTTCGGGTTTGTATAAGGGATGATGAGTCCGATAACGAATATAGATAAAATGTAGAAAATCAAGATACGCCAGAAAACCTGTTTAATGGCTCTAGGAATTGTTTTCTCCGGTTCTTCTGACTCACCTGCTGTAATACCGACAAGCTCTGTCCCCTGGAAGCTAAAGCCCGCTACTAAGAATACACCGAGGATGGTCAGGAACGAGCCTGACAGACTACCACCAAGAAACGGTGCTTCACCTGTTGTGAAGTTTTTAAGACCAATATATTCCCCGCCTAAAATACCGAATATCGTCAGTACACCGATGATTAAGAAAAGGACGACTGTGACGACTTTAACAAGCGCAAACCAGTATTCACTTTCTCCGTATACTTTAACGCTCAGTGTGTTAAGCAGGAAAATCAGCGCAAGAAAGACGAGACTCCAGCCCCACCCCGGCAGAAAATCAAATATCGCCCAGTACTTGATGACGCTGGCTGCAATACTGACGTCTGCTGCAACGGTAATAACCCAGTTGAACCAGTAGTTCCAGCCAAGCGCAAAGCCAAGAGACGGATCCACGAACCGGGTCGCATAAGTTGAGAATGAACCTGAAATCGGCAAGTATGTCGCCATCTCACCGAGACTGGTCATCAGGAAAAACACCATGATACCGATAATTAAGAAACCAAGCAGTGCACCACCAGGACCTGCATCACGGATAGCACCACCTGAAGTCATGAACAGACCTGTACCGATACAGCCCCCGATCGCGATCATCGAAATATGGCGCGGTTTCAGTAATCTTTGTACTTCATTGTTATTACTCATTTTGACACTCCATTCTTCACACAAAAAAAGGTGCACATCTATAGATGCGCACCTTTATCTATTGTATCAGTAGCGCATCACAAATGTGACAGTCTGATATATATTCTATATCAGCCCAGCAGCAGACGGTTATCAGACGTCTGCCACTTCGGCGATGTTGCCTTTCATCCTGCTTCAGCTACGTGATACCGTATCAGCAAGGCTACTCTTCTTCATCGCGACCTCTACCTCTTATTGAGGAATATTTTATTTCTTTATACTATAACGTATTAAAGTAAGTCCTGCAAGCCTATTTTTTGAGACGGATTTCATCGACAAGTTTCCAGATGAAATCATCGCGGTCGATTGTTTCTGAATCCTGGCTGCCGTATTGACGGACATTGACTTCATTATTCTCAACTTCTTTGTCACCCACAACGATTTGGTATGGGACTTTATGCATCTGAGCTTCACGGATTTTATAGCCCATTTTCTCTTCGCGGTCATCGATATGACAGCGAACACCTTGAGATTTCAGCTCATCATAAAGTGCACGTGCATAGTCATAATGGACTTCGTTAGATACCGGAATGATTTCCAGCTGGTTTGGCGCAAGCCATGTTGGATAAGCCCCTTTGTATTCTTCTGTCAGGAAGGCTACGAAACGTTCCATCGTTGAAATGACACCGCGGTGAATTACGACCGGACGATGTTCCTGACCATCGCTGCCGATGTATGTTAAATCAAATTTCTGTGGTAACAGGAAGTCGAGCTGTACAGTCGATAAAGTCTCTTCTTTACCTAATGCTGTCTTCACCTGAACATCCAGTTTAGGACCATAGAATGCCGCTTCGCCTGGTGCTTCCTCGTAGTCAAGACCCATTTCGTCTACTGCTTCTTTCAGCATCGCCTGTGCTTTTTCCCACATTTCATCGTCCTGGAAGTATTTCTCTGTATCTTCCGGGTCACGATATGACAGACGGAAGCTGTAATCGTTTAAGTTGAAATCTTTGTAGACGTCAATCACAAGCTGTACAACACGCTTGAACTCATCTTTGATCTGATCAGGACGAACGAAGATATGCGCATCATTTAAAGTCATGCCGCGGACACGCTGTAAGCCTGATACAGCGCCACTTGCTTCGTAGCGGTGCATTGTACCGAGTTCGGCAATACGGATAGGCAGCTCACGATAGCTGTGCGGTTTGTTTTTATAGATCATCATATGGTGAGGACAGTTCATCGGACGAAGAACGAACGCTTCATTGTCCATTTCCATGACCGGGAACATATCTTCCTGATAGTGATCCCAGTGACCAGATGTTTTGTATAGGTCAACAGAACCCATCACCGGTGTATAGACGTGGTCATAACCGAGCGCGACTTCTTTATCGACGATATAACGTTCTAATTCACGACGGATAGTTGCACCGTTCGGCAGCCAGAGCGGCAGACCTGCTCCGATTAACGGGCTAGTTGTGAAGATATCGAGCTCTTTACCGATTTTACGGTGGTCACGTTCTTTACGCTCTTCCAGCATTTCTAAGTGTGCTTTCAGATCTTTCTTATCGAAGAACGCTGTACCGTAGATACGCTGCAGCATTTTGTTGTCAGAATCACCACGCCAGTAAGCACCTGCTACAGATAACAGCTTGAATTCCTTGATTTTAGCTGTTGAAGGCACGTGTACACCTCGACATAAGTCAGTGAACTCACCTTGTGAATAAAGTGTCACGTTCTCATCTTCCGGAATCGCGTCAATCAGTTCCTGTTTGTAAGGATCGTCTTTAAAGACTTCTTTTGCTTCGTTACGTGAAACGACACGGCGTTCAATCGCAATGTTTTCGTTGACGATCTGTTTCATGACTTTTTCGATATTCTCAAAGTCTTCAGCAGAGATTTTC
Organism: Macrococcus brunensis; assembly: GCF_022343725.1. Lineage (NCBI taxonomy): Bacteria > Bacillati > Bacillota > Bacilli > Caryophanales > Staphylococcaceae > Macrococcus > Macrococcus brunensis. The sequence goes on from NZ_CP092179.1 coordinate 1,492,969, forward strand.
TCCGGCATATCGAAATCGTAGTAGAATCCTTCTTCAATCACAGGACCTACACCGAAATGAACGTCGCCGTAAATACGTTTAAGTGCCTGTGCCATTAAATGAGCTGTTGAATGACGAAGGACCTCGATTCCTTCCGGTGAGTCCGATGTGATGATCTCGATATCACCATCTGTTTCAAGAGCAGTCGTTAAGTCGACCATCTGACCGTTAAACTTACCAGCCAGTGCTTTCTTCTTCAGACCCGGGCTGATAGAAGCTGCAATCTCTTCAGTTGTGATGCCACTCTCAAAACTTTTTTCATTACCATCTGGAAACTTGATCTTAATTTCACTCATTCTAAACACTCCTTTTATTTTTTAAACACAAAAAGACCCCATCCCACAAGGGACGGAGTCATTCCGCGGTACCACCCTAATCACCATAAAGGCAACTCTGCATAAGATAACGGTCTTGAGCCGGACATGGATTAGATGTCGATTAAAAAAGGGAGTAAAACAACATGTCATCCATCAGGCTCACACCTACCCTGACTCGCTATATGATGAGAAATGCGTTTCATATCCTTTTATCATTGTTTGAATTGTTTGACTATAATGCTATTATACACCTTGCCGCAAATTTATCAAGAGCGACGATAATTTTTTCCGTTAAGCGGATAAGCTTCTGTCAGCGCATCAATTCGTTCCATCATCCGGTAAGCTTTTGTCTTCTCTTCGCCCACCTTCGTCTTCTGGAAATGATATCTCAGTTCCTCTTTGTTGAAGTTGGATGAGAAGAAAGTCGGTAGCTGGTTCATCATGCGGTAATGTAAGAGGGGTCCCAGCACTTCATCTCTGACCCACGTCGTCATATCTTCAGCGCCGATATCATCCAGCATTAAGACAGGACTTTTTTTGACGCGGTCCAGTTTTTCCGCATAAGTCTGATCATTGAAGCCATTTTTCAGTTCACGGATAAATTCCGGCACATAGAAAATGGTCGTATAAATATGGCGCTCCTTAAGCTGATTGGCTATCGCACCTAGAATGTATGATTTGCCTGTACCAAAGCTGCCGTAAATATAAAGACCCTTCGTCGGTCTGCCTGCAGCGATATCGTTACAGATTTCCATTGCCCGTTTAACGATATTAAGACGGTCCGTCCCCTCTAAATCAATCGAATTGATTTTGGCATTCAATGTTTCATACGGCACATGCATAGCAGTGACATACTGTTTCATCAGCTGCTCTTCGTCATGCACTTTTTTATTCGGACAAGGCGTGTAGCTGATCTTTATGCGGTTATCTTCTATATATAGATGCGGGGTATGCCCTTTGACGAAGTTGATGCACTGGCCGTAACTGGCGCAGCGGTCACAGAGCTTAGACTGGTCTTTATATTCCTGCAGAACAGTCAGATCTTTGTCAATCATGTCATCTGTCACGGCATGTGCTTCTAAGAACGGCTTGATTTCAGGATGCTGCACGGTCTCTTTTTTGACCTGCTCAATCCGCGCCATAATAGCGGGGTTATTCTTTACAAATGCACTGAACGGTTTCATGATTCACCCTCCTTCCAGAAGTTCTTCAGTTCTTCTTCTAGTTTTCGTTTTTCTTCTGCTAAATCTGTCACTGCTTCAGCGGTTTTAGGCTGTTCCTGATTGTTCAGCCATTCCGGTGTTTTTTCGTAGGATGCTTTTTCACGCTGAACTGTTTTTCTCGTTTTTTTCTTCTCTTCTACTTTCATCGCATGATTGTAGGCTTCCTCGCTGGAAGAGAGTTTGAGTTTCTTCCAGTTAGATGCTATCTCTTCTATATAGCTCTGCGGCAGTTTCATCTCACTGGTCAAAAGTACATACTGCAGCAGAATATTCATGACCCCAAAAGGCAGTTTCTCCCGCTCCAGAATACTTTCAACCATCCGCTTCTGTTTGACAGTCGGCTCTGACTGACTGAAACTTGCGAGCATCTCAATCGGACTCGTCGTGTCGAGCATCTCAAACCAGTTCTTATCACTCTTAGGCGCAGCTTCAGCTTCAGCAGAAATAGTCAGCGCCGGCAGATTACCTTCGTGTTCAAACTGATAGAAGTCCCGTGCATTACGTCTTAAGTCTTCATGCGATATCGTCTGGTTGGAGGTCAATGACTTCAGGATAATTCGTCTCATATCTGTCGGTGCAATGTCATAGAGTAACGACAGCTGGGCGATCAGTTCCCGGACATCTCTCGTCAGCTGCTCTTTTGTGATCATGTTCTGCGCGAGGAGCATCTCGAGCATCTCAAAATCAAACGTCTGCTGATGAACAGGGATGCCGAGCGACTCTCTCGTCTTAATCAGATGATCGTTACCCGCGTAAATTGACGCCGGTGGTGATTTCGGTGTGCCGTATATATCGATATAGTTCTTGCTGATTTCCTGATAACTTGAAACATCAAAACGTTCTGTGCAGAAATGACGTTTCAGCTGATTGAAACGCTCTTTGCCGACCGTCTGAAATAAATAGACAGACAACATGGGATCATTGAAAAACTGGTCCGGCATTACTGGACTGATCAGCTTATAGACAAAATGCTGTGCTTCATCCGTCACTTTCATAAATGATTTCATCAGACCGATGCCTTCTAAACGAAACCGCAGCTGCTCAAAATGGCTGAGATTCATCTTCAGTTCGTTCATAACGATATAGTGAGTGACCTCGTCAGAGACCTGGCTTTTCTCCAGAAACTGACTTAAATACTGATAGACCGCTATACTTTCGAGACCAATCAAAGGAATATACAGACGTTTTAATATCTCATCTGTCAGACTGGTTTCGACATAATTGGTCGTGACGACAAAACGGTCGGCCGGCCGTAACCCTGAAAAATATTGCATGTGTACACCTACTTCTTATTCTTATCGCTTAAAATCCCCTGCATCGTCGACAAGAGCTGATCGATATCTTTGAACTCCTTATAAACCGAGGCAAAGCGCACGTAAGACACCTGATCCAGCGTCATCAGCTGCTCCATGACGCGTTCACCGATATCAACTGATGATATTTCAGTCTTACTGCCCTCACGCAGCTGATATTCAACATCGTTTGCAATTTTCTCTAAGTCATCATATGCGACCGGTCTTTTCTCGCATGCACGTACCAGACCGTGCAATATTTTATCGCGGTTGAACGCCTGGCGCGTACCGTCTTTTTTAACGACGATAAGCGGAGACAGTTCTATACGCTCAAACGTCGTAAAACGAGTGCCGCACTGTTCGCACTCTCTTCTCCTTCTGATGGCATTCAGATCATCTGCATGACGTGAATCGATGACTTTAGACTGATTGTAACCGCATTTCAGACATTTCATATGATCGCCCCTTTAGTTAGTATCACTTCATTATACATGAATCAAGTCTTCATAAAAACTGTTATTGATTTTACTGACAGGGTATAATGACCACAAACGGAGGCGAAAAAGATGATTGAATTAGAAGAATTTGAAGAAGGCAATCCAGTCAACAAAGAACGGGAGAAATTCAACCGTAGAAATGAAGCCATTCTTTATCATGAAGATCCAGTCGGTGCTGTCTTTATCGGTGATTCCATCACCGCCTACTGGGATATCGACAGTTACTTCAGACATACTGAAGGCAAACGTCTAATCAACCGCGGGGTCAGCGATGACTATTCCATGTACTGCAGAAGACGCTTCGAAGCTGACGCACTGCAGCTTAATCCGGAACTCATCATATTGTCAGTAGGCGTCAATAATACGAAAGAAGCGTCTGACTCTGAGAAAGCAGCTGACATCATCCAACAGGTCGTGTCAGATATCCGGGCGATGGTCGAAGAGAGTAAGAACAGGGGCATTAACATTGTGATTCCTTCAGTCACTTCCATCAACCGTCCCCACACGGATCTTCAAGGTATCAGACAGGACGCTATTATAGAGATCAATCGCCGGCTAATAGAGTTCGCGACCGAGGAAAACATTCACTTTCTGAATTATTATGACGTTATGACCATAGATGACAAGCTGAATCCAGAACTGACGATAGATGGTCTTCACCCTCATGTCAAAGGCTACGATAAAATGGCGGAAGTTCTGACTAAACAGATTAAGAGTATAAAACTGCAATAAAAAAAGCTGGCATACGCCAGCTTTCTTTATTATTTCGCTAATTTTTGTCCCATTAAGACAGCAAGTTCTACAACACGAGTTGAGTAGCCCCACTCATTGTCATACCAAGAAAGGACTTTCACTTTATTGCCGTCCATGACGATTGTTGATAAGCCATCAACAACAGATGACATTGGGTTTGTGTTGAAGTCAACACTTACTAATGGTTCGAAAGTGATGTCAAGAATGCCTTTTAAAGAACCTTCTGCCGCTTCTTTAAACGCGTTGTTGACGTCTTCTACTGTTACGTCTTGTTTAAGGTCAACGACTAAGTCAACTAATGATACGTTTGTTGTCGGTACACGCAGTGCCATACCGTGTAATTTACCTTTTAATTCCGGTAAGACAAGCGCTAAAGCTTTTGCTGCACCTGTTGAAGTCGGGATGATGCTTTGTGCACAAGCACGCGCACGACGTAAGTCTTTGTGCGGGTTATCAAGGTTTTTCTGGTCATTTGTATAAGCGTGAACAGTTGTCATTAAACCGTTCTCAATACCGAATTTTTCGTTCAGGACTTTCGCTACAGGTGCCAGACAGTTCGTCGTACAAGATGCGTTTGAGATGACATCATAAGTTTCAACATCTAATCCTTCGCAGTTTACGCCGCGTACGATTGTCTGAACATCCCCTTTACCAGGTGCTGTTAACAGAACTTTTTTAGCGCCCGCTTTTAAGTGAGCAGATGCTTTCTCTGCATCGTTGAATTTACCTGTTGCTTCGATGACGATATCAATGTTCAGATCTTTCCAAGGTAATAATTCCGGATTACGTTCAGCTACAAGTTTGATTTCTTTACCGCCGACGCGAAGGCCGTTTTCAATCGGTTCTACTTCAAGCTCATACTTACCGTGAGTTGTATCGTATTTAATCAGATGCGCTAATGTTTCCGGCGGATAACTTGCATTGATTGCTACAACCTCTAACTCATCGTTCAGTGCTGCTGCACGGAATACCATTCTACCAATTCTTCCTAAACCATTAATTGCTACTCTAGTCGTCATGTCATTTCTCCTTATTGTGCTATACTTTTATGTCAATAGTATAACACAATGAATCTAATATGGAAGCGGTTGCTAGCAACTTTTTAGTGAGATTTGTAATATTCTGCGACAATTTCATTGATGCGTCTTTCCAGATCTAAGAGCGTGCCATTATTATCGATGACGACATCTGCTCTTTCCTTCTTATCTTCAATGGACAGCTGAGACGCAATGCGTGCAAGTGCCGCTTCCTTGTCCAGGTCATTACGCTTCATCAGTCGTTCAAGTTGTACTTCCTTTGTCACGTAGACGACCCAGACTGCATCAACCGTCTCTTCCAGTTTATTCTCATAAAGCAAAGGAATATCCATAATGACCGGTTTCCCGGCAGCAAGTGCTGACTGTTTCTCTTCTTCCATAATGTCTCTGACAATAGGATGAATAATCCCGTTCAAAGCCAGACGCTTCTCTTCATCATGAAAAATCTGCTGCCCGATATAGCTGCGGTTCATCTCACCGTCTTTAATTGCTTCAGGTCCGAATACGGTTTCTACCTGCCTTAAACCTTCTGATCCTTTAGCGACTGCCTGGCGTGCTGCAATATCTGCATCAACGATCACAAATCCATGTGCCGCGAGTAATCTTGATACTGTTGATTTCCCGCTTGCGATACCACCTGTTAAGCCTATAACTGACATACTTTATCTCCTATTTCTGACAATGCGTGCAGTAGTGGGTGTTGCGTCCGGCAATGACTGCCTTCTCTACTTCACGACCACATGTCCCGCACGTCTGTCTGCCATATATTTTGAACCGGGTCTGCATCTGGCCACTTTCGCCTTCAACGTTACGATAGCTCGATATAGACGAGCCGCCGTAACGAATTCCTTCTTCAAGACTTGCTACTAGCGCCTTAAAAAGTCTGCGCTGTTCATCTTCCGTCATGTCTTTCACCAGTCGATGAGGATTAATAGCTGCTGTATGCAGACCTTCACACGCATAGATATTGCCGCAGCCACTGATCACACTGTGATTCATGACCGCTTCCTTGATTTTCTTCTGCTGCCACTTCTTCTGCTTGAGCTGTCTGATGAAATAATCTTCAGACCCTTCTTCAAAAGGTTCGGGTGCAATCGCCATAATCTGAGCGGCATCTTCTAAGTGTTTGGCTAATCGCATCTCACCGAATCGCCTGATATCACTGTAGATCAGCTTTTTCCCTGACTGCAGTTCAAGTTCCACATGCCAGTGATTGATATAGTTTGGAATGCCGATATCGTCGATTGTATCGACCACGAAATAGGCCCCGGACATGCCGAGATGACTGATGATAAACTGTTCTCCAAATTCATTTTCAAGCGTAAAAATCAGATATTTACTTCTTCTGTCTATCGACTTAAATCTACTGCCGATGACTCGTTCTCTGAAAGATTCTAGATCGATTCCCTTTATAATTGTTTCCTTACCGGCTTCTTTGCCGATATGAACTTTGTCAGAAAAGGTCACACCGGTGATCACTTCACCGGTGACCTTGGGTTCAAGACCTCTTTTGACATGTTCGACTTCTGGTAATTCAGGCATAACTTCCTCCTACTTCGCTTCATACCACGACTGACCGTAATTAGATTCCACTAATAACGGCACGTTCAGTTCTAGTGCGTGCTCCATGATATCTTTCACAAACAAGCTGAACGCTTCTATCTCTTCTTCTGGTACTTCAAAGATCAGCTCATCGTGTACCTGCAGTAACAACTCTGCTTTAAAATCAGTGTTCTTCACTTCTCTCGCGTAATTCACCATCGCAAGCTTAATAATATCAGCAGCACTACCTTGAATCGGCGTGTTCATGGCTGTACGTTCTGCAAAGCCACGCGCATTAAAATTACGTGCATTGATGTCCGGAATATAACGGCGGCGATTGAGCAGTGTTGAGACATAGCCATCTCGTTTTGCTTCTAAAATAATATCGTCCATATATTGCTTAACATTCGGGAAGCTCGTTAAGTAATCATCGATAAAGCGGGCAGCAGCCGGACGTGAAATACCGAGTGACTGGCTGAGGCCATAATCACTGATACCGTAGACGATACCGAAGTTGACCGCTTTCGCCTGACGTCTCATATCCGCATCGACCTCGTCCTTTTCTACATCAAATACTTCCATCGCTGTCTTCGTATGAATATCGATACCATGATTAAAGGCTTCCATCATACTCTTATCTTCTGTGATATGAGCGAGGACACGCAGTTCAATCTGTGAATAGTCCGCTGCAAAGATCACCCAGCCTGGTTTCGAAGCAGTAAACGCTTTTCTGATTTTGCGCCCTTCTTCTAAGCGGATTGGAATGTTCTGCAGATTCGGTTCGACTGAAGAGAGACGGCCTGTCTGTGCGAGCACCTGATTGAAGCGTGTATGAATCTTGCCATCTTCAGCAATCATTTTCTGCAGTCCTTCGACATAAGTCGACTGCAGCTTTGCGAGCTGTCTGTAGTCCAAGATGGCCGGAATAATGTCGTGCTTGGTTCTTAAACCTTCTAAGACATCAACCGCTGTTGAATAACCCGTCTTCGTCTTTTTAGCAGCCGGCAGACCAAGCTCTTCAAATAAAATGACACCCAGCTGTTTCGGCGAGTTAATATTGAATTCGTGGCCGGCGAGTTCATAAATACGATTCATCAGCTCATCGATACGTGCTTTCAGTTCACCCTGCATGTCGATCAGTGCCTGTCTGTCTACTGTAATACCACGATACTCCATTTCCGCTAAGACAAGTGATAACGGCAGCTCCAGTTCATCATGCAGCTTCAGCTGTTCATTATTCTCGAGCTCTTTTTTCATGATATCGGTCAGCTGATGTATGGTCATCGCCTGTCTGCCGAAATAATCAAAGAGTGTCTCCCTATCTGGAATTGCCATTTTAGCGCCTTTACCGAAGATCTGTTCATTATTCGGCATGACCATTCCGTGCAGCGTGGCCGTCTCTGCAACGTCAACGATAGTCTTCGATGGATCAAGCAGATAGCTTGCCAGCATAACATCAAAATGAATATTCTGCACATTGACACCTAAACGCTTCAAAAGTACAGCCGTCTTCTTCGCATCGAAGACATTCTTCTGGTCAGGACCTTCCAGGTATGCTATGAGCGCATCCGGCAGTTCATCAGATGATGTCACAAAAATCTTCTCGCCATCTGTCACAGCAATCGGCAGAATTTCGTTGACTAAGTAATTATCTTTGAAGCAGTCGATAAATAGTGACGTAGCCCCTGTAAGATCAATAGCATCAAACTGGTCTGTCAGTTCAAGCGCCTTCTGTTCGATGACAGGTGCTGTATCCATCTGGTCAAGCATCTGTTTGAATTCGAGTTCCTTGAAAATCTCGATTTTGTCGTCATTGCTTTCTGCGGACAATTTGACATCTTCCAGATGAATTTCTATCGGTGCATGGACTTCTATCGTCGCAAGCTGCTTACTCATCAGTGCATCTGCCTGATAAGTCGTTAAGTTCTCATGCAGCTTCTTGCCTTTAATCTCATCTAAGTGGCTGATCACTTCTTCTACTGTGCCGTATTCAAGCAGCAGTTTGACTGCAGTTTTCTCACCGATGCCCGGTACACCCGGAATATTATCTGATTTATCGCCCATCAGACCTTTTAAGTCGATGATTTTATCAGGACCAAAACCATACTGTGCATGGACAAATTCAGGTGTATAGTGATCGATATCTGTAACACCCTTTTTAGTGTAATAGACAGATACAGAGTCGTTGACAAGCTGTGTCAAGTCACGGTCACCCGTGATAATAATCGTCTGCATCTTCTTTTCAGTCGCTTCACGAGCCAGCGTGCCGATGATGTCATCCGCTTCATAATTTTCAAGCTCATAGTGTTTGATGTGATAGGCATCGACCAGCTTTCTGATCAGCGGGAACTGTTCACTTAGTTCCGGCGGTGTCTTCTGACGTCCACCTTTGTAGTCGCCATATGTAGAGTGACGGAAAGTCGTCTTCCCTGCATCGAATGCCACTAAGAAGTGAGTCGGTGCCTCATCTTTAAGTATTTTTTCAAGCAGTAAAGTAAATCCGTATACCGCATTCGTATGAATACCCGCGCGGTTACTTAAGAGCGGCAGTGCATAGAAAGCACGAAATGCCAGGCTGTTACCGTCTATTAAAATCAATTTTTCAGTCATAAAGAACCTCCATCAGGTTGATACTCTTATTTTACCACAGCACAGAAAAAGCCACGCACTCACGTGCATGGCTTAACTTTTTTTAAGATATACTCTGAAAGTGGAACCTTTACCCAGTTCACTTTCAACTTCTATCACACCGTCAAATGCCTCTACGATATGCTTGACGATGGCCAGACCCAGTCCCGTACCGCCACTGTCTCTGCTTCTCGCTTTATCCACTCTATAAAAACGCTCAAAAATTCGCGTCTGCTCTTCTGCTGCAATACCCATTCCTTCATCAACAACTTCCAGGATGCCCTGCCTGCCATCTTTAACAATGACTTTGATCCGTGAACCTTCCGGTGAATAGTTGATGGCGTTTGACAGCAGGTTAATGATGACTTGTTTCAGTTTGCTGGCTTCTGCCATCACAATGACGTCATGGTCAATCATCGCTTCAATCGTTATATTCTTCTTAGTAGCAAGTGGTTCAACGACTTCAATACAGCGGAGCGCCTTATTGCTCATATTGACCGCATCGAGCATGATATGACTACTCTGCTCTATTTTAGAGAGTTCCAGCAGTTCACTGACAAGCCCCTGAATTCGGTTGGACTCTTTTAGAATGATATCCAGGAACATGTCCAGTGTATCGGGATCATTTTTTGCGCCGTCGAGCAGCGTTTCAGAGAATCCTTTTATAGAAGTGATAGGAGTCTTCAGTTCATGAGAGACATTGGCTACAAAGTCTTTTCGCATCTGTTCCAGTGACTTCAGCTTCGTGATATCATGCAGAACGACAACGACACCTTCCAGTTTGCGGCGACGTCTTGATAATACCGGCACAACAGCCGCATCGAAATACTTGCGGTAGACGGTCATCTGAATATCTATCGTCTGATTGATCGGCTTCTCAGATATGATAGCTTCTTTGATCATCTGTTTAACTGACGCGAAATGAATCACTTCTTCAAAATGTCCGGAAAGTATCTGCTGACCTTTATTAAAGGTTTCATTGTAGTTATCATTGACGATAACAACCTGTCCCTTCTTATCGATCATCAAAATAGCAGAAGGGATGTTTTCAAGGGTCGTCTCCAGCCTGTTACGCTGCAGTTTCTGCTCATTGTTCAATGTCTGGAGTGTCCGTGCGAGTCGATTAGTACTGATGTAAAGTTCTTTCGTTTCAGTGACACTGCTTTCCGGCACACGGACTTTATAATTACCTTCTGTCAGTAATCTCGATGCATAGGTCACTTCTCTGATCGGTGCTATATAAGTCCGGTTGATGTATCTCGCTATAAAGAAGATGACCGGAATTGCAGTTGCCAGTGTCAGAAACATGTACTGCCAGATGGTTTTTGTCAGACTTTCCAGATTGGTCAATCTGTCTATAAGAAAAATGGTATAGCCTTCTTTTCTATAGATCAGCATGGCATCGCTGCTATCACCTTGAAAACGGTAAAAATCAGAAGCCCCGCTGTTGATCCATGGCGCCATCACTTTTTCAATCTGTTCATCATCTATTGTGTCGCTTTTAAAAAGCGTCTTTTCACCTTTTTGTATCCAGACTTTTTTGAGCGATACTTTATCATAGTCTCTGATTTTCTGGAGATACTGGTCTTCATTTTTTAAGACTTCTATTAATCGCTCAGCCTGGCGTTCTAATTCTGCTTCCTTCGTTTTACTGATTTGTTCGCCTAAAATATTGGACAGGAAAAAGCCGATCAGCAGAAAACTTAAAATCATCAAGGCAACGAGCGAGGTAAAAAGTCGGTTTGTGAAACTTCTCATATTGAACGAGGGTTCTCCAGCTTATAGCCGAGTCCACGTACGGTCTTAATATATTGCGGCTGTTTCGGATTCTCTTCAATCTTCTCTCTTAAATGACTGATATGTACATCGACAATTCGCGAGTCACCCGCAAACTCATAGTTCCAGACAGAATTCAGCATATGTTCACGTGTGATAACGCGTCCCTGCCGTTCAATCAGATAAATCAATAGTTCAAATTCTTTAGGTGTCAGATCTAATAACTCATTGTTTCGGTAAGCTTCAAAATGTTCAGGCAAGATTTTCAGTTTACCGATATTGATTTCTTTGCTTTGTCTGATATCCATCTGCTGTTCATTGACAACCGTACGTCTTAATATCGCTTTAACACGCGCCACGACTTCTCTTGGAGAAAAGGGTTTCGTCATATAGTCGTCGGCACCCAGTTCAAGCCCGAGCACTTTATCAAATTCATCATCTTTTGCTGTCAGCATCAGAATCGGAATCTGATTCTTTTCGTTACGAATGGACTTACAGACTTCTACGCCGTCCATTTTAGGCAGCATCAAATCAAGCACCAGTAAATCCGGTCGTTCTGTAAAAACTTTCTCGAGTCCTTCTTCTCCGTCAAAAGCAGTTTCCACTTCGAATCCTGCTTGCTGTAAATTATATTTCAACAGTGTCACGATTGATTGCTCATCGTCAACAACTAGTATTTTCTGTGCCATTCACTACCTCCAGATGATATGTCTCTTATATTATATATGAAGTCGATTTATTAAGGCTATATTTAATCAATAAACTTCAACTGCTGGTAATAAAATTTACAAAATATTTATATTTCAGATATACCCATAAAAAATAAGCCGCTGTTACACGGCTTACTTGATTTACATATTTTTAACCAGTTCATCAGCAAAATCTGAACATTTCACTTCTGTCGCACCGTCCATTAAACGGGCAAAGTCATATGTGACCACTTTTGATGCAATGGTTTTTTCCATTGATTTAGTAATCAGTTCGCCCGCTTCTTTCCAGCCGAGGTGATCCAGCATCAGCACACCACTTAGGATGACTGATGACGGATTAACTTTATCAAGACCTGCATACTTCGGCGCCGTACCGTGAGTCGCTTCAAAGATTGCATGACCTGTCTCATAGTTGATATTAGCACCCGGTGCAATACCGATACCGCCTACTTGAGCAGCGAGTGCATCCGAGATGTAATCACCGTTTAAGTTCATAGTTGCAACAACATCAAATTCAGCGGGACGTGTCAGAATCTGCTGCAGGAAGATATCTGCAATTGAATCTTTAATCAGTAATTTGCCGCTGTTTACTGCTTCTTCCTGTGCTTTTTCTGCTGCTTCTTTACCTTCTGATTCAACCAGTTTATCGTACTGTGCCCAAGTGAAGACTTTGTCGCCAAATTCACGTTCAGCTAAATCATAACCCCACTGTTTAAATGCACCTTCTGTGAACTTCATGATGTTCCCTTTATGAACCAGTGTCAGAGACTTACGTCCTTGGTCTAATGCATAATTGATGGCAGCACGGACTAAACGCTCAGTTCCTTCTTTAGAGACCGGTTTGATACCGATACCTGATGTTTCCGGGAAACGGATGTTTTTAGCGCCCATTTCATTCTGCAGGAAGTCAATGACTTTCTTGACATCATCTGATCCTTCTTTATATTCGATTCCTGCATAGATGTCTTCTGTATTCTCACGGAAGATGACCATATCTGTATCTTCCGGACGTTTAACTGGAGAAGGTACCCCTTCAAAGTAACGGACAGGACGCAGACAGACGAATAAATCAAGTTCTTGACGTAATGCGACGTTCAGTGAGCGAATACCTCCACCGATCGGCGTTGTCAGAGGTCCTTTAATCGCGATTAAATATTCATCAATTGTATCAAGTGTTTTCTGCGGCAGCCACTCACCTGTCGTATCGAATGCTTTTTGACCCGCCAGGACTTCTTTCCATTCAATTTTCTTTTCACCGTTATAGGCTTTTTCTACAGCTGCATCAAGCACACGGCTTGCTGCATACCAGATATCCGGGCCTGTGCCATCACCAATAATGAATGGGACAACAGGATTGTTCGGTACATTTAATGTTCCGTTAGAATTCGTAATTTTTTCAGCCATGATAATCCTCCTATAATTGATTATTTTCGTTCAGATACAGGGACATATTTACGTCCAACTTCACCGATATACTCTGCACGAGGGCGGATGATGCGGTTATTTTCGTACTGCTCAAGAATATGCGCTAACCAGCCGGAGACTCGTGATACTGCGAAGATCGGTGTAAATAAATCATGTTCAATGCCCATTGAGTGGTAAACCGTTGCTGAATAGAAGTCAACGTTTGGCAGTAAGCCTTTTTTCTCTTCCAGTATTTCAGCGATGCGAACAGACATATCGTATAATTCTTTCTGCCCTGTCTCATCTGTAATACGACGTGACATCTCTTTCAAGTACTTCGCACGCGGATCGCCTTCTTTGTAGACACGATGACCGAAGCCCATGATTTTTTCTTTATTATCAATTTTTTTCTGAATATAAGATTCCACATTTTCCATAGATCCGATTTCACTGAGCATTTTCATGACCTGCTCATTGGCACCGCCGTGAAGAGGTCCTTTTAAAGCGCCGGCTGCTGCTGTCACGCCTGAGTACATATCTGTTAAAGTCGAAACGCAGACACGTGCAGTAAATGTAGATGCGTTCAGTTCATGATCCGCATGAAGAATAAGTGCTTTATTAAATGCCTCTTCCTGCACGTCTGTCGGTACTTCACCGAACAGCATATAAAGGAAGTTCGCTGCATAGCTCAGCTCTTCTTTAGGTTTCAGTGGCTCTTTACCTTGACGGACACGCGCAAATGCTGCAACCAGTGATGCCACTTTCGCCTGAATACGAGTCGCTTTATTGAAATGTGCTTCATCATTGAACTCTTCAGCACGCGGATCAAAGTGTGCCAGATAACTAAGTGATGTTCTTAATCCTGTCATCGGATGAACATGATCTGCTGCATAATCTTCAAAGTGTTCATAGATGCGTGGATTTAACTCCATATTTTCAAGTAACTGTGCTTTGAATTCTTCCAACTCTTGCTCGTTTGGTAATCTGAAGTGCCATAATAAAAAGATAACTTCTTCAAACTTAGCATTTTCAGTCAGATCATCGATATCATAACCTGCATATGTTAACTGCTGTCCAACGATAGAACTTACTTTCGTCTCAGTAGCAAGGACGCCTTCTAAACCTCTGATTACATCTGCCATATTATAGTCCCCTTTACATCTTATATTCGTACTCTTTCGAAATTACTTTACATGATTATTATACAGAAACCAGTCAGATATGTGAACGTTTTCAATACTTTGGTATTCTTTATCGTTATCAATAAGTTTTACTTATGAAATCGCATCCAAAATTTTCTTGCAATTTAGAATATTTCGTTATATGCTTTTGGAGATTAAAATGTTATACCAAATCAATATCAGAAAAGGGGAAAATTTATGGAACAGAATCATCACTTTGACGATAATAATTTACAACGGACGTTGACGAATCGTCATATTCAGCTGATTGCGATTGGGGGCGCAATCGGTACCGGTTTATTTCTTGGAGCCGGGAAATCCATTCACTTTGCAGGTCCATCAATTTTACTGACTTACGCAATTTTAGGTGTTATCTTCTTCTTGTTCATGAGACTGCTAGGAGAGTTATTACTTTCTAACCTGAACTATCATTCATTTACAGACATCACTAAAGATTACTTAGGTGAATTTGCAGGTTATATGACAGGCTGGACTTACTGGTTCTGCTGGATTGTTACAGGGATGGCCGAAGTAACAGCTGTTGCACAGTTTATCAACTTCTGGTGGCCGGACTTTCCGACCTGGTTATCGGCACTGATCACCATTCTTTTCTTAATGACTTTAAACTTATTAACAGCTAAATTATTCGGTGAACTTGAATTCTGGTTCGCTATCATTAAAGTTATTACCATCATCGCGCTGATTTTAGTCGGTATTTTCTTAATCATCATTCAGTTTAAAACACCATTCGGTCATGCATCACTTACTCACTTATGGAGTCACGGCGGCTGGTTCCCGAACGGAATCAACGGCTTCCTGCTCAGCTTCCAGATGGCAGTCTTCAGTTTTGTCGGAATTGAGTTAATCGGTGTAACAGCCGGTGAAGCGCAGGATCCAGAAAAAACGTTACCAAAAGCAATCAACAATGTGCCGATTCGTATCATCTTATTCTACGTGGGTGCTTTAACCATTATCATGAGTATCACGCCTTGGGATCAGATCAATCCAGAACTCAGCCCATTCGTTGAGCTCTTCAAAATGATTGGTATTGTCTTTGCAGCAAGTTTAATTAACTTCGTTGTTATCACATCTGCTTCTTCATCTTGTAACAGTGGTATCTTCTCAAACAGCCGTATGTTATACGGCTTAAGTAAACACTACGCAAAAGGAACAGGTTTCTTTGAAAAGACAAACAAAACAGGCGTTCCTGCCAATGCAGTTATTTTCTCTAGTGCATTACTTTTAATCTCTGTATTACTGAACTACATGATTCCGAATGCTTCACAAGTATTCACACTCGTGACAACACTCGCAACTGTATTCTTCATTGTTGTGTGGTCACTGATCACGATTTCTTATATGGTCTATCTAAAGAGACGCCCAGACTTACATCAGGCTTCTAAGTTCAAGACACCTGGTGGTATGGCGACTGCCGTCGTACTGTTAGCTTTCTTCATCTTCATGTTTGCGCTGCTCTTCATGGCGCCTGACACAAGAATCGGCGTTGCGCTTACACCACTCTGGTTCGTACTGATCTTCCTGATGTATCGTTTTGATATGAAAGGTAAAAAAGCTTAAAAAAAGAAGCTCATCCGAGGGATGAGCTTCTTTTTTTATACTTTGGCATGACCTGCATAAATCTTATTATGCTGTGCATCTACTGTTACAGTAGCGCCGTTTTCAAACTTATCATAGATGCCTTCTATGCCGACGATGGTCGGTTTTCCAAGTGTCAGTCCTACAACAGCGGCATGACTTGTCAGTCCGCCTTCTTCTGTTGCAATAGCGACTGCCTGTTCAAGATAAGGCACCATATCAGCATCTGTAGAATGCGTGATGATAACTGCATCTGTCAGATCTTTGTCAGCTAACTCTTCAGCATTTCTAGCGATTACGATACGCCCGACTGCTGATGTACGGCCGATACCTTGACCAGTAGCGAGTTCGTCACCTACGAGCTGAATCTTCATAAAGTTCGTCGTGCCAGCTTCACCTGTCGGGATACCCGCTGTAATAATAATCAGGTCGCCATTTTCCACGCTACCTGCTTCAATAGCTGCTTCTGATGCCTGTTCCAGCAGCTGGTCTGTCGTTTTCTTGCCTTCTTTGACGACTGGAATCGTTCCCCAGACTAGAGCCATATGACGAGCTGTCTGCTCATAAGGCGTCATCGCAATGATGTGTGCATGCGGGCGGTATTTAGAAATAATCTGAGCAGTGTGACCACTTTCTGTCGCAGCTACAATAGTCTGTACGTCCAGGTTAAGCGCTGTATGAGCCACAGAAACCCCAATTGCATTGACCATATTTGTTTCATTTAATTTTGTTCGAGCGTTCAGCAGGAACTTATAATCCTGTGCTTCTTCTGCAGCAAAAGCGATGTTAGCCATTACTTTTACTGATTCTACAGGATACTGGCCTGCTGCTGTCTCGCCTGATAACATGACTGCGTCTGTGCCGTCATAGATCGCATTCGCAACGTCACTTGCTTCTGCACGGGTCGGACGCGGATTACGCTGCATAGAATCCAGCATCTGCGTAGCTGTAATGACCGGCTTACCAAGTGCATTACACTTACGGATTAATTCTTTCTGAACTAACGGCACACGTTCTGCTGGAATTTCAACACCCATATCGCCACGAGCAACCATTAACCCGTCTGACACCTGAAGAATCTGGTCGATATTATCGATACCTTCTTCATTCTCAATCTTAGGAATGATGCGGATTGTTGTACATTTACGGTCTTCAAGAATCTTACGGATTTCAAGAACATCGCTTGCACGACGAACAAATGAGGCTGCAATAAAGTCGACTTGCTGATCGATACCAAACTTGATGTCTTCAGCATCTTTTTCAGTAATACCTGGTAAGTTGACTTTAACGCCTGGCAGGTTAACCCCTTTTTTGTTCTTTAGTTCACCAGCGTTAATGACGTCACAGACAATTTTACCTTCATCATGCTTTAAGTCTTTCACTTTCAGTTCAATCAGACCATCGTCTAATAAAATCGTTGAACCGACATGAACATCGTTGATCAATTCAGGGTAAGTCACAGAGAATTCGTTCGCTGTGCCAAGTACTTCCTGCATATTGATGACAACTGATGTATTCTTCTGCAGTTCAATCTTATCGTTCTCCATATTATGCGTACGGATTTCAGGCCCTTTAGTATCAAGCAGGATGGCTACTGTCTTGTTCAGTTTTCGGGCTGTTTCACGGATACGTGCGATACGCTCACCATGTTCTTCATGAGAACCATGTGAGAAGTTCAGACGCGCAACATTCATCCCTGCTGTCATCAGTTGTTCAAGTATTTCTGGTGATTCCGAAGCTGGACCAATCGTACATACAATTTTCGTTTTTCTCATTATTTCTCCCCCATTATCAGTTTAATTAAATCGATAGTTCGTTCGTCAGGCGATACATATCTTCATCAATTTTATGCTGACTTGAGAAGATATCTTCAAACTTCGTCTTTGTCAGTTTGTTATTCTGTATACCCACTGCTAAACCTGATTCATCATTCATGAGTAAGTCCACTGCATAAGCACCGAAACGAGAAGCGAGCACTCTGTCGATGCCTGATGGTGAGCCACCACGCTGCATATGACCTAGAACAGAGACACGTGTATCTACATTAATATATTTTTTTAGTTCTTCAGCGCAGTCTTCACCAGACATGACCCCTTCAGCTACGATGATGATTGAGTGTTTTTTACCACGCTCAATCCCTTGTTGAATCTTGTCCGCAATTTCCTGAACATCTTTTTTGAATTCAGGAATCAGCACAGTTTCTGCACCGCCTGCAAGCGCTGACCATAATGCCAGATCTCCTGCATCGCGTCCCATAACTTCGATGATAAAAGTACGCTCATGACTGGATGCAGTATCACGAATTTTATCGACTACTTCAATGATAGTATTCAGAGCTGTATCAAAACCAATTGTGAAATCTGTACCGTTAATATCATTATCAATCGTTCCTGGAATACCAATTGTCTTGATTCCTTCTTCATTCAAACGCTGAGCACCACGGTAGCTGCCGTCTCCCCCAACGACGACAAGACCTTCGATACCTAATGCCTTCAGATTTTCAATCCCCTGCTGACGAACTTTAGGTTCTTTGAATTCAGGACATCTTGCAGACTGGAGAAAAGTACCACCACGCTGAATTTTGTCCCCTACCGCTCCTCGGTCCATCTGCTTGATATTGTTGGTAATCAGACCTTGATAGCCTTGATAGACACCGTATACTTCCAGATCGTGATAAATCGCTTTACGGACTACTGCACGTACAGCCGCATTCATCCCCGGTGAATCTCCACCGCTCGTTAATACTGCAATCTTTTTCATAATGGCTTCCTCACTTTTTGTCGGTATTTATTTATAACGTACCACAAAAAAAAGTAGGATGCTATTAATTGCAAACAGGGTTGAAAATGAAAACGTTTCACATCATATTCTTAGTTAAATGACTGGCCGGAACCGATATTTCGGTATTTTTCATAGCGCTGATTGATCAGTTCATCAGCAGATAATTGAGTCAGTTCAGAGAGAGAATCAGAGATGGCTTTCGCAATTTTTTCACTTTGTCTTTCAACGTCTTCATGAGCGCCTCCGACTACTTCTTCGATTACACGGTCTGCAACATCTAAATCAAGTAAGTCAGGCGCAGTAATTCGCATCGTTTCAGCGGCACGTTTAGCCTGTGTACTATCCTTCCAGAGAAGAGCGGCTGCGCCTTCCGGTGAAATGACTGAATAAGTTGAATTCTCAAGCATGAGCAGATGATTACAGATACCGATTCCTAGAGCGCCACCGCTTCCACCTTCACCGATAACAATCGAAATAACGGGTACTGATAGTCCCGCCATCTCCACTAAGTTGCGGGCTATTGACTCACTCTGCCCGCGCTCTTCTGCTGCTTTACCAGGATAAGCTCCTTTCGTATCGATAAAACAGATAATCGGTCGTTTAAACTTCTCTGCCTGTTTCATCAATCTCAGCGCTTTACGATAACCTTCAGGATGTGCCATACCGAAGTTGCGGTAAATATTGTCCTTTGTATCTTTTCCGCGCTGATGACCGATGACGGTAACGGGTGTGTCATGGAACATAGCGATGCCGCCGATCATCGCTGTATCGTCACCATAAGTACGGTCGCCGTGCAGTTCAATGAAGTCGTCAAAAATCGCATAGATATAATCAAGAGTCGTCGGTCTGACACCTAAGCGTGCAATCTGGACCCGATCCCAAGGTTCCAGTTCACGATATATTTTCTTCTGAAGTTCCGCACGTTCTTCTTTCAGTTGTTGCAGTTCTTCTTCACTGCTCTTCTTTTCCAGTTCCTTGATTCTGTTATCCAGCGCTGCAAGTGGTTTCTCAAATTCCAGTGTCATCTGCTTTACCTCCGTGCATCATTATTAATTGACTAAGTGTCTGTTTCATATCCTTGCGGTGAACGACTTTATCCAGCTGACCATGCTCCAGTAAAAATTCTGCTGTCTGAAAATCGTCTGGCAGTTTTTCATTGATGGTCTGCTCAATAATACGTCGGCCCGCGAAACCGATCAGACTTTCCGGTTCAGCCAGATTGATATCACCAACAGAAGCAAAGCTGGCACTGACTCCACCTGTTGTCGGATGTGTCATATATGCGATGTAAAGCCCGCCCGCATCACTATGACGTTTAATCGCAACACTAGTCTTCGCCATCTGCATCAATGAAATAATACCTTCCTGCATTCGCGCTCCGCCACTCGCCGTAAAAATAACAAATGGCAGCTTATGTTCAGTACAGTAGTCGATGACACGGCAGATTTTTTCTCCTACTACAGCACCCATCGACCCCATACGGAACCTGGAATCCATGACGCAGATTCCGAGTGGCATACCGTCAATTTTAATCGTTCCTGTTACAACTGCTTCATTCAGCTGAGTTTTCTTTCTGTCTTTTTCAACTTTCTCCATATAATCAGGGAAATCGAGCAAGTTCTCCGACAGCATCTCTGCATCAAATTCAACGAAGCTGTTTTTATCAGCGAGAGATTGAATGCGGTCATGTGCCGTCATCGTTAAATGAAAGTTACATTCCACACAGACATTCAGGTTTTTGTTAAGTTCTTTTGTATACATGATTTTACCGCACTTCGGACATTTCACCATGATACCTTCAGGAACGTCTGTTGCCTTTATTTTGGGTACTGCCACATATTTCTTATTGCCATTATTACGTTTAAATAAATCTTTAATCATGCTTGGACCCCTTCCCGCTGAATACTTTATCGTAACGTTTGATCAATCTGTAGACACGAAAGATAATTCTATTCTTTTCCCCGTGCTGACTGATAAATCCTTCTAAAAGTTGCTTGAATTCTGTGATTTCATTTTTTTGTTTTTCTGAATATATTAAAAAGCGGCCGATAATTTCAAAAAGCTGATGGTCATCTACATTGGAGAGAAAGGTTCCCTCGCCTCTTTTAGTCGTGATGATACCGATGAGTTCCATCGCTCTTAATGCTTCACGAATACTGGACCGGCTGATATTCATCTTTTCACTTAAATCCCGCTCTGAAGGTAGTTTGTCTCCAGCAGACAGATCATGGGCTATCATATAGTTTTCGAGTTCTTTAACAACAGATATAAACCCTTTTTGTTTTGCAGTGTTCATCATTCTGCTCCTAGTATGTAAAGTAAAAATTCCTTAGTGGTCTGACCACTAAGGAATAATATATCATAATCATTTCAGTTTATAAAGTTAAATCAGGCGGATCAGTTCAGGCGAATAATGTGCTAGCAGCTGCTTCATTGTCTTCTGATTCACTGTAGCAATCTGCTTAGACTGACCTGTTGCATAGTCAAAGAACAGAAGCGCAATCTCTCCATCTTCCAGCGGTATCTTAGGCTCTTTGAGAAGATAGATTTCTTTCACTCTGTTCATATAATTAACTTTGAACTGCTTAAAAGTAGCCATCTCTTCCACAATGATTTTCCCTTTATCATCTCGTTTGCCTCTGATAACGACCTCTTTCTCATTAAGCACCGCTTCAAAACGCTCAAATGCAGATGGAAAAATGACCAGTTCAGCTTCTGTCGAGCCATCTGTTGCGGTCGCAAAAGCCATAAGCTGCCCCTTTTTAGTGCGAATCTCTTTGACCGACGTCAAACTGACGAGCAGCCAGTTTGACTGGTCCATATGATTCAGCTTAAAAAGCGGCAGATAAAGATGGTCATTGTACAACTTCTCAATTGGATGTGTCGATAGATAGAAACCGAGATACTCCACTTCATACTGTGTACGTTTCTCTTCTGACATTTCAGGGCGATCCTGATAACTTTTTTTCAGGCTGAAACCCAGTTCCTCGAGAAAGTGGTCATCCTCCTGTCCCTGTTCCATATCCATAATACTGTCAATGGACGCGAGTAACGTTGCACGCGTCTGTCCGAATTCATCGAAGACACCTGTTACAATCATCGCCTCGAGCGCTGCTTTTGAAACTGATCGTTTAGGCATACGCTGCATAAAATCATAGATGTCCAGGAACTGACCTTTCTGCCGTTCGTCCACTATCTCCTTTACCGTCCGGTAACCCATTCCTTTAATCATACCGAGTGACAGAATAACCTGATCCTGGTCTGCTCTGAAAAACCAGTGCGACTGATTGATAGAAGGCGGTTTAAACGTCATCTGTTTTGCCTTCATTTCAGCGATTAAATCGGCAAGTTTATCTTCACTGCCGATCACGTTGCTCATTGTTGCCGCATAAAAATAGGTTGGATAATGAACTTTTAAATAAAGCATCATATAGGCGATCTGCGCATAAGCAACCGCATGGGCCCTGGGAAAACCATAATCAGCAAATTTCATAATCAGCTCGTATATCGCCTCGGCTGTCGCTGTATCATAACCATTTTGCTCGCTGCCCCTGATAAAATGCTGACGTTCAGCTTCCAGTACATCCCGTTTCTTTTTGCTCATTGCGCGTCTAAGCGTATCGGCTTCCCCTAAAGTGAAACCTGCAAACTGACTCGCAATCTGCATAATCTGTTCCTGATAGATGATGACACCATAAGTTGATTTTAAAATAGGCTCAAGATCAGGATGCAGATAGTCAAACGGCTGACCATGACGTCTTTCAATGTAAAGCGGAATCTGTTCCATCGGTCCGGGACGGTACAGACTGAGTACGGCGACAATATCTTCAAAGTTCTGCGGTTCAAGTTGACGCAGTACCTGCCTGATACCAGAAGATTCGAGCTGGAAAATCCCAGTTGTATCCGCCTGACTGAGGGCATCAAAAACAAGCGGGTCATGATAATTGATCGTTTTCGTCGTCAGTTTCTGCCGACTCGCATTTAAGACACGCTGAATAATCGTTAAATTGCGCAGACCCAGAAAATCGATTTTCAGTAATCCCAGATGTTCGACTTCTGTCATGGTCCACTGCGTTAAATTCAGCGTGTCTCCTTTAATGAGCGGGACGTAATTCGTCAACAGCTGGTCATGAACGATAATACCCGCTGCATGAGTAGAAGTATGGCGAGGTAAACCTTCCAGACGCTTGGCGATAGTATACCACTGCCGATGCGCGTCGTCCTGCTCGGTAAACTGCTTGAACTCTGCGTTCTGATAGGCATCCTCAAGCATAGTTCCTGGTTTTTTAGGAATGAGGTGAGAAACAAACTTTAAATCGGAATCGGGAAACTGCAGAATCCGTCCGACATCGCGCATCACAGCGCGAGCCGTCAGATGGCCGAACGTCACGATGCCTCCTACATTAAATGCGCCGTATTTCTTTACACAGTATTCGATGACTTCGTGACGTCTTGTATCCTCAAAATCAATATCGATATCCGGCATCGTCACCCGTTCAGGATTTAAAAATCGTTCAAATAACAGCTGATGTTTAATCGGATCAATCATGGTGATATCCAGCAGATAACTGACAAGAGAACCCCCTGAAGAACCACGTCCCGGGCCGACAAGGATGCCCTGACTTTTCGCATAACGGATCAAATCACTGACAATCAGGAAGTAGTCACTGAACCCCATATCCGTAATGATCTGATACTCTTTCTCCATTCTTGCCTTATATACTTCAGTAAAACCAGCGCATGCTTCGTCCAACAGCTGCTTTAAATAATCATCACTCGTTTCACCGTTTGGCGTCTGAAATTTCGGCAGATGGTGCAGCTGCGGAATTTGAACGTCACACATCGCTGCAATTGCTTCAGTTCGTTCTAAAAACGGACGCTCGACATGTGACAAGGACTCAGAAGTTCTAAAGAAGTCTTCCCCTGTCACTTGATCCAGTGCCATCTTCTGATTATTCTCGATGGCCTGTAAAACATTCAGATCCGTCAGACCAGCTGGCTCCATATATTTCACACTGCTGACATAGACTTTCTGCTCCGCTCTGACGTCAGACAGATGACAGGCATAGCTTCCCGGGAATAGTTCCAGAAACCCGTTATGCGCCTGCTTGAAAATAACGATGAGCCCTTCCAGATATTGCTTCAGTAATTTTTCTGATACAAAGTCCAGTTCTTTAAGCTGAATACGTGAGGACAGTCGAATAAGATTATGATAACCTTCCAGATTTTTCGCAAGCAGAATAGTTTCTGTTTCATCAGGACCTTCTGTCAGCCAGACTGTCATACCGATAATCGGCTTGATGCCTTGCGCCAGACACTTCGTATAAAATGCCTGCACACCGTACATGGTATGGGTGTCTGTGATGGCAAGTGCGGTCTGACCCGCTTCTTTTGCACGGCTGATGACTTCATCTATTCTGACTGTTGATGCAAGCAGGTCATAAGCAGTATGAATATTCAGATGCACGACCATCACTTTCACCTCACTCTTTGACTGTAGATTTTAACTCACTGATCAATTGCTCAAGTTCTTCTTTACTGTAAACTGTTGCGCCGCTGGCCATCGGATGACCGCCGCCATTATATCGTGCAGCAAGCGTGTTGATAGGTGCTCGTTTGCTTCTGATGCGTGCGCGAATCTGATTGCCTTCATCCACTGCAAAGACCCAGGCTTCAATCCCTGCTACATCGCTTATACTATTGACGAAAAGCGAGGCATCATTTGCACTGATTTTGAACTGCTGCAGGATATCCTCTGTAATAAAGATAAAACCGACATGGTCCTCGTAACTGAAGTGCTGCAGCACATAGCCTTGAAAATGCATGCTTTCAAGTGTCCGCTGACTCATCTGATTCAGCATCTTTGTATGATCAAAATCATATGACAACAGCATACCTGCAATCTCCATCGTGCGTGGTGATGTATTGTTAAAGAGGAAACGGCCCGTATCACCCACAATACCGATATAGAGGCGCTCCGCGATTTCTGTGTTCAGATAGTCCTGTCCAAAGCCAAACTGCATCAGCAGTTCAGCGATTAATTCACTTGTAGAGGATACTGTTGTATCAACGATATTGATGTCCCCGTAATTTTCTACAGGCGGATGATGGTCAATCTTGACCAGTTTATCTCCTAAATGATAGCGTGCATCATCTATTCGAGCCGCATTGGCTGTATCCAGCACAATGACAAGTGCATTCTGGTAGTCACTATCCTGCACTTCATCCATTGAGCCGATGAATGCCAGGTTATCAACTGTTTCGCCAGTGGCCAGTATTTTTTTATTAGGGTACATCTTCTGCAAGAGTGCTTTAAAACCTAGTTGAGAGCCCAGTGCATCTGGATCTGGGCGTACATGTCGATGCAGAATAATGGTATTGTAATTATTGAGCCAGTTCTGTAACAATTTGATGCTATTTTTAGTCATGGTTTCTCCTTTTAGCAAATCCTCTGCTATAATGCAGATGGAGGTTGTTCATTATGTGGAATACAATATCACCCTATCTTGCATCATTTGCGCTGGCTGTCATGATTATTTCGCTCGTCCTGACTTTATACCAGGTGGCACGCTACTTCAGAACGAATCGTGAAGTACGTCGCGCATGGTATCGTGCCCGCGGCAGAATGATGTTCGGCATCTTCTTAGTTGCCTTTTCATTTAATCAGATCATCCAGTTCACAAACCTGGTGACTTATCTCATCTGCGCCGTCCTTATTGTCTTCGCAGTTGCCAATATCAGTTACGGTGTACGTGCAATGCGCTACTTCGAACAGCATTTTGCAGAAGAAGACCGTGCATGGGCAGAACTTGAGAAAGAAAAGAAAGCATAATGCTTTCTTTTTTTATGCTTCTATCAGCTGACACATCAGCATGGCTTTTGAGACGATTTCTTCTTCAGAGTGAATCGTCACTTCCATCTTCGCGAATTTCCGCCCAAGGTCCAGCATTTCACATGAGATTGTGAGGACTGTATCAATCGGTACTGTTTTCAGGAAGTAGATGTTCAGGCTTTCAATAAGCGCTTCGCCTCGTCGCTCCCGCTTGAGCAGATGTTTCGTCGCTTCTTCTATGATGGCGACGAATACAGATTTACTCATCGTTCCGAGCTGATTGGACATCTGCGGCGTCACTCGGATGGTGATATCATCTCCGAACTTCATCTGCTTCAATACCTGATCATTCAACGTATGACCAATCTGCGGCTGACGTTCTATCGACTGCATGGCGCGCAGAACATCTTCACGTGTGACAATACCAATCAGTCGATGATTCTTGCTGACGACCGGCAAAAGCTCGATGCCTTCCCATATCATGACATGTGCACAAGTCGCGATGGTTGAGCTCAAGTTAACCGTGATAGGATTCTTCGTCATGACGCGTTTTATTTTCATGCTGTTATCCAGGTCAATAATATCTTTGTTCGTTACGATGCCGTAAGCACGGTTCTGATCGTCCAGTACAGGAAAACGTGTATGACCTGAGCTGTGAGACAAAGCTTTCCAGTCTCCTACTGTATCGTTTTCATACAAGACATTGGTCTCACTGACCGGAATCAGTATCTCTGCGACCGTCAGGACTTCCTGTTTAATCAGTTGATCATAAAGCGCACGGTTGATGATGTTCGCCACGGCAAAAGTGTCATGGCTCGTCGATAGAATCGGCAGACCTTTCTGGTCGGCCAGCTGTCTGATTGAATCACTGACTGCAAATCCACCTGTCACGAGTACCGCACTGCCTTTTTCAAGTGCAAGCTGCTGGATGTTCTCACGGTTGCCCACAATGAGCAGGGTGTTCTCACCTAAATATTTTGTGACGTCTTCCTGCTCCATTGCCCCGATAGCAAAGCGCGACAGAGATTTATGAAGTCCCGTACGGCCACCGATCAGCTGACCGTCAATAATTTTGACGATTTCAGCAAATGTCAGATTTTCAATCGCTTCCCGCGTTTTTTTCTCGATACGGATCGTTCCGATACGTTCCATTGTAGAGACGATGCCTCTGTTTTCAGCATCTTTAATCGCTCTATATGCTGTTCCTTCTGAAACAGACAGATCTTTAGCGATCTGTCTGACGGAAATTTTGCTGCCCACTTTGAGCGCTTCTATATGTTTGATGATTTGTTCATGTTTCGTCATGCTGGCACCTCAATTATAATGTGACGGATTCACCCGGCTGTATAATTTCTACCTTTCCATCTACTTTGCTTTTAAATACTTCAGGATCCTGTTTAATCAGATCAAACGTATCATAATGAATCGGCACTGTTATATCCGGTTTAATAAAATGGTTGATTGCATAGCTTGCATCGTCAATGCCCATCGTAAAATTATCACCGATTGGAATAAAGCAGAGATTAACAGGATGTCTGTCAGCAATCAGCTTCATATCGGAGAATAGACCTGTATCACCCGCGTGATAGATCACTTTTTCACCTAGAGTAAAGATAAGACCGCACGGCATCCCTAAATAAACAATACTTCCGTCTTCTTCGGTATAGGAATTACTATGAAAGGCCTGAACAAATTTAACCTGACCAAAATCAAATGTCCGGTTTCCTCCGATGTTCATCGGATGTCCATTCTCCACACCTTTTGTCGCCAGATAATCGATGAGTTCCGGCAGGGCGATGACCAGCGCACCTGTCCGTTTCGCAAGCGCAATCGTGTCACCTAAATGATCGCCGTGTCCGTGTGTCAGCACGATGAAATCAGCCTCTACTTCCTCAACGTTTAAATCTGATAAAGGATTTCCTGTAATAAAAGGATCTACAATCACTTTCTTATCGTTTGCCTCAAAAGAAATACAAGATTGTCCGTGAAAAGTCACTTCCATTTCTACTTCACTCCTCTTCATTATTTACTGTTATTATACCTCATTGCACTGTCTTTTGATATGATGGGACATATGAAGGAGTGTGGAACGAAATGAATAATGAAAAATTAAACGGACTAAGAGAACTTCTTGCTTCAGAAGAGCTGAACGGCATCTGGATTTCCAATCCTGAGAACATCAATTACCTGACAGGTTTCTTATCCAATCCGCATGAACGATTACTGTCATTGCTGATCACTGACAGCGAACTGACACTTTTTGTCCCTAAGATGGAAGTAGAATCAGCAAAAAAAGTATTTGATGGCAATATCATCGGTTATCTGGATACTGAAAATCCGTACTTAATCCAATCATTCGAACTCACAAGTCTCGGCATTGAAAGTGAACATCTGACTGTCGCACGATTAGCAGAATTACAGAGTCATTTTGCTGTTGAAGATACAGTCGCTATTGATCAGACAATCAAGGAGATGCGTAATATCAAGACTGATGACGAAGTCAGCATCTTA
Source organism: Macrococcus brunensis (assembly GCF_022343725.1). Taxonomy (NCBI): domain Bacteria; kingdom Bacillati; phylum Bacillota; class Bacilli; order Caryophanales; family Staphylococcaceae; genus Macrococcus; species Macrococcus brunensis. The sequence goes on from NZ_CP092179.1 coordinate 1,521,088, forward strand.
AAGCAGGCTGCTCAATATGCTGATCAGGCTGTACAGATCGGTGTTGACCACCTAAAAGTCGGCATCACTGAACAGGAAGTTGTTAGAATCATAGAAAATAACATGCTGCAGATTGATGACATCACGGCGATGAGTTTTGAGACGATGGTGCTTTTCGGTGACAATTCAGCCAATCCTCACGGTACGCCGGGCAGTAATACACTTAAAGAAGGTGACTATGTCCTCTTCGATTTAGGCGTTGTTTATAAAGGTTATTGTTCTGATATCACAAGAACCATTCCATTCGGCGCGCCGTCAGAACTGCATCAGCGCATTCATGCCATTGTCACTGAAGCCAACAAGCGTGCAATTGAAAAAGTTGCGCCTGGTGTCAAGATTGCAGATATTGATGCTGCAGCACGTGACTATATTAATGATCAGGGATACGGCGAACAATTCCCTCATCGTCTCGGCCATGGCCTCGGCATCAGTGTTCATGAATTCCCTGACATTTCTTCTACAAATGAAGATGTCCTGCAAGAAGGCATGGTCTTCACGATTGAACCTGGTGTTTATGTGCCCGGCGAAGTCGGTGTACGAGTTGAAGATGATCTGCTCGTTACAGAAGACGGCTATGAATTACTGACTCACTACTCTAAATAAGCATAAAAAAAGACATGAACTTTGCGTTCATGTCTTTTGTTCTTTCTATAAGTCAGCAAGTAATTCGCTTGCGTCTTTGAATTCTAAACCTTGGTCTTCTGCAACTGCTTTGAAAGTGACGTGACCATTTAAAGTATTGATACCTTTGAATAATGCTTTATTTGATTTTACTGCTTCTACATAACCTTTGTTAGCGATCTGCAGTGCGTAAGGAATTGTTGCGTTGTTCAGTGCCATTGTAGAAGTACGAGGAACAGCGCCTGGCATGTTAGCTACTGCATAGTGAACGATATCATGTTTCACATAAGTTGGCTCATCATGAGTCGTGATACGATCAGTTGTTTCGAAGATACCACCTTGGTCGATTGCGATATCGATAACAACTGAACCAGGGTTCATAGATTGAATCATTTCTTCTGTTACAAGTTTAGGAGCTTTAGCACCTGGGATTAATACGGCACCGATAACAAGATCACTGTTTTTAACGCTTTCAGCGATATTGAATGGTGTAGACATTAAAGTCTGTACTTTGCTGCCGAATAAGTCATCAAGCTGTGCTAAACGAGCAGGGTTTAAGTCAAGAATCGTTACGTCAGCACCAAGACCTACTGCCATTTTCGCTGCGTTTGTTCCTGCTTGACCACCACCGATGATAGTCACTTTACCTTTTTCAACGCCTGGTACACCAGCAAGTAAGATACCTTTACCGCCGCCTGTACGTTGTAAGAACTGAGCACCGATCTGAGTTGCCATACGTCCAGCTACTTCACTCATAGGAGATAACAGTGGTAATGAACCATTGTCTGCTTGAACAGTTTCATATGCGATACCTACTACTTTGTTGTCGATTAACGCTTTAGTCAGTTCTGGTTCTGGTGCAAGGTGAAGATATGTGAAGAGAATCAGATTTTCTCTGAAATACTGGTATTCAGAAGCAAGTGGTTCTTTAACTTTCATAACCATTTCTGCTTTCCATGCTTCTGCAGCAGATGAAACAATTTTACCGCCTGCTTCAGTGTAGTCAGCGTCTGTGAAGTAAGAACCTTCACCAGCAGTCGTTTCGATCAATACTTCGTGACCGAACTGAACAAGAGAATACACGCCAGCAGGTGTCAGAGCGACACGGTTTTCGTTGTTTTTAATTTCTTTAGGTACACCAATAATCATTGCTAATTCCTCCTAATAATTGTTTGCGGTTTCAGTTTAACACTTTAAAATGAAAACGCAAACATTTTTAATTAAAAAGTATTTTTTTGTGCTATAATGAAGTCAGAAAAAGACTTTGGGAGGGATTTATATGTTATTCTACAAAAACATTTTAATTGCGGTTGATGGTTCAAGCGAAGCTGAATGGGCGTTCAACAAAGCAGTTGAAGTAGCAAAACGTAATGGTGCCAAACTTTCAATCGTCAATGTTATCGACACAAGAAGCTATGCTAGTGTTGAAGCATACGACCGTTCTATCTCTGAACGCGCTGCTCACTACAGCAATAAATTACTTGAAGGTTACAAAAATGTAGCTTTAGAACGTGGCGTTGAAAATGTAGAAATCTTCACAGAATATGGTTCACCAAAAACTATTATCCCTAAACGATTAGCGAACAAAATGAATGTTGACCTGATCATGTGTGGTTCAACTGGACTTAATGCCGTTGAACGTTTTATTATTGGTTCAGTGTCAGAAGCGATTGTTCGTCACTCTGAATGTGATGTGCTTGTCGTTCGTACAGAAACATTACCAGAAAACTTCGAACCAGAAGTCGCGACAGAACAGTTTAAACAAGATAATCAATAAAAAATAAGACTCTAGTCCGGACTGACCCCAATTAATGGGACAGAATAAAAAACACTCTTGTTGAATTCATATAAAATGAATTTGATAGGAGTGTTTTATTATGCAGAGAATTGCTTATTCAAGTGAAGTTAAATGGAAATGTGTAAAAATGAAAGCCGAGGGCTTTTCCACAAGAGAGATTATGGATGAGCTAAATATCAGAAACAGAACCCAGGTCAACACTTGGTGGAGATGGTATAAAAATAATGAGACCCATCGTTTCGATCAGAATGTAGGAAAACAATATAGTTATGGCAAGGGCACTGAGGAATTATCTGAGATCGAACAGCTTAAACTGGATAACAAGAGAAAAGCAGCTGAAATTGATGTTCTAAAAAAGTACAGGGAGTTGGAAAGGAGCTGGTACCAGAAATAGTTGTTAGTTTAGTCGAGAGTCTGAAGAATGAACATCCATTATCACTTATTTTATCCACACTGGAGGTAGCAAGATCTACTTATTACCGCTGGAAGAAACAGTCGGACAGAGCAAAAGATGAAATCACGATAAAAATAGGTGAGCTGTGCAAAAAATATAACTACACCTACGGTTATCGTAAAATCTGTTACCTCTTAAACAAACAGACCAAGCAGCGTGTTAATCACAAGCGAGTCCAGAGAATTATGCAGAAAAATAAATGGAACTGCAGAGTCAGAGTCAAGAAGAAAACGCGTATAGGCCGGCCCTACCATCTTACAGACAATCTGTTGAAGGGTGATTTTAAATCTGATCAACCTCTGACCAAGCTCGTGACAGATATCACTTACCTGCCTTTCGGTAATACGATGCTTTATCTTTCATCAATTATGGACCTTCACAATGGTGAGATTGTGGCATTCACCATAGGTGATGTACAGGATACAAACTTCGTCCTTGATACACTGAATCAGCTCAATATCCCGAAGGGATGTATGCTTCACAGCGATCAGGGAAGTGTCTATACTTCAAGGGAGTATTACCTGGCATGTAAGGAAAAAGGCATCATCCGTTCGATGTCCCGTAAGGGGACACCGTCAGATAATGCCTGTATAGAATGTTTTCATTCCACACTAAAGTCTGAAACATTCTACTTAAACAGTGAGCAAAAGAACTCTAACTTTATTGTAAAAGAGATTGTGAGTAATTACATCAAAAATTATAATGAAAATAGAATTCAACAAAAATTAGGCTACTTATCTCCGGTTCAATACCGAATACAAGCAGCCTTATAAAAAGTGTTTTTTATTCCGTCCCATTTTCAGGGTTCAGTACCAGTCCAGGACTAGAGTCTTTTTATTATGCTTCGATTTATTACGCTTCGATTTTACCGAATTCCATAGTATCACGTGCGATCATCGCTTCTTCTTCTGTAGGGATGATCATGATTTTTACTTTAGAATCTTCTGTGTTGATGAATGCTTCTTTACCACGAAGTCCATTGTTTAATGCTGGATCGTATTCCACACCCATGAATTTGAAGTTATCAAGTACTTTAGCACGGATTAAGTCAGAGTTCTCACCTACACCTGCTGTGAAGACGATAGCATCTAAACCTTGAAGTACCGCTGCGTATGAACCGATGTATTTCTGAATACGGTCAACGTAGATATCAAGCGCTAACTGAGCACGTTCTTTACCTAATTCTGCTGCTTCTTCAACGTCACGTAAGTCACTTGAGATACCAGAGATACCTAAAATACCTGATTGTTTGTTGAAGACGTTCATGATAAGATCTTCTGCTGTTTTACCTGTTTTCTCCATTACGAACGGAATAACTGCTGCATCGATATCACCTGTACGTGTTCCCATTGTCACACCTGCAAGTGGTGTAAAGCCCATTGATGTATCAACTGATTTACCACCATCTACTGCAGTGATTGAAGCACCGTTACCGATATGGCAAGTGATAATTTTCAGTTCTTCTGCTGGACGTTCCATTAATTCAGCTGCACGTTGAGATACATATTTGTGGCTTGTACCGTGTGCGCCATATTTACGTACACCGTAGTCTGTATAGTATTCGTAAGGTGTGCTGTAAAGGAATGCAGATTCAGGCATTGTTGAATGGAATGATGTATCGAATACAGCAACGTGTGGGATATTAGGAAGCATTTTACGAAATGCACGAATACCCATTAAGTTTGGACCGTTATGAAGAGGAGCAAGCTCGATTAATTCTTCAATCTGCTTCTCTACTTCGTCAGTAACAAGTGCTGAAGTCGGGAATAAGTCCCCACCTTGAACAACACGGTGACCTGTACCATCTAAGTCGTTGATATCGTTGATGATGCCGTGTTTTTTCATTTCTTCAAGCATCATGTTAACCGCTTGTTCATGGTCTTTAATATCTAAAGTCTGAGTGATTTTCTCACCGTTGACAGAGATTGTGAAAATAGAATCTTTCATGCCGATACGTTCTACTAAGCCTTTAGTCAGAACTTTTTCTTCTGGCATTTCGAATAATTGGAATTTTAATGAAGAACTACCGGCGTTGATCGCCATAATTTTTTTCATAAGGATCCTCCTCGTTATTTATATACATATGCTATTTAACCATTATTACAGCAATTAATCAATGAATATAACAGTTATTTATTTTTTCTGTTAATTTCAAACCACTCATTGAATTCATCAAGGAATTTTTTCATCGCCTGACTGTCTTTGAAGTCGGGGATATTTGCTAGCAACACTTCAACTGGCAAACTATTTTCCAGTGGTTTCTTCTGCAGTACGAGGATGGATTTCTGTGCAGATTCTGTCTTAAACAAGCTTTTCGGCAAATTTAAAAAGGCCTGCATATAAGTCTCTGTAGCAATAAATTGCTGTAGCTGTTCTACTCGGTCATATTCAAATAACTGACTTGGAACAATAAGCATCGCAAATCCGCCAGGCTTAAGTCCCTGCACACTTTGTTCAATCATTAAGTGATGAGAGAAGCTATGACCTTCTTTAAAACCGAGCTTCATTTCGTGGCTACGTTCGTCAACAGGATAATAGCCGACCGGCAGATCTCCGACCACGACATCGACTTCGTCTACCTGCAGCGGCATCATTGCATCCTGAGGATAGATATCAAACGGAACTTCAAGGAAATTCGCAAGGTGAACACTAACCCGCGCAAGCACCGGGTCTACTTCTACAAGCGCATGCTGAAATGATTTATCAGGGTTCTGTTCATTGATGGTTGCAGATAGATGACCTGTTCCGCTCGCTATATCAAGGATGGTAATATCAGTGACGCCTTCAGTGAACATTTTCACCATATAGCTGACAAAATAGCCGATACTATCAGGCGTAATCTGATGATTCGGTTGAATCATCTCTTCTTTCAGCATACTTAAATAAGCAAACTGAAAGGCTTTACGGCGGTCACTGAGCGTGCTTTGCTCCAGCATCTCCCGCTGATTCATATAAATATCTTCCATCGCGAGCCCCAGGTTCTCGATAAAACTATGACCGTTGTCCTGCTGTAATTCTTTTGTTTTAGCGTCTAACGTATTAAATAGAGTTTCAATCATTGATTCCATGTTATTTCCTTTCAAATAAAAACTGCCCATAAAAGGGCAGTTCAAGTTATTAAATTGATTTAAGTGCTTCTACTGCTTTATCGTAGTCAGGGTGATCTGTTCCTTCTGGTACGATTTCTGTATAAACCACTTTATTATCAGCATCCAGTACAAATACTGAACGTGCGAGCAATCTCAATTCTTCCATCACGACACCGTAGCTTGTGCCAAATGACAGGTCTTTATGGTCGCTAAGTGTCACAACGTTTTCAAGTCCATTAGCTGCACACCATTTAGCTTGTGCAAACGGCAGGTCACATGAAATAGTGATAACCACTGCATTATCAATACCTGACGCATTTTCATTGAATGTACGCGTCTGCGTGCTGCATACACCTGTATCGATTGATGGTACAACGCTGATTAATTTCTTTTTACCTTCAAAATCAGCAAGCGTACGAACGCTTAAATCATTTGCAAGTACTGAAAAATCCGGTGCTACAGTACCTTCTTTAACCTGCTCACCGATTAATGTCATCGGTGTTCCTTTAAATGTCACTTGAGTCATTGATAATTCCTCCTTATGAATAAGTTCATCTTTAATTTATCATGAATTAAAGTTAAAGCGTACTATTTTGTTTCATGAAAGGAGCCATCAGACGGTCGCGTAAACGCTCCTGTCTTTCGTAAATCACGACGGTATCACTGAGCATATCGTGAATACCTTGCTTGTTTGGGTTGAACAAGACGACGAGATAGAGCAGATAACCCGGGAACCCGCTGATATAGCGTCCAAACCATTCACGTGTGACAACCTGCAGAAAGTTCAGCGGTTTGTCATTGGCCGAAATGACTTTCAGACCCATCAGCATCTTACCAAGTGTCGCACGGAAGAACCAGGTCATCAGAATAAAGTACAAGAAGAAAATCATGGACGACGCAATGTTCTCAATACTGAAAATAGGTGCCCATACATAGCTGCTGAGATCCCAGTCAAATAGTTTCGCCAGTGGATTTAAAATGATGGCTTTCAGACTACCGACAACGATGCCATCGATAAGAAACGCAACCATTCGCACACCAAACCCTGCATGCGTACTATTGATGATATCGCGTTCATAACCTTCTACTATTGAAGAGGGGTACACAATTCTTTCACTCATATCTGCACCTACTCTCCGTAAAGGTACATAGGTGTTGTACCTTGACGTTTAGACATCAGTTCTTTGATCGCTGATAAATCATCATTACCCATCATCTTCTGAACAAATGAGTTCGCAGCAAATGGATTACTGCCCCAGAATGAATCAGCTGGCGCAAATTCAATGACTTCTGCATCATTTGCTTTAATTTCTTTTTTCAGGGCGCTTAAAGCGTCTTCTTCAAGTCCAAGCTCGTCAACTAAGCCATTCTTTTGCGCCTGAAGTCCTGAATAAACACGGCCATCTGCAAGCTTGCGTACTTCAGCCTGTGACATTCCACGTCCGTCAGAAATGACTCTGACAAATTCGCCATAACTTTCATCGACTAACGACTGAAGAATTTTACGTTCTTCAGCATCCATTTCTTTTGTCGGGCTCATGATATCTTTATGAGCACCACTTTTGATCGTGTTGAATTTGACGCCATACTTATCAGCAAGTTCTTTATAGTTCATCGACTGCATGATAACACCGAGCGACCCAGTCAGTGTCTCACGAGAAGCGAAGATTTTGTCGGCAGGAGCTGAAATATAGTAACCGCCTGATGCTGCTATATTTTTCATCGTGACATAGATTTTCTTGCCGGACTTTTTCAGTTCTTCTATTTTGTTATGAATTTCAGCACTCTCGTAAACACCGCCCCCTGGAGAATTGACAATCATCAGGACGCCTTTGATTGACTCATCTTCTTTGATCTGCTCAAGTTCTTTCATCATCGTCTCATGATTATATCCTTCTTCAGCAAAAAGACTTGGACTACCTGTATCCTGAATAACACCATCTACTTCAATTCTAGCAATTCGATGACCAAGATCGTCTCCTTCAAGAGAACTTTCTGCCAGTTCACCTGTATCAAGCTGTCCTTCAAACTCCTGAGTGAAGCTATCCATGAAGTTCGTTGTAAATAACGACGAAGCCGTTGCTAAAATCAGTAATGCGGCAGCAATTAATAATGCAATAATTCTTTTACTCATCTTATCTCCCTTTCCAACATTTAGTATCTCCTTATAATATAACAGAAACCACCCTAAAATTTACAGCACTTATCAAAAGTGCATTGAAATATAGTCATAGGCATTTTTTCCGATCAATAAAAGAGTCACGATGATGAAAAGCATTTTGACGTATGAGACACCTTTTCTCAATGCGAACTGACTGCCTGCGTAACTCCCTGCAATCATTGAAGCACCCATCACAAAACCCACCATGTAATCCACTTTGCCTACCACCATGAATAGTAAGAGCGCACCGATATTAGAAGCAAAGTTCAGAAACTTGGCATTGCCGGCAGCACGTAGAAAATCGAAACCGACAAATAATAAAGCAAATAAAAGAAAGCTGCCTGTGCCGCCACCGATGAATCCGTCATAATAACCAATCAGCACTAGAATCGAACAGAACAGCAGCATTCTTAACGGAGAGAGCTTCTTGTAAGTCGTTTCATTTCCCCAGTCTTTTTTGACAAGTGTGTAGACAAGAACGATTGACAACATCACGATAATAATCGGTTTCAACAGTGCGGGTGGCAGGACCGTGGCGGTCAATGCACCTAATATAGACGCAATAAAAGACAGCGGAAAGAGCTTTCCGACTATATTGAAGTCTACTTTACCGGACTTGATGAAAGAAATCGTCGACGTTAAAGAACCGAAAGAACTGGCTAGTTTATTTGTTCCTAAAGCCACTGCAGGTGGCATACCTGTCGCGAGCAGTGCAGGCGTTGATATCAGTCCTCCTCCCCCTACGACTGCATCAATAAAAGCTGCTAAAAAACCAAATATAATAATCATGATCAGCATCTGTATATCCATTTTTTATCCCCCTTGTTAAAAAAGCGCTATTCATTCGAATAGCGCTTATCCATTATAAGAAGTCGCTGAAGTTTTCTTCTGGACGTTCTTTCGTAATAGTGAGTACTTCTATATGGTCTATTGCGGTGTTTAAAAGCGGTTCAAAATCAAAGCGACTTTCAAACTTCTCCATTTTTTCGAGCTTCGGATTCGTCTTTGGATTTTTAGGCGTGAAAATCGTACAGCAATCTTCAAACGGTTTAATAGAAGTTTCAAACGTACCGATGTCTTTCGCTTTTATAATAATCTCATCTTTATCAAGGGTGAGAAGCGGTCGTAGGATAGGCATGTTCGTCACTGCATTGATGGCATGCATACTGCCGAGCGTCTGGCTCGCGACTTGCCCAAGATTTTCCCCGTTGACAATTGCCTGCGCATTAATGTTTCCTGCTACGCGGTCAGCAATTTTGAGCATCATACGACGTGTAGATGTCATCGTCATATTCTCCGGCACCACTTTATGGATCGTTTTCTGAATTTCAGTGAATAGTACGAGATGAAGTTTAATTTCTCCAGCCGTCTCAGCCATAATACGTGTCAGATCGATGACTTTCTGTTTCGCTTCTTCGCTTGTGAATGGAGGTGAATGGAAATGAATCGCTTCAATGGTCACGCCCCGCTTCATCACTTCAATACCGGCAACAGGCGAGTCGATGCCGCCTGACAGCATGAGTAATGTTTTGCCGCCTGTGCCTACAGGAAGACCGCCTGCTCCTTTTTCGATACGTGAGTACAGATATGCACCATCCTGTCTGATTTCAACCGTCACTTTATAATCCGGCTGTCTGACGTTGACAGTCAGGTGTTCGATATCTTTTAAGATGGCACCGCCGATTACCTGCTGCAGTTCAAAAGTCTCCATTGGGTAGTTCTTATCATAACGCTTCACATCTACTTTGAACGTCCGGCCTTCCTGGTCAACATCCTTTGCGACTAAAACAGCAGCTGCCTTGATTGTTTCCAGTTCTTTATCGACTCGCATGACCGGGCTGACCGAATGGATGCCAAATACTTTCGATACACGGCGGATCACTTCTTCAACATCGATATGCTCGTCTAAATGAATGTACATCCGGTCACGGTTTGCATGCACCTGGTACCCTGTTAACGGAATCAATGCATGTTTGACGTTCCCTTTTAATTGGTTGACGAATGTATGGCGGTTCCCGCTTTTAAGCGTGAGTTCACCGTATCTTACTAATAACTGATCATATCTCATTTCTTCAGTAACTCCTCTACTTCTTCATATATTTCTCTGAACACTTCATTGAAGGTATGCACTTCTTCGGCTGTGTTATTTTTCGATAACGATATTCTGATGCTGCCTGTGATGGCTTCATCTGATACGTGTAGTGCAGTCAGCGACTCATTCAGTTTAGCACGTTTTGATGAGCATGCACTTGTTGTTGATACCATGATGTCCCTTTTAGAAAAAGCATTGACGATGACTTCTCCTTTGACACCGACAAACGACAGGTTAACGATGTGCGGCGCACCATTTTGCTGTGAGTTCAGCTGGATACCTGGAAATTGTTTAACGTACCGTTCTATCTCTTCTTTCATCTGATAGAGACGGGCACGCTGCATCTCATAGTCATCAAGTGTCAGACGTATCGCTCTGCTCATCGCTACTGCGGAAGCCACATTGACCGTACCGCTTCTGAAGCCATACTCCTGGCCACCACCGAACAATGTATGTGCGATAGTCTTCAGCTGACTAAATACAAGAATCCCCTGACCTTTCAGTCCGTTGAATTTATGTCCGCTGAGACTGAAGCTATGAACACCTTCCAGCTGCAGCGGCACTTTACCAAATGACTGCACACAGTCAACATGGAAATGAATCTTCGGATAGTTGTGAATCAATGACGCTACTTCTGCGACCGGCAGAATAGCGCCCATGACATTGTTGACATGCATCATGGCAACCAGTATCACATCACTTGTCAGCAAACCTTCCAGATGCTCCAGATCAAGCGTCTCGTCTTCTTTAAATCGCATGTACTTCACAATGAATCCTTCTTCTTCAAGTGCACGGACAGTCTCAAGCACAGATGGATGTTCAAGTTTAGTTGTAATAATCGTACGACCAAACTGTTTTTTTGCACGTGCCATCCCTGTCAGTAGAAGGTTATTGGATTCAGTCGCCCCGCTCGTAAAAATAATCGACTGCTGATCAAGCTTGAGCAATTTTCTGATCTGCTCTCTGGCAGAATCCAGTAATTTCTCTGTCTCGAGTCCTTTAACATGAGGACTTGCGGGATTGAAATAATAATCTTCATTCACCTTATTAAAGGTAGAAAGTACTTCCTTATCCGGTTTTGTTGTTGCGCTATTATCAAAATAGATCATTCGTATTCTTCTCTCCTCTCACAAAAAAGAAAAAAGACTTAGAAGAAAGTCTTTTTTCTGCGTTAGTTCATCTCGTTCATTCTTTTTTCAATCTGTACAGGTGCACCGGGACTGACGCGTTCAATCGCAGTTTCAGCAATCTCTACTGCGCGTTTATATCGATTGTTGCTGAATAATCGCTCTGCTTCAATTAAATCTTTATTGAGGTCAGCATGGTCCTTACGATAACGGTTACCATACTGGATAAGAGCTTCAGCATACGACGCCTGCTGGAGCATTGTCAAGACTTCCTGCTCAAAGGTATTCATCATAGACAACACTTTCTGCACTTTATCTCGTACATGCTCGACATGCATTGGACGTTTGTTGAATAATGCATGCGCCTCGCGCGTTTCAATATCGATCTCATTTTTCATAATGATAAAACGTTCAGGGATACTAGATAAGTTAGAGGCCATCAGTTTGCGGAAGACGTCTTCTTTTCGGCTCTGAATCTTAAGCGTATGTGACTGAGCCTCCCGCTCATATTCACGCAGCGCTGTCAGATGCTGCTGCAATTTCTCCTGCTCAGTATTGATTGTCCCTACATGGTCTTTGATATAAGTCAGGTTGTCTTCAACTTCTGAGTAGCGGACAGCTGATTTTGCCATCTCGCTTAAAATCTCATCATAAACAGCAATCAGACTTTGAATTTCATTATCATATTGACGTACTTTCTGAATATCTTCTTCATCGATATAATAATTATCTCGAACATATTCTATTTCAGTACGCAGTGTATAGTTCATATCTTTTGCGTAGAAAAGTTCATCAGTGATCAGCTCTTTGGATTTCTCCACATTATTCTTTGCCATCACTTCGATTTCAACTAATTCCAGCATCTCATCTAAAGTGCCGTTAATATCAGCAATAATTTCTTCTGCCTCGTCAAGCTGCAGTCTCGCGATCAGTGGTTCAACTAAGTTTAACTTTCCTTTTAAAGTCTGAAGGTTACTGTCCACTTTAACATGGTCCAGGTTATACCCTTCTACTTTAAGGTCGCGACAGCCGTATCGGATTTCCTGAAACTGTCCCGGCAGTTCTTTTTGAACATCACGGATCAAGAGAGGAATCTCTTCCATATCTGATTTCAGACGCGTCATCTGATCATGAACTTCTGTAATTTTGAAGTGCGCTGATTCATAGTTCCCTTCACTCGTCAGCTGTTCATACTCAGTCAGAGCCGGTAAGAAGCGTTCGATATTCTCTTCAAGCGGTCGCGCAGCTTCACCGTACTGATGTCGATTGGCCAGTACATCACGTTTCGCCTCGCGATAAATAGTCCGGCATTCTTCATATTTAATACGGTCTTCTTTGGCACGACTCACATAATCATCAATCTCTGCAGACAGCGTCTGATACTTCTGTTCAATGCTGTCAAGTGTCTGATGACTTTCATCAATTCGTTCGCTGCTCTCTTTAAATCTAAAACGATCCAATGCCTCATCCGCTTCGTTAATATGCAGTTCACTTTCATCGAGGTCATTTTTCAGCACATTCTGCCAGCTGTACTTCCAGTCCTCAAACTTCATTTTCGCTTCGCCTTTAAGCTGGAGATCTTTCACTTTAACAAGCTCATTCTGAAAAGGCAGCGCCTTGATTTCCTCTTTACGTAGTTCAACTTTTCCAACAGCCGTACGTTTCTGATTTCTTAAATAAAACAGGACGCCGACTCCAATTAATATCAGTACGATCAGTAACACAATCATGTAAATTATCAACGTTCTTCCCTCCAACTTGTTCTTTAACATTATAACGTAAAAAAGTGTTGCAAAAAACTATTTTATTGTGAAAATATAAGTCGATGTATAAAATGAAGTTCAGACAAATATTTTCATTCTATTAACATGAGGTGGTCCTATGTTTCAACCAGGTCAAATTAAAGACTATCAAGCGCTGAATACAGCACTTGATCATTTACTTACAGGTGAATCAGATGTCATCAGTCATCTGGCCAATGCATCAAGTTTACTCAATTACTTTCTCGACGATGTGAACTGGGTGGGCTTCTACACGATGAAGAATGGTCAGCTTCAACTGGGACCTTTCCAGGGCTTACCTGCCTGCGTAACGATACCAGTCGGTCGCGGTGTATGCGGGACAGCTGTCAGTGACAACCGCACAATGCGAATTGCAGATGTTCATGCATTCCCGGGTCATATCGCCTGTGATGCGAACTCCAAGTCAGAAATCGTGATACCCATAACAGTGAACGATGAAGTTTATGGCGTACTGGATATCGATGCACCGATCACTGACCGTTTTACTGAAGAAGATCAGACAGGGCTTGAAGCTTTCGTCCGTGTACTTGAAAAGCATCTGGCCCAGGCAAATTAAATTATCATATTGACATGCATGGCAGAACAAACTATAATAGACAAATGTGAATAAACGAGAGTAGCAGATAAATATTAAGACGCTCTATGGTGTCCCCTTAGTTGGCGTGCTGTGTAACCAAAGCTAACAGGCGAAGGCACGGAAAGATACTATATCGCTTTAAGCATTTATCATATTTTTGTTTTTCGCGAAAAAAACAAAAGAGGAGGAGTCAATCCATGGCTCGATTTACAGGTTCAACTTGGAAAAAATCTCGTCGTTTAGGTATTTCTTTAAGCGGCACAGGTAAAGAATTAGAAAGACGCCCTTACGCACCAGGACAACACGGTCCTAACCAACGTAAAAAAATGTCTGAATACGGTCTTCAGTTACAAGAGAAACAAAAATTACGTTACATGTACGGTATTAACGAACGTCAATTCCGCACAATCTTCGACCGCGCAAGTAAAATGAAAGGTATTCACGGTGCTAACTTCATGGCACTTTTAGCATCTCGTTTAGATGCAGTGGTATACCAATTAGGTTTAGCTCGTACTCGTCGTCAAGCACGTCAGTTAGTTAACCACGGTCACATCTTAGTTGATGGCCAACGTGTAGATATTCCTTCTTACACATTAAAAGCAGGTCAAGTCATCTCAGTTCGTGAAAAATCTCAAAAATTAGATATCATCGCTGAATCAGTTGAATTATCTAACCACGTACCAGAATACTTAACATTCGATGCTGACAAATTAGAAGGTACATTCGTTCGTACACCAGAACGTTCAGAATTATCTGCTGAAATCAATGAACAGTTAATCGTTGAGTACTACTCACGTTAATATCCATTTAGTCTTAAGCGCTTGCTTAAGGCTGTTTTTTTATGGTTTTATAAGGTAAAGGAGTGATTTGATGAAACACCATTTTGAAGGTACTGCTCATTTTACCGGCAGCTATGACTCACACGGCACACTTGAAACCCAAAACATGAAAACAGACATCTCTATCCCCGCTTCCATGGGGGGCGTTGAAATCGGCACTAATCCTGATGAGATGCTGCTCGGCGCTGCGACGACCTGCTTTATTATTTCTCTATCTGTACTCTTTGAACACAACCGTATTCCTCTGACTGATTTAAAAGTGGAGTCCAGGGCAACAGTCGATCAGTCGAAAGGCATCCTGACTTACGAATCAATTGATTATATAGTGACAATCCAGACAGATGCGCCTGACAGCAAGCAAAGTCTGCTCCGACGCTTCGTGCGTAAAGCTGAAGAAAGCTGCATGATCACCCGCGCATTGAAAGGGAATGTCGACGTGAATATCTCTGAGATTCATATCAATCCATGATAAGGACAAGATACTTCTTTTAAATAGGAAGTATCTTTTTAAATTAGAGTGCGAAATAGTCTGAAAAATGGTATGATACATAAGTATCCGCTTTCAGAGGACATCCGCTGAGCCTTGTTGTCATCGTGCTTCTGCTAGTTATTCTTCCATTGACTTTGATACATAAAAGCAATACTATTTATAAATACTAAAGAAATGAGGGATTCGTTTTGGAAACAATCAAAAAGCGGAGAAGAGGCATCAGTCTCCCTACCCAGATTATTATCGCGCTAGTCCTCGGTGTCGTAGTAGGTTTTCTCCTTTATGGTCAAGATGACTTAAAGAACTATATTCAACCATTTGGGGATGTTTTCCTTCACTTAATTAAGATGATCGTTGTCCCTATCGTCTTCTGTTCACTTGCTATTTCTATCGCAGGTGCCGGAGATATGAAAACTGTCGGACGTTATGGCTGGAAAACGCTTCTTTACTTCGAAGTCATTACGACATTCGCTATCGCGCTCGGCATTATTTTTGCCAACATCTTCAAGCCGGGTTCAGGTATCGACCCGACTAAACTGCCTAAAGGCGATGTATCAAAATATACAACAAATGCAGAAGCTGCTGCACAGTCTACATATGGTAACCATATGATTGATACCATCGTAGGTATCATCCCGACCAACATCATCGACGCAATGGCTCAAGGCCAGTTACTGCCTGTCATCTTCTTCTCAGTGTTCTTCGGACTTGGGATTGCAGCTATAGGTAAGCGTGCAGAACCTGTTAAGCTACTTTTAGAAGGCGTACTTGATGTCATCTTCTGGATGACGAATCAGATTATGAAATACGCGCCGATTGGTGTATTTGCCTTTATGGCTGTTACAGTGATGACGTTCGGTATCGATGCTTTAATTCCATTACTGAAGTTAGCCCTTGTCGTTATGGGTTCAATGATTTTCTTCATTATCGTTGTACTTGGTGCTGTTGCGGCTATCTGTAAGATTAATATCTTCCATTTACTTCGCATCTTAAAAGATGAGCTGCTTCTTGCATTCTCTACTTCAAGTTCAGAAACAGTACTGCCAAGTATTATGGATAAGATGGAAAAGTTCGGTGCGCCAAAAGAAATCGTGTCATTCGTTGTACCGACAGGCTACACATTCAACCTGGATGGCTCAGCTCTTTATCAGTCTATCGCGGCGTTATTCATCGCTCAGATGTATGGTGTCCATTTATCACTAACTGAACAACTGATTCTTTTACTGACACTGATGCTGACTTCTAAAGGGATGGCTGCTGTACCGGGTACTTCTATCGTTGTATTAATCACTACGTTATCAGCGATGGGTCTTCATCCGGAAGGTTTAGCCCTTATTATCGGTATTGACCGTATCCTTGATATGTCTCGTACTGTCGTCAATGTTGTAGGGAACTCTTTATCTACACTTGTTATCGCAAAATGGGAAAACCGTCTGGATTACGAAAAAGGACGCAAGTATTACGAGACTTATGTAAAATAATATATGACAAAAAAATAAAAGTTAACATATAGTCTATATTTTATTATCCGAATGCTTTATACTAAATATACCAACTTAGTTAAGGGTGATAAATTTGAAACACCTTTCCAATCTTTTTAGCGGTAAGTTAACAGCCTATCAGATAGCTACAGCGACTGATGTCGATATTCATATTATAGAAGAATTGATGGAGAATGCGAATGCTGCGGATGAGCTTGATGATTCTTCATTCAATAAGCTCGTTCAACTGGAGAACGAACTGTTTACTCCATCCGTTAATAAAAATGAGACAAGTGCTTAATAGCACTTGTCTTTTTTTATCTCTAATATAAAAATTATATCTAAAAGTGGACGTCAAATAGGTTTAATGTCATCTTTTACGGGCTATAGTTAAATACCATCATAATTCGAAAAGGAGGTTATTCTGATGCCTGCCATACTTTTAAAAGCATCATTACCTACTTTGCTGAATCAGAGCATACAGTTTCAGCTTTTAAGAGATGAGTCTGAGAAAGAGACATTCATCGACCATTATAGAAAACAATCCAAAGAAACTGCTAAACAAACAAATCGCCCGCATGTCTGTACGCTGCAATTTATTTATCCAGATGAATACACTGAAACCATAGTCATGAAAGCAGAATAAAACGACGATTGTATCAACAATCGTCGTTTTATTTTTTTTCGAGCTCCGCACTCATATTCTTCATAGCGACATCAACTGCCTGCGTGATTTCAGCTATTGCTTCATTTTTAGGGAGCTGATAATCTGTCGGCTGAATCGCTTCTCCGAACTGAATATAAGCTTTCTCTTTTCCGAACAATAAATCCTTGAATGTCAGCGGCCCTTTATAGACAGCCGGCACAATCGGTTTCTTGCTCATCACTGCAATGGTAGCCGCGCCTTTTTTGATCGGTGCACCTTCTGTACGGGAGCCTGAAGGAAACATTCCCACTGTCTGATTGTTACGCAGCAGTTTAACAGGAATCTTCAGTGTAGAAGGACCCGGGTTCTCACGATTGACTGGAAACGCACCGACACTTGTAAAAAGCCAGTTCAGAAAACGGTTTTTGAACAATTCCTTCTTCGCCATATAATGGATTTCAAGCGGATACACCGCCATGGCAAGCACGATGATTTCAACCATGCTTCTATGCGTACAAGTCAGGATATAAGCTGGGTCTTTCGGTAAATACTTTTTATCGATAACTTTTAGTTTTCTTCTGAAAATAACGATAACGAAGTAAAGAACAGTCGCAATCAATTTATACATTGATATCTCCCTTTTTCATGAAATTTTCATTATTATCTGTTATTAATATATAATAACATAAACAAGGAGGCTACTATGAACACAGAAGAAGAACATGTTGAATATATTGAAGAACGTTCCGCTGCAAGACAGCAGCCTAAATTTCTCCCCCTCTTACTGGCAAGTGTCCTAGGGTCCGCTTTAACACTCGGGGCAGATTATGTCATCGAGCAGAACACTCAGTCGGACACACAGAACTCTGTGCCACAGATCGTTGATAATGCAACTGTTCAGAATAAGGAGAATGCGACATTACCGGATATGCTCGAGAAAGTTTCACCTGCTATTGTCGGAGTCGTCAATCTCCAGAAGACCAATGGCATCTTTCCTGACGCCAGCAGCACAGAAGAAGAATCAGGTACAGGTTCAGGCGTCATTTATCAGGCTGATGACCAGGCCGCTTATATTGTGACCAATAATCATGTTGTCGAAGGCGCTTCAGACATCAAAGTGCAGCTCGCTTCAGGCAATAAAGTGGATGCAGAGCTTCTTGGGACAGATGCGCTGACTGATATCGCAGTCCTCAAAATAAAAGGTGATTTTAATATTAAACCTATCGCCTTCGCTGATTCAAACAAAATTCGGACAGGTGATGCTGTCTATGCAATCGGTAATCCACTAGGACTGGATTTATCAAACAGTGTGACAAGGGGTATTATTAGTGCGAAAGAACGTACAATGACTGTCTCTACTTCCGCAGGTACTTCTACAGTAAAGGCCATACAGACTGATGCAGCTATCAACCCGGGTAATTCCGGCGGTGCACTCATCAATACAGCAGGTCAGCTCATCGGCATCAACTCGATGAAGATTGCAGCGGCTGAAGTAGAAGGCATCGGTTTTGCCATTCCATCCAATGACGCTCGTACTGTCATCTCAGAAATTATCAAGAACGGCAAAGTGATTCGTCCTTATATGGGCGTCGCCCTCGTCTCATCGGATTCGATCCCTGAACAATATAGAAATGAAATGACTGCCAATAAAGAAGGCGTTGTTGTCATTCAGACAGATGAATATGCAGGCAAGACGCTTCAAAAAGGTGATATTATCACAGCAGTCGACGACAAAAAGGTCACTTCTGACAGCGAGCTGAAAAGCTATCTCTATCAGAACAAAAAAGCTGGAGATTCACTTAAATTCACGATTTATCGTAATAACAAAGAGATGGAAGTTTCTCTTATTCTCCGCGATGATGAAAACGTCCGTTAGTACATGAACACTCTGTTAACCAGAGTGTTTTTTTTTATAAATATAGAGTCGTTTCGTTCATCAATTGTTAACAATTATCTCTTTGACTATGTGAAGATTTTCACTTATGATTAGGTCATCAATCATTTGTGAATTCGTTTACAAAATCTTATCTTTTTTGCTTAAAATGTGATATTATCAATTGGGCAGTATTAAGCATTTTATTTAATACTTATAAACTGACTTAGTATAATAAATAACATATAAACAACTAACTATTGGGGGTTATAATTATGGCAAGAACGGCAGACTATAGAAGCGCGTTTGATGTAATAGGACCAATCATGGTAGGTCCATCTAGTTCACATACAGCAGGCGCAGTAAGAATCGGCTCTGCAGCACGTACTGTACTGGGTGTTGAACCTGAAAAAATTCATATCTCTTACTATGAATCGTTTGCAGAAACTCATTTAGGTCATGGTACTGATTTAGCGATCATCGCAGGTCTTCTCGACTTTGAACCAGAAGATCCACGCGTTAAAACATCAATTGATATTGCAAAAGAAAAAGGAATTGAGATTGAATTTGTTGAAGAAACGGGTACTAGTATTGGAGACCATCCAAATACAGCGCTTGTTAAGCTTGATGCAGGCGGTAAACACGTTGAAGTATTAGGCAATTCAATCGGTGGCGGTACAATTAAACTACGTAGTATTCATATTAACGGTGCATGTGTTGTCATGAATCACACATTACCTATGCTTGTCCTTTATGGTAACAGCCCGATGTCTGAATTTAATGACTGTATCGCTAAAATGTATGATTTAGGCGTAAAAATCAACGAAGAAATTAAATCTAGTCTGAATGATTACCATATTATCGCGATTCAATTGTATAAACCAATCAAAGAAGAAGCATTCGAAGAGATTAAGAATGCTTATCCAAATATCGATTTTTCAAATATTATCTAATTTTATGAGGGGGACTCATCTATGTTTAAATCTATAAAAGAAGTCGTAGATCATGCGACTGAGACGAATCAGTCATTAGCTGAGATTATGATCCAGATGGAGATGGAAACATCTGATATGACGCGTGAAGAAGTTCGCGCTAAAATGCTTAAAAATCTGCAAGTAATGAAAGATGCCGTTAAACGCGGCTCTACTGGTGAAGGTGTTAAATCTGTAACAGGTCTGACAGGACAGGATGCTATCAAGATGCAGAAGTATCGTGATAATAACCAGTCTTTATCAGGTGATGCTGTCGCTCTTGCGATTCAAGGGGCTATTGCAACAAATGAAGTCAATGCTGCGATGGGTCTTATCTGTGCGACACCAACTGCCGGTTCTTCAGGCACTATTCCAGGCGTTTTAACATCTCTTGAAGATAAATTCAATCTGACAGATGATCAGCAAGTTGATTTCTTATTCACTTCTGCCCTCTGTGGTCTTGTTATTGCTAACAATGCTAGTGTATCAGGCGCTATGGGTGGCTGTCAGGCTGAGGTCGGTAGTGCTTCTGCAATCGCTGCAGCAGCAGCCGTTGCAACTTTCGGTGGTACACCGCAGCAATCAGCGCATGCGATTGCCTTTGCTTTAGGTAACCTGCTCGGTCTTGTATGTGACCCCGTTGCTGGTTTAGTTGAAATTCCATGTGTAATGCGTAATACAGTCGGTTCAGGTAACGCTCTGATTTCTGCTGACTTAGCGCTTGCAGGTATCGAATGTAAGATTCCAGCTGATGAAGTCATCGAAGCGATGGATAAAGTTGGTCGTAACTTACCTCGTGAACTTCGTGAAACAGGTCTTGGAGGTATCGCCGGTACTCCGACAGGTGAAGCGATTAAAGCTAAAATCTTCGGCTCACAACACGCATTCAGTTAAATATAAAAAAAGTGCTGAACCCATAGGTTCAGCACTTTTTTTATGGCTAGAAACTGCGATCTGCGCCGCCTCCACCGAAGCCGCCGCCGCCAAATCCTCCACCATCAAAGCCGCCTCCACCGAAACTGCCGCCAGATGAGAAGCCACCGCCTCCGAAGCCGCCGCCTGTCGGGAAGAAGATAATAGGACCGACGCCTCTTCTACGTCCACCTCCACGTCCTCCACGACCACCGCCGCCAAAGAACATAGAGAAAATCAGATATAAGAAGAAAAGTGTTAAAAGAATATCAAATATACTGAATGAACCACCGCTTTCAGAATCACTGACTGGTTCTTCACGAGTAAACTTGCTGCCATCATAGCCATAAGAATCTGCTACTTCCTTCCAGACTGCTTTATAAAGCTTAGTCACACCAGAAGCATAGAGTTCTTTAGCCTGTGGGTCCTGCCCTTTCGGATCAATCGCAACTGCCTTTTGGATATCAGGCAATGCATATTGATCAATCAGCGCCCCGACCTTTGCATCATTGAGTACGCCTTCAAGGCCATAGCCCACTTGCACATTTAATCCTCGATTTCTGAATTCATTACCATTATCAAGATTGAGTAAGATGACAATGCCGTTATCTTTTTCTTTTTGACCGACACCGTATTCACGGCCTGCACGTAGCGCATAGTCCCCTTTAGGTTCCTGACCGATAGTCGGCATGGTCATCAGTAGAATTTCAGCTGTCGTTCCTTGTTCCAGTCGATTACCCAGCTCATTGAGTTCATCCACCTGTGTCTGGTTCAGAATACCGATATGATCCTGAGTGTAGACAGGTTCTTCAAGCGTTGGTAGAGGTTCAGCTGCATTCACCTCATAGAATGGACCAAGTAAGACAAAAATCGCGATTAAAAACGCGATTTTTTTTGTCATTATTTTTCATCTCCATTGTTGAAATCAACTTTAGGAGCATCTTTTGCAGCACTATCTGCTTTGAAGTATTCTTTTTCATGTTTACCGACAATACCTGCAAACAGGTTCATCGGGAAGCTTTTCACGACTTTATTATACTCTGTTACCTTATCATTGTAATCACGACGAGCCACTGCGATTCTGTTCTCTGTGCCTGCCAGTTCATCACGTAAGCCTGTGAACTGAGCATCTGCTTTCAGTTCAGGATAGTTTTCACTGATAGCGATTAATCGACCTAAAGCTGAAGTCATCTCAGCATTCGCTTCTGCTTTTTGTGCAGCTGTACCATCAGCTGTTGCTCCTGCTAATTTAGAACGTGCATCTGCTACTGATTTGAAGACATCAGATTCATGTTTCGCATAACCTTTAACAGTTTCGACTAAGTTAGGAATTAAATCAAGACGACGTTGAAGCTGTGTATCGATATTGGATTCTTCTTTATTCACATCCTGCTCGAGAGAGACTAATCTGTTGTAAGGTCCCATTACCATAGTACCTAGAATAGCAAGGACTGCAATAATCGCAATAATCGGAATCAATAATTTTCTCATGTCATTTCTCCTTTAAGTAAGTTAATTCTCTAATACCCAAAAAAGACTGGCTTTAACCAGTCTTTCATCCTATTTATAGTTGACCATGAAGTACTTTTTCTTCCCTCTTCTGATGATGGTGAATTCATCTTCAATTTTATCAGCTGCACTGATTTCATAAGCAGTATCTGTCACTTTTTCACCGTTGATTGAAATGGCACCGTTTGTGATATCTTCTCGTGACTGTCTCTTGCTTGGACTGACGCCTGCTTCAACCAGGTAATCTACTAAATTGGTAGATTCAGAAACCGTACTCTGCGGCACATCTTTGAAACCTTGACGAATTTCGTCAGCTGATAACTGTGATAAGTCGCCTTTAAAGAGTGCATCTGTAATACGGATGGCATCTTGAAGGGCTGTTTCGTCATGCACAAGTTTTGTGACTTCAGATGCAAGTGCTTTCTGAGCTTTTCTAAGATGTGGTTCTGTCTCAAGAAATGTCTCGAGCGCTTCTATCTCCTCTTTAGATAAGAAAGTGAAGTATTTAAGGAATTTAATCGCATCTGCATCCGGTGTATTGATCCAGAACTGGTAAAACTCATAAGGTGAAGTCTTAGTACGATCTAACCAGACAGCGCCTGATTCAGACTTACCGAACTTTTTGCCATCTGCTTTTGTGACAAGCGGAACGGTAATACCGTATGCTTCGACTTCGCCGTACATACGGCGCATAAGATCAAGTCCAGATGTAATATTGCCCCACTGATCTGAGCCACCAAGCTGAATCTTAACATCGTGCGCTTTATTGAGATGACCGAAGTCAATCGCCTGCAGAATCGTGTATGTGAACTCTGTGTAAGAGATACCTGTCTCTAAGCGTGACTGAATGCTATCTTTACCAAGCATGTAGTTGACGCCGACATGTTTACCGTAGTCTCTTAAGAAAGTCAGGAGATCAATCTGTCCGAGCCAGTCTTTGTTATCGACACGGATAGCGCCGTTATCTCCGCTGAAATCGAAAAGTTGTTCCATCTGTTTTTTGATACCATCCACATTGTGCTGGACCATTTCAGGTGTCTGCAGGACACGTTCATCTGTACGACCAGATGGATCCCCAATCATACCTGTCGCGCCACCAATCAGCACGACCGGGCGATGGCCATGTGCCTGAAAACGGCGTAAGGTCAGAAACGGTAATAAGTGACCAATATGCAGGCTGTCTGCAGTCGGGTCAGCTCCGCAGTAAATGCTGACACTTTCTTTGTTAAGCAGTGCTTCAATCTCTTCAGGATGTGTCTCCTGATAAATCAGACCACGCCATTTCAAGTCATTTAATAATTCATTCGTCATATAAATCCCTCCTGTTTAAAATAAAAAAAGCACCCCTACTAATGTAAGGGTGCTTGAATACACGGTACCACCAAACTTATGATTGCTCATCACTTTGCTGATGAAAAGGTCATCAGAGCCGTCAGACTGTTTCGTTAGGTGTATTCATCCATAGCTTCCCGCCAGTTTCCAGCCCCACTGACTCTCTAAAAGAGAAGATTATGTCTTACTTGTCCTATAGTCTGAAGTATATAATTATGTTACTAGTTTAATGAATGAATGCTTCTAAGTCAAGTCCTTCATATGCTATACTGAATATAATTCAGGAGGTTAGAGATGTCAAAATTAAAGCGAAGTTCTTCTAATTGGAAGAATACTTATACTCAAAATAAGTCTAATCTGAAGACTGTAAAATGGACGCCCTATGTCATATTCAACTCTATTTATAAAGTATTTGCGAATTTATTTCTACTCATACTTGTCGGTGGTTTTCTACTAGCCACTTTACTGGGCGGCTTTGGTATTGGTTATTTTGCAGGTCTTGTCAAAGATGAACCTGTTCCTTCCAAAAATGAACTGAAAAACTCATTATACTCAATGAACCAGAGTTCAACTGTTTATTTTGCCGGGGGCGAATCTTTAGGAAGTTTAAATGCCGATACGCTTCGGACTGTGATTAAATACGATCAAGTCACGCCTCATGTTGTCGATGCACTCATCTCAACAGAGGACGAAAATTTCTATCAGCATAATGGTATTGTTCCTAAAGCTTTTATCCGAGCAAGTGCTCAGGAATTTCTCGGCAGCGCTTCTTCATCCGGAGGCAGTACGCTGACGCAGCAGTTAGTGAAAAACCAGTTACTCTCCAATGAAACTTCTTTTGAAAGAAAAGCTAAAGAAATGCTGCTGTCTTTCAGAGTAGAAAAAACACTTTCGAAGCAGCAGATACTTGAAGTCTATTTAAATGTTGTCAGTTTCGGACGTAATACGAATGGTCAGAATATCGCCGGTATCGAAGCGGCAGCACAAGGCGTTTTTGGTAAGAAAGCTAAAGACCTTAACATAGCGCAAAGTGCTTATTTAGCCGGTATGCCTCAGAACCCTTATACATATACCCCATTCTTAATAACGGGTGAAGTTAAAAAAGATGCGGAACTTAAATACGGGTTTGAACGTCAGAAGTATGTGCTGAAACGAATGAAAGAAGAAAAGAAAATCACAAATAAAGAATATCAGGAAGCACTTAAATTCAATTTAAAGAAATCGTTTGTTGAACGTATTTCTAAACCTGATGTGGAATATCCATTCCTGACGAAGGAAGTTGAAAATCGTGCAGTAGATATTCTTAAATATGAACTCGCCAAGAAAGATAAAGTATCGGCTCAGCAGCTCGATGAAACACCAATACTCAATGATAAGTATACAGCTCTCGCAAATGATAAAGTTAGAAACGAAGGCTATAAGATT
Organism: Macrococcus brunensis; assembly: GCF_022343725.1. NCBI lineage: Bacteria > Bacillati > Bacillota > Bacilli > Caryophanales > Staphylococcaceae > Macrococcus > Macrococcus brunensis. The sequence goes on from NZ_CP092179.1 coordinate 1,546,326, forward strand.
CAGACAACTATTAACAAACCTATTTATGATAAAATGAACGAAATCAAAGACAATCCTTATTACTATTCATATGATCGTCCAGCAGAAGTAGACGGTAAGACAGTGAACCTGCAGCAGGAAGTCGGTGTCATGTTAAAAGAGAATGAATCAGGTAAGATCATCGCCTTCGTCGGTGGACGTGATTACGAAAAATCTCAAAATAACCACGTGACTCAGACAAGACGTTCACCTGGTTCTACAATGAAACCACTCGTTGCTTACGCACCCGCTATTGAATATGGTGTCACAACACCTGAAACGATGTTGCTTGATAAACGTTTTGATGTGAATGGCTATAAACCTGAGAACTATGCACGAACAGAGTTCGGCCAGATCACTACTCGTATGGCTCTTATCAACTCATTCAATTTAAGTACGTTAAGACTTTACTCAGGTATTCAGGATAGAAAACCATGGGAATTCCTTGATAAAATGCATATCAACATTCCTGACAATCAGAAACCGAATTTATCTCTTCCACTTGGAGCGACAGATACGACCCTTGAAGATAATGTTGACGGCTTCTCGACATTCGCTAACAAAGGGAATTATCAGGAGCCTTATATGATTGAGACGATTAAAGATAACAGCGGTAAAACAGTCTATAAACACGAAGCAGCACCTGAACGAGTATTCAGTGATGCCACAGCTTATATCATGACGGATATGCTCCGCGGCGTTCTTGACACAGGTAGTGCTTATCAGCTAAAAGGTACATTCCAGTTCAATCAGGACTGGGCAGGTAAAACTGGTACAGCTGAAAATGGTACAGACAGCCTGTTTATCGCCTATAACCCGAAAGTGACACTCGGTATCTGGATGGGTTACGATAAACTTATTCCATTTGACGAGGAGAATCACTATCAACTTAAGTTATGGCGTGATATCAATAACAGTATCACAGCGATTGATCCTGAGCAGATGGGTGTAAATGAACAGTTCACTAAACCTGATAGTGTTGAAACACAGAAAATCTGTCAGATTACGAACAGCCCTAATGGCTCATGTAATCAAGGTGAACCCGCTGCAGATAGTTTAGTGTGGGAGAATACTGACCTATCAAACAAATCGATTGATGACCCGCGTGTACTGAATCGCTTAGGTAACAATATTGACAGCAGCACTAAATCAAAGATTTCACCTAAATCGCCTATTGCAGATCAGTTCAATGAATTACGCGGACAAAATAAGAAAAAAGAAGACGACGCACAATAAAAAATCTCTGCCAGCCGGCAGAGATTTTTTTGATGAAAAAAACGCATCCTAATGGATGCGTCTCTTGTTATTAGAATAAACCGACTGCGTTACCTTCTGCGTCGATATCCATGTTCAGTGCTGCTGGTTGTTTCGGTAAACCAGGCATTGTCATGATATCTCCTGTTAACGCTACGATGAAGCCAGCCCCTGTTTTAGGGATTAATTCACGGATAGTGATTTCAAAGCCAGCTGGACGACCTAATTTTTTAGGATCATCTGTGAATGAGTATTGTGTTTTAGCCATACATACTGGATAGTTATCCCAGCCGTTGTCTTTAATTGTTTTAAGTTGTTTTTTCGCGCTATCAGTGAAGACAACATCATCTCCGCCGTAGATATCTTTAACGATTTTACGGATTTTTTCTTCAACTGGTAATTCAAGCTCGTATAATGGTTTGAAGTTTTGTTCAGTATCCATTACTTCTTTAACGAGTTTAGCAAGCTCTACGCCGCCTTCTCCGCCTTTTTCCCAAACTTCTGTAAGTGCGATTTTAATGTTGCGCTCTGCACACCACTGTTTAACGAAGTTTACTTCTTCTTCAGTGTCAGTAACGAAAGCATTTAATGCTACGACTGGTTCAACACCGAATTGTTTTAAGTTTTCTAAGTGTTTTTCTAAGTTAACGATACCTTTTTTAAGTGCGTCAACATTTTCAGCTTTAAGTTCGTCTTTCGCTACGCCACCATGCATTTTCATCGCACGGATAGTTGCGACTACAACGATTGCGCTTGGCTCTAAACCAGCACGACGCGCTTTGATGTCCATGAATTTCTCTGCGCCTAAGTCAGAACCGAATCCTGATTCTGTTACAACGATATCAGCCATTTGACGAGCTGTGTTAGTTGCGATGATTGAGTTACAGCCGTGAGCGATGTTAGCGAATGGTCCACCGTGGATTAACGCAGGTGTTCCTTCAATTGTTTGTACTAAGTTAGGTTTGATTGCATCTTTAAGGATTAATGCTAATGCACCTTGTACCCCTAAATCACCAACAGTAACTGGTTTACGGTCATAAGTGAAACCGATAGTAATTTTAGCGATGTTTTCTTTTAAGTCATGGATATCACGAGATAAACAGAATACAGCCATAATCTCACTTGCAACAGTGATATCAAAACCATCTTCACGAGGTACCCCTTTGAATGGTCCACCAAGACCTACAACAACTTGACGTAATGTACGGTCATTCATATCTAATACACGTTTCCATGAGATACGACGAGGGTCGATGTTTAATTGGTTACCTTGATAAACATGGTTGTCGATGAATGCTGCTAAAGCGTTGTTCGCAGTTGTAATCGCATGTAAGTCACCATTAAAGTGTAAGTTGATCTCTTCCATTGGTAATACTTGAGCGTAACCACCACCAGTAGCGCCGCCTTTCATACCAAATACTGGTCCAAGAGATGGTTCACGAAGAGCAACCATAACGTTTTCACCGATTTTTCTGAATGCGTCACTCAGTCCAACTGTTACAGTAGATTTACCTTCACCAGCTGGTGTCGGGCTCATCGCAGTCACTAATACCACTTTACCTTTAACCGGTTTATCGATTAACTGTGTATTAATTTTTGCTTTATAAAAACCATAAGGTTCTACTGACTCTTTTGGGAAGCCCGCTTCTTCAGCGATTTCCTGGATTGGACGAATTGTAGAGCGTTTAGCGATTTCTAAATCAGATAAATATTCAGCCATTATTTTGTGTCTCTCCTTTAAATGTTTTTAACTCCTCCTTAATGATATGATAAAGCGGTTTCAATGTCGACCGATTTGCTAAAAAAAAATAAAGAATCAACTTGAGTTGATTCTTTATTTCGTTGTTCCTCTATAATCAATTCGATAAGGAAGCACGACATTCGTATCTTCTATCTCTTCATCGTTCATGAATTTTGTGAGCAGTCTCATACCGACAGCACCAATATCGTAGAGCGGCTGCATGACACTGGACAGCTTAGGACGAACCATCTGCACAAGACGTGTGTTATTAAAACTGATGATCTGCAGGTCCTCAGGAATAGACAGTCCTGCATCCTGGGCTGCATGAACGATACCAATCGCTTGTTCATCGCTGATACAGAGCACAGCTTGTGGTTTTGCTTCTTTAATATGATTAAAAGCTTTCTCACCATCCAGGTACTGTTCGTTGCCGATGTAGACAGCTGAGGAATCTAAGTTGATTTGATGCTCTGCCAGAACAGCCTCCATGCCTGCCTGTACATCAAGACGGGCTTTCTCAGAGTAACCGCCACCTACAAATGCAAAACGTTCGACACCTTGCTCTATTAAGCGCTCAGTGATCTCTGTACTTGCCTTTTTATAATCAATATTAACAGCAGGTAACGTCTCTTCAACATCATGTGTACCAGATACGACCACGGGCACAGATGTCGATTGAATCAGTTGAAGTGTCTCAGATGACAATGTACCTCCTAAAAAGATGATGCCATCGACCTGCTTACTGAGTAAATTATTGAAAATATCATTTTCTTTTTCAGGGTCATTATCTGAGTTCGAGATAATCGTCTGATATTTATACATTTTGGCGATATCTTCCAGACCTCTTGCAAGTTCTGAATAGTAAATATTTGAGATATCAGGGATAATGACACCGACAGTCGTCGTCTTTTTGCTGGCAAGTCCACGTGCGACAGCATTCGGGCGATAGTTTAAACGCTTGATGACTTCATTAACCCGGTCTCTCGTCGCTGGTTTAACGTTTGGATTACCGTTAACTACTCGCGAGACAGTCGCCATTGAAACTTTGGCCTCACGTGCGACATCATAGATAGTAATTGTCATGATGACCTCCTGTAATCGTTTTCTTTTTCATTATATCACGCTTTTCGACAATGTTATATTATAAATATAACTGACGGGCTTTGTCAATTTCAGCGAAGAAAGAATCGAATTCCTGAAGATCCATCTGCTGGCCGGCATCACTCAGTGCAACTGCTGGATCTGGGTGAACTTCTGCCATTACACCATCTGCACCTACTGCAAGCGCTGCTTTAGCGACAGGCAGCATAATGTCTTTACGCCCCGTTGAATGCGTCACATCAACCAGTACAGGAAGGTGCGTTCCTTGTTTCAATATAGGCACCGCTGAGATATCTAACGTGTTGCGGGTCGCTTTCTCATACGTTCTGATTCCTCGTTCACACATAATAATCTGACTGTTACCATTTGAGTGAATATATTCTGCCGCATAAATAAATTCTTCAATAGTTGCAGCTAAGCCTCTTTTCAGCAGAATCGGCTTATTTGATTTACCTGCTTCTTTTAAAAGTTCGAAATTCTGCATGTTTCGTGCACCAATCTGAAAGACATCTACATACTGATCTGCCATCTCAAAATGAGCTGGATTGACAATCTCTGAAACAATATTAAGTCCATATTTCTTATTCATCTCTTTTAATATTTTCAGGCCTTCTTCACCTAACCCCTGAAAATCATACGGTGAAGTACGTGGTTTAAAGGCACCTCCACGGATAAACTTCTGCCCTTTAGCAGCTAAATCACGTGCAACTGCATCAACCTGTTCATAAGACTCTACAGAACAAGGTCCAAATACAAATATCTTATCCTGACCGCCAACTGCTGCGCCGTTAGGAAACGAAACGATTGTATCTTCAGGCTTCATTTTACGAGAAACAAGCAGATGCTTTTCATTCTGTGCCTGCTGCAGTTCTGTAGATGCTTTGAAAATCTCCTTGAATAATTGTTTAATGACGTTATCATCGTAAGGTCCTTTATTCTGTTCGATGAGCTGATTCAACATCTCTTTTTCGCGCTGCGGGTCATAAATATCTGTTCCAGCCTTAATTTTCTCCTGCCCTATTTTTTTCGCTACTTCTCCGCGCTCTGTCAGAAGCTCCAGTATAGCAAAGTTAATTTCTTCAATTCTAGTTCTTAATTGATTGAGTTCTGTCATTATTACACCTCTTCATAAAAAAATTTAAAATAAAAATAGTAGGGCGAGAATCACCCTACTATTTTATCACAGGATAAACAGAATCACTTGTTATTTGTTTTTGCCCTGTTTGGTATTATTTTTGTTATTGTTCGTGTTGTTTTTGTTGTTGTTATTGTTTTTATTGTTATTATTATTTTGTTTTTGATTGTTTTGTGTTTTGTTCACGTTACCACTGACGTCAGTATGATTCTTTTTGTGCTCTTCAATATCACTTTTAGTATCTTTATCTACAACAGCTAATGGTTCTGCTAAAGAATCATCATTCACTTCTTCTTTAATTGCACGGCGTTGTGCAGCTAATGCATCAGAATCTGCCACTTTATCTTTTAACTGTGTATCTGTTTTAACGTCTGTATTGTTTTTATCTCTGTCATCCACTTCTACAACTTTAATAGTTGAATGTGCCTGAGTTGTTTCACTTTTGCCCGCTTCTTTTTTTGCTTCTTTTTTCTCTTCTGCTTTCGCTTTCACTTCTTCTTTTTTATCTTGAGCTTTTTCTTTTACTTCGCCTGCTTTTTGAGCGACTTGTTCTTTTACTTCAGGTGCTTTTTCTGCGACTTTTTCCTGAACTTCGTTCGCTTTTTGAGTGGCCTGTTCTTTTACTTCACCTGCTTTTTGAGCCACTTGCTCTTTTACTTCAGGTGCTTTTTCTGCGACTTTTTCCTGAACTTCATTCACTTTTTGAGTGGCCTGCTCTTTTACTTCGCCTACTTTTTGAGCCACTTGCTCTTTTACTTCAGGTGCTTTTTCTGCTACTTTTTCTTGAACTTCATTCGCTTTTTGTACGACTTGCTCTTGAACTTCGCCTGCTTTTTGCACGACTTGTTCTTTAATTTCCTGTGCTTTTTCTTTTACTTCACTGACTTTTTCAGTCACTTTGTTTTTAATTTCATCTGCTTTTGAAGGTTGACCTTGTTTATCAACTGAGTTATTGACTGCGCTATCTTTAAATGTAACCACTTTTGAATTGATATCTTTTTTAAGGTCACGACCTGGTTTCGGTGCAAGCAGTAAACCTGCAAGAGTACCAATCGCAATACCGAATGTCAGACCAAAAGTGAAATCACGAGCAATTGTGTTTTTACATTGTACTTCGTATTCTTTTACAGTATGCGTATGTAAATCGCGGTTATAAGTATTACCACCATTTGATCTGTAAACAGTTACCGATTCATTATTTCTACCATTGTTGAGTTCTCTGTTATAAGTGTTGACCATGTTGTTTCTCCTCCTTAAGGTATAAAAAAATAGGAATATACTTATTTAACAAGTATATTCCCAATTATTTAATAACTAAACTTATTTATTATGAAGTCCTGCATTGATTCTGTCTTCATCTACATTGTTGTAGCGAGCAGTATCATTGTTAAATACTTCTTTGTCATTGTTGACAACCACTTGGTTAGAGAAGTCATAAGCGTTACGACGCTCTTTTCTCATTTTCCATTTGTCTGCAACTTCCATTGCAACGTTAGACCATTGTACGACTTGCGCAATCTGATCTTTGTTGTTTGCAATGTTTTGTGTAATTGATGTTGTCACACGGTCTACATGGCTGTTTAAGTTGTTAACAGTACCACCGATACCTTGAACAGCATCAACAACTGTGTTTAAACGAGCTGATTTATCTTGAACATCTTCAGCAAGTCTGTTTGTTTTGTGAAGTAAGTCAGTTGATTCACGAGTAATCCCTTGAATCTGTCCTTCTACTCCGTCCAGCGTTTTAGCAACGTGGTCTAAGTTTTTCTTAACTGAAAGTAATACGATGACGATACCGATACACAGAATCAAGAAAGCGATTGCTGCGATGATGCCGGCGATTGGTAAAATCCATTCCATATTGAGCCCCTCCTAATGTGGTTATCCTTAATTTACTCTTTTTTTATACCCCTGTTCAAGGGCTTAAAACATGTTAGTTACATCATTATAACAAATTTTCATAGGCTTGCTGAAATTTCTGAATATCACCAGCACCCATAAAGAGTAAGACTGAATCATTGTGCTGTTTAAGCACATCGATTGCTTCTTCAGTCAGTACTTGAGAATTTGGAATAAGGTCAGCCAGGTCCTGAATCGTTAAAGCACCACTCTTCTCACGGGCAGAACCGAAGATTTCACAGAGATAGACTTGATCCGCTTCTTTCAGGCTGTCTGCAAACTCACTCAGAAACTTTTCAGTACGAGAGAATGTATGTGGCTGGAAGATAGCGATGACTGATTTATTCGGATACTTCTTACGGGCTGAATCAATAGTCGCTTTAATCTCTGCCGGATGATGTGCATAATCATCAATCAGAATCTGTGTGCCTTCTTTTTTCTCGCTGAATCGGCGCTTGACGCCTCCGAACAGTGTCAGTGCTTCTTTGATGTTGCTGACATCGAGCTGTTCAAGGTAACATACTGTGATAACTGCCAGTGCATTCAGAACCTGGTGATTACCAAACATCGGCGTCTTGAAATTACCGTATAGCTTATTATCAATCAGTACATCAAAAGAAGTCCCTTCACTGGATGTCACAATATTCTCAGCTCTGACTCTGTTTTCCTGACCTAAACCGTAGTAATAGACCGGCACATCTACTTTAATATCGTGAAGAATTTTATCATCTCCACAGGCAATAATCGCTTTTTTGACTTTATGCGCCATCTCCTGGAACGCATTGAAGACATCCTCTAGATTCTTGAAGTAATCAGGATGATCGAAGTCAATATTGGTGATGATTGCGTAATCAGGTGTATAGCTGAGGAAATGTCGTCTGTATTCGCAAGCTTCGAATGCAAAATACTCACTTTCAAGCTGCCCCATGCCTGTACCATCACCGATTAAGTACGAAGTTTTTTTGTCACCATTCATCACATGGGATAAAAGACCCGTTGTAGAGGTCTTACCGTGCGCACCTGTTACCGCGATAGACGTATACTGACTCATGAAACGTCCAAGGAAATCATGATAGCGATAGTATTCAACACCCAGTTCCTTTGCACGCACAACTTCAGGATGGTCATCTCCGAAAGCATTGCCGGCAATAACCGTCATGCCTTCCTTAATATTCGCTGCATCAAACGGCATGATTTGAATGCCTTTATCTCTAAGCGCATCTTCAGTAAAAAAATGTTTGTCGATATCAGAGCCCTGCACTTCATTATCCATATCAAAAAGAATATGTGCCAGTGCACTCATACCTGAACCCTTTATACCGATAAAATGATATAACGTCATAGTTCCACTCCTATAATTGATTTTCACTCACTAATACAGTTCTCGGTTTAGAACCATTTGCTCCACTAATATACCCCATCGTCTCTAAACTGTCGATAATTCGAGCCGCGCGGTTGTAGCCAATCTGGAATCTACGCTGCAGCTGAGAAGTAGAGATATGCCCTTCTTCCAGCATAAACTGAACCACTTCCTCAAAGAGCTCATCCTGCGGGACTTCATTCACTTTGTCCAGCAGTTCTTTCTCCTGGAACAGATAATTCGGTTCACCCTGTTCCTTGATATAATCTACGACGGCATCGATTTCCTCATCAGAGACGTAGCAACCTTGAATCCGAATCGGTTTATTCATACCATTGCCCTGGTAAAGCATGTCACCATTACCCAGCAGTTTCTCAGCGCCACCATTATCGAGAATGGTTCTGGAGTCAATAGAAGAAGAAACCATGAAAGCAATTCGTGTCGGTACATTTGCTTTAATCAGCCCTGTAATGACATTGACAGACGGACGCTGCGTTGCAAGGATCATATGTATACCTGCTGCCCGTGCTTTCTGTGCTATACGGGCGATAGAATGTTCTACATCCTGCGGCGCCATCATCATCAGATCTGCGAGTTCATCGATGACAATGACAATTTTCGGCATGCGTTTATCATAAGGTGATTTCTGATTATAAGCGGTGATGTTACGAACATGGACGTCAGAGAAGACTTTGTATCGACGTTCCATTTCTTCAACGACCCATTTCAGACTTTCAGTGGCTGCTTTAACGTCTGTAATAACAGGCGCTATCAGATGCGGTAAGTCATTATAAGGTGCGAGTTCCACCATCTTCGGATCAATCAGCAGCAGCTTCAGTTCATTCGGATTATTGCGGTATAAAAGAGACAGCAGTATCGCATTGATACTGACTGATTTACCCGACCCCGTTGCACCTGCGATTAAAGCATGCGGCATCTTCGCTATATCCATCAGCATCGGTTCATTATTGATTTTAGCACCGAACGCGACCATCAGTTTCGATTCAGCAAATTTGAAACGTTTGCTGAAGATCACTTCACTTAAATTCACTTTTCGCGTATCAATGTTCGGCACTTCAACACCGACACGGGAAGTCCCTGGAATCGGTGCTTCAATACGAATTTCCTTCGCTGCAAGCGCCATCTTGATGTCATCCTGCAGATTGGTAATCCGGCTGACTTTTACACCTTTTTCAACTGACAGTTCATAACGAGTGACAGAAGGACCGATGACGACTTCTTCTACTTTCGCAGGCACATTGAAATGATAAAAGGCTTCATCCAGCTGTTTGCGCTGTTCTTCTACCCATTCAACATTTTCGTGGGATTTCTCTTCTGGTGACAAAAGACTGACAGGTGGCAGAAGGTACTTCGGTCCGATTCTTTTAGCTTTTTCGGTTTCCGCTTTCTTTTCTTCAGTTGAAGATTCTGAAACGGATTCTTTGACCGTTGCCTGCTCTGACGCTTTATTCATCAGTCGTTTTTTATCAGATGGTGTCATCATGACATTGAAAGGTGATGTTTTACGTTTGGGTTGAGGGGCGGGTTCTGAGTTTTCGCTAGTCTTCACTGGTTCAGTGACAACTGTTTCCTCAGTTTCAGGTTCTTTTATTGCGTCAGGCTGCGGCTCTAATTCAGTTTCTTCAGTTGATGACTCAGATACTGGTTCGACGCTTTCTGCCTGAACTTCCAATACCTCTGCTTCTATTACTTCCGGCTCAGTTTCCACCGCTTCAACGGGTGTTTCCTCAAGCTTTTCTTCAACTTCTGTATTCTCTTCAACAGGGTCAGTTTCAGTGTTTTGACCGACTTCAAAGACAACTTTTTCTATCAAAGCGTCATCAGCGTCGCTTGAATCTACATCAGTGACTGTCTTCTCTTCTGATACTGGTATTTCATCTGTCTCTATCACTTGATGATCTTCTGATGAATCAGCAGAGATAGTAATGATTTCAATCGGCGCATCTTCTGTTACCGGCGCACTGATTTCCTCCACTTCAAGCGGTTTAAATGATTCCTCCTGCAGATCAATCGTTTCCACTTCTAATTCTGCCGTTAGAATCTCAACCAGTTTCTCCTGTTCTTTCTGCTCGCGTCTTGCTTCTTCAAATGCCTTTCTTGCCAGCATTTTCTTTTCGCGTTCTTTACGGATTTCTGCGACTATCTGTGAAGCATAGATATTCTCTACGTTGACGACATTATCCTTCTGACGATATGTCGGTACTTCCGGCTTCGCTTTTTCTGGTTTTTTGCCTGTCAGAGGGGTAATAACCACTTTTTCCTCGCTAGGCTTCAGGTTTTTGCGTGTACCGAATATAGCTGAAGGGACTTCACTCGCTGTAAACTGCCGCTTCTTGTCAGGAATTCTCGGGGGCTGATATTCCCTCTGTCTTTCCTGTCTAGGTGCTGCCGTCTCCTGTTTGACGGTTCGACCTTTTCTAGCTCTTCTTCGCTCAAAATAGTCATCATTAACGAACTGCTGGCTATTTGATACTTCTTGAACTTCGGACTGTTCTTTTATAACGGTCTCTTTTCTTTCATCACCAAGATCGATTGGAAAACGGAATTTACCGCGCGGTCTTCTATAGATATCCTGATGCTGATGCTCATCTGTCTCTACAGATTGCTGAATATCAGGTTCTTTTTCTTCTTGTCCAAATATTTTATCGAACCAGCTCATCTTCAATCACACCTTTATAATTGATTAAAAAAGTCTGTTCCCGGTGTCATGGCCGCATCCAGAACAAGAATCCCTTTTTTCTCTTCTGAATCTGTTAGCCCTAGTTCACGTTCTGAGCAGATCATACCGCTTGAAGGTACACCGCGTAACTCAGCGTCTTTGATAATCATACCGCTTGGCATGACAGCACCGACTTTAGCGACTACCACATTCTGACCGGCTGCAATATTCTTCGCGCCGCAGACAATCTGCAGCACTTCATCGCCCACATTGACCTGGCACACATTCAGTTTGTCCGCATCGGGATGTTTCTCCATCTCATCAACATGGCCGACAACAAACTTTGGTGATAAATCGACTTCGAGCGGCGACATGCCTTTTGTCTCTAAAAACGCATTGACCTCTGCAACACGTTCCTTATTCAGTTCAACCTGGCCGTCTGTCTGAATGTTCAGATCGGCTACATTGTAGACATTGTAACCCACAACTTCGTCATTTTGACGAATCGTTACAACATCGTCTTCACGATGATAAGTGAATGGTCCTTCTGTCTGCTTGACTGTAATGAGAAGAACATCTCCAATATGCTTGTTATAAAAAATATTCATGTTATTTACTCCTTTTTTTCCTCTTCAAATTTTTTGCGGTTCGCTTCAATTCGTTTGATTGTTTCTGTGTCTCGTCTCGCCTTATTCTTTCCGAGAATAAAGACAGGTGTCAGTGTGCCTGCCTCATACTGGAATGACAGTGAAGTAATAGGCACAAGCCCATTGCTGAAGAACTGCATCATCATCTGTGCCATGATGTCATACCCTGTTTCGTTCTGAATATCTGCGATAATCAGGACGTCAGCATGAGGTGTCGCAATGAGCAGCTCGCCTTCTTTATTATGATCAAACTCCGCAAGAAGACGTTCGTTTAAAATACGGCTTGCGTCATACCCATCATTGGAATTAAAGAAGTAAAAAGTGTTACCTGCAACAATATCTTTCTTATAAGGGTTATCGAGCTTACGGATATTAAACAGTGCCTGCTCTCTGACATGGTCCTCTGAAAGCTTCATCTCTTCAAGTAACTGCTTATCAATCAGGCGATACGTCGTCCCGAGATCCAGCGCATAGTAAATATTGGTTTCAGCAGTATGCGCTGTAATGACAAAAGGATGACCGTCTGCTTCTTTTGGAAAGCTGGTAGAACGGATGACCGGCATAATTTTGATGGTATCAACGGATTTCTCACGCTCATCTGCCATCGCTTTAACCGTTTCATTAATGTAATACAGGACTTCATCGATGATTTTCTCACCTTGTGCTTTATGTTTGGCGACTAAAGGTGCAAGTTTAATAGTCAGACCTTTCTGGTTATCAGTACGTTCAACTCGCAGTGTTTCTTCTTTACGGTCGAACTTGATATTCAGCTCTGATTGATCCAGTTTTGCTGTTATTGCGTCACGTATTTCAAAGACGTTCATCTCTATACACTCCTCAATTCATGTACTCTTCATTGTACAATAAAACCACGATGAACGGTAGCCATCGTGGTCTGTCATTAAAGGGCGTCAATAAATGCATTGATCTCTTCTTTTGTTTTGCGGTCTTTAGATACGAAGCGACCGATTTCCTGTCCTTCTTTAAATGCAACGAAGCTTGGAATACCCATTACATCATACTCCACTGCAAGCTCCATCAGTTCGTCACGGTCGATAGAGACAAACTGATAATCAGGATGTGCAGCTTCAATTTCTGGCAGTGCCGGTTTAATAAAGTGACAATCTGGACACCAGCCGGTTGTAAACATCGCAATCGTCGGGGCATTAATCATTTCTTTGAAGTTCTCTACACTTGTTATGTTTTTCATGTTCTCTCTCCTGTCATAATCTGTTGATCACCTGGTTTGATGATATGCGCATTTTTCATGAGTCTATATACAATATAACTGATAACGGCCGGCAGAATAAAATGAAACACTAAAATCTGCAGCCATGTCTCGATAGATGTTCCCATCGTCCGGATGGTCATAATCTGACCGACGAAACCACTCGTGCCCATGCCGGCACCTGCTGCCACATTTTTCATTGGCCAGAGCAACGTCATTATCGGTGCTGTAATGATACTTGCAATGACCGGTGGTACCAGAATAAACGGATTTCTTAAATAGTTCGGAATCTGAATCTTACTCGTTCCTATCCCGTTGGCGATTACCCCTTGAATCCCATTATCACCGTAACTCGTCACTGCAAAGCCGATCATATGACAGCAGCAACCGATTGTCGCTGCAGCAGCGGCTGTCCCTTCGATACCGAGCATCAGTGCCAGAGCAGCGCTTGAGATTGGGCTGGATAAGGTCAGTCCAAACACAGCTGACACTAAGATCCCCATCAGGAGTGGCTGCTGGTCAGTCGAAAACGTGATGAAATCACCCAGTCCGGTCATCAGTTTCGCAATAAACGGTCCGATCAGTTTCGCGACGACAGCGCCGATAATTAGCGTTAGCAGCGGCGTCAGCAAAATATCAATCTTTGTTCGCCCGGAATATAACCGACCAACTTCTGATGTGACAAGAGCAACAATATAAGTCCCAGCTGCACCACCGAGTTCGTAGCCATACATACCAGTCACAGCGCTAGAAAAAATCACCAAAGGCGATGCGCCGAGCCCATAAGCGACACTCACTCCGACAGCGGCTCCTGTATAAGTTTTAGCCATCTGTCCAATCGTAATAAAGAGTGATGTATCAAAATAAGGTTTCAACTGTGTACCGATTGTTTCAATAATCAAGCCGATAATCAATGAACTGAATAACCCAAGTGCCAGATAGCTCATCCCATCTATGAACCATCGCTTCAAATATGTTTTCATCCCTTCACCTCACCGTTCAGTATAAATGATTTAATGAGAGTTGTGTATATAAAAAAAGACAGGTCTTTAACCTGTCTTAACGTGTTTCAATAATGTTCAGGAAACGCTTAAGCGGCTCTGTCTGTGGATGATTAAATATATCATCCGGTGTGCCCAGTTCAGCAATCTGCCCATCATGTATGAAAGCGATACGGTTCGCCACATTTTTCGCGAAGTTCATTTCATGCGTCACAATAACCATGGTCATACCATCAGCCGCCAGATCCTTCATGACGTTCAGTACATCATTGACCAGTTCCGGATCCAGTGCTGACGTCGGTTCATCAAACAGCATGACTTTTGGATTCATCGCAAGCGCGCGGGCGATGCCGACACGCTGCTGCTGTCCGCCTGACAGACCAGAAGGATACTGATTCTTAACCTGGTTAAGCCCTACTTTCTGCAGTAGGTTTTCTGCGATTCTTCTCGCTTCTTCTTTTGGCATTTTCTTAACGATAACTAGACCTTCCATCACATTTTCAAGCGCCGTCATGTGCGGAAAGAGCTGATAATTCTGAAAGACCATACCAGACTTCTGTCTGACCGCAATTTGACTTTTTTTGTCTTTGTTGCTGTAAGTCTGCCCGTCCACTGTCACCGTACCTGTCGTCGGAAGTTCGAGTGCATTCATCATACGAAGAAGAGTGGTCTTCCCAGAACCACTGCGACCGATCAGTACAACGACTTCACCATCACGGACATCGAGGTCAACGCCTTTAATGACTTCTTTGTCTCCGAAGCTTTTATGGATATCTCTCATTTCAATCATGACACATACTTCCTTTCAATACGACGTTCGTATCTGCCCTGGATAAATGAAATGATAAAGCAGACGACCCAGTACATCAGGGCGACGAGTGTATAGATAGATAAAAATTCGTAACTCGTGGCTGCAACTTCCTGTGCTTTACGGAACATCTCAGCGACTAATATGAAACCTAGGAGTGACGTATCCTTGATTAAGCTTAGGAATGTATTTCCCAGCGCCGGGATCGAAATTCTCAAGGCCTGCGGTAAAACAATACGACGCATGGTCATCCATTCCGTCATACCGATGGAATAAGCGGCCTCGCGCTGACCTTTAGGAATAGAAATAATACCGCCGCGGATGATTTCTGAGGCATACGCACCTACGTTAAGGCTCAAACCGATAATCGCTGCAACAAATGGTGCCAGTGTCAGTTGATTATCCGGATTTCCAGTCATCAGACGGCCAATCTCTGGAATACCATAGAAAATAATAAAGAGCTGAACGATCATCGGTGTTCCGCGGATAATCGAAACGTAAATTCTTGCAATTGTGCTTAGAAACTTGTTATCAGAAATTCTGCTCAGTGCTGTAGCAAGCGCTATGATCAGTCCTAAGACAAAGGTAATAATAGTAATAGGGATTGACCAAGTGATCAATCCCTGTAACATAGGCAGAAACGCTTGCTGAGCTGCGTCCAGGGCGTGCTGCTGTTCTGCATTAAGGTTGAGTGACATCTTCACCAAACCATTTTTCACTGATTTTTTTCAGCTCACCGTCTTTTTGAAGTTCGTCAATTGCTTTATTGACTTTATCGATTAAAGCTTTATCTGTTTTCTTAGTGAAAACAAATGCTGACTGACTTTTTTCTGCATCGCCTTCAATGACTTTGATATCTGCATTTTTCTTCTGCTTAGTGTAATCCAGCACTGATAATTTTTCGTTGAATGTCCCTTCAACACGGTTAGATAATACAAGTTCCATAGACTGGTTGAAACCTTCTACCTGTGTAATCTGTGCGCCTTTGTCTTTCGCCAGTTTACCGTAGTTTGAAGTTAAAGTCTGTGCAAGTTTTTTACCTTTGACATCGTCGAATGATTTGATGTCGCTGTTTTTGCGTGTCACAAGGACAGCGTTTGTATAAGTATAAGGTTTAGAGAACTGATATTTCTGTTTACGTTCGTCATTGATACCGACTTGGTTTGCGACTGTCGTAAAACGACCTGAGTTTAAACCTGCAAACATTGAATCCCATTGTGTTTCAACGAATTTCACTTTATAGCCCATTTTTTTAGCGACTGCTTCAGTCACTTCTACGTCGAATCCTGTCAGTTTGTCATTCTTGTCGTGGAATGTGAACGGTGAATACGTTCCTTCCGTTCCTACTGTCAGCACTTTGTCCTCTGATTTAGAACTATCAGATGATTGATCTGATTGACCACATGCTGCAAGGAAGATGAGCACTGCCATCATCATTATTAAAAACTTTTTCATTTTGTCCGCTCCTATTCTTATTGATTTACTCGGAATAGTTTCATTTTAGTGGATTGTGACATTAAGTCAACAAAAAGATGCTGAAGTTGAGTCGAAACTTGAATTTTTTTGTTGAAAGATGATAATAGAAGTAAGGAGGATTGACTATGAAACTTAAATCCATTATCGCCGGCACGACACTTTTACTGATTGCGGGCTACTTCTTCTCACTGCGTTACCAGCTGAAGAACCCTGACAAAGTACTCACTGAAATCAAGAAACAATATTCTGATATTGAAGGGGCCTATATCGACTATACCCCGGAAAACTATAAAAAACTCGGACTGGAAACCACTATTTATCGCGGTGGTATTATTACTGCAGCAAAGGAATACGATTTTATAGCAGATGCCTATAGCGGAGAGCTGATTGACACGACAGAAATAACCACAGTTTAATTAACTGTGGTTATTTTTTAAGTGATCAAACGCTTTTTTAATTCGAGCCATTCCTTCTTCAAGACGCGCGCGGTCACAAGCAACATTCATTCTGAAGTGCGTGCTGTCATCATGCATATACGTACTGCCGATGCCGAGCGCAACCTTCCCAACTTTCTGCAGGGCTTCCTGTACTTCTTCTTCGCTGTAACCACTTTTACTGAAGTCAATCCACATCAGAAATGTAGCATCTGGAATATAGACATCCAGTACATCATCAAGAAATTCTTCAGCATAACTTTTAACGAACTTCATATTGCTCAGTATGAAGTCATTGATAGCATCCACCCAGTCAGCACATTCCATATAGCCTGCTTCTATGGCATTCAGTGCCAGTGCATTCGGATTCCCGATGCCGGCAGCCAGAATCTGACGGGATAACTCCATCTTCAGGAAACGGTTCTTCGTCACATAATAAGCATGGGGCAGCCCTGATATATTGAATGTCTTACCCAGACAGGACGTCACAATTATATTGCTGTCCGGCTTCATCCAGTTGATCAGTGACTGATGCTTCTTCTGTCTCGCAAAATCCATATGAATTTCGTCAGCGATGATAAAAACGTCATGTGCTTCGCAAATACTGACGATTTCATCGAGTTCTTCTGTTGTAAATACTTTACCGGTCGGGTTATGTGGATTACAGAACAGGAAGACCTTCATATCAGCACGCTGACAGAGTGATTCAAACGCATCAAAATCCATCTTATATTCCTGACCATCAAATACAAATGGTGACGGCACAACGACTCGTCTGTTCGCTTCTATTAAAGTCAGGAACGTATTATAACTCGGAATATTGACGATAATACCTTCCGCAGGCTGCGTCAGTGCACGGATAGATTCTGTTATCGTATAAAGAACTGTCGGTGAATAAAACAGGTCACTATTCATGACTCGCGTATCAAATCTTGTTCGATACCAATGTTTAATCGGCTCATAGAACTTGTCCTGCTGCCATTTCGTATAGCCGATAATCCGGTGGTCGAGTCGTTTTTGGATAGCGTCCAGAACAGGCTTTGGCGTCGCAATATCCATATCTGCTATCCAGAAAGGCAGCATGTCTGATGTTTCATAGACAAGGTCCATGCCTTCATATTTAATGCTCTGCGTATCACTGCGATCTATCACTTCATTGAAATCATACATTTAAATTTCCCCCTTTTGTTTATTTTAGCACGCACAATAAAAAAAGACCGCTCTAGAGGCGGTCTTGGAATGTAGCTTCTAATCGATTGATTCGGAAACCTTTACTTGAAAATTTATCTTCATATTCAGTTCTGATATTGTCTTCCGGCTCATCCGTGTGAAGGTCAAGGTTGATGTTCTTCAACTTCATGCCGTACTGACTCATACTTTCCAGTGAGAACTCGAACAGATGCTGGTTGTCTGTCTTAAAATGAACTTCACCGTCCGGCTTTAAGATGACCTGATAAAGCTTCAGGAAATTCTCATGTGTCAGACGTCTTTTCGCATGGCGCGTCTTTGGCCATGGATCTGAGAAGTTCAGATAAACTCGGTCTACTTCTCCAGCTGAGAAATAATCTGCCAAATGTTCTGCATCTAACGTCAAGAGGCGCAGATTACGGATATTCTGCTCAATTGCTTTTTCGACGATACGAATCATCACATTTTTATCACGCTCAATGCCGATATAATTGATATCGGGATTAGCTTTTGCCATCTCAGTAATAAAACGACCCATACCACTGCCGACTTCTATATGAATCGGACGGTCATTGTTGAACCATTCTCTCATCTGTCCTTTTCTTGCTTCGTCAATACTGACGATTTCAGCATGAGCGAGCAGGAAATCTTCTGCCCATGGTTTATTTCTCATTCTCATGTTGTATCTCCTTATATAAAACGGTTTCTCGACAGCACGTCATCTAAAAAGACGAGCCAGTAGTTCATATCCTGATAACGATTTTTCTCCTCATACCATTCCACCATCGCAATGGCCTGAATCACCGTGTACCATTTCATGCGTTTTCTTAAGTCCAGCGAATCATCTATCCCGTACTGTCTAAGCCACTGCGGCCAGTCCTCAGGCTTGATATAAGTGTATAGAATCATACCGATATCTATCGCAGGATCAGCAATCATAGCCCCTTCCCAGTCAACTAAAAATAGTTCGTCCTGTTCAGATAATAACCAGTTATTATGATTGACGTCACCATGACAGACTGTGTAGAAAGCCTTATCCAATACAGGCATGTGTTCATCGAGATAAGTGAGTGCTTTACGGACAACGCGATGCGCCATCACCTGTCTTGAGAGCGATGAATTGATCTTAGCCAGAAGCATCGATGGAAACATCGGTTTCATCTCCAGTTTTTTGAGCATACTGGAGAGATGCTTAGAGCCATGAATTTTACGAAGCAGAAGTGCAACACGTTCGGAATTCATTTCTTCCTGTTCGAGCGCTCGACCGTTCTTCCAGTGCTGGGCGGTCACGACTTCTCCTGTTTCAATACGTTTCGTCCAGACTAGTTTAGGTACAATTCCTTCTGCTGACAGGGCAGCGAGGAACGGACTGGAGTTTCTTTTAAGAAACAACTTGTGCCCATCCTGTTCCGCCATATAAGCTTCACCGGATGCACCACCAGCTGAGTCGAGCGTCCAGCCCAGTTGATAGAAATGTTCCAACATGTTCACCTCCATTCAGAAAAAAGAAAAGGCTCGAGATAGAATCAAGAGCCTTATCCAAGTATGTTGCCAAAAAAGCGACTTGCTTAAATTTTATATCCTTTGAACTATTAATTCAAGAGTAAAATCAAGAAGCTGGGTAAATCTTCTCTTTAAAAGCTTGCTGAAGCTGACGTGTCACCGGTCCAATCTCAATCGTCTGATCGTCAATCTGAGTAACAGGCGTGACTTCAAGTGAAGTACTGGAAATAATGACTTCATCAGCATCATAAAGTTCTTCTAGCGTAAATGTTTTTTCGACAAAAGGAATATTCAGCTCTTCAGCACAGCGTTTGATCACTATGCGCGTGATACCATTTAAAATCAGGTGATTGGCAGGATGCGTATAAATCGTACCGTTTTTTATGATAAAGACATTGCTTGATGCCCCTTCTGTCACGATACCGTCACGCACCTGAATCGCTTCGACCGCCTGTGCGACATGTGCCTGCTGTTTAGCCAGTACATTGCCCAGTAAATTCAAGCTTTTGATGTCACAACGCAGCCATCGGATATCTTCAAGTGTAATGACTTTTACTCCCTTATCCATACCCTCTACCGGACGCGCTGAATCATAAGAATAGATTAACGTCACCGGCTTAGATGATTCAGGAAAAATATGATTACGTAATGCATTCCCCCGTGTGACCTGCACATAAATCAGCCCGTCTGTCACCTGATTTTCAGTTATCAGATGCTGACATATCTCAATATAATCATCTACAGTTAACTCAAGCTTGATTTGAATCTCTGCTGCACTGCGGACTAAACGTTCAAAGTGCTCCCGAGCCGTAAATAGCATACCGTTATAAACACGGACCACTTCATAGATGCCATCTCCGAACTGGTAACCCCGGTCATTCGGATCAATAGCTATCTTATCGTTGACATATTCACCGTTAAAGTAAATAAGATTCATATCAGTCCTCCACGCAGACGGCATGGATGGCTTCTAAATAGATGGCTGTCGCATCAAACAGCTGTTTTTTCGTGATATATTCATTTTTCTGGTGCATGAGGTCGACTGAATCTTTGAACATGGCACCGAATGCAACACCTTTTTCAAGATTACGCGCATAAGTACCACCGCCAATCGTATATGGCTCTGTCATATCGCCTGTCTGATTGCGATAAGCCATCAGCAGTTTTTGCACGAATGGATCGTTTTTGTCAACATAGTGAGGTTCCTGGTGTGTATTGACATCAATTTCAAAATGATCTTTGATACGCTCTGTGAAATCTGCGATCTGCTGATTGAAATCAAATCCCGTTGGATAACGTAAGTTGACACCGTAATGACCACCATCTACATCTGTGTAACTGATGACACCAATGTTAGTCGTCAGACGACCCATTTCTTCTGTCTCATAAGCCATATCCAGTTTCTCACCGAAATGAGAATCATAGAGATAACGATCACCAAACTGTACGAACTGTGCTGCTTTAGCATCAAGCTGCAGTGAGTTTAAGAAATGAACAAGGTAGAGACCTGCATTAATACCGATAGAAGGATCCATGCCGTGTACTGATTTCCCTTCAACCTGCAGAAGAAGACTGCCGTTATCAACAGATGACTGACCTGACAGTTCATGCTCAGCCAGGAAGTTTTCAAATGACTGAATCGTGTGGTCCATTTTTTCGCGCACGACCATTTTCGCTTCAGCAAAATCAGGCACCATATTATAACGTTCTCCTGCATTAAGAGCTTTGAGTTCTACTTCTGGCGTCTCGCCTTCCGGTGAAGATGTCTGAACGATATCAAACGTTGTAATCCCTTTTTCACCATGAATCAGTGGGAAGTCAGCATCCGGTGCGATACCGAGGTCCGGCATTTCTTCTGTCTGGAAGTAACGGTCTGTACACATCCAGCCAGATTCCTCGTCTGTACCGATAATCATGTGAATCCGTTTTTTGAAGTCAACATTCATATCATTCAGGATTTTCACAGCGTAATAGGCTGCGATAGTCGGCCCTTTATCATCGAGCGTGCCACGAGCGATGACACGGTCTTCAGTGACCACTGGATCAAAAGGTGCTGTCTCCCAGCCACTGCCTGCTGGAACAACGTCCACGTGACATAAAATACCGAACAGGTCATCCCCTTTACCCATTTCGATACGGCCGGCAATATGGTCGATATCTACAGATTTGAAGCCATCACGTTCAGCTATTTTGTACATGTATTCAAGTGCTTCTCTCGGCCCTGGACCGACAGGCGTCTCTTTTGACATCAGGCTATCATCGCGAACACTCTCAATAGCCAGTAAGCCTTTTAAATCTTCAATGATCTGATCTTCATATTGTGCAACTTTTTCTCTCCACATGTTACATTCCTCCTTATATTACTCATTATTTTACATGAAATATTCTGAAAATGAAAACACCAAAAAAGCCGCCCGATAATGGGCAGCTTTTCAGGAAAATTATTTAAGGTCGTTTTTGTCGACTGCTGTTGGGTTGTTGTCTGTTACGTTGCTATGATCAGTCACGATGTGAATGTTGCTTGCGCCACCTTCATCATCAAAAGTAGTCACTTGTTCTCTTGTATCTGCTTGGTTTTTAGGGAAATCGCCTTCGTTACCTTTTACTTTGTCGATAACAGGCGCTGCTTTTTCCATTACTTTATCTGTTAAGTTAGCTTTGTAAGCGTTTGGGTCTTCTTTAGCTTTAGAGACTTCTTCTTTAGCTACTTGTGTTAAGTTGTTTGCTTTTTCTGTTAAACTCGCTTTGTAAGCATTTGGATCCTGTTTCGCTTTGTTAAATTCGTTCACTAACATGTCGCGGTTTTCTTTTTTAGAAAGGATAGCTGCAACAGCAGTTCCTCCAAGAACTAAAGCTGTACGTAATAAACTTGGTTTGTTATTCATGTTCATCCACCTCTGATAGTATATTTGTAGTTTAAATATACCCACTACATTGCCCGCTAAACATGCTGTACGCGATTTATTTCTTCTGCAGTCATTTCACGATAATCACCGATTTCGAGGTCAGCAGGCAGCTTAAGGTCGCCCATCTGAATCCGCTTCAAATAAGTGACTGTACAGCCAACCGCCTGAAACATGCGCTTCACCTGGTGGAACTTACCTTCCTGAATGGTCACCTCAATAACATTCGGTTTAATGATATGAAGTACAGCCGGCATACAGAGATAACCATCATCAAGCGTAATACCCGCTTTGAATTTTGCGACTGTCTCCTCTGACACCGTGCCATCCAGTTCAGCATAATAGGTCTTATTGACATGTTTTTTCGGACTCAGAACTTCATGCGTGAACTGGCCATCTGTCGTTAAAATAAGCAGCCCTTCTGTATCCTTATCCAGACGCCCGACAGGATGCAGGTCGAAGTGTCGGTATTCCGGCATCAGGTCAACTACAGTATCATGTAGATGATCCTCTGTCGCGCTGATGACGCCTGCCGGTTTATTTAAGATGATATAGAGTTCGTCTATATACCGTACGGCTTCACCTTGACAGAGCACAACGTCTGTTTCGGGATCCAGTTTATAATCAGCTTTTTTGATGACTTCATTATTAACTTGAACACTGCCTTTTTTAATCAACTGCTTGACTTCTGTCCGCGTTCCCATTCCGTGGTTTGCCAGAAACTTGTCTAACCTCATTTAAGATGGAGCTTTCTAGCGAGTGTACCGACGCGTTTACCCAGGTAACGTTCAGCATGGCCCGTTTTTAATGTAATCAAGGCGTAGACGATGATACCGACAGCACCGCAGATCACAAGTATGATGAGTGACTGTCCTTTAGATTCTACGCTTAAGAAGTGCAGCAGCAGCCAATAGATGAAACCGACAACTGCGAGCATTATGCCTGTGAATGCGGCGATCTGCAGCATCTCTTTCACTGTGGAACTAAGCGGAAAATGTCCATATTTACGGATAACCATTATATTACAGATAATGGCAAACAACATCGCTATTGATGTAGAAAGAACAGCACCATTTGTATGGAAAAGAATAATCAGCGGCAAGTTAAGAATCGCTTTAATCGCAATAGAACCGAGCACGATCCAAACTGTCAGTGCCTGTTTATCGATTCCCTGCAGTATAGCAGCCGTTACCGATGTCAGTGACAACAGAATGCCTGCCGGCGCGTAAAACATCAGAATCTGTGTCGCTGTAGCACTATAGCTGTAGAACACCGTGTAAAGAGGTGCTGCAAGGAGCATAATACCGAGTGAGGCAGGTACTGTTAAGTACATGAGTACCCCGAGAGACGTTCTGATCTGCTGATGCATCTCTCTGATTCTTCCTGACGCATACGTACGTGTAATAGAAGGAACGATACTGATGGCAAATCCACCCGCAAGAGAAGTCGGTATCATGACCAGTTTATTCGTCGTCAGATTCAGCATTGTCAGTAACTGGTCATGTAGTTCAGACGGCACTCCTGCAATGGCCAGACCTTTATTATGTGTGAACTGGTCAATCATGATGTAAAGCGGCACACTTAAGCTGACGATAACGAACGGCACACTATAAAGCAGAATCTCTTTATACATAGAACGGTAACCGACATCGATTGACGTCTCGTCCGAATCAATCATCCTATCTATAAACGGCTTACGTTTGCGCCAGTAATACCAGAGCGTGAGAAGTGCAAAGATTGCGCCAATAGCAGCAGCGAACGTCGCTACTTCATTAGCGAGTAACAGTCCTTTGTCAAAGACATGGAGCACAAGATAAGCGCCGCCAAGTAAAAACAGAATACGTGCAATCTGTTCAATGACTGTCGACACAGCAGTCGGCCCCATTGAATCATAGCCCTGAAAAATACCGCGCCATGTTGCGAGGAACGGTATAAAAATCACGGCAAATGAAATGACTCGCATGATATGTGTGATATCATCGACTGACCAGGCACCGTTTTGTCCGTCACCTGCTAAAGTCGCTTCTGCTATCATGGGTGACAATAAATACAGTATAATGAACCCTAAGAGACCGGACAGACTCATAACGAGAAGGCTTGACTTATAGAGCTTCTCGCTGACCCGGTAGGCACCCAGCGCATTATATTTCGAGACATACTTCGCAACAGCGAGCGGCACGCCCGCCCCTGCTATCGTCAGCATGACGACATACGGCTGATAAGCGTAAGTATATGGCGCTAAGTTTTCTTCACCGCCAATAATCGCGTAAAATGGTATGACGTATAGAATGCCGAGTACCTTTGTAATAAATATACTTGCTGTTAATATAAAGGTACTTCTGACTAATGAATTACTTTCTGACATATCTTCATCCCTAACTATCTAGTTTTAAACTATCCATATATTATCATCTTTACTTCAGGTTAACTACTTTTAATTATGAAAAGGAGCATCAACATGTATCAGACAATCGTCATCGGCGGCGGGCCGAGCGGACTGATGGCTGCTATTAGTGCCAGCGCACAAGGCGGCAGAGTCCTGCTCATTGACAAAAAAGACAAGCTCGGCCGTAAGCTGCAGATATCAGGCGGTGGTCGTTGTAACGTCACCAACCGCCTGCCTTATGAGGAAATTATCAAACACATTCCGGGAAACGGTAAGTTTTTATATAGCGCCTTTAATACTTTTGATAATGAAAGCATTATCGCTTACTTCGAAAAGAGAGGCGTCAAGTTAAAAGAAGAAGATAACGGCCGGATGTTTCCGGTATCGAACAACGCAAAAGATGTCGTCGATACATTACTGAATAACTTAAGAGATAATCAAGTAGAGATTAAAATAAATCTCGCCGTCAACCATCTGATCTTGGATGGTGACACGATCATCGGCGTCGATACAGAGCGCGGTGTATTTCACTGCCAGAGCGTCATCATCGCAACGGGCGGTAAAAGTGTGCCGCAGACGGGCTCAACAGGCGATGGTTACAGATTTGCTGAACAGGCTGGACACACCATCACAGAACTCTTTCCGACTGAAGTGCCGATCACTTCCAGTGAACCTTTTATCAAGTCCAAAGTGCTGCAGGGCTTAAGCCTTCAGAACGTGGCACTCAGCGTTCTCAGAAAGAACGGCAAGCCTGCCATCACCCATCAGATGGACATGCTCTTCACCCATTTCGGTGTCTCAGGTCCCGCTGCTCTTCGCTGTTCACAGTTCGTCTATAAAGAACAGCAGCGTCAGAAAAAACAGGATATTCAGATGACCATCGATGCATTCCCAGAAGAATCACTGCACGATTTGACAAGACGCGTTCAAGAGATGCTTAAAGAGAGTCCGGACAAATCCATTAAGAACAGTTTAAAAGGACTGGTGCATGAACGCTATCTCCTCTTCTTACTGGAACGTGCTGGAATAGAGGAAACAACAAGTTACCATCACCTGAAACGTGATGCTCTAAGTACTTTTATCGCATCTTTAAAGCAGTTTCAGTTCACCGTCAATGGTACATTGTCCATTGAAAAAGCATTTGTGACAGGTGGCGGGGTCAGCGTCAAGGAAATTCATCCGGCGACGATGCAGTCCAAGCTGCATGATAATCTATTTTTCTGCGGTGAGGTACTGGATATTCACGGCTATACAGGCGGCTATAATATTACAAGCGCACTTGTGACGGGTTATGTCGCGGGTCTCAACGCACAAAAAGCGGCTCTCTTATAGAGAGCCGCTTTTTCAGAATGCTGCCATACCACCTGTGACATTGAATGCTTTAATGTCATGGTCACGTAAATATTCAGTTACTTTTTCGCTGCGGATGCCATGTGCACAGACGATATAATAAGGTTCGTCCTGCTTAAATTCTGGCATATGGTCAGGAATTGTATTCATTGGGATGTGAGTAGCACCTTTCAGCATCCCCATCTGTACTTCATAATCTTCACGGACATCAATGATATGCGGTTCTTCACTATCCATCTTTTTCATCAGGTCCTGCGGCGATATTTCGTAAGTCATAGTATCCTCCTAATTCGCTACAATGTTAACGAGCTTATTCGGTACTGCGATGACTTTGCGTACCGTCTTACCTTCAATCGCTGTTTTAATTTCTTCTTCAGCGAGCGCAAATGCTTCCAGTTCTTCTTTCGGCATATCTTTTTGAATCATTGCTTTCTTCTTCAGTTTACCATTAATCTGAATCACGATTTCCACTTCATCGTCAACTAGTTTAGATTCATCGAATGCTGGCCACGCTGCATAAGTAATAGTCTCTGTATGACCCAGTTTCTGCCAGAGTTCTTCAGCGATATGCGGTGCGATTGGAGACAGCATCTTAACGAAACCTTCAACGTATGCTTGATTGATTTTCTCCTGTTTATAGCCTTCATTGATAAAGACCATCATCTGAGAGATTGCTGTATTGAAGCCAAGAGCTTCGTAATCTTCTGTCACTTTTTTCACAGTCTGGTTATAAGTTTTGTCAAGCGCTGGTGTCGCCTCTGTCGTAATTTTCTCAGTCAGTGTACCCTGCTCTGTGATGAAGAGACGATAGATACGGTCAAGGAAACGACGTGCACCGTCTAAGCCGTTTGTGCTCCAGGCAATCGATGCTTCAAGTGGTCCCATAAACATTTCGTAAAGACGCAGTGTGTCTGCACCATGTGACGCTACGATATCATCTGGATTGACGACATTCCCTTTAGATTTACTCATCTTCTCATTACCTTCACCTAAAATCATGCCCTGATTGAGCAGTTTCTGGAAAGGTTCTTTTGTCGGCACAACGCCGATGTCATACAGCACTTTATGCCAGAAACGCGCGTACAGTAAATGAAGGACCGCATGCTCTGCCCCGCCGATATAAAGGTCAACCGGCAGCCATTCTTTCAGTTTCTCAGGATCGGCTAGTGCCTCGTCATTATGAGGATCAATATAGCGCAGGTAGTACCAGCAGCTGCCTGCCCACTGCGGCATTGTATTGGTCTCGCGACGACCTTTCATGCCTGTTTTCGGATCAACGATATTGACGAACTCATCGATGTTTGCAAGTGGTGATTCACCTGTTCCTGATGGTTTAATATGTTCTGTCTTCGGTAACATCAGTGGCAGTTCTTCTTCTGGCACTGTCGTCATCGTGCCATCTTCCCAAGTGATAACTGGAATCGGTTCACCCCAGTAACGTTGACGTGAGAATAACCAGTCGCGCAGTTTGTAGCTGATTTTCTTCTGACCGATTTTCTTGTCTTCCAGCATCGTAATCGCTTTTTGAATACCGTCTTCCTTATTCAGTCCATCGAGCTCACCAGAGTTGATGTGCACGCCGTCACCTGTAAATGGTGCAGACGAGATGTCGCCGCCTTCAAGCACCTGCACAATCGGCAGGTCAAACTGCTTCGCGAAATCATAGTCACGTTCGTCATGGGCCGGTACTGCCATAATCGCACCCGTACCATAAGAGGCAAGCACGTAGTCAGAGATCCAGATCTGCATGTCTTCGCCTGTAAACGGATTGACTGCATAAGCACCTGTGAAGACACCTGTTTTGTCTTTCGCAAGATCTGTACGTTCAAGATCAGATTTACGTGACGCCTGTTCCTGATAAGCTTTAATCGCGTCCTGCTGCTCATGCGTTGTAATAGCATCCACTAACGCATGTTCAGGTGATAAAACAGCATAAGTCGCACCGAAAATAGTATCAGGTCGTGTCGTGAAGACATCAAATGTATGTTCTGAATCTTTGATGCTGAATGTGACTTCAGCGCCTTCAGAACGACCGATCCAGTTGCGCTGCATATCTTTTAGCGATTCTGGCCAGTCAAGCTCGTCAAGGTCTTCAAGCAGACGGTCTGCATATTCAGTAATCTTCAGTACCCATTGGCGCATCGGCTTACGGATAACCGGATGACCGCCACGTTCTGATTTACCATCAATCACTTCTTCATTGGAAAGGACCGTGCCGAGTGCAGGACACCAGTTTACGGCTACTTCATCGACATAAGCGAGCCCTTTGTTATACAGCTGGATAAAAATCCACTGCGTCCATTTATAGTAGTTCGGATCCGTCGTATTGACTTCACGGTCCCAGTCATAGCTGAAACCGAGCTCCTGAATCTGACGTTTGAACGTCTGAATATTTTTCAGCGTAAATTCTGCAGGGTCATTTCCTGTATCAATCGCATATTGTTCTGCCGGCAGACCGAATGCATCCCAGCCCATCGGATGAAGGACGTTATAGCCCTGCATACGACGAAAACGTGACATAATATCCGTCGCTGTATAGCCTTCTGGATGACCGACGTGAAGACCTGCGCCTGATGGATAAGGGAACATATCGAGCGCATAGAATTTAGGTTTATCAGAATGCTCTTCTATTTTGAACGTTTTATTCTCAGCCCAGTACTGCTGCCATTTCTTTTCAATTTCCAGATGATTAAAACTCATAATAATTCCTCCTCAAAATAAATAAAGACAGTCATCCCTGTTAAGAGGGACGACTGTCTTCTATAGACAACCGCGGTACCACCCGCAATTCACTGTTAAGTGCAGCTTAATGTGTTAAATTTCAGAACCCCGGCAAGTTCACCTGTACTCAATGCCAGTTCACACCCCCACTGACTCTCTAGAAAATGATTCAAGGTTACTACTCCAGTTAATATCTACTATAAAATGATTAAGATGAACATGCAAGAAGTTTTTACAGTTTAAAAAATTACCGATTACAATAGAGGACAGGAGGTATGGTGTGGAGATTGTTAAACGTTTAACTAAAACAGAAAGTTTTCAGCAGTTAGAGCAGAAATTGATGCGTACACAAACAACTGAAGAAGACATGCTAAAATGGCAGCGTCGGCTGAGAGGATTCCAAGGCGAAAAACAGTTCGCTTCATTAGTTGAAAAACACCTTACGGAAGGTATTGTCATGTTCAATCTCATATTATCCTTTAACAATAAAGAGTTTCAAATTGACGCCCTTTTGCTAATGCAAGATGATATTTATTTATTTGAAGTGAAGAATTTTAGTGATGATATCTTTATTAAGCAGCATCAATTTTTTATGTAAATAGTGGTCATGAAATTCCCATGCTCTTAATGCAAAAAGAAAGAACCCTCCAGCTATTTAATCAATTTCTTCATGCTCATGGACTTAATTATACTGTTCATTATTACCATGTTTTTATTAATCCTGATCAGCAGATTTTCGGACATATGCCGGATAATCACCGCTTAAATTTTGTGTCTGCTACTCACTTGATAAAAAACATTTCAAATGTTCCAAATTTCTTCCCTCATAATCATCTTGTAAAAGCCTTGATGGACCGACATATCAAACAATCTCAGTATGAGAAACCCATTCAGCTTTCCTTCGAAGAATGCAGGAAAGGTATTCTTTGTGAATGCGGACTGTATTTTCTACAGAAACAAACGCTTCGTAAAATAACATGTCTATGCGGCAAAACTTACTCTGTTGATGAAGTGATGGAACGAGCTGTTAAAGAAATATCTCTCTTTTTTAATGATAAGCCTCTTACAGTGAGACAAATCCATTTGTGGAGTGATGGTCTCTTACATAAAAAGACCATTTCCAGATATTTAGATAGAAATTTTACCAAGCATAATGAAACAAAAGGCAGATTTTATACGTGTAACTAGGTTATTTAGACTCTCCGCATACATTTGTGATACGAGAGTCTAAATAATTCATTATTTTGGACTCTCAGCATATGGTTTCTCCACGAGAGACTAAATAATACAAAAATTTGGACTCTCACTACATAAATAGTTAGCGAGAGTCCAAATTATACTTTTTTCAAAATTATCCCATCACTTCTCAAGTCCTCTATCATACACTTTCAAAAACAAGAAGCTCACGATGAGGAGCGCAATCATCACTACAAACATCACCTGCATATTGTAGAGATCGACGACCACACCCCCGACAACCGGCCCAATTGCACGACCGAGTGTCGCTGTCGAGTTGACGATGCCCTGATAAGTACCGACTCGTCCTTCAGGCGCAAGCATGTTTGCGATAGTCGGGACAGCCGGCCAGACGAACATCTCACCGATCGTCAGAATTACCATTCCGACAACAAACATCATAAAACTTTCAGCGAAACTGGTTACGACAAACGACGCTATAAATATCGTTATCCCGACCGCAATCTGAGTCTTAATCTTGTCTTCAATCAGACGTACGAACGGTCGGAACAGCGGCTGACCTACTATAATAAGTACACCATTTAGCGCCCACAGCATACTATACTGCTGAAGACTGATACCAATAGTCTGAGTGTAACTTGAAATAGTCGTCTGCCACTGCACATAGCCGATCCAGCAGAGACAATATGCTACGCAGACTAAGATAAGCGCATTAAATCTACTCTTATCCACTATTTCCTTTACTTCCTCGACTTTACGGTCTTTATGAAGATTGTCCGCTTCCCTGTAGCCAAAGAAAGCAATAAAAAAGAAGACAACGAAAAGCACTAAATTCGCGATAAAAATAATATTGAAACTGATATCGGCCATAAAGCCGCCGAGTGCCGCGCCGAGCGCCACCCCTAAATTCTGTGCGAGATAGATTGCATTAAACGTCCGTCTGCCCCCTTCCGGCCAGGCCACTCCTGCCATCGCATAAATAGAAGGAAAGACAATCCCTGATCCAAAGCCAACCAGAATCAGCCAGATTGGATACCACGGCCAGGAATGAAGCATGACCATGCCGACCAGACTTACCAGCGCTATCAAAATACCGGTCATCACAGACAGATAGCCGCCGAAACGGTCAAACATTTTACCGCCGAGCAGATTGCCGACAACAGACGCACCGGAATTCAACATCAGTACAATCCCTGCAACGCTCAGACTCTTTCCGAGCTCATTATGTATATATATCGTGTTAAGCGGCCAGATAAAACTTGCCCCTGTCACGTTGACTGCCATCCCAATGATAAGAAGCCAGACTAATTTTGGCATCTTCATATTTTTCACCTCACTCTTTCAAGCGTAACTTTTTTCTCACTGTAAGACAACGTTTTGTGTTAAAATCCTACAATAAGAAAGGTGAGACTAAATGGAACAATTTAAATATGCATTAGACAATAAACGTTATCATACATGGAACTATCATCTCCGTCAGAAATTCGGTCAGAAAATCTTCAAAGTCGCACTTGAAGGCGGATTTGACTGTCCGAACCGGGACGGCACAGTGGCCCATGGCGGCTGTACATTCTGCTCTGTAGCAGGTTCCGGTGACTTCGCGGGCGAACGTGTCGACCCGATTCCTGTTCAGTTTGAAAAAATCAAGAACCGTACACACGAGAAATGGAAAGACGGTCAGTATATCGCCTACTTCCAGGCCTATACGAATACCCATGCCCCGCTTCACGTCTTAAAAGAAAAATACGAGGCAGCGCTCGCGCAGGAAGGTGTTGTCGGTCTGTCAATCGCTACACGCCCAGACTGTCTGCCTGACGATGTCGTCGAATATCTGGCAGAATTAAATGAGCGGACTTATCTCTGGGTAGAGCTCGGACTGCAGACTGTTCATCAGGAGACATCAGACTTGATCAACCGTGCACACGATATGCAGTGTTACTACGAAGGTGTTGCAAAACTGCGTAAGCACAATATCAATATCTGTTCGCATATCATTAATGGTCTGCCAGGTGAAAATTACGATATGATGATGGAAACAGCACAAGCAGTGGCAGAAATGGACGTACAAGGTATCAAAATCCACCTTCTGCACTTATTAAAAGGAACACCGATGATCAAACAGTACGAAAAAGGCAAGCTCGAGTTCATGTCAAAAGACGACTATGTCAGTCTTGTCGCAGACCAGCTGGAACTGCTGCCACCCGAGATGATCATCCATCGTATTACAGGTGACGGTCCGATTGAACTGATGATCGGACCGATGTGGAGCGTCAATAAATGGGAAGTCCTGAATGCAATCGACCAGGAACTCATCCGCCGTGATAGCTGGCAAGGAAAGCACTATAAGGTGGCACATGAAGCTTAAAGGCATCCTGCCCTTCTCCAAACAACTCATCGACTTATCAGCGGCAGCTGGAGATATAGTTGTCGATGCAACTTGTGGCAACGGAAACGATACCCTTTATCTTGCGGAAAAAGTATCAGAAAATGGCCATGTTTATGCATTCGATATCCAGGACGCTGCAATTCAGAACGCAAAAGAAAAAACGAAAGACTACTCTAATATCACTTTTATTCAGGACGGCCATGAACATGTCAGCAATTATGTCACTGACACAATCAGCTGCGCCATCTTCAATCTTGGCTACTTGCCAAAAGGCGATAAATCAATTACCACGCTACCTGCAACGACCGTTGAAGCAATCAATGCGCTCTTTAAACTGCTCAAACCAGGTGGAATGATTATATTGGTCATCTATCCTGGTCATGCAGAAGGACAGATTGAAAAAGAAGAAGTTTTGAAATTCCTTTATGAGTTCGATCAGGAGCTGGCACACATCATTCAGTATGGCTTTATCAATCAGAAGAACAACCCACCCTTTATATGTGCAATAGAAAAACGGTAAGCAGCTGCTTACCGTTTTTATTTACATATATTGAGAACCTGATCAAAATAATTCTTGAAATCATTCATATTATTCTTGATTACTGAACACGCAACATTGACGATTTCTTCTTTATCAGATGCTCTTTCCTCATTGTAATGAATGATGACCGTTCTCTCATCATTCGCAGGACGTTCTTTATAAATCCAGCCTTTCGCCACTAAATTATTAAAAAAGCGGGTCCGCTTATAAGGTTTAATATCCACATACTGATTCAGTCGTTTCATTGACATCGGGCCATTATCCCATAGTGCGACCATCGTCAAATACTCTTCTTTTGACAAATCAAATCGATCAGATATAACATCGAAAATAGTATCGATTTCTTTCTGTAAATCATTTAGTGCGACCATATCACTGAGTTCATTTTTTTCGCGTGACATCTAATGCCCCCTGTCTAAGACAATATTAGCTTATTCTTACCCTTTTATTCAAGAATCAACCCTATATACTCGATTCTTTTATCCATAAAATCAACTATTTCTGTCAGTACTTTTTCGTTTTCAGGTTCCTGGTGGAGTTCATGATAAAAGCCTGACCATTCCTTCACTTCACAAGCCATCTCGCGTTCAAATACCTTGATCTGCGATAAGTCTACGAGCCGGTCTTCCGTGCCGTAATGAAGCTGTATCGCAACCGGTTCAATCCGCTCCAGATTTTCCATCGTTTCCTTCATCGTCTCAATAATTGAACGGTACCAGTGATAACTGACCTGACTCAGCATCAGAGAATCATTCTGTACTTCCGCTATCACATCTTCAGAACGAGTCAGCTGTGCATAATCTATCTTCATATCAAATTTGGCATCTTTAGATGTACCACCGAAACTAGAAGCAAAGAAGTTCTTCCGGGTCGTCGTTGTATGCTGAAAACCGAAGAGCGGCGACAATAAGATGACACCTTCCAGCTTAAGTGTGATATGTTCCAGCAGATTAGTGATGATGAGTCCGCCGAGACCTGAACCAATGACGAAAACCGGCAGATAATATGATTCGGCGACATCTATCCAGTCAAGCACTGCTTCTCTGTAATCAGCGAAGGAATTGATATGCCCTTTTCTGACACGTGATGTCTGTCCCTGTCCAGGCAGGTCGCCCATGACAACATGGTAGCCTTGACGTCTTAACTGTGTAATCAGCCAGGCATAACGTCCGTGATGCTCCAATATACTATGGACGATGACCACAACACCTTTAGCTGTTTTTTCCGTTTCCCACTTCCACATAACTCTGCCCACTTTCCTCTTTCATGATAAAATTAATTATACCAAAAAAAGAAAGGGAGATTCATCATGCTTGTGAACTATCAAGGACAACAACCCGAAATACATGAAACTTCTTTTATCGCACCAGGTGCTGTTGTAACAGGAAATGTTAAGATAGGTGAAGGCTCATCTGTCTGGTACAACGCAGTCATCCGCGGCGATGTCAGTCCTGTCATTATCGGCAAAGAAAGTAACATACAGGACTTATGCTGCCTGCATCAGTCACCGAATAAACCTCTGATCATTGAAGACCGTGTGACAATCGGCCATAAAGTCACGCTGCATTCTGCCATCATCAGAAATCATGCGCTGATCGGTATGGACTCCACTGTGCTTGACGGCGCAGAAATTGGAGAATATGCATTTATCGGGGCAGGCTCTCTTGTCACACCAGGTACCAAAATACCGCCACGGACACTCGCATTTGGACGCCCGGCACGAGTCGTCAGAGAACTGACGCCAGAAGATTATCAGGATATGGAACGTATCGTCCAGGAGTATGCTGATAAAGCACAAGTCTATAAAAAAGAACATCAATAAAAAAACGGTATCGCTTAAGCGATACCGAATTTTTTATGCATAACTGGCAGACCAGCTAATAAGAAACTGAATACAAATTCATAGAACATAGAGAAAGTATTCGAGAAGAAGAATGCCACGTTCTGTCCGAGAATAGTACCAATGCCTTGATCTCCAAATAAGAAGTTAACATCGATTGCATTATCAATGATGTTGAGAAGAATAATGACTAACGCCATTGTCCATGCTTTTTTAGTCACGATTGCGACGAGAACTGCAATAATGGTAATCACAATCGGTTCAAAAATAAAAAGTTGTAAAAACGGATCAATTTCATGCCCGAAAATGTAGAACGCCATATCTTTAAACATAGATACACCTCTTTAGATTATTCATTAAGATATATCTATTCTATCATCCTGTCAGAAGGAAAATTATTAAGAGTTTTTAAAGAATATTGTTCCACCTTTACAATAAATTAATATTTCTCAGTAACCTGCACATCCTGTAGTTTTTTCCAGTAGTAGTAACCGTAGACACTATTGATCAGGAAAGCAACCCACATGGTGACAGCTGATAAACCTTCAAATGTCAGTTTATCATTTTGCAACATCAGTCTTGCCCATAGGAAGATAGACACCATATTAATGACAATCCATAATATCCACTGTTCTTTATAACGTAGCGTCATAAGGGTCTGTGCGACTAAACTAAGACCTACAGATAAAGCATCGACAAATGGCTGCTTTGCTTCTGTAAAGTTATCAAGATAATAACCCGTTCCTACATAAACCAGTGCGGTCACTGCAATTGTAATCAGCCAGCCGCGAATACTCAGTCCTCGAGAATCAACTTCCTGAACATCCGGATCATCTGTATGGTGATCACTATGCATGTTCTTCAGCCAAGCATAGAGGCCGATGAACTGAAAAATCCCAAATACAACTTGAAGACCTACTTCTCCGAAGAGAAAACTTTTATAGCTGACATAACCATAGGTCGCTGCCTGAATAACCCCGTAGAAGAAAGTACTCAATCGTCCTTTAGCCGACATGATGACACATGCAACACCCGAGATACTTGAAATGGCAGAAATAACGCTAAGGGTATTAAAAGCTTCACCATTATTCCAGAAATAGACAAGGATAAAAATCTGGGCTATTAGAATGAATGCAAATAACACCTTCTCATACGTCGTAAATCCTTTAAAGTCTTTTACTAGAAACATCAGTTATCTTTCCCTTCCGCCAGCAGCTCATCGACCAAGCGATGTGCTTCTTCGTATTTTTCCTGGAAGCTTTCGCCTTGCAGCACAACGGTCTTTTCCATGAGCCCGTGCTGCTCAAGTTCATCCAAAAACATCTGATGCATTTTATTGCGTGAATCTGTGTCTGCCTGCGACATATCACGGAAGCCATCATTAACATATGTGGTCGTCGGTGGAAGCAGGAGAATCAGGGCCCATGTCTGCTGCGAAATATAGAAATCAAAGACGGGTGCGATTTTTGCATAGTCTTCATCAGACAGATAAATCTTAGAATATAGTTTTGTCGTCATCACATCTGTATCCGCAAAAAAGACTTTTCGTGTACCCGGTGAATGTATATGTTTACGGTTCACTTCATACTGTCCGATACCGATTGCCTGCAGGTCTTTAATATCCAATTCATCATCTTTAACCTGACGTTCCGTCTGATATTCACGTGAATATTCAAGAGAATAAGAAGTGGAATATCTACGTGCCAGGTCACGCGTCAATGTCGTTTTACCGGTACTTGCCGTCCCGATAATCAGTACATTCTGCACAAAGAATCTTCTGAACGGACGTGTAACATAATCCCAGTTATAAATCGGATTCTCACGGATAGAGGTGCCGCTGATACCCGTAATACGTCTGTCAACGCGTGTGATGACGATATCACGTTCCGGCCATTTTGCTTTGAAGTAAGTGTTCAGCGGTTCGATGTACTCATCCTCACCCACATAGAAAGTGACTGAGTTAAACTCACCTGCGCCTTCTATAATATGAGCTTCCAGCAGTTCAAGCCAAGGCTGCCAGCCGGCTGGATACTTCGGAATATGGGTCTCATCCAGTTTCATGACCGTTACATTATCATCATCTTTCAGTAATTCGCGCATAGACTTCGTACGGTTGACGAGGCTCATGCCTGCCAGATCTCCGCGGTCGCCGTCATAGCCTGACACAATGACAACAGCACGTGTATTTTCACGTTTTGCTCGTACTATCTGTTCAAAATGACCTACATGGCATGGTGCAAATGTACCAAAGTAAACCCCTAAATCTCTCATGTTCTTGCTCCTTCATCTTTTTTTACATTATACATGAATAAAGCGCTTACTGACTGAAAAGTAAACATTTAATTTACAATTCTTTAAACGTTTCTTCACATTAGCCGGATAAACTGATAAAGAAGAGAATATCAGGAGGCCCTTATGCGCTTTATTAAAAAAATCGTCATTACACTTTGCTTGATCAATGTAGTCCCTCATATTATCGACATCAGTGCTCAGCCTCTAGACAGTAAAATTATCGCCGATAAAAGTGTCCAATCCGAGGATTAGGCACTTATTTTTTATGCCTTTTAGTGCAATGAGTAATTTTCTACAAAATAACTGAATAACTTAAAAAGAAAACGCTTAACTTTTTGAATATTTGTAGTAAAATATATTAAGTTATATGAAAACACTAGGAGGTTTTTAGCATGGGTTTAACAAGAGATTTCTTTATCATGTTAAGCGAGAATCAGACACTGAATGCGGCAGCAAAAAAATATGGTCTGGCACTCGGTGCAAATAAAGTCGTAGCAGGTGTGGATATTCCATCTACTATCGAAGCAATTAAAGAATTAAACCGTAAAGGCATCACAGCGACTGTTGATAACTTAGGAGAGTTTGTTTTCTCTAAAGAAGAGGCAACTAAAGCCAAAGAAGAAATCATCGCTATGATCAAAGCGATTGATAATGCGGGCGTCAAAGCGCATATGTCCATTAAACTCACACAGATCGGTCTCGATGTAGACAAAGAATTCTGCTACGAGAACGTACGTGAAATCCTGATGGTTGCTTATCAGCACGGTAACATGCATATCAACATGGACACAGAAGATTACAATCACACAGTGCAGACATTTGAAATCCTTGACCGTTTAAAAGGTGAATTCAAAAATGTCGGTACTGTGATTCAGGCTTACCTCTTCCGCGCAACTGATGAGATCGAGAAATACAAAGATGTGCGTCTTCGTCTTGTAAAAGGTGCTTATAAGGAAAGTCCTGAAGTGGCTTATCAGACAAAAGAAGATATCGACGAGAACTACATCAAGTTGATCGAGCAGCGTCTTCTGAGTGCTAAAGCGATGACTTCTATCGCGACTCATGATCATAACATCATCAATCACGTAAAGAAATTCATCAATCAGCATAACTTAAACAAAGACCTGATTGAATTCCAGATGCTGTACGGCTTCCGTACTGAGCTGCAGGAAGAAATCGCGAAACAAGGCTATCAGTTCTGTGTCTATGTGCCATTTGGTCAGGACTGGTATGGTTACTTCGTCCGTCGTTTAGCAGAACGCCCTCAGAACTTACAGCTTGTGACGAAGTCTATCTTTACACCGCAAGTTAATAAAAACATCGCAATTGGTGCAGGTGCTGTGGCTGCGATTTCAGCAATAGCATTACTCGCAAAACGTAAATAATAAAGAAAACTCGGATGTCTGCTGACATCCGAGTTTTTTTATATCATTTTATTTAAGTTGGCCATCTCAATTGCAGCAACTGCGACTTCGCCACCTTTATTGCCTGCTTTAGTACCGGCACGTTCAATCGCCTGTTCAATTGTTTCTGTCGTCAGGACACCGAAGATAACGGGAATCCCGAATTCATTGGCTTTAGACACACCTTTTGCTACTTCATTGCAGACATAGTCATAATGAGTGGTTGCACCGCGGATGACGCAGCCCAGTGTAATGATGGCATCGTATTTACCCTGTTTCGCCAGTTTCTGTGCGATAAATGGAATCTCAAATGCGCCAGGCACCAGCAGCTGGTCGATACTTTCTTCTTCAACACCATGACGGATTAATGTATCCACTGCACCTTCTACTAAGCGGTCTGTAATAAAATGATTGAATCTAGAAGCGACAATCGCAATTTTAAGTCCTTGTCCTGTTACTTTCGCATCATATTTCATATTAAATTCTCCTCCAGTAAATGTCCTAATTTTTCTTTTTTTGTTGCTAAATAATGACTGTTGTCCGGGTTGCTTGAAAACTGATGGGGAATACGCACTCTGACGTCAATGCCGTAGTCTCTTAAACCATCAATTTTGCGCGGATTATTGGTGATAAGATTGACAGATGGAATGCCGAGGTCGCGGAGTATGGCAGCAGCGACACCATAGTCACGAAGATCTGCATCAAAACCGAGTGCCGCGTTTGCCTCAACTGTGTCGAGACCCTTTTCTATTTTTTCATATGCTTTCAGTTTGTTGATCAAACCGATGCCGCGCCCTTCTTGTCTTAAATATATGAGCAGGCCGCCGTGCGCATCGATATGGCGAAGTCCGTTCTCGAGCTGGGTACCACAGTCACAACGTCTTGAATGGAAGACATCGCCTGTCAGGCATTCAGAATGTAAACGGATGTCGGGCACACCTTCGTAAGGTTTCATGTAGACGACATGGTCTTTATCACTGTAGATTTCACTATAGCCGTATACCGTGAAGTGTCCGAAATCTGTCGGCATATCAACGACTGCTTCTCGCTTGACGAGTGCTTCCTGTTGTTTACGATAATGAACCAGCGCTTCTATAGTGATCATCTTCAGGTCATGCTTCTCTTTAAACTGGACGAGATCATCGCGTCTTGCCATCGTCCCGTCCGTCTTGATGATTTCACAGATAATACCTGTTTTTTTAGCGCCACATAGCCCGGCGAGGTCAACACAGGCTTCTGTATGTCCCTGTCTTTCCAGTACACCACCGTCTTTCGCGATGAGCGGAAAAATATGGCCGGGTGAATTAAAGCAGCGGCTGTCTTCGCCCAGTAGTGCACGAACAGTATCAAAACGCTC
The DNA here is from genome assembly GCF_022343725.1 of Macrococcus brunensis. Lineage (NCBI taxonomy): Bacteria > Bacillati > Bacillota > Bacilli > Caryophanales > Staphylococcaceae > Macrococcus > Macrococcus brunensis. Next base: position 1,586,175 of record NZ_CP092179.1, read on the forward strand.
CTGTACACTGATACCTGTTGTGGATGACACATGGTCGATGCTGATCGTAAAAGCGGTACCATGCGGATCGTCATTACGCGCAGTCATCGGCGTCAGGTTAAAACGCTCAGCCAGTTCTCTGGATAATGGCGCACAGACGAGGCCACGCGCTTCTGTAATCATCAAATTGAGAACATCAGGCGCTGCAAACTCTGTAACAGCGACTAAATCCCCTTCGTTTTCTCTGTCTTCTGAATCGACAACAATCACCGGTTTACCCGCCTTCAGATCGATAAGTGCTTCTTCTATTGTGCTGAACATGCGAGCGCCTCCTGTCTGACAATATATTTGCCGAGCATATCAAACTCGAGATGAACCGTGTCGCCCGGTTTGAGGGACATCAGTTTAGTCGCTTCCTGTGTCTCCGGGATCAACTGTATCTCAAAGTAATTCGCGTTCAATTCAAAGATGGTCAGTGACGTGCCATCGACTGCGATGGAGCCTTTTGGAATGACATATTTCTGGTCATTTTTATCCAGGCTGATGTGATAGACGATAGCATTCCCTTTAGACAGTTTACGCAGCACTTTGCCTGTGTTATCCACGTGACCTGAGACGAAATGACCGCCGAGACGTGTCGTCGGCAGGAGTGCACGCTCTAAATTGACTTGATAACCGGCGCTCACTGCCTTGAATTTTGTACGGTCTGATGTGCCGATGATGACATCCACATCAAAGGACTGAGGTGTAAAAGAAGTCACTGTCAGACACGTGCCATCGACTGCGATTGAGTCACCTACCTTAATATCTTCAAGTATTTTCTTACAGCGGATCGTCATTTTAAGTGCACCCTGCTGCTTGATGCGTTCTATCGTACCTACTTCTTCAATTAAACCTGTAAACATCTTACTGCCCCTTTCGGTAAGTCAGACGGACATCATCTTCAAACTGCTGAATATCCACTAGTCTGAGCTGAGTCATCCGACTTTCTTCTGTATGATAAAAACGATTGTTCAATGTGCCGCCAAGTAGTTTCGGGGCGTAATAAATGACGACTTCATCAAAACAATCCTGTTCTATAAATTCACTGATGACGCCGGAACCACCTTCTATCATCAGCCGGCTGATGCCTGCCTGATAGAGAAGTTCCAGGAGATGTGCCGGACGGAAATCTTGTGTGATTAAAGTCTCCGCATGCGGGATTTCTGCCGGGCTGATAACGAGGATTCTCTGTCCGTTCATTCTATCCGCTTCGTGGAGCGTTACATCTCCCGACTGCGAGATAATCACCTTGGCAGGCTCCTTGTCACTGACATGACGCGCATCGAGCTTTGGCTTATCGATTTCATAAGTTTTTCTGCCGACGAGTACTGCATCCTGACTATGTCTAAGTCGGTGTACATCCTGACGTGAAGCCGTGTTTGTCAGCCATTTACTGTTGTCAAAGTCATCGGCAAGTTTACCGTCAAGTGTCGAAGCCAGCTTCAGCGTGACATAAGGACGTTTCTCCTCTTTTGAAGTAAAGAAAGCCTCATAAAACGCGGAGATGGCAGAGTCAGGCGCATGAATCACTTCTATACCATGTGATTCCATATATCGAATACCTGTATCATCCAGACTAGTATCACGAACAGCAAAGACGACCTTTGTGATACCTGCCTGAATAATCGCTTCAGTACAAGGCGGTGTCTTGCCTGTGTGATTACAAGGTTCAAGCGTGCAGTAAAGTGTTGCGTCTGTTGCATCTCCTGCCATTTTGATCGCCTGCACCTCAGCATGCGCGGTTCCTTCCTTGAGATGAGCACCTATACCGATGATGACGCCATTTTTTACAATGATGCAGCCCACTGCCGGATTACGTCCGGTCTGTCCCGCCGTCATTTTAACGAGTTCAAAAGCTTGTTTAAGATACATCTGTTCCTCCTCAAAATAAAAAGGCGCCCTGAGAGGCGCCTTGAATTTAGGTATCACAAATAAGACCTTGTAAGCATTAAAAAGTCATGGTCAAATAAACCATCTTACAATGGTGTCTTATTCTTTCTCCCATCCAGACTTTAACTGTCGGCTTCAGAATTTCACTGAATCAGCCAATATCGAACATCGATAAAGGGTCGCGGGCTATGACCGCCGGTTGGGAATTTCACCCTGCCCCGAAAGAATGTATGAAGTTATGTTAGTTGCCTAACGTATTAATCGTACAGCTTCTAAGCATTAAATGCAAGATGAAGGTAGTTAGAATAAAAAGTTGATGCAATTGATCGTTTTTGCACCAGCTTTCACCTCTCCTAACAAAAAAAGCACTTTCAATGAGTGCTTCCATCAACCTATTTAATACGATCATAGAACGCTTTGACGTCCCGGCGTGCTTCTAACAACAATTCATAGACACCATTGTTCTTCATATTGACGCCACCTGTCAGCTGTCCTAACGCAACAAAATCGTCAAGTACGCCGTATTTCGGACTGATAACTCGCCCGTCGCCTGGCATCACTTGAATACCACCGTCTGCATGTTCAGCAATCAGACTGTCATTCAGCAGACCTTCAAGCATCGGACTAACCTCAGTTTTACTTAAATATTTAGCTGGACCTGTCGCATTGATGACATAATGTACACGGTCTTCAGAACCATCTTCATATTGAAGACGATATTTACGATATTTATATTCGATAGCTTCCAGCCCTGCTTTAATCACGACTCTGTTATTTTCAATATGGTCGATCAGTTCTTCCGCGCTTGGTTCTGGCATCGGATTTGAATAGTGATCGACGAATGGTGCGTACTCTTCTTGATAGCGTGCTTTATCTTCCTTAGTCATATAAGGCCAGATTTGCGATGCTTCGAACATGATCTGATAAAACATCGACTGCAGTGCGCCGATAGCTTCATGATTTTTCAGGTCAAACTGCATCGCTTTCACTGGATCTTTGCGTGAGACACCGTAGAATTTTTCAAAATCTACGCCTTGATGATCACATTCTTTCTTAAAGAGTTCCACTACTTTATCCAGAGGAATAAAGTCATTATTTTTCTTACGGATTTTACGGAAACTCGCTGCTGTCCAGTACTTCATTTTGAACGTCACCATCTTACCGCGCACGGATTGCACTTCTCCTGAATGAGAGGCAACGAGCACTTTAGAGCCTTCTTTCGTTAAATAGCGCATACAGTCCAGTCCACTGAGTCCGGCACCAATTACCGCATAATCTTTCTCTGTTTCTACTTCAAGAGTATGAAGCGGATATGGCCATGAAATGAAGTGATCCGTTTCCTTCAGTTTATAAGGATCCTTTGCCGGCAGTTGTCCCGCTGTCATAAAAAGATGATCAAACTGATGCTTCTGATCCTGTGTTTCAAGCTCATAGCCCCCAGGACGTTTCTTCACCGCGCGAATATGATCGGTCACCACTGTAACCTTGCCTTTTTTAATAAGCGCTTCAAACTGCGCTTCCATATATTTGCCGAACAACTGACGAGAGAAGTAGATGTTGCCCTCCTCGTTCGAATTATCCCCTTCACGCGCCTGAATTTCTTCTACAGAGCGGTTCTCTTCCACCCATTTCATAAAGTCATCTTTCTTATTCCGTTTCATAGACAACTGATTTGCCGGGTAATTGAGCAGCATTTCCACATCTTCATATTGAAAAGCACGTCCCTTACCCATATACTTTTTGTCATCAAAGACTGTGATATCCAGTTTCTTGCCGAGTTTATGATTCAGTAAATACTTAAGGACGTGGGTCCCGGCTACGCCACCACCGATAATTGCTACTTTCATATTGTCCTCCTTAAAATGTTCATTTTATCTATCATACCCTACTTCAGTTGCGAATAAGACATTAATGTTATTATACTAAAGAGACTATGAATTTCGGAGGTTCGATATGTATAAAAGATTATCTGCTGTATTCCTTGCATCAGCTTTACTGGCTGGCTGTCAGTCAGAAGAGGCCGTCAAAGTGACAGATACAGCGTCACAGATTAAGGCTGCACAGCAAATGAAAGACGATGTAAAATCTTATGCATCCACTTATAAGACTCAGTCAACAGAAAACAATAAAGAAACACAGACTTATCTCGGACTTAAAAAAGATGAGGATGACAATCAGGAAGTAACCGTCAAGAATTCAGAAGAAGACGGTAAATTCTATGTCTATGATAAGAAAGCTATTCTGCAGAGAGAAGGCGAATGGGTGGATATATCGAAACTCGGTGGTTCTCAGCTGCTTTCGATGACAAAACCGCTTCTCTACAGCGAGCAGTTTCAGCTACTCGACAAGATGACAGCTGCCAAGTACAAAGACCATACACTGACACAGACAATTAACGGCTATGATGAATACCTGAAAGTTTTCGGTCAGAGCAAAGAAGATAAAAAAGCCATCAATAATCTGAAGAAAACTTATCCAGACATTCAAAACGAGATCACTTTTACTTTCGATAAACGCAATCAGATTGAGAAAATTACCAATGACCTGAAACTTAAAAATGACAAAACCACTGTCCATAACAATGCAATGACAACTTTCTCAGAAATCAATAGTGTCCGCCTCGATATTCCTGGCCCCGTTAAACATGCCAAGGAAGTCGGTGCATAAAAAATAGGCCATCTCATTCGAGATGGCCTATTGTTCTTCAGGTGGTACGCTGCGCGTGATAAACAGTGACATGATGAGACCTGCAACGACCAGTGCCGTCGCAAACCAGTAGGCATGATGAACACCAACCGTCAGGGCATCATTAATCTGCGCCGTTGTCGGTTTCGTAATACCATCGAGCGCTTTTTGCTGACCACTTGTCATAATTGTGATAAAGAGTGATACACCCATCGCTCCTGCAAGAGGCTGCATCATATTACTGATGGCAGTCCCATGCGGATAAAGTCGTTTCGGCAGCTGATTCAGTGCGTTTGTATTACTCGGCATCATAATCATCGAAATACTGATCATGAGTAGAATATGCGCAATGATAAAAATGACTACTGAAATCCCCGGATGAATGACAGAGTAAAAGAACATGACCAAAGCAAGCACAAGCATGCCCGGGATAATCATTTTACGAGGACCGATAGTGTCAAAGATCCGACCCATGACAGGTGACAGAAAACCATTCAGCAGCGCGCCCGGCAGCAGAATCATACCGACTATTTTAGCTGAGAACATCATCGGACCTTGCAGATACATCGGCATGACGATATTGGAGGCAAACATTGCCATGACCACTACTGCAAATATCACCATACCGCGACTATAGTTCGTATATTTGAACACCGCAAGGTCAAGCATCGGCTCAGCCAGTGTGCGCTGACGCAGCCCGAAGATGATTAAAGCCGCTGTTCCCAGGATAATCGTCGCTAAAACAACCGGATTCGTAAAACCGCCTGCACTTGTCCCGACTGCACTGAATCCATAGATCACACTCGCTACGCCCAGTGATGACAGAAGTCCTGACAGCACATCGATCTTCGGTCTCGTGACTTCAGTGACGTTTTCAAGATAGCGCAGTGCCAGCAGAATAGAGCCGATGACGAACGGTACTACGACGAAGAATAACCAGCGCCAGCCTAATAAATCAACGATAATACCTGATAATGTCGGACCGATAGCCGGCGCAAACATCATCACGAGACCAAAGTTCCCCATGGCCTTACCGCGTTCATGCGGCTCAAATAACAGCAGCATCGCGGTCATGATGGTCGGGATCAAAAGACCCGTACCTGCTGCCTGGATCATCCGGCCGGCTAACAGCATCGGAAAGTTAACCGAGAAGCCTGCGATCAATGTGCCGATAAGGAAGATGCTCATCAGACCGATAAACATCTGTCTCGTCGTGAACCACTGGACAAGTGAAGCTGATAGAGGCATCAGCATCCCCATCACTAACATAAACCCTGTGGCAAGCCACTGGACAGTCGGCGCATCAATCTCGAAATAATGCATCAGTTCTGTTAAAGCGATGTTGAGCAGTGTTTCATTTAAAAACGTAAAGAATGCACCTGTCATAAAGATCATCATGATCAGATTAGATTTTTTCATTATGTTTCCTTTCTATTGCCTCTAATAACTTTCAAGCGATATGACTATCTATACATCTACTTTATCACATTAACAAAGTAAACATCATTTCAATACTCCGTAAATAAAAATGTCGCAGTTCATCTTTAAACTTCGACATTCATCATGCCGGATAAATAGAGGCTAGTCGTGCATAATATGCTTCCACTTGCTGCATCAATGGTCAATGTGATTAAAAAAAGGATGTGGGACGAATTATCTCACACCCTTGTTAATTCCAGTTCTTCAGCGAACAGTCTGACCAGCTTAAACCCATCATCAACTTTCTGGAACGTCAGTAACCAGGCTACTTTCTCTCTTTTTCTTTCTAGGTCTTTCAGCTCACGACTGACTTCCATAAAAGCAATCACCCGTTCTTGTATGTTTGCCTTATATATAATATCAAAATCCCAGTGCTCTGTTTCAGCTATCTTGCTTTCAATGCGTGCCAGGAATGCAGCACGTTCCAGATTAAGTCTTGTACCGTCCACTTCTACAATTGAGGTGAAAACTTCATCAGCCACGATGTTATCCACGGCTTTCATATCCTTTTTCTTCACAGCGATTAAAAATTCAAAATATGGCATGTCTGTTCCCCTATCGTCGTTGTTATAATGTTTGATTTATACCATGATGATGCTTGTCGTTGATATAATTTCAATCATTATATCAAGAACACAATTCATTCTATATTATATTTGTATGACAGAAAGGGTAATAGCATATTATCAAATGCATTTATATTACATATAAAAAACATTGTGCTGTACATAATTATATATTAAATAATTTTATCAATTAATGAGATGATCTATTCAAGTTCATCAAGCATTGAACTATATTTCCTGTCCATTAGTCGCTATGACATTCTGATACCAGTAGAAGGAATCCTTTTTCATTCGTTTCATCGACCCCTGTCCTTCATTATCCCGGTCGACATATATCATGCCGTAGCGTTTTTTCATCTCGCCTGTCGTAAATGACACAACATCAATGATACCCCATGGTGTATAGCCGATCAAATCCACACCGTCTTCAAGTACCGTTTCTTTCACAGCTGCTATATGCTTGCTGAAATAATCGATTCGTGTCTCGTCATGTATACCATCTGCTTCAACATGATCTATTGCACCGAACCCATTCTCAACGATAAAGAGAGGAATCTGATAACGATTATATAAGGTATTAAGCACATAACGAAGACCATCCGGATCGATCGTCCAGCCCCAGTCAGAAGATTCAAGATAGGGATTATCAACGCCATTCTTTAAACCACCGTTGATAATGCTGTCACTTGCTGTATGAACTGCATCATGTTTGACCACTGTTGACATATAATAGCTGAACGCCAGATAATCAACCGTCCCAGCTTTAAGATCTGCTTCATCCCCTGCTTCAACCGGTAACGATACACCTAAGCGCTCAAGTTCTTTCAAAGCATAGGCGGGATATTTCCCTCTGACCTGCACATCCGGGAAGAAGAATCGTTCGCGGTTCGCGATTTCAGCTGCCATGATATCTTTCGGATGACAGGAATAAGGATAGACAGGAACGTACGAGACCATTGCGCCGATTTTAAAATCAGGGCTGATTCTCCGCCCTGCCGCTACAGCTCTGGCACTTGCCAGCAGCTGATGATGCGCGGACTGGTACATGACACTTCGCGCATCTTCTCCTTCTTCTACCTGGATCCCTGCATTAGTCCATAAGAAGAGCGGATTATTGACATCCATCTGGTTATTGATCTCATTGAACGTCATCCAGTATTCCACTTTATCTTTATAACGTTCGAATACGACCTCAGCAAAACGAACGAAGAAATCAACGGCTTTCCGACTACGGAACCCGCCGTATTCACGCGCCAAGTGTAACGGAATCTCAAAATGACTGAGCGTAATGACAGGCTTGATGCCATGCTTCAGCAGTTCATCAAAGACCTCATCATAGAACTTCAGACCTTCTTCGTTCGGTTCAGCTTCGTCTCCTTTCGGGAAAATACGTGTCCAGCCGATAGAAGTCCGAAGAACCTTCAGCCCCATTTCTGCAAAGAGAGCGATATCTTCTTTGTAGTTGGAATAAAAGTCGATGGCCTCATGGTTCGGATAGAATTCATCCGCTTCCACTTGATCAGTGATACGACGCGGCACACCATGCGCACCCGCTGTCAGCACATCCACTACAGACGGCCCTTTCCCTCCTTTATTCCAGCCGCCTTCAAACTGATGGGCAGCGAGTGCACCGCCCCATAAAAAAACTTTCAGGTAATTGAGTCATTTCATGTTCCTCCTTTTTAATATAGACAGTCACTTATCGTGCCTAATGGCCAAAAATTAACCAGCCTGCAAGTATCAACAGCAATAAGAAAACAATGCCCATCCCCATCATCTTTGTACTTACACTACCTGTCAGATCGTTCAATCCATGCTGTGCATCATTAAAAGTATTACCTGCTACATTACGTTTTAGTTCTTCTTGTCTTAGACGTTCTCTTTCCTCTTCTGGTCTCATCTTCCCATCCCCTTTTAGTTTTATCATACCAGAGATTGCCAGTCGCTTATCATAAAAAAGACAGATATGACTGTCTGTCTTTCTCTTCAGAATTATTGAGTGGCTTCAATATTTTCAGCATATTATGATCATAGAAACAGAATAAAATGGTCGCTATATATGTTTGAAGTACATGAGTGATAAAATAGAGGATATCAATGCGATTAAAATGATCGTTTTTGAGAGAATCAACCATTAAAATTACTTGAAAGCTGTTCTTGGCGCAGTTCAAAGAAAAGCCAGACAGCAGCCACTCGACTCTCTACAGATATTTAGAGAAATAATTTAAAAGGAAGATCATCATGGACAAACTATTTTTTGACAACTTCAATGTCATCATCAGAACATTTTTAATCGGGATTATGGCCTATACGGCCCTTATCATCCTGCTGAGAGCAAGCGGCAAACGCACACTGACGAAACTCAATGCATTCGACCTCATTGTGACCATTGCGCTTGGTTCTACACTAGCAAGCATCATGACCAGTAAAGACATCGCATTACTCCAGGGAATCGTCGCATTCGCCACATTGATCGGCCTGCAGCTGCTCCTGACCAAACTATCACTCATCAATCCGAAAGTCAGTGAAATCATCAAATCAAATCCTACGCTACTCTATTACAAGGGCCAGTTTCTGAAAGAAGCGATGAAGAAAGAACGTCTGCTAGAAACAGAAGTTAAGCAGGCCGTGCGTTCACAAGGTCACGCCTCACTGTCAGAGATAGAAGCCATCATCCTCGAGACAGATGGAACCTTATCCATCTTAAAACCTGATCAGTCCCTTGAACAAACTTTACTAGAAAAAGTCAGCTATCCATCTAAAGATGACTCAACTTATGACAATTAATTTATGATCTCAAAAAAGTACTTTTCGTAAACATGACGAAAAGTGCTTTTATATAGTCACTTATAAAATTGCCTCTGCACTCAGACGTCGCAATACAACAATATCTGTTTTTCTGTCATAAAACTGCACGATTGCTTCAGCACTTTTCAAATTCACCCTGTAATTATTCCGGTTCCTGCTGAAAGGAAACTTTAAGGCAGAAGACTCACACACCCCACCACAGATGATTTTTCTTATAATTGTCTCCATGTATCGTGATTGACTGAACCTGGTCGTTTAAAGATAAGATTTCAACATGATAGCCGTTTGTTTTATTTGTGTCGTAGACAGTGTATTCGCCGCTTTCGCTGTTAATAATCTGATAGTCATAGCCCCAGGCAGTGCGTAATTCATCAATATCTGATTCTGTAACATCCAGTGAAATAAATTCGAGTTTATCATCTATAAAAGTCATTCTCTTCAGACCGTATTCAATGTATTCTACACCGTTCTCGTTTTGATGCCGGGAATCAGGCTCGCCTACCGCTTCAATCACTTCCTGTAACGTAGCGTTATCACCTGCATGGTAGCCTGCAATGTTATAGTCGTTACTCAATATAGAATAAGCAAAATCTTTATTAAGAATCATCTCTTTTGTAAAGCGGCCTGTATCAGCTTGTTCCAGCGAAGGGCCGGCATAATTTTCTCTGTAAATCGTAATGCCGGAAATACCAGCAGTCGGACCCATATACGGGTAAACTTCTACATAGAAACCATTGTCCTTCACTTTATCGAAACGCATATATTCACTGCCGGTATTTTCAGATTGGACCCCCCAGATTTCCTGTATATCAGGTGAGACATTTTCCTCCAGGACATTCAGCGTAATAGCGTAGATTTTATTGTCATTGATCATAACACTGAAGTTGTCATAGTGATAGACAGAGCCCTGATCTCCGTCTTCCTTACTTTCATACATACCTAACTTTTCTATCAGATCTCCTGCATCATCACCTGCATGATAACCCATGATATTAAATGAGTTTGACAGAACACTCTGACCGAACTCACGACTATCAATCTGAGGATAGTTGTAGTGAGCGATGCCTCGCTCCATAGAAATATTTTCATCACCTGCATGTTCATTCATGACCTGCTTCATATCATGCTTAGTGACCCATACAACCTGACCGCTATGAATAAGAGCATCTACACTCCTGCCATTGACGGTATAACGATACAACATGGAAATGCCACTCGGCGAAATACTTTCCCGGCTGTCCTCTTTGCCCCATGCCTCAAAAAACTCACTCGCGTCGAGGGTCTCGTCAGGGGAAATAAAAACATATTTTATCTTAGTGTGATCACTCAACTGGTTCTCCTCAGTCACGCCATCAAACACTACAGCATAATCACCGAACTTAACATGCAGACCTCCCAGCATTTCTGCAGTACCGTCATAGGCGCCTAACATCTCTTTTATCTGACTATAAGTAAGTCCTGGTTCAATTCCTTGATACCCTGATCCTTTATCCTTTGTAAATTCATTAATGAGATCCTCAGACATGATATCAATAGTCTTATTCACTTTTTTGACTTCTTCAGTCACTGGATTCTCCGTCATTTGAGCTTCTGTCGGCGGCTTTTCTGTTTTAAGAGTCACACTTTCTTCCGATGATTTTTCAGAAGCGGTTTCTTCTTTTTTAGACTCTGAATCGTTGCCACAAGCTGCCATAATCATGCTCGTTCCCATTATCACTAACGATAGTTTTCTCATGAATTTCTCCTTAAATGATGAATTATTACTATTATTATGCATCAGTAAACTTTAAATATCTAGATTATCTAGAAAAATATACAAATTTATAGCAATTTCATACATTTTAGCAAATTATATTGAACGTGATTGATGACTGATAAAATAAAAAAACGACAGATTCCAATATCTGTCGTTAAAAAATATAGCTTACAGCACATGTCTGGAAATCAGTTGCTGAAGTGCGATGATGTTAGTCTTCTCAGAAAGAACCTCGCTTCAACCACTTCATCGGGAAGTAAATAACCTCCAAACTCATTCTATACTTCTTGAAGATTCTGCTCGCTTGAGTTGCCCATCAACTGATCGAAAAGACCCATCTACACTCCCTCATTTTTATTTATCATAGCACTCAGAATATGATAAATAAGGAAACCTAGACAGTTTTAAGGAAACTTTAAGGTAAAGAAATGTCTCACTTTTCTCCTTAATTATTATTCAAAGTCCACCAGATACAAGTCACTCTTTACATAACCGTGTCTATCCACTGCATCCATCTGATAAATAGTCTCCTCAGCCAGATTACGGCAGTTCCATGTTACTTGAGGATTCTGCTCTTCACGCGGCACTTTGGCATAATGCAGCCTTTTCTACACATAGTACTGACTGGTCAGCTGAACCTGCAGCAGCCACCCTCTTAAATCACAGACAACAGGACGCACATAATCAAAACGTGCTAAATCACGACTCATCATTGAAAGATGGAGAAAAAGAGAACTTCTTAACCGAATCATGACACGATCTCTTACCATCTAACTGCGCCTGAAGAAAATGAGTGCGGTAAGTGAGCCAGAACTTAAAGTTATCGTGCGTGATTATTGATGCCCCTCCCTATGTTAATTCACCATTCCTCTTCTGAAATCGGCAGAACACCATCGAAATCAGTTACCCTGTTACTAAAAGAAGATCTTAAATGCGCAATTAAAGTGACGTCATCAGAAATAATATCAACATAAAAAGGGCTGATCCTTATGAAGGTGTCCTCATTGTAAAAATACGTCACAAGCGGCATATGTACTTTGCGTCTATACGCTTTATAGAACTGCTCTATATCACGCTGACGCAGATTCCTGACAACAGCAAAGTACAGCCAATCAATTGCGCATGAATGGACACTCCAGCTGGGAATTCTCATAAAACGATACAGATAATAAGGCTTAACCTTGCCCCATCCTACTTTACGTTTAGAGAATGCCATCGTAGATAAGTTCCTATTCAGAGCAAGCAGCAGCAATTTAAATTCCTTAAATGACAAATCGTCTATAGAAAAGCGAATACGATTCTCATCTTCCACCTGAACAAACGGTGACAGAGAAGTATTCAGAAAATCAACACCAGCAATAACAGTCATCAAAATCGCCTCCAGTCATCAGCCTTCTTATAACCATAATATACTATCACTACTAAAATAAAAAATACCATCAATTGACAATGAAAAGAGCCAAACTAGAACAAAAGTGTTCAATGACAAAATAACAGGAGGACGACCATTGACAGTACAATAATAATTGTAGGCCTGACGGTTGTAATGCTGTATATTTTGTTTGGATTCGGACAGACGAAGAAAAAATAAAAAATCGGACAAATCCGATTTCTTCTCTAATACCAAGTTAATATTTTTAAACATTTTTTCTTCTACTTGGTATTTTAATTAATTTCTAAATTGCAATTACAAGTTAGCCACCCTGACAAATTTAGTTCATATAGAATCCTAGGGATTCACTTAGTATGTTCTCTTTGATTAGTTCCTTCAAAAACACTTCCATCGCTGACTGTCCATCTAGTATCATACGTGGATATCTGTTCATCCATTCCTGGATTTTGTGGACAGTAGAATCTGTTACGGTTGAAATGGGGATGCTCTTAGGAATATGCCGGCGAATAAATCTGTGCTGATTTTCTTTCGTACCTCTTTCCCAAGAGGCGTAGGGATGAGTGAAGTAAACTTCTGATAATCCCCCGAGGCATTCAGAAAGACCGCTGAATTCAGGTCCATTATCTGATGTAATGGATTTAAATATCTTAGGGAAAGCATCCCCAGTTTCCTTTATCAGACGGCGTAGTGCATTGACTACATGATAACTTTGTTTACCATCAATCTTTAAGATAAGTTCATATCGGCTTTTTCTCTCAACCATGGTGAGGAGTACCTGATCTTCCGCAGACTTCTGACCGACTACAGTATCTATCTCCCAATGTCCGAAGGTCGTGCGTGTATCCACTGCATGAGGTCGCAGCTCGATAGATTGACCCAGTACTTTTTTATTGATACGAGTAAAGCCTGTCGGCTTCTTAGTCTTAAGCTTCAATTTCATCAGGAGATTGATATTACGTGTCTTTATCAGTTTTCTGTCAATCCAGTTATAGAGTGTCTTGATGCAGGGTATGAATCTTTCCGGAAAAAGTTTAGCCTTTTTAGCCAGCATAATAACGGAAGCCGGAGACATCTCCTGATGTATCATCAGATTATCGGCCCATTCAACAAAGGGATTATCTGTAATAGGGAGAGGACGACGTCCCGACTTGATACGATTTTCAAAGTATCTATCCTGAGCAAGATCAGGTGAATAGACGCACTTGTAGTAGGTATAGGTCTTATTATTCTGTACCTGCTGGCTCTTTTGAGTGTAGGTGCCACGCTTCACTTCGTTATTGATGGTCTGCGGCGCTCTGCCAAGCTTGCCGGCTATTTGTCTGTTTGAATATCCTTCATTGATCAACGTCTGTATGATGATTCGTTCGTCTCTAGAAAGGTGTTTGCCCTTAACGGTTTTCGTGTTACCATTGATATGCGTCATACGAATTCATTCCTTTATTGTCGGTGTGAGAACTACAATATTAACATGAATTCGTCATGGCGTATTTTTTTTATAAATAATTAATGTCTCTTCCACCATAGATGGCTAACTTGATTGTATAACTTACCATTTTAATTAATTTGTTTATATCTAAATTCAAATAAGCCGCTATTTCCGTTAACTCTTCTGCAGTCAGATATTGTTCTCCATTTTCAATCTTAGAATATTTCGACTGACTGTGACCTAATATACAGGCTATTTCCTTTGAAGGTATTTCATTATTTTCTCGATGCCATTTTATAGCTGCTACTATTTCATTATTCTTCATATTAATCCTCGCCTTTTTTAGCGAGGTTAACAATCTCAATTATAAATAAGTGGGAACTTTCCAATTTGGAAAGTTCCCCCAAAAATTCTTCAAATTATAATATAATAAATAGTTAAGAAACTTTTTTGAAAGGAGAGCAATATGAAAAAGTATATTAAAGTTGTTGGTGCTGTGATTATTAAAGATCATAAAATCTTATGTGCACAGCGTAGTGAAACTATGTCTTTACCTCTTTTATGGGAGTTCCCAGGTGGTAAGATTGAAGAAGGCGAAACCCCAGAGGCTGCTTTAGTTAGAGAGCTTAAAGAAGAAATGAACTGTGATATTAAAGTTTTAAATAAAGTTGAAACTACTATTTACGAATATGATTTTGCAATTATTGAGCTTTCTACATTCTACTCAGAGCTTATTAATGGCGAAGTTCATTTAACTGAACACAAGCAAATTAAATGGTTACCAGCTAATGATCTTGAATCTCTTGAATGGGCTCCAGCTGATATACCAGCAGTACAAAAAATAACGAAGGAATATTAAATTTCCTTCGTTATTTTTCAGTTAGATAGTGATAAATTTCGTATGGTACTGCTTTCTCAAGTCTAAAGTCCATTTGAACAATCGGTAGATTACCTTTATCTGTTTGTATCTGGCTATTGTAAGCTGAGCCTTCGATGTAATCTATTTTCCCCAAGTAATAAAATTCGCTACTTTCAGCATCTTCTTTTTTTACAAAAAGATAATTATTAATGTCTTCCTTTTTATGTTCAATTATTCTTTTAACTTCAGAAGACTCAAGATTCCTTTTTGGACGAGTAAACCAGTGAAAAATTTGTTCGTTTATAAATCTATCCTCATATTTCGTACTCTCAGAGATATTAACTGACTTGTGATAAGTTACAAAGATAGGCGTGGTATGATGTTTAGTAATATATCCATACATAGTTGAGGATTCATCATTATCCCAACACAGCAATCTACATGCATCCTTCCTTGAATATTTTTCGCCTAATTGTAATAACTTATTAGTATAGCCTGCAGGATATTTCTTTGAACGAATTAAACCTGCTTCGATAACATCTTTAAGTAAAGCATGAAAATCTTTATTATTAAACGCTTGTTTAATTTCACTATCAAATTCGTAATAATTATTTTTAATCTTTATTAAATGATCTCCATATTTTTTTCTATCACTTTTTTTAAAGAATTCTAGATTAAGAACACGCTCCACAGATTTTAGAACTTTTTCATCATAGTGAATTTGATGTGTATCTAAATAGTCTAGATACATTCTTTTACTGATATAACTCTTGTTTTCAGTTAATAGTTTAAGCAATATTAGTTCATGAGGACGTTTTCCATTTAATAATTCATTTGAAACAAATGAAAGTAGGTTGTTGGCAGATGCATCCTCAATTTCATATGAATCATCTTTAAATTTTCTAAGAACATCTGTATAGTTTATAGTACCTTTAACAAAAAGGACTAAAGGATCTAAACTATCATGTTCTAAAAAATCTTTTAAAAGTGGTGTGCGTCCAAGTCTATTTTTCAAATCTATGAATATTTCTTTATACATACTCAATTTTGAAAAGTTTGTTTGTTTAATTGAATCAAATATTTGTTTTTTAGCTACTTCTTCAAAATTAATTGTTGTCACACCAGCTAACTGTGTTTTATTAATCAAATCACGTCTATAGTTATCTCTATTCATTGAATTATCTCCATAGAGTGCCAATGGAATAATGTAATTATTTCTATAGTTACCTATAAAATCGATTATTGTGACATACTCTTTAGAATTATGTTTTCTTAGTCCTCGACCCAATTGTTGAATAAAAACAATACTAGATTCTGTATTCCTTAACATTATTATCTGATTAATACTAGGTATATCAATTCCTTCATTAAATATATCGACAGTTAAAATATAATCAAGAGAACCCTCTTCTAGGTTTTTTACACATTCCTCACGAAAATCTTGTGTATTGTCACCCGTTAAGGCTACAGTTTTGTATTTTCGTTTATTTAATAAATTAGATAGTTCTTTTGCTTCATCCTTAGAACTACAAAAAATAAGTCCTTTTAAACTTTTACCCGAATGGCCATAATATTCAGCTTTTTCTAATATATGATCGACACGTTCTTCTGCTATTAAATCATTAATTTTTATTTTTTCATCTAATATATCTCCATTTATACTGATGTCACTTACTCCAAAGTAAAGAAATGGGCATAATATATCTTCTTCTAATGCTTTTTGTAATCTTATTTCATATGCTAAATTAAAATCAAATAACTCATAAATATTTTTATCGTCAGTTCTTTCAGGTGTTGCTGTCATTCCTAAGATAAATTTAGGATTAAAGTAATCCATCAAACTGAGATAAGAATTTGCACCAGCTTTATGAACTTCATCGATTAAAATATAATCGAAAAACTGTGGATCAAACGAAGATAGATTTGATTTTTTGGAAAGTGATTGTATAGTTGCGAAAATATATTTTTTGTTTGATACATCCATTTTAGATCTGTAGATGCAAGCCTCTTCATCTTTAAAACCTATTACTCTCTGATAATCAAATATTGCTTTTTTTAAGATTTGTTCTCTATGTACTATAAATAAAAATCTTGAAGGAGCATAATCTTTAACGTCAAAAGCAGATAAAAACGTTTTACCTGTACCTGTAGAAGATATTACTAAAGCTTTTTTAGACCCTTTTTCTCTTATTTGACGTATACCTTCTAGTGCTTCTAATTGCATTTTATTTGGCATTATTTCTAATTCTTCTGTTTTTGTTTCTCTTATTAACTCAGTTGCTAATATATTTTTACGATAATTTTCTTCTTCATACATAGTAATTAATTGATTTGTAAGAACTTTAGATTCATTCCAAATACTATCAAAGGCTTGTTGTACTTGACGAATATAGTCCCCGTCCTCAGAAGATGAAAGTTTTAAATTCATTTCATAATTAATTTTTAAGGCATTATGTGTTAAATTTGACGATCCAATTATAACGACATTATCTACTTCTTGATTAAATATATAAATTTTAGCGTGACTATTTATTTTTTCGTTTGCTAATCTAACATCAACATTAGGTAATTTTAGAAGTTCTTTTAAAGCATCAGGATCATTGAATCCTAGATAAGGAGATATTAATAGCTTCCCAGTTCCACCTCTTTTAGCAAAGTCCAAAATTTGAGATTTTAACATTGCGATACCACCTTTTGTGACAAAAGCAACATTAATACAAAAACTGATAGATTTATTTAATTCGTTTTGTATGTCGTTTAAAACGTACTTTCCGGTCTCAGAACTATTTAATAATAATTTAGGTGCATATAGAGAATTTTGATAATCAATATGATTAATAAATCCATGTTTTATAGAATCTTCTAAGTAATTTAAGTATTTATTTTGGTTTAATGCCTTCATAGTTAAGTCTTCCTCTCCAAACCATATACTATAAGTATAAAGAAAAACTGGTACCAGTTTAATTCTTATCATAATTCTATTTTACAAGATCATTCTTCCACACTGTCTCCCCAATTGACAGTACATCATCCTGCCACAGATTGAACTGGTAGTAATACCCTTTATCGACCAGATGCGTGACTTTGAGTCTCGGTGTTGTATCAAAGTAGCGCAGGTAATGTCTCTCTAAATACTTTTCGATTTCCCTGTACATCAATTGTCTCAGCCCCTTCTCGACTGAACATATCAGTTTTTATGATGGATTATCTTTTCATTTCCAATTTAGCAAATAATCACTTTTAACTATTATTTTACACTATAATTAATGTTTAATGCTCGTCATTTAAGACTGATTGAATATCTCTGAACATCATATAATTTGAAATTTCCAGTGAAATAGGTTACTTTTTAACTGAGCTTATTCCATTATGACGAAGGAGATGAACATCTTGAATATCAGTACGATTATCGAGTACTTAAAAGAGAAACAGTGGAACAGCACAGATATCACTTACGTTGTACTTTATATGATTATTGCGAGCCTTTTAACAACACCTATCTTCGGAATACCTATCGGCCTTGCTTGTTTCCTGTATCTGAATGACAAAGAGAACCTTAAAGCGTTCCAGCGTGACTATGACCGTAAATAAAAAGACTGCTTCGGCAGTCTTTTTTATTTATGAATAAACATTATAAGACTTCAGTTCGAACATCCAGTCCACCGGCATGTCTACAAGTCTGTCTGCTGTCAGGTCTTCTATTCTGATTGTATGTTGCCCTTTTACGGCGAAAGGATAGCGGTTGCTGTTCAATCCATAGGTTATTTCAATCGAATCATAACGTTTCTTCTTCAGATGTTCGTGACAAATTTCAATAACTTTCTTTAGTTCCTGCTTCTGCAGATGATAGTACAATTCATACTGAAAATCATAGCGGTTTTCTTCTGCCTTCCATTGGTACGCTGATACTTCAGCGCCATATTCTTTTAAAGCTTCAGGTAACTTACTTTTAGCACCTATATATAAATAATGTGTCATAATACCTCCTATAAAAAAACAGCCTCACAGAGAGACTGTTTCCGCTTAGTTTTTGTAAGTATCGTTGTAGAAATAACGTTCATTCTTTTTAGGGTCTTCCCCGTATTTATTCGGCCCCGGCTTGCCGTCCATTACTGTAAAGACGAAGAAGACAATTGCCATAATAATCAAGATCAAACCGCAGATAATCAAAATAATAAGTGGTGTAGATTCTGCTCCACCCATTGCAAATAAAAATACTAATGTAATAATCAAGCCAATACCAAAAACAATTCCTCCTACATTAGGTAACAGTGCCCACCAACCGTTAATATTAATATCCTGTAACCTTCTTGCCAGTACTGTGAATCCTAGAATCAGAATAATCAGTGACCAGATGCCATTGACGATATCTGACGGCTTAGTGAATGAAACATTCGTCATCTGGTCATTTGCCATAAAATCTGTACTGAATCCCATCGCACTATCTACAAAGGAAAAGATAATACTTAAAGCAATGGCTATTAATCCATTAAATAACTGTGGTACCCAGTATTCTTTTCTTCTTGCTCGTCCACGCATCTTGAAGGCGTTCTGCCAGAATCTTTTATAAGCTTCCATCCATGTCATCTTAAATCTCTCCTTTATAAAAATAACGTTCTTTTTTCTTCGGATCTTCTCCGTATTTGTTCGGCCTTGGATTGCCATCCATAACATTGAAGACAAAGAATACAATGGACATCACGGCAAGCATGACCCCTATAATTGTACTTGTCGTTAATGCTGCAGTAAGTCGCTCAGGCTGACTCAGATAGTCTACAACACCTGGTATTATCAAGATAGCGATCATTGAACCTAGCGCTATATACCATCCGAATATCGGAAGAACTGCCCACCAGCCATTGATGTTGATGTCCTGCAGTCTCCTTGCAGTCACTGTAAATGACGGAATAAGAATAACGATTAGCCAGATCAAACTACCGTAGTCAATAATGGCTTCTTCGTCCATGCGTATTGAAAACTTAGTTGTAGCGCCACCCATAGTAAAAATGAGTTCGATGACTCGACTGATTACAGTATTCAGCAGCTGTGGAATCCAAAACTCTTTTCGTCTCGCGCGTCCTTTCATTTTGAAAGCATTCTGCCAGAATCTCTTATAAGCTTCTATCCATGTCACGTCTCTATCCCTCCTTTTTTTCATCATATCATACTTAAATTTCCAGTTATCTTAAAGTTTTCTTAAAAATCCTCTAAAAAAGCTACTGAATATTCAAGATTACCAGCTTTTATTTCTTAGTTCTTTTTTGCATCTCTCTGAACTGTCGGTCCAGTAAGCCATCAGGTTCTTCAACAAATTTCATCGTTAACGGCATAATAAATATAATGATGCCTAGAAGAAAGATTAATACAATAATAAAGCCCATAAAACCGATTTCATACAAGTTAGCAATCAACATGAAGATAAATTCTATAAAGAGCAGCAATCCATAAGACAGTGCTACTCTTTTACTCGACATATAATAAGTCTTTCCACAGTCCGGACAATGTACTTCATTATTGAAGGTGATCCGCCAAATCATTTTGGACTTGTCTTTAAACGTAAAATGGTGTCCGCAATTCTGACAGTTTTGCATATAGATTCTCCTTTGTGTTTTTGATTCAATTATAGCATATATGGATATTTTTTACTTTTTGCAGATATCTATAGCAGTTCTCTGTGTAACTTTGGATGTGTATATTGTGATAAAATGAACATATTATAAAGAAAAACATCATGAACCAGTATATTGCCTTATTATTTAACAAAAACACCGGATAACTTCTGTATCGTCGGCGCAAAATCAATGGGTAACATCGTGATGAGTCTTGAGCAGTAATCAAGTTCATTTTATATAGACGTTACGGCGTATATTCCTTAAATACGCGCCAAAATGTTTTTATTTATGGCAAACAAAAAAAGCACGAGGTCTCGTGCTTACTTCTTATAATGGTGACGCGTATAGAACTTCCCCTCAATCCCCATCTGCTTATAATACTTCGCCATCTGTCTCGCATTATGATGCGCCCACATCACATCGGTTGCATACTGATGTCTACCGGGATCGACTGGATTGAAACGCATTGAATAGAGTGTGTATTGATTATCTCTGGACAGATACTCTTCAGCAATAAACTCTGCACCACCTTTAATCGCTTTTTCTGGTGTATCCCATCCATGCTGCTGCGCATACTTCGCCCCTTCTGCTACAGCATTATAATCAAAAGCACCGACACCGAAGAAATTATAATAAGTCTTTCCTTGTGGATCTAACTGGCCTTTATCATTCACTTTCAGTCCTTTTGCCAGTTCACTGACACCTTTACCCGTCTCCAGCTGTGCATGACTGATCAAATATATCTCATTTAAATCAGATTCATGCGCGGCATCACGAAATACTGCCCCCTGCCCTTCAAGTATGCCTTTTCCTCTGAGCAGTTCATCCAGCTTACCTGCACTGATACCCTGCGGCTTACGCAAGTTTAAGAACTGATACTTCTGTTCCGAGTGATGATAGAAAGGTTCAGGATGTAAGTACCGATTAATCTGAGAACGATCCGCTTTTGACCATTTCACCCCATCAGAAGCTACAGCATCCGTATGCATCTGCCGCGCCAGAGCCTGGTTATAAGTATAATCAACCACAACATGCTGATCCTTGAATTTCTCTTCCTGTGCTGCCTTCGACATCAGATAGATCAGATAGATTGCAAGTGCAACGAGCAGTAAAATACAAACTAATATCAGTTTATTACGCATTTCGAGTTTTTTTATCGAAGTCCTGTTAGTCGCCAAATTTAACCTCCTGCATTCAGTCTTTCTTCTCATACCCAAAAAAGACCACAAAAAAAACCGAACCAAAGAAGGTTCGGTTATTTGGTTATTTAGTTATTTAATGTACGTCTAAGTCTACTTTAATCGATTTAACTTGATCAAAATTGTGAGAATCGAATGAAGTACCGCCTAATCCTAGGAATACAGCAAGTACTGATACAGATAAAATACTTTTAACAAAATTTCTTTTCATTTAAAACACTCCTTAGTTTTTAAGATTATAATCTTTTAATTCTTTTTCATACAGTTCAATCTGAACTGTATTATTTTTTAATTTCGAAAGCCCATATCCTACTTTGCATAATTCTCTATCTTTAAATGAGATGACACCTAGTTCTTGTTTCGCTCCACAAGCAACATAAATTAGATTATCAAGTAAAAATAGAATATTATGTCTAATACATATATTGATTCCTTCATTCGCCATTTCTAAAGCATCTTCATAGCTTTCCTCACTTATTAATAATGCAGAGTATTGATAATATATTTTAGCAGCTACTTCATTAAATAAATTATTCTCATTAATAATACTGCGCGCTATCCTAATTCTATTTTCAGCCTTTTCATTGTCTTTTAACTTTTTATAAAAGATTGAAAGTGAGCTGTTTATACTTGCCTCAAGTTCATAATCCTGATGTTTAATTGGGTTATCCAATAACTCTTCCAGCATTTTTATGGCGATTTCTAAATCCGGTTTCGTATAGCCCGCGCATACTGCTTTGACCCATGTCAGATAGCGATGCTCATATTCTGTCAGTACAGTCTGCAGCTGTGCATCGACAAATACTTCTAATGTTTCAAATTCTTTCGATTCTAAATAATCCTCACATATTTTCTTGCCCCGTATCGTATTGTTGACAGGTTCAACACCAAAGAAATAATCCATACTGACATTCAGTCGACGCGCTATTTGATAGAGTGTTTCTGAACTCGGCATAATTTCATTTTTTTCAATTCTACTGACCTGACTTTGTGTACAGATATTTTTAGCAAGATCGGCTTGTGTCATTTTGAGTTCTTTTCTGCGACCGAGAACTTTATCTCCGATCTTTGATGCCAAGCTCATCATCCTTTCTTATATTATTAATTCAAATATAACATTTGCATATTATGCATGCAATATGTAATATTCAGAAAATTAAATTTTCACATAAAAAAACTCTCTCAGCTGAGAGAGTTCTATTTTTACAGGATTGCAAGGCCGCTTGTTTTAATATCTTTAGCAAAGCCTTTCACTGTATCTACTGATAATTCGTTGATATCGCGGCCGATGTTTGGTAATTTCTTCACGACGTCGCCAGGACAAGTGATGATGTCACAGCCGATTTCGTCTGCCTGAATGACATTGTAGAGTTCGCGGCAGCTTGCCCAAAGCAGTTTAACGCCTTCTTTACTGTGACACACTTCAACCGCTTCTTTCATGAGCGGCATTGGATCTACACCTGTGTCAGCGATTCGGCCAGCGAATACTGATACATAGGTTGGTACGCCTTCTTTTACAGCATCCACGATTTCTTTGACTTGTTCAATCGTATAAACCGCAGTGACATTTAACTGCACATTTTCAGCTGATAATTCTTTGATTAATGGAATCAATGATTCGCCTTGTGTATTCACTACAGGAATTTTAACGAAAACATTCTTGCCGTAGTTCATCAGAATTTCTGCTTCTTTACGCATTGTTTCGATATCGTCTGCGAATACTTCGAATGAGATAGATGCATCCGGGATTGCTTTTACTGCATCTTCAGCAAACTGTTTGTAGTCTTTGATACCTGCTTTTGCCATTAATGATGGATTAGTCGTGAAACCATCTACTTCTTTATTGTTATATGCTGATTTCATTTGTTCAATATCTGCACCATCTGCAAATACTTCTACATTTAAGTCTCTCATCTTCATTTCCTCCTAGCGCTTTAGTCAACCTCACTATAAAGCTTCTAAAATACAAATACAAGCAAGATGCTATATGCTAAAATAACCCTATACTAATTATTTAGAGGAGCATTTTATGAAGCATTCACGTCGCTATTTTATCATATCTGTTGTCCTGGTCATTCTGAGCATGCTGCTCAGCGTGAAGAATCCCCTGCTTAGTCAGATTTTCGGTTCTGTAACTTCAATTATCCTGTTTTCCGGTCTGGTCAATGCCATCATATTAATCATCAGTGTCATCATGCTCGACCGTTATATGAAACAGCCTGATGAAGAATTTCAGTTAGCCGCTAAGATCTGGCAGTTCGTTATTCTGGCCGTCATTATCTATCATTTGATCAGTGGTATGCTGCTGTTCGGTATTATTTAAGATTGTACATATGTACAATCTTTTTCTTATGGAGGTTTATCATGAAATATTTATATGTAGCTCTATTCGCATTTGTCGGAGCTACTCTTCGCTACAGTCTTACTCTTTTAGCGGGCGACATTTCTTATATTGGGACACTTGCTGTTAATCTAGCAGGTTCATTTTTCCTGGCTTTCTTAGCCAGTTACCCATTCAAAGATCAGAATTTGAAGATAGGGGTTACCTCTGGTATGCTGGGCAGTTTTACAACGTTTTCTACATTCAGTGCAGATAGCATTCACTTGCTAGAAGCCCAGCCAACAGCAGGTATTGTTTATATCACTATCACAATGGCGGGCGGTCTCTTTTTGAGCTATACCGGTCTGAAATCAGGGAGGTCCGTATTTTGCTGATGGTAGGTCTAGGTGCAATGCTCGGCGCCATCATTCGTGTCTACTTAAGCCAGTTCAACGGCCAGTTTCCATGGGTAACGTTAGGCATCAATATCACCGGCTCATTGATACTGGGACTGATTTCTCATTTTGATTCTGTCTATCTCTTTATCGGTACCGGAATGATGGGTGGACTCACGACATTTTCAACATTTGCACTGGAAAGTATTCAGCTTTTTGAAAATGATCGAACCAAGTCTCTGCTTTATGTTTTGCTGTCTATCATCTTGCCCATCCTTGGTTATCTGACAGGAATGTTAATATTGTAAATTTTATTTAATATTTTCTAAATTCAAATGAATATTTCCCGGAAATTTATTATGATAATAAAGTAAATTATTATTTAATAGGAGGATTCATTTGTGAAGAAAATCAGCTTGTTCCTTGCCTTTATCCTGATTCTTTCTCTCTTTGTTTCAGGACAGAACGTATCTGCAGCTGTAACACCAACGACAGAAGCACCATCAACTGAAGTACCGACTACTGAAGTACCATCAACTGAAGCTGTGTCGACAGAAGCAGTATCCACAGAAGCACCAACGACTGAAATTCCGTCGACAGAAGCGCCGACAACTGAAGTTGCAACAACTGAAACAGTATCAACAGAAGCTCCAACAACTGAAATCCCTACAACTGAAGTGGCGACTACTGAAGCACCCGCTCAGGTAACATTTGTTCCTGATACAACAACTGAAAAAGAAGTGACTATCCTGCATACCAATGACATTCATGGTCGTCTGGATGCAGAACCAGGACGCGTTATCGGAATGGCGAAAGTAAAAACTGTCAAAGAGCAGGAACAACCGACTTTAATGCTTGATTCAGGAGATGCCTTCCAAGGGCTTCCGCTTTCAAACTATTCTAAAGGCGAAGATATGGCTAAAGCGATGAACGCTGTTGGTTACGATGCAATGACAGTCGGTAACCATGAATTTGATTTTGGGTTTGAACAAGCGATGCATTACAAAGACTTACTGAATTTCTCTATTATCAGTTCTAATATCTATAAAGACGGCAAATCTGTCTATGCGCCTTCTACAATCGTAGAAAAAGATGGTATCAAGTTTGGTATCATCGGTGTTACGACGCCTGAAACAGCAACTAAAACACATCCAAATAACATTGTAGGCGTGACGTTCCTCGATCCTCTTGCATCTGTTACAGCAGAGATGGAAAAGTTAAAAGGTCAAGTTGATTCATTCATCATTCTGAGTCATTTAGGGATTGATACAGCAACTAAAGAAATCTGGAGAAGCAGTTATTTAGCAGACCAGTTAGCAGCGAACAAATCATTCCAGAATGATTCTATCGTTTTACTCGATGGTCATTCTCACTCAGTCATTGAGCACGGTATGGTCAATGGCAATACATTACTCGCTCAGACGGGTACAGCACTTGCTAACATCGGTAAAGTGACTTACACACTTGACGGCTCTAAACTAGAAGCGAAAATGATCACAGAAGCAGAAACAGCGAATCTAGTAGGTGACGCTGAAATCAACGCAATCGTTAATGATGCAAAAACTAAATTCAATACATTAACGTCTGAAGTGGTCTTCCGCAATCCAGTGACACTTCAAGGTGAGCGTGAATATGTGCGTACAATGGAAACAAACTTAGGAAATGCCATTGCTGACGCGATGGAAAAATATGCACAGACTGGTTTCGCAGCAAGAGGTGATTTCGCAGTCACAAATGGTGGCGGTATCCGTGCAAGCATCGAAGGTAACAAAGACGTGACGATGGGCGACATCATCAAAGTGCTGCCTTTCGGTAACCGTATCAGTCAGATTCAAGTATCAGGTCAAAATGTTCAAGCGATGTTCGAACATGCATTAAGCGCACCTGTCGTTGAGAAAAACGGTAAAACAGGCCTGGATGCAAATGGTGGATTCCTCCAAGTGTCTGAATCAGTACGCGTACACTTCGATTTATCTAAACCAGCAGGTGAACGTGTTTATGGTATTGAAATCTACGATCCTGCACTGAAACAATTCGTTCCACTTGATATGAACAAAATTTATAACGTGACAACGAACGACTTCACAGCAGCGGGCGGAGATGGTTATACTATGCTCGGCGGTGCACGTGAAGAAGGTCCTTCACTTGATGTTGTATTTGCTAATTACTTAAAAACAGCTGATATGACTAAATACGAAACAACTGAACCTATCCGTATCATGCCAGGAGACGCAGCAAGCTATGTACCTCCAGTTGTTTCAACTGAAGAACCGGCTACTACTGAGGAACCGGCTACTACTGAAGAGCCGGCTACTACTGAAGAACCAGCTACTACTGAAGAGCCAGCTACTACTGAAGAGCCAGCTACTACTGAAGTGCCGGCTACTACTGAAGAGCCGGCTACTACTGAAGAGCCAGCTACTACTGAAGAGCCGGCTACTACTGAAGTACCATCAATTGAAACACCAACTAAAGAAGTTCAGCAGCCAGCAGCTGTAATGACAACTTCTACTCCATCACCAGCAGCCCACACTAAAGAAGTGACTTCTACAGAAAAAGAAGAAGGACTTCCAACAACAGGTGAACACCAAGGTGCCCCAATCGCCGCTGGTGGTTTACTCCTTGCAGGTGCTTATATGGTTTACCGTAATCGTAAAGCAGCTTAATCAATAAAAGTGCAGATAAACCCCTGTTTATCTGCACTTTTTTATTTTATTCAAGAATGAAGATATAAATTTCACTATTATGGGTAGAGATTATAAACAAAGTGAAAGGATGATATTCATGGCTGAAGATCAAAAAGAGAAAACATTAAGAGAATTAGATGAACATAAAGAAGAAACAGGTATCAAATATACAGATACACAGGAAAATACAAAAGAAGCGGCGCCTGGTGTCGTTCAAAGTGGTTCAGATAGCATTAAGACAACGCCAAGTGTAAACGGCGACAAATAAAAATGAGTCTGGGACATAAATAACTAAATCTACGATTTATCTACTCGACTCAAAAGAAAAACGGAAATTCCTGTATGGAATTTCCGTTTTTAAGTGCAAAAAAAGAAGCTCTCTTTTATAATGTAGTCACCACAACAACAGAAAAGGAGCCTCTTTATGTATAAAAATTATAACACAAATCAACTCATTCTGCCATTGGACACTCGTATCTTGTTCGGAGATAAAGATTTATGTGCCATCATTCATGATCTAGTTGAATCAATACCAGAAAGTCAGTATTCAAAATACTATAACTCCCGAGGAGCTTCCTCGTACCATCCCAAGATGATGCTTAAGATTATTCTTTATTCATATACACAGTCTGTTTTCTCAGGCAGACGGATTGAAGCCTCTCTTAATGACAGCATTAGAATGATGTGGTTGTCTCAGGAACAGAAGCCTTCCTATAGAACCATCAATCGCTTTAGAGTTCATCCGGTGATGGATGACCTACTGAAAAATTTGTATACTAATTTCAGAGCTCAGCTAACTGAAAACAATCTGATAGATGAGGATGCCATCTTTATAGATGGAACAAAAATTGAAGCAAACGCAAATAAGTATTCATTCGTATGGAAGAAGACTGTTCTCAATAATCAGTCCAAAGCTGTGACCAGAGCCCGGCTTATCTATGAGGATCTCTATGAAAATGAAATCATTCAGGAGATAAAGAACGAAATGGATGAAGAATTTAATATTGATGATACCCCGTATGTCGACGAAGCTCTCACAGAGAAAATCGAAGATTTAACACATAAAATGGAGCAGAGCGACGATTCAGAGGAAAGAAAAAGTATCAGAAAAGAGAGAACATCATTAAAGGCTGGGCAAAAAGAAATTAGAGCGATCTTTGAAAGAAATAAAAAATATGAGGGACAGCTCAAGATATTAGGAGAAAGAAACAGCTATTCTAAGACTGACCATGATGCCGTGTTTATGCGTATGAAGGATGATCATATGAGGAATGGTCAGTTGAAAGCCGGATATAATATTCAAATTGCCACTAACAACCAGTTCGTTCTCGCATACGATGTCTTTCCAAACCCTACAGATACTAAGACACTGATTCCATTTCTGAATACATACAAAGCGCTCTATCATAAATTTCCGCAACACATAGTGGCTGATGCTGGTTATGGAAGTGAAAGTAACTATGAAATACTTATAGATGACCTGCAGGTCATCCCGCTCATTCCTTTCAATATGTATGTAAAAGAGCAGTCTCCAGGCTACAGAAAAGATCGATTTAACACTTTTAACTGGAAGTATCATGAATTGGAGGATGCCTTTATATGTCCTCAGAATCATCCACTCCCTTTTAAAGATTATAGTGTGAGAAAAAATGGTGATAAAGAGCAAGTATCAAAGGTCTATCAATGCGATATGTGTCAGGAATGTCCATTGAAGACCCAGTGTATTTCAGCACAAGCAGCCGGAAACAAGAAAATCTTCAGGAATAATAACCTGGAGTACTTTAAAGAATACACAAGACAAAAGCTTTCAGATCAGGAAACTGGTAACATCTATGCGCGTCGCAAGATAGATGTCGAACCAGTATTTGGATATCTGAAGGCTATTTTGGGGTTCACTCGAATGTCAGTTCGAGGAACTGCCAAAGTAAAAAAAGAAATTGGTATCGCCTTAATGGCAGTAAATATAAGAAAAATGGCTGCCGTAGGCGGTCAGATTATCTGTAAAAATCATAAAAAGACGAAAAAAATGTTGAAATCACATTTTCTTCGTCTTTTTTTACTACCCAGAACTATTTATGTCCCAGACTCATTTTTTAGTGTCCGTTATATTCAGCTGGATCCGGTCCGTTGCGGCGGTCTTCATTCAACTGATCCAGTTCATATAAATCTTCTTTTGTCAGCTCGAAATCAAAAATATTTAAATTCTCTTCAATACGGCTTGGTGTCACTGATTTCGGAATAATCACGACATCTTTTTCGATGTTCCAGCGGATGATGATCTGTGCTGGTGATTTACCATGTTTCTCTGCGATATTCATCACGACTTCATTCGTCAGTATTTCACCATTCATCAGTGGAGACCAGGATTCAGCCACAATAAACTTTTCTTTTAGATAGTCACGCAGTTCCTGCTGATTTAAATAAGGTGTGAACTCTATCTGGTTGATGACAGGTTTTACAGATGCTTCTTCAAGCAAGCGGTCTAAGTGCTCGATATTGAAGTTACTGACACCGATATTGCGCACTTTACCGTCATTATATAGTTTCTCTAAGCCTTTCCAGCTGTCGATATAGAGCTGTGTATCCTGACCCGGCCAGTGGAGTAAATAAAGGTCTGCATAATCAAGTCCGAGACGATCAAGTGATGCCTGATAAGCTGTCTGAGATTCTTCATAACCGTAGTCATCCAGCCATAGTTTGGTGGTGATGAATAAATCTGCCCGGCTGATGCCGGCTGCTTCTATTCCTTGACGAATGCCTTCGCCGACTGACTGCTCGTTATCATAGATACGTGCTGTATCAATACTTCTATACCCCGATACAATAGCATGCTTGACTGCTTCTACTAGTTCCTGACCTTCTTCTACGCGGAAAGTACCGAGACCTACTTTCGGCATCGTATTGCCATTATGAAACGTCACTGTTTGTTCCATCTTCCAACACTCCTTCATTCATTAATAATCCTCTATACCCTTTCATGAACCATAATAAAACAAGGCGGTCAG
Source organism: Macrococcus brunensis (assembly GCF_022343725.1). NCBI lineage: Bacteria > Bacillati > Bacillota > Bacilli > Caryophanales > Staphylococcaceae > Macrococcus > Macrococcus brunensis. Next base: position 1,616,276 of record NZ_CP092179.1, read on the forward strand.
AAGGACCGCCTTGTTTTATGGGTTAAATCGTTCTATTTCATCCAGCATATGTGCCAGTTCTTCGACAGAATACTGGAAGCGACCGTGGAAGACATATTTCTCAAAGAATGTTTCTAACTCGTCTTCACCGACGATGACTTTAACATTTTTATCACGGGAATAGTTATCCATCGTGCCCGCGTCATGGCCCTCTTTATTGAAATACATGATAGGCGTTACCGGGTATTGCAGATGCAGTGTTTCCTGCAGCAGCTCTGCTCGACGTTTTAAATCTTCGATATTATGGTTCAGTGATTTGAAGTAGACCACATCACGTTCTGCATCACGCTCCATTGCGATGGTCTGTTCGATATATTTATCCAGGTCAAGCAGACTGAATACATGCTCAAACATTGGGTCAACTGAAAACTGTGACTGGTCCACACCATGATAGATATGGCCTTTCCAGTAATGAGACTCTAGTAAATAGACACCTGTACGTGTCATCACAAGATGGGCAAGGCGCTCTGTCCGTTTTAAATCACGGCCAGGCAGAAAGATATTGGCAAGTACATGCATATCTTCCGGACGAATGCGTTCATTGCGCACAAGACGGTCTTTCAGTTGAATCAGCGTGAAGTCCGTCAAATATTCACCGCCATCTTTTGTCAGCAGCTTCAGACTATCAATCTGTGTTGCTTTCTCTGACAGTTTATTGTTCAATTCTTGACGTTCAGCGTCAAAAGCCTCAGCCTGCGCTGCTTTTTCTTTAGCCGCCTGTTCTTCGAGTGAAGTAGTCAGAGACTGACGCTCTGATTCATGGCGTGCTGCCAGTTCTTCCTGGTCACGTTTACGTTTAGAGTTTGCCATCAACCACAGCACAAGGAAAATCAATGCCAGTACAGCAAGCGCAATCAGCCCGTAATGCAGGGGTGTTAATTCAGATAAGTTCATATATCTTCTCCTTCTTTAGTGTCTTACTCATATTATAAAGAAGTTTAGCGGGAACTTCAGTAATTTTCATATATAAATTCATATAGACTTTCGCTTTAAAATTTCTTCTGTTATTTTAAAGTTTAGTTTTACACCAGATGGGTATGGATGATTAACCTCACCTGAGGAAAACTTTATGATAGGAGCCAATTTCATGACAAACTATAAGAAGTTCTTACTGACAGGTGCATTTGCTTCTGCTTTATTACTCGGTGCTTGTGACAGTGCAGAAGAAAATCAAGCAGAAAAAACAGAAGACTCAGCTGAAGAAGTTGAAGATAACACTGAAAACGATTCAGTGGAAGATTCTGCTGAATCTGTAGAAGACGCTGCTGACGAACAGGAATAATTCAAAAGGAGGCTTTCGCCTCCTTTTTTATTTTGAAATGTGATCGACAAAATCATAAAGATGCTGGATATCATCCAGATTATCATTACAGACTTCGCTGTGATGACAGATGTAATCCCCTTTTTTTGTATAAGTGCCGTCAGCGGATGCTTTCGTCTTGTTCAAGAACAATGAAACGTCTGATTCTTTGTTGCAGATTTTGCAGAAACCTTTTACTTTAGTCGGTGAAAGTTCACCGTAGATCCCATGTAGCTGCTCATCCTGGTCTTTATAAATGATGAATTTGCGATGCGCTGAAACATCGTTCCAGCCGATATAGCTGATGAGCTGTGTGTCGATTGTTTCAGGATTCGGCACTTTCAGTTTCTTCACTTTCTTGAATAACCGTTCCATCTCATTCTGCGAAGGCATCTCGAAAGGTTCCACATATTGTTTTAAATGATGCAGCACTTGTTCTGCCTTCGCTTTAGACAACTGTTTATCATCTAGTTTCATAACTTCTTCTTTAACATCGATGTCGTGTACTGAGAAGACTGCCTCTATTTCGTCAAGCAACCGCTCCTGTTCTGCCTTATTCGTTCTAAGATCATTTGTCTTATAAATTCTTAAGAGCTGTCTGACATGGTTCTTTACTTTTATGTAGTCATACACTTTAATCTGATTCATATCAGTTCCTCATTTCACAAAAATAGACAGGAAGCCTGTGCTTCCTGTCTTCATTATACGCTATTATTTTGCTAAAGCAGATTTCAGTGCCTCTACTTTATCGGTCTGTTCCCATGGTAACTGTACATCTGTACGGCCGAAGTGACCGTAAGCCGCTGTCTGTTTATAGATTGGACGACGGAGGTCAAGCATCTTGATGATACCTGCTGGACGTAAGTCGAATGTGCTGCGGACTGCTTCTACAAGTTCCACTTCAGAATACTCGCTCGTACCGAATGTATCAACTGAAATTGACACTGGATGTGCCACACCAATCGCATAAGCAAGCTGTACTTCTGCTTTATCTGCAAGACCAGCTGCGACGATGTTCTTCGCTACGTAACGTGCTGCGTAAGCGCCTGAACGGTCAACTTTCGTCGCATCCTTACCAGAGAATGCACCGCCACCGTGACGTGCATAGCCACCATAAGTATCAACAATAATCTTACGGCCTGTTAAACCAGCATCCCCTTGAGGTCCACCGATAACGAAACGGCCAGTCGGGTTGATGAAGTATTTTGTTTCTTCGTCGATCAGATCAGCTGGTACGACAGGTTTGATAACGTGTTCTTTAATATCCGCCTGAATCTGCTCAAGCTCAATTTTCTCGTGGTGCTGAGAAGAGATAACGATTGTATCGACGCGTTTAGGTTTGTTGTTCTCGTCATACTCAACAGTAACCTGTGTTTTACCGTCCGGACGTAAGTAATCAAGCGTGCCGTTCTTACGCACTTCTGTTAAACGACGCGCAAGTTCATGAGATAAAGAGATTGGAAGAGGCATTAAGCTCTCTGTTTCATTACATGCGAAACCAAACATTAATCCTTGGTCACCCGCACCGATTGATTCGATATCTGAATCAGATAAGTCTTCACGGTCTTCAAGCGCACGGTCAACACCTTGTGCGATATCAGGAGACTGTTCATCGATTGCTGTTAAAACAGCCATCGTCTGGAAGTCATAACCGAATTTAGCACGCGTATAACCGATTTCTTTAACTGTTTCACGTACGACTTTCGGGATATCAACATAAGTAGAAGTTGTGATTTCGCCGGCGATTAATGCCATACCTGTAGTGACTGATGTCTCACATGCCACACGTGCTTTAGGGTCTCCTGTAAGAATAGCGTCTAAGATTGCGTCAGAAATCTGGTCTGCAATTTTATCCGGATGTCCTTCTGTTACTGATTCAGAAGTAAATAATTTACGATCTGTCATAGATAATTTCTCCTTTTATATATATGATTACGGTTCAATCCATAGAAAAAAGCCTTTCCCTACAGTTAAGAGAGAAAGGCTCGAAAATACAAGTCCATTCACTCTTATCGTTCAGAATAACTCTGCAAACGGTTTGGCACCTTACTTAAAAGGTTGCTGGGCTTCAAAGGGTCCATGTCCCTCCACCACTCTGGATAAGAGAATCCGCAAGTAAGATAATACTAAACTTTGTGTAAACCGTCAACATGTTTAACTTAAATCTCAAAATGAATTATTTTTATGAATTTTCAAACATTAAATATGTGAGATGGCATATAATTTTCATTATGCTATACTTATGAGTGAAAATGCTTACATCAGCATATCAATCAATAAATGGGGGATTATTTTATGAGTGCAAATTACACGGCAGAAGTCAGACAACTGCTGGAAAAACCGTCTACGTTAAAACAGTTATCACGTACGCAGCTGATAAATGAAATCATTCTGAATAACGAAGGCGAATTAACTGAATCAGGTGCTGTGCGTACTGAAACAGGTAAATATACAGGTCGTTCACCAAAAGACCGCTTTATCGTACGCGAGGCAGATACAGAAGATAAAATTGACTGGGGTGCTGTCAACCAGCCGATTGAAGAAGAAGTCTTCCTGAAATTAGTCGATAAAGTGCTGAACTACTTAAATGAAAAAGAAAAAGTATATGTTTTTAACGGCTATGCAGGGGCAAGCAAAGCGTCACAGTTAAAATTACAGGTTATCAATGAACTCGCCTGGCATAATATGTTCGCCCGTACCATGTTCATCCGTCCTGAAACAAAAGAAGAAGGACTTGCTATTGATCCGGAATTCACCATTATCTCTGCGCCTCATTTCAAAGCAGATCCAGCAGTAGATGGCACAAAATCAGAAACATTCATCATCACAAGCTTCAAACATAAAATCATCTTAATTGGTGGTACTGAATATGCCGGCGAAATGAAAAAAGGAATTTTCGGTGTCATGAATTACTATTTACCGGTTCAAGGCATCATGAGCATGCACTGTTCAGCAAACGTCGGTGAAAATAAAGATGTTGCCTTGTTCTTCGGTTTATCAGGAACAGGTAAAACAACATTGTCAGCAGACCCTCAGCGTAAACTGATTGGTGATGATGAGCATGGCTGGAACGATGAAGGCGTCTTTAACATCGAGGGTGGCTGCTATGCGAAAACAATCAACTTAACACGTGAGAAAGAACCTCAGATCTACGATGCTATCCGTTACGGTGCAATTTTAGAGAACGTTAAATTAGAAGAAGACGGTACACCTGATTACTCTGACAAGTCACTGACAGAAAACACACGTGCCGCTTATCCGATTGAAAACATCGATAATATCGTTCTGCCGTCTTATGCAGGACATGCAAAAACAATCATCTTCTTAACAGCAGATGCGTTCGGTGTCCTTCCTCCGATCTCTAAATTGACAAAAGAACAGTCAATGTATCATTTCTTAAGTGGATTCACATCTAAACTTGCCGGTACTGAGCGCGGTGTAACAAGTCCGCAACCTGTATTCTCAACATGCTTCGGTTCACCATTCTTACCACTGCATGCAACGGTTTACGCGAACATGTTAGGTGACCTGATAGACAAGCACGGCGTTAAAGTATACCTCGTCAACACTGGCTGGACAGGCGGGGAATATGGTGTCGGTAGCCGTATGAACCTTAAATATACACGTTCAATGATTCGTCGTGCGATCAGCGGCGGCCTTGAAGATGTAGAATACGTACAAGACGATATTTTCGGCTTAAACATTCCTAAAACAGTCCCTGGCGTGCCATCTGAGCTATTAATGCCTCGTAATACATGGGTATCAGACGATGCTTACGACGAAACAGCAACAAAACTTGCAAAAATGTTCCAGGAGAACTTCAAGCAGTTCGAATCACCTGAAATAGAAGAAAAAGGCGGCTTCAAATACCGCGGATAATATATCAAAATCCCCTTCACTGCTCGATGCAGCGAAGGGGATTTTTTTTGCGAGGATTGACTGAGGCTTGGTGCAATTATCTGTTTTTTTGCACCAGCTTTCCTCGAGAATTGGTGCAATTATCTGTTTTTGCACCAGCTTTCCGTCGGACTTGGTGCAATTACCTGTTTTTGCACCAGCTTTCCTCGAGACTTGGTGCAATTAAGTTTTTCTATTCTGTTCCACCTTATTCATCCACTCTTGAATCTTTCCTAAAATATCTCGTTCATTCGGCGGAGTAAAAACATGACCTTCTCCTTCATAAATATGCAGCTCATATGGGACATCGAGTTCCTTCAATCTCTTCTCCAGTATATAAGCGTGTTCAATTCCTACCTGCATATCATCGGTACCATGAATAATCATGACAGGCGGGCTGTCTTCAGTCACATGCATATAGCCGTTACGCTTATTATAGCCCTCATGATCAACATCCGGTTTCCCAATCAGTCGTTTCATCATGCCTCTCAAATCAGGTCGTTCTTCGTACATATAGTAGATATCACTGACTCCGCCCCACGAAATAAATGAAGTCGCACCAACATCCTGATAAGTCAGAAGTCCTTGGATACCCCCTCTTGAGAAGCCAATTAGATGAATAGGCAGGTCACCATACTGTCTTCTAAGTTCCCGGACTAGCGCGCGGACATCTTCCAGGTCAGCACCACCAAACTCATCTTTTCCCTGTCCTTTTGTCCCGCGGTAATAAGGTCCTACTACTAGCGTCTGACTATTCGCAAACTGCATGAGACGCACGGGTCTTACCATGCCGACGCCCCCCTTCCCCCCGCGCAGATAAATAACGATGCGTTCAGGTGCAGAATGGTCAAGAAGCATCGCGGTCACTTCCAGATCATCAGACTGATAAGTCACTTCATAAAATCCCCTGTCAAAATAATCTGCTGCTACTCGTGTTTTACTGAGCCACATTACATCATCTCCCGAACGATATATTGGATACAATCATCCATCAGAAGGCGGCTCTTTTCAGATTCCGCTACTTCATCAAGTGAATCGACAATGACCGGACCATCCGTCTCATGATAATACGTCTGTCCATTGATTCCAGTAATTTCAGCTTTAAAAACATCTTTTGTAAATGGTTTTTCCGTCATTACAGTATAACTCGTTACATACTGTAAATTCCCAACAGCACCGGTTTCCTCAAATAATTCACGATGTGCCGCTTCTATAGACGACTCCCCTTTCTCTCTTTTGCCACCTGGAAATTCAATGCCACGCTCTTTATGCTTTGTCAGTAAATATTGATTGTCTACAAAAGGGATGATCAATACATGATGATGTACAGGTTCATCTGTCTTCAAAACTACTGTATTCCCTTCAACATCCTTAAATTCCATCGTCTTACCTCACACTCAGTCTTTTCTTTAGTTTATCATAGTAAGCATTAGAACTGAAAAGTGCATGCAACTGCTCTATAATTAATGAAACACGACTTAGAAGGAGAACTAAAATGAAACAAATCCTGCTCGCCATCATCCGTTTCTACCGCAGCTATATCTCGCCGATGACACCGCCCACCTGTCGTTTTCACCCTACATGCTCGCAGTACGGCATGGAAGCCATCGAGACACATGGCGCATTAAAGGGCAGCTATCTGACAACAAAACGGATATTAAAATGTCATCCATTCCATCCAGGCGGCTTCGATCCAGTACCGCCGAAAGAAGAGCATAAACATTAAAAACCACTCAATATCGAGTGGTTTTATTTTATCAATACTGTACTCTATTGTTTTCTTTCAGTTTTCTAATATTCAAGTACATTTTATATGAAACAAGTCCAATGAAAAGCGTAACACATAATGATAGGATACCCACGATTGAACTCCAAGTATTCGGTGTATTTTGACCAATACTTAAATTAGGTAAGTTATACAATCAAGTTAGCCATCTATGGTGGAAGAGACATTAATTATTTATAAAAAAAATACGCCATGACGAATTCATGTTAATATTGTAGTTCTCACACCGACAATAAAGGAATGAATTCGTATGACGCATATCAATGGTAACACGAAAACCGTTAAGGGCAAACACCTTTCTAGAGACGAACGAATCATCATACAGACGTTGATCAATGAAGGATATTCAAACAGACAAATAGCCGGCAAGCTTGGCAGAGCGCCGCAGACCATCAATAACGAAGTGAAGCGTGGCACCTACACTCAAAAGAGCCAGCAGGTACAGAATAATAAGACCTATACCTACTACAAGTGCGTCTATTCACCTGATCTTGCTCAGGATAGATACTTTGAAAATCGTATCAAGTCGGGACGTCGTCCTCTCCCTATTACAGATAATCCCTTTGTTGAATGGGCCGATAATCTGATGATACATCAGGAGATGTCTCCGGCTTCCGTTATTATGCTGGCTAAAAAGGCTAAACTTTTTCCGGAAAGATTCATACCCTGCATCAAGACACTCTATAACTGGATTGACAGAAAACTGATAAAGACACGTAATATCAATCTCCTGATGAAATTGAAGCTTAAGACTAAGAAGCCGACAGGCTTTACTCGTATCAATAAAAAAGTACTGGGTCAATCTATCGAGCTGCGACCTCATGCAGTGGATACACGCACGACCTTCGGACATTGGGAGATAGATACTGTAGTCGGTCAGAAGTCTGCGGAAGATCAGGTACTCCTCACCATGGTTGAGAGAAAAAGCCGATATGAACTTATCTTAAAGATTGATGGTAAACAAAGTTATCATGTAGTCAATGCACTACGCCGTCTGATAAAGGAAACTGGGGATGCTTTCCCTAAGATATTTAAATCCATTACATCAGATAATGGACCTGAATTCAGCGGTCTTTCTGAATGCCTCGGGGGATTATCAGAAGTTTACTTCACTCATCCCTACGCCTCTTGGGAAAGAGGTACGAAAGAAAATCAGCACAGATTTATTCGCCGGCATATTCCTAAGAGCATCCCCATTTCAACCGTAACAGATTCTACTGTCCACAAAATCCAGGAATGGATGAACAGATATCCACGTATGATACTAGATGGACAGTCAGCGATGGAAGTGTTTTTGAAGGAACTAATCAAAGAGAACATACTAAGTGAATCCCTAGGATTCTATATGAACTAAATTTGTCAGGGTGGCTAACTTGTAATTGCAATTTAGAAATACTTAAATTAGAATAAGCAGAAAATAAATTCATAAGCAAGAATACAAGCAACATCTTCAGTATATTTGATAAATGTTTAATTCTTGATTCATTATCCGAAAACATTTCAAACTTAGGTTCTCCAGGAATATTTTCTTTTCGGAAGTAGCCCCAGTTAGATAAAGTATCGACATGTTCAATATCCATATCTTTCATGAACTCTATAAAGTTTTCCTTGTTTTGATCCATGAAGACCATGCGTACCGTCTCATCTTTTGTAGTTTCTTTAAATGTATACTTCCCAAAGCTGACTTTTTCCAATCGATAGCCTTGTGATGCCATCTCATTCAACCAGTCTTCTTCTTTCTGATAATTATGCACCCAAAACCATTTATGCACTACTTTAGTCATCGACCATCACCTCTTAAGAATTTTTCGCCATTCAAGCTCAGTTCTTTTAATCTTAGAATTTCTTCCTCAATCACTTCTCGCCCCAGATGCGTTAAAACATATTCTTTTTTTCCTTTAGGACCATCTTCACTGACAAGTTCGATCCAGTCCTTTTTAATCAAGTTATTCAATGCGCCGTATAAAGTTCCTGCCGCCATATTAATGCGATTGTTTGAAAGGATTTTTATGTTCTGTATAATGCCGTACCCGTGAAGTGGTTCGTCCAGTGATAGCAAAATATAATACACACTTTCTGTTAATGCTGATTGATTAATCATATCGTCATCCTTTATATCGTTTATCTATATATCGTATAACGATATATTATCGCTTATTTACTTAATTTGCGAGACAAAATAAAAAAGCATTAATCTTTTTAGGATTAATGCTTTAATCAAGCTTATTTAACCGACTCGCATCTACTTCCGGGAATGTCATCGTCAGTTTGCCATTCTCTACGTGTTCGTCATATACACTATAATCTTCCGCAAAATACGTGCCACGCGGCGTGACGTCTGGGATGGTGCCACATGTGCTCGCTAACGTCGCTGTGAAGTATTTACTGAGTCCATACTCATACATGCCGCCGACAATCACTCGGAGATCGGGTATCGCTTCTTTAATCGCGAGTATGGGATAGCCTCCACCCAGTCTCGCATATTTTGCGATGATAGTCTTCACACCGGCTCCGTAGTATTTAAGAATCTGATCGATACTTGATGCTGATTCATCTATCGCGAGTGGCAGGTGCTGGTTGTCAGCATAGAGTCTGAAGTCGCTGAAAGGTTCCTCAAAATAATCGATATCATACGCCATCAATGCTTCGAGTGTCGGAATGTCTTCCACGACCAGGCTGCCGTTTGCGTCTATCGCAATATTGATATCAGGGTAAGTGGCTCTGACCTTCTTAACCACATCTATTACGTCTTCACTCCACTTAATCTTCACACGATTCTCAAGATTCATAGAATGACCACTGTGGAGTGTGTAACCTAACGGCACAGTGACCGCTGATCGTTCATTCAGGCTTTGCCAGCCGATATAATCAAACAGTGCCATTGCATGCGGTGTACTCTGAAAAGGAGCCAACAATGCGCCGAGTTCCGCGTAATCCTGCCATTCAATTTCTTTAATCCGTTTATAAATTCGCTCGACAGACTGATAAACAACATCTATTGTCTCATCATGATACCAGTCTGTTTCGAACGCATTCGATTCTGCAAAATAAGTCTGATCATCTACCTCAAGTGATATCACCAGCACTTTTCTCGTCTCAAGGTCTGCTTTCACCGTCTTGATCGGTGACTTAAAGGGTGCCTCAAAAGTATAGTACTGCAGATTACTGAATTTCATCGAGCAGCCATTCTTTGACGAGGTGTCTGGAAATCTTGCCATTGCTGGTACGGTGCAGCTGCTTGATGCGTTTATAGAGAACCGGTCTTTTATATTTCGCAATCTCTTGCAGTGTTTCTGTTATCTTCGCGTCCAGATCACTGTCACTTTCATAGACGAGTGCAGGCACCTCGCCCCATTTAGCATCCGGGATACCGACGACAGAGCATGCACTGATATCAGGAATACTCAAGATGAGCTGTTCAATTTCACTCGGATAGATATTTTCACCACCTGATATAATCAGGTCTTTCCGGCGGTCTAAGACATAAAGGTAACCATTTTTAATATGACCGACATCGCCAGTCATAAAATAATCGCCGCTGAATGCCGTGTCGTTCGCCCCTTCCGGGTAAAGATAGCCCTTCATGACGTTGTCACCGCGTACCAGTATCTCTCCAGCGCCGTTCAGCGGTGCCGCCACTTTAATATCATCTGTCACAGGCCCGACTGAATTCGGATGATTCACCATATCGGTAGGTGATGCCGTGATAAATTGCGAAGCGGTTTCAGTCATGCCGAATGAAGTATAGACAGGCAGGTCCCGTTTCAGACATTCTTCGAGTGTACGGTCATCGAGCTTCGCCCCGCCGATCAACAGTCCTTCAAGTTTATGGCGCTCAAGGCCTGCTTCCAGTAACCACTCGAGTGTCTGCGGAACGAGTGAGATATGTGTAATTTCGTCTTCAGCTATTGATTGATTGATGGCATTCGCATCAAATTTATCAAACAGTACGATTGTAAAGCCGTCCATCACACTTCTTACAAGCACACTGAGTCCTGAAATGTGGTAGAGCGGTAAAGCGAGCAGCCATTTAGAGTCTCTGTCAAACGGAAAACTGATTTTACAGCGTTCTGCACTCGCAACATGGTTCAGGAAAGTGTGCGGTACGGCTTTTTGAACACCGGTTGTTCCTGAAGTGAACATGATGGACATGATATCCTCGGGATTATAGGTTGTAACTGCTGAGCGTTCTGCCATTCCCTTAAATAACGTTTCAGGCATAATGCAGCTAAGCGATGTGTAGTTGTTCTCTGTGATGATGATGCTGACGCCAATAGAATCAAGCTGACGTTTTACTTCTGATTCTGTCAGATGCGTATTGATCAGCACCATCTCTATATGAGCAAGTACAATGGCGTGCATGATAATAACGGAATTCAGCTGGTTCGTCGGCTGAACTGCAATCCGACTGGGAAGTTCCATTTCAAGGAGCTGATCTTTCACAGCGCTTGCCTGTTCATATAATTCGGCAAAGGTCAGTGTACTCTCATTAAACTTCACTGCAATGTGGTCCGGGCGTTCTTTTGCTTGTTTTACTAAATTATGTTGCACTGACCTTCTCTCCTTTAACTTTAAAATACGCGCATGCTTTAGAAGCAGACGCGTAAAATAGAACTTATGGGAATTTAGGGAACTGATCGAAGTCCGGCTGACGTTTTTCTTTGAATGCGTCACGACCTTCTTTCGCTTCATCTGAAGTATAGTAAAGTAATGTTGCGTCACCAGCAAACTGCTGCAGACCTGCTAATCCATCTGTATCTGCATTCATTGCTGCTTTCAGGAAACGAAGCGCTGTTGGTGAATGCTGAAGAATTTCTTTACACCATTTCACTGTCTCGTCTTCAATATCAGCTAAAGGTACAACTGTATTGACTAAGCCCATATCAAGCGCTTCCTGTGCGTTGTACTGGCGGCATAAGTACCAGATTTCACGCGCTTTTTTATGTCCGACGATACGAGCAAGGTAACCAGAACCGTAACCTGCATCAAATGAACCGACTTTAGGACCTGTCTGACCGAAACGAGCATTGTCAGCAGCAATTGTTAAGTCACAGACGATATGAAGGACATGTCCGCCACCGATCGCATAACCACGAACCATCGCGATAACCGGTTTAGGGATGACACGAATCAAACGCTGTAAATCAAGTACATTTAAACGTGGAATGTTATCATCGCCTACGTAGCCACCGTGACCGCGGACTTTCTGGTCACCACCAGAACAGAATGCCATATCGCCTTCACCTGTTAAGATGATGACACCGATACGCTGGTCGTCACGTGCACGAGAAAACGCATCGATCATTTCCATTACTGTGTTAGGTGTGAATGCATTACGAACGTGAGGACGGTTAATCGTGATTTTACCGATTCCCTCGAAGTATTCATATTTAATTTCTTTGTATTCTTTAACTGTTTCCCAGACTCTAGACATGATATGCCTCCTTAATGAATTCTAATACTATTGTATCAAAAATTTCGGGATGTTCCACATGAATTGAATGGCCTGCACTCACTTCGATGTGCCGGCTGTCTTTAATACGCTGTGCCATATCTATATTGATGGTTTTAAATTTCTGGTCCAGTGTGCCTGTCAGCAGCAGCACCGGACAATTAAGCTCTGCTAGTTCAGGCCATAAATTCGGCTGACTGCCTGTCCCGTAGTCCATAAGTGCTTTCTTAAGACCAGCCGGTTCCTGACTTCTTCTGATCGTGCTGAGTTTCTGCTGTTGCGCTTGATTAAGGGGCACTGCAGGCTTAAAGAGCGGTAAGTTCTCCCAGTGCTGCACGAACTGCTCATAATCCAGTAAAATTTTATCGCCGCGTGCCTGATCTATTCGCTTTCGTTCTTCCCGTTCTTCAGCGAGCTTAAGTCCAGGTGACGCACTTTCCAGGATGATTCCTTGAACCGGATGCTTCAATGCATAGTAAAGGGCAATCCGGCCGCCCATAGAATAACCATAAAGTAGCACCTGCTTATAGTTTTCACGCGGGATAATTGCATGCAATTTTTCAGCAATCCAGTCAAAAGACCACTTCTCTGTTCTATCACTTTCGTCAGCGCCATGACCGGGCAGGTCAATCCTTGAAATATCAGTCTTATGGCGCAGTCGCTGAACTGCTTCAGTATAAGTACGGCTGTCACCCATAAAGCCATGCAGCATGACAAGAAGCGTATCATGACCCTCTCTTGTCCAGAAGCTATTCATTGAGTGCCGCCTTCGCTTTCAGATATAAGTCCTGATGCGCCTCGTAGTTGGCATTCCGGTCTGTTCTGACCTCGAAAAGCACATGCGTCTCTTCAGGTAACTTCATATTCTCATCTGCCAGTTTATATTCCAGGTCATATAATGCAGCGACATGGCTGAAATCAAGACCGAGCGGCGTGCCATATAATCGCTCAAACAGTGCTTCCTCCTTACGCTGCGGCAAGTAGCTGAATATACCGCCGCCATCATTATTCAGCACGATCACCCGTATATTCGAGCGTTCAAGCTTATGCATAATCAGCCCATTCATATCATGATACATCGAAATATCGCCGATGAAGAGATTGACTGTCTGATGTGCCGCCATGCCGAGCGCTGTTGAGACCACTCCGTCTATACCGTTGGCACCACGATTACAATAAGCACGACCGCGCTGCATAAACGTATCACCGTCTCGTATCGGCATACTGTTGCCAAAGAAAATCACTTCATCATCAGGAATCTGCTGCAGCAGTTTAGCGACTGCTGTCCCCTCGTCTGTAACCGTGTCAACATGCGACTCAATAACTTCAGAAAGTAGATGGTCTAACTGCCGGAACTTAACTACCAGATCGTTTTTCACATCTACTTTAAGATTAAGCATGGATTTAAAATAGGCGTCCGGCTGCATATTAAAGTGGTACTGTGGCACGACTGGAAACGTATCAGGTTCACTTTTCTCCTGCACTAATATCTGCGGACATAGCTGCTTCGTCAGCCACTGGTTGAGCTGCTTCGAAACAACCGGCTTACCGACGCGAATAATATAATCCGGGCGGATCGTCTGCTGACTTTTAAATAGTGTATCTGCTGTCCTGATGAGGTGAGGATGTTCAATCCCTCTAAGCTGACTCAGCACATCGGCAAGAACCGGCAGCTTGAACTGCTCAGCTACTTCCATTACATAGTCAAGTTTCTGATGCTGGCAGTCGCCGACAACCATAACGCCGTTTCCTGCTGCAAAGAGCGCGCTGAGAGAACTCAAATCCACCGTCCGTTCTTCTTCAAAAGTAATGACCGGTTCAGGTGCCAGCAGTTCGACTGCAGTCAAGTCCGGAATCAGGGGTTCACGGAACGGCACATTGAAATGGACTGGTCCTCTGTCAGACCCTGTAAAGTAATGCGAAGCCTGCAGCATGGTTGCCTCAATCAAATCATGAGGTGCCTCGTATAGATCAGCCAGCGGAAAATCGATGTCGAACTTGACGAAGTTTGAGTACATTCGCACTTGATCGATTGCTTGAGGCGCTCCGACATTTCTCAGTTCATGCGGGCGGTCACCAGTCAGGACAACAAGCGGCAGCTGACTGATATAAGCTTCTGTTATTGCGGGTGTGAAGTTGCTCGCTGCTGTCCCTGAAGTACAGATAATCGCTACCGGTCTTTCCGTTGCCTTGATCAGACCAAGCGCAAAAAACGCAGCACTTCTTTCATCAGGATGAATATATGTGATTAACTCCGGATGCCTTTCACTGGCCATCGCTAGAGGGGTCGAGCGGGAACCGGGCGAAATCACCACTTCTCTTACGCCGTAATCATAAAGTCGTTTAACCAGGTGATAGACTTGTCTTGTTAATGCTTCATTTTTCATTCTGTCACTCCTAATAGCTGCAGCATCGGCTTGAATTTAGTTTCAGTTTCATCGAGCTCAGACTCAGGTATACTGTCTGCTACCACTCCGCAGCCTGCAAAGAGAACAGCAGTGTTTTCCTTGATAAGCATCGAGCGGATAGCAACGATAAATTCACCTTCAAATTCAGCTGTCACATAACCCATAGGCGCACCGTAAAAGCCGCGATCTCCTTCTGCCTGTTCAATAAATGCTGCTGCTGCCTGCTTCGGAAATCCACCGAGTGCCGGTGTCGGATGCAGCGCCTGGCTGATGTTCAGCACGTTCCCCTTTTCTATTTTTGCCGTAATCGGCGTATAGAGATGATAGACGAACTGGTTTGTCATAATCTTCGGTGAATCAGGGACGTTCATACAAGTTGTAAAAGGCTCAATATCTGCTGTGATGCTTTTGACGACAATATCATGCTCCACTAGATTTTTAGCATCCCTCAATAATTTCTGAGCGGCATGGTTAAAGCCTCTGGCCATCGTACCGGCAATCGCATTGGTTGACAGCTGGTCCGCCTTGACTTTAACCAGCTGCTCCGGTGTACGTGATACAAAGATGCTATTCTGCCCTTCCATCAGTAGAAAATAACTGTATTCATCGTTCTTCAGACCACGCTCGATCAGCCACGCGCTGTCAACCGACTCGTTCATGACCACTTTCTTCTGTCTCGATAAGACGACTTTGTCAAATTGATCAGCTTTCATCGCTTCAACTGCGGTCGCAACGTTACGAAGAAACTGCTCTTCATTCTGATTGCTGACAGACTGAATGACAGGCGCTTTGACCTCGCTAACTGAACGCCAGTTTAAGATTTCTTCTTCTGTCATATCCGTATAACTGTATGTCAGCTGGTTATTCTGGCAGAATATCTGAATCTTCGGCCAGATGAAATGGCTATGACCAAACTCGTCAAATAACGGACTGTTCCCCGCATCAAACTGAAACCCACCAAACAGGCGGATGTGATGCGGTTCTTTTGTCTGCTCAAGCAGTATCTGAAACTGCTCTGTGATCCGTTCAGGACTGCGGCTCTTCTCTTTAATCATATAAGCATGTCCGAGACCGATCAGCCATTCACTTTTATCTTTATTCATATAGAAATAACGCTCACCCTTATAGCGGGCAGCGGCCTTGAACAGCTCAGCGGGTGATTCATACGCGCCTGTCTGTTCTGTGATTTGTATATTTCCTTTCGACATACGTTCAGCTTCCTTCAAATTCTTTTTAGTCTTATCTATTTTACCATTTTTAAGTCTTCTGCGTAGGATTCTCGCTCCTGCATTGACTAAGATTTCAATAAAGCATAAAATTTAAGCAGATATGAAGGAATAGGAGCTTAAAAATGTCAGAACATCTTGCTACACAAACTGGTTTCAAAAAATATTATCATCTGATGCGTCCACATACCCTTACCGCTTCATTTGTTCCGGTACTGGTCGGAACAGCGGCAGCTAAAGTATTTGGCGATATCCGTCTCGACTTGCTCATCGTCATGCTGATTGCCTGTCTGCTGATTCAGGCGGCAACCAATATGTTCAATGAATACTTCGACTATAAACGCGGACTGGACGATCATACTTCTGTCGGTATCGGCGGCGCCATCGTTCGTAACGGGATGTCACCAAAATCCGTTTATAATCTGGCGGTCGCTTTCTATATTATCGCAGCCATTCTTGGTCTTTATATTTGCTGGCAGTCATCATGGCTTATCTTACTCGTCGGCATTATCTGTATGGCAGTCGGCTACTTCTACACAGGCGGACCTGTTCCTATCTCATGGACACCATTCGGCGAAATTTTTGCTGGTTTCTTCATGGGCTTTGTCATCATCATGATTACTTTTTATATTCACACGGGTCATTTAAGTGTCTATCCTGCTGTACTCAGCATCCCCGTGTCAATCAATATCGGTATGATCAATATGGCTAACAACATACGTGACCGTGTTAAAGACAAGATCAGCGGCCGTAAGACATTTGTCATTCTTGTCGGAAAAAATATCGCCATTATCACAATGGCCATTCTTTACGCACTCAGCTTCATCATTATTCTTTATGTGACTTTCACAAAAGATTATGGCTCACTCTTCCTGCTCATCGTTTTCCTGAGCGCGAATCTGCCAATCAAAGCGGTCAGACGCTTCTTTAAAGGTGACAAGCCAATCGAACTGATGCCTGTCATGAAAGTAACCGGACAGTTCAACACTGTATTTGGCTTTCTGCTTGCTATCGGCATCTATCTATCAGCTATTACAGGTATATAAAAAAGACCGAATCCACGGATTCGGCCTTTTTGATTAGCTGAAACGATAAAATTCAGTCATGCGGTCCGCCACAGCCTGTGCATCTTCAGCTGTCACTTCTCCTGTAAGTCCGGACTGTGTCAAATCAATTTCATATGATTTCGCATCGTAGTCCAGGATAACAGATGTGCCACGTGCAGTGATTGTTTTAGGTGCTACTTCTGCCACTTCATCTTCTTCATGATTTTCACGGTAGTCAACACCAAACTGACCTGCTTTCAGTTCTGCATATTGTACGAGTTTATCAATATTCATTTTATATTCCTTCATGATTCAGCCTCCTAAAAGTTATGACTTCTTCATTTTAATGAATTCAGTTAACTTAGGCAAATCCCTTTTAAGAATGCCACGAACGTTGTAGTTTTTCGTCCCCATATTTTTACGGGCCACTTTAAGAAATAATGAGCCATATATTTCGTCGTTATTTCCATTTTCATCTACTCGCTCAAAATCAACTTGCGCTATTTTGCTGAATTTAATCTCGTCAAAATGAATGATTTTTGAGCGCTCTTTACTATGAATCAGCATCAGGCGATCTGACAACACAAGAATCAAGCCTTTCTGATTCAGATTCAGCTGACTTGCCGAAGCATACTGAACGAGTTCATGATTCTTAATTTCAGAACAATACACTTTTAAAAGCTTAATAAAGAACCGACGTTCACTCTTTTTAATTTTTTTGAATGTTTTGGAGAACTTCTTATAAGTCAAAGGATACTCAAGCTGTTCCAGCGCCTGACGTATCGTCATTTTCTTTTTTTTCATATCATACACCAATCTTATTCAAGAATTATGTTTATTATAGCTATAAATCCTAAAAATTTCTATGTCAAAATAAAAAAGCCTTTAGAGATAAAGGCTTTGATTAACGGAGGGCAAGGGATTCGAACCCTCGAAACGCTTGTGACGTTTACACACTTTCCAGGCGTGCTCCTTCGGCCAGCTCGGACAACCCTCCATAATAAAAAAAAATCAGAAGCGATATTTCACCTCTGATATATGACCCCTACGGGATTCGAACCCGTGTTACCGCCGTGAAAGGGCGGTGTCTTAACCGCTTGACCAAGGGGCCTGGCTCCACAGGTAGGACTCGAACCTACGACCGATCGGTTAACAGCCGATAGCTCTACCACTGAGCTACTGTGGAACAATAATGGAGCGGGTGATCGGAATCGAACCGACGACATCAGCTTGGAAGGCTGAGGTTATACCATTTAACTACACCCGCATAAATAAAGGGCGACTGATGGGAATCGAACCCACGAATGTCGGAACCACAATCCGATGCGTTAACCACTTCGCCACAATCGCCAGAAATGGTGGCTCAGGACGGAATCGAACCGCCGACACATGGATTTTCAATCCATTGCTCTACCGACTGAGCTACTGAGCCATAATGGCGGTCCCGACGGGAATCGAACCCGCGATCTCCTGCGTGACAGGCAGGCATGTTAACCGCTACACCACGGGACCACTTAAAATTGCGGGAGGCGGATTTGAACCACCGACCTTCGGGTTATGAGCCCGACGAGCTACCAGACTGCTCCATCCCGCGTCAATAAAAAATGTTACTCAGCTAATATATCATTTATCTTATTTACTAGTCAATTATTAAAAAGTGTAAATAGTTAAACGTTACTGCTGCGCTGTTTTAAAAGGACTTTTTAAGTATATAAAGAAATTGTAAAGTCGTCAACAGTTAAATTTACATCCATAAAAAAATAGGGAATTCGGTCTGAACTCCCTATTCATGTCTCAATTTATTTTTCAATCTGATGGACAAGATGCGTGAGGATGTCACAGTACGGTGTTGGAATACCGAATTCCCGACCATACTCTGCCACACGGCCAGTCAGGAAATCGACTTCTGTCTTACGACCATTATGAATATCCTGATGCATAGAAGGATAATGAAGTCCGACGACATCAGGGCTGTACATCGCATGGAATTTATTCAAAGTCGCATCGAAATCAAGCTTAACACCCTTCTGTTCCCCGACTGTAATAATTTCTTTCATTAGCGGAATCAGCATATCATCGGAATGCACGTATGCACCGAACTCACCGATTTTTTTGTCAGTTACCGCACAGTAAGTATTAAAGCAGCAGTTAACGAGTGCTTTGTTCCAGATACTTGTAACGATGTCATCACTGATCTTGCCATTCAGTTTCGCTTCGTTAAAAATATCATTCAATTCTTTAACGAAATTATCTACTGTGCCATCAATACGACCGAATTCAATATTTCCTGTACCTTCAAGCGTTACTTCACCTGGACCATTGAAACCTGCAGACCACATCGTCACAGCAAGAAGAATTTTGTCATCCGCAATATATTTTCTGAGTAAGTCACCATGACCGAGACCATTCATCATGGACATGACATTAGTATCTTCCGTGATGACACCTTGATCCATCAGCTGTTTAATTTTTTCTTCAGCTGCCATTGCTTTAGTCAGAACAATCACTAAGTCTACTGGTACACTGTAATCCTTAAAGTTTCTGATTGAGACAGGGTAAGTTTCTGTTTCCCCCAGTGTATTCACTTTCAATCCGTGTTCTGTCACTGTATCTACATGCATCTGCCAATCATCTAAAAGGACAACATCCTGACCCGCCTGCGTTAAATATAAACCCACTCTGCTTCACATTGCACCTGCGCCTGCTACTGCTATTTTCATGTTATCAGTACCTTCTTTTTGTTATGTTCATTATATCACAATCTTTTATTTCACTTAATAATTTTAAGTATTAATTAAATAAATAGACACAAAAAAACCACCACGAATGTGATGGTTTAATAACGGAGATGGAGAGATTTGAACTCTCGCGCCGGTTACCCGACCTACACCCTTAGCAGGGGCGCCTCTTCAGCCACTTGAGTACATCTCCATGGCTCCACAGGTAGGACTCGAACCTACGACCGATCGGTTAACAGCCGATAGCTCTACCACTGAGCTACTGTGGATTAATTTTTAAGACAAATATTATTATAACAATTACAGTATTATTTACAAGGCTTTTAGTAAATTTTTTTATGGAAGATTTACACCTACTTATCCAGTAATGCATACATCGCTAGTACTTCGTAGATATTCATATTCGCTTTTTTATAGTCGATTTCGCTTTTTAGCTTGTCGTTTTTCAGTGATTTAGTACGTAGGCAGTATTCCAGTTTCAGTGTATGCAGGTACTGCGTGTTGATGATGTGATGACTGACTGGAAAGGTGATTTCGCTGTCATCATCAAAGATAATCCGTGTATCATTGAATTTTCCCTTGCCGTAAGATTTGATCAGCAGCAAGTTGAACCAGTACCCCTCTGCTACACGGTCACTATGGCTCGGGAAAAAATAAGTAGAAGTCTCCGGCTTGATGACAATCGGTGGTTTATGACAGATATCTGCGATGATGCGTGTCGTCTCTTTTCTAGCGACATAAGTCGTATTATAGAAATGGCAGGATTGTTCAATAATGGTCAGAGGTTTCTGGTCAATAATAATGGGGTTTTTCCCATATTCCTTAACCTCTGACTTCAGTTTATGGCCTTCAATAATGGGTTTGATGTACATTGTTGTTTCTCTAATGATATATCGAAAAGTCGCCATTTAATCCCCCACCCGTTTTTAATCAATTATACTCATTTTCATTATAAATTGGTTTAAAATATGGTTAATTTACAATTTTTACTTTATTTTCAAAATTGATATACTAAAAGATTTAATTTTCAGAATATTCTTGTTACAAGTTTATTTATCAGTTATAATGGGAACAATTATCCAAAAGGAGGCGTTCACTATGCAACAGTTAAATCAAAATGGTCTTGAGATGTTTATTGGTAATTTAAATAATCTATATATCGAACTTCTGATTGAGGATGCGATTCGCGAAAATCAGAAAAAAGAATATCAGCAGTTGATTGAGGAATCACTCATTAAACGCAACGAACAGGACTTCCTGTTATATACGACAGCGCTCAAAGAGCTGGAGGCTATGTAGATGTCTGTCTATTATGAATGAAAATAAGAGATTAACCACTATGTGATTAACCTCTTATTTTTTATGCCATTAAACTCAGGAACTCTTCTCGCTCTACCCGGCCGAAGTAATGAGCAAAATCAATATCTTCTATCGCTTCCGCCACAGCCTGTGTCTGATGTGGCACACCGATTAATCTATCTTCTATTTCCTTGATTTCCCCTACACCAAAGAAATCGCCGAATATTCTAGCTTCAGTGATCAATCCTTTTTTCACGTTTAATTTCAGGTCGACTAATCCACCCGGGAATTTCTGTTTTGATTCATAGTTGTAAGCTGGATTCTGTCCGTAGTTCCATTCAAACGTCTGATATTTCTCACGGCTCAACTCCTGTATCGCCTGCCAGTCATCTTCTGATAAGACATACTCTTCAACATTACCTTCAAAGATATGGTTTAAAAGCTTCTTCTTGAACTCTTCCATGGAAATCGGTTCATCCAGAAACTCACTGATATTCGCTACTCTTGAGCGGATGGAACGAATACCTTTTGTGATCAGCTTCTCTTCACTGACTGACAGACTTCTGACGACTTCATCAATATTGCTGTCTAGCATCAAGGTTCCGTGTGAGAACATACGGTCTTTGGCCTGGAACATCGCATTACCGGAGATTTTACGGCTGCCGACCTGCAGATCATTACGGCCGGACAGTTCTGCTTTCACGCCCATGTCATTGAGTGCTTCAACAATCGGCATCGTGAATTTTTTAAAGTTATGGAAGCTATCCGCATCAGCATGTGTCACAAAGCTGAAGTTCAGGTTACCGAGGTCATGGTAGACAGCGCCGCCCCCTGAAATACGTCTGACGATATGAATGTGATGTTCATCGACATATTTCTGGTTGACTTCAGCATACGTATTCTGGTTTTTGCCGATGATGATAGATGGTTCATTGACATAGAAAAGAAAATAAGAATCATCCGTCAGATTGTTCAGTATATACTCCTCCATCGCCAGGTTGATGCGTGGGTCTGTTATATTGTTGTTGCTGATAAATTTCATAAGATAGCCTCCTTTTTTCTGACAGTACCAAAATAAAGACAATTACGCAATGTAATTGTCTTTATTGATTTCTTCTGCTGCTTTTTTTGCCTGTGCGATGCAGTCAGGAAGTCCGACTGCTTCAAATGAGGCCCCGGTCAGTATGAGACCCGGGTACGTCTCTCTCATATACTGCTGAATCGCATGAATGCGGTCAATATGCCCCACTTCATAAAGCGGCATACTGTTCATCAAACGCGTCACAATGGTGAATTCCGGCTCACCGTTAATATCCATCATCTTGTCCAGATCATGGCGTGCCAGTTTCACGAGTCCTGCATCGTCATGATCTTTGACGACTGTATCACCCGGGCGGCCGACATACGCACGCAACAGAACCTTGCCTTCCGGTGTTGAGTGCGTCCATTTTTTACTTGTCCATGTACAGGCAGTGATCACGGTATCAGAATTACGTGCGATGACAAAACCTGTGCCGTTCTCTTCATTCTTCACCTGTGACTCATCAAAAGCCATGACGACAGTCGCCACACTGGTTGTCTCCATATGCTTGAAGTAGCGGAGCGGCGCATCTTCGAACCACTTGCTGAAAGCTGTATGCGGAACGGTGACAATCACTTTATCATAATATTCTTCCTGACCGTTTATAGTGATCAGATAGCCCTCTTCTGACTGCTGGATTGCCGTCACATCACTGTTATAACGGATTTTCGCGCCTTTGTCAGTCACTGTCTCTGCCAACCGGTCGATAAAACTCTGGAGGCCGTTTTTAAACTGACGGAACTGACCGACGGGTTTAGCGCCCGGTACTTTTTTAGGTGCATTCTTCTTCTGGTCACGCATCCCTTTAATGAGGCTGCCATGCGTTTCTTCCTGCTCCTTGAAGTTAGGAAACGTTGATTTCAGACTGAGTTTATCAATATCTGCACCGTAAATACCGGACAGTAACGGCTCGATCAGATTCTCAAGCGCTTCGTTACCTAGACGCTTTCTAAAGAAAGCACCGACAGAGATATCTGTCGTCATTTTGTCCGGTTTAATGAAGTAATCCAGACCTGCACGAGCCTTGCCAAGCGGCGACAGTAGGCTTGTCGCAAGAAATGGCCTGATCTCTGTCGGGATCCCCATGATAGAGCCGCCCGGCATCGGATGCAGCTGATTCTTTGCGTAAATATATGACTGACCTGTCTGGTTCGCCACGATGTCGTCACCGAGACCGATTGCAGTAGCGAGTTCCGTCATTATTGATTTGCGTGCGAGATAGGATTCAGGTCCCAGTTCAATCGTGTAGCCGTCTCGCTGATAAGTCTTGATCTTACCACCTGGGCGGTCAGACTGCTCTAAAATATCGATTTCTGCGTTTTCTAAATAGTACGCTGCTGAAAGTCCTGTAATACCTGCTCCAATGATTGCGACTTTCTTCATTGCTATCCACTTCTTTTCTTATGAATTTAATACTGATTTAATTTCGTCAACCATCGCACCGATGAAAAGTGGGTGTGTGCCCGGCATCTCCGGACGGTAGTAATTAACGCCTAATTCATCACAGATCACTTTACATTCAACGTCATTATCATAAAGAACTTCTAAATGTTCACAGACGAAGCCCACTGGTGTATAGATAAAGTTTTTATAGCCATGCTGGTCGTACAGAGCACGTGTTAAGTCCTGCACATCAGGACCAAGCCATGGGTCCGGCGTGTTACCTTCGGACTGCCAGCCACGTGCTACATGGATGATGTTAGAATGTTCTGCGATGAGTTTCGCTGTATCAGCCATCTGGTCCGGATACGGGTCTCCTGCTGCTTTGATTTTTTCCGGCAGGCTGTGCGCGCTGACGATCAGTACTGTATCCTGCCAGTCTGGTTCAGTAATGCGTTCAAGTGTCGTATTGACTTGGTCAGTCCAGTATCGAATAAATTTATCCTGGCGATAGAAATCCGTCACGTGTTTCAGTTTGATACCGTATTTGTCGGCTTCTTCAGCAGCCCGCTTGTTGTATGAACCGACTGAGAAGTTTGAATAATGAGGTGCTAAAACAATCGTTACCGCTTCAGTGATACCATCTTCAGCCATCTGTTTAACCGCATCTTCAATAAATGGTGCAATATGCTTCAGTCCGATATACAGTGTGTAATCATCACCCGTCTCTTTGTTCAGCGCATCACGCAGCTCTTCTGCCTGACGATCTGTCATTCCCGCAAGAGGTGAGATACCACCGATAGCCTGATAGCGGTCTTTTAAATCCTGTAATGCTTCCTCAGATGGTTTACGCCCATGTCTGATGTGCGTGTAATATGGTTCAATATCTTCTTCTTTGTACGGCGTACCATATGCCATAACCAGTAACCCTTTTTTCCCCATTGTCAAGCTCCTTTATTTTTTATATTGTGTTGAGTAATCGTGAACAAATTCAGAGACGCGGCGCAGTGTATCCGGCTGTACTTCCGGGAAGACACCGTGTCCTAAGTTAAAGATATAGCTGTGTGACTGTAAGCCTTGATCTAAAATACGTTTTAAATGAGATTCGATGACCGGCCATGGTGCTAAGAGGATGGCCGGATCTAAGTTACCTTGTAGGGTTTTAGTAATCCCTTTGGCACGTGCTTCTTCTATCTGAAGACGCCAGTCAAGACCTAGCACATCGACCGGCAGTGCGTTCCATTCTTCAATCAGGTGACTTGCACCGACACCAAACGTCGTGACCGGTACATTCTTTTCTTTGATACCCGCAAAAATACGACGCATATGCGGTGCAATAAATTCATGATAATCTGCTTTATTCAGTGCACCGACCCATGAATCAAAGACTTGAATCATCTTACAGCCCGCGTCAATCTGTGCATGCGTGTATGTGATACACATGTCACTCAGCTTCTCCATCAGCAGATGCCATGCTTCAGGCTGTTCATACATCATCGCTTTCGTCTTATTGTAATTTTTAGAAGGACCGCCTTCTATCATATAGCTAGCCAGCGTAAAAGGTGCACCCGTGAAACCAATCAATGGAACATTGAGCTGTTCAGTCGTCAGCAATTTGATCGTATCCAGAATATAAGGCACATCTTGTTCCGGCTGAATCTGACCTAAACGCTCAACATCTTGAATAGAGCGAATCGGATTACCGATCACAGGACCGATGCCTGACTTGATTTCGACATCTACCCCGATGGCGCCAAGAGGTGACATGATATCTTTATAAAGAATCGCCGCATCTGTGTTGTACTGATCTACAGGCAGCTTCGTCACGTATGCACAAAGCTCCGGATCATGTGTGATTTCAAACAGAGAATGCGTCTCTTTGATCTTTCTGTATTCCGGCTGACTTCTTCCAGCCTGGCGCATGAACCATACCGGTGTATGAGTTGTTTTTTCACCGTATGCCGCCTTTAAAATTGTATCGTTGAATGGCATTTAACCAGTCCTCCTGTGTCTTATGAATACTCACTATTTTACCATAATCAGACGTAGACCGTATTCAATTAAGATTTTGTCATAAATATGACATAATAAGCGTCAAAAGTGGTAAATAGAAAGAAAAAGATATAGAGGTGTATGATGATGAACGTTTATTTTACGCACGGCTCTGACTACTATATGGAGCGCTTAATAGAAAAATATCCGAACCGTAATATCATTAAATATGCGGGACCAGAGGATATCGTTCTGTACGAATCGACTGAAGACAAATCAGTCTTCAGTTCAGGCGAGTCTTATGAAGTGGTCGAACAGCAGGGAGAAGTGACCGGGACGGGTGTCCTTCTTCTTAAATACTTCCAGGTCAGCGAAGAAAAACAAAAAGTCGCTGAGATGACCTTAACTGGTCACAGCGACTTCAGTGAATATGACGGTTACGAGGCTTATCAGCTGCTGAGACCTCACAGAGGACAAACTTATATTGCGCTTTTTCAGTTCCGTACAGCTGACTTAGCTGAGGATTTCAAGAAAAGTTCAGTCTATCGTAATCACTATGATGAATCACTCAAGCAGTATCAGTCTGCTGACTTTATCTCGAATGTTCAGTTCACTAAACTGCTACGTCCCTACGATGCAGCAGAGAGAATAGAAGAAGAATAAAAAAACCGGCAGCAGCCGGTTTTTTGATTGTGGTATGGAAGCTGAGTTACCGGCGATATTTCACGTTTATCGCTGGTAACTCGACCGCAACGACCTAATCCTTCAGCAGCACCATGCGTTTTTTCAGCTTAGACATGACTTGCTGATTTGTCCACCACATGATTGCGAAGAAAAACAGCGCATAATAGAACGTGCCTGGATACAGCACAATATATATAACAGCAACAACAATGGTCACCACGAGCGAGAGCTGCCTTAAGAATTTCTGGAAACCCTCTACTACTTTACTTTCAGCGACCGGCCAGACTTGCGGCCATAATTGATAGGCCTGCTGTTTATAGAACTGCGATGATTGCAGGACAACGATATAAATCATAAAGACGCCGATGATTGCCGCGATGATAGGCTGATGAACAAGCCAGATAATCAGCCCACCTATCACAACGAGTCTGATAATAATCCAGAAGGCATCTTTACTGCGCACAAAGTTACGTTTAAATAAAAACAGAAACATCCCTTCATGATTATATACACGGTCTTTCAGCAGAAAATCGAAAAAAGCCCGGCGCCTTACATTGTCTTTCAATCCTTTAACATCCGTGAACATGTTGATCAGTTTATATTGCTGCTGCGTCAGATCTTTTTCATATTCAATCAAAGTCTCCCACGGATAGACACGATGCTCAGCTATATTGCGTACGAGGAGCAGGAGTCCGAGCAGCATGATAAGTGCGGCAAGTCCTGAAAACCAGCTGCCGTCAAGCGACATATAGATACCGGATATCAGCACGATAAAGAGCAGTATGTTGACGCTCATATTTGAGACGCCTATTTTAAGAAAATAAAAACGCAGCAGAAGGCCGATCCCTATGCCGATGACACCGGTTAAGTAAGCCGTGATTGCACCGTGAATCGAAAAGTATTCTCCTGCATGATAAAGCGGCAGCAGAATGACAAATAAGACGGTAAAAAGAATGCCACGCCGTAAAGCTGAGCCTACTATACTGTTTCTGATATAGTCATCCAGCTGTTCTTCATACGGCAGCAAAAAGACCTGATCCGCTTCCCTGAAATAAGTGCGCAGCGGTGCGAGTGTCGTCAGTGCCAGGATAAAAGCAATGATCAGATGGTAGTCTATGCCATCCGGCAATGCTTTTAGGAGCTGGCTGTATTGCAGCATCAGCGCACCGAATGCGATGGACAGAAAGATGATGAAGTGCCCATTAAAGATAAAACGGCTGTAGCGTGCGACTTCCTTGGAGTTCGCACCTGCACGTTTCTGATAAAGCGACTTTGCATTATACATGTTGATCACCTTGCGTCAGTTTGATATAGATCGCATCCAGTGATTCACCAGGCATATTGAGCTCTGTCTGCAGGTCATGAATAGTGCCTTTAGCGACTAGATGACCCTGATGCATGATAAGGAAGTAATCACAGTATTTCTCTGCTGTCGCAAGGATATGGGTACTCATCAGAACAGTACGTCCTGCCTGTCGTGCCTGCACCATTAAATCAAGCATCGACTGGATACCGAGCGGATCGAGCCCAAGAAAGGGTTCATCGATGATATGGAGTTCAGGCTGACTGATAAACGCACAGATGATCATCACTTTCTGCTTCATCCCTTTAGAGAAATTCTGCGGAAACTGCTTCAGCTTATCTTCCAACCTGAAGATCTTCAGCATCGGTTCGCTGCGCGTCATCGCTTCCTCTTTTGTCAGGCCGTATGCCATAGCTGTCATATCGATATGCTCTTCAAGTGTCAGCTCATCATACAGGACAGGAGACTCGGGGATATAACTGATTTTCTGGCGATAATCATAAGGGGCTTCACTCAGCGTGATGCCATCAATCGCGATATCCCCTTTCATCGGCTGTAAAAGCCCAAGCATATTTTTGATTGTCGTACTCTTACCGGCACCGTTCAGACCAATCAGACCAACGATTTCGCCCGCTTTTAATGTAAAGTCTATATCATGAATGACAGGCTGATTGCCGTACCCGCCTGTCAGATGTCTTACTTCTACTGTCAAACTCGTGCACCTCCTAAGGATTATTTCATATTGTATCAAATATCCTTTGTATTCACCTATTGATATGGCTAAAATAAAAATATATCGAATTTGAAGGAGGACTTCCTATGACAGACTGTATTTTCTGCAAGATCACGAGCGGTGATATCCCGTCCTACAAAATTTATGAAGACGACTATACTTATGCTTTTCTTGATATCTCACAGGTCGCTAAAGGGCACACACTTGTCGTCCCTAAAAAACATAGCCAGGACCTGCTTGAAACAGAACCTGAAGTGCTCGCACATGTCATCAAATCAGTCCAGAAAGTCGCACAGATGGTCGACAAAGCACTCAAACCGGATGGCATCAATATCGTTCAGAACAACCGTGCATTTGCCGACCAAAGTGTCTTTCATCTCCACTTTCATATCATGCCGCGTTACCAGGATGATATCGATGGCTTCGGCTATAAATGGCAGACACATAGCAATGCATTCGATGCTGATGCCATGACTGCACTTGCAGATCAAATAAAGCATGCTTGATAGTCTGAATTAGGGGTATAACAAAGGAAAACCAATTGGAGGAATCATCTTATGAAAATCACACATATTGCTGCCGGCTTTACAGTCGGACTTGTTGCAGGAGCAGCGACAGCACTGATGAATGCAGCGAAACCTGGTTCTGAAGTACAGCGTAATTTCATGGCTAATTCTACTGATGTTAAAGCACAGGTCAATCAGCTGAAGACAGAAGTCGGCGACCTGAAAAGCTATGCGATGCAGACAAAAGAAGAAAGCCAGAAACTGATCAAAGAAATGGGTACTGAAGTCAAAGAAATGATCGCTAACTATAAGAGCGATATCGACCCGAATATCAAACATCTTAAAACAAACGTCGAAAACGTTAAAAATCGTGCAGATGAAGTCAAAGAAACATTCTCTAAAAAATAGCCTTGTGTTAAAATGAATCAAATGCACGTACGAAAGCATGATGTCCTCGCATCATGCTTTCTCTATGACCTATAAAGGAGGAAGATTTTTTGAAGCGCGACCGCGAAATCATCGAACAAATGTTATTTACTCACCATGTCTCTCAACTGAGTAAAGCTTTATGGAAGACAGTTGAAAAAGACTGGCAGAACTGGATTAAACCTTATGACCTGAATATCAACGAGCACCATATCCTCGTTATTATCCGCAACCTGGAAAAGGCTACGATTTCACAAGTGTCTCAGTATGGTGTCATGCATGTCTCAACAGTCTTCAACTTTGCCAAAAATCTGGAGAAGCGCGGCTACTTACGCATGCCGAAAAGTGAATCAGACAAACGAAATACATATCTAGAACTGACTGATAAAGGTAAAGAGCTGTTATATGAAACATATAAAAACTACGAGAATACAGATGACCGTATTCACGATGCTGCTCTGGAATATCAGAAAGTCATGCTGGCGATGCCTGCTTTCAGTGACCTGAAATATATCGTTTCTCAGATTTATGGTCGGGACTTTATAGAACAGCTTGATAAAAGCCATCAGGACCTCCTTGAAATACTGCTTGACGAAAATGAGGACAGTAAGGCATAATGCATAAGATAATATGACTGATAAGGAGCATTATTCATGTATTCATGTACAAAGAAACTCAATCTGAAACACACTTATGGTCGTCAGCGATTGATTTTCACTTCATTTCTCATCACTGTCATCACATTTCTTGTTTCTTTTGAGATTTTCAGTTCATTTGTCAGCGATCACTTCAGCGACAAATATTTTCTATTGTTCGCTCTTGCCTGCCTGGCTATGTACCCGCTACACAAATTCTGTCACATCATGATGTTCATGAATGACTTAGGCTCTATCATCGTCCAGAAAGTCACAGCGATGGGAGTTCTGCCTATTTTGAATATCAGGCTCAACCATCCCATCAGTAAAGGACGCTTTCTCATCACACTGATGATGCCATTTATCATCATTTCAGCACTGACACTGACTGCTGCACTCTGGTATCCATTATATGCACATTATTTTCTGTTCTTATTCTCTATGAATGTCGGTCTGTCTTTCGTTGATTTCATTTATTTTAAGTATCTGCTGACTTCACGCAACTGCTCTTTCGTCGAGGAACGGAAGCACGGCCTGGAGTTACTCACGAAGTTCGACATGTAATTTCATGATATTTTCATAATTGAATGCTATGCTAGAATGAGCAAAGAAAAGGAGAATTACAATGAAGAATCTTAAAAAAGCGGTAGTACCTGCCCTTCTGTCTGTTTCAGTACTTGGACTGACAGCTTGTGGCAATGGAGACGAAGGTAAGACGTTAATCACTTCTAAAGCTGGAGACGTAACGACTACAAACGTTATGGATCAAATTGGCAAAGAAGAAATCGCGCAGAATGCGTTCCAGATTCTGCTGAAAGACATTCTGAAAGATAAGTACGGCAAAAAAGTAGACGAAAAGAAAATCCAGGAAGACGTCGATGCTGAAATCAAAAAATATGGTGGCAAAGAGCAGTTTGAAGCATTACTTCAACAGCAGTCACCGGGTATGACAGCTGACAAATATAAAGAGTC
The DNA here is from genome assembly GCF_022343725.1 of Macrococcus brunensis. Classification (NCBI taxonomy): domain Bacteria; kingdom Bacillati; phylum Bacillota; class Bacilli; order Caryophanales; family Staphylococcaceae; genus Macrococcus; species Macrococcus brunensis. The sequence continues at coordinate 1,647,179 of NZ_CP092179.1, forward strand.
CCGCTTAACAGAGGCTTATCAGAAACAGCTGATGAACGACACTGTTAAAGTTTCTGATGAAGATGTTAAGGACAGCGTGAAAAAAGCTTCACATATCCTCATTAAAGTGAAGTCATCATCTGACCCATCCGGCTTATCAGATGAAAAAGCAAAAGCAAAAGCACAGGATATTCTTGCGCAGCTGAAAAAAGATCCAAGTAAATTCGCGAGTCTTGCTAAAAAAGAGTCAGGTGACACTGGTACAAAAGAAAAAGGCGGAGAACTTGGCTATGTTGCTAAAGGCGATACAGTCCCTGAATTTGAGAAAGCTCTCTTTAAACTGAAAGAAGGCGCAATGTCCGGTCTCGTTAAAACGGATTACGGCTACCACATCATCAAAGCAGAAAAACAAGATGATTTCGCTAAACAGAAAGACGCTCTGAAAGAGAAAATCCGTCAGACAAAAGTACAGGAAAAACCTGAACTGATGATGGATGCCTACAAAAAATTATTAAAAGATTATAACGTAGAATATAAAGATGAAGACCTGAAGAAAATCATTGATGAAAAAATCCTCAATGCAGCCGCTTCACAACAGCAACAATAAGAAGAAAAGCTCTGATCATAACGATCAGAGCTTTTTTTAATCCAGTGTTTCGGGTTTATAGAACTGACGCCCTTCAAGCGCAAATATACGCTCAGAGAACTGGCCTTTCTCTACTTTCTTCAGATGTTTATCAAACATCTGCATCCGGGCATCGATATTATCGATGAAGTGCAGAATCTCCGCTTCTTTGACCATCGGCAGTTTAGGTGAGCCATATTCCAGTTTACCGTGGTGAGCGAGAATCAGATGTCTCAGCAGCATAATTTCTTCGCCTTCAATCCCATGTTCACGTGCGGTCTCTGCTACTTCGTCACTCATGATGGAAATATGACCGAGCAGATTTCCCTCTACAGTATAACTCGTTGCGACCGGTCCAGACAGTTCCTTCACTTTTCCCATATCATGCAGAATGATGCCGGCATAGAGCAGACTTTTATTCAGCGACGGATAAATCGCGCAAAGCGCTTCCGCCTGCTTCAGCATTGTCATGACATGATACAGCAGACCGGACACAAAGTTATGATGATTAGAACTCGCTGCCGGGAAAACAAGAAATTCCTGCTGGTATTTCTTAAGTAAAAGTCGGGTGATACGCTGCAGGTTGGCATTCTCGATATCCATGACATAAGTCATCAGCTGATCAGACATTTCCTGTGCAGATACAGGTGCCGCTTCCAGGAAATGTTCGAGCTTGATGCCGTCTTCTTCTGTCGCTAAACGGAACTGATTGACTTTCATCTGCTTACGGCCCCGATAATCAATGACATCACCTTTGACTTTAACGAGTTTTTCCGGTTGCAGCATTTTGATATCCTGTTCTGTCACCGTCCAGACTTTCGCTTCAATATCCCCGCTCTTATCTTTAAGATATAAAGTCAGATAAGGTTTCCCCTGGTTCGTCACACCTTGGACAGCTCTGTGAATCAGAAAAAATGCTTCGACCGATTCGCCGGGTTTTAATGTTTCAATTGTTCTCATTTTTTTAACTCCTTCTCGTGGCGCTCAAGTACGATTGTATTCTTGGCTGGTATATTCGCCGAGCGATTGCAGGTGAAGTACAAATACTGATTAGCCTGCTGCTGCATCAAGTACTCCAGAATCATATCCTTACGATGTTTATCAAAATGGACAAATGCATCGTCAATAATAACCGGAAATGGATAAAGATATCTGAGATGATCGACCAGACTTAGTCTCATCGTAATATAAAGTAGCTCTTTCGTCGACTGAGACAGCTCAGTCGGATGATAGATCTGACCATTCTTATGCTTAACGAGTAAGGCATCATGATAAATAACATCTATATAACGTCCTTCTGTCAGCAGCGTGAATATCTCTGAAGCTTTACGGATGATGTTCGGGATACGCTCTCCTTTAATTCTTTGACGGTGCGCATCAATCAGTACTTCAATATAATGCAGTGCACTGTAATCAAGTGCGAGTTCGTTGACGATATTACGCTCAATCGCGTAACGATGATTAAGTTCTGACAGCGTAGTGTCTTCTTCCATCGTTTTCATCATCTGCTCGATTTGATAGAGTTCATGTTCCTGCTCTTTTAGTTCGCCTGCGTATTCCTTCAGCTGATCTGTAATACGACCTTCCATAATACGCAAGTCTTCAGATGTCTGTTCAGACAGTTTAGTGCTCATCTCATACGTAAAGTTTTCTTCCTCAAGCTGCTGACTTAACTGATGATGTCGATTCAGATTCTGATGGTACTCAGTAAATGCTTCAAACTGTCTGTAATAATCAGACTCCTCTTTAACGCCTGCTTCCTTGAACAGCTGCTTCAGTTCTGCATCCATCTCTTTAAAACCGTCCTGTAAAGTTGACAGTTCTTTTTCTGACAGCTGCAATTGCTCTGTGACTCGCTGCTGTTCATTTCGATTACGTACTTCTGTTTTTACGAGACCGCCCAGTTCTGTGAAGACAACAGACGGCGGCACATCATTAGACACTAAGCTGAAAGCATTGACCTTACTGCTGAAGCTGTCCAGCTGCTGCTGTTCGGAGGCCATCGATGTTTTTAGCTGCATCAGCTGCTGATAGGTCTGCTGCAGACGATAGATAGTGCGAAAAGCATCTGGCAGCAATGAATCTTCGTAGCTCAGTTTAAGCTTCAGCATGTTCTTGGTTCTGTTCAGTGTATCATTCACTTTTTTGAGTGCTGTTTCTTCTTCAGTCAGCAGCTGCTGCAGTTGTTCTTTTTTACGGCTGAGAGCCGCTTTCTCATCCAGTATACGCAGCTGCTTATCACGAAGATTTCGCTGACGCTCTAAATCAAACTGATCATCAAGTAGTGACTGCATATTCTGGATAGAGCTCTCCAGATGACTGATTTCATCCTGCATAATATGGTTCTGATTGTTCTCTACCGGCTTATTCTGCACGAATAAGACAATCATAATAATTGGTATCAGGAGCAGGATAGAGGCCGGAATATAGAACTGCAGGTAGAAGAGATATGCAGCAGTAGCAAGACCAACAACGCCACCTAACAGATAAATCAGATTCAGTTTTCTTCGCTTCTGTTCTTCTATCTCTGCTGCTCGCTGCTGTTCAGATTCCAGTTTGTGATAGAGTTCCGTCTTCTGACTGAGTTCCAGTCTCTGTTCGGACAGCTGGATACCCGTTCTGAACAAGTCATCTGTAACGATGTGAGGCGTAATATCTGCCAGTTTACTCGCATTCAGCTCTTCTTCACGAGACAGCTGACTGATTTCACGCTGCAGTTGAGCAGCCTTTAAGTTCAGCTGCTCTTTATCTGACAACGCATAAATCAGATGGTCTTTCAGCGCTTCATCTATCTTGATATCATGATATTCCTGCCAGCCGATATCATGCTGTAATCGTTCCAGTGTCGCTTCTTTATCAGCGATATCCCGCTCCAGCGCATCACGGTTTTTCTGATGCACTTTGATCTGCGGTTCCTCCTGCAGCAGTTTCTCTGCTTGTTCAAAGTCAGATCCATCAAGTAGTTCGATTGCTGAATTCTCACGTTTAAGCTGTTCGATTTTTTCTTCACGAAGCGCAATATCACGTTTTGCAGCCTGCAGCTGTTTTTTCAGCCCTTCATACCGTTCAATCCCGTGATCCGGAAAGACGAGCGGCTCTATATTCAGCTGCAGTTCAAGTTGTTTCCATTCCTTTGCGTTAGCATGAAAACTCATTTCTTTCTGCTTCATCTGCTGTAGTTTTGTCAGCTGACTGATATGCATCTTGATATCATCCATCTTCTGCTTCAGTTCAAACTGTTCTGCTGACAGCTGCTCATAGCGTTCAAGCTTGACTTCTTCATCTCTGATCTGCAGCTGAAGATTTAAGATCTCTGTAATATGATCACTCAGTTCTCCTTCAGAATGATCAGGTGCCAGAAGACGCAGTTTTTCTTTAATTAGATTGGTCTCCAGACTGGAGAATTCAGTGGAACCGAAAACCCCTGCCTGCATCAGATAATCCTGCAGTTTATCTTCTGTCAGCTGATGAACCTGCTGCAGGCCTAAGACATCAAACGAAAAGATTTTGTCGTAAGCGGCATCCGTCATAAAGTTAAACTTCTGATGAAGCCATTCTATGTCCTTAGGGCTGTTATTATAGAGAATGGTGACCTGCTCCGCGCCATCGCGGTAAATCCGTTCAATATAGAGTTCAGAACCCTCATCATCCATCACCATATGACCGCCGTACTGGTTCGTGAAACGAGGTACATAAAGCGGTTTATCTGTCCGTGCAAAACCGAAAAGTAGAGAATGGATGAACGTCTGCATCGTCGACTTACCGGTTTCGTTTTCTCCATAGATCTGTGTGAAACTTCTATTTAGATTGAACTGCTGTCCTTCAAGCCGGCCATAACCGTATATTTCAAGCCCTTTAATTTTCATCGCTCTTCAGCCTTTCTTTCAGCTTTCTTTCCCCCTGATGAATCAGTGCCACCCGGTCAATCTTTGTGTAATCATCGAGAAAACGACTCATTTCGAGATCATGATAAAGAGGCTGCATCGCCTGATCGAACATGGCATCATCTTCTATCATCGCCGCATCAAATTCACGGTGCAAAGTCGTTGTATCGACCTGATCTACAGTCAGTTTATCGATCCAGACAAAAAGATTATCATGGCGTTCCTGCTGCTGTGCGAGTCGTGTGACAGCTGCAAGTTTCCCTGGTGTAATCAGCTGCTCTTGCTGATTGATAAATTCAATCTGGTAGATGCCTTTACCGTCTGGCCGATGCTGCACTTTGAACTCTTCCATTAATTTCAGGAGGCCATTCTTCGATAAATCCTCCACCTGAACCTCGTACTGCCCGAAAATAATATGCTGCACGGGCACAAACAATACTTTCATGTCGATATGGTCACCTTCAACCATCAGGTAGCCTTTGCGACCTGTTTCTTCTGGTAAATAGCTTTGAATGTTACCGGGATAGTGAATATGGGGAATCTTACTGACCAGCTGCCTTTTATGACGGCCGCCGAGTGCCCAGTAATGATACAGTTTCTGATTCAGTGCTTCTTGATCGAAATCACGGCCCAGTTCGCCGTAAAGCATACCGATGTGGATACTTTTGTCCACCTGATTTGTCGGGAAATAGCTGATATCATGTCCGCTGCTTGTCCCGTGAACATAGACAGTATCACCTGACTTGGTAATAAACTGATAACTTTCTACTTGGTCATTAAAGATGATGACGTTATCCGGCCAGCTTATTTGTCGTAAAGGCAGTCCTGTCTCGCCCAGAATAATGTAGACATAAATCCCTGCATCTTTCAGGCGCTGAAACTGTTTCTTCAGGAAAATAGTCGTTCTGAGTGTCTGGTTATCAGCAGCCAGAACATCCCCTGAAATCAGAACAAAGTCGACCTCCTGCTGAATGGCATCTTTAATAAGGGTGCTGAAGCTTTCAAAACTAGCGCGGTGAATATCTGACATAATAGCCTCTGATACATAACCACTTAACTGAAATGGCGCATCTAAATGTAAATCTGCACAGTGAATAAATTTAATCATTGATCTACCTCGTTTAGTGACTTCACCTTATTTTACAATAAAAAAGACGGCGAAACATAAAAAAGCCGAAGATTAGTCTTCGGCTTTATAGATATGATTCAATTTTTTGATTTTTTCAGTCGTATAATGTGCGTACGACTTGTTATAACTCTTTGGATCTTTAGGATTGAGATAGTTTTCGATCTTACCTGTCTCAGGATGAATGAACTTAGAAGAAGCCCCGCAGCCGATGCCGAGAATCGTCTGAACTTCTTCCATGATAAGAATATTATAAAGAGAATATTCCTGGTCAATAGAGTAGCCGATATTTTCAAGATTGCCGAGAATATTTTTCTGCCGGTAGAGATAATACGGCTTGTAACCTTCATCAGATGCAAACTGACGGGTCATATCCATCATGTGCATGATCTCCGTACGAGGTGCCACGGGATATTTCTCTTTGTTACGGGTCATCTCACTTGCCCGCTTGAAGCTGAGCGTATGAACTGTGAGTGACTCCGGGCGCAGTTTCTTCGTTTCTCTTAATGAATGTGCGACATTTTCTCTATCTTCATTCGGCAGCCCTATAATCAGGTCCATATTGATATTATTCATATGATGTTCTCTGGCCAGTCTGAACTTATCGACGGTTTCTTTAACAGAGTGATGACGACCGATTGCTTTCAATGTCTCATCTGTAAAACTCTGTGGATTAATACTGATACGGTCGATATTGAAGTCATTCAGCACCTTCAGCGTCTCCGCATCAATAGTATCAGGACGTCCAGCTTCAACTGTCACTTCTCTGACCGTCGACATATCAAAGGATGCATCGCACTGTTCTAGCAGCAGCTTTAAATCTTTCGGTGTAATTGATGTCGGTGTGCCGCCACCAAAATAAATAGTGGTGACTTTAATATTATTTTCTTTCAGCCATTGCCCTGTTTCAGCGATTTCATGCAGCAGCCCCACTAGAAATTCAGGAACATCATTTTTATGAACTAGGATACTGTAGGCAGGGAATGTGCAGTACGCACATTTTGTCGGACAGAACGGGATGCCGATATAGACACTCACTTCCCGCTTCAGATTATATAAATCAGGTATCGCTTCGTTCTGTGTATGAACAATTTCCTTCATCAGGTCGAGCTTCTCCTGGCTGATCAGATAATCTTTAGCGAGCCTGTCACTGATTGCCTCGTGCGACAGCCCTTGACGATAAAGACGATGATACAGCTTGGTCGGCCTGATACCGGTCAGCGTGCCCCAGCTCTGCGTGACGCCAGTGTGCGCAGTCAGCATAGTCACCAGCGTCTCTGCGACAGCCTGTTTCACTGTCTTCTTATCATGACTAGTTCTTTCAGCAGTCGCTGTATAAGTTTCTCCGTCAATCGTCATTTGCCCTGTCACGGCGACCGCTTCTTCTTTTGAAATAGTGAATGCGAGCTCATTAGCGCCTTCTCCTATGAGTAGAAAAGAATCTTCAAAATAAAGATTAATAATATTCTGCAGGTATAGGAGGTCATTTTCCATTTCCTGATTCTTTAAATATAGTTTCATGTTTTATCCTCTTTAAAAAAAATAAACGAACACAAGGTTTCGTTTATTTTCTATCTATTATTGATTGTCCTGACCGTATAAATCTTGCAGTGGTTTTAAGATGATGCGGTTTAAATCTTCAATGACTTGGCCCATACGTTGTTCTGCCTGCATAAGTTTTGAGATGTTTTCATCATGCTCGATTTTACCTGCAAGTTCATTCGCTTTTGCGATATCTTCTTCTGTAATCTCTTCGCCGCTCATCTGTTTTTCCTGTAAAGTCATCTGGATGTTGCGGAAATCTGCAAAGATTGATTTAGATTCTTCATTGTTATTAACGGCTTCTAATTGCGCTTTAACCGCCTGATACTCTTCGCTCTGGCGCAGTGCGCTTTCTAATCTGTTTGCTTCATCATAAATATTAACTGACATATGAATTCTCCTTTAACTAACTGTTTTCTCTAATTTAACATACTTAAAGAAGATAATCACTTGATTAGAATTAAATAAAGAGAGCGAGAACCCCTTGCAGGAGCCCGATGATACCGCCCAGTAAGAAGCCAAGCAGTGTGATGAGTTTCAGTTCTTTACTTGCAATCTCAATAATCAGCTGTTCAATGAAGGAAAGTTCAAAACGATCAATCTGATCTTTAATTAGTTCTGCGATATGGAGACGTTCGAGAATAGCCGGCATACTATCAGCCACTCGGGCGAGTCCTTTATCAAGCAGACGGTCCATTCCTTCATTTTCAGCATAATGAAACGCTTCAGGAAACAGTTCAGAGAGCGGTGTACGTGTATAGGCGCTGATATTAATTCTATCTATAATCGTCTGAGCTGACTGATTGATCACTTCGTGAACTTTTTCTTCAGCCATATAATCAGCGGGTGTTGTCTGCATCAAACGGCTGTATTCTTTATCAACTTCACTTTGAATAATTGACTTAATTTTGTTGTCTTCTGTCAGCTTGAGCATCTCTCGCTGCACACGGTCTGCGATAGCAGCGGGTGTCATCAGCATCTGCAGCAGGCTGATCAGCTTCCCTTTTTGTGTAAAGAAATTCTCTACCATGTTCAGGATATCATCGTAGCCTTTATCTGAAGCAATATAAACCTGAAACTTCTCAAGTAATAATCCAGAGGCACCGTTCACTTTCAGTGTGAGGTCCTGCCGGGTCTGCTCAGGTAAAAGACGCGTGAATGGCATTTTGTAATACTTGTCTGTGATTGATGTCATTTCACTTTTGATTTTTTCTTCAAGTAAAACATTCAATTGAGCTTCTATATCCAGATTCATTTTTTCTGCCAGATAGCGGATCGTATAACGCTGATTTTTTAAATTCATCAGTTGATCTTTAAGAAATGTTTCAAAGAACCGGCGTGTGTCGGCTGTCAGTATCTTTTCCTTGAAGACTTCAGGCGTCAGTAGATGTCTTGTGACCATCTCACCTATTTTCTGTGAAAGTTCATGACGGCGTTTCGGAATAAGACCCGGCGTGAAAGGCAGCTGTCTGCCAAACAAGTAAACAGGCTTATAAGGTCTGAATAACATCTTGATAGCGATATAATTTGTAAAGCCCCCGATGACAGCACCGATCAGACCCATGAAGAGCACGAGTAATAAAGACTGCATAAAGTTCCTCCTTTATAAGAAAAAGCAAACGTCATGACGTTTGCTTAAACATTTACTAGCTGCTCAGCTGTCTTCTTAGAGAAGAACATTTCAGCCTCGCGTTCTTTATTAGAACCGTATAACGGCTGGTTAGAGCGGTCAAGAATACGGTAGAGATTTGAAATCTTGTTGAACTGTAACGTGAAACCTGCTTCTTCACGCTTTGTTTCCCACCAGAGCTCATCTAAGTTATCGTTCTGCGGATAAGCACACGCACCGCGTGAAATCACTTGAACCACTTCAAGCGGATCGCCGCCCAGTGTCGTCTGAAGCACTTCTGAATCACGGAATAAAGCACATAATGAAACGCATGTAGTCCAGTTAGGAAGTACACGTTCTTTCTCAATTTGTACTAACGTTTTCTTTGAAAGACCGATCGTCTGAGCCATTGTATCTTGTGTATAGCCAGCTTCAATTCTGACCATTTTGAATTTTGTCTGCAGTAAATCTGTAAAAGTTTGTTTATCCATTCTATTCAACCTTTCATTTATCAATTTACTCATCATTAAATGTAGTTAACATTAAATTGAAATAATACACATCTAAATAAGTCACTTTAACATCTTAATATAATTTACAAAAAATTAAAAGAAAAAAATACTCATTTTGCGCTCTTTTGCAGATATGTGTCTATTCTCTGTAAATTGACAGATTAGTCACGCAATTTAAATGCAGATTTTATGTTATTTTAGCTATTTTTAACCCTTCTAACTCTTCTATTTTGTAGAAATGAACTCGTTTTTCCGTCATAATAATGAAGTATTCTATATAAAGGCGGGATCGTATGCATATCAAAGATAAACTGGAACAGGCGAAAAAAGGCGCACGCGTCAGTATCATGATGTATATTTTACTGACTATCCTCAAAGTAGCTTTCGGTTATCTCAATCAATCTCATGCCCTGGTGGCTGATGGTCTTAACAACGCAACAGATGTCATCTCATCTATTGCTCTCCTGATTGGTCTTTCAATCTCAATGCGGCCAGCGGACTCGAATCATAACTACGGTCATTACCGTTCAGAGTTTATTGCTTCACTGATTGCTTCATTCATCATGTTCGCTGTGTCAGTTCAAGTTATCGTGCAGGGCATCACTCACTTTATTAAAAGGGAGTACTCAGCACCTACTTTCGAAGCAGGTATCGTCGCCTTTGTGTCCGGCCTTCTGATGCTTGTTGTCTATTTCTATAATCGCAATCTCGCTAAAAAAGTCGGTTCCAGTGCACTCAAGGCTGCAGCCTATGATAATTTATCCGATGCGCTTGTCAGCTTCGGTACTCTTGGCGGAATTCTAGGTGTCATGTTCGGTTTCCATACGCTTGATACGATTGCGGCGATCGTTGTCGGTCTTATCATCATGAAGACTTCTATTGATATTTTCAAGGATACTGCCATCACTTTGACAGATGGATTTGATGTCGAGACTCTGACTGATATGAAAAACCTGGTCACGACCATTCCAGGTGTGATTCAAGTGATCGACTTAAAAGGTCGTAACCATGGCGTCATCACATTTGCCGATGTCACTGTGACCGTCAATTCACTGCTCACTGTTAAAGAGAGTCATGATATCGCTGAAGCCATTGAGTTCAAGATGAAAGAACAGTTCGGTTCTATTGAAACTATCGTCCATATCGAGCCAGAAGGAGGAGACACAGATGTTCAAAGATAAAGTCGTTGTCATCACAGGTGGCGCAGCAGGAATCGGTCGTGCTGCTGCAGAACGCTTTAGACAGGAAGGTGCTCATGTCGCTGTCATCGATATACAGGACAATGATTACTTTATAGGTGATATCAGCCGCCCTGAAGTTCTCGATCAGTTTCACGATAAAGTGAAGAAGGATTTTGGTTCAATTGATATCCTGATCAATAATGCCCTGCCGTTAATGAAAGGGATTGACAAGTGCAGTTATGAAGAGTTTCTCTACGCACAGCAGGTCGGTGTTGCTGCACCATTTTACCTCAGTAAACTCTTTAAAGATGATTTTACTGAGCAAGGTTCGATTATCAATATCACTTCTACACGTGCAGACATGAGTCAGTCCCAGACAGAAAGTTATGCGGCAGCTAAAGGCGGCTTAACCAGCCTGACACATGCACTGGCCGTCAGTCTTGATATTAGAGTCAACGCCATCGCTCCAGGGTGGATTGATACGACCCACACTGATTTTTCAGGTGCGAACAACTCACAGCATCCGGCTGGACGCGTCGGTAAACCAGAAGATATCGTTGAGATGATGCTGTTTCTCGCTTCTAATAAAGCGGGCTTCATTACAGGTCAGGTCTTTACAGTGGATGGCGGCATGACGAAGCAGATGATCTATCACAATGATCAGGGCTGGCAATATAATAGATAAAACAAAGAGTCTGGGACATAAATAACTAAATCTACGATTTATCTACTCGACTCAAAAGAAAAACGGAAATTCCTGTATGGAATTTCCGTTTTTAAGTGCAAAAAAAGAAGCTCTCTTTTATAATGTAGTCACCACAACAACAGAAAAGGAGCCTCTTTATGTATAAAAATTATAACACAAATCAACTCATTCTGCCATTGGACACTCGTATCTTGTTCGGAGATAAAGATTTATGTGCCATCATTCATGATCTAGTTGAATCAATACCAGAAAGTCAGTATTCAAAATACTATAACTCCCGAGGAGCTTCCTCGTACCATCCCAAGATGATGCTTAAGATTATTCTTTATTCATATACACAGTCTGTTTTCTCAGGCAGACGGATTGAAGCCTCTCTTAATGACAGCATTAGAATGATGTGGTTGTCTCAGGAACAGAAGCCTTCCTATAGAACCATCAATCGCTTTAGAGTTCATCCGGTGATGGATGACCTACTGAAAAATTTGTATACTAATTTCAGAGCTCAGCTAACTGAAAACAATCTGATAGATGAGGATGCCATCTTTATAGATGGAACAAAAATTGAAGCAAACGCAAATAAGTATTCATTCGTATGGAAGAAGACTGTTCTCAATAATCAGTCCAAAGCTGTGACCAGAGCCCGGCTTATCTATGAGGATCTCTATGAAAATGAAATCATTCAGGAGATAAAGAACGAAATGGATGAAGAATTTAATATTGATGATACCCCGTATGTCGACGAAGCTCTCACAGAGAAAATCGAAGATTTAACACATAAAATGGAGCAGAGCGACGATTCAGAGGAAAGAAAAAGTATCAGAAAAGAGAGAACATCATTAAAGGCTGGGCAAAAAGAAATTAGAGCGATCTTTGAAAGAAATAAAAAATATGAGGGACAGCTCAAGATATTAGGAGAAAGAAACAGCTATTCTAAGACTGACCATGATGCCGTGTTTATGCGTATGAAGGATGATCATATGAGGAATGGTCAGTTGAAAGCCGGATATAATATTCAAATTGCCACTAACAACCAGTTCGTTCTCGCATACGATGTCTTTCCAAACCCTACAGATACTAAGACACTGATTCCATTTCTGAATACATACAAAGCGCTCTATCATAAATTTCCGCAACACATAGTGGCTGATGCTGGTTATGGAAGTGAAAGTAACTATGAAATACTTATAGATGACCTGCAGGTCATCCCGCTCATTCCTTTCAATATGTATGTAAAAGAGCAGTCTCCAGGCTACAGAAAAGATCGATTTAACACTTTTAACTGGAAGTATCATGAATTGGAGGATGCCTTTATATGTCCTCAGAATCATCCACTCCCTTTTAAAGATTATAGTGTGAGAAAAAATGGTGATAAAGAGCAAGTATCAAAGGTCTATCAATGCGATATGTGTCAGGAATGTCCATTGAAGACCCAGTGTATTTCAGCACAAGCAGCCGGAAACAAGAAAATCTTCAGGAATAATAACCTGGAGTACTTTAAAGAATACACAAGACAAAAGCTTTCAGATCAGGAAACTGGTAACATCTATGCGCGTCGCAAGATAGATGTCGAACCAGTATTTGGATATCTGAAGGCTATTTTGGGGTTCACTCGAATGTCAGTTCGAGGAACTGCCAAAGTAAAAAAAGAAATTGGTATCGCCTTAATGGCAGTAAATATAAGAAAAATGGCTGCCGTAGGCGGTCAGATTATCTGTAAAAATCATAAAAAGACGAAAAAAATGTTGAAATCACATTTTCTTCGTCTTTTTTTACTACCCAGAACTATTTATGTCCCAGACTCTTTTTATTTATTGATTAAGTTATAAGTCATCGCATAGATAGCAGCTTGCGTACGGTCTGTCACTTCAAGTTTAGTGAAAATATGACTGACATGCGTCTTGACCGTTTTTTCTGATACGAATAGAATATCTGCTATTTCTTTATTCGTATGCCCTTTTGTCATCTCTTCCAGCACTTCAAGTTCTCGTTTAGACAGTTTATTCTTTAGATGCGGTAATGAAACGGCTGTCTCTGCTGCTGTCATGACAGCAGGATGGAAATATTTTTCTCCTGCCACTACTTTATTGATGGTTTCTATCAGCTGACCGGGTTCAGAATCTTTCACTTCATAACCGTCTGCCCCTGCTTCCATCACGCCGATAACATGTTCCTCGTCGATATAGCTGGATAAAACCAGAATCTTGATATCAGGATAATGCTGTTTGATGTATTTCGTTGTTTCAATACCGTCCATATGTGGCATCACAAGATCCATCAGGATACAGTCTGGATGCACGCCTTCTGCCAGGTAGCCAATGACTTCCCGACCATCGCTGAAATCTGCGACGACTTCATAATCTGTCATCGAATCAACTAGAAACTTCAGACCTTGTCTGACAATATGATGGTCATCAACAAGTAAAAGTGTCGTCATCTTCTCATCCTTTCAGCTGCAGTGTAATCGTTGTCCCCGCTTTGCTGCTGTCAATCGATAACTGTCCGCCTATCGACTCTGCACGCTGCTGCATGTTGCTGAGCCCATGGGTCGGCAACTGGTCTGCTGAGCTGGCAGTAAAGCCTTTTCCGTTATCTTCTATTTTAACAGAGTCTGCACTGATTGTGATGACTGCTTCTTGTGTTTCAGCATGCTTTCTGATGTTGTTAAGTGCTTCCTGAACGATTCTGAAGATGGTAATCTCTTCTTTATTATCAAACTGGACTAAACCATCTACATGAATCGTCGTCTCCAGATTCAGCACCTGAGCATACTGACGGATCGCATGGGTCAGCCCTTCTTCCAGACCGATTGGTTTCAGCTGCCAGATAAGTGCACGCATCTCATTGACCGCATTCTGACTCGTTTCCTCGATGATAGAAAACGCCATCTTAGAACGATTATCTACTGTCTGAGCACCCGCTGCATGCGCTGTCAGCTTCAGTGAGAATAACATCTGATTAACGGAATCATGCAGGTCACGCGCTAAACGGTTCCGTTCATTTGTCAGTGCAATCTCCCGTTCTTTCTCAGTCAGCGCAATACGCTTGATGGCACTGCCGATCTGAAATGCGACGGATTCCAGTAGCTCCAGCTCTTCAGCACTATACGTTTCTTTATGAGGCGTAGCCACATTTAACAGACCGAACTTTTCCTGTCCAGACTGCAGTGGCACTGTCGCATGATGTGTAATACCGCCTGTTTCAGTCGGAAACTTTCGGTTCGCCTTAACAATCCGAGAACAGGTGATGATATTCGACGCCTTCGTCAGTTTACCTTGATGATAACGTGATACGCACCAGCATGGCCCTTCTGTCATATAGTGACAATCATTCCGCTCTAATGCTTGCGGCAGTTCATAATCAGATACCAGCTGATGATGGCCTTCATTGTCGATGAAAAAAATCCAGCCGGTCGAAAACTCACTGCCTTCAACCAGCCGTTTTAGCGCACCAAACAGCATTGACTGTACTTCTGTCTCTTCATTCAGAAATTCTGCTATTTCTTTTAACAGTGCTGTCTTTGATTTCATGCGCTCACCTTATTTCTTGTATTGAATATGATAAAGGTCATGTCTGCGGTCACGGAGTTGACGCACCGTACCATCTTCACGCCCACGACGTAATCCTTCAAGATCGACATCGCCGATCATCACCATCTCTACGTTCTCACCTGTCTCACCGATGATACCGTCACGTGCGAAGCCGAAATCGCTCGGCGTGTAGATGCCTGACGCTGAATACTGGATGTCCATGTTTTCAGTCTGAGGCAAGTTACCGCAAGTACCACTTGTTACAGTATAGATCTGGTTCTCAATGGCACGAGCCATAGAACAGTATTTCACACGTAAGTAGCTTTGACGGTCTTCTGTTGAGAACGGCGTAAAAATAATTTTCGCTCCTTTTTCAGTCGCAATACGTGCCATTTCAGGAAACTCACTGTCATAACAGATCTGGATAGCGATTTTACCGCAGTCTGTGTCAAAGACTTCTACTCTGTTACCTGGTGAAATTCCCCACCAGCGGCGCTCGTTAGGTGTCACATGAATCTTGTACTGTTTCTCAATTGAGCCGTCACGACGGAATAAGTATGAGATATTGTAGATTTCATCATCTTCCTCAACGAAGTGAGAACCACCGATAATATTGATGTTATAACGCATCGCAAAGCTGTTGAACATTTCAATATACTGTTCTGTATATTTGGTCAGATGACGGATTGATTCAGCTGGGTTGCGGCGTTCATCAAAGCTCATCAGCTGTGTCGTCAGTAACTCCGGGAAAACGACAAAGTCACTGCCCGCATCATAGGCAACATCAACGAAATATTCAATCTGGTTCGCAAACTCTTCAAAAGAATCTATTTTACGCATCATATAGTTGACGGTACAGATACGTACAGGGTAGCTTGTCTTGAAATGCAGATTAGTCTTCGCTACGAAATCTGGATTGTTCCATTCCATAAGTGTCGCGTATTTATTACTTTTCACGTCGTCAGGCAGATAACCTGGATTAATACGCATTAAAGTGAAGCCGTTCATAAACTGGAATGTCAGTACCGGGTCCTTGATTTTCCGTTTCATGACGTCATTAACATATTCGCGTGGCGATAACTCATCTTTGTAAAGATGATAGTTCGGAATACGGCCACCGATGATAATACTCTTTAAGTTCAGTTCATAGGCAATCTCACGACGTGCTTCATACAGACGCTGTCCGACACGCATCCCGCGGAAATCCGGATGCACCATTACTTCTATGCCGTAAAGGTTATGACCGTTTTCATTATGGTTCGTGATATAACCTTTATCCGTAATATCATCCCACGTATGGCGATCATCATATTCATCAAAGTTGATGATTAAGCTTGAAGAAGAACCGATTAATGTTCCTTCATATTCAATAACGACCTGTCCGCGCGGAAAAAGGTTTAAATGGGATTCAAGCTGTTCTTTTTTCCAGGGTTCCATGCCAGGAAAACAGACTTCCTGCAATCTGATGACTTCCTCTATATCATCAAAAGTCATCAGACGGGATTCAATTGATTTATTAAAATTCTCTAAGTTAAGTTCTTCAGTCATGTTCATACTCCTTCGTTTACTCTATAATAAATATTATACACGACTCAAGGAGTCGCTAAACATTAGATGGAGGCTACTATGAATATTACAATCAATCAGTCATTTGACGGCATGACAGTAGAAGAACTGCTGAAACACTGGATGCTGCCTAAGAAAATGATTCACGAACTTCGCATGTCAAAAGAACTGACTATCAATAATGAACCGGCAACGTTTCACTCTATACTTCATACAGATGATCAGTTGATGCTACCAGTCATGGAAGAAAAAAGTCAGTACAAATCGTCGTTCAGACTTTGCGAAGTCGCTTACGAAGATGAGTACCTGGCCATACTTGTGAAGCCAAAAGGTGTCAAGACGCACCCGAACGACATGATGGAGACGAACACACTGCTTAACCACGCGGTCTATACACTGAAATCGGACTACGTTGAACCGATTCATCGTCTCGATCAGGAGACAGTTGGCCTCGTGCTCGTTGCAAAAAATCCACTTGTCAAAAAAATACTGGACCGAATGCTGGAACAGCGTGACATCACCAGAACCTATAAAGCGAAAGTACGTAGTTTATTACCAATCAAACAGCAGACTATTGAACTGCCGATCGGTAAAGATAAATTTCACCCAAATAAACGTCGTGTATCAGATAGTGGTCAGCAGGCAGTCACACATATCATTGATTCAAAAGTGCTGGGCGATGGTGTCACGGAAGTTGAACTTAAACTGGATACAGGCCGCACCCATCAAATCCGTGTCCATCTTGCTGCAATCGGCTATCCAGTACTTGGTGACCCATTATACAGTGATTCTAAATTACGTCAGCTTCAGTTAACAGGCTATAAACTGACTTTTATCCATCCGATTACAAATGAACATGTAGAAGCAGAGCTCAAACAGTAAAATTGCAATTTGACCTTCTTTCACTTAATATATAAGTGCTAATTAAAAGGAGGATTATCATGTCAGAATTAAATATTTTCACTGATAGAAAAGCGGTCAAAGAATATGACCCCAATTTTAAACTGTCTAAAGAAGAGATAGTCGATCTCTTAGAGAAAGCGAACCGTGCACCTTCCGCATGGAATCTGCAGCACTGGAAATATATCGTCATTCATAGTGACGCCGCAAAAGAGAAACTTCTTCCTCTCGCTTTTAACCAGCGTCAAATTACTGATGCCAGTGCTACACTTATCGTCCTTGCTGATAAAGAAGCAGAGAAAAATATTGATGCTGTCTTTAATCCAGACATAGAAGCGGGACGCATGACCCCTGACTTAAAAGAAAGACTTGCCGGACAGGTCAATGGTGCACATTCACGACCTGAATATGCTTTTGAGGCAGGCGTCCTGAATGCGTCACTTGCAGCCATGCAGTTCATGAATGCGGCGACACTCGCAGGATTATCAACCTGTCCTATCGGCGGCTTTAATCGTACCGCTCTGATTGAAGCCTTTGATATTGAAGACCGCTATTTACCGATTATGCTGATACCTGTCGGTAAACAGGCTAAAGAACCCCGTGCGACAAGTCGTCTTGACGTTTCAGACGTCGCAACATTCTTATAAAAAAAGTGCAGCGAAATTCGGAGGCCACTGAAAATCTCACTAATTCCAACAACTCAATAGTGTAAAAGAACCCGTCGATTTCCTCAACATTAGGAAATAACGGGTTCTTTTATCCTATTTTTCATCTATAAGTTTTATGATTCTTTTGATATTCACTACGAATATTGTCGCAGCCGTCTGCATTTCCATATTTAATAGACCCGCGTATTTTGAACTTTTCATACCGTGTCTATTTTTTAATTCAGAGTTCTTTGCCTCAATCATATATCGTTTTCTTGAGATTAACTTGAATCTTTCAGAATCCATGAACTTCATCTGATGTTTATGGGTTTCTGATTTTATTGTCACGCTGTATGTTTTAGATTTAGCGCCATCTCTATAACATCCTATTTTGAGAGGGCAGATCTGGCATTTATCAATGTCAAAATAATAAGTATCCGTCTGGTTTTGACCCTGCTTTTTTCCCTGACGCGCTTTTCTAACGGCTAACTGTCCTGCCGGACATACAAACATACCTGCATCCTTATTATATTCAAAGGCCTGATTCTCTTTACGGACACCATGAATAATATGGGGATGGAGTTTTGAAACCAGTTCGATATTATCATTAAAGCAGTAATCCAGATTGTCTCTTGATGAGTAGGCTGTGTCACCTATAACGGTGTCCACTTCTACACCATTTTCACGTGATTTCTCAATCAACTGCGACAGGTAACATCCATCGGATTTCTCTCCGGTAGTTACAACAGCCGCTGTGATGATACGGTCGGTGTTCATTGCGAGATGGTTCTTATAGCCAAAGAACGACTTATCTTCTGATTTGTGTCCAACACGTGCATCTTCATCCACCGATACTGTATAGGTTGACTCACAATCCTCAATTGTTTCTTTGAAATAGTTTATTTTTTCTTTCACGGATGGAATGGACAGATACTTTTCTTCTTTTAACAGATCATCCAGAAAAGATTTCGACAGATCCAGTGCTTCTTTTGTAGAACAATCATTAAGCTTTAGAGGTTTTATCTTCGTGTCATCTATTTTGCCTGCGGCATATACAATCTGATTTGAACGTTTCTGAAGAATCTCCTTCGGAAGGTAAGCATTGTACCTCGACTGACTATGGGTGGCATCAACGATTAAGGTGGATCCATTTAGAACGCCCTGATTTTGTGCTGTTTCAACGGAAGTTTTAATCAGCAGATCCAGCAGGTTCATGTCCTTGAGACGAAGCTTTCTAAACTTTGTGAGAGAACTGGAGTGAATCACTTCTTCTTCAGGCGCCATATCCAGAAAAAACTTAAAAGACATATCATAACGTGAGCGTTCCACCACATCAACGTCTGATAAATCAAAAATAACTTTCAGAAGCAGATATTTAAACATTCTGACAGGACTTACGGCACTTCTTCCTTTCGTTATCGAATAATTTTCTATTACTTCATCGTAGATGAATGAAAAATCGATAATGTCTTTCTTCTTCTCAGTTTGTTATTTTTAGGTACAACTATGTCATAAAGGTCTGAATAATTACTGTTTATCTTCTGTGAATCCGGTCTGATCATTGAACGACTCCCCCTGTTTCCTTAAGTTTAAATGATGAGAACAAAATAAAGAACATGAATTTCAAAATTCATGTTCTCTAAAAGATTTTTATTCAATTGCGATTCGCCTTTAATTATCAGAATAATCGTAGATTATTAAAGGGGATTTTCAGTGGCCTTGAAATTCGCTGCACTTTTTTTAGCTTCTTCTGATACGTGCACGCACACGGTCAAACAAGCGGGCACGCTTAGACATCATCGGTCTTGGCGGCTCGACTTCTTTTTTGACGAGGCTGCGTTTGTACTGTTCTGCTTCCTGCACCAATTTCTCCTGAGAGTTCGTTGGCTCAAGGTCATTTTTCACGTATTCATATACGCCTTCTTTATTCTGTTCACGAGCTTTCAGATTATCATTCAACTGCAGTGCCAGAATATCTTTCAGTCTTGCCACAATCGCTTCATCCAGCACAGGGAAAAGAATTTCTACACGTTTAATCATGTTACGCGTCATCATATCTGCTGAAGAGAGATACATTCTTTCTTCGCCGTTATGATAGAAATAGTAAATACGAGAGTGCTCAAGGAAACGTCCGACAATACTGATGACGCGGATATTCTCACTGACTCCTGGAATGCCCGGCTTCAGACAGCAGATACCACGGATGATCAGATTGACTTTAACGCCTGCCTGACTCGCTTCAAACAATTTCTTGATAACCGCTTTATCAGTTAAAGAGTTCATCTTCGCGATAATGAGACCATTGCCATTTGCTTGATGAGACGCAATCTCCTGATCGATGTGATCCAGAAACTCATCACGAATTTCAAACGGTGCCACATGCAGTTTCTTATACTCAGGCTTCTCAGAGTAACCGCTTAAGTAGTTAAAGAAGTTCATGGCATCCTGGCCTATTTCTTTATTTGTTGTAATAATACCCATATCAGTATAAATTTTAGCGGTTTTGTCGTTGTAGTTACCTGTACCTAGATGGACATAAGGAACAAGTTCCTCGTTTTCACGTTTAATGACAAGCGTGATTTTACTATGTGTCTTTAAATGTGTCATACCATAGATGACATGACAGCCTGCTTCTTCAAGCATCTTTGCCCAGTGCACATTGTTCTCTTCATCAAAACGTGCTTTCAGCTCGACTAAAACAGTCACCTGTTTACCCGATTCCGCCGCATTTTTCAGCGCTTCGATAATCGGTGAGTCGCTGGATACACGGTAAAGTGTCTGTTTGATTGCGAGTGTATTCGGATCTTCTGAAGCTTCCTTGATAAAGTCGACAATCGGCTGGAACGATTCATATGGATGATGGAAGAAAACATCGCGCTCTTTTGCCGCCTTATAAACATTCTGCTCATTTAATGCAAGCGGTGGTGCTGCTTCGAATGGTTTAAATTCAAGCTGCGGATATTTCTTACCGATCATACCTGCCAGCTGGAAGAGCATCGTTAAGTCAAGCGGTCCGTCGAGTTTGTAAATATCGCGTTCTTCGATATCCAGTTCTTTTGTTAAAAATGAGCCATTGATTGTTGGGTCGTGACGCACATCAATTTCAAGACGGACAGCTGCACCACTTTTTCTTTTCTTAAGAAACTTCTCAATTTCAATCAGCAGATCCTCTGCCCCGTCTTCGTGAATCGTTAAATCGGCATTACGCGTGATTCTAAACGTGAATGTGCGCAGGATTTCAAAACCTGCAAATAAGCGGCCGATAAAGTGTGTGATGATGTCTTCCAGCAGAACATATACGCGGCGCTGGTCATCCTTAATTTCGATGATACGGTTAAGAAGCGCCGGAATTTGAACAATCGCAGACTTTTTAGCACCTGTTGTATCTTTGACATCCACAAAGATGTTCAATGATTTATTCGTTAGTTTAGGGAAAGGACGGTACGCATCAATCCCAAGTGGTGTTAACGTCGGTAAAATTTCAAACTCGAACTTCTGCTTAATGAACTCGTAGTTTTCTGGAGACAGTTCATCAGGCGTTTTGAAGAAAACCTGGAAGCTTTCAAGCTCCTTGAGCAGTTTCTGGTACTGTTCATATTGAATACGAACGTTCTCACGGTTTTTCTCGTCAATCGCAATCAACTGTTCAGTCGGTGTCATCTGCGTTTTATTTTCACGTTCTGTAAAATTCAGTTTGACCTGGTCTTTTAAGCCCGCTACTCGAACCATGAAGAATTCATCTAAATTTGACGATGCGATAGCTAAAAACTTAAGACGTTCAAGTAATGGATTCTTCATATCCATTGACTCTTCGATGACTCGGTAATTGAAAGCGACCCAACTAACTTCTCGGTTGTTATAATATTCCTTGTTATTTAAATCTATCGTTTTGTTCGTTTCCATTTTAGTCACCTCAACTAAGTCTATATACCTCTACTTATACAGTTATAACGGACTAATGTAAATTTTCTGTAAAGATGATGTTAATTTTTGACTTTGTGATTTTTTCCAGATGCTTTTTCTGACGTTCTGCCTGATATTCCTCTGCAATCGGATCACCTGTGTAATTGATGTACAAGTTCAGATGGTCCTTCTCTTCTTCCAGATATAGCTCTGTCACGACACGCGTATTGCTGACATTCAAAGCATGGGCAAACTTCAGGATGCTGCCCAGAACTTGAATTTCACCTTTTTCTTTATCGCTGAACCAGCCGGTTTCATCCATAAAAAACTTCAACAGGGATTTGCTCTTGTAACTAGCAAGAAGCGCTAATTTAACACGTTCACGATGGGCGATACCATTCAGGCTTGAGTTCGAGATAATGTAGTACGTATGCTGACTGGACGCATCAGAATCGATATAGCTGCCAAGATAGAAAAGATAAGCTGCCTGCAACATCAGTTTCTTCTGCTGTTTGTCGCCTTCAATCAAACCCATTTTCTCCAGTTCAAAATAAAGCAGTTCTGCCAGTTTCTGACGCTGAACGGCATCCTCATGGTTGATGCTGTAACTGTAAGCAAGATTGCGCAGGCTCTCTTTAAACACTTCATTTTTATCAAAAGGGTGCTTATAGTCCTCCTCGAGAATAGACATAGTGATTCCTTCCCGTAAGCCTTTACGCGAGAAGATAAATTCAGTTGCGTTAACTTCCTCGTAAAGAGTCGTGAAGACAATGCCTGACGGTACAATGATATCCTGACGGTCCTTACTTAGACCGTCTAGATCATCCAGCTGTTCCATTGTAGAGCTGATTAGTTTTTTGAAGACATACTCAATATCGTTTTTAGACATAGAATAGCCGTGGACACCTGCTATCGGATATTCAGACAGAGACTGGTGGATACGTGCGAAGTTACGTGCAGAACCGCCAATCGCAATAATAGGGACTTTACGCTGGCCAAGCCATTTAAGTGACTGAAGTTGTTCTTTGACAAATTTTCTAGCCGCTTCGATGGCCTCAGAATCGTTATGAGCTTTACCATTAAAGAATAGTTTCTGCAGTGTGACGACACCAAACGGGAAACTATGTGAGAACTTCAGTTCTTTATCCTCGTAATAGGTGACTTCCGTACTGCCGCCACCGATATCGACTGTTACACCATCTTCGTAGTCGAGCGTATTTACGACCGCATAGAAGCCAAAGTAAGCTTCTTCTTTTTCAGAGATAATACGCATCTTGATACCCGTACGTTCTTCAACTTTATCAATGATTTCAGTGATGTTTTTTGATTGACGTACTGCCGCTGTCGCAACAGGATATAATGCTTCGACATTGAACTTGTCGGCTACTTTCTGGAAGCTTTCAAGTGTATCGCATAAAACATTGATTCCGTTTTCAGCCATCACTTTGTCAGCATCCAGATACTGATAAAGACGAGCAGGTGTTTTAATATTCTGCAGTTCAATAAGTCCTGTTTTTTCTGAGTATTCAAAGATGACTAATCTGATTGTATTTGAACCGATATCTACTAAACCTATTCTTTTCATAATAAACCTCTTCCCTGATTGATACTTATTATTTCGGATGAATCATTTCCTCCGGTTTGATCCAGTCGTTGTACTGTTCTTCAGTTAAATAACCACTTTTCAGGGCAGACTCTTTTAACGTCAGCCCTTCTTTATGTGCTGTCTTCGCGATATAAGCTGCTTTCTCATAACCGATGTGCGGGTTAAGCGCTGTGACAAGCATCAATGACTGATTCAGGTAGTTGGTGATATTCTCTTCAACAGGTTCGATACCTACAGCACAGTTATCATTAAATGAATTCATACCGTCAGCCAGTAAATAAATGGATTGCAGCGTGTTGTACATGATAACCGGTTTAAAGACATTGAGTTCAAAGTTACCCTGACTCGCTGCAATACCGATTACTGTATCGTTCCCCATCACCTGTACAGCAACCATTGTCAGCATCTCACTTTGAGTTGGATTGACTTTACCTGGCATGATAGAAGAACCAGGTTCATTTTCAGGAATCGATAGTTCACCGAGACCCGCACGCGGACCTGACGCAAGCCAGCGTACATCGTTCGCAATCTTCATTAAATCTGCTGCCAGTGCCTTTAAGGCCCCGTGGACGAAGGTCACTTCATCATGAGCCGTCAGCGCATGGAACTTGTTCGGTGAAGAAACAAAGTCAAAACCGGTCTGCTCCTTGATCTGTGCGGCCACGCGGTCACCGAATTCCGGATGCGCATTGATCCCAGTACCGACAGCAGTGCCGCCGATTGCCAGATTCAGCAGTTCTTTTTTAGCTGTGTTCAGCAGCTCCTCGCATTTGTCGAGCATATAGCGCCAGCCTGAGATTTCCTGACCCAGCGTTAAAGGTGTCGCATCCTGTAAGTGAGTACGACCGATCTTGATGATATGCGCGAACTTTTCCTCTTTGTCTTTCAGCGTGTTGCGCAGACGGTCAAGTGCCGGCATGAGTTTCACTTCGATCTCATTGTAAAGGGCCACGTGCATCGCCGTCGGGTAAGTATCATTTGAACTTTGTGATTTGTTGACGTCATCATTCGGATGAATACGTTCTTCAGAACCTGATTCAGCCAGATACTGGTTCGCTGCGAATGCGACGACCTCATTGACATTCATATTACTCTGCGTACCGCTGCCGGTCTGCCAGACGACAAGCGGAAAATGTTCGTCCAGTTTGCCTGCCAGTACATCATCACAGGCTCTGACAATTGCAGCTGCTTTCGCTTCAGATAATTTGCCCAGTTCCTTATTGACGACTGCCGCCGCACGTTTCAGATGTGCGAAGCCGTAGATGACTTCAATCGGCATCTTTTCTTTACCGACCGGGAAATTCTGCTTACTGCGCTGCGTCTGAGCGCCCCAATATTTTTCAGCAGGTACTTCGATTTCACCAAATGTATCGTGTTCAATTCTTACAGACATGTTATTCTCCCCTTAATGTTTTGATACTTCTATTCTACCTTAAATAATAAGGACATTCATCACAAAAAAACAGCTGAATCATCAGCTGTCCTCCCGTTCATCTTGTGTGCCGTTGAAGTTGTGCTCTTCAGCATTCTGTTCTGAAATCTGTTCCATTTCTTTTCCGAGTTCTACAACATCACTGAAATCTTCAACCATTTCATTTTCTGGATTATGCATGAATAGTCCTCCTTAAAATTTGTCAGGCTGCTCATTAAGGGATATATTGGAAATGTCAAATACCTCCAGGAGCGCCTCATAATCATCTACCATTCTCGTACCCTCATTCACCAGTATTTAAGCTATGAAATGCTGAAATATCGCTATCCCTTTGACCTCGAGACGATTGACAGACAGGAAAGAATGAAGAAAGGTTACAGTGGTGAATCTCTGGTTGACCACTGGCTTAGCGACTTATTCATGTCCTCCAGCTGCCTTTATCTCTGTGATTTACGACTGAATGTTGACTTTGAGCAACTGCAGATTGACAGCCTTATTATTTTTGACAGGTCCGTCATCGTTTTTGAAATTAAGAACTATACTATGGATCTGCGTTATCAGAATGGGCATTTCTACCGGCAGTCCGGCGAGATGCTGACCTCAGTGCGTGCGCAGCTCGACAAAATCAGGCGGCTGATGTCCAAAGTGATCGCTGACTATGACAGTACGGTTGAGGTGAAAGTTATGCCATTCTTTGTCAACAGCAAGCAGCAAATAAGCGGCCTGCCGCTGGACGGTGATGTCCTTGTGCCTGGTAATTACCAGCACGTGCTCGCGCCCTATATAGATAGTAGAGCGCCCCGTGATGATTTAGCACGTTATCTTGTTTCCTTGAATCAAGTCAATGACTTCGACAGAAAGCTTGAGATTGACTACGATTCAGTCTCTAAAGGCATCTACTGTGAGAAATGTCATCAGCCGCTCACCAAGAAAAGCCAGCGTCAATATGGTTGTTCAGCATGTGACCGGGTCTATAACGCGCATCAAGTGGTCAGCCATCAGCTGAAAGTCTATCGTCACATCTGGGCTGACCGACCTGTGACGACTAAGACGGCCTATGAATGGATGGACGGCAAAATCTGCTGGCGGACACTGCAACGCATTCTGGCAAATAAGATAGACGAATCACTTATTCCCAGGGGCTAAGCGGGCGGCGCCACTCAAATCCGTTCTCCGCTCCCAGTGGCGCCGGACGCGCCACTCAAACCTGTTCTCCGCTCCCAGTGGCGCCAGGCGCGCCACTCAAGCCTATTTTCTCTCTGGTTCCCATTAAAAAACACCAGCTCATCACGAGCTGGTGCACTTCATCTTATGAGAACACTGAATAATAGTATTCACGTACATCTGCTGGCAGACCTTGTGCCGCTTCCCAGTCTAAGATGACTGTCGACATACGGTGTGACTTCAGGTTGCCGGCCTCAAAGTTTGTATTGGTTTCACTTGTGCTGTAGAGCTGTGAAACAACATTCGCTTTATCTGCACCTGTCACTAACAGGATGATTTCACGTGCAGTGAGCAGACCCTTATCTGAATCAGCATTCACTTCACGGTAACCAACAGTACCGTCTGCATTAATTGTACCTACAAACATAGTCAGTTTACCTTTGTTTTCTTTTGTTTTCGCTGTTTCTTTAATTTCTTCGTCAATATTAACTGTTTTCTTCACACTGTGAAGCTGATCTTTCACAATACCCATATTCAGAAATTCTGCGCCGGCATTATCATAATCGAATACATGAATCTGGCTTGCATCAACTGGATTGATTGCCATTTCTTCATGTAATTCACGGTAGAAATGATTGTGTTCGTCATTCAATGCAAATACAACGATTGAAGTCGGGTTGTTATTGAACTGTTTTCTTACGATATCCGCTGCATACTGAGAAGCGATACCCTCAGTTTCAAAAATCTTAAAATTCATTGCCATGATGTTTTCCTCCTGAGTCCACTTTTAATAATTCACTTATACCCTTATTAGTATATCATTGAAACATAAGGTTTCACTCTTAATTGTTATGGTATATAATAAAAGTAATTATATTTCAGGAGGTCCTTCTCTTATGAACACATTATTACTTTGCATGGTCGGTTTATCATTCATCGTTGCAATGTTAACAGCTGGTCGTGAATCTAAATACGGTATCCGCGACGAAGAACTTAAAAACTTAAAATAAAAAAAGATTGGCTTCCCGCCAATCTTTTTTTATTGTTTCAGAAATCCCTGTTTCTTCACCACATCATCTACATCCAGACGAGTTTTTTCGCTCAGCATACCGATAACCTGTTCGCTCCATTTATCGGCGCGCTTACCATTGGTCCGTTCTCTGTAATAGGCAGCAATCTCTTCGTCATAAGCTGTAATTTCATCAGCATAACGACTGCTGTCATACTCATTTTCATGATAGATATGCTCAAACGGCAGACGCTCTTTCTGACTGCCTGAATCTTCAGGATGACCGACAACCATGCCAAAAAGAGGATAAACATGTGCGGGCAGATTTAAAATATCAATCACTTGCTGCATATCATTACGCAGACTGCCGATATAACAAATACCGAGTCCCATACTTTCCGCTGCAACAGCCAGATTCTGTGCGGCAAGCACTGCATCTACAGTTCCCACTAAGAAGCTTTCTGTTGCACCTAAATAGTCATTGATGTCTGCACCGAGTTTTTCGCTCATCAGCTGATGGCGGTGAAAATCAGCGACAAACACAAAAAGATGACCGTTCTCCTCGACATATGGCTGACCGCTGACTTTTCTTAACGCTGCTTTCTTGTCGGCATCTGTCACGCCCATAATAGAATAGGCCTGCAGGTAGCTTGATGTTGAGGCCATCTGTGCGGCCTCCACGAGCGTCCGGACTTCTCCTTCAGTCAGTTTCTCTTCTGTAAACTGACGGATTGAGCGGTGATTCATTAACTGTCTGATGACTTCGTTCATATTTGCACCTCTTATTTCAAATTTGGATAATCCTGCTGTCTCAGCGCCTCATAGACTAAAATAGCTGCTGTATTAGACAGGTTCAATGAGCGCACATTATCATTCATCGGAATTCTAAGCGCCGTATCCATATACTTTTCTTTTACCCAGTCAGGCAGTCCTGTTGTCTCTCTGCCGAAAATAAAATAGTGCTGAACATCTGTATCAGAGTAATCAAACGTCGTGTGCGGCTTCTGACCGAACTTCGTCAGTAAATAATAGTTACCGCCCGCTGTTTTTTCAAAGAACTCTTCAATACTGTCATAATAGATAATATTGACGAACTTCCAGTAATCAAGACCTGCACGGCGCAGCATTTTGTCGTCTGTCGAAAAGCCGAGCGGACGAATCAAGTGCAGTGTTGTATCTGTAGCAGCGCAAGTTCTGGCGATATTGCCTGTGTTGGCCGGTATTTCCGGCTGATAAAGTACGACGTTAATTGACATGTGTAATCTCCTCTAATCCTTTTAATATTTCATTCTTCACTTCTGTTTCTTCTTCCAGATGATATCTTTCCTCTAAGAATAATCGTTCAGCTTCACCCGCGATTTGACCGATTGCCCAGTAGGCAGTGCCTTTGATGACCGGGCGTTCGTCTTTTACAGCGACTTCTTTTAGCGTCGGCACAGCAGATGCTTCTTTAAAATGTGCAAGCGCAATGATCGCATTGCGCTGGATGGGCTTTTTGCCACGCCAGCTGCCTGCTAAATGACCATACTCATTTTTGAACATCTTATTGCTCATCGTTAAGAGCGGCTCGAGTAACGGCTTCAGTTTAAGGGGTTCCAGTATGATGTCGTCATGAGTCGTATTGATACTGCGGTTCTTCGGACAGACCTGCTGACATGTATCACAGCCATACAATCTGTTTCCGATCTTAGTTCTGTATTCATCCGGCAGAAAGTCTTTTGTCTGTGTCAGAAAGCTGATGCACTTCTGTGAATTGAGCTGACCGTTACCGGCTAAAGCACCGGTCGGACAGCGGTCGATACAGATCGTACAGTCGAGGCAGCTATCCAGGACAGGCGCATCCGGTGGCAGTTTGATGGAGGTGAGCAGTTCACCGAGATACGTCCATGTCCCGAGCTCCTTATTCAGAATAAAGCCATTTTTCGCTGCATAACCGAGACCCGCACGTTCAGCGACAGCCCGGTCGCTTAAGACGCCGGTATCCACCATGGACATACACTCCGCTTCAGGCACACGCGACTTGATGAACGTTTCCAGTAACTGCAGCCTCTTTCTAAGGAGTGAATGATAATCCATCCCCCACGATGCGCGTGCGAACATGCCGCGTCTCTCGCCCCGTACGCTTTTCGGTGCATCCGGCAGTTTATTAGGATAACCGACCGCTATCGCGATAATCGTTTCAGCAGACGCCATTGATTTTCTTGGATTGATTCTCAGCTCGATATCTGATTCCTCAAATCCAGATGCATAGCCATTCGCAAAATAAGCTTCAAGCTTCGGTCTCAGCTCTTCAAATGGTTCTGCTGTCGTAAATCCGATGGCATCTATTCCGATCGTCTTACTGTAAGCGATGATCTCTTCTTTCAGCGTCACATCCTGTCACCTCCAAATCAATGCAACTATTTTACCACAAAAAAACACAACGCCGGAGCGTTGTGCCTGATTTTATAATACTTTGGATAAAAAGCTTTGTGTTCTTTCATTCTGAGGATTACCAAAGATTTGAGCAGGCGGTCCTTCTTCCTGCACAATCCCTTTATCCATGAAAATCACACGGTCGGCCACTTCTCTCGCAAAACCCATTTCATGTGTGACGACCACCATGGTCATTCCTTCACGCGCCAGATTCTTCATGACCTGCAGCACATCACCGACGACTTCAGGGTCAAGTGCTGAAGTCGGTTCATCAAACAGCATGACGTCAGGATTCATCGCCAGTGCCCGTGCGATAGCGACACGCTGTTTCTGACCACCTGACAGCTGGGACGGATAATTGTCTGCTTTTTCCTTTAAACCGACTTTATCCAGCAGCTCAAGTCCAGTTACTTCAAGGTCTGCTTTACTCCCTTTTTTCAGCAAAAGCGGTGTCATCGTCAGATTATCGAGCACTGTTTTATGAGGAAATAAGTTAAAACTCTGGAACACCATGCCCATCTTCTGACGATGCAGGTTGATATTCGTTTTCTTGTCATTTAACACATTGCCTTCAAAAATAATCTCACCGCTGGTCGGTGTCTCAAGTAAGTTCAGACAGCGGAGAAGCGTTGACTTACCGCTGCCTGAAGGTCCGATGATCGCGACCACTTCACCTTCCTGCACATCTAAATTGATCCCTTTCAGTACTTCAACATGTCCAAAATTTTTATGGAGTTCTTTAACATTAATCACTTACACTCATTCTCCTTTCGAATAAGTTCATCACTCGTGATAAACCAAATGTCAGTAAGAAGTAGACAATCGCCACAATCAGTAACGGTGTAAACGGATCAAACGATGCCCCTTGAACAACCTGCGCATTGAACATCAGTTCGCTTACCCCGATGACAGAGACAATAGAAGATTCCTTGATGACTGTAATGAACTCGTTACCTAATGCCGGCAGAATATTCTTGATTGCTTGCGGCATGATGACTTTATTCATAGCCTGCGCGTGACTGAGACCCAGTGAACGCGCTGCCTCCATCTGTCCTTTATCGACTGCTTTGATACCCGCACGAATAATTTCTGCGATATAAGCACCGCAGTTCAGAATAAGTGCGATCGCACCGCAGACAAATGCCGACAGATCAAGACCGAGTACAGCTGTTGTACCGAAATAGACAAGGAAGACCTGAACTAAAAGCGGCGTTCCGCGGATAAATTCAATATAGACCCAGGCAATCGCCTTTAGAATCTTGTTTGTACTCAGCTTCATAAATGCAAAGATGCCGCCGAATAATGAACCGAGCACTACTCCGAGCAATGAAATCAGAATCGTTGCACCGAGACCATGAAGAAAATAAGTACCGTACTTGCTTAAAAAAGAACCGTCATCAAACATGGCTGCATTCGCTTTATCTTTATAGCCGTCAATCAGTTTCTGATCATTGACTTCCTTGATAGATGCATTTAATGCGTCAAGCAGTTTCGGTGAATCTTTCTGCAGAGCGATAGCTGTCCCTTTATCCGCATTGCCAAATTCGAGATCTGAATAAGCAAGCTGTGTATTCTGTGAAAGATAGGCATCGGCTACAGGCCCTTCCATAATGACACCGTCAACTTTGCCGGTATTGAGAGACATGATGGCTTCAGGCAGTCGCGTCAATGAAGTCAGGTTTGATTCCGGGAGTTCAGTCTGTGCCAGCTCTTCCTGTGTCGTCTGTTTCTGTGCAGCCACACCTTTACCCTTGAAGTCTTCTACTGTTTTCAACTTCTGCTGATTTTTCTTCTGAACGACCATACGCTGCTTCACCTGCATATACTCATCCGTGAAATCGACTTCTTTTTTTCGCTCAGGAGTCGGACTCATACCGGAGATAATGACATCAATCTTGCCGGTCTTAAGAGAGCCAAGGAGACTATCAAACTGCATATTGACGATTTTCAGTTCCACCCCTAAATCTTTTGCTATTTTTTTAGCCAGTTCTATATCGATACCGACATATTCTCTTTTGCCATTGACTGTTCTTTCAAATTCATAAGGTGCATAATCTGCTGACAGTCCCACTCTTAACTCTCCACGTTTTTTGATGACATCCAGCTGATCTTCTTTCGCTGAAACATGATCGACTGGAAAACCAGTTAGTAACAGCAGTGTAATCAGCATGAATACCCAGACATTTTTCATCTTCAAATCTCGAACCTCCTTAAAAGTATTGTAATAACTATACAATAAGTCTAATATATATACAATAAATAATTTAATATTGCTTTAACGTCTTAAATTATCTATAGTTATTTTATATTATATTCAGAAAATTCAGAATAAGGAAGGGTTTTTTTATGAAATTGATTAATAAATTTGTTACCGGTCTTGAAGTGCCGGGCACCCGTCAATTTTCAAATAAAGTAGCGCTCTATGATAACTGCATTGATTTAACACTCGGACAATCAGGTTTCGCACCTGCAGATTATATTAAAGACGCGATGATCAGAGCGATTTCAGAAGATCAACTTCGCTACACCCATAACAAAGGGCTTCTTGAACTGCGCCAGGCAGTCAGTGACGATATATACAGAAGACTTGGTGTCCGCTATGATGCTGAGACAGAAATCCTCATGACAAACGGTGGTTCTGAGGCTATTGATGATGTTCTCCGTACCATCATCAATCCTGACGATGAAGTCCTGCTGCCGGTTCCGACTTATCTGGGTTACGAACCGGTCATCAAGCTGCTCGGTGCAAAGACAGTGTATATCGATACAACGCAGACCGGCTTTGTACCGACACCTGAAGCAGTGACTGCAGCAATAACAGATAAGACAAAAGCGATTATCTTTAATTATCCGACGAATCCGACCGGTGTCACTTATACTTATGACCAGATTCAGGCACTGGCAGATGCTTTAAGCGAGACCAGTATCTTTATTATTACGGATGAAATTTATTCAGAGAATGTCTATGACGCCCCTCACCACTCGTTTATGGAATTTAAAGATGTCCGTAATCAGCTCTTTGTCGTCAGCGGTCTGTCCAAGTCGCATGCGATAACAGGTGCACGTGTTGGTTATGTGCTGGCACCCGAAGCACTGATGGAACATGTGACGACCGTCCACCTTTATAATTCCATCTGCGTCGCCACACCTATGCAGTACGGCGCCATCAGTGCTCTAAACCACGGGCAGGAGGACGTTACAAAAATGAACGACGCTTATATTGAAAGACGCAACTACCTGTACGACCGTCTTATCGGAATGGGTTTACCTGTCATTAAACCACAAGGCGCCTTCTATATCTTTCCGGATATATCTGCCTATTCGAATGACTCTTTTCAATTTGCAAATGACTTGATAGAACAAGAGCAGCTTGCTGTCGTTCCTGGTAAATCATTTTCTGATTTAGGTGAAGGCTATATACGTCTGTCTTTTGCCTGTACAATGGAGGAAATCATCGAAGCCTGCGACCGGCTTGAGCGTTTCCTGAATCATTACCAGCAATAAAAAAATCCAGCCGAAAGGCTGGATTTTAAGCTTCCGACGTAAAACGATAAACTTCGTCACGATAGCCAGGTAATATTTTTTTGAGAATCATATGAATGATAAAGGCCATAGGCACTGGAATAATAAGATAAGCGAATAACAGATTGATGATTCGAGACATCGTACTGCCATCCATCAGTGCAAATGCATTGATCGGTCCAACAAGTCCTGTATAACCGAATCCCGCTGACATCGGCGTCCCTTGAATATTGAAGAAGTAAGTGCAGAGTCCACCGACGATACCATTCAGAAGAAGCGCCACAAAGATGACGGGGTTCTTGAATAACACAGGCATCATCATTTTCGCAGCCCCAATGACCAGTGTCGTATTAACCCCTTTAGAATTCACGAACCATGAACCGAAGATAAAAGTATAGCAGCAGGCAGCGATGCCAAGATTAGCAGCGCCGCTTCCAAGTCCCGACAGACTGATGACGGTTGCAATCGCAACAAGCGAAATTGGTGACGCCATCAGCATGCTGTAAGTGACGCAGATCAGAATACACATCAATAGTGGATTAAGCGTTGTAAAATGTTCGACCATCTGGCCTAGAGTACCTGTTACCATGCGAACATACGGCAGTGTCAATAACCCGACGATCCCGGGAATGACACCTGCCAGTACGGGAAGAAAGACGATATTCAAGCTACCCATTTTACTGCCGAGCGCAAGTATAATCGCAACACTTAATGTCACGACAAGCATAATATTGATTAAGTCACCAATACCGACCAGCGTGAATGCGCCATTTTTCATGACAGAAGCGCCACTCCCTACAAAACTGGCACCGGCAACGATAGCTGTCTGCACAGCATTCATCTTAAACTGATAAGCAACCAGCGCACCAATAAAGAGCGATGCACAGAACTGAAACAGCACGAGCGCCTGCGATACTATACTAAGCACCGGCCAGACTGTAACCAGGTATTTGAACAACTCACCTAGTAAAGCATTCGGAATCAAGGCCACGACAATACCCGTTGCCATACCGTTAATTATATTAAAGAAAAACTGTTTTTTACTTATAGACATCTTGCACCTCATTTTTCATAATGCATTGATATTAACATGAAAATGGATGCATTTGTAGAGTATTTATGAATGTCTTCTAACAAACTTTAAATCACTAACGAATCTCTTACAATTGATTCACAAACACACCTGCTATTGCTCGGATCAGCTCGTATTCTTCAATCATTGGGTTATGTCCAGTATTAGCAAGCAGTGTCACACTGACATTGGCTTCTTTATTAAAGAAAGAGAGCTGATCTTGATAGCCGACAATATTATCCTGTTTACTTAAAATGACCTGTAGTTTGGTACGGTCTCCAATATCAATCACATCTTCACAACGAAACTGGTAATAGACACTCTCGTCCCGGCGTAATGCCTTCATAAAGGCTTTGTCTGCCTTTTTAATCCCCGGTACAATTAATTCCTGATAACGACGCCATGTGTCCTCGCTGATAACCACAGTTGTATCTGTATATTCATCGTAATAATCCTGATTGTCTTTTACATGAATCTTTTCATTGATAACAGGTACAAGCTTCTCGCGCGTGCGCGCCTTAAACTGGCCTTCTACGACCGGGCATGTCAGAAAAGCATCTGTGATTCGATTCTTCCAGCGATCCATAAGACCTAAACACATATAAGCCCCGTAAGAATGGCCAAACAGAATGATATCCTGCTTCGGAGTCAACGTATCGATAAACGCCATAATAACATCCAGCATATCATTCGTCGTCGCAATGCTCTGGGCTGCTTCAGACTCCCCCATCCCCGGTAAATCCATATAAATTCTGCGGTACATGGCATCATCAAATAAATCATCATAGAGTAGATAATGGCTGTTCAGTTCTAGTCCATTACCATGAATAAAATAGACGGGCTTACCTCTTCCCGCTTCTTGATAATTAATTTCTATATTTTTAATATTGATTTTCATATCCTCACCTACCATCATTTTAGTCCGCAGAAGTTTATACCCGCTCTCACGTTTCGTAACCCAGGAGAAAATAAGAAAAATTGATTTGACAGAATATTCTTTCAAATATAATATTTAAAATATACTTAAATTAAGTCGTATTTAAATAACAAGGGGATGTTTCAATGAATAAAAAGTTAGAAAGAAAAGTTTTAAGTGCAAGTCTCATCGGCTCTTCGATTGAATGGTTCGACTTTTTTCTGTATGCCTCAGTCGCGAGCGTTATCTTCAGCAAGCAGTATTTCGTAACAGATAATCCGACGCTATCTAACTTAATCGCTTACTTTGGTCTCGCTCTCTCATTTTTCATCAGACCATTCGGCGGTATTTTCTTCGCCCATATGGGAGATAAGATGGGCCGAAAAAGAACGCTCGTTATTACACTTCTATTGATGGGTGTTGCGACAGTTGCTATCGGTCTTATTCCAAATTATGAGACGATCGGTATACTGGCACCTATTCTTCTCCTGCTGTGCCGCTTAGTCCAAGGACTGGGTATCGGCGGGGAATGGGGCGGCGCACTTCTGCTCGCAACAGAATATGCGCCTGCTGAGAAACGCGGCTACTTTGGCAGTGTTCCACAGATGGGCGTCACGATTGGTATGGTTCTTGGTTCACTCGCCTTTTATATAATGACTTCACTGACGACAGATGAGCAGTTTGCAAGTTTCGGCTAGCGTCTGCCCTTTATTTTCAGTGGTGTTCTTGTCATATTCGGTTTCATCATCCGTAAAGGATTAGATGAAACGCCTGAATTCAAGCAAGTGCAAAAAGAAGGGACAGCACCAAAAGTTCCACTTATTCATACACTCAAATATCACTGGAGAGAAGTGCTCGTCACAAGTGGTGCAAAATTTGTTGAGACCGCACCGTTTTATATCTTTGGCACATTTGTGGTGGGCTATGCCACTACTACACTCGGATTAAAATTTGAACATATCATGCTGATTGTCATGACAGCTGCGATTCTCACTACTATTCTGATTCCTTTATATGGTAAGCTGAGTGATAAAGTAGGACGCCGAAAGTTATATTTAATGGGTGCTGCCGCAATGCTTTTATATAGCTTCCCTTATTTCTGGCTTCTGGAACAGAAATCTGTGATTATGGTCCTCTTTGCCACTATTATCGGACTCAGTATCATCTGGTCACCTATTACTGCTGTTCTAGGTACTATTTTTTCTGAAGTATTCTCTAAAGAGGTCCGTTATACCGGTGTGACGCTTGGTTATCAGATTGGTGCTGCATTAGCTGGCGGAACAGCTCCGATGATCGCTGAATATTTAATGAGCAAATTTAATCACACCTATGTACCGGTTGCGATTTATCTGATGATTATTGCAGCTATATCAATTTTTAGTGTTCTGTCAATTAAGAAACAAAAACATTTACTTTAAGCAGGAGGTCAATATGCAACACTTTAGTGATGAGGCTATACAAGAAGTTTACAAAATGTCAGATGCAGTACGAGATATACGTGAACTGCTGATTGATTTAAATAATGATCAGATAATTAACGAAGAACGTACTGTTATCCAGGTGCCTGGCACTGATAATACGGTGCTCTATATGCCCTGCATCAACATTCATAACAAGTATTCAATCCTAAAAACAATTTCTATTTTTCCGGATAATATAAACATTCCAGTTTCTCAAGGAATCACGCTGCTGACTGAATTGGAGAACGGTGAACATATTGCAACGCTTGAAAGCAGCTATCTGACGCGTCTTAGGACAGGTGCAATGAGTGCACTCGCAACAGATCACCTGGCCGCTGAAAAAGCTGCCTCACTCGCTATCATAGGAACAGGCGGTATGGCCTACGAACAAGCACTAGGTGTTCTCGCTGTCCGGGAAATCAAAAATATTTATCTCTATAACCGCACGTCAGTAAAAGCAGAACTGTTTAAAGCAAGTTTGGAACAGTCTACTCAAGCAGCTATTACCATCTGTCAGACATCAAGCGAAGCTGTTAAGCATGCTGATATCATTAACTGCGCTACTCGTTCAAATGAACCTGTATTCCACCATGAAGATATCAAATCAGAAGTACATATCAACGGTGTCGGTTCTTACTTACCATCTATGCGTGAAATTGATATACAGACTATTCAAGCAGCGGACACCATTGTCATGGATGATAAAGAAGGTGCAATGCAAGAAGCCGGAGAGTTTATCGAAGCTGAAAAACAAGGTTTATTTGATTTCGGTCAGATCCTGTTACTGAAGGACATTGCAATTAGCCAGTCAAATAAAAAAGGAATCACTATTTTCAAGTCTGTCGGTGCAGCCTATTATGACCTGGCTGTCACAGTCGGAGCGTATCAGAAGTTAAAATCATAAAAAAAGACCCTAAACTTGATATTTAGGGTCTTTTCACGATACCACCGGTCGGGGTCGAACCGACACTCCGTGAGGAACCGGATTTTGAGTCCGGCGCGTCTGCCAATTCCGCCACGGTGGCTTATTTAAAAACAATATATTAATTATAAGTGAATTATTTTTGAGAGTCAAGACAAGATAGGAACCTGCAAAGAGGTTCCCCTGATTATTATTTATAAATGATACTTTCAACTTGCCATACTTTACCTTGCTTCACTGCTTTAATGGTCACATGCTTGCCATATTGTCTTGTAGTCGTATAAACTATCTCATTACCTTCTTCTGTCTCTTCTGTATAACTGCTATTCTTTACAGACGTTGCTTTTCCTAAATATTTTTCCACTGTTGAGAGCGTCTGAACATTCTCATAGATATCATAGTTATATTGGATTTTCTTCAATGTATTACCAGCAGGTATATTATAGTGAAGCGTTACATCGTATCCACTGCCATATGTTGATGTCACTTCTTTAACTTTTCCTTTTTCTCTGAAAATATCGTCTGAACTCGATTCACCGATCAGCGCAACAATCTGTGAGTTCAGCATACCCGGTTTCACACCGAAGAATGAATAGGTGCCTGCTTTCATTGCTTTCAGTTCACTGCTCTTTAAAGTAGCGAACTCTGCATCTTTTAGATTAGAAGGATCAATCGCATAAGTCACTTCTTCGTTCATACTGGCACCAGTGACAATCCATTCACCTTTTGGTCGTTCCATATCAAGAGACAAATGACCATATTCTCTTGATAAAATATCATCCTTAGGATCTTTAGTATCATTGTCATACATATCAGAAGCTGTGTATTTACCAAGAACAGATTGAATATCTTTTAGTTTAACGGGTTTAGATGCATAGTCAAAATAAATGGTGTTTATTTTCATATCATTAGTCGCTATTTTTCGATTGTCTGATTCAGCACTGAAACTGATTTTATTAAACTCCGCTACTGCATAAGCCCACTCTTCACTGCGACTTTCGTATTCTGAGGCAGGTGTTCCAAATTTCTGATATATCTTGCTGTAAGGATCGCCAATCTTAATCGTCTGAGCTGCAAAAATCCCTTTTTTAAGTAAGGTTACTGTCTTCTGGCTCTTCAAATCAGGAAAAACTACTTTTGAGACCTGCTTATCAGCAGCTTGTGCACTTCCTGCTGATAATACTGCAATTGCCAAAACACCTGCTAACGTTTTTTTCATTTCTTAACCTCTTTTCAATATAATGTAATTCTCTCTAATTATACAAATGATGATGAATAAATTATATAAAATTGTTATACTTTTAAGAAAACGTTAAGGTAATAAAAAAACTCACTACATAAGTAGTGAGTATAATATAAAAAAACAGGATTCATCCTGACTTAGATTAATATATAAAAATGGAGGCGCCAACCGGATTTGAACCGATGATAGAGGTGTTGCAGACCTCGGCCTTACCACTTGGCTATGGCGCCTTATGAAAAGCTGGGGTAGCTGGATTCGAACCAACGAGTGACGGAGTCAAAGTCCGTTGCCTTACCGCTTGGCTATACCCCAATAATAAAGGGCGACTGATGGGAATCGAACCCACGAGTGTCGGAACCACAATCCGATGCGTTAACCACTTCGCCACAATCGCCATGGCAGGGGCAGTAGGAATCGAACCCACATCAAAGGTTTTGGAGACCTCTATTCTACCGTTAAACTATGCCCCTACTATTAAATAAATGGTGGAGGGGGGCAGATTCGAACTGCCGAACCCGAAGGAGCGGATTTACAGTCCGCCGCGTTTAGCCACTTCGCTACCCCTCCATAAATGGTGCCGGAAAAAGGACTTGAACCCTCAACCTACTGATTACAAGTCAGTTGCTCTACCAGTTGAGCTATTCCGGCATAATATAATAAAAAGATGGCTCAGGACGGAATCGAACCGCCGACACATGGATTTTCAATCCATTGCTCTACCGACTGAGCTACTGAGCCATACATGGCGGTCCCGACGGGAATCGAACCCGCGATCTCCTGCGTGACAGGCAGGCATGTTAACC
This sequence comes from Macrococcus brunensis, assembly GCF_022343725.1. Classification (NCBI taxonomy): domain Bacteria; kingdom Bacillati; phylum Bacillota; class Bacilli; order Caryophanales; family Staphylococcaceae; genus Macrococcus; species Macrococcus brunensis. Next base: position 1,686,450 of record NZ_CP092179.1, read on the forward strand.
GCTACACCACGGGACCACTTAAAATTGCGGGAGGCGGATTTGAACCACCGACCTTCGGGTTATGAGCCCGACGAGCTACCAGACTGCTCCATCCCGCGTTAATAATAAATTATATTGATTTGCTGAAGTAAAAATAATGGCGGAGGAAGAGGGATTCGAACCCCCGCGAGCCGTTAAGCCCCTGTCGGTTTTCAAGACCGATCCCTTCAGCCGGACTTGGGTATTCCTCCATTATATTAAGTGGACCTTGCAGGACTCGAACCTGCGACCCAACGGTTATGAGCCGTTTGCTCTAACCAACTGAGCTAAAGGTCCTAAATCCAAGGTTTCACTGTTAAAAAAGATAGTGGCGGCAGAGGGGATCGAACCCCCGACCTCACGGGTATGAACCGTACGCTCTAGCCAGCTGAGCTACGCCGCCGATATGTTATTAATAATTTAAAAATGGTGGAGACTAGCGGGATCGAACCGCTGACCTCCTGCGTGCAAAGCAGGCGCTCTCCCAGCTGAGCTAAGCCCCCATTTTTTATGCTTCAAAGAAGTAAGTCGGGAAGACAGGATTCGAACCTGCGACCCCTTGGTCCCAAACCAAGTGCTCTACCAAGCTGAGCTACTTCCCGTAGCTATAAATGGCGCGCCCGAGAGGAGTCGAACCCCTAACCTTTTGATCCGTAGTCAAACGCTCTATCCAATTGAGCTACGGGCGCTAAATAATTTGAATGGTGCCGAGGACCGGAATCGAACCGGTACGGTAATCACTTACCGCAGGATTTTAAGTCCTGTGCGTCTGCCAGTTCCGCCACCCCGGCTAATATGATTAAAATGTTAATTTAAAAATAATGGAGCGGAAGACGGGATTCGAACCCGCGACCCCAACCTTGGCAAGGTTGTATTCTACCACTGAACTACTTCCGCATATATGGTGCGGGTGAAGGGAGTCGAACCCCCACGCCGTAGGCGCTAGATCCTAAGTCTAGTGCGTCTGCCAGTTCCGCCACACCCGCAATTTAAATTTAAAATAATGATGAGCCATAGAGGATTCGAACCTCTGACCCTTTGATTAAAAGTCAAATGCTCTACCAACTGAGCTAATGGCTCTAACATGGTGCCGGAAAAAGGACTTGAACCCTCAACCTACTGATTACAAGTCAGTTGCTCTACCAGTTGAGCTATTCCGGCATAATAGAAAATGGTGGAGGATGACGGGATCGAACCGCCGACCCTCTGCTTGTAAGGCAGATGCTCTCCCAGCTGAGCTAATCCTCCATATAAAACTGCCCGGCAACGTCCTACTCTTGCGGAACGTAAGTCCAACTACCATCGGCGCTAGAGAGCTTAACTTCTGTGTTCGGTATGGGAACAGGTGTGACCTCTCTGCCATCATCACCAGACAGGATGAGAATATTATACTCTCAAAACTAGATAAGTAAGAAGAAATTGATTCACAAGCTCACCGAGCTTAAAAAATCTGATATTTGATTAAGTCTTCGATCGATTAGTATTCGTCAGCTCCACACATTACTGTGCTTCCACCTCGAACCTATTGACCTCATCATCTTTGAGGGATCTTATAACCGAAGTTGGGAAATCTCATCTTGAGGGGGGCTTCATGCTTAGATGCTTTCAGCACTTATCCCGTCCATACATAGCTACCCAGCTATGCCGCTGGCGCGACAACTGGTACACCAGAGGTATGTCCATCCCGGTCCTCTCGTACTAAGGACAGCTCCTCTCAAATTTCCTACGCCCACGACGGATAGGGACCGAACTGTCTCACGACGTTCTGAACCCAGCTCGCGTACCGCTTTAATGGGCGAACAGCCCAACCCTTGGGACCGACTACAGCCCCAGGATGCGATGAGCCGACATCGAGGTGCCAAACCTCCCCGTCGATGTGAACTCTTGGGGGAGATAAGCCTGTTATCCCCGGGGTAGCTTTTATCCGTTGAGCGATGGCCCTTCCATGCGGAACCACCGGATCACTAAGTCCGTCTTTCGACCCTGCTCGACTTGTAGGTCTCGCAGTCAAGCTCCCTTGTGCCTTTACACTCTGCGAATGATTTCCAACCATTCTGAGGGAACCTTTGAGCGCCTCCGTTACTCTTTAGGAGGCGACCGCCCCAGTCAAACTGCCCGCCTGACACTGTCTCCCGCCACGATAAGTGGCGCGGGTTAGAAAGTCAACACAGCCAGGGTAGTATCCCACCAGCGCCTCCACGTAAGCTGACGCTCACGCTTCAAAGGCTCCTACCTATCCTGTACAAGCTGTGCCGAATTTCAATATCAGGCTGCAGTAAAGCTCCACGGGGTCTTTCCGTCCTGTCGCGGGTAACCTGCATCTTCACAGGTACTATGATTTCACCGAGTCTCTCGTTGAGACAGTGCCCAAATCGTTACGCCTTTCGTGCGGGTCGGAACTTACCCGACAAGGAATTTCGCTACCTTAGGACCGTTATAGTTACGGCCGCCGTTTACTGGGGCTTCAATTCGTAGCTTCGCGAGATGCTAACCACTCCTTTTAACCTTCCAGCACCGGGCAGGCGTCAGCCCCTATACGTCACCTTACGGTTTTGCAGAGACCTGTGTTTTTGATAAACAGTCGCTTGGGCCTATTCACTGCGGCTCTTCAGGGCTTGCACCCTAAAAAGCACCCCTTCTCCCGAAGTTACGGGGTCATTTTGCCGAGTTCCTTAACGAGAGTTCGCTCGCTCACCTTAGAATTCTCATCTTGACTACCTGTGTCGGTTTGCGGTACGGGCACCTGATATCTAACTAGAGGCTTTTCTTGGCAGTGTGAAATCAACGACTTCGCTACTTAATTTCGCTCCCCATCACATCCTGACCTTACGAGTGCCGGATTTGCCTGACACTCAGTCTCAATGCTTGGACGTACATAACCAACAGTACGATCGCCTATCCTTCTGCGTCCCCCCATCGTTCAAACAATCTCAGGTGGTACAGGAATATCTACCTGTTATCCATCGCCTACGCCTGTCGGCCTCGGCTTAGGTCCCGACTAACCCAGAGCGGACGAGCCTTCCTCTGGAAACCTTAGTCAATCGGTGGACGGGATTCTCACCCGTCTTTCGCTACTCACTCCGGCATTCTCACTTCCAAGCGCTCCACATGTCCTTACGGTCATGCTTCGACGCCCTTGGAACGCTCTCCTACCATTGTCCTACGGACAATCCACAGCTTCGGTAATATGTTTAGCCCCGGTACATTTTCGGCGCAGCGTCACTCGACTAGTGAGCTATTACGCACTCTTTAAATGATGGCTGCTTCTAAGCCAACATCCTAGTTGTCTGGGCAACGCCACATCCTTTTCCACTTAACATATATTTTGGGACCTTAGCTGGTGGTCTGGGCTGTTTCCCTCTCGACTACGGACCTTATCACCCGCAGTCTGACTCCCGCATTAAATTATCTGGCATTCGGAGTTTGTCTGAATTCGGTAACCCGAGGGGGGCCCCTAGTCCAAACAGTGCTCTACCTCCAGTAATCATCATGCGAGGCTAGCCCTAAAGCTATTTCGGAGAGAACCAGCTATCTCCAGGTTCGATTGGAATTTCTCCGCTACCCACACCTCATCCGCTCACTTTTCAACGTAAGTCGGTTCGGTCCTCCATTCAGTGTTACCTGAACTTCAACCTGGACATGGGTAGATCACCTGGTTTCGGGTCTACGTCCTGATACTCATTCGCCCTGTTCAGACTCGCTTTCGCTGCGGCTCCGCATCCACTGCTTAACCTTGCATCAAAACGTAACTCGCCGGATCATTCTACAAAAGGCACGCCATCACCCATTAACGGGCTCTGACTACTTGTAAGCACACGGTTTCAGGTTCTATTTCACTCCCCTTCCGGGGTGCTTTTCACCTTTCCCTCACGGTACTGGTTCACTATCGGTCACTAGAGAGTATTTAGCCTTGGGAGATGGTCCTCCCGGATTCCGACGGAATTCCACGTGTTCCGCCGTACTCAGGATCCACTCAGGAGGGGACGACTTTTCGACTACAGGACCTTTACCTTCTATGGTTGACTTTTCCAAAGTCATTCGTCTAAATCGTTCCTTTGTAACTCCGTGCTGAGTGTCCTACAACCCCAGGATGCAAGCATCCTGGTTTGGGCTCTTCCCGTTTCGCTCGCCGCTACTCAGGGAATCGAGTTTTCTTTCTCTTCCTCCGGGTACTTAGATGTTTCAGTTCTCCGGGTGTGCCTTCTCATATGCTATGTATTCACATATGGATAACATGACATAACTCATGCTGGGTTTCCCCATTCGGAAATCTCTGGATCAGTGCTTACTTACAGCTCCCCAGAGCATATCGTCGTTAGTAACGTCCTTCTTCGGCTTCTAGTGCCAAGGCATCCACCGTGCGCCCTTAATAACTTAATCTGTTATTAATAATGTGATGTCTGTATGAATACAGACGCGCGATTTTTTGAGAATTCAATAAATGAACTCACTCGGTTTTGCTTGGTAAAATCTTTTTTCTTCTTACTTTATCTAGTTTTCAAAGTACAATCTGAATGAACTGAACCGTAAGGTTCTATGAACACTCAAAACTGAATACAATATGTCAATGTCAATTCCTAAGAGATATCGAGTATCTCTTTTCCGTATTATCCTTAGAAAGGAGGTGATCCAGCCGCACCTTCCGATACGGCTACCTTGTTACGACTTCACCCCAATCATCTGTCCCACCTTCGACGGCTAGCTCCTAAAAGGTTACTCCACCGGCTTCGGGTGTTACAAACTCTCGTGGTGTGACGGGCGGTGTGTACAAGACCCGGGAACGTATTCACCGTAGCATGCTGATCTACGATTACTAGCGATTCCAGCTTCATGTAGTCGAGTTGCAGACTACAATCCGAACTGAGAATGGTTTTATGGGATTTGCTTGACCTCGCGGTTTCGCTGCCCTTTGTACCATCCATTGTAGCACGTGTGTAGCCCAAATCATAAGGGGCATGATGATTTGACGTCATCCCCACCTTCCTCCGGTTTGTCACCGGCAGTCTCTCTAGAGTGCCCAACTGAATGATGGCAACTAAAGATAAGGGTTGCGCTCGTTGCGGGACTTAACCCAACATCTCACGACACGAGCTGACGACAACCATGCACCACCTGTCACTCTGTCCCCCGAAGGGGAACGCTCTGTCTCCAGAGTTGTCAGAGGATGTCAAGATTTGGTAAGGTTCTTCGCGTTGCTTCGAATTAAACCACATGCTCCACCGCTTGTGCGGGTCCCCGTCAATTCCTTTGAGTTTCAGTCTTGCGACCGTACTCCCCAGGCGGAGTGCTTAATGCGTTAGCTGCAGCACTGAGGGGCGGAAACCCCCCAACACTTAGCACTCATCGTTTACGGCGTGGACTACCAGGGTATCTAATCCTGTTTGATCCCCACGCTTTCGCACCTCAGCGTCAGTTACAGACCAGAGAGCCGCCTTCGCCACTGGTGTTCCTCCATATCTCTGCGCATTTCACCGCTACACATGGAATTCCACTCTCCTCTTCTGCACTCAAGTCTCCCAGTTTCCAATGACCCTCCCCGGTTGAGCCGGGGGCTTTCACATCAGACTTAAGAAACCGCCTACGCGCGCTTTACGCCCAATAATTCCGGATAACGCTTGCCACCTACGTATTACCGCGGCTGCTGGCACGTAGTTAGCCGTGGCTTTCTGGTAAGGTACCGTCAAGGTACGTTCAGTTACTAACGTACTTGTTCTTCCCTTACAACAGAGTTTTACGATCCGAAAACCTTCTTCACTCACGCGGCGTTGCTCCGTCAGACTTTCGTCCATTGCGGAAGATTCCCTACTGCTGCCTCCCGTAGGAGTCTGGGCCGTGTCTCAGTCCCAGTGTGGCCGATCACCCTCTCAGGTCGGCTACGCATCGTCGCCTTGGTGAGCCGTTACCTCACCAACTAGCTAATGCGCCGCGGGTCCATCTGTAAGTGACAGCCGAAACCGTCTTTCACTATTCCACCATGAGGTGGAAAATATTATCCGGTATTAGCTCCGGTTTCCCGAAGTTATCCCAGTCTTACAGGTAGGTTACCCACGTGTTACTCACCCGTCCGCCGCTGACTTCAGAGGTGCAAGCACCTCGTCTGTCCGCTCGACTTGCATGTATTAGGCACGCCGCCAGCGTTCATCCTGAGCCAGGATCAAACTCTCCATAAAAGTGTTTGATAAAGCTCTTTGATTGGTTGAGCCAATCACTCTTGAAAGTACTGTTAGTACTCAAATTATTGGAATTAACGTTGACATATTGTCATTCAGTTTTCAATGTTCATTTGGTGTTACAAGATTAAATTATAACAGCTACGTTTTATCTTTGCAAGACTTTTCTTTAAGAAGTTTTAAACTTCTTACTAGCCATTCAAGTTTAAGTTACTGTCTCTTTCAAGCTTGCATTAAAAATTTTACTCGAATGAATCACTTGTTTCAAGTATCTTTTTTACACTTTCGAAATTTGATTTTCTTAATCTCATTTCGTAATGTCTGTCGTTTTCAGCGACTTTTATATCTTAACAAGCATAAGTCAGAGCGTCAACACTTTTATTCATTTTTTTCTAAAAAACTTCTGACAGGTTATTATCATGATTTATGCTATACTTTCTTCAGTATTTAAATAAGGAGTGTTTCTATGAAATGGAATAAGAAGCCTACTAGCAAGATCAATCGTATCCGCTCGTGGGCGCTCGGTCTTATATTCGCTGCAATGATTGTCATGTACTTAGGCGTTATTCTTCTATATATGGCACACAGTAAGATACTATTTGGAATCTTCCTGCTCCTTGGAACGCTTGCTTTCCTTCTCAGTTTTGTTGTCTATTTCTGGATTGGTATGCTATCGATGCGTGCAGTGACCGTTCAGTGTCCTAACTGTAACCATTATACGAAGATGCTCGGGCGGGCTGATATCTGCGCGAACTGCAATGAGCCGCTGACCTTAGATCCATCTCTTGAAGGGAAAGAATTCAACGAGGATTATAATAACAAGCGTAAAAGTGCAGAATTAGAAAAAAAGGAAGAACGCTGATTTAGCGTTCTTCCTTTTTTGTACATTCCGGACAAATACCGTATATCTCCATGCGATGATGCGTAATCTTGTGGCCTGACAAATGCTGGGCTATCTGTTCCACTTCATCTAGACGAGGATACTGAAAATCTGTAATCTTGCCGCAGCTTGTACAGATGACGTGATAATGATTGGCTGTTTCAAAATCATAACGGCTTGCTGCATCACCATAAGTTAATTCAGATACAAGTCCACATTCTTTAAAAACTTTAAGGTTATTATAGATGGTTGCTACACTCATACTGTCAAACTTAGGACTAAGTGCCTTGTAAATCTCATCCGCAGTCGGATGTGTATCCGCTTCTATCAGATAGGCGAGTACGGCTTGTCTCTGCGGTGTGATTCTGACACCTTGATCTCTTAGTTGCTGCACCGCTTCCTGTAGCTTCATCTCAGCTGAATGATGTTCGACTGCCATACTGTCACCTTCTTTCGTGTTTATTATTTATTTATCATACAACTTAATAGGTAAAACTTCAATATTGCTTACTCAGCAAATAGCACTTCTAACTGATTTTTCACTTTCACATTGTCTATTCGTTTTTCTATCGTTAAGTCAGGTCCTATAAGTAAAGTCGTGCGCACGATTCCCATCGATTCTTTGCCAAACACTTTTTTAAGGCGATAGATATCCAGTTCTTTTGCTAACTGATAGTCTTCATCCACTAATAGATCGAATCCGATATTGTGCTTCATGATAAAGTTCTGGTGTTTCTTCATTGTATCGCCGTTAACACCAAATACTTGTATCCCTTTACCTTGCAACTCGGCAAGATGCTCTGTAAAATCAATTGCCTGCGTGGTGCAAGTCGGGGTATTATCACGCGGATAGAAGTAAAGAATCGTTCTTTTATCTTTTAAATCCTGTTCCGTAATCATGTCACCGTTCTGGTTGACCATATTAAACGCTGGTAACTTCAAATAAATTCCTCCTGTTCATCATTCTTCTATAATTATGATACGATAGGGACGAAAAAAATTTAAGCAAAAGAGGTTATAGTTATGAATTTTTCAGAATCTGAACGTATTCAAAAAGATGCGAATGAGTATATTTTAGGCGGCGTCAATTCCCCTTCCCGCTCCTATAAAGCAGTGGGCGGCGATGCACCTGTTGTTATGGAGCGTGCAGACGGTGCTTATTTCTATGATGTCGACGGTAACCGATATATCGATTACCTGGCGGCATATGGTCCGATTATCGCAGGACACGCTCATCCTCATATTACTGCAGCCATCAAACAGGCTGCTGAAACAGGCGTGCTCTATGGCACACCGACTAAGCATGAAGTTAAATTTGCCAAGATGCTGCGCGAGGCGATTCCTTCTTTAGAGAAAATCCGCTTTGTGAACTCCGGTACTGAAGCTGTCATGACGACAATCCGTGTCGCTCGTGCTTATACTAAACGCGACAAGATCATCAAGTTTGCAGGCTGCTACCACGGTCACTCTGACCTCGTTCTCGTTGCTGCCGGCAGTGGACCAAGCCAGCTGGGTACACCTGACTCTGCCGGTGTGCCGGAAAGTGTCGCCAAAGAAGTGATTACAGTACCCTTCAATGATATTGAGTCTTTCAAGGAAGCCATCCATCATTTCAGCGATCAGATTGCAGCTGTACTGGTTGAACCTATTGTCGGCAACTTCGGCATCGTTGAGCCCGCTGAAGGTTTCCTTCAGGCAGTCAACGATATCGCTCATGACAATGGCACACTTGTTATCTATGATGAAGTCATCACAGCATTCCGCTTCTGCTACGGCGGTGCACAGGATATGCTCGGTGTGACACCCGACTTGACTGCATTCGGTAAGATCATCGGCGGCGGACTGCCGATTGGCGCATATGGCGGTCGCCAGGATATTATGGAACATGTAGCGCCACTAGGACCTACTTATCAGGCAGGGACAATGGCAGGTAATCCGCTCAGTATGCAGGCTGGTATCGCTTTACTCGAAGTCATCAAGGAAGAAGGTACTTACGAACAACTCGATGCACTTGGCAAAAAGTTAGAAGATGGTGTTCAAGCCCTGATTCAAAAATATAATATTCCTGCTACAATCAATCGCCTTAAAGGGGCGATGACGCTCTACTTCACAAAAGAGAAAGTCGTGAACTATGAGCAGGCTGAAAACACTGACGGCGAAATGTTCGCAAAGTTCTTCAAGCTGATGCTGAATCAAGGTATCAACCTCGCTCCTTCTAAATATGAAGCGTGGTTCATCACGATTCGTCATACAGAAGCAGATATCGATGAGACACTGGCTGCTGTAGAGAATAGTTTCAAAGAAATGTCGCTTGTCAAATAATGATTCCTATTGTATAAGTGAGTTATTATGAACTAAAAAGAGGTAACTGAATGAAATTAGGCGCAAGAATCTTTAAGACAGGTATTGCGATCATGCTCGCACTCTATGTGGCCCAGATGCTAGGAACACCGGGATACGTCGTCGCAGGTATCTCAGCGCTCTTCGCGATGCAGCCCAGTGTCTATCAATCTTATAAGTCGGTGCTCGAAAATCTGCAGGGCAACTCAATCGGCGCTTTGCTTGCCATCATTGTCGTCCAGACTTTCGGCAATCATCTCTTTATCATCGGGCTGACGACGATTATCCTGATATCACTTCTAGCTAAGCTGCACCTGCAGAACGTAACAGGTCTTGCTGTAGTGACTCAGCTCGTTATCATGGAGGCGACAGGTGATCACTTCCTTACCATTGCCTTCACCCGTTTTGCGTTCATCATGATTGGTGTCTTAAGTGCAGCTCTTGTTAACCTGCTCTTCTTGCCGCCGCAGTATGAGACGAAACTCTATTATACGTGCCAGCAGATCGGCAATGATATCTTCAAATGGCTGCGACTCAGCATCAACGGTTCCAGTGAATATCATGTCGTCAAGCATGACGTGGAAGATATCAGAGACCGTATCATTGCAGTCGAATCTAAGTTTAACCTGTATAAGAACGAGCGTGCCCTGACCAAAAAGCAGAACTACCGCAACATCAGAAAGAAGATATTATTCAAGGAACTGATTATGACGACAAGACGTGCCTATGATCTGCTCAGGAGAATCAATCGATATGAAAATGATATCCTCCATCTGCCGGAAGCGCTGCGTATTCAGCTGAAGTTTGAGATGGATGAACTGATGACGTTGCATGAAGGCATTCTCATGCAATTTAATAATAAGCTCTCCCCAACACATCTCGCTGAAGAGAACTTCATGACAGGCGACTTCAAAAAAGATGTTCTGGAACTTGTACTTGCTGAAATGCGGACTGTAGACGACCCGCCTTACAATAAGCAGCACATTATCCTCATCATCAGTGCACTCTTCGAGTACCGCGAGAAGCTTGAGCATCTCGATAAACTGACACACAGTTTCCATCATTATCATAAAGAAGACAACAAAATAAAGGTTGCTGATGATATTCAGGATCTATAGAAAAAGGCTGACTCAGTTGAGTCAGCCTTTTATTGTTGCCAGCCATTAAATTCTGCCTTTTCCACTCTATCTTTAGAGACATGCGGATTACCTTCTACTGTGAACCGGTAGAGATAATCGACCGCTTCTTCTTTGTTATCTATCCCGATACGCTTCGATGCTTTGATGGCCCCCGGCACTTTACCCTCGCTTAAAGTAAGAGGACCTTCATTCAGCCGAGTGCCATTATAGATGTCACGTCTGATCCCCATACTTTGGGTCAGTTTACCTGGCCCATCAGTCAGATGATCCAGCCGTCCGCGGCGCGCCTGCATCACCTCTATGCCTTCAACAGGTTCCAGTCCACGGATCAGCACTCCTTCAGGCGAGTATTCATCCTTAGTGATGAAGTTCATACAATGATGGCCGTGCATCGTGTAGACATAGACAGTGCCGTAGCTTCGGTACATCATCTCATTCTTCTTTGTCCGTCTGCCCTGGTAAGCATGAGCTGCTTTATCTTCCAGTCCGAGATAAGCCTCAACTTCTGTAATATAACCAGATGTGACAATACCATCTGTCACTGTCGTAATCTTTTTGCCGAGCAGCGACTTTGCTGCAGTCAGCGTATCTTTTTCCAGAAAACTTAAATCCACTTATACCGCCTCTTTCAGTGAACGGTACATGCGGTTCACATACTGCTCTCCTGTCAGAATATCGCCGCGCTCCGTCTTATAGAGAAGGTGCTTGACTGTGATATCAGTCGGAGAAACAACACCGCATGCCGCTGCTATATTAAATAAACCTTCATGCATACTGATCATATAGTTCGTTACCCTGTACTGCTTCTCTTCAATCACAAGGCCTTTCTCCCGGTCCGGATTCGTCGTCGCTACGCCGACCGGACAGTCATTCGTATGACACTGCTGCGCCATGATGCAGCCGACACTCATCATCATGGCACGGGCAACGTTGACCAGATCCGCCCCAAGTGCAATCGCAATAGCTACTTTATCCGGTGTAATTAGTTTGCCTGACGCAATAATCTTGATATCGTCACGCAGACCATTTTCCTTCAATACTAAATCAAGAATCGGCAGCGCTGAAAAGAGCGGCAGTCCCATTGTGTCTTCCAGTTCCTGATAAGTCGCACCGGTTCCGCTTTCTCCACCATCCACTGTAATGAAATCAGGATAAATACCTGTTGCCTTCATATCAGCAGCAAGACTGTACAGCATATCAAGATTGCCGACGACCATCTTAAAGCCGACCGGTTTACCGCTCATCTGTTGCAGTTTAGCGATGAACTTCAGTAAATCATGATTATCGTTCATAAACGTAAATCGGTTCGGTGAGTTGATCGTCGTATACGGTTTAACATTACGGATTGCCGCAATCTCTTCTGTCACTTTCTCTGCTTCTACGTGACCGCCGCGCGTCTTCGCCCCTTGCGCGAGCTTAATTTCAAATGCCCTGATATAAGGGTTTTCTGCTTTTCGCATAAACTCTGCGTCACTGAAATGACCTTCAGAATCACGGACACCGAATAAACCAGGTCCTACCTGAAAAATGATATCCACTTTACCTTTCAGATGATGCTCAGATAATCCGCCCTCGCCTGTATTCATCCACGTCCCTGCTGCCATGCCCAGCCCATTACTTAGGGCAGTGATCGCATTTTTACCGAGTGCACCGTAACTCATACCCGACTGACCTACAAGGCGCTTGACTGCAAAAGGATGTGCACGTCTGTTACCGAGGATAACTGCATGCTCATCTGTCAGTAAATAAGGGTCTACAGTGGAACTTTCACGGTGTTCATCACGGTCAAAAAGCCCTTCTTTATCGAGCTTATAGATGCTGGTGTCAATCTTCTGTGACTGATCGATATGAAGTTCGCTTGCCTCTTTCGGGAAGATTGAATTCTGGAGATAAAAACCAGGTTGCGTGAAATCACGACGTGAACCAAAACCACCGATACGCGTCTTATATTTACCTGCTTTAACAACATCCAGATAATCTTTACGAGAAAAAGGCGTCGCTTCGTTATCTGACTGAATTAAATACTGTCTGATTTCCGGTCCTATTTTCTCAAAGAAATAACGCACACGCCCAAGCACTGGAAAGTTCCTTAAAATGCTATGCTGGTTCTGCTTGCGGTCCGTAACGAGTAAATACAAAATGAAAAAAACGAGTAGAACAAATAATACAAGAAATATCGTGTTGACGATGACTTGTATCATCCATAATAAATTCATAAAAAAATCCCCCTGATGTATGATACTTCTATCATACATCAGAGAGAATCTGTTAACTATCCAAATGTTGAATCGTATAAAGATTATAATAGTGAGATTGATGAGACATCAACTCATCATGTGTACCGATTTCCTTAATTTCACCGTTCTGAACAACGACAATTTTATCAGCATGAGTAATGGTCGATAAACGGTGTGCGACAATAACCGTCGTACGGTCCTGCGATAACGTCTCAAGCGCTTCCTGAATAACCGCTTCACTTTCTAAGTCAAGCGCACTCGTCGCTTCATCCAGAATCAGGATCGGCGGATTCTTCAGAAATACCCGTGAAATAGCGACACGTTGCTTCTGACCGCCGGAAAGCTTGACGCCTCGTTCGCCGACTTCTGTATCATAACCATCCGGCAGACTCATGATAAAGTCATGCGCATTCGCCAGTTTCGCAGCATAAATCATCTCTTCTTCTGTCGCTTCCGGTTTACCGAGAAGAATATTCTCACGGATAGAATCAGAGAACAGAATATTATCCTGCATGACCATACCGATCTGATTGCGCAGACTCTCTATTGTAAAGTCATCAATCGCATGACCATCAATACAGATCTGTCCACTCGTTACATCATAAAACCTCGGAATCAGACTGATCATCGTTGATTTACCGCCGCCACTCATCCCGACAAAGGCAACCGTTTCACCGCTTTTAATATCTAAATTGACATGATGAAGGACTTCATCGTCATCTTCATTGTATTTAAAACCGACTTCTTTGAACTGAATATCACCATGTTCAACCTTCAGATTTTGAGCGCCCGGTTTATCGACAACATCGTATGGCTCATCAAACAGCTGGAACATACGATCCATCGATGCCAGACTCTGTGTCAGTGTCGTCGAACTGGATACTAAGCGACGAAGCGGACCATATAGACGGTCAAGATAAGCGATGAACGCAGCTAAACTACCGACAGACAGACCATCACTGATGACCAGATAGGCACCAAAACCGACTACGATCAGCGGACCGATATCAGTGACCGTATTGATGACCGCGAAACTTTTCGCATTCCATTTTGTATGATCAATTGCCTTGTTAAAGAAATTCATATTCCGTTTATTGAAACGTTCGCTTTCGTTTTCTTCGATAGCGAAACTCTTAATGACTGTCATACCTTGCACGCGTTCATGCAGAAACCCCTGCACTTCAGCTAATGCCTGTGATCGTTTTCGTGTCAGTTTTCGTAAGTTACCGAAGAAATAATAAACACTGAAAATATAGAACGGGAAAATGACGAGTGAAGCAATGGTCAGTTTGACGTCCATCGTAAACATAATGGCAAGTGCAATGATAATTGTGACTAAATCCAGCCAGACATTCATCAGTCCTGTAACGATGAAGTCCTTCGTTGACTCCACATCATTGATGACACGTGAAATCACTTCACCGACTTTATTATTAGAATAAAAACGGACGCTCAGTGCCTGCAGGTGACGATAAAGTTTTTTACGGATATCGTAAAGAATCTTGTTGCTGGTCCACTGGGCAAGGTACTGACGGTAATATTCAACAGGCGGACGAATCACAACAAAAATAAATGAAAAGATGAGCAGCACTTGCCATAACGCTGCTTTCTTATCCGCTATCGACATACCTGAGTTACCGATGACATCATCTATGACATACTTAATCAGCAGTGGAATTAACAACGGGATACCGAATTTCAGAATCCCGATTAAAATAGTCAGTACAATAAGCCATGAATAAGGCTTAACGAAATGAAGGTAACGCCTGAACATGCAATCATCTCCTCAAAATTAAGAATCAACCTATAAACTATAGGTTGATTCATTCTTCCATCATACGCTTCTGTAAATGAAAACGCTCCTGCCAGACTTTGATGAAGTCCGGCGCGAATGGTCCTTTTTTTCTTTCAATCCATTGCTGCAAAGTATCAACGTTTCTTCTAAGGATCTGATCGATTTCAGCGGGATAGTTCATCTGCTTCATATGCTGCTGGTATTCATCTTCATCAAGGAGATGATATTTACCATTCGGATAGACTTTGATATCTAAATCATAGTCGATATATTTGATGGCTTCTGTATCATATACAAATGGTGAAGAGAGATTACAGTAGTAATACACACCATCTTCTCTGAACATACAGATGACATTGAACCAGTATTCAGCGTGAAAATAAACTATAGCAGGTTCGCGTGTCACCCACGTTCTACCATCACTCTCTGTTACAAGCGTCCTGTTATTCCCCCCGATAATGACATGATTGGTCCCTTTTAAAATCGTTGTTTCAGACCAGACGCGGTGAATCTTGCCGTTATGTTTATAACTTTGGATCTGTACGTTCTGGCCTTCTTTTGGTATGGATTCTTTGACCATGTTCCACACCACCTAGTATTTAGTATTTGCATAAAATATTATAGCACAGATTGTGTATCATGAAACCTATTTGACTGTCTGGTAATGGTCAAAGATTTTTGTCATCGACACCGGGAATGTATAATCGCCTTTCTCTTCTATACCGATAAAACGGTAGTCACCGGACGCTTCATCCGTCGTTCGCGCTATGTAGACATCCAGCAGCCAGTCAAGGTGAGTAAAGCCATGTGTCACATGGTGAAATTTCTCCTTCTCATCTGCGAGCTTCATGTTCAGGGCTTCTTCAATGTCATCAATCGCCATATCTTCATCGAACATGGGAAACTGCCACATTCCGCCGAGGAGGCCGGTCTTCGGTCGCTTTGTAATGAGCATTTCTCCTTTATCATTGATGATCAGCATGACCTTGTAGCGTAGTTCTTTACGTTTCAGTTTTTTGATTTTTACAGGACGCTCAAGTACTGTCCCTGCTTCAAACGCTTCGCAGTGCTCATTGACAGGACAGAGCATACAGACTGGGTTTCGCGGTGTACATACCGTCGCCCCCAGTTCCATCAGCGCCTCGTTAAAATCACCGGCCCGCTCAGGAATGACCCGCATTACCTTTTCTTCAAAATGCTTACGGGCAGCGGGTTTCGCTGTATCTGTCGCATCATCATCGAGTCGTGAGAACACGCGGAAGACGTTGCCGTCAACTGCAGGATAAGGCAGATTGAACGCAATACTCATCACCGCACCTCTCGTATAAGGTCCGACCCCTTTTAATGCCAGAAACTTCTCGCCGTCACCCGGTACACTCCCATACGTCGCCTCCACTTCTCTCACAGCAGTCTGGAAATTGCGCACACGTGAATAATAGCCGAGTCCTTCCCAGTACTTCAGTACTTCATCTTCGTCTGCACTCGCCAGACTCTCAATCGTCGGAAAGCGTTCTATAAATCTTAAGTAGTAATTTCTGACTGTATTGACCTGTGTCTGCTGCAGCATGACTTCTGACAGCCAGATTTTATAGGGATCTTTTGTTTCCCGCCATGGCATCTCGCGCTTATTGATATCAAACCAGTCAAGGAGATGGTCTGCAAATGATTCTGGATTTTTCATATTTACACCTCTAAGTCATCAAAGTTTATGTCATTCATTCTGTTTTCATTTATAATAAAGAAAAAGGAGGATCGTCTTATGGATACAGCTACACACTTTGCAATGGGTGCTGCACTTGCAGGACTTGCGACTGTCGATCCTACGGTGACAGCTCATTACCCGGCGATTGCGATGGCTGTAGTCGTCGGTTCACAGATACCGGATATCGACACCGTACTGAAGCTAAGAAACAATGCCGTCTATATAACGAATCACCGTGGAATCACGCATTCTGTCCCTTTTACATTGATCTGGCCACTCGTCATTGTGGGCATCATCTCTCTTTTTATACCCGATATCAACCTGCTTCATTTCTGGCTCTGGACGCAGCTTGCAGTCTTTCTGCATGTCTTTGTCGACATCTTCAATTCTTACGGCACACAGGCGCTCAGACCATTCAGCAGTAAATGGATACAAATTGGTATCATCAATACATTCGATCCGATTATGTTCGCTATTTTAATAACAGGTTCTATACTCTGGGCGTTTGGACTGAACCCGGTCCCTGTCTTCCTGATCATCATAGCGATACTGGTCATCTACTATATCACCAGACGGTTGCTCCAGCAGTCTATACGCAAGCATGCGCTCAGTATACTGCCGCAGGATGAACATATCGTCAAAACATTTGTCGCCCCGACCATCCGCTTCTTCGAATGGCGCGTTGCTGTTGAAACTGACCGCTATTATTATATCGGCCGCAGCTATAAACTGAATGTCAACTTCAGCGACCGTTTCAAGCGGACACCCATGCCGCCGGAAGAGATTATGGCCGATGCCAGAAAAGATTCGAATTTAAAAGCATTTCTGAGTTTCAGTTCTATCTACCGCTGGACGCTTGTCGACAGACCGCACGGCTATGAGCTCAGATTCATCGACCTGAGATATCTGAAGAATGGCCATTATTCTTTCGTCGCCATTCTCAACCTCGATTCAAATTATAAGGTCACACATAGTTATACAGGCTGGGTGTTCTCAGAAGATAAGTTACTTAAAATCTTGAACAATAACCCTATCAAATCATAACAATAGGCTGCTGAATCTTCAGCAGCCTATTTCTTATTGATTTCATCCTTTAGTTTCTTATAGAAATAGAAAGTCCAGATATACAGGAGCACCAGTTCACAAAAAAACAGCAGATGCAGCGGTATATTATAAAATGCAACCTGCCCGAGCACGACAGATGACTGGAAACCATTGACTAAAAAATAGAACGGATTCAAACTGAGCACTTTGATCGCAAGTGCCGGCAGCTGTGTCGGTACCCATAAGATGGAGACTGATATCATGAGGACTGTTAAAATCAGAATCATGTTTCGCTTCATATTCCGGCTGTAGTATTTCAGCAGACTAAGTATCAGACCAACTGGAATCAGAATCAGATAGGTCAGCACCAAGAAATAAAAAACACCGAGTGTACTGGGTGTCATATGAATATGGTTAGTAAGAGCAATGACCAACAAGAAGACGAAAGACATCATAAACTGCAGCAGAAAATTAATGATCTGTACATTGATCAGTACATAAAGCGGCAGACTCGTGATATTAAGAATAAAGCCACGTCTCGACAAAATAGAGCTCGAAAAATAAAGGGCACCAGCCACCCAAAAGAACAGAAGATAGCCGCTCAGCTGAAATAAAAGCCGTGATTTGTCTGTTTCTGTCGGCGAAAAAAGATTCATCAGAAACACACTCAGAAAAATAATGCTTAAATTAAATAGCAGCCACCAGACATATTGTTTCAGATTATAGCGTAGTTCAATAATCGTATTTTTTATCATATAAGGGAAGTATGTAATTAATTCATTCATTGCATCCACCTATCTCCGGAAATAAAGCCACATGTCTGATTCAAAATCAGCAACAGCATAGCCATTATCCACTTTAACAATCCAGTTGTTATCTTTAATTCCAAATTTCTTTTTCAGTTTGTCAGCATTTCTCATCGGAAAACGGAGCCCGCTCACCTGGTTCTGATTATTGAACTGCAGATATATATCATTTTTCGTCAGCTTAATGACATAACGCTGACGTTTTTCAGGATAAAGTCCTTCTTCTACTTTTGAGCGGCTCGCCCCAAGAAATCCATTGAAGAACTGATGAAAGTTGACATAGTTACTGTACATATAAGGATTAAGTTCATCAAAAGTTCGTTCGTCATAGAGTGCCGCCGGATTGATATAGAGCAGATTTTTCTTTGCCATCTTCATCTCCTTATCTTCAAAAGAGATGCGGTAATCATCTGTGCCAATACCTGTGATTTCAACAAGTGAGCCTTCAGGTAACTGGGCTACAGTCTGTCCTTTAAAAGTAATAGGACTATTTTTCCGGACGACAGCAAGGGCATATTTATCGGTATAGACGACCCGCTGCTGATTGATAGCTGTCGGTTTCTCGTCTACTTCAGGGGTATACTGCACGTCCTTAAGAATCAGAATAAAGAACAGTGCGCTTAGCACCAGCAAAACAAGTGATGTCAGCAGCCACTTCTTCAGGTCACTGTCCATATACGAACGCATATGTCTATTAATACGTTTATAGTTTTCAGGCTGGTCGGACTGTCTCTGAATTTTATAATCCAAATCGAAAAGGTCTTCTTTCTGAGTTCCTTGAACCGCTTCAAAGCGTTTATAATAATCTACATAATCAGCGAGCACCTCGGTCGTGTCACCTGACTTTCGAAGCTGTCCGTGGCTTAACCAGCTGACGTAATGGGCTTTGTAAGGGATCAGTTCAGGTTTCTCTTCCATCAGCACGACGGCACTCTCTACTTCTGTCAGCGCATCAATGACCATCGCAAATTTTTTCTTGAAAGAAGCTGATAAATGACGGGTTAAATCGTTATAAATCACGACTTCAGGCTCAAGAAAATACGTCAGAGCTATAAGAAGCTGCGCTCGTTCTGCCTCGTTTAAGCCACTGACTTTTGCCTTCTCTTTTTCGGACAGTTCAGCAAACTTTAAAATATCCGCTTTCAGCTCAGAATATTCAGTGAGCGGAACATTATAGCTTAATAACACTGATTCTATAAACTGACTGACTGAATGCGTTGTCGTACTATCACTTGCGAGAAAAGTACTGACATTGTTTCTGACTTTACCGCTGCTAGGTTCAACTACTTTAGCGATCAGCTGACCCAGCACTGTCTTCCCTGAACCTTTTATCCCAGTAATTCCGAGTGTTTCACCTTTATAAAGATGAATGGTTACTTTCTTGATACTTGTAAATTTATTTTTCCCTGTTCCCTGTATACGTTCTAAGAATGATTGCTCCGTCTGACTCTGCCGGAAATATTTAGTTACATCTACTAATCTTGCGAGAATATCACCAGACATGTTCAAACTCCTTTATTAATCTAATTGCAGCAGTGAAAGAGGAATACCTTCCTCATGAGCGTCCCCGTTCAGTCTGAATCCCCAGGCAAAGACACCTTTTATTCTTTCTACTTTGAAGTAAGCAGCATCAGCACCTATTAAACGATAGACCTTACCAATCACAATTCGGTCAGGATCAACAAGATAACTCTCTGCTATCAGTGCTTTTCGCTGATAGACTTCATACTCATTGATCACGCCAAGCATCTCCGCTTTACGAGCCTTCTCCCGGTACATGACAATAGCTTCTCGTAATTCGTTTGCCGACATTTCCACTAATTTTTTATCTTCACTCATCTTCTATACCACTTTCCTTTAAGGCAGCATTGATCTCGTCATATTTAAATCCTTTACGCATCAATGCTGTAATCACTTTTGTCCGAAGCTCAAAGCCCGTTGTTTTCCTGGACCATTTATTGACTTGTTTCTCCAGTTCTTTCTGAAGCGCCTCTGTGTCCTGTATATTATTTTCCAGATAAGGCATGATGTTATTCAAATTATAACCTTTTTGAACCAGTGTTTGAATTGTTTTTTGACTGGCCATGTGACTGGATGTTTTACCCTGGTGTCTTTTCAGCTGTTTTTGAACCAGTTTCTGCATGCGCTCAGCAGTGATTTCTTCTGTGTATAGATCATAGTACTGATCAATCAGCGGCCGCTCAATGCCTTTTTCAAATAATTTCTGACGATAGATGTCCGGACCTTTATCTGTCGTATTCAGCATCGTATTCATCAGACTCTTTGCATAATCATCATGGTCAATATACCGATTGTCATAGCAGTACTTGATGACATCCTGAATCACATCTTCTGCTATTTCGCTCTTCTTCAGATGTTCCCTGATTTCTTTCTCTGTTCTTTTCTTATAGGACAGATAGACGACTGCTGAGTTAATCGCTCGTCTATAGTCATCATATTCTCTAATTGCTTTCAGCTTTTCTTCAGTCAGTATATCATCTTTACGCAGGTTAAATTTAACATATGTTGCACTGTCAATTCCCATATTGAAGTCACCATCAATATAGAGATTGAATCGATCTTTGTTATTCTTCTGTACTTCAATCTTTGTAATTTTCATTTATTCACTCCTCAAAAAAACTAACGCCTTAGCGTTAGTTAGTAGTGGGTATGCCTGCAATAGCCTCATTATACTGTGCATCTGTGATCAAGCTTTGATCGTGCATCTTATCAAGTGTTGAACGCGTTCGTGCCTGCAGTGCTGTATCAATCTGAAACTGATCAGGATGATAAGTGCTTGGCGCATTGATAGTACTTGCGAGAATGGCACTTTGCAGTACTGTAATCTGCGGCATGCCTGTATAGCTGGCATCTGTCGTCGTACCGAAATATGTATTGGCAGCCTCTTCTATATTATAGATATCATTACCAAAATAAATCGTCGTCAAATAAGCGCTGATGATTTCTGACTTAGAGTAATTATTTTCGATTCGCTTTGCAATCATCATCTCACTGATTTTACGGCTAAGCGTTTTTTCACTGGATAAGTATAAATTTTTAGCCAGCTGCTGCGTAATCGTACTACCGCCTTGTGAAGCCGACTGATTTTTAAGGGCGATTCCTATCGAACGCCCTGTCCCTTTCCAGTCAATGCCGTCATGCCGATAGAATCTTTTGTCTTCAACCGCAATAAATGCAGCGGGTGCATAGTTTGGCATATTTTCAGCCGAAACATAATAACGGTTAGCCTGCAGGGACTTAATGTCGTTCATATCAGCACTGGCCGTCTTGAAATAGAAGAAGCCGCTGACAGCAAGTACCAATACGATGATGACGATTAGTAGCCCACATCCTATTTTCTTCATATATGGCCTCCTTATCTTTAATCAACAGTTTAGCAGATTAAGGAGGCGCGTAATATGATTATACGCTCATTTTTACATAAATCAGTCTCGGGACCGAGATAAAAAAAACACCGCCGAAGCGGTGATTTTTTTTATTGAAGTGCTTTAACGATTGCTTGGTTAAAGTCTGGCAGGTCATCAGGTGTTCTTGAAGTAACCAGGTTATTGTCTACAACTACTGATTCATCTACTACTGTAGCGCCTGCATTTTCTAAATCTTTACGTACTGATAAATAACTTGTCAGTTTACGACCTTTTAATTCATCTGTATCGATTAATACTTGTGGACCATGGCAGATTGCAAATACAGGTTTGTCTGCAGTTACAAATTCTTTAGCGAATTTACCGAAACGGCCTTCTTCGTCGCCACGTAACTGGTCAGGTGAGAAGCCCCCTGGAATCAGTAATGCATCATAGTCTGCTGCATTAACGTCACCAATTGCTTTATCGATTTTTACTTCTGTTTCTTCTTTTTTGCCTTTGACAGTTGAACCGGCTTCTTTACCGATTACTGTTACTTCATGGCCTTCATTTTTAATCGCCTCTACTGGGCTCGTATATTCTATATCTTCAAATAAGTTGTCTAAAACTACTGCTACTTTTTTAGTCATTATTAAAATTCCTCCTAAGTAGTGATAGTATAGTTTACCCGCCATTTACATGTTAAAACATTATAAGCGTCTTTTGCGGGACAACCGAACGACAGCTTCTACTTGAGTTGTCTGCGGAAACATATCTATCGGCTGAATGTAATCCACTGTAAATGCTTTCGTCAGATGCGCAAGATCTTTCGCCAGTGTCGAAGGATTCCGGCTGATATAGATGAAACGATGAGGCTTAATCTCATTAATGGCATCTATTTCATCTGCCGTGAGGCCTGAACGGTTTGGATTAATCGTGATAACATCCGGATAGAATCCGTCCTGAATCCATTCTTCCAGCTTATCGGCAGGCTCACCATGTTCAAATGTCACATTGTCGATAGCATTGGCTGATGCACTATAAGTCGCATTAATGATTTCCTGCTCATTGAGGTCTACGCCCTTTAAAGCACGTGCATGAGCCGTAAGTTTCAATGCACTGCCACCTGCTCCACAGAATAGGTCAGCGACATTCTCTTTACCTGTTAATTCTGCAGCTTCGACAACCGCCTCATATAGTACGTTCGTCTGTTTGATATTGATAGGAAAGGCGCTGACTGCTGTCACATCGTATTCTGTCATGCCAATTTTTTCGTGAATGGTTTCGTCACCGCTTAAAATGATAGTTTCCTCACCAACTAGTAAGTCGCGGTCATCATTGATGTTCAGCCCGAAGCTCGTCACATGTGGCAGACGCATAATCCGTTCACTGAGTAAATCTGCTTTCTTTAAATCAGGCGTTGTGGACACAAGAATCACCTGAATCTCGACGCTATCTTCAGCTACTCTTGTCATGATGTAGCGCACGCCTTCTTCTTTGTTGACGTTCTTCGCCACATCGATATTTAATTCACTCATGATCGCTTTAATGGACTGTGTTGTCTCCATTGTGCGTTTATCTTGAACGATACACTCATCCAGATCAATCAATGTATTCGATTGTTCTTTATAAAGGCCGGCACGGATTTTGCGTCCAGACTTCTCAACAGGAAACTGATTCTTACTGCGGTAACGGAAAGGTTTATCCATGCCGATGGTCGGTTTCACTTTATCAGCCTTAACATGTCCGGCATACTTTTCCATTGAATCGATAATAATCTGCTGTTTGAACTTCAGCTGTGCGTCATAACTCATGTGCTGAAGCTGACAGCCGCCACAGAGAAAGAAGACAGGGCAAGGTGGGTTTACTCGTTCCGGTACACTTTCCCTTACTTTCATCATCTTACCTTCTAAAAAGCGATTGCTGACTTTTGTGACCCGGACGAGCACTACTTCTCCTGGAAGAGCATCCGGTACAAACGTGATTTTACGTTTGAAATAACCGATACCTTCACCGTTGATTCCCAGCCTTTTAATAGTCAGAGGGAATTTCTGTCCTATTTTTACTTCTACATCTTTCATTCCAGTCCTCCTACTTGATCGACTTGACTTTTGCTTCTAACTGATTCAAAATTTCAAGCCATTCATCTATATCTGCCATATCAGTGGTTTCTGGATTTACACTATCAATCGTTTCGATGAAATCACTTAATTTTTCTTTAATTTCGTTTAATGATTCGTTCGCCATATTTATCCTCCTCGTCGCTTTATATCGCCCTTTATTATGAACGAGAAGTGCCTAACTTTCAATCTATAGTCGTTGACAACTTATATCAAGATGAGATAATGGTAAGGATTATTTCCGGAAAGAAGGACAATTATGTTAGTAACAAAACAACGTATTACCCCTCAGTTCGATCCTTGGGAAGCTTATAATGAAGTAGAGAAATACGGCGAAAACAAACTCTCGAATATCGAATTCACAACGACAACTTTATGCAATATGCGTTGTGCGCACTGTGCGGTCGGCTACACACTTCAAGTTAAAGATCCAGAAGTCATGGATATGAACCTCATTTTAAAAAGACTCGATGAAATCCCCCATCTCTCGACAATCAGCGTAACAGGCGGAGAACCGATGTTCTCAAAAAAATCGATTAAAGAAACCGTCAAACCACTTCTCCAGTACGCTCAGAACCGCGGCATTTATACGCAGATGAACTCCAACTTGACGATGCCCTACAACCGCTATGAAGATGTCTTCGATCTTGTGGATGTCATGCACATCTCGCATAACTGGGGAACGATTGATGAATTTGCTGAAGTTGGCTTCCATGTCATGGATAAAAAGCCGCCTCTTGCAGCAAGATATAAACTTTATGAACAGATGATCGAGAACGCCCGCAAACTATCAGAAGCAGGCATGTTCGTCTCTGCAGAGACCATGCTGAACAAAAATACACTGCCTCATCTGGAGAAAATCCATCACGAAGTCGTACGGGATATGAAGTGCGCGCGTCATGAGATTCATCCGATGTACCCTTCTGACTTTGCATCTGATATGAACATCCTGACGCTGGACGAGATGAAACAAGCCATACGCCATCTGCTGACGTTCCGTGATAAAGACACATGGATGCTCTTCGGTACATTACCTTTCTTCCCTTGTTCAATGGATGACGATGATCTGAAGCTACAGGAGACATTACATATGGACCCGAGCATCACCATCAGAAACGATCCTGACGGTCGCTCACGACTCAATGTCAATGTCTTTACAGGTGATGTCATCGTTACAGATTTCGGTGATGAGACAGGTACTATCAACAACATTAAAACACATTCCTTGCAGTCCATTTATGACAAATGGCAGGCAAGTGCTTTGAATAAACAACTGAACTGTCACTGCGCGCCTGTTAAATGTTTAGGTCCTAACCTGCTGGTCAAAAACATGTATTATCCGGGCGTTGATTTCAAGAAACGTGAACAGACCATGCATGAACAATTTAATCATCTCAAATAAAAAACGAAGTGAAAAGATTTCACTTCGTTTTTTGATTTGAACGCCACATCCATAAGGCAGTTAAAAACAGACCGACAATCATCATCACTAAGCCCCATTTTAAGTAAGGCGGTGTGTACTTAATGATGACATGCTTATCATGCTTATCAACC
This sequence comes from Macrococcus brunensis, assembly GCF_022343725.1. Taxonomy (NCBI): domain Bacteria; kingdom Bacillati; phylum Bacillota; class Bacilli; order Caryophanales; family Staphylococcaceae; genus Macrococcus; species Macrococcus brunensis. The sequence continues at coordinate 1,711,620 of NZ_CP092179.1, forward strand.
TCTACGCCGGTCATCAAGTAATTGACCGCCTCAACTGGACGTTCTTCACCATCAACGTATGCAGTCAGACCTTTCGTATAAGGCATCGGCAGTACAAGTGTACCCTTGTCACCTTGTAAATCTACTGAGAACCCTTCTTTTTGCTGCTTGAATGTTAATGGTTTATTTTTATATTTTGCGTACGCCTGTCGTAACGTCTGATAATCTTCACCTTGTACAGACTTAAGTTCAATGTGATATTTGCCTTCAGGGAATGTGATACGTATTTCATTGGCTGCTTTCACATTCATAACAGCATCTTTAGCCTGACGTCTATATTTATAGTTCTTCTTCGGCTTCATGACTTTCTTCTCGTTCACCTGTACATAGAAATCCTGATCCTCAGGCGCCATAATATCTGTTTTCATTGTCAGATAGAGTTCTGTATAAGGTTGGATCTTTTTAGAATCGAACGACAGGACAAGACCACCACCATCTTCTTTTACATCAAGTGTGTTGTCTTTAAAATTCGCCTGTTCAGTCGAAATTTGAGCCTGACCTAGTAAATCAGGTGCCTGGAAATGGCCAGGTGCGCCCTCTTCTTTTACTACCCCTTCCAGCATCGCGTGTTCTCGTTCAAGCGCATTATGGAGAGAGGAGGCAGCATATGTCTTGTCAGCTACTCTGACACTCGGCAGAGGATAAGGATTGCTCAGTACATCATAATGTTTAGTCGATGTGAATCCGCCTGTCTTGTTAAATAAAGGAGAGGCGTCCTGCTCTGCCGTGATATAGTCATCGACGTTCAACAGACTAGCCAGGTTCTCACGTCCTGATAGGCGTGCATAATAACTGTTCTTCTGTTTATCCTGTGCAATCTGCAGGTCATCTTCATAGAATTCAAGGATCTTCTTATCAAAAATACTTGAGTACAGCATCGTGCCATTATAGCCGTAATACATCGGTGTATTAACAGATGAATCATCATTCAGACTGATACGTCTCAAATCATCCTGCTGTTCTTTTTTCAGCTTATCAATCTGCTGCTGCATCTTATTGTTATAAACTTCACTGTAGAAATAATCATCTGTCTTAAAATACTGATGCTGGACACCATAATGATAATCCTGAATCAGTGTCAGCTGACAGAGCGCAATTCCGAATATGATCATCATCAGCCATTTTTTACCTGGTTCTTTTAAATAGAGCACCATCATCAGCAGAATAAGCGGAATATAAAGAATCCAGTAATGAAACTGCATAAGAACAAGAGCTGAAACGAAAACAACCAGAATAACAGGCACTGCAGCTAGTAACAGTTCACGAGTAGAAATTTCAGCGAGATGCTGAATAAACAGTGCTGAGAGTATCGCTGTCGAGAACGCTAGAATATAGACCCATCTGCGCTGCGGCATGGAAAATCCATTGAACATACTGCCGACATAAGGTGTCAGTGAGCCGAGCATCAAAATCCATGTCGCTACTGCAAACAATTTATAGTAATAATGTCGATATAATTTAAAGGTAAAAAGCGCTATAACGGCCACAAATATAACCACAAGGTGAAAACCACCGTAAAAAATATTATTATTGGACGACCATTCAATCAAGAGCGGCACATGAAGTTTCTCAAGCGTGCGGTCATTATTGAAGAATGACGTGACCCCCGATATGAAACCGATATTACCGACCATAAATCCGAGAACTGCCGCAACTATTGTTTTTAACACGGCCTGCTGTCTCGTCAACTGGTCATCAGGATGACGGCGTATAATCCTGAACAGGAAATAGATGCCGACTGCTATCATTTCGTAGTAAGCAAGATAGAAGTTCGAGAATACTGTCACTGCGATACTGATGATAAAGATAAACGGCTTGTTTCTTCTGAGTAAACGCTCGAGTCCTAATATAGAAAGCGGCAGGTAAATCATGACATCACTGAAAAATGACCATGTATAAGTAAAGTAATAGAATATGGTTGACCAGCTGTAAAGAATGGCAGCGAGTATAGCAGACTTCGACTTAAGACCTATTTCCTTTGCAGCGTAATACATCGCGATAAAGACAAAACTGCATTTCAGTATTGCTGTTACATACTGCATATGAATCATCTGCGTAATGACATCTGCATGATTAAACAGCTGATAAACTACCAGCAGTATAAAGGTTACATAAGACACGAGTGATGTCGCATAGTAATAGCTGAGACTGGTAAAGTAATCACCTCCCAGTCCAAAAGAAACATCATAGAAAGTTCTCGACTCCTTGAAATGTTCATAGAGATATACCTGAAACGGTATCATCTGCTTCATGCCGTCGCCTTTACCGATATAAAGTACACCGTGTACTACATATCGATATAGATCCGGCAGATAAAAAATCACACTCATGACTAATGCGATTGCGGATATCGTCATAAAACGTTTTAACATCATTTGGCCCTCTGGTTCTGTCTATTTTTTCCTTTGTCATTATAACAAGAAATAACCTATAAACAAAACGACACCAGTAAACGACTGTTTACTGGTGTGTTCTTACGTATAAAGTTTGGTGGAAAAGAAGTTCAGCAGTTCTTTGCTGTAGACAGAACGTTCTTTTCGTTTAATCGCTCGTTCAGCGCCAGACTGATTCAGCCATTTCTGATCATCATCTTCTGCATAGACTTCCGGGACTTGTACAGGATGATTTTGCTCATCAAGTGCAACAAATGTCAGGAAGCTGACAGCAGCCAGTTCCTTTCTTTCTTCCAGGATGTTCTCTGCAATCACTTTTGTAAATACTTCCATTGAAGAGTTGCCTGTATAAGTGACGAGCGCAACAAGTGATACAATATCACCTGGCCGGATAGGTTTGACGAAGTCCACTGAATCTGTCGAGGCAGTCACCACTGAATGTCCGCAGTGTCTCGTTGCCGCAATAGAAGCGACATCATCTATCATCGCCATCAATTTGCCGCCGAACAGCGTATTGTGATGATTCGTATCAGACGGAAAGACCTGCTGTGTTTTCACTGTTCTCGACTCAGACATTGATTTTCTTTCTCTCATCCGTTTTCTCCTCATTTTTTCTACAAGAAAGGAGATAGTCTCCTATCTCCCCTGTTGTACTTATTTAGTGTAAGTCATCTGCAAAGACTTTCTTCTCGAGTGCTTCTTCTGGCGTATCGATAATGTCGGCCTCTCTAGAATCGAAAGCGTGTCTTAAGAAGAACATTAGCATGCCACCGAAAGCGAAAATCGAGAAAAGAAAGGCGATAACAACAAACCACATCATAGCTACTGACATGTTCAGCCTCCTGCTCTTAACAATATAGAATTATCATATCATTATATACCCAAAATTAAAACGCCCAATTACCATTTACGAAAATAGGTTCTTCGTTACCATCTGCTGTAATCCCGCTGATATTCATCTCAGCATTACCAATCATGAAGTCCTCATGCGTAATGGACTGATTCAGACCTGCCGCATCAAGTTCAGCATCTGACATCTCTTTTCCGCCTTCCAAACAGAATGGATAAGCAGAACCAAGGGCTAAGTGACAAGATGCATTCTCATCAAATAACGTATTGTAGAAAAGTGTCTGGCTGTTCGAGATAGGAGAATCGTGCGGCACGAGCGCGACCTCACCCAGCTGCACAGCATTTCCATCAGACTCAAGCAGACCTTTCAGAATATCATGACCCACTTCAGCGTGATACTCAATCACTTTACCGTCTTTGAACGTCAAAGTGAAGTTATCAATAATATTTCCGCCGTAGCTCAGTGGCAGAGAGTTTTTCACTGTACCGTTGACCTGATCCTGATGAGGTACAGTAAATACTTCTTCTGTCGGCATATTCGCCATAAATTCAATGCCTTCAGCACTTACTGAAGAAGCACCGCACCAGATATGTCCTTCCGGCAGACCAATCGTCAGATCTGTACCCGGCGCACTGTATTTCAGCGCTTTATAGGCTTTTTTATTTAAGTAATCTGCTTTGATATGAAGATTGTGATTATGTTCTTCCCATGCTTTAACCGGGTCCTCTTCATTGGCACGAACTGTATAAAGCATTAAATCAAGCAGTTTATCGACCGCTTCTTCTTCAGTTAATTCCGGGAAGACCAGTTTTGCCCATGCTTTTGATGGATATGCAGCAACAGTCCATGGAAATTGATCAGATTGCATCATTTTCATATATTCCCGGAATGCATTACCGTTTGCACGCATCATCGCGCTCACTTTATTTGGATCGGCTTCTTTTAAGTTCTCCGGACTTGAAGAAATCAGCGCTAGTTGAGCAGCACCGCTTTTTGCATAATCCATACGCTCGTCGACGATATACTGCGGCACTGACTCGAACGCTTCCAGCGGACGATATTGAAGATTGAGCTGCGCCAGACGGTCATCTCCGTAGATGACTTTAACATCTTCAGAACCTGCTTTATAGGCTTCTTCTACAACTAAGTGTACAAATTCAGCTGCATCAATTGTCGTGCGAATATATACTCTCTGCTTCGGCTGTACATTCATCCCCACATGAACGAGAAGCTGAGCGTATAATCTTAATTTTTCCTCTTGGTTTGCAATCATGTTTTAATCCCCTTTATTTAAAGTTATTTTCTAAGCTGTCCAAGCGCATCTGTAATCGCTGCAATTTCACTTGGTGATACATTATCACGCTTCATGACCATCGTATGAAGATCTTTTAAATCTTCTTCTCTAGAATCATCGATATCTTCCGCATTGATGACCCCTTTATTGATTAATTTCAATTTTGACATAATATCTTCTAACATGGCTTCTTTATTCATTACTGTCCTCCACTGTCTTTTAGCATAAATTCTGAAAAAATCTCATCTGTAACAAGTTTACCATATAATATATTAGGATATATAATAGTATTATCAACACACTAACTTAATGGAGGAATCATCATGAATAACAAATTAATTCCTGGTATGCTGATTGGCGCTGCTGTAGGTGCAGCTGTTGCAATGCTCGACAGAAATACTCGTTTTTCTGTAAAAAATCAAGTAAGTAACGTGAATGAATTACGTAAAAACCCATCTAATGCTAAAGATAAAGTAGCAGGCATCAAAGATGAAATCATGTACTGGAAAGATCAGATTGAAGAAATTCGTCGTAACAATCCAGAACTTGAAAAAGCAATTCTTGATACTAAAGATATGCTGACTAAAAAATAAGAAATACTTTTTACTTATATTCTGAGGAGTGATTCATATGGCTGAAAAGCAGAAGAGCTCTTCTAAATTTTTGACTCAGGCGGCTAATCCGTCTGGGTCAAAAAATTTAGATGAGAGTTATGTTAAAACACAGAAGTTTCAATCTAAGGATGCAAAAAAAGCAGATGAGGAACTTCATGTATCTAAAATCAATAAACCTGTTAAATATAAAGAAGACGGCAATTTTCTGCAACGTCTCCTTTACCGTATCGGAAAAGATGACGCATCCGGCTTAGCTGCTCAGCTTGCCTACTATTTCCTGCTTGCCCTTTTCCCTTTGCTTATTTTCTTATTAACTCTTTTACCTTTATTTAAATTAAAACCAGAAACGATTACAAACTTTATCGCAAGTAATGCTCCTGGTGATACTGCGAACACTATTAATACAATTGTTAGTGACGTCATGGCCAATTCATCTGGCGGCTTACTGTCATTCGGTTTAATTGCTGCATTATGGTCTGCTTCAAATGGTATGACTGCTTTAATGAATGCATTTAATGTGTCTTATGAAATAGAAGATGCCCGTAACCCGGTAGTTGCTAAACTGCTCAGTGTTTTATTCACTATTATCATGATTTTAGTTGTAGCGATTACCCTCGCCTTACCTGTATTTGGTGAACAGATCGGTAATTTATTATTCGGTAAGATTGGTCTCGGCGATCAGTTTGTCTGGGTCTTTAACCTCGTTAAAATCTTGCTTCCAGTAATTCTGACATTTGTTGTGTTCACAACGTTATATGCTATTGCTCCAAACATCAAATTAGCATGGAAATCCGTATTACCAGGGGCTCTCTTTGCAACAGTTGCCTGGTTAGGTGCCAGCTATTTATTCGGACTTTATGTCAATAATTTTGCGAATTACTCTAAAACATATGGTAGTATTGGTGGTGTCATCGTTCTGATGACATGGTTATATTTAACTGGCTTCATCATCATCATTGGTTCGCAAATCAATGCAATCTTGCACCAGAAGAAGACAGGTCAGTTACCTACTAAACGATAGGAGACAATCATGACATTATTAGAAGAGATTCTGAACTACAATTTGAAATTCGTTGAAGATAAGACGTATGAGAACTACGAAACTTCAAAAGTACCTACAATGAAAGCTGTTATGCTGACTTGTATGGATACTCGTCTTGTTGAACTGTCTACAAAAGCGCTCGGTTTTAAGAATGGTGATGTTAAACTCGTTAAAAATGCCGGTGCAACAATCACACATCCATATGGCTCTACGATGAGAAGTTTGCTTGTCGGTATCTATGCTTTAGGTGCTGAAGAAATCATCATTATGGGTCATAAAGACTGCGGCATGGGCGGTATCAATGTAGAGCAAGTGCTAAACACAATGAAAGACCGCGGTATCAAAGAAGAGACTATTTCAATTTTAAAACATTCTGGCATTGATTTAGACCACTTCTTAGGTGGATTTTCTGATGTCAGAGAAAATGTACGTGCCAATATTGACCTGGTCTATAACCATCCACTCTTCGATCAAAGCGTACCTGTTCATGGGTTAGTCATTGATCCACATACTGGAGAAGTAGAACTGATTCAGAATGGCTATGAAAAAGTAGTAAAACAATAGAATAATGCATTTAATACTGCTTCTACAAAGTTTTATCATGATTAAGACTTTTAGAAGCAGTTTTTTTGAAAGGAGTCAGCATTTGAAAAGCCTAAAGTATATTATTTTAATTTTCTCTCTATCAACTCTAATAGCATGTCATAATGAATTGCCAAAAGAAGCTCCAACTCAAGAAATCCCGTCGACAGAAAAGGTACAGACTAAACAGATCAATGTTACTGACTTCGGTGCAAAACCTGATGACAATAAAGACGATACTGTTGCATTTCAGCAAGCTATAGAACAAGCTAAAAGTCAGCCGACAGAACTTATCGTTCCAGAAGGTGTCTATGACACAAATAAGACGATTGAGGTCACAGGCATCCAGCATCTGCACATTAAAGGACATCACGCAGTCATCAAACCTAAAAATCCAATGACGAATCCGCCTGAATTTTATGCCATGAATTTATCTGGAGAACGAGAGAAACTCGCACAGATTGAAATTGAAGGCTTAACGATAGATGGCAGTAAAAATCCTCAAGATCTTTACTTCACGATGAAAACAGCGAAAGACTTCTATAAGACACCGATGTCTAAAGGGTTCATCATCAACAATACTAAAAACGTCAATATTCATAACGTCAATTTCCGCCATATGTACGGTGGCTATGCAATTCATTTAGATGAATATAGAGATGTCAACATTCATCACATCAATTTAAAAGATGTCGGAGGCGATGATATTACAGATAGTTTTGGAATGGTTGTTTACCTTGGCGGTCACAAAGATGATGCTCTCGTCAATATCGACCGAGTTGTCTCAAATGCCAAAACATCGAAACGTTCTAAAGAATATATGGGTTGGATTGGTGTAGTCCTTGAAAATGGCAGTATCCAGTCGAAGGATAAATCTAAATGGCTAAAAGATCAGAATACAACGGTCAATGTGACTAACTCAACATTCAATGACTATGAAACGACTTTCCACGTTGAATCGACGTACGGCAATGTCTACTTTAATTCAGACAATATTAAAACTCGCACGAAAAGCTATTTCATTGCGGCTGGTATTAATGGTGAATTCCTTGAGCGCTCTAACCAGATAGAACTGGATCTACTCCCTTACGGACGCAATAAAATTGTGCACGGTGTTTATTACACTGAAGGTATGGATCCAGAAAAATATAATCTTGCTATGTATAATTCTACAGTCAACAACTTAGAAATAGATGGAAAATCAACGCCTATTACCGCTGTCTATGGACACGACACAATCGGTCATTTCTATAACACAACATTTAATGGTGTTAATAATGCACTCGTCTATAATGCCTCAGGTTACTTTAAAGATAGTGTGATCAATCTAACAAAAAACAATAATAAAGATAAACTGGGTGTATTCAGTAAATCATCTCAAAAATTAGACTTAGGTAACTCACAGGTCAATGTAGGCGGATCAGAAAAAGCTTCTAATGGTAAAATACCTGATAAAGTAAAAGCTTCCGACAAACCTGTTGAAGAATCTAAAGATACGACGGCACCCGCCGAAATCAAATAAACCCCTATGCCTGAGGCATCGGGGTTTTTTACTGACCATCAATCAGATGATGTTTAAATGCATAGATGACCGCTTGTGTTCTATCCTGTACTTCCAGTTTACTGAGGATGTTACTTACATGAGTTTTGACTGTTTTAATGGTAATATGACTGGCGTCCGCGATTTCCTGGTTAGACATACCGCTCGCTATCAGGAGCAGAATCTCCATTTCGCGTTCTGTCAGCATGTCATAGAGCTCCGCTTTCTGCTGCAGACGATTACGCATCTTTGTCATGACTTCTGCTTCAAAGACTGTCTCACCGTTAAACGTCTTCCGCACGACATCCGCGATACGGTCAGCGCTTGATGTCTTAAGGATATAACTGTCCACACCAGCATCGAGAGCCGCATAAACTTCTTTATCGTTGATGAAGCTGGTCAGCATGATTACTTTTATTTCTGGCATGGAGCTTTTGATAACTGCTGTTGCTTCAATCCCGTTCATCTTATCCATCACCATATCCATCAGGACGACGTCAGGTTTCAACGATTTCGCTTGTTCGATTCCTTCCTGCCCGTCGCTCGCTTCGCCGACTACTTCTATATCCGGCTGCGTCGATAAAAAGCTGGAAATCCCTATTCTGACCATCTCATGGTCATCTACGAATAACACTTTCATATTACCCCTCCTCATTGATTGGAACTTTTATTTCTATACGTGTACCGCTGTCAGGTGCTGAAATAATCTGGCATGTTCCGCCGATTTCAAGTGCACGCTCTTTCATGGTATTAATACCGTAACGTGTTTCATCTCTCGTTTCCAGGTCAAACCCTCGACCATCGTCAGTGATACGAAGCATGAGACTTTCTGGAATCGGAAACAGCTCTACCGTCAGTTTGTGCGCTCTTGCATGACGCAGTGTATTAGATATGGCTTCCTGAGTGATACGGAACAGCTGATCTTCTATTCCTTTGGACAACTTTATCGGTGTCATATCCAGTTGTATATCAAGCGGTGTCTTCTGTTTCAGGTCCATCGTTAAGTCTGTAATACCATCTACCAGGGATTTGTTCTGCAGCGCGAGCGGTCTTAAATGCAGCAGAAGAGCGCGCATCTCCTGCTGCGCTTCGTGCAGCATTCGTTCCAGCAGATTCATCTGTCTGGTCATATCGTCACTGAGTTCCCGGGCCTTGACCGCTGATAACATCATACTTGCTGCAAAGAGCTGCTGACTGACTGAATCATGCAGTTCACGTGCCAGACGCTGTCTCTCTTCCTCAACGATTTTTTTGACGACCTGCTCGTTCACACCACTTGTCACAATCTGGTTCTGGTGCTTGATCGTCCGGATTGTCTCGTTCAGCTTGATGATGGCATTGAAGACCTCTCCTGCCTCCGGATGTAATTCTATTTCATTAGATGACCGGACGTTCTCACCGTCATCTAACGCTCGAATCTGATCTTTTAACCAGGCATACTGCTCATTCTGCTTGTAAGCCACAAGCGATCCCATAATGATACACGATAGAATCACAATGACATTGAGAAAAAGCCAGGCAGGTACTCCCATGATATAAGAAGTCAGCATGCCCTGGAAATAGATGATATTCGTGAAAATCCTATCTAAAATATAGAAAGTAAATAACAGACTATAGATAAGTATCAGCATAACGCCTATATGACGTGTATAATTATTCATCGATGAATGACCTCCAAGTCACCGATAATTGAAGAGACCATCACTTTAATCAGGACACCATTAGGATAGTCAGGCGTTAAATAAGTCAGCCGCTGATTTTTAGACCGCTTCGTAAAGTCATCGACAGTCAGCTGTCCATAAAGAGCTGAATAATCTACTTTAACCTGATAATGGTGCGGAACAATAATCGTTGTCTTACCGAGAAGCTGATGAACAACAATGACATTTTCCTGTCGCAAGTTCGCTGCTGTCGTCAGATCGATTAAGATATCTCCTATGGCATGCTGAAGGTGTATATCATCAAACTTATAGACCTCATCCGGTGTTTTCTTCGTATTGAACCAGTTCTGACTGGATACCCTTAGATCATTGTTCTCGACAGTGATGACCGACGGCTGTCGTCTCGCGATTAAGTACCTGAGTGACAGTATAATCAGGAAACTGAAGAGCAGAATCAGTGTATAAGGATTTGACAGCATGCCAAAAGCGATCAGCGCAATCCCTATCCAGAGCAGCACTAATCCCCTCAGCTTTTTTTTATAGAACTGGCTACTGTAGACGAGTAGAAATCCGACAAGCAGGACCAGTATCATTCCAGTCTTCATAAAAAATAAATAATACAGGTTTGAAATAATGAGTAAAATTATAAATGTAATTAAGATTTCAGTTGAAACTAAATGTTTCACATACTCACTTCTCTTTCATTCATCTTCTGTAGCATCATTATCTCATATTGCATTTCTTCTTTCATACTTTCAATCATAGCAAGTGACACTTCAATTTCATGGAGTTCACTGTCCAGCTGGTTCAGCTTATTAATATGCATCACACGATTAGAACGGAACTCACGCTGACTGCCATCTTCTGAATCAATCACCGTTAATTTGAAGTTATAATGGTCGTATTGTTTCAGCAAAGATTCCTGCTCATTCGATTTAACTGCTTTTTGAACATTTAAATCTGTCAGTCTGTGCTGCAGTTCGGCTATTTTATCGAACAGACTATGGTTGATCGCTTTTTTGACCGTTTTGGTTAATACAGATGTAATTCGGCTCATAACATCCTCTCCTTATTATCCTCATTATAAAAAAAGTTCCTCAGGACGTAAAACGTCTGAGGAACGATTCATCTCTCAGACTTTAGTCTGAGACGCGTTCTGTTAAAAGGAGCGGACCTTCTTTAGTCACCACGATCGTGTGTTCAATCTGAGCAACATAACTTCTATCTTTTGTTTCAAATGCCCAGTCATCTTTACCATCGCCGACAATCGTTGCTTTAGAAGAAATAAACGGCTCAACTGCCAGGACCATTCCTTCTTTCAGTAGTACTTTGTCGTGTGGATCGTAGTAGTTCAGAATATGCTGCGGCTCTTCATGCAGACTTGTTCCGATACCATGACCTGTTAAGTTCTTGATAACTGTCACATCATTCTTACGTGCTGTCGCATTGACCGCACGACCGATCTGACTGAGTTTTGTACCTGGTTTCACTTTTTTCATTGCCTCCTCAAAAGCCATAAGTGCTACATCGACGACTTTCTGTTTCAATGGATCAGCGCTCTCACCGACCACAAATGAAATACCTGTATCCGCATAATAACCGTCTTTACAGCCAGAGACGTCTATATTGACGAGATCGCCTTCTTCGATGACACGTTTACCCGGAATACCGTGTGCTACTTCTTCATTCACACTGATACAAGTATATCCAGGGAAATCATATTCAGTGATAGGCGCTGACTTCGCGCCGAGCTTGTCAAACATTTCACCAGCGATATTATCAAGCTCTTTCGTTGTGATACCTGCCACTGTTTTTTCTTTCAGCGTATCTCTGACTTCAGCGACAATCTGTCCAATCGCTTTTAATTTTTCAAGTTCCTCGTTAGATTTAATAATCATCATATCTCTTCTTTCATTTGGATTGTTCCTATATTATAACAAACATTTAATGGTATACTAAATTTAAAAAATGGAATGATAAGGATGAACTTAAAACATATACTCGGTCCGCGGATTATCAAGACAGGTCTCGCGACATTTCTGACCGCTCTTATTTGTCAGCTCTTAACCCTTCCTGCGATATTTGCAGTTATCACTTCTATCGTCTCGATTGAACCGACTGCTAAAGCATCGCTGAAAAAAGCCTATATTCGTTTTCCGGCCTCCATCATCGGTGCTTTTATTGCGGTGATGAGCACCTATTTTCTCGGTGATTCACCTCTTGCCTATAGTCTCGCAGCGACAGTCACTATTCTAGTCTGTCATCAGCTGAAATTATTTGACGGCATGCTTGTCGCCAGTCTGACAGCTGTCGCTATGGTGCCTAATATTCATGATGCATTCGCGTATAACTTCTTCTCACGACTCGCAACGACTACAATCGGTCTGACGACTGCTGGACTTGTCAATTATCTGGTACTGCCACCGAAATATCAGCAGCAGATTCAGAATATCATCGGCTCGATCGAACAAGACAGCGCTGCCCTTTTTATCAGACGCAGCAAAGAAGTACTTATCGGAAACTTCACTTCTGAAGAAAGCATGCATCTGCTGGAAGCCATCAACTCCAAAATCAGCAAAGTCCATCAGCTCATTAAGTATGAGCATGAGGAATATCAGTACCATCGTGATATGAATCGAAAACGTGACATGACGAAAATAGAAAAACGTCTGCAAGTTGACCAGCTCATTATTCTGCATTTATCCAATATGATCTATATGCCGGATCACCAGTACTTTGACTTTTCTCTCACTGAACGTAAAGCATACGTCCAGATACTTGAAGCCATGACTGAGAGAAGACCAGTACCGGCACCTGCACTTTCAGTCTTTAAATCCAGCGTCAAACACCTCAACGAATTCGATGACAATCAGTTAAAAAGCCATTATATATATGAGCTTCTTATGATCCAGAAACTAATGAAAGACCACCTGACTTAAGTCGGGTGGTCTTTCAAAGTTTAATCTAGAAACGTTTGAATAAAACGTTATTCTCTAAATGCACATGATTGAAAGTATCTTTTTCAAGCTGCTCTAAACGAGCGAAGACAAGACGATAAGTCCCGCATGCTTCAAGTGGCGGTGTAAAATCATGAGTCAGCTCTCTTAATTTTTTGAGTGCATGACCGGCATTTTCATGTTCTGTCTCCAGTTCATCAATATGCGGTTGCAGCTGTACACGTAGTTCATCTGTTGGACTGTTCGTATACTCTACAACAAGCGGAAAAACATTGTCATCTTCATCCTGTGTATGATCAAGCAGTTCATTTTTGAGTGCTGTAAAGACTTCTTTGATTTCAAGTAATTCAGGATGGTTGTCACCATGAACTTTCGCGACTTTAGTGACATAAGGCGTCAGGTTTTTCATTTCTTCACGCAGCGGCACATGATATTTGTTTTGAATATAATTGATCAGACTCGCATTATCCAAATACTGAACATCAAGACCTTCTCCAGCATTACCTTTTTGAAGACCATTAATTTCATCAAGCAGTGTTTCAAGCGGAGCACTTTTATCACTGATCGCTTCTGCTAATGGAATCTGACCACCGCAGCAAAAATCAATACGATTACTTCTGAATATATCTGCACTTTTCGGAATTTCTTTAACGATATCTGCGACTAGCATTTCTTTTGTGATCATGGTGTAGCCTCCTGTTTTTACTTTTATCTCTTAACATCTTATATTATACACTTAAAAGATATATTTTAAATACATCTTTTAAGTGTTCTTATTATTGTCAAAAATAAAAGCACCGTATCAAATGATACGATGCTCGTTGAACTATTTCTTATCGTCTTCTTTTCTGTCGCCAGGTTCATTCTGCAGCTGTTCTCTTACTTTTCCGTCGACGAGACCTGGAGTATCGTCCGTCATACGCTGTGACGTTGTTTTAGGATCTTCTTTAGTCATGATAAACCCTCCTGTCAGTTAGATAGTTAACTTTACCCGTCAGGAGACTCATTAATCTTTATTTATCTGAAAGTAACCGGTCGATGATAACTTTCTTTGCGTTCTCTTCAATTGTGTTATCATTCAGCGGTCTGAATTCAATATTCTTACGTTCGCAGGCTGCCTTTAGGAGATAGTCTGTGATCTCATGATTCTTCGGCAGAATCGGTCCGTGTAGATAAGTGCCGAGGAGGTTTTTGTAATGGATACCTTCTTTTTTATCAGTGTCGTTATTACCGAACCCTGAAACGACATGGCCCAGTGTATCGTAGTCATGATAGGTGCGGCCACCGTGGTTCTCAAAACCGACGATTTGTCCGAACGTCTCTGATTCAATGACGATGTTACCCGTCAGTCGGTCAGTTTTAGATTCTGTATAGAAATCCAGGATATTGAGTCCTTTTAGTTCATGACCATCCGGTGTCACATATTTTTCACCTAGGAACTGGTATCCTCCGCAAATAGTGAGTGCAGGTACACCGTCTTCTATCGCAGCTTTGAACTCATCCTTGATTTTGAAGAGTTCTTTAGTGGCAATCGCCTGTTCGCGGTCACTACCACCACCGATAAAGAGGATATCGGCATCTGATAATTTAAGCCCTGCTGTTTCCTTCACATCTGTGACATCGACATCAATGCCGCGCCATTTCGCTCTTTTTGATAAGGCGATGATATTACCGATATCGCCGTAAAGGTTAAGTTTATCAGGCATGAAGTGATAAATATTAATCGCTGTCATTATTTATCCTCCTTGAAATAAGTCGTGAGTGTCGTATGCATCGGCTCAAGCGATGTGTAGTTTGGAATACAGACCGTATAATCATCAAGTGCCATCGCCTGCAGTGTCGCCTGTTCAATGGAGCGTTCAACTGTAATCTGCGCAGGTATCTCTGCATATTTCAGTCGTACTGCCAGTTCTTCCGCGCGGTTTCCTGTACAGATGATATGACCGATTGTCTGTCTCGACAGCTTTTCAAAGTCAGCATCCCAGATCCAGGAGATATCGCGACCATCTGCTCCGTTATCATTCAAGCTGATCAAATATGATTTAGAACCCTGGATTTTCTCGCCAACTGACAGACTCGCATTTAGACCCGCTGGATTTTTGGCTAGATTAATAATCGCTTCTTTTCTGTCATTAGAGAAATACTGCATCCGACCATTATCTGATGCATAGCTCTCGAAGCCGTTTCTGATGGATTCATTATTTAGACCGAGTTCGCGCAAGACACTGTAGGCCGCGATGATATTAAAGACATTGAAGTCTCCAGCAAGCTTCATATTAAATGTAGCCCCGTTAATCACCGGTACAAGATACGGGTTCTCAGAAAGTGCTTCCACCTCATATTTAGGTTCACTGCGGTTGAAGCCGCATTCACAGCTATAGTGCCCAATCTGGTTGTAATGAATTGCCTCGTAGTGAAGTAAACGTCCGCAGTTCGGGCAGTATTTACTTTCAATCATCGTGCTTTCTTCGAAGTGATGAATACCCGCTTTCATACCGTAATAGACAACATCTCGACTCGCAATTTTCAGTCGTGAGACAAACGGATCATCGGCATTTAAAATCAACTTGATCCCTTTATTCTTAATATGGTCAGCGATACGGTCGACCAGAATATCGATTTCACCAAAACGATCCATCTGGTCGCGGAAGAAGTTCGTGAAGACCATCATCGTCGGTGTCATTTCATTCAAGACACGCGGAATAGAACCTTCATCAATCTCGATGATAGCGAGCTTTGTGTTCTTGTTAGACTGTACGATAAAGCTCGATGTGATACCCGCCGCCATATTCGCACCTTCTGTATTATGGATGATGTTGATGCCATTTTCCTTTAATGTATGACCGATTAGATTAGAAGTGGTAGTCTTACCGTTTGTACCGGAGATAAAGACGACATCATCTACAGTTGATGCCATTTTTCTTAAAATCTGTGGATCTATTTTTCTGGCTAACTGCCCTGGTAAATCAGTGCCTCTTTTACCGGCAGCGATACTTGCCTGTCTCGACAGTTTTGCCATTAATTTAGCTGTAAAAGTTCTCATAATGACCTCCTTGATTAACAATTTATTATACCATTTGATGGATATAAATCACATGATTAAGAAAATGATTTTCATGGAATGTTCATCTAATACATCTTGTTAAACTAGAATCACCATGCTAATATTTAATTGAAAATGATTATCGCAATCAAATAAGAAGGTGTCTAAATGCTTCATGCAGCTAATGCCGAAATCGGCGTTACTTATTTTGTTAAATCAATCAGTTTTGATAATCCGGTGTTACAGCACCGTCTAAATGCGCTCGGTCTGTCAGTCGGCAACATGCTGAAAGTTCAGCGTAAAAGCCTTTTTAAAGGTCCGTGCGTCTTTGATATAGAAGGACAGCATATCTGTATACGGAACTGCGATGCGTGCAAGATCATGCTGGAAGCCGCTCATGACTAACACGTTCTGTATTCTCGGCAATCCGAATGTCGGGAAAACATCCCTCTTCAATGCACTGACCGGTTCATATGAATACGTGGGCAACTGGAGTGGTGTAACGGTTGAAAAGAAAATCGGTAAGCTCAAGAAGAACTATGGTAACCTTGTGGATCTTCCGGGTACTTATGACTTGCTCCCTATATCAAAAGACGAGACCGTCGTCACACGATTTCTGCTGCAGGAATCTTTCCAAGGCATGATCAATATCGTTGATGCTTCGCAGCTGCGCCGAAATCTACTCCTGACTATCCAGCTGATGGAATACGGAGCACCTATGATGATGGGTCTCAATATGGTTGACGTCTCAGCTAAACGTGGCTACCGTATTGATATAGACTTATTGATGCATCGTCTGAAGATTCCTGTCATTCCTGTCGTAGCACGCACAGGTAAAGGGACGCATGAAATACTGGAGGCTGTCAATGACCGTCATCTGTCAGCTGCCCGATTGTCGCTTCGCTATGATGACAGAATAGAGGCGCTTATCACGAAAATTATGCCGACATTCAGCGGACTTACGCTCAATAGACGTCATCATCGTTTTCTCGCTGTCCAGTTTCTGATGGATAATCCAGCTGTCATTGAATATGTGGGTTATGATGCGACGCGAGAACAATTAAAAGAACAGATTGATTTCCCTGTCAAAGAACTCATCTTAAAAGCACGTCAGAATAAAATCACTGAAATCCTAGAAGGTGTCGTGACGAAACCTGAAGTCTATAAGACACCTTTGACAGAGACAATCGATAGTATTGTCACACACAAATATTTCGGCATGCCTATTTTCCTGCTGTTAATGTGGCTGATTTTTCAGACGACATTCACCTGGATCGGTACACCGCTCTCAGATCAGCTGGATGCATTTTTCGGTGGTCCATTAACAGACTGGGCACACACCATCATGACAAAGCTCGGTGTGGTCGAATTTCTGCAGAATCTAATCACTGACGGTATTATAGCGGGTGTAGGCGGTGTCCTAGTCTTCGTCCCTCAGATTCTAGTCTTATTCTTCTTCATCTCACTGCTCGAGGACTCAGGTTACATGGCGCGTATCGCAGTGATTATGGACCGTTTAATGGAGTTCTTCGGACTGAACGGCAAGTCATTCATCCCGATGATTATCGGCTTCGGGTGTAATGTGCCAGGTATTATGGCTGCACGTAGTATCGAAGAAGAGAAAGAACGTCTGACGACTATTTTAATCGCACCTTTCATGTCCTGTTCTGCACGATTGCCTGTCTATGCACTCTTTGCCGGTATATTCTTCAAGGAGAATCAGGCTTTAATTGTGTTGAGCTTGTACGTCATCGGTGTTGTCGTTGCTTTATTCATGAGTTTTATTCTATCGAAGACACTCCTGAAAAATGACACTTCAATCTTCGTGATAGAACTGCCGCCCTATCGTTTACCATCGATTAAAACTTTATGGCGCAGCACATGGGAAAAAGGAAAAGGGTTCGTCAAAAAGGCGGGGACATTTATTTTCGGAGGATCTGTATTGATCTGGCTCTTAAACTACACAGGGCCCGCCGGCCTCAATGTAGGGATCGGCGACAGTTACCTTGCGATGATTGGCGGCGTAATCGCGCCGCTCCTTGCCCCTCTTGGTTTTGGTACATGGCAGGCGGGTGCTACACTGATTCCAGGCTTTTTAGCTAAAGAAGTCATCGTCAGTGCGATGGCTATCATCTATGCGGTCAGTGATGATGCCTTGATACAGGTGATTCATAGCCAGTTCACGCCGCTGACTGCCTATGCGTTCATGCTTTTCATCCTGTTATATATCCCCTGTCTGTCAACAGTCGCTGCTATTCGTAAAGAAACAAGTTCATGGAAATGGACATTTCTCGCAATGCTCTATCCTATCGCAGTTGCCTATTTCTTAACGTTTGCTGTCTATCAGCTCGGCCAATTGTTCATTTAAGGAGGCTCTTATGTCATTATTCATCAATATTCTGCTCGCCTTACTCATATTTGGATATGCTGCTTTTACACTGGTCAAATTCTTCAAAAAATCCAAAGAAGGTAAATGTAACAGCTGCTCTGTCAATCATGACTGCGGCTGTGACATACCTAGAGACAAACCTCTATAGGTTCTGTCTCTTTTTTTGTATACTGAAACAAAAGGGGGACGTATGATGAATGAGTTTATTGCACTCGATTTCGAGACAGCAAATGGTCAGCCGGCAAGTGTCTGCAGCGTCGGTATGGTGAAAGTGCAGGGCAATATGATGACGGAGACGTTTTATACACTCGTCAACCCTGAGACATACTTCTCTAAAGGCAATATTGCTGTACACGGCATTAAGCCGGAAGACGTAGTAGATGCACCGATATTCCCTGACGTCTTCCCGCATATGATGGATTTCATTGGTGATCTGCCTGTCGTCGCTCACTTTGCGCGTTTTGATATGAATGTGCTCTATCAGTCGATTGAACGCTATAATCTTGAGCTGCCGACTATGCCTTACTTCTGTTCATGTAACATGGCGCGCAAAACAGTCAAAAATCACAGCTACAGCTTGAAAAATATGATGAAGTTCTATGACCTCGATTTTCACGGGCATCACCATGCTTTGAACGACGCTAAAGCAAGCGCTATGATCACGCTCCGCCTGCTGAAACACTATGATTCACTGGAAGACTATCTCAAACGTCACCGTTCGTATTTGTCCGGTATGAAATACAAGAAAAGCCAGCAGATGAGCCGCTATAATGCAGAGCTGAATGCCATTAAACCGTCGACGAAAGATTTTGATCTGACTCATCCTTTTCATGATAAAAAGCTTGCAATATCGGGGACCCTGCATCTGAAACGAAAAGATATCGTCCAGTATATCGTGGATCACGGCGGACAGTATGAGACTGATGTCGAGCAGGCTGATATCTATCTCTTCGGCAAACAAAAGAACAATAAACCTTCCGCTAAAGACAATGCGATCACTAACCGGATAGCCCGCGGTGAAGAGGTTCAGCTGATCAGTGACGACAAGTTAAAACAATTGATCGAGTTCTATAAATAAAACCATGTCCTATGGACATGGTTTTATTTGCGTCTATATTTAATATTCTGTCTGATGCTGTCTCGTGATACCGGTCTCTCCAGTTTGTGGTCTACCCAGAACAGGAACACTGCAAGTACAATAATCCCTAGTAGTTTCCAAAGGTCAAAGCCATTATTCCATGTATCCATCACAAAGAGAGCGAATAACAAGGCGACAATACCAATAATAGAAAATTTAAATTTCATCTTACTCACTCTTTCCGTTGTATAAAATCATATATCGTCATATTTTCGAAACGCTTCTCCTTTAAATTCCCCACTGTGACACCGATTAAACGTATCGGACGTTCCGTCGATTTCACTTCGGTATAAAGATGATAGGCGATATTATAGATTGCATCTGCTTCAGTGATGTGTTCTGGAAGCTTAAGCTGTTTCGTCACCGTAGTGAAATCAAATTCCTTAATTTTAACAGTTACAATATCTCCTGCAAGATGATGCTGACTCAGTTTGTCGCTGACCTGTTTAGCGAGTTTTCGAATAACTGCCAGTATTTCTTCGTCATCATTTTTATCCACTTCAAATGTCGTCTCTTTACCTATCGATTTACGTGTCCTTTCAGAACTTACAGTATCATCACCTATGCCACGCGCATAGCAGTATAACTTCGGGCCTCTTTTGCCGAACCAGTTGATGAGGTCGCGTTCTGTCTGGTTGAATAAATCCTGTCCTGTTTCAATACCGAGTGTTTTCATCTTCTCTTCAGTGACTTTACCGACACCCGGAAAATCTCCGATGGGCAGCGGCATAAGAATATCATGCACATTACCATGATGAATAATCGTCAGCCCGTCCGGTTTATTCATACCGGATGCCATTTTAGCGAGAAAACGATTATAAGATACACCAGCTGAGCAAGTCAACTGTGTTGCTTCCAGCACATCACGTTTAATATAACGGGCCACTTGTGAAGCCGGCATATCTCGTCTGACAAGATGGGTGATGTCAAGATAAGCTTCATCTAGAGAAACGGGTTGAACAAACTCGGTATAACTTTTGAAAATCTCCATAATCGTGGCAGAGACTTCCCGGTAGACATTGAAGTGCGGTGTCACATAATAACCATCCGGGCAGAGCTGATGCGCCCGACTCATCGGCATCGCTGAATGAACACCAAATTTCCTTGCCTCGTAACTCGCTGTTGAGACGACACCTCTGGAACTCGATTTACCGCCTACGATAACGGGTTTCCCTTTAAGCTTCGGGTTATCACGCTGCTCAATCTGCGCATAGAATGCATCCATATCGACATGAATGATTCTTTTCTCCATCTGCTTACCCCTTTAAGGTCATCTTGCAGACAGCTTCAACATGCGTCGTCTGCGGAAACATATCGACTGGTGTAATCTCATCGATATGGTACTTCTCTTCCAGCAGCTGTATATCACGCATCAAGGTTGAAGGATTGCAGGATACATAGACGATACGATTCGGTTCAAGCTCCAGTAACGTCTCAACAAAGACAGAATCACAGCCTTTACGCGGCGGATCAACCATAACGACGTCTGGTCTGATGCCATCTTCACGCCACTTCAGAATAACATCTTCTGCTTTGCCCGCTTCAAAATGTGTATTTGACAAGTGATTGAGAGCAGCATTCCGCTTCGCATCTTCAATCGCTTTCTCTACTATTTCGACACCGTAGACACGTTCAGCATGTGTCGCCATAAATAGGCCGATTGTGCCGATGCCGCAGTAAGCATCAATGACATTCTGTTTCTCTTCCAGTTCTGCATATTGCAGAGCTTTTCGGTACAGTTTCTCTGTCTGCTCATGATTCACCTGATAGAAACTCATGTCTGAAATTTCAAAAGTCAGCGTGTCCAGCTGGTCATGGATAAAGTCATTGCCCCGAATCGTCTTTGACTGTCTGCCGAGAATCACATTCGTCTTTTCACTGTTGATATTCTGTCTGATACTCGTCACATCAGGAAAACGTGTCATCAGTTCATCCGCAATCTGTTCAAGTTCCGGCAATTGCTTGCTTTTCGTCACGAAGACGACCATCGTTTCGTTCACTTTCGTTCCGCTGCGGAGCACGATATGCCGAAGGTTCCCTCTATGCTTGCGTTCATCATAAATGCTGACATTGTACTTCGTAAGCAGCTGTCGAATCGTGTTCATCAGTTCATCGTGGCTTTCTTTCTGAATCAGACACTCTTCTATCGGCACAATATCATGTGAACGCGGTCTGTAGAAGCCTGTTACAATGCCATCCTGATACTGGACAGGCAGCTGACTTTTATTGCGGTAACGCCAAGGGTTGTCCATCCCTATAATGTCACGAACCGGAATATTGAGCTTCGTCATCTTATGAACTAAGTTTTTTACCTGGTTTTCCTTCATAGTGAGCTGCGCGCTATAGCGTAGATGTTGTATATTACATCCTCCGCATTGCTGATAATAGATGCAAGGAGGCACCACGCGGTCCGGACTTTCTGTTTCAATGGACATCACTTTGCCGATACCAAATCCTTTATTCTGCTTGATCAGCTTGAAAGTGACCGTTTCGTCTTTCACAGTCTTTGGGATAAAAATAGGATAACCTTCTATTTTGACAACACCGTTACCTTCGTGTGTATAATCGATAACTGTGCCTGTTAATATATCGTTTTTCTTCATTCATTTCTCTCTTTCATATTAAGTTCGACGATGATAAAGTCATCTGCCGCATCTGCCACTTTTCGTGCCGGATACTCAAGTAAGACGTCTTCAGCATGTCGACTCGTTTTCATGCGGTAAGTCCCGTCCTCAGTGAATCTGAACGGCCATGCCGCCTTGAAATCACAGCCTTCTTCCTTGATATATTCTATCACAGTTTCTCTGACATCAACATCGAGCACTTCGCCTTCCAGACTTTTTAGAAATGGCGTGAAGTTCAGCCTGTAATCATTGGTCAGCACTGTAAATTCATCATCCGGTTCTACAGCCCGCCCCTCAAATGTCAGGCCTTGAATACGCACGCTGTCTGTCACCTGCACCGCTGCATGGTTATAGCGTGCCGGCACACTCAGATCAATCTGGTAGTCAAGCTCGTAGAAGATATCCATGTTGTAGCTCGGGAAGCCCGGTGCAATAGACTGATTATCTTTGACAATCAGCTCATCACTATAACAATTAAAAGCAGAAGCACTCCACTCGAGCCACTCTTTCAATACTTTTCCTGTCACCTTAACTGCTGCAAGCTTGTTCGGAAAGCGGTAAATACTGATAGCGTCTTTAATCGTCAGAGAGCCTGGTGAAATCATAACGTAATCACTCGCACCATCTCGCCCTGCCTTTAAGGGCGCAGAAGTAGAAATCAGGTTAGGTATATCTCCACGCAACTTCTCATATGCTCTTCTACCGCTTATTGCCACTATTTCAACTGCTCTGCTCGGCGCCAGCTGGCTGAAGAAGCTATCGATATAGTGTTCTGTCTGACCGATTTCTTCATTGATATAATCGAATATAGCCTGATGTGTCGTCTCATTGAGTTCAACAAGGGCCGGATCAATCACCGTATTATTTTTCAGCTCGATGACTTCAGAATGTCCAGACTCGACTTCAAAACCATTCTCAGTCTTTTTCAGCGTCAGTTCAATCCGGCCGAGATGGCTGCCGAAAGAAGTCGGCTGTACCGCATAAACGTGATGAATACGACTTCCATCAATATAGTCAGCTGTTAATGTATCAGACGGGAAGAGCTGATGTGTATGACCGAAAATAATCGCATCGATATCATCAATCGTGCTGATACGGTGAACCTGGTTCTCAAGCCCATCTTCGTCTGGCAGTGAGGCATCAAATCCTGTATGACAGAGGCAGACAACAACGTCACAATGCTTCTTCAGTTCAGCTGCACATGCTTTGGCAGTCTGATACATATCCTGAACCACAACTTTACCATGCAGCCATTTATCATCCCACATCAGAATCTGTTCAGGGACGACGCCTGTCACCCCAACTCTGATTGTTTCACCGTCACTGAATGTCTTCTCAATGACAGTATAAGGATTAAAAAGATAGTCACCTTCTACAGTCCTGATATTGCAGTTGACGACCGGAAATTCTGCCTGAGCGAGCGTGGACTTCAGATAATCAAGACCATAGTTGAACTCATGGTTACCAAGTGTCATCGCATCATATCCGACTGCATTCATCATCTGCATCACCGGGTGCCGCTCTGGTCTTTTATCGGCTGCGTAATCTGCAATCAGATTGCCCTGCAGAATATCACCGTTATCCAGTACAACAGTCTGTGTTTCTTTCTGCTGATTCTCTTCGACAAGCGCCTTGATCTTACTTCCTGCTAAAATCAGACCATTTATCTCCTGTTCAGTTCCTAAAAAGTAATCATATAAACTTAAATGAGCATGCATATCCGTTGTGCTGAGTATTGTTAGTTGATAAGTCATCTGTCCTCCACCTTTCTTTTCTATTTTATTCCACTGATAGTTCGTTGTCACATAGATTACTTAAAAACGATATGGGTATAGTCTATTAAACTAATTTAAAGGAGACTACAATCATGTATAACGATTTAAAAGATAAAGTGGCACTCATCACAGGCGGTGCTTCTGGTATCGGTAAAGCGATTGCTGAACGTTATGCCGAAGAAGGTATGAAAGTTGTCATCAATTATCATTCAAGAGAAGACGAAGCGAGTGAACTAGTAGAATCTATTAAAGCTAAAGGCGGCGAAGCAGTTGCCGTTAAAGCTGATACAACTAACGAAGAAGAATTCCTCAGTCTATTCCAAAAAACAATCGATACATATGGCGCTCTCCACGTTATGGTCAACAATGCAGGTATGCAGAAGGATATCGTCAGTCACGAAATGTCGACAGATGAATTTGATAAAGTGATGAACGTCAACTTGCGTGGCACTTTCATCGGCTCTCGTGAAGCGATCAAGCATTATATGGAGAAGAAATATAAAGGCGTTGTCATCAATGTCTCAAGTGTACACGAAATCATTCCATGGCCGCATTATGCTCAGTACTGTGCAAGTAAAGGTGGCGTCAAGCTTCTGACACAGAGCTTAGCACTTGAATATGCCCGTGTACAGATTCGCGTCAATAATATCGCACCAGGTTCAATCAATACACCAATCAATGCTGAGAACTTCTCTACTGAAGAGAAGAAAAAAGAAGCAGACGGTTTTGTACCGATGGGTTATGTCGCTGAGCCGGAAGAAATCGCAAGCATTGCCGCATTTCTGGCAAGTAAAGAATCTAAATATATAACAGGACAGACGATTGTGGCAGATGGCGGACTCTCTCTTTATCCATCCCACCGCAACTGGGAATATGATGAACTGGCAGAATCATTTACAGACGAAATTAAATAGAGAGGATTTCTATAGAAACCACGAAACAGCGATAAACTCTAAATTTATCGCTGTTTCGTGGTTTTTCATATTATTTATTATATGAGGAAAGTCCCGCTAATGGAATCTGCAGGACTTTACGTAGTGCTATACTGCCCTTTCTTATGAGAAAAGTCCCGCTAATGGGATCTGCGGGACTTTACGTGATGCTAGACTTCTCAATTCGACTAATCTTTTATTCAACGTCTGTGACTGTATACTGATTATCGATTTTCTTCATCTTCTCAATATTATTCGAACGAGTAATATCATCAAGCGGACTGAAAATCTCTAAATGGCTTGCAAGATTGACGAAATGAGCGGGTAACACGCCCCCATATTCACCGTCGACATTCAAGTCCATCATCTCATATGAAGAGACCTTGATTTCCCGCGCCTTAATGTAATGGACTTTCGGATGATTCAGATGTTCACCGCGTGAGGCAAGGGTCAGTAAATGTCCGAACTCTGCCAGGTTCACTTTTTCGAGAAACAACAGCGTGAAGTAACCATCATTAATAGAGGCATCGGGTACTAGTTTCTCAAAGCCGCCGACAGAATTTGTCAGACCGATCAGGAACAGCATGACTTCCCCTGTGAAAACCTGCCCGTCGTATTCAATACGGACATCAGTCGGTTTAATCTCAGGCAGCATTTCCAGCCCTTTAATGTAATAAGCTAATGGGCCGATCACTGTCTTCAGTTTGCTAGGAGCTTCGTAAGATACAGAAGTGATTTTACCGCCGCCTGCAATATTGATGAAGTAACGACTGTTCATTCGGCCGATATCAACCGGCACTGTAGTTCCTTCAATGATGACATCCACC
The DNA here is from genome assembly GCF_022343725.1 of Macrococcus brunensis. Taxonomy (NCBI): domain Bacteria; kingdom Bacillati; phylum Bacillota; class Bacilli; order Caryophanales; family Staphylococcaceae; genus Macrococcus; species Macrococcus brunensis. The sequence goes on from NZ_CP092179.1 coordinate 1,737,320, forward strand.
GCTTCCATGATATCCTTTGGTATCATGAGCGCACGCCCAAAGTCATTGACAGTCCCCATAGGAATAACGCCTATTTTAGGGAGATCCGGCAGGTCTGCAATTCCATTGACTACTTCGTTAAGCGTGCCGTCACCGCCTGCTGCGATGATGATATCGAACTTGTCATGCACTGCTGCACGGGCCGCAACAGTCGCATCACCTGCCGCAGTTGTCGCATGCGCACTCGTCTCGTAACCTGCCTGTTCCAATTTGATCAGGACATCCGGCAATGTTTTTTTGAACAATTCTCGACCAGAAGTTGGATTATAAATAATTCTCGCTCTTTTTTTCATATCTATTCACTCTTTCGGAAGATTCCCTTGATTTTGCTAGCGTCTACGCCCACCAAATATATTGCGGACAATTTCGCGTCCTATCTGTCTGCCGACAGATGTCAGTACAGAAGTTGCCACCTTCTGCAGTTCAGACGGTTTTTCTTTCGTCGCTTTCTTGGCAGGCTGCTTTGTTTCTTTTATTTCAGGCTGCTCAGTCAGTTTCTGCTGAAGCAGTTCGTAGGCACTCTCACGGTCCAGTTGTTCTTTATAAGTCGCATAGAACGGATTCGATTCGAGGGCAATCGGTTTGCTTAAGACACCGATTTTACTTTCAGGTGGTCTGATCCATGCACGTTCAACGATACCAGGTTGTCCGTCGCTATTAAGAAAAGAAACAAGCGCTTCACCGGTTTTCAGTTCGCCGATAACTGTTTCTACGTCCAGCTCCGGGTTCTGTCTGAATGTCTCTGCTGCACTCTTCACCGCTTTCTGATCACGCGGTGTGAATGCACGTAACGCATGCTGAACACGATTACCGAGCTGACCGAGTACTTCGTCAGGTAAATCGATTGGGTTCTGTGTCACGAAATAAACACCGACCCCTTTAGAACGGATAAGGCGCACGACTTGTTCAATCTGCGTGATAAATGCCGAATTGGCGTCTTTGAATAAAAGATGAGCTTCGTCAAAGAAGAAGACAAGCTTCGGTTTATCCGCATCGCCTACTTCGGGTAGAATCTCAAACAGTTCAGTCAGCAGCCAGAGCAGAAATGTCGTATAAAGGAGGGGCTGGCGATACAGTTCAACTGCATGCAGAATATTGATGACCCCTTTACCGTTCTCCTGCTGCAGGAAATCTTCCAGTTTAAGAGCAGGCTCACTGAAGAAATGACCCGCACCTTGACTATCCAGTTCGAGCAGCTTACGCTGAATCGCACCAATAGACTGCTTCGTCAGGTTGCCATATTTCGTCGTATACTCTGCTGCATGATCACCCATATGATTGAGCAGTGACTGCAAATCCTTGAGGTCAAGGAGTGCCAGGCCTTCATCGTCACTGATTCTAAACGCCATATTCAGAATGCCCGTCTGCGTCTCATTCAGTCCCATCAGGCGGGACAGAAGAAGTGGACCCATTTCAGTCACTGTCGCACGTATCGGCGTCCCCATTTTGCCGAAAATATCCCACATTCTGACTGGAAACTGCTGCGGTTGATAATCTGTCAGATCCAGTAATGTCAGACGTTCCTGAATCTTATCATTCATTTCCATCGGCTCGGCGAGGCTGGTCAAATCTCCTTTAATATCAGATAGGAAGACTGGAATCCCTGCTTTTGAGAACTGTTCTGCCATGACTTTAAGTGTAATGGTTTTACCTGTACCTGTTGCGCCGGCAATCAGACCATGGCGGTTCGCCATTTTTTCTTCTAAACCGATATTCTCGGCAATTTCTAGCGTCATCTTTCATCCCCACTTTATCAATAATCTCACTGTCTCTAATTTAACTTATTCTATAAGATTACACAAAAAAAAGATTCTTTTCAGAATCTTTTCTGCCATTCTTCTGCTTCTTTTTTCAACTGCAGCATATATTCGATTTCTTTTAACTGAAATTCCATTTCGTCTTTAGCCTGCTGCTTATTTTTCAGCAGAAAATGAATATACTGTTCTTTTGCTGATACATTCTGTCTTAAGTAATCTCTGAAAAGCAGGAGCGACTTGACCTGTTTCATATCATTTTGCTCAACCCATCTAATCTGTATAGATTGTCCGCCGCTCTTTTTCTCATGGATGATGCAGTCAGATGACTGTTCTACACATGTGAAGCCTTGTGCTTCAATAGCCTCCATCTGCTTCTCAACATGACGGTAGTGTTTGACGACCGGCATGATATTGATTTCATCGATGAATGGTAATCCTTCAACTGCTGAACTGCCGTATTGATGTATTTCAGTAATCGCATTTCCCAGAATTTCAATCAGCTGCTTCGACTCTTCAATAAACAAGGTTCTGTACTCCAGGAAACTGCGAGGTGTATTTTTAATCATAGTATGCCCTCACTTGTATCTCATTTCGTTTTGTAGTTCTTTAAATATAGATACATATTCAAAACATATTACCATTTTTTATAAATTATAAACATTTTAGTTCTCTCTTACTAGCAATTTCATATTTATGTTAAAATAATAGTATTGAAATCATGGAGGATTCAGATGAAAAATATACTCTTCTGGCTTTATGTAGTACTAGCAGTCTTATTAATCGGTTTCGGTTATATTTACTGGCAATCAAACGTGTCGCCCAGCCATTCCGACAGTAAAAGTAATCAAACAGAAATGAAAAAAACAGCTTTTAAAGACAAGTCACTTCAAAATATTTATAATAAAAATAAAGAGATGAATATCACTCTTCTTTCTACACCTTACCAAGTCACAGATGATAATCAAAGCTTAGCTCAGACGCTTCGTGATCACTATCCATCACTGAAGATAAATGAACAAATGATCGAGACAGCGAGTGATAAAATTGATGTCGGCAAACTGAAAGATGCAAAACCTGATGTTGTTATACTTGATGCCATGACACTCAATGATTTTACGGAGAAAGTTCCTGCTCAAGCGCACAATAAACAGCTTTCTAAAATTGTCGATGACCTTAAATCAGATCATATCGAAGTCCGAGTGATTGGCACTCGTCCTTCAACGGATAAAGCATTCAAGACTTATCAGAAAGAAGAAGAAAACTATTTCGAGGATTCTAAAACTTATTATACACAGTCGAAAAAATGGGCAAAAGATGACCTCGAAGAAAGCTATGACGCTAAAACAGAACTTCTGACTGATCAAGGTCTCGATATCTGGTATGCCAATCTCACAGACTATCTCTTCAAAAAGTAAATTTCATATATTTTGCATCTACCCGATTAAATCTTATTTTAACGGGTAGTTTTTTTGTATTAAAGAGCGGAGCGGAGAGAACAATAATGGATAAAAAACTGCAAAGAAAAGTACTGACAGCAAGCCTTGTCGGCTCATCAATAGAATGGTTTGATTTCTTTCTTTATGCTTCAGTAGCAAGCGTGATCTTCAGTAAACACTTTTTTGTGACAGGTGATCCTGCTGTCTCGACCATGATTTCCTATTTCGGTATTGCGATTTCATTCTTTATTCGTCCCTTAGGCGGCGTTATTTTCGCGCATATCGGCGACCGAATGGGCCGCAAAAAAACACTGGTGATGACGTTGACCATGATGGGTGTTGCCACTGTCTGTATCGGTCTGCTCCCTACATATGAAACAGCTGGTATATGGGCACCGGTCCTTCTCCTGCTCCTTCGTTTAGTGCAGGGACTGGGTATCGGCGGTGAATACGGTGGATCATTACTGCTCGCAACAGAGTATGCACCGCATGACCGTCGCGGCTTTTACGGCAGCTTTCCACAGCTCGGCGTCCCGATAGGTCTTGTACTCGGATCACTCGCCTTTTTTATTATGACGTCTATTCTGAATGATGAGCAGTTTACGCTGTACGGCTGGCGTATTCCTTTTATCATGAGTGGCTTTTTTGTCGCTTTCGGTCTCTGGATCAGAACAGGTCTTGAAGAAACACCCGATTATAAGGCAGCTGTCAAAAATGGTTCTGTCCCGCGTATTCCGTTACTTTATACGTTTAAGCACCACTGGAAAGAAGTCATTATTACCTGCTGCGCTAAATTTGTGGAAACAGCACCTTTCTACTTGTTTTCAACATTTATTGTCGGTTACGGTACCAAAACGCTCGGTTTTTCCTTTGATACGATTATGCTCATCGTTCTGACAGCGGCAAGTATAACAGTCTTCATTATTCCGCTGTATGGTCGTCTGAGTGACCGTATTGGACGTAGAAAACTGTATCTGGCAGGCAGCGCCGGTATTATTCTGTTTGCATTTCCATATTTCTTATTGATTGATCAGCGGTCCGTTCTCCTGTTATTCCTGGCGACTTTCATCGGTTTAAGCGTCATCTGGTCTCCTCTCGCTGCTGTTCAAGGTACACTGTTCTCTGAAGCCTTCTCTAAAGAAGTCAGATATACAGGTGTGTCACTCGGCTACCAGGTCGGTGCAGCACTTGCTGGCGGGACTGCGCCACTGATAGCAGAATATCTGACCAGTCATTATCACAGTACTTATCCCGTTGCGATTTATCTTGTTATTGCTGCGAGTATCTCATTCATTGGCGTACTCACGCTGAATAAACAATCATCCCACGTATAAAAAAAGCTGATATGACCTGAGTCATATCAGCTTTTTTTATTATCTTTTTTCCAGTTCTTCTTTCAGAATCTGGTTAACGAGTTGCGGGTTTGCCTGTCCTTTTGAGATCTTCATGATCTGACCGATAAGGAAGCCCATTGCTTTACCTTTACCGTTCTTGAAGTCTTCGATAGACTGTGGATTCGTATCAAGTGCTTCAGTGACAAATGCACGTAGCTGTTCTGGATCAGACACTTGTACAAGCCCTTGTTCTTCCATAATGACTTTCGGTGCTTTACCTGTCTCAACTGTATCTGCAAAGACTTTTTTCGCGATTTTACTTGAGATTGTACCATCAGCAAGCAGTTTCACCATTTCAGCGAGGTTAGCAGGTGTTAAAGCTGTTTCGCCTAAGTCTTTCTGGTTTTTGTTCAAGTATTCATTAACGCCGCCCATCAGCCAGTTAGATGACAATTTAGCGTCTGCACCGAGCTTCAGCGTTTCTTCAAAGAAGTCAGACATCTCTTTAGTCAGTGTCAGGACATGTGCATCATATGCAGGCAGACCATATTCATTTACATATTTTTCTTTACGCGTATCCGGCAATTCAGGAATAGATTCGCGGACACGTGCTTTCCATCCTTCGTCGATGAAGAGAGGCACTAAGTCAGGCTCTGGGAAGTAACGGTAGTCATCTGATCCTTCTTTGACACGCATCAGAATCGTTTTACCTGTAGACTCATCAAAACGACGTGTCTCCTGAAGGATCTCTCCACCCGCAAGCAGAACTTCTGCCTGACGTTTTTCCTCATGTTCTAAACCACGACGAACGTAGTTGAAAGAGTTCAGGTTTTTAAGTTCTGTCTTCGTACCGAATTCTTCACGGCCAGCTGGACGAAGTGAAATATTAGCGTCACAACGAAGTGAACCTTCTTCCATCTTACAGTCAGAGACGCCTGTATACTGGATGATTGCTTTTAACTTTTCAAGGTAAGCATAAGCTTCTTCCGGTGTACGGATGTCGGGTTCAGAGACAATCTCAACAAGCGGTGTCCCCTGACGGTTTAAATCCACTAGTGAATGACCGTCTTTATGGGTCAGTTTACCGGCATCTTCTTCCATGTGAAGACGCGTGATACCGATACGTTTTGTTTCGCCGCCTACTTCGATGTCAATATAGCCGTTTTCACCGATCGGCTCATCAAACTGTGAAATCTGATAAGCTTTCGGATTATCCGGATAGAAGTAGTTTTTACGGTCAAATTTAGTTTCTGTTCTAATATCCATGTTCAGCGCCATCGCTGCACGCATCGCCCAGTCTACTGCTGTACGGTTGACGACTGGCAGCACTCCAGGATAACCCAGGTCGATGACACTAACATTTGTATTCGGTTCTGCACCGAAATGGGCAGGTGAACTTGAGAACATTTTAGATTCAGTTTTCAGTTCAACGTGGACTTCAAGTCCGATTACTGTTTCGAAATGCATTTCATCGTCTCCTTATAATGTTTGATAACGGTCGTGTAAGTTGAATTTTTGTTCATACTGATAAGCAACATTGTAAAGCTTCTGCTCATCAAACGGTTTACCGATGATCTGCAGTCCGATTGGGCGTCCGTTCTCTTCACCACATGGTACAGAAATAGAAGGTAGACCCGCTAAGTTAACAGGGATTGTCAGGATATCATTCGCATACATTGTCAGTGGATCATTGATTTGCTCACCGATATTAAATGCAGGTGTCGGTGCAACAGGTCCAACGATGACATCGTAGTCAGCAAAGACTTTTTCGAAGTCCTGTTTGATTAGTGTACGGACTTTCTGTGCCTTTTTATAGTAGGCATCATAATAACCAGAACTCAGGGCATATGTACCGAGCATGATACGACGTTTCACTTCGTCACCGAAGCCTTCTTGACGAGTCTTCTTGTAGAGTTCCTCTAAGTTCTGAGCACCTTCTGCCTGATAACCGTAACGGATACCATCAAATCGTGCCAAGTTAGCAGATGCCTCTGAAGACGCGATGATGTAATACGTCGCGACACCGTATTTAGCGTTCGGCAGGGACACTTCTTCAATCGTCGCACCCAGATTGCTTAATTCCTGAATGGCTTTTTCTATAGAAGCTTTCACTTCCGGTGAAACACCTTCGCCTAAATATTCTTTAGGCACTGCCACACGGAGACCTGTTAAATCTTTGTCAATGTTAGACGTGAAGTCCACATTATCAACTGGTGCACTTGTTGAATCCATCTTGTCATGACCTGCGATGACTTCAAGTACTGTCGCATTATCTTTGACGTTACGTGTTAATGGTCCAATCTGGTCTAGTGAAGAAGCGAAGGCAACTAAGCCGAAACGAGAAACACGGCCATAAGTCGGCTTCATCCCGACAACACCACAGTATGACGCAGGCTGACGAATAGAACCACCTGTATCAGAACCTAAAGTGAAAGGTACTAAGCTTGCTGCAACTGCTGCTGCACTACCACCTGAAGAGCCACCTGGTACTGCTGTGTGGTCGAATGGATTGACTGTCTTTTTGTAGTGAGAGTTCTCTGTAGAACCACCCATCGCAAACTCATCCATGTTAAGTTTACCGACAAGTACAGCATTTTCATGATTCAGTTTCTGCATGACTGTAGCATCGTAAACCGGGTCAAAGCCTGTCAGAATTTTAGAGGCACAAGTTGTCTCAACATTTTTAGTGACGATGTTATCTTTAATCCCCATCGGAATACCGAAAAGTTTACCTTCTGGTGACTGATTATCAAGTGCTTCTGCTTTTTTCATCGCATTCTCTTTATCAAGTGCGAGGAATGAATTGATGATACCATCTTCTTTTTCGATGTTTACGAAAGTATCTGCGATCAGTTCTGATGGTTTGATTTCTTTGTTGTGAATCATCTTGGATAATGATTCGATTGATTCATATCTTAATGACATTCTTATTCTCCTCCTAAGATTGAAGGCACACGGAACTGACCATCTTCTTTAACCGGTGCATTTTTCAGTACTTCTTCCTGGCTTAAACTTTGTTCCGCTGTATCAGGACGTAGAACGTTCTGCAGGTCCAGCACGTGGAAAGTCGGTTCAACGTTTTCTGTATCCACTTCTTCCAGCTGATTGGCAAAGTTCAGAATCGCCTCAAGCTGTCCGCTGAATTTAGCCGCTTCTTCTTCAGTAATTGCAAGACGTGCTAAATGGGCAACGTGTTTAACCTGATCATTTGTAATCGTTGTCATTTTTATCCTCCTAAGCATGTATAGCATCTATAAATTTTATCAAATTTACTGCAAAAAATCTAAAAAAACTAAAAATAGTTATATGAAAACGCTTTAACGCAATATATAATTAATCATGTAATAGAATATTCATAAGTTTGGAGGAAAACAAATGATTTTAGGACATACTTTTCAAAACGTCAAAATCGAAGCCACTTGGATGACTTACGTCATGATTGCCGTTTATTTCTTAATTCTCCTAGGTATTGGTTATTATGCATATAAGCAATCGACAAGTACGCTCGATGAATATATGCTTGGTGGCCGTAGCCTCGGCCCTCTTGTTACTGCCCTCTCTGCCGGCGCAGCTGATATGAGTGGCTGGATGCTGATGGGATTACCTGGTTCTGTTTATTCAACAGGTCTATCAGCTACATGGATTGCGATCGGACTGACTATCGGTGCCTGGTTAAACTACATCTTAGTCGCACCACGTCTTCGCGTATATACAGAGTTAGCTGATAACGCGATTACAATTCCCGATTTCTTTGAGAAACGCGTAAGTGACCATACACGTATCTTAAAAATTATTTCTGGTTTAGTTATCATCATCTTCTTTACGCTTTATACACAGGCCGGTATGGTTTCCGGTGGTGTCTTATTCGAAAGTGCATTCGGTCTTAACTACCACTGGGGCTTAATCTTAACAGCAGGCATCGTCATCATCTATACGCTTTTTGGGGGTTACCTCGCTGTGTCACTGACTGACTTCTTCCAAGGGGTCATCATGCTGATTGCTTTAGTCATGGTGCCGATTGTAGCCATGCTTAAATTAAATGGTCTTGATACATTAGGAGACGCGGCAACACTTGAACCGACAAACCTTGACTGGTTCAAAGGGACTACGACTATCGGTATTATCTCACTCGTAGCCTGGGGTCTCGGTTACTTCGGTCAGCCTCATATTATCGTTCGTTTCATGTCGATTAAAACACATAAAATGCTGCCGGCTGCACGCCGTATCGGTATTTCATGGATGGCCGTTTCATTAATCGGTGCTTGTATGACCGGTTTAGTCGGTATTTCATTCATCCACGAATCTGGTCAGAAGCTGGATAATCCAGAGACTATCTTCGTTGTGATGAGTCAGATTTTATTCCATCCGCTGATTGCCGGCTTCTTCTTAGCAGCCATCCTGGCAGCGATTATGAGTACGATTTCTTCACAATTACTCGTAACATCTAGTTCGTTAACACAGGATTTTTACATGTTACTCCGTAAAACAAATATTCAGGACACTTCTCGCGAGAAAGAATTTGTTCTTGTCGGCCGTCTGTCAGTATTACTCGTTGCGATTGTCGCAGGTGCAATTGCCTGGAATCCTAATGATACAATCTTAAACTTAGTAGGTAATGCCTGGGCAGGCTTTGGGGCTGCATTTGGTCCATTAGTCCTTCTGTCATTGTACTGGAAAGGCCTGACAAAAGAAGGTGCCATTACAGGTATGATCCTAGGATCTCTTACAGTCATCTTCTGGATTATCATGAAAGCACCAGAACAGCATGCCGCAATATTCGACTTATACGAAATCATCCCAGGCTTCTTAATCAGTCTGATTTCAACAGTTCTTGTCAGCATGATGACAAGAAAACCAGAACAACGTATTCTTGATGAATTCGATGAAATGGTTCGTATCGTTAAAAGTTAATACAAAAAAAGTCTTGTCCCCAAACCGGAGACAAGACTTTTTTTATTGCTGGTAAATATGAATATTCTGGTCACTGCCTTTTTCCTTCGTAATTAGGGCAAGTGGTTTGTTGTTATCGACAACAGAAATCTCGTAGCTATCCAGGCCATCAAAATACTTCTTAGACTGGTCTGCAATATGCTGAGTGACACCAATTACTTCAGCTTTGCCGAAGTAATCAAGCGGGATACTGATAGTCAGTGAACTGATTTTCTTATCCACTACATGTGCAGAGCCTATCGCCTGTGTGAAGTTCGGGAAATAGTTACTGAGCGACTCATTAAACTGTTTAAAGTTATTATTCAGACCTTCATCAATCTTTTCAGCTTCAGCAGAAGGCAAGAGTATATGGTCTTCGTCTATACTTGTCCACTTCTTGATGTTATCTCCTTTATCGCTCGTTCCATATGCGACAAAATGACCTGGCGTAATGCTTTCCGCTGATGACTGAACAAATATTGCAAAAGTAATCGGCAAGTCTTTCAGTTCCGACTTCACTCTTAGACGTGACAATATTTCATCCGCCATCTCTTTTCCTTTTGCGGCACTGATCTTCGGATCAAGCTTCTGGCTGTATACTTCGCCGTACTGTTCTTTCTGATAATAATAGACGCTGTTCATCGCGAGACCAATCGTCATGCCAGACAGTTTGTCTTTCTTCGCATCTTCTTCAGTATAGAAGTCCTGCTCCAGAATGTGAGATAAGTAAGCAGGTGAGTTCTGAGCAATTTTAACGGGATCCGTTTCACCTTTGTGAGATGGGTTTAACCCGAAATTCGCGTAAGCATTTCGTTCGATTCGTGTATCTTCATCCATCGCATCAATTTCTTCTTTCGTGAACTGGGGTTCAAGATAGCTCTGCACAGCTTCTTTAGTGAGCAGCTGACCGTCGCGGAAGAAGTATTCGTCTGGTGAATAGACTTTCTGACTGATATTCAGTAGCCCATCTTCAAATGCTTCACCGTTATAAGCGCTTGCCATATTCGTGCTCGTCAGACCACGTGCCTGGCTCTCCTTAAACGGAAGAAGTGTGCGGTAATATTCCTTTGAAATCTGAGCATCTGTCGCAATCTGTTTTTCATCTTCTGTCTGATTGGTCTTACTATTATTATGGTCACCGTTATCACTGCAGCCTGCTAGTAGCAGGGCGGATAACAGTAGTAATGATGCTTTTTTCATACGTTCACCTTAACCTATTTCCTGTAGTTTGTTGATGAGTTGTTCTTCGCTCCAGACTTCAATGCCGAGAGACTCTGCTTTAGCGAGTTTACTGCCAGCTTCCTCACCTGCAATAACAAGATCCGTCTTCTTCGTCACACTGCTCGTCACTTTGGCACCGAGTGATGTCAGTTTCTCAGATGCTTCTGTTCTTGTCATAATCTCAAGCTTACCGGTCAGTACAATGGTCTTATCCATAAATTCTGTATTGCTGACCACTTCAACTTTTGTGCCAGTATAAGTCATGTTGACACCAGCTTCTTTCAGTTTCAGAAGCAGTTCTCTCATATCTTCATTATGCAGATACGTGACGACTGACTGTGCTATCTTATGACCGATTTCATGGATTGCTGTCAGTTCTTCTTCTGTAGCTGCTGCCAGTTTTTCCATAGAACCGTATTCCTCTGCTATAATACGGCTTGCTTTTGCACCTAGATGTCTGATGCCGAGTCCAAAGAGCAGACGCTCCAGTGAGTTAGCTTTAGACGCTTCAATCGCCTGCAGCAGTTTATCGACTTTCTTGTCCGCCATGCGCTCAAGCGGCAGTAGATCTTCACGTTTCAAATAGTAAATATCTGCGACATCGCGGATCAGCTCTGCCTGGAACAGCTGTTCAACGATACGTTCACCGAGTCCGTCAATATTCATCGCCTGGCGTGACACGAAGTGAATCACACCTTCAACAAGTTTCGCTTCGCAGGCCGGATTGATACAGCGTAGTGCTACTTCTCCTTCAATACGTACTAGTTCATGACCACAGGCCGGACAATGTTCAGGCATATGGTAAGGCACGGCATCATCAGGTCTCCGGTCAAGGACAGGTCTGACGACTTCGGGAATAATATCACCCGCTTTACGGATAATAACTTCATCACCGATACGGATATCTTTTTCCCGGATGAGGTCTTCATTATGAAGGGATGCACGGCCGACTGTCGTCCCTGCAACTTTAACAGGTTCAAGGATAGCGGTTGGTGTCACTGCACCTGTACGTCCTACTGAGATTTCAATATCCCTCAGCTTCGTCATGACTTCTTCTGCCGGGAATTTGTAGGCAATCGCCCAGCGAGGAGATTTAGCAGTGAAGCCAAGTTCTTCCTGCTTTGCAAGATCATTGACTTTAATGACGATTCCGTCGATATCATACGCCAGATTGTTCCGTTCTTCTGTCCAGTGCTGGATATAGTCCAGTACTTCATCGATATTTTTGCATAATTTTCGTTCGTGATTCGTCTTAAAACCGATATCATCCAGCTTATCAAGTGCGGCACTCTGTGACGGCACATCCAGCTCACGTAAATCGTTCACACTATAGAGAAAGATGTCCAGCTTGCGTTTAGCAGCAAGCTTGGAGTCCAGCTGTCTGAGTGAACCTGCTGCCGCATTACGCGGATTCGCTGCAAGCGGTTCACCGTTCTTCTCTTTTTCTTTGTTGAGATTGATGAACGACTGGCGAGGCATATAGGCTTCGCCGCGCACTTCAAATGTTAAAGGATCTTTTATCACAAGCGGCACTGCGTAAATTGTCTTGATGTTCTCAGTGATATTCTCTCCTGTTGTACCATCGCCGCGCGTCAGTCCTTGGACAAAGCGACCATCCTGGTATTTCAGGGAAACTGCAAGTCCATCTATCTTCAGCTCTACCATATAATCCACTTGACCGGCACTTTCTACAACGCGACGGTCAAATGCACGTAAGTCTTCTTCGTTAAATGCATTGCCGAGACTAAGCATCGGCGTATCATGTTTCACCTTTTCAAACGATGATAGGGGTGTTCCCCCTACTCGGACAGTCGGTGAATCCGCTGTCTTCAGATCGGGATATTCTTCTTCAATCGCGATGAGCTCATGCAGCAGCTTATCGTATTCACTGTCAGGAACAGACGGCGTATCCAGCACATGATATTCATAGTTATACCGGTGCAATAAACGGTGTAATTCATCTACTCTTTGCTGCATCATTTACTCCTTCTTTTGAATCGGTGCGAACTGGCTTAACAGACGCTTCATACCGACAGATTTAAAAATAATGTCCAGTTCCTGTGAACCCTCTTTATCAGTCACATGACTGACAAGACCCTCACCCCATGTTTTATGGATGACTTTATCCCCGATTTTATATTCGCCTGGTGCAGGTTTATTATTCGTTGTCCGTCTTGCGAAACCTCTTTTCTGAATCACTGTCTTCTTACCCTCCAGCAGATCTTCAGGAATCTCATCCAGGAAACGAGAACGGCGATTGGCCTGACTACGTCCGAAAAGTGTCCGTGAGTCAGCGTGTGTGACATGTAGATGCTCTTCAGCACGCGTAATTGCCACATACATTAAACGGCGTTCCTCTTCCATTTCCGATTCTTCCGACAGACTTCTCGAATGAGGGAAAATAGACTCTTCCAGACCGGCGATAAAGACGACCTTGAACTCCAGACCTTTAGCAGAGTGAATGGTCATGAGTGTAATACCCGCTTCTAGATCTGCACTGTCCACATCGCTGACCAGTGATAAATCTGTCAGGAAATTGACGAGTGACTGCTCTTCAATCGGCGTATTTTTCTCGTAGTCCTGAGGAACACTGAGAAACTCTTCCAGGTTTTCAAGACGTGACTGTGATTCAAGCGTTCGATCTGCTTTCAGCATATCCATATAACCTGTCTTCTCCATGATCTGTTCCGTCAGTTCTGTGATAGACAGAAACTCCTGCTGCTTCATAAAACCATCCATCATATCATAGAACTTGACTAGCGCTTCAGTAGTCTTCTTCGGCAGTCCGATGAAATCCACTTCTGCAAGCGCATCAAAGTAGCTCAGACCATTCATCTCTGCATATGCTGTAATCTTATCCAGTGCACCTGGTCCTACCCCACGTTTCGGTGTATTGATGATACGCGCAAAGCTGATGTCTTCATTGCTGTTCGCCACAAGTCTCAGATAACTTAAAATATCTTTGATTTCTTTACGGTCGTAGAACTTGGTCCCGCCGACCATCGTATAGCTGATATTTGATTTAAGCAGTGTTTCCTCCAGCACACGGGACTGTGCGTTCGTCCGGTAAAGAATAGCCATATCATCCAACCGGTAGCCTTCCCGCTGCTTATTCTGTACTTCAGAGATGATATATTCCGCTTCATGACGCTCGCTCTGTGCTTTGAAGTACTTGATTTTACTGCCTTCATCACTTTCAGTCCATAATGCTTTTGGTTTTCGTTCTGAATTATGTCTGATGACTTCATTCGCGGCATGCAGAATATTTTTCGTGGAGCGGTAGTTACGTTCGAGGAAGATTGTACGGGCATTCTGATAATCTTCCTCAAAGCTCAGAATATTGTAGATATCTGCACCACGCCAGCCGTAAATGGATTGGTCGGAGTCACCGACGACGCAGATATTTTCAAACTTTTCTGCGAGCATCTTCACTAGGAGGTACTGCGCTCTATTCGTATCCTGATATTCATCGACATGAATGTACTGGAATTTATTCTGATAATAGCTTAGTGCTTCTGGTGCACGTTCAAAGAGTTCGATTGTTGTCATGATGAGATCATCGAAATCCAGCGCCTGATTTTTCAGCAGAATAGACTGATAGCGTTTATACGTTCTTGCGACAATCTGCGCCATAAAATCATTCGCTTCTTTTTCAGCATCTTCCGGTGTCTTCAGTTCATTTTTCAGATTTGAAATCTGGGCAAGCAAGGTGCGGGGTTCATAACGTTTCGGATCGATGTTCTCCTGCTTCAGTACTTCTTTCATGACTGAACGCTGATCGGTCGGGTCAATAATCGTGAAATTCCGCTCAATACCGATTCTATCGCTGTCACGTCTCAATATGCGGACACACATCGAATGGAATGTTGAGATCCATACCGCTTCAGCTTCTTCGCCAATCAGATGCTGCACACGTTCCTTCATTTCTTTTGCTGCTTTATTCGTGAACGTAATCGCGAGTATATTATAAGGGTTAACGTCTTTTTCCTGTATCAGATAGGCGATGCGATGCGTTAGCACCCGCGTCTTGCCTGAACCCGCACCTGCCATGATCAGCAGGGGGCCTTCTGTCGCTTTGACAGCTGCACGCTGTTCTTCGTTCATTCTATTCAGTAATTCATTCACAGGAATTATCCTTTCTTTCCTTTGATTTTAACGGTCTCGAGGGCCTTCTTCAGGTCGCTGTAGATGATGTTACCGACAACTATTGTATCTGCATACTGGAACATCTCTTCAGCCTGTGCCAGTGACTCAATACCACCGCCATAAATAAGACGCGTATTCTCAAGCGCTGATTTCAGCTCGGCAAGCTTCTTCACCTCTCCATATGTACCACTGTATTCAACATAACAGACCGGCAATCGGTAAAAGTGTTCAATCATCTGCCCGTAAGCATAGAGATCCTCACCACTCAGGGTCGTATCTGCTGCTGTCAGCTTTGCGACCTTGCTGTCAGGATTCAGAACGATATACCCCTCCATCGTGAAATCTTCAAAATTCAGCATGTGACCATAAGCTTTCAGCGCTTCAATCAACAGGCCATTATGAAACTGGACGTTCGGACTGTTAAGAACAGTTGGCACCAAATAACGGTCAAAGCCTGGAATCACGCTCTCAAGATTAGAGATTTCGAGCGCACAAGGAACTGTGTAGCGACGGACACGTGCCATTAAATCGAGCACATTATCCATCGTCACATCATCTGTTCCGCCTACGATAATCGCATCTGTTCCTGATTCACATAGACGCTGCAACGACTCATCATCAATTGTTTTAGCAGGATCAAGTTTGAAGACATGCTGCCAGTCATTTATCTCATACATATAGAAACTCCTTTTAAAGACATATTTATAATTATAGCATTTTAAAGAAACGATAACGAAAAAAAGCCAGTCCGACTGACTGACTTTCTCTTACTTGACTAACCCAAAATACTCTTCTAACGTTAATCCGCTTTTATAGACATCCTGCGCCAGATCATCACCCAGATAACGGATATGCCAAGGCTCATACTGATAACCGGTAATATGCTCTTTTCCTTTTGGATAGCGTATGATGAAACCGTAGTTCTGCGCATGAGTCTGGAGCCATTTTCCCTCTGGTGTGTCACCGAAAGAAATCGTGAAATCTTTGACAGACTCACGGCTACCGAGGTCGAAAGCAAGGCCGGTCTGATGTTCAGAGTGGCCGGGCTCTGCGCTATAAGTATCCGCAGCGGCCTTACCGTCTCGTGCAACATAATTATGATACAGCACATCCTGTTCATCATAACTTCTGAAGCCACTTCTGATGGCAAAATTCAGCCCTTCCGCAGTTCCTGCTGTCATCAGCTTATCCAGTGCCGCTCTTGCCTCAGCATTCTCACCTGGAGCATAATCTGCCGGCAGACTGATTGATTTATTGACGATAATCGTATCGCCATAATAAGTGACACCGTCTACAACAGATTTCTCTTTTGAAGACAGCCATTTTTCCAGTGGATTGATTTGTTTAATATTGTCGATTACTGACAGATGCTGTTCAGACTGTTCACTGCAACCTGCGAGCAAAAAAGCAGCCAATCCTGCGATTAATAATCTTTTCATGATAGCCCTCATTTCGACTTCATTATAAAATAAAAATGGTACTGAATCAATTCAGTACCATTTTTTTACTGTTCTTCGCCCAGACGTTCCATCACCATCGTGTACGCATCATTTCCCCATTGTAATGAGCGTTTCACCCGTGAAATAGTCGCAGTAGACGCACCTGACTCTTTTTCAATTGTTGCATAAGTATGACCTTGCTTGATCATCTTAGCGACCTGCATA
Organism: Macrococcus brunensis; assembly: GCF_022343725.1. Classification (NCBI taxonomy): domain Bacteria; kingdom Bacillati; phylum Bacillota; class Bacilli; order Caryophanales; family Staphylococcaceae; genus Macrococcus; species Macrococcus brunensis. Next base: position 1,753,846 of record NZ_CP092179.1, read on the forward strand.
CGTTGTGATAATGAATGTAATTCATTCACCGTACATAAGTCATCAAAAAACTGGTAGCATTCTTCACGATTTTCGAGAGCAAGAATTGCATCGAATAAATCATCAAGACGCTTCCCTCTTAATTTTTCAATTTGCATTCCGTTCATCCCCTTGAAAGATATAGTCTAAGTTTAACGCACTACTGGACTGAAGTACAGTATTATTCATGGTCAGTTATGTGCTCTTTACCTTTCGGTGTTAAGTAAGCTGTACTCGCATCCATCATCGTATAAGTATCTTCTACTTTTCTAAGCAGAATATCCTCTGCCAGCTTATTCTTTTTAATATAAGAAAGCGCATCTCCCACTTCTTCGCGCTCTAAATCCAGTCCACTCGTTGTCACTGGTTCGTTGTTATCAATATGGTTCAGAATTGTTTCAACATTCTCCTGATTCACTGCTCTCACCTCACTCATATATCATTGCATTTAATAAGTATAATACATTAAAATGTCTAAAAAATATAGTAAGTGCAGATGAAAAAAGACCTCTGCAGCAGTGCCAGAGGTTAACTTTTTACTAATTACAACTGACCTTTTTTAGTCGTCCATTTATCGCTAAACTGTTTCTTTCATCTTCCTTGCTCTAAAAAAGAATACATCATTGCTAGTATTAAGTTTAGCGTACCACAACTAAAATGTTAAAAATAGTAAAATTTAGAAGTGAGCCATTTTTATTTAGTATCTTTTTATTTTATTCAGAACAGACAAAAACCCTTGTGCACTCAATGTTCACAAGGGTCTCATTAACTATTATTCTAATCCTGCACGCTTGAACAATGTATCCACTTGGTTCAGGTGATGGTTTTCATTGAAACATTCATCCAGTTCTGCTGGTGAGAGCAGCTCTGTGATTTTATCTTCTTTTTCAATTAATTCACGGAATGGTGTTTCTGTCTGCCATGATTCCATTGCTTTCGGCTGTACTAAGTCGTATGCTTCTTCACGTACCATGCCTTTGTCGATCAATGTCAGCATGACGCGTTGTGAATAAATTAAACCGAATGTCTTATTCATGTTACGTTTCATGTTTTCTTCGTAAACCGTTAAGTTCTCGATGATGTTAGCAAAACGGTTTAATGCGTAGTCAAGTGCAATCGTCACGTCTGGCAGCATGATACGTTCTGCTGATGAATGTGAGATGTCACGTTCATGCCATAATGGTACGTTTTCATAAGCTGTCGTCACATAGCCACGGATAACACGTGCGATACCTGTGATGTTCTCTGAACCGATCGGATTACGTTTATGCGGCATTGCTGAAGAACCTTTCTGTCCTTTAGCAAATGCTTCTTCTACTTCACGTGTTTCTGTTTTCTGAAGGTTACGAACTTCAACAGCAAATTTCTCGAGTGATGTTGCGATTAAAGCAAGTGTTGCAACATAATAAGCATGACGGTCACGTTGTAATGTCTGTGTTGAAATTTCAGCAAAATCGATGCCCAGTTCTTTGCAGACATACGCTTCAATTTCTGGCGGGATATTCGCAAATGTGCCGACTGCGCCGCTCATTTTACCCACTTCGATTTCTTTACGAACTTCTTTGAAACGTTTCATGTTACGCTGCATTTCCATATACCAGAGTGCCATTTTCAGACCGAATGTTGTAGGTTCTGCATGCACACCGTGTGTACGTCCCATCATAAGCGTATTCTTGTATTTCAGTGCTTTGACTCTTAACACTTCGATAAAGCGTTCAAGATCCTTCTCGATGATGTCATTCGCCTGCTTAATAACGTAGCTAAGTGCTGTATCAACCACATCTGTACTTGTCAGACCGTAATGTACCCATTTACGTTCTTCTCCGAGTGTTTCACTGACCTGACGCGTAAAAGCAACCACATCATGACGAGTTTCAAGTTCGATTTCTTTTGCACGTTCAACATTTACGCGTGCATTCTGACGAATCAGTTTGACGTCTTCTTCAGGAATCACACCTAACTTGCTCCAAGCTTCACATGCTAAGATTTCTACTTCCAGCCATGCTTCAAAACGGTTCTGCTCACTCCAAATATCAGCCATTTCTTTTCTTGAGTAACGTTCAATCATCCGTATTCTCCTATCTGATTAGTAGTCGCCTCAAGTATAACAAATTTTATTAGATACGTACATTAAATATTAAAAATAATTAAATGTACGGAATTTAATGCAAAAAACCTATCTGCTAAGCAGATAGGTCTGTTAATCTATTTTTTTGCCGACAAAGATGATCTGCTGACGCAGAACTTCAATGCCTTTATCTGTCTCATGGAAGATAGGCTTCTCCATTCGTTTCACGGGCGTAAATCCCTCTTTTTTCATGCGTGCGAGGCACTCAGCAATTGTCTCACTTTCAGCGACCTCAAATTTCATCTGTATCATATGCACGCAGTTTTTTACTGCGGACACCTTTCACCCAGAATCCACCGTGAATATTCTTCGGCTCATAAGCGATGATAAACGCTTTCGGGTCAAGCTGTCTGATTGTTTCAGTCAACTTGATTTCATATTTACGTGGCGTTAAAATCTGCATGATCATACGATGACCATCACGTCCGTGCGCCACGTAATGCGTCACGCCATAGCCTAAGTCGCGGAGTGTATGCGGGATATCAAGTTCGTATTCGGCAGTTGTCACATTGACAACGATATAACCGAGCGCGATTTTCTCTTCTAGTTTCATCCCTACTATAATCCCTACGCCAAAACCGAATGCATACGCCAGCACATTCCAGATATTATCCAGATTCTTCATGACAAGTCCAAGCCCTACAACATAGACCAGAACTTCAATGACTGAGACACCTGCTGCCAGGTAACGATAACCTTTTAAAGTCAGGATTGTCCGCATGGTCAGACATGTGACATAAATAATATTAATAAAAAAGATAACAGCAACCATAATCCATGGATTATCCATTCAATAGCACCTCCTAATTCATAGGCATTCTATCAGAGATTAAGAGGTAGCACAAGACTAGCGGATGAGTTCATCCACGCTAAATCTTGTAATAGGCATCATACGCTTATGCTGCGTTTTCAGGAAATGTCCTTCAATTACTTTTCTATCTTGTTCACTGACTTCCTGTCCTTCAAGATAATGGTCAATGGCTTCGTAAGTCACGCCGAGTGCCACTTCATCTGGTAACTGCGGCTTATCTTCTTCTAAATCTGCCGTCGGTTTTTTATTATAGAGATGTTCAGGACAACCTAAATATTTTAGAATTTCTCTGCCCTGACGTTTATTCAGTCCGGCAAGCGGCAGAATATCTGCGCCTCCATCACCAAATTTTGTATAGAAACCTGTGATACTCTCAGCTGCATGATCGGTACCCAGCACGATACCACTGTTTGCTGCAGCAACAGAATACTGAACTTTCATACGTTCACGCGCTTTTTCATTCCCTTTCTGGAAATCTGTAAGCTGTATACCGGCATTTTTAAGTGTTTCAAGACTTGCTTCCACACTCGGTTTGATGTTAACAGTCAACTCTTTAGATGCATTGATAAAGTCCAAGGCATCCTGACAGTCCTGTTCATCTTTTTGTGTACCATAAGGCAGGCGGATAGCAATAAACTGATAATCTCCACCTTCCGCGTTCAGTTCATCAACAGCCATCTGAGCCAGTTTACCGGCAAGTGTTGAATCCTGTCCGCCTGAAATACCAAGCACCATCGATTTCATAAATGGATAGCTTTTCAGATAATTCTTCATAAAATCAAGAATAACTCTTGTTTCCTCTTCAACGTTTATAGAAGGTTTTACTTTTAATTCTGCGATAATCTGTTCTTGTAATGTCATGATTCCCACTCCTTTATACGATCTGCCACTTCATGAATTTTGTGGTTTTTATTTTCCCAGCATGCTGTACTTAAATCGACCGGGTACTCTTCAGGATTCATATAACGCTTCGTTTCTTCCCAGATTAGTTCAAGATTATCCTGATGATACTGTCTGATTGTTTCAAGTGAAGGCTGGTCGTAAACAAATTCGCCGTTTTCAAATATAGGATGAAGCAATTTTTTAGCAGTGAAGTCTTTCACCCATTTCTGTTTGTATGTATAGATGGGATGAAACATCTTCAAGACTTCCTCTGATTGAGGATCTTCATGGGCGAGTGTAACGTAGTCTCCTTCTGATTTACCCGTTTTATTGTTAATAATGCGATATAAATCTTTTTTACCAGGTGTTGTCACCTTCTCCGCATTGTTAGAAATTTTAATACGGTCCTGCAGTACGCCGTTATCATCAGCTATCGCTGTCAGTTTATAGACGGCACCTAAAGCAGGCTGATCGTAAGCCGTGATGAGTTTTGTGCCGATACCCCATGCAGTGACTTTACATCCTTGCTGCTTCAAGTTGATGATAGTCGCCTCGTCCAGGTCATTCGAAGCAAATATTTTCGCATCAGGGAACCCTGCAGCATCGAGCATCTTGCGCGCTTCTTTTGACAGATAGCTTAAGTCTCCTGAATCCAAGCGTATACCGATGAAGTTAATCTGGTCGCCAAGCTCCTGTGCCACACGAATCGCATTCGGCACCCCACTTTTCAGTGTATGGAAAGTATCGACTAAAAAGACACAGTTCTTATGACGCTCAGCGTATTTCTTAAACGCTGTATATTCATCGTCATATGCCTGAACCATTGCATGTGCATGTGTCCCTGAAATCGGCATACCAAACAATTTGCCGGCGCGGACGTTACTCGTTGAATCAAAACCTGAAATATAAGCCGCGCGAGCACCCCAGATAGCAGCATCCATCTCCTGCGCACGACGTGTTCCAAATTCCATAAAGATTTCGTCCGGTGCAATATTTTTAATGCGGCTTGCTTTCGTCGCAATGAGCGTCTGAAAATTGACGATGTTCAGGATAGCTGTCTCTAAAAGCTGGGCTTGAATGAGCGGCGCTTCTATTCGGAGTAACGGCTCATTGTTGAAACAGATTTCACCTTCCTGCATAGAGACGATGTTCCCAGTGAATCTCAACTCTTTTAAATAGCTCAGGTAATCTTCCTGATAGCCTTGCTCACGTAAATATTCGATGTCACTGTCCGTAAACTTAAAACGTTTCACGTACTCGATGATTCTCTCGAGGCCGGCAAATACTGCGTAACCACCGTCAAACGGCATACTTCTGAAATAAACATCAAAGACAGCCATATTCTCATGTATGCCGTCAAACCAGTAAGTTTCTCCCATATTAATCTGATATAAATCCGTATGCAGCATCAAGCTATCATCAGTTTTTTTGAACATCTTAATCCCTCTTTTTCCCTTTATTAACGTCTTCTCTTTCATATTAACATACCTTTAAGTGAAGCAATAATGCTACAATTTAACTAACTTATAGAAGAGGTCATGATATGAAAAATAAACAATTTGTCTTTATCCTTTCAGCTGTCGTCTCCATCTCCGGCTTTTCTCAAGGCATGCTGCTGCCGCTTATTTCCTTTATATTCGAACGGGATCATGTGCCGAGTATCGTCAATGGTTTCCATGCCACTTCTCTTTATATCGGCGTGTTCCTGACGTCCCTTTTTCTTGAAGGACTTCTCAGGAAGTGGGGTTTTAAGCCACTCATTATTACAGGTGGTGTCCTCGTCTGTTTATCGTTCCTGCTTTTTCCCGTTCTTCAAGCGATGTCTATCTGGTTTGTGCTGCGCCTGATTGTCGGTGTCGGCGACAATATGCTGCATTTCGCAACGCAGTCATGGCTCACGCATGTGACGCCGCGCAATCAGCTCGGACGTGCACTTGCTTATTACGGGCTGAGCTTCTCACTCGGCTTTATGCTTGGACCTATTCTAGTGCCGCTTGTTAATATTCATGAGTCACTGCCCTTTTTAATCAGTGCCGGCTTAACGTTCATTGCGTTCTCACTTGTCTTTACACTGAAAAATAGTTTTCCTGAGCCGTCTGAAGAAAAAGTCTCTCTTTCTTCTACTTTCATCAACTTCCGGAAAGTCATCCATACTTCCTGGATCGCGTTCTTATTTCCGATGGTCTTCGGTGTGATGGAGAGCTCTTTGAATAGCAACTTCCCGGTATTCGCACTGAAACATGATTTAAGTTTAATCGATATCACTTGGATACTCCCGATGTTCAGTCTCGGTACCATCCTTTTCCAGGTACCAATCGGCAGTCTGTCTGACCGTATGAATAGAAGTCATTTAATGCTGTTACTGACCTTAATAGGTGCAGGTATCTTTCTTTTAGGCGATTTTTTTATCGCACATCATTACGGCATGATGGCCATCTTCTTTATTGCCGGCGTCTTTACAGGTTCTCTTTATTCTCTCGGTGTCACCTATATGACAGAACTCACACCTAGATACTTACTGCCGGCAGGCAATCTGATGTGCGGTATCGTCTTCAGCATCGGCAGTATATTCGGTCCTATTATTGGAGGCACTGTTATCTCTGTAACAGATAATCAGTTTTTCTTTATTGCTATCAGCGTTCTCATCCTACTGACGAGTGTCGCGACTTATATCTTTATTCTGAACAACCGCAAATTTTCAGAGGAGTGATTAAATGTTAGAACTAGCCCAGTCTTTTATCAGAAACATGCACCAGGAACTCAATATCTCAGACGCTGCCACCAAAGCACGATTACGGGTCATTGAAGAAGAAATCAGTCAAACCGGCACTTATCAGCATACGACTGAAGAACTTGAATATGGTGTACGCGTCGCATGGCGTAACAGCAACCGTTGTATCGGTCGTCTCTTTTGGGACAAACTGAATTTAATAGATAAACGGAGCGTCCAAACACCCGCGGAATTTGAGACAGCGCTGCTTCACCATATCGACTATGCAACGAACAACGGCAAAATCAGACCGAGCATCACTGTTTTTCCGCCGCGTAATGGTCATCACACACCGTTTACCATTCTGAATGACCAGCTGATCCGCTATACTAGTGACACGTTAGCAGACCCGGTTAAAGCTATTAAGCCGGGCATCACTTCCAAGTTTCTACCTATTGTTTATCAGCACGACGGACAACTTCATACTTTTGAGCTGCCGGAAGAAAAAGTGCTCGAAGTATCCCTTCGTCATCCAAGTCACCCGGCATTCGATGACCTGAATTTGGCCTGGTATGCCGTGCCAATCATCTCAGGTATGGAACTCCGTATAGGCGGCATCATTTATCCATGTGCGCCTTTTAATGGCTGGTATATGGAATCAGAGATTGCATCCCGCAATCTGCTGGACTGCTACCGCTACAACTTGATAGAGCAGATTGCCGACAGTTTCGGTTTTGACCGAAAGACGACTGCTACTTACTGGCGTGACCGGTCGCTCGTCGAACTGAACTATGCCGTCTATCATTCATATAAGTCACAAGGTGTTGCAGTTGTCGACCACTACACTGCGAGTAAGCAGTTCGAGAAATTCGAAGAACAGGAGAACGCTGCCGGTCGGCATATCACGGGCGACTGGACTTGGCTGATCCCGCCTATCTCTCCTTCACTCGTGCACAACTTCCATAAAGGTTACGATAATACTTATCGCGACCCGAACTTTTATTACCGTAAAAAAGGCTGTCCTTTTTCCGGATAATCATTAAAGGTCACTGAAAAGCTTGTCAACATGCTTCTGATGAATCGTATTTAAATGCCTGTTGCAATGGCAGTAAACATCTGCCGCTTCAATCAGACGGACCGCACACGTGTCCTCCTGATTAAATGTATTGTTGAAGACATAGATGCCCTCGTTTTTAACACCGTTATAGCCTTTAATTAAAATGACATCTTCCTGGCGGATTGATTTGAAATCATTGTTTGCTATGATGACTGTCTCCCCGGCCTGCACACCTTTGTCAATACCGGCAGGAGACGTCGAGTATTTGCCTTTATTGACTGCAAGATACCTGATGCCGCCTCTGCAGTCTATAAACTGATTGCCTGACACTTTGACAATCTTTGATTTGAGCAGTGTGACCGCATAGTCATTCATGCCGTCAAACGTATTATTCTCGATGAAAATATTCTCATAGAAAACATCATATCGACTGGCATGAGAGCCGACTGCCCGGTTCCATGCTTTCATCAGCGGTTCTTCTGAACCACCGAAATAACAGTCCTCTATAATGACATTGCGAGTCGGTGTACCGTCATAATAGCCGAACTTCGGAAATGAATCTTTCAGCTGGAGATCAATCTGAATCGCTTCACTGAACTGCCTTTTTCCTGAATCATCTCTGAAGCCCAGGAAACGGCAGTTTTTCACGTGAAAACCATCCAGTCCGCACGCATCGATGGCATGACCGCCGACGACATTCTTAAAAGTCACATCTTCAATCTTTATCTCTTTTGCGTGTCCAAGCGACATAATGGTATTGTTGAAATTGAGAACATGGCCATACTGGTCAAAAGTGCCGCCTTTAATGGTGATATAACCATTGCCGTCATATCCATGATAGCCTGGTTTGCGACCATTTTTGAGGAGGGCGCTATTGCTCATCCTTCTGATGACCGCATCTTTATGTAGAATAAGGGTAGTATGATGGTAGATCACTAATTCTTTTGCGATATAGTATGTTCCTGCCGGCACATAGATTTCGACAGGTGTCTTTTTAGCTTGATTTAAGGCACGCTGAAAACCGATACTGTCCATCAAAATGTGACGTCCGCGTGCACCATAATCGATTACATTGATTTTTCTCATTTAGTTCATCCTTATTATCATTTATACTTTGATTAACTATACCCTGTTAGGAGGCTCATTATGGATAAAGCATTACTGATTATTGATTATTCGTATGATTTTGTTGCTGATGATGGAAAACTGACTTGCGGTAAACCTGGTCAGTCTATCGATCTGGCCATCGCCCGTAAATTTGAAGCTTATCTCACCGAAGGCAACCCTGTTTTCATCATGATGGATCTGCATGACTTAAATGATATGTCACACCCTGAATCAAAGCTCTTCCCGCCCCATAATATCCGCGGGACCGAAGGCCGTGAACTTTATGGCGCTGTTAAAAAAGTTTATGAAGAGTTCCGGAATCATCCTCTTGTCTTCTGGATTGACAAGAGACGCTATAGCTCATTTGCGGGCACACCGCTTCATCAGTATTTAACAGAACGTCAGATCAAGATCATTGAACTGACAGGTGTCTGTACGGATATCTGTGTTCTTCATACAGCAGTAGATGGTTATAATCTCGGTTATACGATGATGGTCGATAAAGATGCTGTTCAATCCTTCAGTCAGGAAGGACACCAGTTCGCGCTTTCTCATTTTGAGCATTCACTCGGCATGACGATTACCGGTCAATCATGATAAAATAAAAGATATTCATATTAAAAGGAGAAGAATTCATGACTATTTTAACTTTCGGACATCAAAATCCTGATACAGATACAATCACTTCAGCACTTGTAATGGCAGACCTGCAGACTGCTGCCGGCAAAGAAGTTGAAGCAGTAAGACTGGGTGAAGTAAGTGCTGAGACTCAATATGCGCTTGACAAATTCAACGTATCTGCACCTCGCTTAATCGAAAAAGTTGACGGTGAGGAAGTCATTCTTGTTGACCACAATGAGTTCCAGCAGTCAGCACCTGGCATCGAATCTGCTCACATTCTGATGGTTGTTGACCACCACCGTATTTCTAATTTTGAGACGGCAGCACCTTTATACTACAGAGCAGAACCAGTCGGCTGTACAGCAACGATTCTTAATAAAATGTATAAAGAAAATCAGATCGAAGTGAAACCTGAGATTGCAGGGCTGATGTTATCTGCTATTATCTCTGATACATTACTTTTCAAATCTCCTACTTGTACAGACGAAGACGTCAAAGCAGCAGAAGAACTTGAAAAAATTGCAGGTATCAACAAAGAAGAATATGGCCTTGAAATGCTGAAAGCAGGTGCTTCTACAGCAGACAAATCTGCAGAAGACTTACTGAACATCGATGCGAAATCATTCTCTATGGGCGAAAAAGAAGTCCGTGTTGCACAAGTCAACACTGTCGATATCGATGAAGTATTCGCACGCCAGGAAGAACTTGAGAATGCTATCAATGCAGAGACAGCACAAAATGGTTACGACTTATTTGTCCTTGTCGTGACAGATATCATTCATTCTGATTCGAAGATCCTCGCACTGGGTAAAGAACAAGAAGCGGTCAATAAAGCATTCAACGTTGCTTTAGATAAAAACACTGCTTTACTTAAAGGCGTTGTATCACGTAAGAAACAAGTGGTACCTCAATTAACTGACGTTTTATCATAAGGAGGTGTTCCCTATGGAAATCCAGCAGTCAGGAAACAGATTTTATATCGATGACAAAGCTGAGATTACATTCTACACACAAGGTGAAGACACGATTGTCATCAATCATACATTCGTTGATCCTTCGCTTCGCGGACAAGGTATTGCTAAACAATTACTGAACCGTGTCATTGACTATGCACGAGAAAACAACTTAAAAATCGTGCCCCTCTGCTCCTATGCAGTGACTACAATGAAAAATGATGCATCTGTACAAGATGTACTGAAATAAAAAAAGGACGTTTTATCAAAAAGATAAAACGTCCTTTTTCTTATACCAGCTTCAGTCCGACGATAGCGATGATAATCAATGTAATCAGAATCACTTTTTTCAGATTGAAACTGTCTTTATAGAAGACAATGCCGACAATAACACTACCCATGGCGCCTATTCCAGTCCAGACGCTGTAGGCAGTACCGAGCGGCAGTGACTTAATCGCCACTGACAGTAAAAAGAGACTTAACATACTCAGCAGAAACCAGATGACCGTCCACTTTTTATTTTTAAAACTGTCGCTGTTTTTTAAAGCCACAACCATCAGGACTTCCATTAGACCGGCTCCGATTAATACAATCCAGCTCATGACTCCTCAGCCCCTTCCACAAATTTCAGTCCGACGATGGATGCTATCAAGAGTGCGAGGAAAAATATCTTCAGAACACTCATCGGTTCATCGAGGAAAAAGTAGCCATAGAGTACTGTTCCGACTGCTCCAATACCTGTGTAGATCGCATAAGCCATTCCAACTTCCATATGCGTCAGGCAGTAAGCAAAAAAGTAAAATGATAATGCCATGACGACTACCGTGAACAAGGTCCACGGAATATCTGTAAAGCCATGTGAATACTTGAGTCCGACTGCCCAGACAACTTCCAGCAGTCCGCCGATAATTAAATAAAGCCATGATTTATTCATGTATCTTTGCCTCTCTTTTTATGATTTCCAGCATGCGCAGTGTATCCATACTCATCTGCTCTTTACTCGAATGGATTGAGCCCGACTGACAAGCATCCATAAACGTCTTGATTTCATAGGACATCGGCTGTGCATGGTGCTCAAACCGCTCAATTTCTTCACCTTGGCGATTGTACTTTTTAATGATGGCAGGTGCTGATATCTTATCTATCGTCAAGATCCCATCTTCACCGATGATTTCAGACGGCAGATAACTGTTGATGATTTTTGAGAAGCTAAGAACAGCTGTCATTTCGCTGTATTTAGCAATGACTGTCCCTTGACCGTCCGCCCCAGTCGACAATCGATGAAGTTCAGCGCTGACGCTTAAAGGCAGGCCGAACAACCTGACAAGCGGTGCAATCGTATAGACACCCAGATCCGTCAATGCACCGTTGCCGAGCTCCGGTCTGAACGCATTCTCTACAACATCTGCTTTCAGTTTATCGTAACGTGATGAGTACTGATTATAGTGAAAGTTGACACGTCTGATGGTGCCAATGTCATTCAGCCATTTCTCCAGCTGATTGAATGCAGCTGCTTCAGTCGACTTCATCGCCTCCATTAAGATAACATCATTTTGCTTTGCACAGTCAAAAAGCGCCTGTCCTTCTGCTGCAGTTAATGTGAGTGGTTTCTCGCAGAGCACGTGTTTCTTAGCATTCAGCGCGGCCATCGTCTGTTCCGCATGCAATAAATTAGGCGTTGCAATATAAACAGCATCATAGCTGTCGCTCACTATAAAAGCCTGCCAGTCTGTAAATCGGTGTTTGATATCGTACGTAGCAGCGAAGGCTGTCGCTCGTTCAGCGGTACGTGAATAGACTGCCGTCACTTCAAAGCCTTCAATTGTTCTGCCGGCAGTAATCATACGATCGGTAATCCAGTTCGTGCCCACTATACCCAATCTCATTTCCTTCACCTCGTTTAAGTTCAATTGATTTTATCAGGCAACAATCTATTGTACACTAATTACATCATATATGCAGAGGTGACCGTTTTGTATAAATCCGTTTTAGATGAAATCAATGAGTTTTTTGATACAGACATGACAAAAGATCTAAAGTTTCGCAAAAAGCATCTCAAAGCACTGAAGAAAGAAATCAGGGAACGGGAAAAAGATATTCTGAATGCCCTAGCTGCGGACCTAGGTAAAGGTAAAGTAGAGGCTTATGCTTCAGAAATCGGCTTTATCTTAAAATCCATCTCCATGTTTATAAAGGAAATGAAGAATTACAGTAAAGTAGAATCCATCTCAACACCGATGATGCAGTTCCCAGGAAAAAGTTATATCATGCGTGAACCACTTGGGACTGTCCTGATCATCGGACCTTTTAACTACCCATTCCAGCTCGTCATGGAGCCTTTAATCGGTGCCATTGCAGCAGGTAACTGCGCTGTTATAAAACCTTCTGAGCAGACGCCACATACAAGCGCCATTATCGAAGAAATCATCTCTGCCGTCTTTCCGGCTGATTACGTGAAAGTCGTTCAAGGAGAGAAAGAAGTCACTTCAGAATTACTGGAACAGAAATTTGATTTCATCTTCTTCACGGGCAGTACTAAAGTCGGCCAGATCGTATACGAAGCAGCAAGTAAGAATCTGACACCCGTTGCACTTGAACTAGGCGGCAAAAGTCCGACGATTATCGATGAGACGGCTAACATCAAAGTCGCTGCTGAGCGTATCGCGTTCGGTAAATTTATGAATGCCGGTCAGACCTGCATCGCACCTGACTATGTTCTGATCGACCGGAAAGTAAAAGAACAGTTTATCAAAGCGATGCGTTCGACACTGAAAGATTTCTACGGCAAGGATGCTCAAACATCTGCGGACTATGGTCGCATTGTTAACGAACGTCATTTCGACCGACTGGATGCACTGCGACAAAGCGCAGAAAATGATATCGTCATCGGCGGTGAAACAGACCGAACAGAGCGCTATATCGCGCCAACATTGATTGATAACGTGCAGCTTGATGACAAAATCATGGAAGAAGAAATCTTCGGGCCTCTGCTGCCGATTGTCACATTTGACGACCGCGAGGAAATATTCCCGATCATCAAAAGCTATGATAAACCGCTTGCCCTTTATATCTTCAGCGAAGATGAAGACTTCGTCAGAAAAGTATTTAAGCGCTTATCATTCGGCGGTGGCTGCGTCAATGATACGCTTATGCATGTCTCTAATCCATATCTGCCATTTGGTGGTGTCGGTGCATCAGGCATCGGCCACTATCATGGTAAGTATTCATTCGATTTATTCAGCCATCAGAAAGCCTATATGACCAAAAGCACAAAGCTTGAAACAGGGTTGATGTTTCCACCTTATAAAGGAAAGTTCAAATACATCAGACAAATATATAAATAGAAGACAGACTGCTGACGCGAGAAATCAGCAGTCTTTTTTTAAAATTTTTAATATAGCATATTTTGATGAGTGAAAATTAAAAGTTGCCAAGTTGGCAATTTTCCGCAAATTTCATTTAAAAAGTAATATAATTAAAAGTTTTCTTAAAAATGAGTTGATTTCATGAAATTTTTGATGAATAGTAGCTTTTTTATCAATTTCAGTAGGCAATTAGGATGTATTTCATCTTTTTCTGCTTTTTTGAATTTTTTAGGCCATCGTTTAGAATAAGGCTGAGATGAGATATGTTTGTCAAAATACATGAACCAACAGATTATCAGAAGTTCCTGCTGGCTGCTGATCAACGTCTAATCTTGAATGACCATGATGATATGAAACTATCAACTTATTTACGAGGTATTGAAGGAGAAACTGCATTTTATGAACTTATCAAACATTCCATATGTATCAAACTTTGGGATTTTAACTTAAGGTATAAGGGAAGCAGCCAGTATGATTTTTTAATCGGGCATAAAGACACTTTATTTCATTTTGATATCAAGAACTTTACTGCCCATTATAAAATCGTCAATCACCAGTTTGTATCTGAGCGTGATTATGTCCATACGGATGTGACATCTCAGTTAAATAAGGCTTATTATAAACTTGAGACTTTTCTAAAAAACCAGCAGGTTAAGGCTAAAGTTGTTAGCAAGACTATTTTTATCAATCCTGGTTTTAATTTGTCTGCAGATTCCGTGCCAGATCATGTTATTCTTCCACATCAGATAGAAAAGCTCATAGAATTTATTTCTAGTATTGTCCCACAGCCTGTACACTCTATTCATGCTGAGAAAATGAAACTTTTTCATTACTCAGGAGCGCATTTTGATAGAATCCATTACTATCCTTTCGAAGAATATAAGCAAGGTATGAGATGTCCGAAATGCAGAAGATTAACGATTCTACATCAGCAGAAGAAGAGATACGTGACCTGTCAGCATTGTCAGCATCGAATTGATAATCAGACAGCTCTCATACATTTAATGAAAGAAATGACACTTCCGAAAAATGATGCACTGACATCAACTGAAGTCAGTGTGTGGAGCGGTTTTCCAAAGTCAACGGTACGAGGAATCGTACAGAAAATCTGCACAAAAGAAGGTGCGAATAAAAATAGAACCTATCAATTAAAATAGTGAAGCAGTAGTTACCAGCGATATTCCTTATTTATCGCTGGTAACTTATTATCTTCCTCGCTTTCATCTGAGTTGCCAGTGATATTTCTCCTTTATCGACCATAACTCACCCTCTCCAATCACACTAAAAAACTGCTCCTCACGCGTGATAAGCTCCCTCTAAAGTAGACACTTAAAAAAGTAAAACTTTAGAGGGAGTTTTTCTATGCGAAAAATGAAGTTATCACTGGAAACATTTCAGCAAATCTTCGATTTGTATGAGGAAGGTTATTCTTTCAATCGAATTAAAGACATCTTAGACGTAGATATGCATCCCAAAAATTTAGCAGTTTACTATAACCGCTATAAAAAACATGGAATCATGGCACTAAAGCCCCGAGCGCATAACGGCAGTTATTCTCAGGCGTTTAAATCAAAGGTGATCAACGAATATTTTAAAGAGGGTAGATCGCCCAACGAATTGGCTATGAAGTATAATATCCCCTGTCGAAAAACTATTAACAACTGGATTATCAAGTATGCCAAAGGAAAAGAGAATAAAACTTATTTTCAAAAGCCGGAGGTATATCAAATGAAATCTAAAAACAGGCGCTCATCCATGCGCCTGCCTCTCCATCATCTTTCATTGTTTTTCTCCTTCGTATTTCGAATCATGATAAATAAAACAATGTATAATATGACATTACAAATATACATATATATGGAAAATAAATCCCATACATCCTCTGCTACCCCGCCCAGAATCAAGAATAAAACTACTGTGGGACAGAAGATCAAAAGTAATCCAAATAGATTTTTAAATTTTTCAAGAGAAGGTTTAAAATTGTTCATAATATTTAACATTCCTTTATTTTATTTACATCCACCCGGTGGATATTTTTTTTGTGCAGCCTTAATACATGTATACTGTATAGTAGCAAGTGTTACCACAATACCTCCAATTGAGGCTGAGCTTTTGCCAGCTTTACCTAACGTCGTTCTGACATTTTTCCATTTTCCATTTGCTACATCATCAATAAACTGTTTTCCAAATCCACTTAACAACCCGCCCAAAGTAACTAAACTTTTAACTTTTTTTCCGACACATGCATCTAAAGATTGATAATATTTTGTATTAACTTTTTTCCCTTGGATACTACAAGCTAATTGTCTTGAATCTGGACTTGCGATTCGGGCTTGAGTACTTAACGCTCTATTGTTGCTTTCTGCTGCTTCGGGATTCTCTGCACTCTCTAATATATCAATGCTTTTATTATTTAACATTTTAGCTTGAGTCAAAGCTTCATTTTTATACGGATTATCTTTTAACTTCTCTTCCATCACCTCTAGGTTGTAAATAACAGTACCTTTATCATTAACACTGATATTACTTTGAGTGACTTCGATTATTTGATCATAATATTTGTCTGAATTATTACTTGATGCATGAGCCTTTGATTCTATATAGGGATTCATCCCTACTGAAAATAACAACCCAAATATTAACACTAATCGTAAAAGTGATTTAAACATCTTATACTCTCCTTTAGTTTATTATAGATTCAGTCTAAACCAATCAAACGAATTAAAGTTATATAATATGGATTTTTAAGGAAACTTTAAGGTTTTAAGTAAATATATATAATTTAGCAGTGATAAAATAGGACTGCTCCTGCCGCTTCCGTTCCTCCCTCATCCTCAGCTTCTCCTGCCTCGCCATAACTACTGTATCAGTCGTAACAAAGATTATAAAGGAGCCGCAGAACGTTATCGTGTCAACTATTCTTAGATATACAGCTGGGTAAAAAAGTTCGAAGAACACGGTGCAGAAGGACTAATAAATAGTAGAGGTAAAACAAAGCCAGTTACAACAAGAAGTTCAGAAGATGAATATAAGTTAAAAATTAAGGCGCTTGAAGAGTGCAATAAATATCTGCAGATGGAGCATGAGATACTAAAAAAGTGCCGCGAGATAGAAAGGCAGTTGATGAATCAAGAGTCAGACAATTAGCATCCTATAAGACTGTTGAGTGTCTTAAGAAGTGTTTTCCGATTAAATCATTGTGCAAAGTTCTAGGTATTTCTAGAGCGAGCTACTATAAATGGTGTCATCGTGGAACGCCTGAATATGAAGTTTTTAATAACGATCTGAGTGCAATCTATGATCTACAGTCGAAAAAGATACTGAGCTATGAGATTTCCAAGAAAAATAATAATGAATTAGTCTTTAATACTTTTAAAAAAGCTCAAGCATTATAGGATACTGACGATATCATTCTTCATAGTGACAGAGGCTTCCAGTATACAAGTAGAGCATTCAGACAAAAACTTCGTGCAGCCGGAATGACTCAGAGTATGTCTAGAGGCGGCAGATGTATAGACAATGGGCCTATGGAAGGATTCTTTGGCTTATTAAAATCGGAGATTTTCAAAGGGAAATCAAAAATATTTGATGATTTCTGTCATGCGAAAAAAGAACTCGATAAATATATCAACTTTTTCAATCAAGAAAGAATTTCATTAAAAATGGCTGCACTTATACAAGCGCAGCCGAGTAACTAATTTTGTTTTTTTACGTGTCTACTTGACAGGGTGATGTTCACACGCAAGGGGCGGTTTTCTAATTCTAATATAACTCTGATCGGCGTGATTCAAATACCGGTATTGCTTGTCTGATTTCTTTTGAACGTTCTATGTCTATATCTGCGATGATTGTTTCTTCTTTCTGTCCTGCTGCAGCGAGCACCTGTCCAGTCGGCTCTATAATCATCGATTGTCCGCCAAAGACTGTACCATTACATTCGCCTGCTGCATTGCAAGCTGCGATGTAACACTGATTTTCTATCGCCCGTGCTTTAAGCAGTGCAATGAAATGATCCATTCGTTCTTCCGGCCACTCTGCGACGACATAAATGATTTCTGCACCTTCTAGAGCAAGCCGACGCGTCAGCTCAGGAAATCTTAAATCATAGCAGATGATGACACCCATTTTCTCTCCAGCGAGTTCAAACACCTCAAACTGTCCGCCCGCTGTCAAGTAGCGCGGTTCATCCAGCATCGGCACTAAGTGTATTTTATCGTATTGATAGGCCACTTCTCCCTGCTTGTTGACGATGACACTTCTATTAAAATGCTTTTCTTCCTCTGACACCGCAATTGATCCGCCGACAATATGAATTCCTTTTTCCTGCGCCAGACCTTTTAAAAAGTCAATTTCACGTCTGCCTTTTTCATCAGCAAGTTCACCTAATCGTTCTAACTCGTAAGAAGTATTCCACATTTCAGGCAGGACAGCAATATCTATTCCTTCCAGTCCGCGGAGCCAGCTGGCTACTTTCTCCGCAGCTAAGTCTGGTCTGCCAGGCACTACCGCCATCTGATAGAGTGCGATTCTCATGACAGGAATTGTACGCAGACACCTTCAGCTGCCTGCTGATCCTTCTCGAGAAGCGTCAGTCTGCCTGTCTCCGCATCACGTTCAAATAATACAACGTTACCGCTCACTTCATGTGCACAGACTAAGAACTGATCATCATTTGAAATATTGAAGTCACGCGGCCAGTCGCCACCACAGTCGACGATTTCTACAAGTGACAGTGCAGCACCGTCTTCTTCTACTTTAAAGACTGCAATGCTCTGGTGACCTCTGTTTGAAGCATAAACAAATTGGTTGTCATGACTCATGCGGATGGCTGCACCTTGCGTATTCTCTTTAAAATCAGCAGGAATTGCTAAATGCTGCTCCAATAGTTCAAACTCACCATTATCGTATTTGAGTACAAATACTTCATTGCTTAGTTCTGTCATGACGTAAGCGTATCTGCCATTCTGATTGAAGACGAGATGTCTCGGACCTGCGCCTGCCGGAACTTTCAGTGCCTGTTCACGCTTCAGTCCGTCTTCATCAAATGTAAAGGTGATAATCTCATCAGCCCCCAGGTCGACAGCCACTGCTTTACCGTCCGGTGTTTCTTTAATGAAATGCGTGTGTGCTTTATCCTGACGATCTTCGTTAGGTCCAAGCCCCTCCTGCACGACTACATTGATCAGTTTCTGAATTGCACCGCTTTCTGTATCTAACTTGTAAAGACGCGCTTCTGCTGCCCCGTAAACGGCTTCAAACAGATATTGACCGTCCTGACTGACTGAGATGTGGCAGCCAGATTCTGCTGACTCCAGACAGTCGTTAATCAGTTCAAGCTTACCCGCTTCTCCTATTTTATAAGCTGCAACGCCTGCTTTATCATTTTCCTTTTTAATGCCATATAAGAAATCGCCGTGCTGGACGACATAGGTTGACGCAGGTACTTCGTATCCCGTTTCAACTGTGTCGATTTTTTTCTCTTCGGCGTTCAGCACAAAGCGGTAAATCCCTTTACCTTCTTTTTTTGTATATGAGCCAATGTATCCTATCATCTTATTGCCTCCCTTTTTCTTTTATTTTAACAGACTATCTTTCCTTCAAAAAAACATATGCAAATTCAAATTTTTTCTTGCCAACAGTTTAGTAATACATTACAATTTGTTTGGTAAAAATAAATTAGTAGTTATATAAAACCTCAAGTTAAGTCATACTATATTTTACAATTCTGTATCTTGGAGGTGTGAGATTGCTCAAACCCTATAAACTTAAGACTTTAACCCCTATCAATCAGACATTGCACAATCAGACGCCTCTGTTTGATGCACTGAAATTATATGAAGAACAGGATGTCATCAGTTTTGATGTGCCCGGCCATAAACGAGGACTCGATAATGAAACAGATCTGCACTACTATGGCCGCTCTACTTTACGGCACGACGTCAACTCAATGCCGCAGCTGGATAACTACGATAACCCAAAAGGCGTTATTAAAGAAGCACAGGAGCTAATGGCTGACTTTTACCTTGCTGACCAGGCACATTTTCTTGTAAACGGAACGACTGAAGGCATTCAGGCCATGATTTTTTCTGTCTGCAAGCCGGGTGACAAACTGATTCTGCCGCGTAATGTCCATAAATCTGTGCTGAATGCGATGGCACTCGCTGATGTCACGCCGATCTATGTACTGCCTGAATTTGATACAGAGTTCGGCATCGCTCATAACTTAAGTGTAGAAACGGTCAAACACACTATTGAAGAGCATCCTGATGCACGCGCCGTTTTCATCATGAATCCGACTTACTTCGGTGCTGTCAGCGACTTGAAAGCCATCGTCAAGCTTGCTCACGCACATGGCATGCCGGTTCTTGTAGACGAAGCGCACGGTGCACATTTCAGATGCTCACCTGAACTGCCGATCTCCAGTATGGAGGCAGGCGCTGATCTCGCCGCAACTAGTCTGCATAAGACAGGCGGTTCGTTTACACAGTCGAGTGTTCTGCTCGTTAAAGGACACCTTGTGGACCAGCATAAAGTCAAGAGTGTCATCAACATGCTGACATCTACTTCTGCTTCCTATCTGCTGATGTCATCGCTTGATATCGCTCGTAAACATCTCGCTCTTCACGGTGCGGAACGGATTCAGACATTAATGCCGCATATTCGCAAATTTAAAGAAGCCGTCACGGCTATCCCAGGTTTTCATATGCTGGATGGCCATGACTTCAACAGACTTTATAATCAGAACCTGGATGAGACAAAACTGACTATTTATGTCGATTCAACCATCAATCTATCAGGTTTTGAAATCTATAAACTGCTACGTAGTGACTATCATATTCAGATGGAACTCGCTGAACCTAATGTCGTTATGGGAATTGTGACTGCAGCAGATAATGCCCATGTCCTTGAACGCTTAAAAGATGCGCTCATGGCTATCAGTGATAAGCACCATGATGCCAAGCGTGAAGTCTACGCACCGGTACTCAGACAGCTTTCCATTCCGGAGCAGGCGCTGGGACTTCGCGCAGTCCTGTACGGTGAGAAACACCCTGTCTCCATTGAAGAAGCACTTGATGAAATCTGCGCTGAATCTTTAATGATTTATCCACCGGGTATTCCTATACTGATGGCTGGTGAACGCATTTCACAGGAAGTCATTGACTACTGGCAGTTCATCAACAACCAGCCTATCATCAAAATCGGTACTGAAAATTCAAATCAAGTTTATATTATGAATAGAAAAGAGGACAATTAATAATGAAATTAACAACTTTAGGCAGACACGTTTTAATCGAATACTATAACTGTGACAAAGACATCTTAAAAGACCACGATAAAATCGAAGAAATCATGAACGAGGCGGCACGCGTATCAGGTGCAACTATCGTTGAAAGCTGCTTCCATACTTTCAATCCTTACGGTGTATCAGGGGCTGTCATCATCTCTGAATCTCATTTAACAATCCATACATGGCCTGAATATGGTTACGCATCAGTTGACGTATTCACATGTGGTGATACAGTAGACCCATGGAGAGCAGAAGACTTCCTTGAAAAAGCATTAAAAGCTGAGCTCTCTGATTCATATGAAATCGGCCGCGGTATGGCTGACAAAATCCATAAGTATTCTAAAGGTGAAATCGTCGTAGAATCATTCAAACCTGTCGAAGTCGACGTAAAATAAGGAGGATTATCCATGTTAGATCTTTGGTACACAGAAAATCATACAGATAACGTTCGTTTTTCAATCAAAACAAATAAACATATCCACTCTGAGCAGTCTGATTTCCAGCAGATTGACTTCTTTGAGTCTGATGAATTTGGTACATTCTTCACATTAGACGGCTTAATGATGGTGAATGAGAAAGATGAATTCGTCTATCACGATATGATTACACACGTAGCGATGGCAACAAATCCTAATATCAAAAAAGTATTAGTTATCGGTGGCGGTGACGGTGGTACAGTCCGTGAATTAACGCGTTATGCGTCTATCGAACAGATTGATATGGTCGAAATCGATGAACGCGTGGTCCGCTTGTCTCAGGAATACCTGCCGATTACTGCCGGCAAATTAGAAGATCCTCGTGTGACACTGTTATTCGAAGATGGCCTTGCTTATGTCAAGAACAAAGAAGATGGTTATTATGACCTCATCTTAGTTGACTCTACAGATCCAATCGGTCCTGGTGAAGGCTTGTTTTCACATGACTTCTATAACAACTGTTTCCGTGTACTGACAGACGACGGTATTTTAATCAATCAGCACGAATCACCGTACTATCCAAGCTACGCACATGAAATGAAACGTGCTCATTCAAAAATCAAAGGTCTCTTCCCTATCACACGTGTCTATCAGTTCCATATGCCGACTTATCCGTCAGGCCACTGGCTCTTCGGCTTCGCGTCTAAGAAGTTCGATCCATTAAAAGATGCCGACTTAGAAGCATGGAATAAACTTGGACTTAAAACGAAATACTACAATACAGATATCCATACAGGCGCATTCGCCCTTCCGACATTCGTCAAGGAGATGCTGAATGATGCAGCCGAATAAACATGTCTATATGGCCTGTGAGTCGACTTTCGACGAGGCCTCAACCGTTATTTACGGTGCACCTTTTGATGGCACTGTCTCAAATCGTCCAGGGACACGTTTTGCAGCAGATGCGATTCGTTCTGAGTCGTATGGCTTAGAAACCTACAGTCCTTATTTAGATAAAGATCTGGAAGATGTCAACATCATGGATTCGGGAGACGTTGATATCACGATCGGCAACAAAGTGAAAGTACTGGATGAGCTGGAAGCGACAGCACGCGAGATTTTAACAGCGGGTAAGCTGCCTTTTATGATTGGCGGCGAGCATTTAGTAACGCTCGGCCCCTTCCGTGCAGTCCACGAAAAATATCCTGAAGTTGTACTCGTCCAGCTTGATGCCCATACAGATTTACGCGACGACTATATGGGCGAGCCGTTAAGCCATGCGACAGTCGTTCGTCGTATCCATGACATTACAGGCGATGGCCGTATCTTCCAATATGGCATCCGTTCAGGCACTAAAGAAGAATTCGACTGGAGCAACGAACATACGACACTCGAAAAATTCTCTATCGATACTTTGAAAGACCTGCCAGGTATGCTGAAAGATACACCTGTCTATGTCACGATTGACCTTGACTGTCTCGATCCTTCTATCTTCCCGGGTACGGGCACACCAGAACCCGGTGGTCTGACTTACAAGGAACTGGAACCTGCATTCAAAATATTTGAGCAGCTGAATGTTGTTGCGGCTGACATCGTAGAACTGTCTCCACCATACGATGCATCAGGCGTATCAAACGCAGTTGCAGCCAAAGTCGCACGTGAACTTATGCTTGCGATTACAAAATAGATGAAAACCCCCTCGTGCTTCTTATGTACGAGGGGGTTTTCTGTAGGTGGCGTTACGAGCGATATGTCTTGTTTATTGCTCATAACGTAACGGTACATGACTTTTCACACCTTCAAGTGAAAAATGTTAGAAAATTTTAACTATTCTATCTTTAATATAGGTATAATATATCTATTCTATAGAAAAACGAGGATACAACAATGAAATTCTCACAATTTCCCTCCAACGTCAAACTGAGGATTATCTGCGGCTTCTTTGATCATGCAGCCGGTATGAGTGTCATGCCTTTCATGGTTCTCTATATCGCTGATGAACTCGGCAAAGTGACGTCTGGTATTTTACTCAGTGTCAACGTCATTTTCGGTCTGATCTGCGGTCTCTGCGGTGGTTATTTTGCGGACCGCTTCAGTCGAAAAGGACAACTTGTCGCAGGCCAGCTTTTGTTTGCTGTGCTGATTATTTTGATGACTATTTTTATTCATCCGGCCATCAATCAGCCGTGGCTGGTGACACTCTTCTTTATGCTGACAGCGGTCAGCAATGCGATGATTTTCCCTGCACTGGAAGCTTTAATCATTGACTCGACGACTGAAGAAATGCGGAAGTCCGTATACGTGACCACTTACTGGACCAACAACCTGGCGACTGCTATCGGTACAGCTATCGGTGGTCTCTTTTATAAAGATCACCGTATTTTCTATTCATCTGTATCATTATGATCATGCTGATCAATACCGCCATCTTTAAACGCTACCTGGTCGACCCGACTGTCAATAAAGTGCGCAAAGTTGTTGAGACACACTGGGTCAGGGATCTATTCAGCAGTTATCAGGTCGCACTCCGTGATACTCGCTTCGTTGTGTTTACATCAGCTATGATTTTTGTCTTCTCAGCAGAGTTTGCATTGACGAATTATATTGGTGTTCATCTGCACAACGTCTTTAAACCGATTGATCTCTTCGGTGTTCATGTCGACGGTGTGCGTATGATGAGTATCCTGCTCATTGAAAATACATTGCTCGTCGTCTCCATCACGTTCCTGGTTGCGAAACTGACAGAGAAGCGAAATCAGGTGTATGTCCTTCTGCTCGGCACGTTTCTTTATACAGCCGGTTACGGTCTCGCTCACCACTTAACAACCTGGTACTTGCTGGTTATCGTCATTTTCTTTGCGACGGTCGGTGAACTGATGCAGACACCGATTATCTCCGTCTTCCAGGCTAAACTGATGCCAGAGGATAAGCGTGCAAGTTATATCGCTTTTAGTTCGCTTGGTTACAGTGGAGCGGGTCTTGTAGCGAGTTCCGGTCTGATTATAGGCGTTGTCTTAAACAGCATGATGATGTCTATCTATGTTATTATTATGGGACTTATCGGGATGCTTCTTTTCTATCTTGCTGTTCATACCCGTATCTTCAAACAACCGATACCCGAATAAAATGGAGGTCTTGCCATGTTATCGTTTCAATATCCTATTATCCAGGCACCGATGGCAGGTGGCATCATTCCGCCTGAATTTGTCGCAGCAGTCTCAAACGCAGGCTGTCTAGGCTCAATCGCAGCAGGAAATCTCTCGCTTTCTAAACTAGCTGATCAAATCAAGATGGTTCAGTCACTGACTGAACAGCCTTTTCAGGTCAATCTGTTTGCAAATGACTGGCCTGCTGTACAAGATGTGTCAGCAGTCAACGAGGAACTAAATAAAATCAGAAAAACGCTTAATCTTCCAGTCCGCCATCAGTACGACTTTACCCCTGACGCATCCTTAACAGATTATGTTGACCTCTGCATCGAACTAAACGTGCCCATTGTCAGTTTTACGTTTGGCTGTCCGGATTCTTCTTTAGTGGACAAACTGCACAAAGCAGATATAACGGTTATCGGCACTATTTCTACAGTCGATGAAGCATTAATAATGCAGCAGGCAGGTGTCGATGCCGTCGTCGCTCAAGGATACGAAGCAGGCGGACATAAAGGCGGATTCTCTGATGCAGCATCCATCGGACTCATGGCACTCGTTCCACAAGTCGTGGATGCTGTGCGTCTACCCGTCATCGCCGCAGGTGGTATCAGCGACAGCCGTGGTATCCAGGCAGCTCATGCACTCGGTGCTTCATATGTTCAGATAGGTACTCGCTTTCTTAACACAGTGGAAAGCACGGCCCATTCCCTGCATAAAAAGGCGGTTACTGAAGCAATTGAAACCGATGCGCTTTACACTCAGGTCTTTACCGGCAAAACCGCTCGCGGTATTCAGAATCAAATGATGACTCAGCTTGCTCACCTCGATCTCCCGTCGTACGCTTATATGAATATAATGACAAAGGACATCAGAGCAGCTGCTAAAAATCAGCAAGAAATAGATTATATGAGCAACTGGTCCGGTCAAAATATCAGAACCTCTGAAACATTACCTTTAGACCTTGTGTTAACTGAACTGACAGCCTCTTTTCATTGAGAAAAAGAGGCTGTTTTTTCATCTTAAAAATGAAAAATAATAAATATAGTTGCAATATCGAACGTATGTTCGTATAATGAAGCTACATCAGTGAAAGAAGTGATGTTATGGAACATCCAGTCTATGGTGAGCTGGATTATCGTCAAGTTGATCCCAGTCAGCTGAATCCGCACATACCAAAAGGGCGAGGCATGATTAAATGGGCGCCATTTGCGACAATGCCTGAGCAGTTCCAAAGTGTCAGACAGCATATAGAGAATCAGAACAAGATTGCCCGGCCCGAACTATCAGACGACCGTCTTGAGGAGCTGGATATGCAGCTGCGAGAAGCGAAACGGCAGCAGTGTCCTGTTCTGATTCAGTTCTATAGTGAAGGCTATATCAATAACCTCCTAATGACCATCGAGAGGATTGATATGTGGGCTCTTCATATCATCGGAATCAATCAAGCTAATCAGCAGATGTGCTTCATTTCATTTATGGATGTCATCAATATCACCCTTGAAACTATCTGAGCTCTTCAGATAGTTTTTTGTAAATTTAATTAAGCTTCTTTTTTACATCAATACATTAATTTATATCCATCTGTAAATAAATAGATATTAGCCATTTAATAAAGCTCCTATTTCTACTTATTGATAACAGTAATGTAGAGATTCTATAGAACTTGTAATCCAGTAGATTTGATGTCAGTGACCTGTCACAATGAAAGAAAAAGCGAAGGAGATAACGGATGTTTCACTTCAGCATTCTACTCATGACTACTCTGACCATCACTAGCACTTCTGACCATCTTATTAAACTCGTCGATAATCATAACCAGCCTTTACCCCACTACTCAGTCACGATGATGATCGATGACCAACCGGTTCCTGCAAAGACATTGTCTGATGGACAGTTGCTGCTGGAAACGAATGAAGTAATCATCAACGGGGAGACTTTCACTTTGGATAAAGAACAGGAAACGATTGTTGTATCTGACATCCCTGACGAGCCACTCTCAATTGCTGAACAGCAATCTGAAACCTTTATTCAAGTTATCGACCAGCATAATGAGCCGTTGTCGTCTTATTTACTTCTGTTAGATGGTGAAGAAGTGCTGACAGATGAAGAAGGACACCTGACCCTTGAACTTACGCCTGGTAGCCATGAACTCTCTCACGGTGAAGAGCATATGATGGTGACAGCTGGCGAAGAACGCTATTTCACTATTCAAGCGGAATCAGACCAGCCTGCCGCCTCGTCATCAGTTAGTTCCTCTGAAGAGGTCTCCACACAGCAACGGGCCCCGGAAAGAATAGCTGCAGCGGGTCTTGTCATCCAGAAACCTACCCATAAACCTATTCATAAACCCATACGGAAAACCATACAGACTCCGCAATCACCTGTTCTTCATCCTCAGCCAAAACCTCAACAGCACAAGACGTTAAAACAGCACACTAAGAAAACAGCAGCCAAGAAAACTAAAACTCAGAAGAAGCATATAACGATTTCCCAAAAACCTGTTAAAAGCCACGTAAAAAAAGAAAAGATAATCAAAGAAGCCCGACCAAAACAAAATCATCCTAAAACAGCCGGCGTACCCTATGAAGTCACACAAAAAGCCATCAAAAAAACGCCTATCCGGAAGATAAGCGTCAAACCCCAGCTACCTGTGACAGAACCTCAAGTCGATCCTCGTCCACGAGTGAGCACAGAGGAAACAGTGCCTAAAAAACCCATTCGAGCTAAAAAGAAAAAAACAGCCCAGCTACCTCAGACAGGAGAACACGATATTACAAGGCTGCTCAGCTCTATTTTTGCTGTTAGCGGTGCCAGCCTCCTCATCTTCTCACAGCGTTCATTCAGAACATAAAAAAACTTGCCCGGAGGCAAGTTTTTATGGGTTTTGTGCTTCAATTTGAGCGACGATATCTTTAGTACGACGTTCGATATCTTCAAAATCTGCTTTAAAACGAGTGAATAAGAATGCAGCTCCACCTGTTACAACGATCGCTAATAAGAATACGATAAAGAATAAAGCTTTAAAAAATCCCTTCATTTGTTTCACCTCTATCTTTATAATAATTTTATTTTACCATATTAAATTCCCCTTATGAAATATTTAAAACACCATATGCTATAATATTGTAAAGTCTTTATAAAGAAGGAATGACTCATTTGTCACATGTACAACTACTTGCTGCATGGCAGCAACAGAACCTTGAAGAAATCAAAACACTTATCGAACCTGAGATAGTAGCAGAATTTGTCTATCCAGATGGACGTGTGACATATGGAGATTATAACAAAATGATTCAGGTCTTTGAGGAACGTTTTGCAACGGCTCAGGAGTGGAACTTTGAAATTATTTACAAAGCAGAGCGAGAAGAAGATGCCATTGTCATCATGAAAATCACAAGAGAAGATGATCATTTTAATCGTCTGGAAAAACCATCATTATGTTTATTTACATTCCATGCAATAGGTCATACGCACAAACTCAAGCGAGCTCATTTTGAAATGGGTCTCACAGATAATTAAATACACGAAAGAAAGCGTACTTGTCATGATGATAAGGACGCTTTTTCTTATATCCCCTTTTATTTTATCTATATATGCATATATAAAATGTTTTTATAAATAATTATGTTGTTTTTTTATAATTTTCTGATTATAATCAATTTAAGCTTTAAAAATACTTACTGAATAAGGGGATAGTAAAATGAAAAAAATCATTGCACCTGCTTTGCTTTCATCGGTTATGCTTGCTTCTTTAGTTCCTACCCATGTGACAGAAGCTAAAACCGACGCTTCGAAATCACTTAGTAAAATGGAAAAAGTTCACAACAAGCAAGATGCTAAACACGCACTGAAAAATCTTCCTGGCTCTAAAGCAGTGAAAAAGAACTATAAACAATATGAAGTAGTCGCTACTGAAACAGATAGCGAGGGGTTTACTCATTACACATTGAAACCAAAAGTAAATGGTAAGGCCGCTCTTCATTCAGAAGTAAAAGTTCATGTTAATAAAGAAGGACAGATTGTCTTTGTCAATGGTGATCTTGATCAGAAAACACTTGCACCGACTAATACTCAGAAACTTTCAAGCGCGGATGCCGTGGATAAAGCTTTTGAAACAGCTGGCGTTAAACAATCAGAAGTTAAGAATATGATGGGTCGAAAAGTGGTTAAGAAAGCAGATCTTGTCATCAATGCGGAAAAAAATAAATATGTTTATAACGTGCAACTCATTTATGTCACGCCGAAGCCGGCAAACTGGAACATCCAGATTGATGCAGAGACGGGAGAAGTGGTTAAAAAGCAGAATCTTCTTGAAGAAGTGGCAACAACAGGCTACGGCTACGGGAATAAAGGAGATTATAAATCACTTAATATCACTGCAGATAGCGGTCAGTACTATTTAGTCGACCAGACTCATACTGGAAATATTGAAACTTATGATGCACATAACACAAAATCCAACTATAACCTGATTTCTGATTATGACAATGCATTCACGAGTACGTCACAGCGTGCGGGTGTAGATGCACATTATTATGCAGATCAAGTTTATGATTATTATAAAAACACACATAATCGTGATTCCTATGATGGCAAAGGAGCACCTCTTTACTCAGTGGTACATTACGGTTACAACCATAATAATGCTTATTGGAATGGTGAAGCAATGTTCTACGGTGATGGTGACGGGCGTACATTCTCACCATTATCAGGTGCCAATGATATCGTCGCACATGAATTAACACATGCTGTCACTGATTATACAGCTGGTCTTGTTTATGAGTATGAATCTGGTGCTCTAAATGAATCTTTCTCCGATGTCTTTGGTTATTTTGTTGACCCTGATTTCCTGATGGGAGAAGATGCTTATACACCTGGCATTGCCGGTGACGCACTGCGCAGTATGTCGAATCCGGAACAATATGATCAGCCAGCCCATATGAGCCAGTATCAGTACCTGCCAAATACAGAAGATGGTGACTACGGCGGTGTTCATATCAACAGTGGTATCCCGAATAAAGCCTTTTACAATACAGTGACAGTCATCGGAAAAGCTAAAGCAGAGAAAATCTACTATCGTGCATTAAGTTACTACCTAACACCAAATGCTTCGTTCTCAGACGCACGAGCAGCATTAATCCGCTCAGCACAGGATCTCTACGGTTCAACTGATGCGAATACAGTAGCAAATGCATGGTCTAAAGTCGGCGTTTATTAATAACAAAAAGAAAGGCGAGAGACTTCTGTCTCTCACCTTTCTTTTTTATGCAACGACTTTATCATCAATCCCTAAGTTCACTAATTCATCCAGTTTGGACGGATCACAGAAGAACATGACTTTGCAGTCATGCCAGTCTTCCACTACTTTGCCTATGCGTGCAATGTGCCAGGGATTGAAGAAAGTCTGTCCTGATTTATTAAAGCAGTATTCATCATCAATGACATAGCAGGCATGGACGACTACACCGTCATGTTCAAATACCAGCACACTGTCTTTTGTCGCCCGATCGAACCGCTTGAAATGATTGCGTTCCAGCATATCCAGGAATGACTGACTATGCACCCATTCGTCCAGCAAGGACGGCTCATCTGCCACACCATAGAGTGCAGCTGCAAAGCAGTTTCCGCCATGTTCCTCCGGAAACACATGGTGCAGCTGCTGAAAACGTTCTGGCAGACCCCTGGTATCAATCTCTTCAATCTTCTCATCATAAAGGTGAATCAGTTTCTGCTGCGTTGTTGACGTAAGACTACGCCAGAACTTCTGAGTAATCAATAAATTGCCAAGTACAAGCCTGGAACCCGTTCGACGCTGCTCCTGGAATATGAGCTGCTGCAGATCATCTGAAAGAGATTCGTACCACCCAGGACGCGCAACAATCACGTAATCATAGTCTTGAATCCGCCATGTTCTATGGCAGTTACTCACATGAAAGTTTTTATACAGAATATGTCCTTTGAACTCATCTTTTGGACATACCACGGTCGTTTTTAAGTGTTCAGCTAAAAGTTTGTACGTTGAACTGTCGACGAAGAAAAGGTCCTTCTCCTGTTCAAACGTTCTCATTTTATCACTCCTCGGTACTCACCTTAGGGGAAATATATGCATAAGTCAAGTGAAGACGGCTATTACACTTTCTTTGCATAATAAAAGCTGGAGATGCCTTGGGACAGAACAACGAGTGCCATATAAAGGATAAATGTATCTTCGCCCGGCAGATGCAGCCAGTCAAAATAGTAAAGAGAATAGAACATCATTCCTATAAGAATCGTCATCATAAAAGTTAACTTATAGCTCTTAAAGTTAATCAGCTGCTCACGTTCATCGAAATGTTCACCCTCAAAAATAAAGGAACGTAGAATCAGTACAATTCCAAGCACAAATGTCATGACCCAGATACTCATATTCTGCATTCCAACTACTATACCGATAAAGGCACCTAATAATGCAAGCATTATTCCCATACCGAACAATACCTTTTGATTAAACGCACGCTTCATCAAAATCCCTCCTACATAATTTTTGAATAAATCAGTCGGCTAATACTTGAGCTGATAGTTAAGATTGATAAACAGATAATCAACATCTGTTCAGCAGAAAATAACTGGTTGATGAAACCCCCTCTAATAACCTGAGATATGAAGAGGATAATAGCAAAAATGAGCAGTGATAGCATGGCGATAAAGTTACTTCTATATTTAATCAGCTTGTCTCTTTCATCTTCTTTATCTGGTATATCTATTACACTGAAAACAATAAACATTACAGCTAAACTTAAAGACATCAACCAATGTTCAAACTGCTTATAACCGTATACTTCAAAACTCTGCCAGCATGATATTAATGAAAATAAACCTATAGCTAAAAATACCCATTGCTTTCCCTTTAACTTCATAGCTTCCCTCCTAGTAATCTGATTCTTCTAAAATAAAAATCTCGGTAACATCGACGTCGAACAATTCAGCAATAATCAGTCCAAGCGGCAGTGAAGGATTGTACTTTCCTTTTTCAATCGAAATAATTGTCTGTCTCGACACATTCAGCTTTTCAGCCAGTCGCTGCTGCGACATCCCTTTTGCCTGTCTGTATTCGGCCAACTTATTTTCCATAGCTTCACCTCGTTATCATTATAATAAATGTAAAGTTAGCTTTACGTCAAGTAAACTTTACATTTCATACAAAAAAACAACCATCCTAAGATAGCTGTTCATCTTCTACCACTCTGTTACTACCTGCATAGATACCTGTTATCATAAAGATAACCACCATCACAAACAGCAGGATAATACCGGAAGTCCAGCTGTCTGTTATATCATGCAGATAGCCCATCATAAACGGTCCGATAGACGCAATCAGATAGCCTACCGACTGGCCGAATCCCGACAAGGCGATGCTGCCTTCTTTCGTACGTGCACGTAGTGAGCAGAAAAGCATACAGATACTGAAGGCAGAGCCGCTGCCAAGTCCCGCAAAAATCATGGCCAATAAAGCATAGTCTGTAAATAACAGGCTGTATCCTATCAGAAAGAATGATGAAACAATCACAACAAGTATACGCTGAGCTTTCATCTTGCCTGCAATAACCGGGAAGATAAAGGTCATCGGCACCTGAGCGAACTGGTTGAGCATCAGATAAAAACCTGCTGTCTTAGGATCAATACCTCTATCCACCATTAATGCCGGAAACCAGGCCGCTGTCGTGGAGAACAACACGGACTGGAATCCCATCATGATTGCGACCATCCAGGCGAGCTTCAAACGACTCATCTTATAACATACAACGATTCCCTTGTCTCAATTTTTTCTGTCAGCTGTGGCAGCCAGATAATAGCGGCGATAACAGCGAATATCACCCAGAAGCCTAGTGAGAGTTTAATGCCTAAGTCGCTCATCTCATACAACGGATAACTTGCCCCTGCTCCGAAACCAGCTATTAAATTCATCGTTGTACTATAAATACCTGTCGCGAGTCCAATCTGAAGAGGAAACGCCCATTTCACATAACTGGGCAGTGTCACATTACTGATAGCAATCGCGATACCCATTAGAATCGTACCTAGCATAAAGATACCAATCCCACCAGACACACGTATAATCAAACCGACCACAAGCAACAGAATGGCATAGAAAATGGTCTGTGACATCCCAAGACGATTCACCACTTTAGAAACGAACGGAGAAACAAGACCGAAAATAATCAGAGGAATTGTTGTGAGAAAACCAGCCAGCGTATCATTGATGGCAAGAGTCTCTTTGATTTCATTAATCATCGGACCAACTGCGGTCAGCGGCGATCTAAGCGTCGCAGCTACAAATATGATCCCGATAAGCAGCAGCCATCTATTTTTAATCATCACTTCACCTCATCTACATTGTAGACGATTTAGCGCAAAAAAAGTAAATGAACAATAAAATAGTACTTGTTCTCTTCTTTATCTATATCTCTTAAATATAATCTATAGAATATAAATGACATAATAACTGAAGCAATTGCACTACCAATTCTCACTTCTTCCGGAACAAATAGGGTCAATAGACCAAAAGCAAGAGCTACTATCAGCATCACATATGTTAGTAGTAAATTCGTATTCATCCATCACATCTCCTAATATTATCGATTATATTTAGCAGCTGTACGATAGTAGACAAATGATGAAGCGGCAATCATAATTCCTATCAGAAAAATTCCTAGCAACTGACTATTATTCGATACGACTGAATAGCCGCAAAGAATCAGCATAGAAAAGGCTGCTATAAAGATGAGTGAAGCATAACAATTGAATAAACTCTGTAAGGTAATCAGTCTCTCCCCCTCATCCATTGAATTAATCCAGATACGATTCATATCTTTACGTTCAGCGTCATATTCATAGTCGCCATTATAGATTTGAGGCAGCAATTTTACCAATGCCCGGCAAAGATAAGTAGTGAAGAAAATAAAGAATAATCCAACTATTGTAATCAGAAGGAGAAAAGATTCGAAAAACATTAAAGAACTTGTCAACCAGAGCAGGGTTAATGGTAGACCAAGTGATGCATATAATGAACTCTTATTGTAAATATCAATCAGTCTGATGTTCTCTTCATCCGACTGCTCCTTGGATAACAGTTTCTTAGTTTCCTTATAATAACTAAATGCAGTAATCAAAGAAATCACAAGCAGCAATAGCAGAATAGATGAAACAACTAATCTAAGCTGCAGCGGATAATAAGCATTCAGATATCTCACCATATCTATTCCAAAACTCCCGAGGATTCCTATTAATCCACCAGCCAGGCCGCCTATTATAAACCATTTCCAAGTGTTTTTCATAATTCTTCCTCCTCAAATATAAAGATATTCTCCACCGGTTCATTAAATATTCTCGCGATTCTCACTGCTGTCAGTATAGAGGGCATAAAATCATCCCGCTCTATCAGTGAAATGGTCTGCCTTGAAACGCCAGCTTTTTTAGCAAGTTCAGTCTGATTGTAACCGTCACGAGCTCTTAGTTCTTTCAAGCGATTTTTCATCTCTTCACCTTTTTCATTAACTTTTATATCTATATTGTAATACATACTTTTCATTTTGACAAATATATTAGTCATATTGATTATTTTATTTGTCATGAGTCTGTATGGTAAACTATGTTTATTACTGATAAAGGCGTGATAATATGCAACAAGTCAAAAGTGTGATTACTGAGTTCAGGGGCGGTCATTATGATTTCGGTCTCGAGCAGGCTGAATGGCTGAAATCGACTTTAATGATGGAGAATCGCGAGCGCGAGTGGCGGCTTCGTCGGCCTCGTTTTGATATTGATTCTGTTGAAACGGAAAAGGTCTATCAGCAGTTTGCCCCGAAAATTTGGGAGGAACTGATGGGGATTCAGGACGGGCTTAAACTTAGTCTTGAACAGATTTTGCTCAACTTCGGTCATTACCGGGTCTATGCGAAGGAAAGCGGCTGTTCTGTTTTTACGTCAGACTCATATCTTGTCCGTAACTATGATTATCATCCTGCGACCTATGACGGCCGGCTTACATTCTTCCAGCCGAATGACGGTGGTCTTGCAACGATGGCACCCGTGTCCCGTATTACCGGCCGCATGGATGGAATCAACGAAAAAGGGCTGACGATGGGTTATAATTTTATGCATCGTAAAAAACCTGGCGACGGCTTCGTCTGCTATATGGTCGGCCGTCTGATTTTGGAGACTTGTGCAACCGTCCAGGATGTCGTTGATCTCCTGCAGGAAATTCCCCACCGTTCAAGCTTCTCATATATCGTTCTCGACCCTTCAGGTACAACAAAAATCATTGAGATTACGCCGCGTGATGTAGTGGTACGTGACCATCATTACTGTACCAATCATTTTGAAGTCCTGACACATGAAAACAGACGTGTGCTGACTGATTCTAAGATGCGTATGCAGGCCATGACTGAACAAGTAACAGATGCACTCGCAGCTGACCAGGCATTTCGCGTCATGAATAATACAGAGGCCGGCATCTTCAGCGATAAATACTCAAGCTGGAGCGGCACAATCCATACGAGCTGCTACTTCCCTAAAGAACTGAAGGCTCTTTTCGCACTCGGCGGTAATCAGTCACCGGTCGAACTGGATTTCGGCAGATGGCTCAGTGGTCATGCACTGGACATTAAGACCATCCACGGACAGATTGACAGCGACATTACTTTTGCCAGCGAATAAAAATAAACGGCGCTCATGATTGAGCGCCGTTTAATCGTTGGGTCAGGTCATAGGGCCTGACTTGATACATATCTAATGGTAAGTAATTAAGTTTGCTGCATTCAAGTATCCGTTCCTTAAAATGTGGATAAGTGACATGGACATGCAGCTGTGTGTCAGATAAGTCATAAAAGCCGACGTCCTGTGTCTCACCCTCACAATTTGCAAGTTCACCACCAATGACTTCGCCGTGAAAGCTGAAATTGATGACGCCACTTGATAGATTCTGAGTGATACAGAGAAGCCCCTTAATCTCTACATCCAGCCCTGTCTCTTCTTTTACTTCTCTGACTGCACAATCGACAAGACTCTCCTTCTTGTCCATAGCGCCGCCCGGCATCTCGAGTGTGTCACTGCGATGCAGACTACGTACGAGCAGTGTCTCACCCTCAGCATTCTGAACATAGACGCTAGCTGAAACACTATGCTGCGGCTGGAAATAATCGCCTGTCGGCATCATATGTGTTTCCTTCTTCGAGATAATCCATTTGTCATTGGCGATTTTCTGCAGGCGACTGTTCTTATAATGTGATGTTTCTTTCCTCAGATTAAAGAACTGCTGATAGTGTTCACGATCCTGAAAGTCCCATATTTCTGTAATCTGCGTATAATCTTCATCTACCCAGCGGCCGACAAGTCGCGCCCCGAGCTCAATATAGCTGCGAAATACATGGTCGTGAAAGAAATCGTTGACGGCTTCAAAGCCGTCCGGAATGATTTTGACTTCCGTCTTTACCTGGTACATCTTCTCACACCTTTACTGCACTTTCCTTCATTATAGGTAAAAAAACAGAATTTTGCTAATATTTGAAGGTTGATTACTTGCTTAAAAATTCAATTAAGAGCAAGGGCCCTAATATCACGAGAATAAAAAGAATGGCCAGTATTTTCGCTTCTGTCCGCGCCATATTGAGGGTCATGCCAAACTGTGAGACTTTAGGGACCCAGACATTCGGATCTTGTTTGTTGTAATAAAACAGACCTAATACATAGTTTGAATCATCATGATAAGGTGCTTTGTCGTTTTCAGCTGCTGCGTGGCGATAGTCTTTGTCTGCTTTCCACTGAAGGTACATCCCTGCAATCACAGGTAAGAAAGTACCGATCAGAACGACTGGCATAAAAGCAGCTGGCAGATCCTCATTCGGCATCATGATCTGTTGAACCATAATAAAACTAAACAGCAGTGCCATAATCATACTGATCATAAAAATCACATAACTGTTATTCTTCCGTGTTCTCCCCTCATACGCAGCAGATGCTTTTCTGGCAGCCGGATTCAGCTTAAGTGGCATCATGTCTGTTGCATTTGAGACAGCCATCATAATAAGAAGTGTGAAAAAGCCCATTCCAGCCGGCATAAAGACTGTCATCAGACTCTTTTCTTCAAAGCGGTCAGGTTTATTATCCATTCCCCAGTGTACGGCAACTCGTTCTGGTATTTCCGGGTAATTAAATAACGTATAAAGTGTTGCAAGTAAGAGAAGACCCGACGGAATTAAATAAACGATAGCCGGTAAAACATGCACATCATTTCTGATAGCTGTATCTGTTGCACGGACCATCTGCTTGCCTTTCATCCAGTCTTCCTGTTCTTTCAGATGCTTAAGTGACCGGTAGCTCTGACTATAAATGAAGAGCTCCACTATAATCAGTGTATGAATGATAATGATAAAGGCTGCCATCCCCCAGCCATCAGATAGTGTTGCAAGCATAAAACCCGTTAAGAGGGTCGCAACCACCGAGGCTAGAAGGGTCCTGTTTCTGAACTTCAATTGTATCGCTTTTACTTCAGACCGGTCCTGCTGCTCGTCCGGCACATAAATACTAAAGAGTAAATTTCTTTTAGTCCATCGGCCAGAAAATAACATCATTAATCCAATCGCTAAAACCATGAGGCTCAATATGATTATTTCCATCATTTCTTCTCCCCTTTTATCAGTTGATAGATTTCTTCATCAGTCAGTTTGAGACACTTCGCTTCATCAATAATAGGCTGCAGACGATCTCTGATTCCTTCTCTTTCTTCATCCGACGCTGTTCTGATTGCTTCCGGATGAATGATAGCTCCAGATTTCGGTAATACCTGAATAAACCGCTTATCTTCCAGATAATGATAAGCCTTATTCACAGTATGCATGTTAATACCGAGATCACCGGCTAATGCCCGTCCTGAAGGAAGTGACTCATACGGCAAAGCATCACCCGTCGCAATCGCCTGAATAATCTGATTGGCAAGCTGCAGGTAAATCGGAATTTCGGACTGATCGTTAATTTCAATATAAATCGTTCTCACCTCTGTTCTACATAATGTATAACAATACTTTAATCAAAAAAATATATCTGTTCTATTTATAGTATATCAAAACTGAAAGTATTTGTAAATAAATGCTTATTATTATCTTCACTATTTACTCTCCTTTATAATGGACATAAGGAGATGACAATCATGAAAACTATTTTAAATACACCTTATTCATTTAAGAATCTTGAACTGAAGAACCGCATCGTCATGCCACCGATGTGTCAGTATTCCGTTACTAAAGAAGACGGCACGCCAACGGACTGGCACTATGTTCATTATGCTTCTCGTGCTGTAGGAGGTACCGGGCTTATTATCGTTGAAATGACCAATGTTGAACCTGATGGACGTATTTCCGCTAACTGTCTCGGCTTATGGGATGACGCGCAGATTCCTGCCTACAAACGATTAGTCGATGTCATCCATGACAATGGCAGCAAAGCCGCCATACAGATTGCTCACGCCGGCCGTAAAGCGACGCATATCGAAACGCCGGTCAGTGCTTCCGAGGCACCAGTAGAAGAGCCAACAAAATTCGGCCCTGTCCGCCATCCACGTGCGCTTTCGACAGAAGAAGCAGAAGAAATGATCATCAAATATCAGGAAACAGCACGCCGCGCAGTCGAAGCCGGTTTTGATACAATCGAAATTCACGGTGCTCATGGTTACTTGATTCATCAGTTCCATTCACCAGGTATCAATAAAAGAGATGATAAGTATGGGCAGGATTTAGCTTTATTCGGCGTAGAAGTCATCAAAGCAGTTAAAGCTGTTATTCCAGATGATATGCCTCTCCTTTTCCGTATTTCAGCTCGCGAATATATGGACGGCGGCTATGGTATTGACCATGCACTTGAAATGGGACGCCGCTATAAAGAAGCAGGCGTTGATATCTTTGACATCTCAACAGGTGGTGAAGCCCCTCCAGGGCAGGATAAACCTGGCAACTACCCAGGATACCAGGTCAGTTTCGCCCGTCGTTTCAAAGAAGAGCTGGATGTGCCTGTCATCGCAGTCGGTATACTGGACGAACCTGCTGTTGCTGAAATGACGCTTCAGGATAACAGTGCAGACTTAGTCGCTGTCGGTCGAGGCATGCTGAATGATCCCTACTGGGCTATTCATGCTGTCAAAGCATTAAGAGATGACGTTGAAGTACCGAAACAGTATGAACGAGGCATTCGTTAATGTACAACCATCTCTTATTTGACTTGGACGGCACTCTTACAGATCCAAAGGAAGGCATCACGAACTCTATCGTTCATGCCCTTAATAAGATGAAGATTACAGCGCCTGACCATGACGAATTAGTTCACTTCATCGGGCCC
The DNA here is from genome assembly GCF_022343725.1 of Macrococcus brunensis. Lineage (NCBI taxonomy): Bacteria > Bacillati > Bacillota > Bacilli > Caryophanales > Staphylococcaceae > Macrococcus > Macrococcus brunensis. The sequence goes on from NZ_CP092179.1 coordinate 1,792,715, forward strand.
CCTCTTAAAGACAGTTTTGAAAAAGATTACGGCCTGTCCGGTGATGATAATGTGCGAGCATTAAAGTTCTATCGTGAGTACTTTGCAGATCGAGGGCTCTATGAAAATGCAGTTTATCCAGGAATAGAAGATTTCCTTAATAGCCTGAAAGAAAATGGCTATCATCTCTATGTGGCAACGAGTAAACCGATTGATTATGCTCAAATTATTCTGGATCATTTTGATTTAAGTCAATACTTTGACGGGATAGCAGGCAGCGAACTCGATGGGACACGCAACCATAAAGCAGAGGTTATTCAATATGTGATTGAAGAGTTTGAACTGCATCAAGAAAAATGTGTCATGATCGGTGATCGCAAACATGATTTAATCGGCGCAGAGCTTAATCAGATGGACGCAATAGGTGTTTTATATGGTTATGGCTCATTAGAAGAACTTTCGTCTTATCCTTCAGTTGCACTTATATCAGATGTAGCATCTTTAAAATCATATTTCTTAGGAACAGAAGTTTAAAAGCTTCCAATTTAGGTTAAATAAGTAATAAATATGTAACTGGAGGTTGTTTCTATGAAATTCAAAGCATTAGGACTCATTCTTTCCGCTGGTCTGGCACTTGCTGCATGTGACGCTGATAACAGTAATGACAAACAGACAAGCCCGGACGATAACGCTCAGTCAGAAGTCAATTCTGGTGAAACAAATAAATCATCAGATGTGAAAAGCAATGAAGATGCTAACGTGACGAAAGACTCAGACGATAATGATATGGATGATTCTAACGACGCGGAGAAAGATGATGAAGGTCAGACCTCGTCAAGCACTGCTACTAATAGCGAGCAGGCTTTAGCTATTGATGACATCAAGTCAACACCAGATGATATCATTAAAGTGATTGAATCTCAGAAGAAAAAAGGCGAAATCACAGATATCAAGTTTGAAAAAGAGAACAATGAATGGGTTTATAAGATTGGTCAGAACGAAGGTAACAAACATGTGGAATATACGTACGGCATGGATAGCCGTAAGCTGATCAGCACTGAGAAAGACAATGAGAAAGACACTGCCATTAATTTAGATAAAGCGATGAACTATGATGATCTCATTAAAAAAGTTAAAGATAAAGTAGGAAACAACGCTAAAGTAAAAGAATGGTCATTGGATACAGAAGATAATATACCTGTCTTTAAAGCGACTTTACTGGATGGCACGACAGAACATGAATATAATGTCGATCCGTTCAGCGGAGCAGTTACTGAAGACAAATAAAAAAAGCGCCTAGGCGCTTTTTTTATTGCAGTAAATACTTTTCTTCGTCTCTTGAGTGCATCTCGTTGAGAATAATCAGTGTTCTGAAATAGTCAATAATCTGCGTGCTGAACCCTTCGTCTTCCATCTGTCTTTTGATCTTAGTGACAAGATCACGCAGGAGCTGATGATCTCTTTTCAGCATGATGACTTTTTCACTTAATTCTTCTGACTTAGCTGCCATTTCACTGTAAAAGCCGTTCTCCTCTTCTTCAGCATCTGCATGGCTGATGACGCGAGATTCCCAGAACTCCACTAGCTGGACGACTTGCGTCACAATCTGCTTTTCATCATTATCTCTCAGCATCATGACGAGATCATCTGTCATTTCCACGGCTAAAGCGAGTCCAGTATCATGAATCTGGCGATGTGCCATTAATTGTTTAAGTGATGGTCCTGTCATCACAAACACCTCTTTTTTCTTTTCATTCTATCATTAAATGACCCAGTTGCCGTCCTTAAATATGAACTCTTTTGTGCCATCCTTGTGAATGCCTTCGATAGAGAGATCAGGTCCACCTATCATGAAGTCAACATGAATGAGTGACTGGTTAAGACCGTGTGCTTCTAAATCCTCTTTTGATAACGCCTTGCCTTCTTTAAGCGCACCGGGGAATGAACGTCCAAGCGCGACGTGGCAAGATGCATTCTCATCAAATAACGTGTTGTAGTAGAGGATACCTGAATTTGAAATAGGTGAATCATCCGGCACTAATGCGATTTCTCCGAGACGTCTCGCGCCTGCATCTGTCTCAAGCATATTCTTCAGTACATCGTAGCCCACTCCTGCTTCAAAATCAGTAACAGAACCGTCTTTGAACGTCAGCTTGAAATCATCGATGATGGCACTGTTATAGCTTAAAGGCCGTGTATTACCGATTATGCCATTGACGCGTCTGAAGTCGGGCGACGTGAACACTTCTTCTGTCGGCATATTGACTTGTATCTCAACACCTTCTGCATTGACGGCGCTTGCGCCCATCCAGATATGATGCTGATTCAGTCCAATCTCAACATCTGTTCGTTCTGATTTGTAATGCAGACGATCGAATCCTTTTTCAGTCAATAGACGTGCTCGTGCGTTTAAGTTACGATTGTGTTCTTCCCATGCAAGTACAGGGTCTGCCTGATCTGCTCTCACTGCCGCGATCATCGCATCAAGGAGTTTCGTTCTTGCTTCTTCTCCTTTTAAATCCGGGAACACAAGCTCTGCCCAGGCTACGTTCGGGAATGCCACAATACACCATGAGAAGTCAAAGCGACCGACCGCACGTGCAAAATCTTTATTCAGTTCACCGAGTGCTGTCGCGTTAGCAGCGATTTTTTCAGGATCTGCATTCTTTAAGAGTTCTGGTGTCTGAGAATAAATACGCAGATGTGCAACGCGTTCTTCGAGATGTGTATCAATTCGTTGTTTCTGATATTCATAAGTCTTTTTGAATGTTTCTATCGGTGCATATTCGTACTTCATCTGTGTAGAAGGCCCGTCGGTTAAATCCTGGATGACTTCTACTGCCCCTACTTCATAAGCCGCTTTCGTCACTGCTCTTACAAAATCAATCGCGTCAATATCTGCACTAATGGAGACTTTCTGTCCTTTTTGAACATTGAGCCCCACTTTCACAACCAGTTCAGCATATTTCTTTAATTTTTCAATGTAATCCATAAACATCCTCCTTTGTCTCAATAATATAATTATATCGGAAACCGAAATGTTTAGGTAGTCTTTAGCTGAAGGATGTGTCTAGTTTTTGATATACTGATAAAAAAGGAGGATGAATCAATATGTCATTAAAAGAATACTTTGAAAATGCACTATCCGTCGAAGACTATAAAGCACAGATGAAAGTCAATAAAGAAGAGATGCAGCAGATTTACGAGCAATTTGATGCACCTGAGGATGATCGTTTGAACGACCTGAAAGATAGACGTTTACGAGTGCTTGCCATCAGTGAAGACTGGTGCGGTGACGCCATGATGAACAATGCTATCCTACTTCGAATCGCTGAACAGGCGAATATGGAAGTCAGATTTGCACTGCGAGACAGCAACCTAGATCTCATTGACCAGTATTTAACGAATGGAACTTCACGTTCTATTCCAATCTATGTCTTCATTGATGAAAATTTTGATGAAGTTGCAGTCTGGGGTCCACGTGCAGAAGAAGTTCAGGCTTTTATCACAGATTCACGAAAAGACCTGCCGGCTAAAGATGATCCGACTTTTGAAGAAAAAAGCAAAGCGAAGCATAAACTGGCTCATGACGCTTTCCTTTCAACTCCTGCATTCTGGAACGGTGTATACACTTCAATCCTTAATAAAGTTACAAAATAAAAACCGGCCCTAGGGCCGGCTTTATTTTTTCCAGTAATACATGACATCATCTTCATAAACTTGATGAAATCCTAGCTTCTGGAGTACTTTAATTGATGCTTTATTTTCCTTGAGACATTCTGCTTTAATCGTCAGTTCAGGATTGCTGGCGCGTACATAATTGATAAGTGCACCTACACTTTCAGTCGCATAGCCATGACCACGGTATGCTTCTTCAAACCCATATCCGACTTCAATCTCCTGATACTGATTCGGTTTCCCTTTAAAGCCGATATCCCCGATATAAGTCCCGTCCTTCAGCTGTACGATCCATGCATCCCAGCCTTTTAACGTTGGATCAATCGCCAGTTTCTGCAGGTGCTGGAAGAAACGTTGATGCTGATTATATTCTGTTCCCATTTCATTGATTAAATTCTGATCTAACGGCCTGATGATCAGCCGTTCTGTCTGCAGCTTATCACATACCATAGCGCCACCTCTTCATGATTATAGCACCCAGATGAGATAAGAACTGTGTCAAAAAACACAACTTTACTCGAACAGTTTCACGTCTATCTGCTCGCCTTCTGTCTTCAGAAACGTATAGAGCTGACTACGATGATGGCTGAGATGCGTCAGAATAACAAGCAGCCATTCTTTCTGATTATACTTTGTTCCCCAGTAGCTTGTTGTCTTGACCATTAGTTCTTCTGGTTCCAGCTCTTTATAGGCATCCTTTAAAATACTGAAGCTCAGGTCAAGACGTGCTTCAAGCATCTCTGTTGATGTCAGTTCTTTCTGCCAGTAATGCGTTAACTGGTCTATCTCTTCCTTTGATGCGCCCTGGCTGAGTCTGTAATCCGCTTCAGGGAGTAAGACGATATGATTGAGCAGTTCCTGGCACGTGCGGCCCCCCGGATAGATTTCCTGTTCCATCGAGAAAAAGCTGACGCGGCGGAACAACTGTTTCAGACTTTCAATCTGCCAGCTGATCTGATTCATGATTTCATTCATTACTCTGCCTCCACTAAATAAAGATGTCTCGTCGCACGCGATGCCACAGTATATAAAAGATATTGATCTTTGTCAGCATCATAAAGGTCATAATCCAGTATAAAGACATGCGTGAACTCAAAGCCTTTTGACATATAGTTCGGCATCAAAATCTTCCCTTTTGTGAACGTATATTGGTCGTTAGTAAGTAATGTGACGGCTGACAGATCATCTGCTATGTCTCTTGCATGGGCTGCGTCCCGTGCAATAATCGCGACACTGTCTGACTTAAGTTCAGCAAGCTTCATCTTGAAGTCACTGTAAGAGAGCTCCTCAACCGGATCGCCGTGTACACCGAGAGACTGAGTCGTCTCATTGCCGATCAGCGTCTTCGTGAAATCCGTGATTTCAACCGTTGACCGGTATGATTTAGTGAGTTCAATGGCTTCCCCTGTCACCTGACTACTGATAACTGGATGAACCAGCTGATTACGGTCACCAAGCATCGTCTTTCGTGCGTTCGGAAATACTGCGGAGATTGCAGCAAGCTGCACTGGACTGTAGTCCTGCACTTCATCAATAATGAGATGCTGAATCTTCGGCTCCCGCTCAAGTCCTTTCACTTTTATCGTCAAAAGTAAGAGCGGTGCAATATCCTCGTAGTTTAATTGTTTCGCCCTAAGCGACTCGAGCGTCATCTGACGAACTGTTTTATCCAGTTTATGCAGAATGTCCAGATAGATTTTTTCGACATTGACGAATTCCAGACGCTGAATATAATTTCTGATGACACGAAACTGCTTCGTCTTCTCCTGCTTTGCCTGTCTTTCAAGTTCCTCGTCCGTTCCGATATAACGGGTCACTTTCTTCAGTGCCTTTGTCCGTTCTTTAATCGCTTTGTTCAGCACTTCCTGGTAACGCGGCCAGAGCTCCACTTGAATCTTCTTCAGACGGGTATCAATCGGTGAGTCTTTAAATTTACCGTAGAAGAGTTCTGTCAGTTCCTCTGAGGTCGCAAAATAGTCATCCTTAATTTTAATAGTCCGGAATTTAATACCTTTCTCGGCTAGTTGACTGACATGCATGTTGATGGCATCAAGCAGACGCGGAGAAGACTTCAATTGAAAGGCAGTCGTGTCGTCTGACTTTCGCATGCGTTCAATGTGCTGGAAGAGCGTCTCAAATTTATAGCTGCGTCTTAACTTATCATGCAGCCGGTAAAAAGGCATGGCATTGATAGACGCTTCACCAAGCTCCGGCAGTACTTCTGCGATATAATCGCCGAACATTTCATTCGGCGTGATGAACAGCATGTTATCTGCATTCATTTTGTGACGATGCAGATAGAGTAAGTAAGCAATACGCTGCATCGCAATCGATGTCTTTCCACTTCCCGGCGGGCCAAGCACAAGAAGATCCTGCGCTGAATTCTGACGGATAATCCGGTTCTGGTCTTCCTGGATTGTTGTCACGATGGATTTAATCTTGTCTTTCGCTGTATCGACCAGGAGATGCTGCAATGCATCGTCACCGATATAAAGTTCCGAGTCAAAGACATCCAGCAGTTCTCCGTGCTCGATGACCAGCTGAATGCGCTCTTTAACATCGACAGACTGCATACCGACTGTCGGTACTTCGTAGTCCACATTTCCCAGGTGATTCGCGTAATAAGCAGAGGCAATAGGTGTTCGCCAGTCGTAGATAATGAGGTCGCGTGTTGATGGATCTTTCAGACTGTTCAGACCGATATAGAGTTTCTCAGTGCCTGCGTCAGCATCATCAATCGTCACTGCGCCAAAGTATGGTCTGTCCTTCATCTTGCCGAGACTATTTCTGACATCCTGTCTGCTGACTTGCAGTTCCTCCTGAAATTTCAGTGACGGGAGCACCTGTGAGTACTCAATCTGTGCGTCATCTGAGATTTCTGTACCGAGTTCTTCCAGTGCGAAACGACGCTCCTCAATGAGTTCTCCTGTCGTTTTCTCAAGTTCTCCAGATAATTCGTTGTGTATAATATCAATCAGGCTTTTGACGCCTTCTAAATGTAGCGCTTCTTGTTTTTTAGAGACCATAACGTCCTCCTTTTTTCGCGTATGATAAGTTTAGCGAATCCACGCGAAATGTAAACCTATTTGTTTTTGATAGCACGGCGGAGATGAGACGCTGTCAGCTTGCGATTTATCACGAGCTGCTTGAATTCTCTAGGGGTCAAATAAGAGAGGCGGATGTGAAAGTAATTGATATATTCGAGCCACATAAAGATATAAGTTAAAGCAATCAGCAGCCACATATCATGCGAATGGGGCAGGGTGACGAGGATCGCGATTGTCGATATGATGATCATGACTATGATGAATATTTGAAGGAGTCTGAATCTTTGGGTCTGATGATCTGTGAGAACAAGCTTCTTCCTCCTATCTACATGGTGCTTCATGATGCCCCAGAAATAACTCCCTGTCAGTAGTATCAGGCTAATATTGAGGACAGAAAAAAACGTCGCAGGACTGAGGAGGAAAACGCGCGTCTCCGGCTTAAAGAGTGCCGTGCCGAACCATAGCAGCAGAAATCCTACTCCTGATAGACCTTCGCCGTAATAAAGTTGATTGACTTCTTTCTGCAGTTTGTTCGGCATAACAATCGTTGACTCCTTTGATGTGGCTTAAACTTGGTGCAATTAGCTGTTTTTGCACCAACTCCTATTTCTTTTCCCTCAAACTGTACGTCGCCCCTTTTGTATGGCCTGACTTGATAAAATGCTGATTCAACAGACGCTGAAGTGTCGATCTTGAAGGATGACCGCACCACTCCATCGCCTCACGATAAGTAAATGGTTCTCCCTTTACATAATATAATTCGTCCAAACTTGCTCTCAGCATCTCCGTCACCTTCACAGATTCACGACACTTCTCACATTCATGATAAATTTTCCCATTAAAGTCGATTCGCACAAGCCTTCTGCACTCGGGGCATCTCACCCCTGGCTGCACTTCTGAAAAAGGCACTCTAATAGGTTGATTCAGATGATCAAACGGCTGATTATAATCCATCAATAACCTGCCGATTTCCAGTTGATACTCCTGCACAACACTCTTCTTATATCTTTTAAAATGTTCCTGCAACTGTCCTCGCATCAACCAGCTGTCATCTAAAGCACCACTCACATGAAAATGCTCATTGATAAAGACTAAGTAACTCTCTACTTTACCCGTATATCCTGACTGCTGCATGAGCCGTTCAAGTATAGAATGTGCACGCTCCAGCTGATGTTTCGGGTTATCATATTGTCGGTTATAACTTGAAACCAGCCGCCCACCTGCAAACCTGAACTGTCCTTTAAAATTTTTGATGTCATAGTGGATAATCTTACTGCCTGTAATCAGTAATACATCAAACTGTGCACTGCCTAAATACGGTGCAGACAAAGTCGCGTCCCATAGAATGACCCCGTAATCACCGACCATTTCCACAAAAGACTGCTCGCCACTATACCCGAGCTCCGTCCGCACGAAATCAGAACGCTGACTTTCATCCAGCATACAACGTTCCTGCAGAGACAAGTAATAGTTCAATTTATCCTGAACAGCTGTCTTCAAAATCATTATCTATTCAACCTGAAAATCTGCTGCATTTGCGTGCGTCTTCCGCGCACCATGTCCAGCAGCATCCTGCTGCCGAACGCTGAATAGACCGTGCCGTTCCCGCCATATCCGAGAAGCATATAGCAATTCTTTTTACCTGGTACTTCACCGATAAATGGCAGTCCGTCTTTCGTCTCACCGAATCTTGCACCATATCGCGCATCAATCTCAATCTGAATATGCGGAAAAATATACTCGAATTCACGTTTCAGCTGTCTAGTCTTCCGGTTAATACGCCATTTACCAGGAACCTGTTTCTTATTATCATCCAGACCACCGACAACGATTCGATTCTCTTGTGCATGCCGTATATAAAGATAAGGTCTTGCTGTCTCCCAGAGCATCGCATTTCTCGGCCATAGTTCGTTTACCGGTTTAGTGAAAATCGCATATGATCTTACCAGTTTTCTTTTTTTGATTTTCTTTACGAAGTGATTGTCTGCGTATCCGCCGGCATAGATGGCATGATTCGCCGTTACTTCAAAGCCGTCAGCAGTTCGACAGACCACTTTTCCTTTCTTGGTCCGCCAGCTCGACAATTCAGTATCTGTATAGATTTGTAAATCGAATTCACTAACAGCTTTCTCAAGCAGTCGTTGAATAAAGATATATGGATTGATTTCTGCATCTTCATAGGTGATGAGCGCGCCTTCCGCTTCAATCTCATATCGGCTCATGAGTTCATTTCTATCCAGCAGCTGACAAGGAAAGCCATATTTTCTAAGCGCGACGTATTCCTTCTTCAGGAACTTGGCATCTTTCTTTTTAGAAGCATAGAGCACGCTTTCCCGTTTGATGAACTGGACGTCATCCGGCAGTTCCTGACATAATGCTTCAATGTGTGACAGCCCTTCATAAGACTGACGATAGAAATGATAGGCCGCTTCAGCTCCGAAGTCTTCAATACATTCATGTAATGACTTATCACTCATGTACTGCAACAGGCCTGTATTTGCCGCTGAACTTTCTGCTGCAATCTTGCCCTTATCAATCAGCACGGTCTGATAGCCTGCCTGTGCAAATGTATATGCACTGAGGGCCCCGCTCATCCCTCCTCCAATAATTAAAACATCGCACTGAATAGATGTCCCGAGTCGAGAATAATTATTTCCCTCGAAAGTATGTGGCCAGAATAATTTTCCGTTATGCAGCATAAAAAGCCCTTCTTCCTGATAGTATGTGTAAAAACATGTGAGACGGGTAAAGAACAATAAATTCAATTGATAAAGGAGCTTTTTTCTCATGTCTGAAAGTAATCAATATTTAAAGATTGAAGTCCTGATGGAAGATAACGTCATTATCCATCATTTCGAACGTGTGACAACAAATGAAACGATTACATTTAACAATTTCATCGCTAAACTAGGTCGCGACGCAAACGGCTTCCTGACAATAAAAGAACAAGATGATTTCTCTTCTATCAACGTCAATAAAATCATCAAGCTTTCACCTCAAGGTATCGAAGAACTTTAAAAATCAGCTACGGCTGATTTTTTTTATCACTTTTTTGAAGGAGACATAAATGGAAGAACATTTATTCGAAGACTTAACGGATAGACATAAACAGGACAAGAAAGCTGTAGATATGACAGAGCTTTTCTATGATCTGGTCTTTGTCTATGCAATCTCGCAGATTTCCCACACTATTCTTTATACCGAGCATGGCGATATTCCTCTACTAAATTTTATCAAATATTTTATGATGACGCTCGTTTTCTATACAGTCTGGTCTTATCAGACGACCTACACCAATCGTTTCGGGCTGATTCGTGTTAAAGATTTATTCTTCCTGTTATTCAATATGTTCATCGCTATATTTCTAGCTATCAGCTTAAAAGGGGATATTAATTCAGTTTTTGACCCTATCAATATCTGTATTGCCATTCTTTTCATCAGTACCAGTCTTCAGTTTTTCCTGGCATTGAAAGATAAAATCCTGCCATATGACCGATTCGCTGCTAAACTATTCGGTAGGATTATGCTCATCAGTGCCTGTCTCGCAATCGCTGCAATCTTTGTGACGGGGCCACTTATGTATGTCTTATTCGTCGCCGCTATTCTGTCAGCAAGTCTGATGCCGATGCCTTTCAGAAAAAGAATTCAGCTGTCAGGTGTCAATGTACCCCATATGGCGGAACGTTATTCACTGCTGATCATCATCATGTTCGGTGAAGCCATTATCGGGCTGACTGAAATCTTTGATATCAAACATCTGCATTTCAGTTACCCTATCTTATTTATTACGTTAATTTCACTATTCGGTGCCTACTGGCTGAAGTCTAACCGTCTGATTCAGAAAGAGAACTACTCATCAGGTCTGACGATGACTATCGCTCACTTCCTGATGATTATCGGGCTGGGCATGATCAATGCTTCTCTTGTACTGAATGCAAAAGAACCTGTGGAAGATTCGTTTGAAATTCAGCTGATGCACGCAGCTTTCGCCTTCTTTTACGCAGGCATGCTCTTAACACTTCAGTATTCACATGAGAAATTCACGAATGACCGTACACTCCGTATCGTTATACCGATCATTCTCATCATCAGTTTCATCATCGCCTATATCACGAGACATATGGCGTATACACTGACTATCACAGGCGCAGTGACCACTACCATTATCTTCTTCGTCTACTTATATATTTACAAAAAGAAACATCCAGATATACAGAAAGAGGACTAGTGATAGTCCTCTTTTTTGACGTTCTCTGTATAGACTTTTTTAATTTTACCCGATTCACTGATCAGGACAGCTGTCATATTATCGAAGTTACCCGCGCCGCTATCAATATTAAGACCATTATATTTCTTGCTGTATTCGGCGTGTTTTGATTCAGTCGGTGTATGACCAAACACCTGAAGTTTCTTCATATTCTTCAGACGCCCCCGATATCTCAGGACACTCCAGCTTGAGTTCTCCTTAAATTTCCGTAGTCCGAGCCAGTTCACCCCTGCATGAGTGACGTAGATAACATCATCTTCGTAATATAACGGCAGACGCTTCATCCATTTAAGGTCATCCCGGTACTTATCTTTAAGATCATACTTAGAAAGCGTATTGCGAAAGTTCTCTTTAATGTCCCGCATCGGTACATATTTGTCGATATACTGAGCCATCTCGTATTCATGATTCCCTTTTATACAAATGGTGCCTGGATACTTACGCTGCAAAGTTCTGACAAGCTCAACAACTTTGTGAGAGTGTTTCCCTTTATTGATATAATCTCCAACAAAAATCAACTTCTGATGGTCACTGTCCCAGTGATGAAGCAGTTTTCTTAGCGTATAATAACAGCCGTGCACATCACCCACGATAAAATAATCCATTGTTCTATCACCCTTTAAAGTAGTGCTTTTATTTTACCACTTAAAGAATGAAAAAAACTAAGAATCATTGATTATATGCTTTTAACTTTTTTAAGAGCCGCTTCTTGTCTGCTTTATCCATAAAAAAGGTATAGCCTTCTTTTTCGTCGGGCGTCATCGTATAGACATTTAACCCAGTATAGGACCAGAGCTGCTGCTTAGATAGACCTGTCTTCTCTATCTCCCTGTTCAGGGCCTCGTTCAGCTCGACTTCATCAACGTTCATGTTGAACTGGACATACGTAAATAACAAACCCAGCACTATATATATTAAGACCTGCAGCCAAGTATGCTGATTTCTATAAAACTGCACACCAAACAAGAAATAAGGAACTGTCCACGCACCAACAAATAACCACGGGTGACGCTCAATTTTTTTAATCATCTTTTCCCCTCCTTAGTTAAAGCAATAATCAGCTGCTGCCATCATACCTAAACCAACTCCGCCGACTGCGGCACCGACCGGCATCATGACTGGAAATGAATAAGCACCTATCAGAGCACCTGTTCCCGCACTACCGATAACGCCCACACCGCACTGCACAGGTGTATGTGGTCCTTTATTAGCCTGACTGAGCAGAAATGCCATCATTAGAAAGAGTAACAACGCACCTATCAATGCGCGTTTACGTACATTCTCATCTAGTTTCATTTCATCACTCCTCACGTCTATCATATCCTAATTGTATTCTTCATATTATTTCAATATGGATTTTTAAGGAAATTTTAAGGTAAAAGTCTCATATAATTGTCAAAAAGTTGGGAATCAAAACGCAAACAACCACCTATAATAGAAATGAATGTTTATACAGAAAGTAGGACTATTTATGACACATAAGAGCATGTGGAAATTTCTTATTCCCATCATCACTGGTATCATCTTCTGGCTCTTAACCCCTATCCGGCCAGAAGCCGTCTCTGTCAGCGGCTGGCATATGCTGACCATCTTCATCGCAACGATTATCGGCTGTATTCTTCAGCCCTTCCCTATCGGCGCAATCAGTATACTTGGTTTCACAGTAGCAGTCGTTACCGGAACACTTGAAATTGATACAGCTATCGCCGGATTCGGTAATCCAAGCATCTGGCTGATTGCTATCGCCTTCTTTATCTCACGAGGCTTCATTAAGACAGGGCTTGGACGTCGCATCGCCCTCATCTTCGTCCGACTTTTCGGCAAAAAAACGCTGGGTCTCGCCTATTCTCTTCTCGGCGTCGATCTGATCCTGGCACCTGCTACACCCAGTAATACAGCTCGTGCAGGCGGTATCATGTTTCCGATTATCAACGCACTCTCACGCTCATTCGGCTCGAAGCCTGAAGACAATACTGAGCGAAAAGTCGGCAGCTACCTGACCTTCACAGAGTTTCATGCCAATATCATCACGTCAGCGATGTTTCTGACTGCGATGGCGGGTAATCCACTTGCCCAGTCACTCGCTCAGTCGCAGAATGTCCATATCACTTGGATGAACTGGTTCACAGCAGCGATTGTTCCAGGCATCATCTGCCTCATCGCTGTGCCTTATATCATCTATAGAATATATCCACCTGAAATCAAGGAGACACCGAATGCACGTCACTGGGCAGAAGAGGAACTGAACACTATGGGACCTCTGACCCGTCCTGAAATCTATATGGCTGTCGCCTTTATCACGGCACTGGCACTCTGGATGTTCGGTTCTGTGCTTGGCATTCATGCCACAATAGCTGCTTTCATCACGCTAGCTATTCTATTGATAACGAAAGTCCTGGAATGGAACGACATCCTGCAGGAAAAAGGTGCATGGGACACCCTTATCTGGTTCTCTGTTCTTGTCATGATGGCTGACCAGCTTAATAAACTCGGTTTCATTCCATGGCTCAGTAAAGCTATCTCAAGCAGCCTCGGCCATTTCAGCTGGCCGGTCGTCTTAATACTACTCATCCTGTTCTATTTCTATTCGCATTACCTGTTCGCAAGCTCAACGGCACACGTCAGCGCCATGTATGCAGCTTTACTTGCCGTCGCCATCTCAGCAGGTGCACCGCCATTACTCAGCGCGCTTTTACTCGGCTTCTTCGGCAACTTGATGGCTTCAACGACTCACTACAGCAGTGGGCCCGCTCCAATCCTCTTCTCATCCGGTTACGTCCAGCAGGGCGACTGGTGGAAGATGAACGCACTGCTCGCTATTTTCTATATCATCGTCTGGGCCGGTCTCGGTTCATTATGGATGAAAATGATTGGCATCTACTAAAAACAGCCTTCCTGGGAAGGCTGTTTTTTGTTATTGTTCTGTCACGACAGGCAGATGATGGGCACGGCAAACTTTATGATCTTCCTGACTGTCGAAAGGTCCGCATCCGTAAAAACGGTCACCTATTGTGAAAGTAGACAACACTTTATCTCCATTTTCGAACCGATGGAAATAATAGTCATATTGATCAGTGTGATAGAGATACGTAAACGTCCCTTCGTAACGTGGCGTACCTATATTCAGGTAAGTCCTGTACTGTGTGATAGGTGCATCAATCAAAGATTCTGCGTATCCCCTCATCTGGTGTTCCGCTATCCCCTGGACAATCGCATAGATTAGAAACGGTGAAATCATGAATATCAGTAAAATAGAACGAGCGATATGATGGTCCATTTATGACTCCTCTTTTCATATTAGATTAATATTCATTTTACTCTAATGATGAAAAGACATTACCTTAAAGTTTCCTTAAATATTCCAGAAAACAGACAATTTCTGTTAAATGTAAGCTATAGTGACACTAATAGCCAGAAAGGAAAATGAGACATGCAATATTTTTTATTAGCCTTTCCAATCATCATGCTCGTCCTATCAAAGCTGAAAGTTGATCAAAATAAGCGAACCTAATCTTGAGGGAGGATTCATATGTATAAATTCCTGATGAATTTAGTCTTTGCCATGATTCTCGGTTTAGTAGTCGGCATCTTGTATCAGCACACCATGTTCGGCTTATTCATATTCTTTATCACAGCTATACTGCTCGACTTTAACAGCAGATATCAGACTAAAAAATAACGGAGGACAGTCTATGTTTGAAGATTATATCGTACAAGCGCTGGAGGAAGACCGCGTTATTACAATCAAAATGATTTCGGAAAATAATATCATATCAGTCCGACAATTCGTTGAAGAAAGTGACGACGTACTCGTCGTCGTGGATACATTTAAAGATGTACAGATGATCGTGAAGCGAAACATCAGTACAGTGAGAATCGATTACTAAAATATTTTGTGAAAATACTTTACTTAATAAAAATAACCTTTCATCTCGAAAGGTTATTCTCTTATTCAAGTTCAGTTATTTCATCTGATTCACCTAAAGTTTCTTCAAGTTCAACCGTTTCTTCTTCAATTATTTCCTCAGAACTTTCCTCTTCGTATAAATCTTCTTCCGTCGTCTCTTCATCGAAAACTTCTTCAGTAGCTTCTTCCGTTAATTCTTCCTCAGCAGTTGCTATGTCCTCATCATCTTCAACTGTTTCGATTTCTTCAGTGTTACCGGTATCTTCTTCCCAGTCAGACGAAGTATCTTCAAATTCTTCAGCTGTTTCTTCATAATCATCTGACTCATTATATAAAACTTCTTCTTCAATCTCATCATCATTTTCATAATCAGACATATCTATGTCATCTATTGTATAACTTTCAACATTATCAACTGAAATATCATAAAAACTATATACATCTATATCATATAGTTCTTCGTAATAATCTAAATAGGCAATAAGTCCCATCAGCTGCAAATACGCAATATATTCTTCAAGTTCCGAACTCGAAAGTTTACTTTTCTCTTCGAGATTTCTTTTCACTTCATCAAAAGTATCTTGTTTAAGACCTTCAGGCAGTTCCTGTGTTTCAACTTTTTGATCAGCCTTTACTGTTTTTACAGACTTTTTCTTATCCTCTGATTCATCTGATTTCATTTCTGCATCAGCCACCTGTTTGAGTTGTTCATCTTCGCTGCTAAAAAATTCTTTTTCTCCTTTTATATATGGGAGTGAAACGATTAATAAAATTCCCATTAATAATAACGCGATAAAAGAAGTTGCTATGGCTTTCATATTCATCAATTGTAAGTCCCCTTATTTGGCATTTGTATACATATTTATTATAGAATGTATATAAACAAAAAACATCTAGCAAAATAAGTTTTTTTACACTATTTAATTTATGATCTAGATTATTGAAATAGCTATTATCATTTATTTACACTTACAAAGTTATTTTAAAATATGTTATATCTTTAAAAATATAAAAGTGTATAATAAATTGAAAATTAATTTATCACAATACATTTATCATTAATCTTGAGTCAGGATTCCTGGTTAACTATCAATGGTAAAAGACAATGGAGTGCATATGGCCTATATTAAGTTTTTAGCAGCTTGGAAAAACCAAGATATCTGTGATCTCAAAAAAATGCTCTCTCAAGATATCGAAGTGCGTATCAGTTACAGTGATAAACAAATCGTCCTTGACTATCCAAGGACTGTTAAATTGTTAGAAAAACGTTTTGAGATTCAGCAAGACTGGCATTTTGATATTATTCAGCAATATACAAGAGAAGATGAAAATATTATTGTCACTAATATTACAAGAGAAGATTCGAATGCACGACTGCTTGAGCCTTTGTTTTTAAGTATTTTTACTTTTAAAGGAGACTCAAACAACAGTCAGTTGATCAGACTTCATATTGAAGCAGAATTAAATCCTATTTAAGTCCACATAAATATTATTTAAATATATCCCATAAGCTAAATGAAGTTTTTTTATACAATTTATTTTTTATTGTCTTTTCAGGATTCTTTAAAAAACCAACTCCCTTTTTTCCATATAAAGGATTGACTGAACTCTTTACTACTCTCTTAGCTTTTCCTGTTGTTCTTGCTTTTATTGACTTTTTAATACTAGGTTTTCTCATCCCAATCTTCATTAAAATTCTCCTTAGAATATATTAAAATATGATTGTATAAACTTACTTTTTACATATATAATTAATATCACTAGTGTTGCATAAATAAATACAGAATTTTCTGAACTTTTATTTTCTACGAAAATTTAAAAATTGAAAACACCTAAACAGAGGTAGCGATCATCCATTTTTTTACTGATGTAATTACGTAATAACTAAGCGACATTTTTTAGTAACTATCAGGGGATAGGCCCCCTGATTCTACGAATCAGATGGTGTCCCTTGCTCCATATAGAGGCTTTAAGTAACCTGGTGATCTGCAGAATACTCTTTCTACTATTATTCTTCAACTTAATCAGCATATTCAAACAGTAGACAATCAAAGCGATATAAACCTGATTGGAGACAGCTGTCTCCGAACAGCCGTAAAATGTTTTGACGTTCAGATGCTGCTTGATCCATTTAAAGAATAGTTCAATCGCCCAGCGTGATTTGTAGATTTCGCCAATCTCCTCCGGAGATAAGTCAAATCTATTGGTCACTAAGACAAGGTTTTTGCCTTTTTCATCCTGAACAGTCACACGGCGAAAGTAATGCTCTGTCTTGTTAGTCGTTGTTCCAAGAACCGCCATCTCATCTGAAATGACGCTGCTCTGTTCGCCGGCACCAAAATCGTGAATGACTCTATGAACCGCATTACTCCGTAATCTGGATACAAAGAAGTAGCCTTCATCAGTCATTTCATCAAATCTGCTGTACTGTACATATCCACGATCAAAAACGTACATACATTCCTTGTCATCCACTAAAAGCTCAAGATGATTCTGATCATTCTCACAGGCATTGGTAAGGTAAAAATCATCTGGATATGAATCATGATCTTCCATGTGAACCAACCGTAAGTGCAGCTTGACACCTGACTTTGTTTTTCTGAACTTTGCCCAGCGATAGTGATGAAGGTTCAGAGGCAGTGTACTTGAGTCAATGATCTTCAATGGTGTAGTGATCTTTCTCTTCTGATTAAAATGCGTCTCCCTCTGGATCTGGTCTAACAGCTGACTGAAGATATCCTTAAAAATCTGTGTGGGAACGTCAGATAGTTTTCTACTGAGCTGAGAATAGCTGATAGAATCAAAACCTAAGGTTTTCTGAAGTTTCTCTGAAAAAACACTGTCACTGACAGCTCGTAGACTTTCGGTCTCAAATAACTGTGAATATAACAGGAGTTTAATGAAAGCACAGGTATCTAGCATCTTTGTATAGTAGTCTAAGTTCAGGATTTTCACCTGTTGAGAAATTTTCTTGAAATCTATCGGTGAAATCCATTGTTCAAATGATGATTTTCTAGTAAACTTATCCATGTTGAGATCCTTTGTATTGGATTTGGATGTGTATTACTACCTCCAACCATTATAAAGGACTTTTTTTGTACAGAAAATAAATTTTTAGAATATTCTATTTAAAACCGTAGGTTGAAATATTTTTATGCAACACTAGTGAATTAATATAACAAACAATAGGGGGAACAAAAAGGTGAAAGGCAATTCTAAAAAACAAGGCTGTTTAGGTTGTGGATGCTTATTACTTATTATTTTATTTTTTGCTGGTTGTGTAGGATCATGCATGGACTCCGATACTACTAAAAAAAGCAATCAATCAACTAAGGTTTCCACACAAGATTCAAGCGCTAAGGAAGATGAATTAAGAAAAAAAGAACAGGAATTAAAACAAAGAGAAGATGAACTTAAGAAAAAAGAACAGAAACAAAAAACTTCCGAGAGAAAAATTGAAGAGCAAACTAGTGAAGCTCCAACTACAGAACAAACAAAAACTGAAGCTGTTTATAGTGAAAACCCTACTGCTGAAAATCAATATAAAGTTAATAACTTTTCATCTTCAAATGGTGAAAGGAATTATGATGATGATTCAAATAAGGGCACTGGAACTCCTTCTGCTACCTATTATCCAAACTGCACCGCAGCAAAAGCAGCTGGCGCTGCTCCTATTTCAATGGGACAACCTGGCTATGGAAAACACTTAGATCGTGATGGTGATGGTGATGGTATAGGGTGTGACAAATAGTTTACAGAATGAAATTAGATAGTCATCTCAACCTTACTTTAAATATAAGTGCTCAATAATAATACAATACTACACTACAAATTCAAGAACGCTTTCAAATTAATAATTTAGAATAATCTATTGTAGTTTTACAAATTTTATTTAATGAGCTTGATTGTAAATATTTAATTTTAAAAACCACTTGCACGCAAAAACCCACCGTTCAAAAATTATTGAACGGTGGGTTTTATTTTACTTATTTATAAGAGATTAATTACATCATGCCCGGCATGCCGCCCATTCCCATTTCTCCACCTGCTGGTGTTTCTTCCGGAATGTCTGCGACAACTGCTTCTGTCGTTAAGAACATCGCTGCGACTGATGCTGCATTTTGTAATGCTGAGCGTGTTACTTTTGTTGGATCGACGATTCCTGCTTCAATCATGTTGACCCATTCATCTGTCGCTGCATTGTAACCCACGCCTGTTTCTGCGTGTTTGATTTTTTCTACGATGACTGATCCTTCAAGTCCTGCGTTTTCAGCAATCTGACGGATTGGTGCTTCTAATGCTTTTAAGACGATTTTCACACCTGTTGCAACGTCGCCTGTTGCTTCTACTGCTGCGACTTTGTTGTAGATAGAAACAAGTGCTGTTCCCCCACCTGCAACGATACCTTCTTCTACTGCTGCACGTGTAGAGTTCAATGCGTCTTCGATACGAAGTTTACGTTCTTTAAGCTCTGTTTCTGTAGCGGCACCGACTTTAATGACAGCGACTCCGCCAGATAATTTCGCTAAACGTTCTTGTAATTTTTCTTTATCGAATTCTGATGTTGTTTCTTCAATCTGCGCTTTTAATTGAGAGACACGTGCTGAGATGTTGTTCACATCGCCTTTACCTTCTACGATTGTTGTATCATCTTTTGTCACGTGTACTTTTGCTGCCTGTCCAAGCATATCGACTGTTGTTTCTTTCAGCTCTAAGCCTAAGTCGTCTGTGATGACTTGTCCGCCTGTCAGAATCGCCAGGTCTTCAAGCATCGCTTTACGACGGTCGCCGAAGCCCGGTGCTTTAACTGCAACGGCTGTGAATGTACCGCGTAAACGGTTTAAGACGATGTTTGTCAGTGCATCACCTTCTACGTCTTCTGCAACGATTAAGATTGGACGTGATGTTTGTACAACCTGCTCAAGTAATGGCAGTAAGTCCTGGAATGATGAGATTTTTTTGTCTGTGATTAAGATAAATGGGCTTTCAAGGTCAGCGACCATTTTATCTGAATCTGTCACCATGTATGGTGAAGCATATCCACGGTCAAACTGCATCCCTTCTACCACTTCAAGTTCTGTTTTGAAGCCTTTAGATTCTTCGATTGTGATGACACCGTCGTTACCGACTTTCTCCATCGCTTCTGAGATGAACTGACCGATTTCTTCGTCAGCTGCTGAGATAGCGCCGACTTGTGCGATCTCTTCTTTGCTTGAGACTTCTTTAGAGATAGCTGCAAGTTCTTCTAATGCGACTGCAACTGCTTTATCGATTCCTTGACGGATGCCGACAGGGTTCGCACCACTTGTGACGTTTTTCAGGCCTTCCTGAATCATTGCCTGTGCAAGTACTGTTGCTGTTGTTGTACCGTCACCGGCGATTTCATTTGTTTTGTTCGCCACTTCTGCGACGAGCTTAGCACCCATGTTTTCATATGGATCTTCTAATTCAATTTCTTTTGCGATTGTCACACCATCATTTGTGATGAGGGGTGCTACGAATTTTTTATCGAGTACGACATTGCGACCTTTTGGCCCAAGCGTTACTTTAACTGCATTGGCAAGTTTGTCAACACCTTCAAGCATTGAGCGTCTTGCATCTTCAGAGAATTTAATTTCTTTAGCCATGTGTGAATGCCTCCATTATTTTAAATGTTTATATTATTCTACGATTGCGAGTACGTCGTCTTCAGAAAGCACTAAATATTTAGCTTCGCCGACTTTCACTTCAGAACCACCGAACGGTGAATAGATGATTTTATCTCCTGCTTTAACTTGCATTTCAGCGCGTGCGCCGTTCTCCAGTAAACGGCCAGGTCCTACAGCAGCAACAATACCTTCATTTGATTTCTCTTTTGCTGACTCTGTCAGAATGATACCACTTGCTGTTTTCTGTTCCTGTTCCTTCAGTTCTAAAATCACGTTGTTCCCTAATGGTCTTAACATGTGAAATCCTCCTTAGTGGAATGTATAAGCACTCTTATCGTTCAAGTGCTAATATACTTTAATATTAATCAAAGAAGGTCAAGATTGCAATTGATTTGCTGTATAAAATTTTTACTAACATCATTTTTACTGTACAATGAAAATATATTGAATTGAAGGAGTTAGCTATGAAATTAAGTCGTCTCTGGGCAGATATTTTGATTGTCCTTATCTACGGGGGAGCTCAAATCTCTTCTCTTATCCCTGCTATTATTTACGCCAACCAGAATCTTTCAGCTTCTGAAATGATGATGAAGGTGATTCCATATATGATTGGAGCTTTTATTCTCGCAAGTGTTCTCGTGTATTTCATCAATAGAAGCATCACGAATGAAACACATCTGGAACGTCTGCCTAAAGAGCGATGGCTGTATACAGTCATTTGGATTATCGCCGGATTCTTTATGGCGCTAGTGGCGCAGGCTATCATGAATATGATTAATATCTACGTGCTGCATCAGCCTGCTGAAAGTCAGAATACGACAGACATCATGGCAGTCGCAAAACAGAATCCGCTCTTTATTATCATTATTTCACTAGCCGGTCCGTTCCTGGAGGAATTCGTCTTCCGTAAAGTCATCTTCGGCGAATTATATGAATTCATCCGTTTACCACGCTGGGCAGCATTCCTGATCGCTGGCACACTGAGCGGTTTGATTTTTGCTGCTGCACACATGGATTTCGACCATACACTCATTTATCTGGGTATGGCATTTGTTTTTGCAGGACTTTATGTAGCCACTCGCCGCATTATCGTACCGATTCTTGCCCATATGATGATGAACTCTTTTGTCGTCATCATGCAGTTTACAATGGGTGATAAAATAGAAGAAGCTGCCAAACAGATGAAGAGTACCACACAGTTCATCTGGCATCTCTTAATATAAAAGTGTCGCAGTTCAGTTAAAAACTGCGACACTTTTTATGTTTCTAATAGTTTCAATATATCCATTTTTCTATTCACTTCACGCTTCGTTTCATCCTGATTCTGCATACCTTGCTGATACTTCGACAGCTCCCAGACCAGCATTTTGACAGTATTGACTAATAAGAAGAGACTAAATTCCGTTGTATAGTCCGTTTGATTCATTTCATAGGGCATCATCTGATGGAATGCGTCGCGGTAATAATTGATTTCTTCTATAGTCGCAAAATCCTGCAGCAGCATTGTGATATCACGGACAGGGGATGATAGAGCTGCTCGCTCC
The DNA here is from genome assembly GCF_022343725.1 of Macrococcus brunensis. NCBI lineage: Bacteria > Bacillati > Bacillota > Bacilli > Caryophanales > Staphylococcaceae > Macrococcus > Macrococcus brunensis. Next base: position 1,814,785 of record NZ_CP092179.1, read on the forward strand.
CAGTCAATCAGCTGAATATGAGAGCGGTCAAAAATATTGCCCCGGTGAAGATCGCCATGTGTCAGCACAAGCGGTAACTTCAGCTGGTAGTGCTTGACCTGCATCTCGTCATAGTAACGATCAATTGTTATCATCAGATCGATATTCAGTTCATCACAAAGATCACGCAACCACGTGCGTTCTATCTCATCAAGAGGATAGACAGGCACTTCTACCGGCGCACGCTGTATACAGATGAGTTTTTGTATGATCCGCTTCGTCTGTTCTTCTGTCAGGTGCCGGCCCGCCAGAGATTCACCTAAATCTTTCATGACCATGACATCATTATCCAGATAGACGACGGGTAGTTCAATCGAGTCGCCCAGCTTTCGATAGATATCTGCTTCTGTCTTATCAATCAGCTTAATCACCAGATGACCTGCACGGTATAACTGGTGAGTTTGCTGGTCAAGTGGTTTAAAGTCTTCCAGTGTCAGCTGAAACTGATGGGCGACTGTTAGTAACGCTTGACGCCCCATAAACGTTCCTCACAGCGCTCAATAATGGTGCGCAGTGCCTTGATGCGTGCAGCTTTCTTGTTGTTAGCGGGTACAATAACCCACGGCGCATTCTCTTTAGATGTCTTTTTGATCATGTCTTCACTTGCTTCGAGATAGATGTCCCATTTTTCGCGGTTACGCCAGTCTTCATCTGTAATCTTCCATTGTTTCTCCGGTGTATTCTGACGTTCTTCAAAACGCGTCAGCTGCTCTTCTTTGTCAAGAACGAGGAAGAACTTGATGACGATAGCCCCTTCAAGCGTCAGGCTCTTCTCGAAATTATTGATTTCTTCGTATGCACGTTGCCATTCTTCCGTAGAGGCGAATCCTTCTACACGCTCGACGAGTACGCGACCGTACCAGCTGCGGTCAAAGATTTCGATATGACCGGTTCTCGGAATCTGTGTAGCGAAACGCCATAAGTAGTGATAGCTCAGCTCTGTTTCTGTAGGGGCAGAAATAGCGTTGACTTCATAACCTGTCGGATCCAGGCTCTCACGAACACGCTTGATATTACCGCCTTTACCCGCTGCATCCATCCCTTCATAGACTAAAATCATCGGAATTTTACGTTCATAGAGTGCATACTGCAGTTCACGCATTCGTTGCTGCAGCTCCGGCAGCAGCTCTTTGTAATCATCTTTCGACATTTCATCTTCTGTATCTTCGAATAAGTCTGTTTCAAAATGATCTGTGAATTTGCCATCTACTTCTTTTTTGTCTTCTTTTTTCTTTTTATCTTTCAGCGCTTGTTCCAGTTCCTTGATGATGGTCTCATACATATCATTAACAGCCTGGCCACGCTCTGTATAGTTGATGGTATGCCATGGTGCAATATCCTTTGTTTCTTTCATCAGCACATCCATATCATCAAGATAAATATCTGCCGGAATTGCTTTCTCAAACTCCTGTGCTTTCCAGCGTGTCAGCGGGTTCTCTTTTGTCTGCTGAATATGTTCCTGACGTTTCTTCTCATCTACGACCACATTGAATTTAATGATGCGGTAGCCATCATCAAGAAGCATCTTCTCGAACCCTTTGATTTCACTTAACAGAACATGATGGTCCTTAAAGATTTCCGGTTTCAGGTTATGGTGCTTGTAATCAATCAGATTCGCATACCAGCTACGGAAGTATAACGTTAAATCACCGTGCTTCGGTAAGTTCTTCCAGTAAGGAAATAAGAACGGCATTCTTAAGTCTTTTTCTGAAGGTGTCTTTGTAGCGTAAAAATGCGTATACTTCGCATCAAGCGCTAGTAACAGTTCATTGGACAGTCTTGATTTACCTGCTGCTGCCACCCCTTCAAATATAACCATGACTGGTATTTTGGCTTCATGAGTCTGTCTGACGAGTTCTGCTACTTTCAGTTCTAATGTTTCATCGATTTTAGTCATCTGTTTCTCCTCCTCTTCATTACAATGTCTGTTCCCTCTTTCAAAACGCTTCATGTATCTTAATTTGACAGAATATTGTAATATTAAATTAAGCATACCTAAGGAGGATACATATGACAACTACATTTAAAGACTTTGAATATCAGCGCCCTGATTTAAATGCAGCAAGAGAGAAAGCCGATCAGCTGTTAAATCAGTTTAAACATGCAGCAAGTGCTGAAGACCAGATCCAGCTGATTGATGAGCTTAATCACATCAGACGTGAGATTGACACTTATTCAAATATAGCCTATATCCGTGCATCTATCGATACCAATGATGCTTTTTATTCTGATGAAAGAGATTATTTTGATGCGAATGGTGCTAAGATCGTCGCACTGGAAGCTGCTTACTTTGAAGCACTTCTAAATAGTCAGTTCCGAGAAGAGTTAGAGGCTCACTATGGTCAGCAGCTCTTTGATCTGGCTGCAAACGTCGTCAATTCTTACTCAGAAGAAGTCGAAGAACTGATCAATCAGGAAAATAAACTGAGCAGTGACTATTCAAAACTGATTGCCAGTGCACTGATTGAGTTCGACGGTCAGGAACTGACACTCACGCAGATGTCGCCTTACACACAGTCACCAGACCGTGAAACCCGTATCGAAGCAACAAAAGCCGTCCAGTCATTTATGGGCAAACATTTAGCTGATTTTGATGAGCTTTATGATCAGCTGGTAAAAGTACGCCACGACATTGCAGTGAAACTAGGTTTTGATAATTTTATAGAGCTCGGCTATATGCGTATGCAGCGTATCGACTACAATCAGGAGATGGTACGTGATTACCGTCGTTCAGTAGAAGAGTTTGTCGTGCCTGTTGCGACAAAACTCTATCAGCAGCAGGCGGAACGGATTGGCGTTGACAAACTGAACTTCTATGATGAATCTGTCATGTTCTTAAATGGTAACGAAAATCCTAAAGATGATGCTGAAGTCATTCTGGAAAATGGCCGCAAAATGTACAGTGAACTGAGCCCTGAAACAGATGAATTCTATCAATATATGATGGAACACGAACTGTTCGATGTTCTTGCTAAAAAAGGCAAGGAAGCAGGCGGTTACTGTACTTATATCGACCGCTACCGTGCACCGTTCATCTTTGCAAACTTCAATACGACAGACCATGATATCACGGTACTGACTCATGAAGCAGGACATGCGTTTCAGGTTTATTCTTCACGAGATTTAACAGTGCCGGACTACTTATGGCCGACACATGAAGCCTGTGAAATTCATTCGATGAGCATGGAGTTCTTCACTTACCCTTGGATGGACCTATTCTTCCAGAATGCGGATAAATTTAAATATAAACATTTAACGGATGCCATTCAGTTCTTACCATACGGCGTCGCTGTGGATGAATTCCAGCATGGTGTCTATGAAAATCCTGAGATGACACCAGCCGAAAGAAGATCACTCTGGAAAACCATCGAGGAAAAATATCTGCCGCATCGTGATTATGACGGTATCATGCCGCTTGCTGAAGGTTCACTCTGGCATCGTCAAAATCATATTTTCAGTTCTCCGTTCTATTATATCGACTACACGCTTGCACAAGTGTGTGCGTTCCAGTTCTTTAAACGCAGTCGTGAGGACTTTGCTTCTGCCTGGCAGGATTATCTGCACTTATGCCAGCTGGGTGGTTCACTACCGTTTAATACGCTGGTTAAAGAAGCCCATCTTGCGTCACCATTTGGTACAGGGACACTGAAAGATATTATGATCTACCTTGAGAACTATATCGATCAGATTGATGCTTCAAAATTCTAAGTTAAAAGCCCTTATGTCTATATAACATAAGGGCTTTTAACTATGCTTTAAAACGTGACAATGCTAAAAGTGACAATCCGCTTAACATCAGTAAAATCACAGCTAAGTAAGATTTTTCTTCTCCTGTTTCAGGCAGGATATGCAGTTTCTTTTTATCTTCTTTCAGTTTAAGCTTTTTTGTTACGATATCATTGATCTGCTTATCTAATGACTTATAAAACTTTTCAGATGATTCAGGATGAAAACGTCCGACTTTTATCGGTTTAGAGGGCTGTTCATCCAGCTCAGGCTGTGTTGCAGGCTGCGGTGCTTCAGATTCAACTCCCCCCGGAGTGACCGGCTCCTGAACAGCTGGCGGTGTTGCAGGCTGGTTCTGTGAGATAGACGGTGCAGGTTGAGCGGGCGTCAGCTCAGGCTGCTCAACAGATGGTGCAGGTTCATAGGAATGAACAGGCGGTTGTTCTGTAGTGATGCTTTCAGATGAAGGCGCCTCTGTTATAGGCACTTGCGTAACAGGTGCCTGCATAGTAGGTGCTTCGGTTCTTGGGATTTCTGTTACAGGAATCTCTGTTCTGGGCACTTCCGTACTTGGCAGTTCAGTCGTCATTGATTCCGTTGAAGGTGCTTCAGTCTTAGGTGCTTCAGTCTTAGGCGTCTCTGTCGTCACTGGCTGATCCGGCATCTCTGCTGAAATGATCTCTATCGTTTCATCGGCGCTATTTTTTCCGATAGGTTCAGCTGCATCTACATCACTTGTCCCTGCATAAGTCAGCGTCAGCACTAAAGTCGAGGTTAAAAATAGTTTACGCATGATTGTTCCTCCATATTTCTGTTAACACCCATTATATAGGAAGAAGTGTATAATAACTATTAGTGTTGTAGAATGTTATCAAGTCTTAATAAATAATATCTTACTGCAATGAAAAGTAATATTTGCATTTCAAATAAATGATTAGTATAATAATTATATTAGATATATTAATTATATGGAGGTAGGCAATGGAAACAAAATTTTTTACCCATGATACACATATGGGTGCTGTTCATCTGAACGTCAATTTTCTGGACAACAGTATCCGCTTCTATCATGAAATACTCGGAATGGCTATACTTGAACAGAATAAGACATATACCGTTTTAGGTCTTTCAGGACGTCCACTTGTCTATCTATATGAGACACGCACACCACGTGCTACGGGACAAGCCGGTCTGTTCCATATGGCTTTACTTGTACCTTCTCGTACAGAACTCGGGAATGTCTTCAATCATTTAATCAAGACTCAGTATCCGCTAGCAGGCGCCAGTGACCATGACGTTTCAGAAGCGATATACCTTCAGGATCCTGAAGGTAATGGCATTGAAATCTATCGTGACCTGCCATCTGCTGAATGGAGATTCCAGGACAACGGTCATGTCGTCATGGGGACGACAGAAATGGATTATCAGGGTGTACTGGAGGCAAATGACGGTAAACCGTTTACTGGCCTGCATCCTGATACTATCATGGGGCACGTTCATTTATCAGTAAAAGATATACCCTCATCAATCGCTTTCTATGAAGATGTCTTCGGTATGGACATCATGCAGTTATACGGCCCGCAGGCTGCTTTTATGAGTGCAGCAGGCTATCATCACCATTTAGGACTGAACACTTGGCAGCATGCACAAGTTTCACCTGAACTGGATGCACCTGGCCTGAGAAAGTTTGAAATCAACATTCCTAATCCGGAAGACTTTGAATATTTCAAACAGCAGTTAGAAGCTAAAGGGCTGCACACAGAAAAAGATGGTCATTCAGAAATCCTGCGTGACCCGAATGGCATCGCTATTCGGGTGATGTACCAACAACATTAAAAATCTGGAGGTTATTATGATGTTATTTAAAAAAATCGGTTATGAAAACTTTGGTCAGGCAATGGAAAAACGTCGCTCAATCTATGATATTAAAGGTGAAATTCCACTCTCGGACGCTAAAATCGAAAGTATTTTATCTGATATTATTAAGCACGTTCCTTCTGCATTCAATTCACAGTCTACACGCCTTGTCTTACTTTTAAATGACCAGCATCAAAAGCTTTGGGATCTAACGGCTGACGCCTTAAAAGAGAAAATGGGAACCGAGCGCGATTTCTCAGCAACAGAAGCTAAATTAAATAGCTTCAAAGCGGGTTACGGCACTGTTCTGTTCTTCGAGGATGAAATAGTTGTAAAAGGGCTGCAGGACAACTTTGCCGCTTATGCAGATAACTTCCCTATCTGGAGCCATCATACAAACGCGATGCATCAGTATGCAGTATGGACTGCATTCGCTACTGAAAATATCGGTGCATCTCTGCAGCATTATAACGGGGTCATCGACGAAGCCGTTTATACTGCATTTGATATTCCACGTGACTGGAAACTCGTTGCACAGATGCCATTCGGTACAATCGGTACACAAGCAGACGCTAAAGAATTTAAACCCGTTGAAGACCATCTCATCATCAAGAAATAATGAAGAGCTCGCATTTATAAATTAAAACCAGCAATCATATCTGATGAAAATTCAGATGTGATTGCTGGTTTTTTGTTTTAAAATTATTGATGCGTTTTTTCTTTCATCTCGAGTATCGTCTAACTATCAAGTGATGGACTGCAGATGACGGATTTTCATATACAGCACATCAATAACCGCATGTTGAACCAGTCGACTCGTCATATCTTGTTCATAGGAAGACAGCAGATTAACTTGAGCCCGAGGCGATACTTGATGTCCAAGCATAATAAGAGTTTGATGAGAAGATAAAGGTTGTTCCGGCTTATATTCATCCATCATCATCACCACTTTAAAATAACTGGCTAGTTTGAGGTAGCGCTCATATGTCTGAACGATGTCACAAGAAATACCTATCTCAGCCAGTCTGAGCTTAAAGTCGAGTGCAACAGATATCTGGTCAGTCTGACAGTATATTAACACCCGCTTTTCCAGTTCAATTACTTCAGCTGCACCATCGATTTGCTTAAAATCAAGCAAGCGTTCTGTCCGCTTCAGAGCTTCCTGCATGCCATTAAATGTCTGATGTATCAGCGCTGAAGTTGAGTCTGTCTTTTGCCTGAGCTGGATTTCGTGCTCCAGCATGTGCAGATCTCTCATCAGTACCAGCTTCATCTCACGCAGACCACTGAAGCCGATTCTCTGGCTGAAACGCACTAATGCAGATCCACTGACCTCCGCCTGTACAGCGAGCGTTTTCCCGGGTAATGTTGCAAAATCCAGCGGGCTTTCCTTAATAAGTGCAGCAATTCTCTTCTCGACAGGCGACAAGAGATGCTCTATAGATTGAAGCTGATTCAGAACAATCGGCATACTCATCACTCTTCTCTTTTAAGATAGTCAGCTCTCCTGTTTTTCTATATCATATTTCGTAAATTTAAGATAGACTTGCCCAGATTCAGTGGACGTTCTGATGCCAGTCGCACTATCAGAAGGAAATATACGAGATGTCATGACCTTCTCACCGTCATTCAGAAAAATCTCAATACTCGATTGATCGACAAAGGCATGAATTCTCTTTAAATGATTATCTAAAGTGACTGAACGTGTGAAATCGTTGCCATAAGTGCTAAGAATCCCACTATCAAAACGATCCAGCGTGAATTGACGGCTCGCATGATTATAGATCAACCTAGTTGCTTCTCGCTTAGATACACGCAGTTCAATATAGAATTCAGTTGATTCGTTCTCTAAAATATCTATAACCATTTCGTAGCAGTCGCCTTCGTAAGGATGTAGACGGATATCATGCTTCATCGCATAGCCTTCCGCAGTTTCAGACTTACCGCGCCATTTCTTGACTAAAGGATGAGGACGTTGTATCACTTTCTCTTCTTCAAAAGAGAGCAGCCGAGGAATAGTGAAGCAATGGGCAGTATACTCTACATTCGACTGTCTGATACAGCCGATCAGTATGGGTGCACCTTCAGCGCCGTACGTTATCTGCGGCGCATAAAAATCAAAGCCATCATCCCATCTCTGATTCACATTAAAGTCATCATCATCTGAATCATCAAGTATGATGACCGGTCCATGTGTCACAAAGTGAATAAGATCAGGAGAAGTAAGATGATATCTATATTTAAGTCCGGACATTGGAAGCCATTCATAGAAAAGATGATAGAGTCCGTCCAGATAGACGAAGCCTGCTGGTCTATTCAGCATTCCAGCTGAAGGCTGAATATGAAAATGCTGCCGCCATCTTGAATCTGCGGTCTCCTGGCGCACGTTTTCATTTTCTGTTATATAGCGTTTTTCTCGCATCCATTCCACTTTACGCACTCCCTTATCGATAGTTCAATTACTTTAAAATATAACATCGACAGACAAAAAAAACCATCTCATAATCAGATGGTTTAATCTTCTTTCAGTTCTTCTTCTAGTAATTTCTGTTCACCTTTTAAATACATACGATAGCCGACGTGACTGATCTGAATACTGATTTCATATAAGACGACCATAGGCAGTACAAAGATGACGTAAGTCATCACATCAGGCGGCGCTATAATTGCGGCAATGACCATCAGGAAGAAGTAAGCATATTTACGGTTCTTCTTCAGAAAAGCAGGTGTGACGATACCAAGTCGCGTCAGGAAGAGCAGCAGGATAGGCAGCTGAAATACAAATCCGAATGGAATCGTAAACTTCAGGAGTTCGTTAAAATACTCTCTGACCCCAATAATCTGCTTGACGCCCATTTCGTTTGCAAGTCCAATCGTAAAGTGAATCATATAAGGAAATATAATAAAGTAGCTGAATGTAAGGCCTGCTACAAATAAGACAAAACTGACTGGAATATAACTGAGCGTCGCGCGTCGTTCCTGCGGATGCAGGCCAGGCGAGATAAACGCCCACAACTGATAGAGAATAACTGGCGATATCAATAGAACAGCTATCAGCATGATGACACTGATATAAATTGACAGAGGATCCGTTACCTTAAAATAATGCAGCGTGATTTCAGCAGGAACATCATCTTTTGTTAAAAATCGTGTGACCGGCTTACCGAAATAAAAGCCAACGATGATGCCGCCCATCAGAAAATAAGCAACGATCATCAGACGTTTTCTAAGTTCGTCTAAATGCTCAACTATCGTTAATTCATCTTTATTCATCTGAAGGTCTTCCCTCCTCATAACAAAAGCGACAGTGACTGTCGCTTTTTTCAATCATTATTTACGTACGTCGTCTTTATCATGGTCTTTCATGATACCATCTGTCGCATCTTTGAATTCCTTGAGTGAAGAACCCATTGCACGGCCAAATTCAGGCAGTTTCTTCGGTCCGAAGATAATGAGTGCAACCACACCTAGAAATATTAAAATAGCAGGTGATGCAACACCTAATGTATTAGCATACAGCATAGTGTACCTCCTAATGATTTTTCATAAAGAATATAAGAGACTGGAGTTCTACACCTAAATCAATATGGTGTACCTGGACATCTGATGGAACATTTAAGCGTTCCGGTGTAAAGTTTAATATACCTTTTATTCCGGCTTTTGTCACTCTATTTGCTATATCCTGGCCAATTTTTCCCGGCACAGTGAGAATGACTACTTCTATCCCCATTTTCTCGACGACTTCTTCAAAATCGTCCATGTGCTGGATATATATTTTACCGATTTTTTCACCGACAACATTGGGTGCGATATCAAACGCCGCTTCTATCTGCATACGGTCACTGATCGAGAAATTATAGTTGACGAGGGCATGACCCAGATGACCGATACCAATAATCGCTACTTTCGTCATCGTATCCTGCTGCAAGGTTGTTTTGAAGAAATTCAGTAAATATTCTACGTTATAGCCATATCCTTTTTTACCAAGCTCTCCGAAATAAGAGAAATCTCTTCTGATTGTCGCTGAATCGATTTTTAATCCTTCGCTCAGTTCCTTTGAAGAAACACGATCAACTTTTGCGCTATGAAGCGTATTGACGAACCGGTAATAAAGGGGCAGGCGCTTGAGTGTCGCTTTAGGAATCTTAACTTCAGCTTTTGGCACACTGTTCACCTTCTTATTTTAATTGTGACTTTTTTCACAGTACCTAAATTATAACATGCCTGCCCTTGACTGACTATGTGAAATTCAGCCCTTTTATTTCATGTCACTCATCAATCATGTAAAATATAAATGAGGTGAAAATATGATTTTATTACAGGCAAGTCAACTCAATAAATCATTCGGCGGAGAAGATATCTTCACCGATGTTAAAATAGAAATAAAGACAAACGACCGCATCGCTATTGTCGGACGTAATGGTGCCGGTAAAACAACGCTGATGAAAATCCTGGCAGGCGCTGAGTGTTACGATAGCGGACACTTGATGCGGGCTAAAAATATCAATATCGGTTATCTGACTCAGCAGATGACGCTTGATGCTGAAGGTACAGTGTACGAGGCGATGTTGAAGCCATTCAGTCATCTACAGGACATGGAAAGGAAACTGACAGGTATCACGACTTATCTTGCTGAAGAAAGTGATAAAGCAGGTACAGAAGAATATGCTGACAAGCTGTCGGAATTCGAGAAACTGCAGCTGCAGTTCGAAAGTGCAGGCGGGTATCAGTATGAACATAAGATTAAGACCATTCTGACAGGACTGAATTTCAGCTCTGCTGATTTCGATCAGAAAATTGACTACTTCTCAGGCGGCCAGAAGACAAGACTCGCCCTCGCGGAGATGCTGATCAGAGATCCGGACCTGCTGATGCTGGATGAGCCGACCAACCATCTAGACATGGAAACTACTGCATGGCTTGAAAACTATTTGACGACCTATCAGGGCGCTATCGTCGTCATCTCCCATGACCGTTACTTCCTGGACAAAGTCGTTAACACGGTATACGATGTCGCACTCGGACGTGTTATGCGTTATGTCGGTAACTACTCCAAGTTCCTGAATCTGAGAGATGCCTTCTACGAGAAAATGTCTGCTGAATACGAACGTCAGCAGGCAGAGATTGAACGTCTGGAGACTTTCGTCCAGAAAAATATCACTCGTGCCTCTACAAGTGGCATGGCTAAAAGCCGCCGTAAAATACTGGAGAAGATGACCCGGATTGAAGCCCCTAAGCTTGATGACCATTCTGTCAACCTGCAGTTTCATATTGACCGTGAATCAGGCAATGATGTCCTGGACGTAAAAGCGCTGGAGGTAGGTTACGATAGCCCTATCACTGCTCCCATCACTTTTGACGTCAAAAAACAGGATGCCATCGCAGTTATCGGTCCCAATGGTATTGGCAAAACAACCTTGATTAAGACGATTGCTAAAAAATTAGAAAAACTGAGCGGTGACATTAAATACGGTGCCAATGTTTCGATTGGTTACTACGACCAGAAGCAGGCAGAATTTAAGTCAACGAATACAGTTTTAGAAGAACTGTGGCAGTATTATCCTGAGGTGCAGGAGAAAGATGTCAGAGCAGTGCTTGGCCGCTTCCTGTTTGTGCAAGATGATGTCAAAAAAGTCATCAATGATCTGTCAGGCGGCGAGAAAGCCAGACTGCAGCTCGCAAAACTGAGTCTTGAGAATAATAATGTCCTGATTCTTGATGAGCCGACCAACCATCTGGATATCGATGTAAAAGAAATCTTGGAACAGGCCCTTATGACTTATCCCGGCACTATTCTTTTTGTGTCGCATGACCGTTTCTTCATCAATCAGATTGCGACAAAAGTACTGAATATTACACATTCAGGTGCGAGTCTTTTCCTCGGGGATTATACTTATTTCATCGAAAAAGAAGAGGAACGTCTGGCGCACGAAGCGTACCAGGCAGTCGAAGAAGAAACAGTGACACCAAAACAGACGGACTATGCAGAAAATAAAGCGCAAAGGAAAGAACGCCGAAAAATAGAACGCGCACTTCAGCAGCTGGAAGAAAATATTGAAGAGTACGAAGCACGTATTCAGGCCATTGAACTCGAACTGACGCAGCCCGATGTATTCAATGATTCACAACGCAGTTACGAGCTGCATCAGGAAATGGTTGATCTTCAGAATAAACTGGAAACAGCAATGGAAGAATGGGCTGAACTAGAAGAAGCAGAATAACTCTGCTTCTTTTTTCTATTCACAGAGTTATGCACAGTAAAAACAGCTTTATAACAGTAATCCACAAAGTTATTAGACTTATCCACAGAATTCAGACAATTTCTGTTGTTTATTTTTGTGTAAAATGGTCACTAGACAAAAAGTTATCCACAATCAGTTAACAACTTGTGTACAAGTACGTATGTTCGTATCCATAAAAAAACGCCTGATTTTTATAAATCAAGCGTACTTTTTCCATTTAAATTGAGGTCTGCTCTGACATTTTTTATGTAATAATAGTAAGCTGCGGCACCGATCATCGCAGCATTATCTGTACAGAGATTGAGCGGAGGGATACGCAGATTGATATCACGCTCTTTTGCCATCGCATCAAGTCTTGCTCGTAATCCCTTGTTCGCTGCGACCCCGCCGCAGACAATCAGTTCATCTATATGATATTCTTCCAACGCTTCAAACGTCTTCTGTGTTAAGACGTCAATGACACTGGCCTGAAAGCTTGCAGCAACATCTTCGGATGGTACTGTCTCGCCTTTTTGTGCTTTATTGTGCAGCGTGTTGATGACAGCACTCTTCAGACCACTGAAACTGAAATCATAGCCTTCAAGTACTGGACGCGGAAAGTTCAGTGAATCCTGTCCCTCAGCTGCAAGTCGGTCGACGTGCGGTCCACCTGGATAAGGTAGATTGATGGTACGTGCTACTTTATCATAGGCTTCACCTACTGCATCATCTCTCGTCTCACCAATCACTTCAAAGTTCAGATGGTCACGCATGATGACAAGCTCTGTATGCCCGCCAGAAACAATGAGTGCCAGCAGGGGGAACTTGAGCGGTTCTTCTATATGATTCGCATAAATATGCCCTGCAATATGATGAACTGGAATCAGCGGTTTCTGATGGCTCAGTGCCAGTGCTTTAGCCGCATTGATTCCAACGAGAAGCGCACCAATGAGTCCCGGGCCTTCCGTCACTGCGACAGCATCGATATCAGCCATCGTTATATCAGCCGTCTTTAGCGCATCCGCAATCACTGTCGTGATATTTTCGACATGATGCCGGCTCGCGACTTCAGGTACGACGCCGCCAAAACGTTTATGTGATTCAATCTGACTGTTGACGCTATTGCTTAACACTTCACGGCCATTTCTCACAACACTGACAGCTGTTTCATCACAGCTTGTCTCTACTGCTAATATTGTAATATCATTCATCTCTTAACCTCACCCACATCACTTTTGCATCCTGCCCGGCACCATAATAGTCACGACGAAGGCCTCCATAAGAAAACCCCATTTTCTCATATAGTGCTCTGGCAACTGCATTTTCTTCTCTGACTTCGAGACTCATCATCTCACAAGTGAGACGGGCATAGTTCATGATGTATTCTAATAAGATTTTGGATAAGCCCATGCCACGCTTATCTTCACGTATCGCAACAGTCGTTATCTGTGCCTGATCGATAACGATCCACATCCCCAGATAACCGATGACCTCTTCTTCTGCTTCCACGACAAAATAGTGCCCAAACTCGTTTTTCTCCACTTCGTGATAAAATGCATCAATCGACCAAGTACCAGACGGAAAACTGCGTTTCTCTATTTCATGCACAGCGGGAACGTCTTCAACCGTCATCTTTCTGATTGTTAATCCTGCTTGTTCAGCCAATTGCGTTCCGCCTCCGTCATTCTTAAATAAGTCGGCTCAAAGCCATGAACATCTTCCGGATGCTCAAAATCAGCTATACGTCGCATCTCAGCACTACGCGGAATACAATAAAAGACCGGTCCTTTAAGCTTATCTTTCAACTTGACTGCATCCATTCCTATAAAGAGATAAGGCATGTGCTGAGCCTTCAAATAATGATTAAGATCATCTATAGTCATATAGCGGTCTTCTATCATCTGTTCTACTGCCGTCCCTTTAAATCGGTAAATGCCGCTGTAGACAGCATCTCTTCTTGCATCAATGACGGGCACCAGAAGGAATTCATGCATTCTGACAGTCGCGGCTAGTGCTTTAAGAGAAGATACGCTGTACAGCGGGATATTGAGTGTATAGGCGAGTGTCTTTGCAGTGGTTACCCCTATCCGAAGTCCAGTATAGGAACCCGGTCCTGCACTGACGATGATCCCTTCAAGTTCTTTCATTTCTAAATCAGCATGTTTCATGACCATCTCAATCATCGGCATTAAAGTAATCGAATGATTGATTTTTTTCGCACTATTGAATTCAGCCAGAACTTCTATGCCATCGGTTACACTGACAGATAAAGGCTGATTCGCCGTATCAATATTAAGTAATTTCACGATAAGACCTCCAGTACAGTTTCATAACGTTTGCCAGTTGCAGTGAGAATCACTTCTCTGGTTGTCTCAGACACTCTGTTGATCTCAATCGTCATATAGCTATCAGGTAAAAATTCTTCTATCATCTGTGGCCATTCAATGAGCGTCACACCTTCACCATAAAAATAATCATCAAATCCCAGGTCTTCTTCTGCATCTTCAAGTCGGTAGCAGTCCATATGATGAAAAGGCAGGTGTCCTTGATAAGATTTAATAATATTAAAGGTTGGAGAATTAATGGTTCGCGTCACACCGAGTGCTTGTCCAAAGAATTGACTGAACGTCGTTTTTCCCGCACCTAAATCTCCTTTTAACAAGTACACATCGTTCGCCTGTGCTTGAACAGCGAGACTTGATGCAAGTTTCTTCATGTCTTCTAATGAATCTATTATGATATGCATTCCATCACCTTCGCTTCTATTCATTCCTATCTATTATACTAAAAAAGAATATAAAAAAAAGAGACCTGACAGGTCTCTTTCTATTTGCCCGGCAACGTCCTACTCTTGCGGAACGTAAGTCCAACTACCATCGGCGCTAGAGAGCTTAACTTCTGTGTTCGGTATGGGAACAGGTGTGACCTCTCTGCCATCATCACCAGACAGGGTGAGAATATTATACTCTCAAAACTAGATAAGTAAGAAGAAATTGATTCACAAGCTCACCGAGCTTAAAAAATCTGATATTTGATTAAGTCTTCGATCGATTAGTATTCGTCAGCTCCACACATTACTGTGCTTCCACCTCGAACCTATTGACCTCATCATCTTTGAGGGATCTTATAACCGAAGTTGGGAAATCTCATCTTGAGGGGGGCTTCATGCTTAGATGCTTTCAGCACTTATCCCGTCCATACATAGCTACCCAGCTATGCCGCTGGCGCGACAACTGGTACACCAGAGGTATGTCCATCCCGGTCCTCTCGTACTAAGGACAGCTCCTCTCAAATTTCCTACGCCCACGACGGATAGGGACCGAACTGTCTCACGACGTTCTGAACCCAGCTCGCGTACCGCTTTAATGGGCGAACAGCCCAACCCTTGGGACCGACTACAGCCCCAGGATGCGATGAGCCGACATCGAGGTGCCAAACCTCCCCGTCGATGTGAACTCTTGGGGGAGATAAGCCTGTTATCCCCGGGGTAGCTTTTATCCGTTGAGCGATGGCCCTTCCATGCGGAACCACCGGATCACTAAGTCCGTCTTTCGACCCTGCTCGACTTGTAGGTCTCGCAGTCAAGCTCCCTTGTGCCTTTACACTCTGCGAATGATTTCCAACCATTCTGAGGGAACCTTTGAGCGCCTCCGTTACTCTTTAGGAGGCGACCGCCCCAGTCAAACTGCCCGCCTGACACTGTCTCCCGCCACGATAAGTGGCGCGGGTTAGAAAGTCAACACAGCCAGGGTAGTATCCCACCAGCGCCTCCACGTAAGCTGACGCTCACGCTTCAAAGGCTCCTACCTATCCTGTACAAGCTGTGCCGAATTTCAATATCAGGCTGCAGTAAAGCTCCACGGGGTCTTTCCGTCCTGTCGCGGGTAACCTGCATCTTCACAGGTACTATGATTTCACCGAGTCTCTCGTTGAGACAGTGCCCAAATCGTTACGCCTTTCGTGCGGGTCGGAACTTACCCGACAAGGAATTTCGCTACCTTAGGACCGTTATAGTTACGGCCGCCGTTTACTGGGGCTTCAATTCGTAGCTTCGCGAGATGCTAACCACTCCTTTTAACCTTCCAGCACCGGGCAGGCGTCAGCCCCTATACGTCACCTTACGGTTTTGCAGAGACCTGTGTTTTTGATAAACAGTCGCTTGGGCCTATTCACTGCGGCTCTTCAGGGCTTGCACCCTAAAAAGCACCCCTTCTCCCGAAGTTACGGGGTCATTTTGCCGAGTTCCTTAACGAGAGTTCGCTCGCTCACCTTAGAATTCTCATCTTGACTACCTGTGTCGGTTTGCGGTACGGGCACCTGATATCTAACTAGAGGCTTTTCTTGGCAGTGTGAAATCAACGACTTCGCTACTTAATTTCGCTCCCCATCACATCCTGACCTTACGAGTGCCGGATTTGCCTGACACTCAGTCTCAATGCTTGGACGTACATAACCAACAGTACGATCGCCTATCCTTCTGCGTCCCCCCATCGTTCAAACAATCTCAGGTGGTACAGGAATATCTACCTGTTATCCATCGCCTACGCCTGTCGGCCTCGGCTTAGGTCCCGACTAACCCAGAGCGGACGAGCCTTCCTCTGGAAACCTTAGTCAATCGGTGGACGGGATTCTCACCCGTCTTTCGCTACTCACTCCGGCATTCTCACTTCCAAGCGCTCCACATGTCCTTACGGTCATGCTTCGACGCCCTTGGAACGCTCTCCTACCATTGTCCTACGGACAATCCACAGCTTCGGTAATATGTTTAGCCCCGGTACATTTTCGGCGCAGCGTCACTCGACTAGTGAGCTATTACGCACTCTTTAAATGATGGCTGCTTCTAAGCCAACATCCTAGTTGTCTGGGCAACGCCACATCCTTTTCCACTTAACATATATTTTGGGACCTTAGCTGGTGGTCTGGGCTGTTTCCCTCTCGACTACGGACCTTATCACCCGCAGTCTGACTCCCGCATTAAATTATCTGGCATTCGGAGTTTGTCTGAATTCGGTAACCCGAGGGGGGCCCCTAGTCCAAACAGTGCTCTACCTCCAGTAATCATCATGCGAGGCTAGCCCTAAAGCTATTTCGGAGAGAACCAGCTATCTCCAGGTTCGATTGGAATTTCTCCGCTACCCACACCTCATCCGCTCACTTTTCAACGTAAGTCGGTTCGGTCCTCCATTCAGTGTTACCTGAACTTCAACCTGGACATGGGTAGATCACCTGGTTTCGGGTCTACGTCCTGATACTCATTCGCCCTGTTCAGACTCGCTTTCGCTGCGGCTCCGCATCCACTGCTTAACCTTGCATCAAAACGTAACTCGCCGGATCATTCTACAAAAGGCACGCCATCACCCATTAACGGGCTCTGACTACTTGTAAGCACACGGTTTCAGGTTCTATTTCACTCCCCTTCCGGGGTGCTTTTCACCTTTCCCTCACGGTACTGGTTCACTATCGGTCACTAGAGAGTATTTAGCCTTGGGAGATGGTCCTCCCGGATTCCGACGGAATTCCACGTGTTCCGCCGTACTCAGGATCCACTCAGGAGGGGACGACTTTTCGACTACAGGACCTTTACCTTCTATGGTTGACTTTTCCAAAGTCATTCGTCTAAATCGTTCCTTTGTAACTCCGTGCTGAGTGTCCTACAACCCCAGGATGCAAGCATCCTGGTTTGGGCTCTTCCCGTTTCGCTCGCCGCTACTCAGGGAATCGAGTTTTCTTTCTCTTCCTCCGGGTACTTAGATGTTTCAGTTCTCCGGGTGTGCCTTCTCATATGCTATGTATTCACATATGGATAACATGACATAACTCATGCTGGGTTTCCCCATTCGGAAATCTCTGGATCAGTGCTTACTTACAGCTCCCCAGAGCATATCGTCGTTAGTAACGTCCTTCTTCGGCTTCTAGTGCCAAGGCATCCACCGTGCGCCCTTAATAACTTAATCTGTTATTAATAATGTGATGTCTGTATGAATACAGACGCGCGATTTTTTGAGAATTCAATAAATGAACTCACTCGGTTTTGCTTGGTAAAATCTTTTTTCTTCTTACTTTATCTAGTTTTCAAAGTACAATTTTAAATGGTGGAGACTAGCGGGATCGAACCGCTGACCTCCTGCGTGCAAAGCAGGCGCTCTCCCAGCTGAGCTAAGCCCCCAAAAAGGTATATTAAACTATCAATGGTGGGCCTAAATGGACTCGAACCATCGACCTCACGCTTATCAGGCGTGCGCTCTAACCAGCTGAGCTATAGGCCCATTTGAATGAATGAACATTCAAAACTGAATACAATATGTCAGACGTTATTCCGAAGGAATTAAGATTCCTTTTCCGTATTATCCTTAGAAAGGAGGTGATCCAGCCGCACCTTCCGATACGGCTACCTTGTTACGACTTCACCCCAATCATCTGTCCCACCTTCGACGGCTAGCTCCTAAAAGGTTACTCCACCGGCTTCGGGTGTTACAAACTCTCGTGGTGTGACGGGCGGTGTGTACAAGACCCGGGAACGTATTCACCGTAGCATGCTGATCTACGATTACTAGCGATTCCAGCTTCATGTAGTCGAGTTGCAGACTACAATCCGAACTGAGAATGGTTTTATGGGATTTGCTTGACCTCGCGGTTTCGCTGCCCTTTGTACCATCCATTGTAGCACGTGTGTAGCCCAAATCATAAGGGGCATGATGATTTGACGTCATCCCCACCTTCCTCCGGTTTGTCACCGGCAGTCTCTCTAGAGTGCCCAACTGAATGATGGCAACTAAAGATAAGGGTTGCGCTCGTTGCGGGACTTAACCCAACATCTCACGACACGAGCTGACGACAACCATGCACCACCTGTCACTCTGTCCCCCGAAGGGGAACGCTCTGTCTCCAGAGTTGTCAGAGGATGTCAAGATTTGGTAAGGTTCTTCGCGTTGCTTCGAATTAAACCACATGCTCCACCGCTTGTGCGGGTCCCCGTCAATTCCTTTGAGTTTCAGTCTTGCGACCGTACTCCCCAGGCGGAGTGCTTAATGCGTTAGCTGCAGCACTGAGGGGCGGAAACCCCCCAACACTTAGCACTCATCGTTTACGGCGTGGACTACCAGGGTATCTAATCCTGTTTGATCCCCACGCTTTCGCACCTCAGCGTCAGTTACAGACCAGAGAGCCGCCTTCGCCACTGGTGTTCCTCCATATCTCTGCGCATTTCACCGCTACACATGGAATTCCACTCTCCTCTTCTGCACTCAAGTCTCCCAGTTTCCAATGACCCTCCCCGGTTGAGCCGGGGGCTTTCACATCAGACTTAAGAAACCGCCTACGCGCGCTTTACGCCCAATAATTCCGGATAACGCTTGCCACCTACGTATTACCGCGGCTGCTGGCACGTAGTTAGCCGTGGCTTTCTGGTAAGGTACCGTCAAGGTACGTTCAGTTACTAACGTACTTGTTCTTCCCTTACAACAGAGTTTTACGATCCGAAAACCTTCTTCACTCACGCGGCGTTGCTCCGTCAGACTTTCGTCCATTGCGGAAGATTCCCTACTGCTGCCTCCCGTAGGAGTCTGGGCCGTGTCTCAGTCCCAGTGTGGCCGATCACCCTCTCAGGTCGGCTACGCATCGTCGCCTTGGTGAGCCGTTACCTCACCAACTAGCTAATGCGCCGCGGGTCCATCTGTAAGTGACAGCCGAAACCGTCTTTCACTATTCCACCATGAGGTGGAAAATATTATCCGGTATTAGCTCCGGTTTCCCGAAGTTATCCCAGTCTTACAGGTAGGTTACCCACGTGTTACTCACCCGTCCGCCGCTGACTTCAGAGGTGCAAGCACCTCGTCTGTCCGCTCGACTTGCATGTATTAGGCACGCCGCCAGCGTTCATCCTGAGCCAGGATCAAACTCTCCATAAAAGTGTTTGATAAAGCTCTTTGATTGGTTAAGCCAATCACTCTTTGACATTGTACAAACTCGCTACGCGAGTTCGCAAATGCGACTAGCGATTAAAAATCGCAGTCTTATTTGGAATTAACGTTGACATATTGTCATTCAGTTTTCAATGTTCATTTATTTAATGGAGCGGGTGATCGGAATCGAACCGACAACATCAGCTTGGAAGGCTGAGGTTTTACCACTAAACTACACCCGCATATATAATTTTAAAAAGTAGTGCGGTCGAGAGGAGTCGAACCTCCACGGGTATTACACCCACCAGATCCTTAGTCTGACGCGTCTGCCATTCCGCCACGACCGCTCGTTAGCAGATAACTTTTATGTTGTCGTCTGTTTTAGCGACAATATTTATTATATAACCTTCAAGTTTTAAAGTCAACACTTTTGTTTAACTTTTTTAAAAGATTATGACCCCTACGGGATTCGAACCCGTGTTACCGCCGTGAAAGGGCGGTGTCTTAACCGCTTGACCAAGGGGCCTGTTGTTTTAGCAACGAATACTATCATAAAACGTTTCGAAGCTG
The DNA here is from genome assembly GCF_022343725.1 of Macrococcus brunensis. Classification (NCBI taxonomy): domain Bacteria; kingdom Bacillati; phylum Bacillota; class Bacilli; order Caryophanales; family Staphylococcaceae; genus Macrococcus; species Macrococcus brunensis. The sequence goes on from NZ_CP092179.1 coordinate 1,835,099, forward strand.
ATGTCAACACTAAAAAAGAATTAATCAGTAATTTTTTAACTACTGACTAATTCTAGCTTTCCGTGGCATTTGCCACACCTGTATCTATCGATATTGATACGTCTTTTTCGCTGGTAATGTATACCACATTGACTGCAGCGGTATATAAGATATTGCTCCTTCGTGACAGGGGCACAGTACCTAGGAGCGCCGGTTTCTTGGCAAAGCGTTTTGAAATCCTGGTCTCGATGTCTGTAGCCTTTCCCTTCCAGATGCAGATGATAGTGACACAGTTCATGCTTAATAATGGCTATCACTGCTTCTTCGCCGTGTACTGCTAATTGTCTGGGATTAATCTCGATATTGTGACTTAAGAGCATATAGCGCCCACCTGTTGTTCTTAGACGCCGGTTAAAAAGAGCCTCATGCTTAAATGGCTCATGAAACACTTCCTGCGATACTGTCATCACAAGCTTCTGCAGTTCATGATCTGTCATTTTGGCTCTTTCATCGCGAGCCCTACTTTACCCTTATCCAGATCCACCGTCTCTACCCATACTTCCACTATGTCACCAACACTGACGATATCTGTCGGATGCTTGACGAAACGTTCAGACAGTTTTGAGATATGGACAAGTCCATCCTGTTTGACTCCGATATCTACAAAAGCACCGAAATCCACTACATTCCGAACCGTTCCGGATAGTTTCATTCCCTTTTTCAGGTTTTCAAGTGACAGGACGTCAGATTTAAGGAGAGGGACTTCATAATCTTCCCGCGGATCCCGCCCCGGCGCAATGAGTGCTGTGATGATATCTTGTAATGTCAACTCGCCGATATCAATTATCTGCGCCATATCAGCAGTATTCATGGTCTGAAGCTTCGATTTGAGCGCTTCTGTTCCAAGTTCACTGATGTGACTATCCAACTCATCAAGCAGCTGGTAAGTTGCTTTGTAACTTTCAGGGTGAATCGCAGTCTGATCAAGAGGCTCTGAACCGTCCAGTATTCTTAAGAAACCAATACTCTGCTCGAATGTCTTAGCACCAAGTCGAGGAATCTTCGCAATTTCTTTATGATGACGAATAGGTCCATTCTCTTCCCGGTATTTGATGATGTTATTTGCAACCGCTGTCGAAAGTCCTGAAACATGCTGCAGGAGTGGCAGAGAAGCCGTATTGACATTGACACCGACCTGGTTAACGGCTGTTTCGACGATAAAGGACAGAGATTCTGTCAGAGACTTCTGGTTGACATCATGCTGGTACTGGCCGACACCAATTGATTTCGGATCAATTTTAACAAGTTCACTGAGCGGGTCCTGTACACGACGTCCGATTGAAACGGCACTTCGTTCTTCTACCTTAAAATCCGGGAACTCCTGACGTGCAAGGTCACTTGCAGAATAGACAGAGGCCCCTGCCTCATTAACGATGATAAATGCTGCTTTTAATTGATGCTTTTTAATCATCTCAGCGACAAACTGTTCTGTTTCCCTGCTCGCTGTACCATTACCGACGGCAATCAGTTCAACGTTATACTTTGTGACCATATCTATAAAGATTTTTTCTGCTTCAGCTTTCTTACTAACTGGCGGGTGCGGATACATGACAGACTTTGCTACAAATGTACCGTATTCATTGATGACTGCAAGTTTACAGCCTGTGCGGTAAGCAGGATCAACGCCGAGTATCACTTTACCTTTTAATGGCGGCTGCAGCAGTAAGTTTTTCAAGTTAACCGAGAAAATCTCAATAGCCTGTGCTTCTGCTTTTGTCGTCAGCTCGCTTCGGATTTCTCGTTCGATAGAAGGCAAAATCAGACGCTTCAGACTATCGGTAATGATTTCATTATAGAGGTCGTCATTCTGAGTTGTCTTTTTAACGAACTGTTTCTTAATATAACGTTCCTGGCGCTCAAGGTCGTGTTCTATAGAGACTTTGAGCACACCGAGTTCCTCACCCCGATTGATGGCAAGTGTACGGTGAGGAACCACTTTACTGATACGTTCACTATAATCGTAGTACATTTCAAAGACTTGTTTTTCATCTTCTGCATTTTTCTTTTTGCTTGAATGGAGCTCCCCGTAATCCTGGACGGATTTCAAGATAAAGGCTCGATATTTCGGATCATCTGCAATCACCTCTGCTACGATGTCCATTGCACCTTTCAGCGCCTCTTCTACTGTGTTCACTTCGTCACTCAAATAATTTTTTGCTTCCATTCGATCAAAGTCCTCGAACTTCAGCAGCCTGTCAGCAAGCGGTCCTAAATTTTTACGCTTCGCTTCTGTCGCCCGCGTTTTCTTTTTCTGCTTGAAGGGCCGATATAAATCTTCTACACGCTGTAGCTTCGTCTGTTTCTGGATATCTTTTCTTAAATCTTCAGTGAGCAGGCCCTGTGCATCGATGGCTTTAATAACATCTTCCTTACGTTTCTGCAGGGCAGCCATATAGCTGTATTCAGTCTCGATTTCTTTGATCTCTACTTCATCTAGCCCACCTGTCACTTCTTTTCGGTAACGGGCGATGAAAGGTACTGTATTCTTCTCTTCCAGCAGGTTCAGCACCGCTTCTATCTGCCCATTCTTATAAGGTAGTTTTTCTATGATTAAATTGATGATTGCTTTCTCCATCTTCTCGCCTCCAGTCCATTTATTTTAACACAAAAAAAGACACATGCTGTTAAGCATATGTCTAGTTCCCCTCCTGTACAGCGTCTCTCAGTTTCTTGATCGCTGTACGCTGAAGTCTTGATACATGCATCTGGCTGAGGCCGACCTTCTCGCCGGTTTCTTTCTGGCTGAGGCCTTCGATGAATGTACATTGTATAATCTCTCTTTCACGGTCTGACAGGATAGGAAGAATCTTGATTAGGATCATCCGTTTCTCAGTTAAATCGTAGCCTTCCTCCTGCTGCCCCATCACGTCAAGTAGCGTGACAGTAGAACCGTCCTTATCCGCTTCAATAGAATGGTCGACGCTGAGCGCATTATAGCTCTGTCCCATCTCCATCGCTTCCAGAACTTCTTCGTCTGTTACTTCAAGATAATCAGCAATTTCTTTAATCTGCGGAGAACGTCCAAGCTGGTTGGTCAGTTCATCCGTCGCCTTCTTGATTTTCGGTCCAATCTCCTTGATACGGCGCGGTACATGCACACTCCACGTCTTATCTCGCAGATAACGTTTAATCTCACCGATAACAGTCGGCACAAGAAACGCTTCAAATTTTCTTTCAAATGAAACATCAAAACGATTGATGGCACCGAGTAATCCGACCATCCCTACTTGAACCAGGTCTTCGTGATGACTTTGTCCTTTAGAATAGCGATAGGCAAGTGATTCCACGAGTTTTTTATAGTGTTCAACGAGTGTGGTCTGTGCCATTTCGTCCTTTGTTTCCTGATAAAGCTTGATCCAGGCATTAATCTGCTCTGGAGAAATGTCGTTAAATGATGTTGACTCTCTCGCCATCAGGTTGCACCTGCTCTCCTGCTATGTACTTAGTCATGCTGATTGTGACACCGGCATCTTTCTTAACGTTCACTTCATCCATCAATGATTCAATTAGGAACAGTCCTAGTCCTCCTTCACGAATAAAATCAATGTTTTCATCTTCTTTATAAGGTCCGAGTTCTGATTTCGTTTCTTCGTAATCAAAACTTTGACCTGAATCTGATACAATGACTTCCACTTTTTCGTCGAAGATCACATAACCGACTAACACATCACCTTTTACTTCGCCTTTGTATGCATGTTTAATCGCATTCGTTACAGCTTCAGAAACAGCAATTTTTGAATCTTCGATATCGTCATATGAAGCGCCCGCCCTGTTCAGAATGCCTGATAACGTCAGACGCACGAGTCCTACATATTCAGCTGAAGCCGGAAAACGCATCTCTATATAATCATAATTCGTCATATTAAACCTCCGTCTCCGCATTCACGTGCATCAGTTCTTTTAAACCTGTGATATCGAATAATCTTTCGATACGACTGTTAGCCCCTAATACATAAAGTTCATGATTATGTTTGTTAAGTTCTTTTAATGTACCTACAAATAAACCAAGACCTGTTGAATCCATATAGCTGACCTCTGAAATATTCAGGTGAATGTCATGAGTTCCTTTTTGGTGTAAAGGCTGAAGAACAGCCAGCAGTTCAGGGGCTGTATAGACATCAAGCTCTCCTGCTACTTTAATTTCATAAAATGTATCATGTTCGATTGTATCAATATTCAAGTTCATTACATACACTCCTAGTTACACTATAATTTTGTCTAATTTAAATACGTAAAATTCAATTAAAAATACCCTTTATCTGAATCATTAAACATTAATTGACTCTTTTAATTAAAAGAATAGTCAGATCATCCCGTTTTTTAGGGTCCTGAATCTTGATCAGTTCTTCGTAGACCACCTGCACGATGTCCTGTGGATGCAGATGTTTATAAGTTCTAATCAGCTCAAGCAAATCTTCAGTCCGAACAAACTCACCTGACAGACGCCGTATTTCTGACAGACCGTCCGTAAAGACAAGTATCATATCACCGATATTGATGTCATGTTCTTCCTGATCATAACGAGTCGTCGGATTGACACCTAATACGATACCGCGAGCACCCATCTCTTCGAAGCTGTCCGTCTTTTCGCGGTAGATATAACCTGGTTCATGACCTGCGGAACTATAATAGAACTTACTGCTGATTTCCTCGTAGAGCCCGTAGAACATCGTCACGAACATATTCTGATTGACGTTCTTCTCCACAACCCTGTTAAGACGTTTCAGACCATCACTTGGGAGTTGTGAGTGTCCATATGAATCCATTCCAAACTTAATCATACTCATGGCAAGAGCAGCTGGAATCCCTTTCCCGATGACATCTGCGACCGCGAAACTCATCGTGCCATCATGATGATCGATCAAGTTGTAATAGTCTCCATTTACGCGCTGTGCGGGCACACTGATCGCACCGATTTCAATGCTGTTCAGTTTCGGAATCTTGGTCTTCAGCATCATGGACTGCAGACTTGCTGCAATATCCATTTCTTTATCATGTGCTTCCATCTTTTTGACCAGTGCTTTGTAGTCGCGATAAGAGAAGCCAAATCCAATGACCATCTCAAGTAATACGTCCATCGACAGCTTCATCTCTTCAGCAGTCAGCTCTTTTTCAAGCGTTAAATCTTTATGTAAGGAAACAATTTCTTCCGGAGAAATGTCGTTTTCAATCGCTTCAAAGCTCAGGTTCTGAATGCCGTCCAGATCCTTTTCATTTTTTGATTCGATATAACGATCCAATATTTTTTCGTAATTAACGACAAGTTCATCTATATGATTCATTCCATTTGCCTCCTTTCCAACTAAAAAGACTTTAGTCATCCTAAAGTCCACGATAAGTATCTCTTTTAATTCATTGAGTAAGTCCGAGACTGATTTCAAGCGCCTGGTTCACTTCATGCATTTTTTCCGCAGAGAGAACAGTCAGCTTCTCAATCAACCGATTTTTATCAATCGTTCTGATCTGTTCAAGCAGTATCACTGAATCCTTATCCAGATGATGATTGGTTTTACCAATCTCTACATGGGTCGGAATACGTGCTTTATTGATTTTCGCTGTGATAGCAGCCACGATAACAGTCGGACTGTACTTATTCCCGACATCGTTCTGAATAATGACAACAGGACGCTTACCGCCTTGTTCCGAGCCTTTGACAGGGGACAGATCAGCCAGGAAGACTTCGCCGCGCCTCATCTACTCACCATCATCAGATAAGAAATACATTTCGCTCTTTTCACATACTTCACTTTCAAGATCGAATTGCTCATAAGAAATGATTAAATTAAGTTCAGCCATAGATTCATAGCCTTCAGCTAATAATTGATCAAATTTCTTCATGATTAACCTCCTAAGTAAATCAACATAATCATATCAAACGCATATAAAAAAAACTACTTTTATTTTAATAATGTATTCTTCGCGGTTGACTGATTATCCGTATAGTAAACACGTGGCAGCCTTTGTCCAAGGTTACAGAGCACTTCATAGCTGATTGTTGACTGTTTCTTTTCTGCCACTTCCATTGACTGGTGAGTATTCATCTTGTTATCGATGATGAGCACTTCATCTCCCAGTTTTACTTGATCAGAGACACGGATCATCGTCTGATCCATACAGACACGACCGACAATCGGTGCATCTTCTCCTGCCACGCTGACCGAGTAGCCCGACATAGAACGAAGAAGTCCGTCGGCATAACCGATAGGAAGTGTCGCGATCCGTTCATTCTGTTCTGCTTCGTAATGACTGCCGTATCCGATTTTCGTACCAGCCGGCACATCTTTGATGAAGTTGATTTCACTCGTCAGCTTCATGACCGGCTTCAAGTTAATATCAGTGAGTGTTTTGATGAACGGCGATGGATAATAACCATACATCGCAATCCCCAACCTAACTGCTGTACAGTCCGCCATTTCATATCGGAGCGCAGCAGCAGAATTCTGACTGTGGATATAACGCGGTTTGTCATAAGCATTCACAATCTCCATAAATGTCTCATGCGCCTGTTCAGCAGAATCATTGTCCATATCCGCACAGCTGAAATGGGTATAAACACCTTCAAAGTCCAGCAGTTCACTTTGTTTGATGCGTACAAGTACCCGGCCATACTCTTCTTTATCTCGTATACCGATACGATTCATACCTGTATCAAGTTTCACATGAACGGTGAGGGTCCTGTCTAAATGTTGAATGGCTTCAGTCAGCCAGGCTTCATCAGGCAAAGTGACCGCTATATTTGAAACGGCAGCCCGTTTGACATCTTCTGGTCTGATGACACCTAACACGAGTATGTGTGCGGTAATATCATTTTTGCGCAGTTCAAGTGCTTCATCTAATGTAGCAACTGCAAAGAAGTCAACACCTTGTTTTCTGAGGTGTTCAGCGACTGTCACTGCTCCCATGCCATAAGCATTTGCTTTGATTACTGCAATGGTTTTCTTATCAGGATGCAGACGCGCTACAGCCGCATAATTATCATATAAATCATCTAAATTGATATGGAGTACACTCTGACGATAATAATTCATTATTATCCTCCTCTTACTTTTCTTCTATTATAACGAATGCAGTCGCCACTGTGTGAGAATGAGCGATTGAAACATGAACTTTATATTTCGCGTCCTCGATGTACGGCTGACCTGCCGCGTTGTTCAAACAGCAGATATCATTAAAGCGGAACTGCTGTCCAATGCCGGTACCATAAGCTTTTGCGTACGCTTCTTTTACAGCGAACCGACCCGCAACAAAAGAGACCTGTCTCGCTTCATGACTAAATGTTTCAAGAACTTTAATCTCCTCCGGATGCAGGATACGCTTGATGAACTTCTCTGACATCAGTCCGCTGATTCGTTCTATTTCAATCACATCTGTTCCAATTCCTATTATCATCTGCCAGTCCACTCCAAACGATTCACTGCTTCATCAATCACTTTTTTAATATGCTCCGCCTCCGTACTATTGATCAGTTCAATCTGAGTTGCTCCACCCGCTGTCGTTACCTCGACGCTTTTTAAGTTAAAACGCTTCATAATCGGACCGACTTGTGTTTCTACATTTTGAATACGGACAAAAGGAATAATCGTCTCACGTTTGATGAAGATACCAGAACGAGTGATCAGTTCTGTTTCACCTACTTGATATTCATGCGTCCTATAAGCGATACGCGGCTCGATCCAGATAAACCAGATCATCTGAAGGACATTAAGAGCCCCAAAACCCGCCACAACCATCAAGGGAATCCAGTCGAAGAAGAAATGTCTGACGGCCGCTAAACCTATGAGTAACGCCAGCAGTATAACTGTCCAGATGGTATTCGCTATACGCCATACTTTTATGGCAGAAGCATCAGCTTTCTTCATATTGTCTGACCTCCTTCTCTAAAAACCAGTCATAAATACGTTCTGCATCTGCTCTTTCTACTAGTTTAAGCGATGCATCCGTAAAAAGCGAACCCGCTGATACACGTAAGACAATTGACGCGAGATGCGCTTTTTCCAGAAAATAATGATCGGTGACATGAACGCTGATCAGCCGGTCTTCTTTCAACTGGTAGATAGTGCTGGAAAACAGACCGGTCTCACGGACAGTGATCTGATTATCCTGAATCTCGTATCCTGAATAACGGTAACGCATCCAGCCTGATATAAACGTCAGAATCAGCAGGACAACACCGATGATCCACGCTTTATCGAACAAATAATACTGCACGAGCCCTGTGGCGACAATAATCACGAGCCAGTACCACTGAATATAGCGTCTTAGCGACCGTTTCGGGATAATGCGTTCCACTTCATTATAATAGTAGTCGGGAACAAGCTGTGCCATCACCTGAAGACCTTCCTTCCGCTTAATAAAAGGCAGAACATCAATCTGTCCAAGGACATTGTCGTCTTCTGATTCAAGGGCGGCATCACTTGTTATGGTCACCCGGAAACTCGTATAGCCGAGCCATTGTCTAAGAAAGGATTTCTTCTCTTCAACCGCCTGAATTTGTTTGACGACAACAATACGTTCCTTGACCTCAAAAAGTCCATGTCTGATTTTCAGACGCTCACCATCGTAAGTCAGTTCATAATTAAAATATTTCAGTGCAGTGACAAAGATACCGATGATGTAGCTCAGTAACAGGCCTAGAATCACAGTAACCGCTATTGAATAAAAACTTGAACCGATCTCTTTCTGAAGCGGTGACAATCTTTCACTGATATGAAGAATCTCATCAACCTGTGAATACAAGCCGAATACAACAGCAAGCACTGTCCCCATCGCCCCACTCGTCACACTCATCAGCATGATATCTTTAAATTTCAGCTGGTAGTAGGATTGAAATGCTGAAGGCTGATGAACTTCCTCTACAGCATCACCCAGATTATTTTTTCTTGTTTCAAGATAATGGGTCAGCTCATCTGCCGCTCGTTTAGAGATGGTATCCAGCTTAATACCGTCTCCCGGTGTCTTAATATCCAGGATGACGCCTCCGAAAATCTGGTTGACTATATTACGCGTCGTTTCAACGGACTGAATGCGGGCAATATAAAGTTCCTTTGTTGTCACTGACAGAATACCGCTTTTGACAAATAATTTATCATCAGCGATCCAGTAGGTGGTCGTCAGCGCTTCGATGATACCAAGTACGATACTGATGACGGCGAAGAAGAGCAGAATGCCAGGGAAAATAAGATCGCCGATATCATTCAGATTAAAGCCGTTCTTTAAGAAAAGAAAACCAGCAAGCAGAATGGTCAGGAAGTTATCTTTGACGGATTTAAATATCTTTGACAGATAAGTGATGGGATGCAGACGTCTAGTCTCAGACATAACTGCTCACCTCCTTGATTCGTTCTGTAATCTGTCTGGAGATATGGCGGGCGGTCTCCGCATCAACATAAGGTAGCGCTACCGACTCTCCACTCGTGATGACATTGACTTTAGACAAGCCGAGTGTTTGAGCAATCGGTCCTGTACTGATTGTGACGTACTGAATGCGGTCCATCGGAATAGCTGAGCGCTGATGCCAGAACAGACCCTGTGATATCTCTATCGATACGGCATTCAGTCTATAAGCTGTATAACGATAACGGATAGCCGGGGCTACCAGGGAGAAGAGGAACATCAGGGCAGGTAGTACATAGATAAAAATCAGCTGGTCGAACCAGGACCAGTGAATAATCCCATAATGAACACCATAGGCTACCAGTAAAAGCAGCGCTGCTATGATCAGATAATGATACATTTTAAGCTGTTTGACCTGCAGGGGCTGTTTAATCATTTCAGTTGTTGAACGCATAGTTAACCTCCTCTTTTCAATCAATTATACCAAAAATAGGATATCGATGACGGCACAAAAAAGAGCCGCACTTTTCAGTGCGGCTCTCAGTATTATTTCTTGTGATCAGCGAATGTACGCCCTTTGAAGTTCTTAGATTTACCTGCTGCCGGTTTACGACGGCGGTTATCTTTAGAATCACGGTTTTTGAAGTTACGGTTACCACCGCCACCGTTACCACCACGACGACCATAAGATGATTTGCCACCTTTACGGCCAAGCGGTTTTTCGAATGTCAGTTGAACATCAACATCATTGTTAGATTGAATCAGTTCCTGCAGTAATGATGTCACTAATTTAACATCGCCGTATTCTTCAATCAGACCTTGCGCGATTGTTTCAATACGTTCTTCAGATGGTTTAGCTACCCATTCCGCTACTTTTTTCTTAACGTCGCTCTCACGTGATTTCATGACTTCACCTGGTGTAGGTGGACGAAGAGCTTTCATCGTACGATTTTTCTCTTTTTCGATCTGACGGATATAATCCATTTCAATCGGGTTGACGAATGAAATCGCCATACCATGTTTACCTGCACGGCCTGTACGTCCGATACGGTGTGTATAACTTTCAACGTCCTGAGGGATATCGAAGTTATAAACGTGTGAAACGCCTGAAATATCTAATCCACGTGCTGCAACATCTGTTGCGACAAGGATATCGATAGAATCATTCTTGAATTTTTTCAGTACTTCAAGACGTTTCGCCTGTGTGATATCACCATGAAGACCTTCTGCACGGTAACCTTTAGAGATCAGTGCACTTGTCAGCTCATCTACACGTCGTTTAGTACGACCGAAGACAATCGCAAGGTCCGGGCTGTGAACATCAAGGAAATTCGTAAATGTATCAAATTTCTCAAGTTCTTTGACGATTGTATAGAATTCGTCGATATCCGGATTAGAATCAACGTTTGTCATTGTCTTAACAACAACTGGGTCCTTCATGAACTTCTGAACAAGTTCCTGAATGGCTTTAGGCATTGTCGCTGAGAATAATAACGTCTGACGATTCTCTTTCGGTAATTTATCCATGATAAAACGCATATCATCGATGAAGCCCATGTTCATCATTTCATCTGCTTCATCAAGAATCAGTGTCGTCATCTGTTCTGTTTTCAGTGTACGACGGTTTAAGTGGTCGATAACACGTCCTGGTGTACCGACTACGATTTGAGGTTTTCTTTTTAATTCACGAATCTGACGGTCGATCGGCATACCGCCGAATACAGTCACAACCTGAACACCTTGTCCACGGCTGAATGCTTTTAACTGGTCTGCTACTTGTACAGCCAGTTCACGAGTAGGCGCGAGTATTAAACTCTGAATGCCTTCGTGCTGCTTCACTTTCTCAATTAAAGGTATACCGAATGCACCTGTTTTACCTGTGCCGGTCTGCGCTTGTCCTAATACATCTCTGCCAGCCATAGTATATGGAATACTTTCAGTCTGGATCGCTGTAGGTTCTGTAAAACCTAACTTCTCTAGCGATTGGATTGTAGGTTCGCTAATACCTAAGTCTCTAAATTTTTGCAAAATTATTTCTCCTTTTTCTGTTCGCTTGCTCTACGTGTGAATTTTCACTATGCTCTCGCGTTAACTTCTCTATACTACCATCTAACCAAGTGAATAGCAAACGCATTTATCTGAGAATGAAAGGAAAAGAAAGGAAACCGTCTTCATCCAGACAGTCTCCTTTCCTTTAAACGAGCGTTTCTATTATCGTTTCCAGCTTCATGCCACGACTTGCTTTGAAGAGCACTTTTGCCTCTTCATTCAGTCGTGATTTCAGGAATTCTGCTACGGCTTCTTTCGTATTAAAGTAATGAGCAGGCACATATTTTTCTGCTTCTTCGTAAATGTAGCGCGCTTCCTGCCCTGTCGCGAGAAGCGTCACGTCTTTTCCTGCAAAGTAGCGGCCGACCGCGCGGTGATAATTTTCTGAGTCCGGACCGAGTTCCAGTACATCGCTTAAGACGATATACTTTGTGCCATCCATTGCATCAATTGTATCTATTGCTGCCTTCATACTAGTCGGACTTGCATTATAAGCATCATTAATCAAAATGCTGCCTGCCGGGCCTGCTAGTTTCTCCATGCGCATACCGGTCATTTCGAGATGTGCAAGATTGCGATTGATTTCTGCATCGCTTAACTGCATATGACGGCCGATAGTCACTGCAATCGCTGCATTTCTGACATTATGAAGACCCAGCATCGGCAGCTCAAAGACCGATTCCGATTCACCTACTTTAAAAGCAATCACATCGTCAAGCTGCTTGATATCTCGCAGCTGGAGCTGATTGTCTTCGTTAAAACCGATAGACTGCTTATCACCTTTAAACGTTGCAGCAAGCGGCTTCAGCAGTTCCTCGTCTCCATCATAGATAAATAGTCCTTTTAAGCCTTCAGTGATCTCGAACTTAGCCTTAGCAATTCCTGCACGGGAGCCGAGGTCACGCATATGGCTTTCACCAATATTCGTGATTGCTGCGATATCAGGCTCCGCAATACGGGATAATAATGCAATCTCTCTGAAGCCGGACATCCCCATCTCAAGTATTGATACTTCTGTGTCTTCATCAAGCTGACAGATCGTCAGAGGCAGCCCGATTTCATTGTTATAGTTACCGATTGTCTTTTTCACTTTGAAATGAGGTGCGAGTACACTCGCAACCATGTCCTTAGTCGTTGTCTTACCATTGGAACCCGTAATACCGATTACAGTAGGATGTACTTCTTTCAGATAAGACTGGCTGAGTTTCTGTAAAGCGGTGAGGCAGTCATCTACTTTAATAAGGGGTACATCCGGTGCATCAGCTACATCATTCTGCCAGAAACTGATGGCTGCACCACTCGCTATCGCCTGAGTGACGTAGCGATGACCATCTGTATGCTCCCCTTTGAAAGGAACAAAAAGAACGGCGTCGTCAATCAATCTTGAGTCTATAGAAACGCCTTCTACTTTGATGTCTTCAAAATTTTTTTCTATCGTACCGCCGCACATGGCAGCGAGTTGTTTTGCTGTTCGTTTTATCATCGCCATCAGTCCATCTTATATTTAATTTTCTTTTTCTCTGTGTAGCGCTCTTTTGCGAGTTCAATCAGTCGGGTGATCAGTTCGCTGTAAGAGACATTCATGTTCTCCCAGAGAAGTGGATACATACTGAACTTCGTGAAACCTGGCATCGCATTTGTTTCATTGATATAGATCGTTTCGTCTTCAGTAACGAAGAAGTCCGCGCGTACTAAGCCTGAACAATCTGTCGCTTTGAACGCTTCTACAGCCATGTTACGGAGTGTTTCAGCTGTTTCCTCGGAAATATCTGCCGGGATAGCGAGTTTGACTTTGCCGTCTTTATATTTCGCTTTATAGTCATAGAATGCAACGTCCTTCACTACTTCACCAGGTAACGTCGTCTCAGGATGGTCATTACCAAGAACAGCGACTTCGATTTCACGAGCGCTGACACCTTGTTCAACGACGAGTTTACGGTCAAATTGGAGTGCTTCTTCTATACCTTTGATCAGTTCCTCGCGGTCATTGCACTTAGAGATACCGACAGATGAACCTAAATTGGCCGGCTTAACGAAAACCGGATATTCCAGTTTATTATCAACCAGTTCAAGAATATTGGTACGATATTTCTCAAATTCACTTCTTAAGAAGCTGACGTAAGGAAGTTGCGGCAGTCCTCTATTCGCGAATAACTGTTTCATCACCAGTTTATCCATTGAGCTTGATGCAGCTAAAACGCCGTTACCGACATACGGTAAATCGAGCACTTCAAATAGGCCCTGAATTGTTCCGTCTTCACCGTTCGGTCCGTGCAGGAGCGGGAAAAGTGCATCATAGGCCTGACCTGTTGTTGACTGGCTCAGCATCTCTGTCAGAGAAACTGATTCTGAAGACATCAGTCGCAGAACTTCTGCGTCTTCTATCTTATTTGTGATAGCAGGGCCTTTAATCCATTCGCCCTCATTAGTGATATAGATAGTATCCACTGCATATTTCTCTTTATCCATCGCATTGATGACTGATTGTGCCGTTAAAATGGAGATATCATGTTCTGCACTTTTACCACCATAAATAATACAAATATTTTCTTTTGTCATATTACGCCTCCATAAAAATTGTTAGTGCTATCTTATCACGATATGAAACGATAGAACAAATTGCAGTTGAAAATTTCAATCATATTTCATTCTTTTTCTAACTTAAGTTATAATGGTTATTATTAACTCGCAGTAAGGAGAAGTGCTTACCTCAATGAAACAATGGTTAGAAAAGATTGACTGGTGGTTACTTGTACTGCTTATCGCTTTTGCAGCGGTCAGTATAACGGTTATCACATCCGCAATGACCGGTCAGCAGTATGCAACCAACTTCGCAGAACGACAGTTCCTATATTACATACTCGGTTTTATCATCGCGCTTTCTCTTATGTTTATCTCACCTAAAAAACTCCGTCAGTTTGTCTGGCCGATTTATTTAGTTGGTAATCTGGCTTTAGCAGGGCTTTTCATCCTGCCTGAATCTTCTTTCACGCCGATTATCAACGGTGCAAAGAGCTGGTATAGAATTGGACCCATCAGTCTTCAGCCCTCTGAATTTATGAAAGTGATCTTAATGCTGATTCTGGCAAACGTGATTTATCGCCATAATCGCTTCACGTTCAATAAAACGATTCAGACAGATTTTAATCTCATTCTGAAAGTAGCAGGTGTCGCACTTGTACCGATGATTTTAATTCTATTGCAGAATGACCTGGGAACGACACTCGTATTACTCGCCATCATTCTCGGCATGATCATCGTCTCAGGCATCAGCTGGAAGATACTTGTCCCTTTCCTGTTGACGATCGGTGCAGTCGGAGCTTCACTTATTCTGAGCATTCTTTATAAACCGGTTTTAATTGAAAAAGTGCTGGGAATTCAGACTTATCAGCTGGGCCGAATTAATTCCTGGCTTAATCCTGAAGCTTACAGTGAAGGTGACGGCTTTCACCTGATTGAATCGATGAAAGCCATCGGTTCCGGCGGCCTTTTTGGTAAAGGATTTAAGAACGGTGAGGTCTATATCCCGGAAAACCATACCGACTTCATTTATTCTGTTGTCGGCGAAGAATTCGGCTTCATCGGTTCAGTCCTTGTGCTGATTCTCTTCCTGGCCCTATTCATGCATCTGATACGGCTTGCACAGTATGCTGATCATCCGTTCAGCTCTCTGTTTCTGACCGGACTGATCAGCATGCTCATGTTCCACGTGTTTCAGAATGTCGGTATGACAATTCAGCTCGTACCGATTACAGGGATTCCGTTACCTCTCATCAGTTACGGGGGAAGCGCCTTATGGACAGTGATGTGCGGCATCGGAATTGCCCTTAGTATTTTTTATCACAAACAAAAAACCTCTGATTCGTAGGAATCGGAGGTTTTATTTTAATTTAACCGGGGCAACATGCGGTAATGTACGGATGACATCCAGTCGTGATTTTGTTCGAGTTATGTTGACGCCGAGAGTCGATAAAAGCGTAACGACATTTTTCATTTTATCCTGCTTATTCGTCATAGAGTTCTCTCCTGTCAATTGATTACCTTCATTCTAACTGAAACATTCCCTTTTTACTATAGGACTAAAGACTTATTTGTGTAAATTTTTTGAAAATATTATATCTGCGAAGTAAAGGTTCTGTGCGAAAGATTATAGTATAATAGTCTTACTTATAAGAGGAGGCCAACCATTTGAATCATTTAATCGTCAATGAGCTGTCGAATATATATGCACTCGCTATTTTTCTAGGCTTTATCGTCAATATTTTTCTGGCCTTCGTCATCATTTTCCTGGAGCGGCGCACTGCCAGTTCAACCTGGGCCTGGCTTTTTGTCCTCTTCTTCTTACCGCTTCTCGGCTTCTTTCTCTATCTGCTATTCGGCCGGAAGATCAGTCGGGAACACCTCTTTTACTTTGATGAGAGTGATAAGTACGAACTGGAAACCGTTATCAACGAACAGATTTATGCGCTGGATAATAATTTACTCGTTTCACCGTCTGAAGAAGTCGTCAGACATAAAGATATGATTCGTATGCTGCTGATCAACCAGCCGGCCTTTTTAACAACAGATAACCGTGTCAACGTACTCACTGATGGCCATGATAAATTCGAGAACCTAATCACGGACATCCTCGCAGCGAAAGAGCATATCCATATTCAATATTATATTTTTAAACGCGACGGTATCGGTCAACGTATTATCGATGCGCTCGAAGTAAAGCTCCGAGAAGGCGTTGAAGTCCGTATGCTATATGACGATATGGGCTCAAGAACACTTACTTTATCTAAATTCAAAGAGTTCAAAGCACTCGGCGGACAGGTAGAAGCATTCTTCCCGTCCTTCTTTCCGCTCATCAACTTCAGGCTCAATAACCGTAACCACCGCAAGATTGTTGTGATAGATGGTCGTATCGGTTATATCGGCGGTTTTAACGTCGGGGATGAGTACCTTGGTCTCGACGATAAATTTGGTTACTGGCGAGATACACACTTGCGCATCGAAGGCGATGCAGTGAATGCGCTGCAACTCCGTTTTATCCTGGACTGGAATTCACAGGCGACCCGTAATTTCCTCCGCTATGAACCAAAATATTTTCCGGATGTTAAAAGCGGCGGGGATGTCGGTATTCAAATCGCCTCAAGCGGTCCGGAGGAAGAACTCCATCAGATCAAGTACGGCTATATCAAGATGATTTCAAGCGCTAAAGATTCCATCTACATTCAGAGTCCTTATTTCATTCCAGATGCTGCTTTTCTGGACGCCTTGAAAATCGCGATTCTCTCTGGTGTTAAAGTTTATCTGATGATTCCTAACAAACCCGACCATCCGTTTGTCTACTGGGGAACGACGACATTCGCGAGCGAACTGCTAAAAGTAGGGGGTAAAGTCTTTCTCTATGAAGAAGGCTTTATTCATACGAAAATGATTGTCATTGATGACGAAGTTGCGAGCGTCGGTACCGCCAACATGGATGTCCGAAGTTTTGAGCTGAATTTCGAAGTCAACGCCTTCATCTATGACGCCGGAGTCGCTTGTGAACTGCGTCACGCCTTTGAAGAAGATGTCAAACTCTCCAGTGAAATGACGATAGAATTATACGAACAGCGTGCGTTATGGATCAAAGTAAAAGAAGCATTAGCGCGACTTATTGCCCCTATCCTTTAAAAGGGGTAACAGCACAACGTTCACCAGGAACAGACTATGAGCTAAAAGCGCACCGTAGCTCAGCATTTTTTCTTTGTTAGAAAGTTTAATCATGACTTCACCTCTTCTCATATTTGTTACACTGTACCCATAAATGAAGTAAAAGGAGCATACTGATGATAAAAGAAACCGAAAAATACGTGAAAGATTTTCACATGGGCGATTCATCCGGCCATGATTATGCGCATATCGAACGTGTCAGAAAAATGGCACTCACTATCGGCAGAGAAGAACAGGCTGATCTGCTGATTGTCGAGATGGCTGCGCTGCTCCATGACACAGTCGATGATAAACTGACGGACGAAGTCACTGCCTGGACGAAGCTTGAAAACTTCTTCGACCAGATTGCGCTCGCTGAAGATAAACGTGACGCAATCAAGCATATTCTGAAATATATGAGTTTCAAAGGCGGTAAGAACGCCGGTAAGCTTGAATCACTGGAAGGCAAGGTGGTACAGGATGCTGACCGTCTGGATGCCATCGGTGCAATCGGAATCGCCCGTACTTTTATGTATGCGGGTAAGTTCGGCGATATCATGTACGATCCACTCATTCCACCACGTGACCTGCAGCAGGCAGATTACCGCGAAAAAACACATGCGATTAATCATTTTTACGAGAAACTACTCAAATTAAAAGACTTGATGAATACTGAGACAGGTCGAGCTATAGCTGCAGAAAGACACGAGTTTATGGAGCAATTTGTGGCTCAGTTCAAAAAAGAATGGCAATAAAAATAAGCTGACTTTAAAAGTCAGCTTATTTTTATTGATTCCATAAATCCAGCAGGCTCTGGATAGACAAGACGCCTGCGCCTAGTGTGACCAGCACTGCAATGACACCGAACACAAGCATCCATGTCGGATGTTTGTAGTCACCTACAATTGATTTCTTGCGTGAAGCTATCAGAATAGCGGTTAATGTCACTGGTAAGATGAGTCCGTTGAACGCACCTGCTAAAATCAGCAGCTTAACCGGCTTCCCAATAAAGACAAACACAATAGTCGAGAAAACAATAAAGCATATGATGACGATATTATTATATTTCGAGAAAACAGGGTGGAACCCTTTTAAGAATGAAGCACTGGTATAAGCGGCACCGATAACAGACGTCAAGGCTGCCGCCAATAGAACTAAACCAAATATTTTTGGCCCGATATCACCTAGCGCATACTGGAATGCAGATGCCGGTGGGTTATCGGCATTCAGTTTAACACCCGTTGCGACGACACCGAGTACTGCCAGGAATAAGAAAAGACGCATAAATCCTGTTGTTAAAATACCGAGGTTCGCTGCACGCGTCACAAACGGCAGATTTTTCGGACCGACCATACCATCTTCAATTAAACGGTGAGCACCGGCAAATGTGATATAACCGCCGACTGTTCCACCGACGATTGTAATAATCGGCATAACGAGTGCTGCCGGATTTTCAGGTGCAACCATACGATACGCGGCTTCTGCGTAAGGTGGATTGACTTTAATCATGACAATCCCTACTATGACAAGCATCAGAGCACCGAGTATCTGTGTGATGACATCCATCACTTTCGCGCCACTCTTAGAGCTGAAGATTAAGATAGCAAGTAAACCTGTGATCACAGCGCCTATTTTTACATCCAGCCCGAATAATGCATTGAAACCAAGACCTGCGCCTGCCACGTTACCGATGTTGAAGGCGAGGCCGCCCAGTACAATCAGGATAGAAATAACTGTCCCGAGACCCTTCACTACTTCGTTCGCTACATCCTGACCACGCTTTCCTGTTACAGTCAGCACACGCCAGATATTCAGCTGAGCACCGATATCAATAATAATACTGACTAATATCGCAAATGCAAAACTGGCTAAAAACTTCTCCGTAAAGACGGTCGTCTGTGTTAAAAAGGCCGGTCCAATCGCTGACGTTGCCATCAGGAAGATAGCGCCGAATAGCAGACGTCTCTGTCCAGCTGTTAATTTTGTGTTGTTTTCCATTCTTTCATCCCCTTTGTTCTGACTATATCGTCGTCAGTTCTATATTCTGTTTCTGTAAAGCCGTTCTGATTGCATGGACGAACTGGAGAGCTTCAGGTCCATCACCATGAACACAAATAGAATCTGCCTGGATCGGCACAAGCTTACCTGTTTTCGTTTTGACGACCTGATCGTTTATCATGCGCAGGATATGAGCAGTTGCTTCTTCTGCATCATGGATCAGTGCATCGGCTTCTTTCCGGCTGACAAGTGTTCCATCCTCTTCATAGTTGCGGTCTGCGAAAACTTCATGAATCCCAGTCATCCCTTTATCTTCTGCAGCCTGAACAAGATGGCCGCCTGCTATCCCCATCACTTTAAGCGCTGGATCCAGTCTGTAAAGCGCGTCAACAATATGATCAGCGAGTTTGCGGTCGTTAAACGTCGCGTTATAAAGGGCACCGTGCGGTTTAACATGATTTAACTTAACACCATGACGCTGACAGAATGCCTGAATCGCACCGACTTGATAAGTGATGAGTGCTTCAACTTCTTCATAAGGCATATCTACTTTGCGGCGTCCAAAGCCCATCAAATCGTTATAACCGGGATGTGCACCTATACCGACACCTTGTTCTTTGCACAGCTGAATAGTCTGTTCCATGACATTAAAATCACCTGCATGCATCCCGCATGCGACATTCGCTGAAGTAATAAGCGGGATGATCGCCGCATCATTACCAATCTTGTAATTACCAAAACTTTCTCCTAGATCTGCATTTAAATCAATTTTCATCAGTTATCCCTCCAGGAAGTGGTTCTTCTCAAGAAACTTAATATCGAGCGTGTTGGCAACATAGTTCGGATGCTGAATGATGCGATACTGGAAATCCAGGTTTGTCGCAAAACCGTCAATAACTGTCTCATCCAGAATCGTCTGCATTTTCTGTATCGTCCGTTCACGTGTTAAATCAAACGTGATGATTTTTGCAATCATCGAATCATAATAAGGTGAGACCGTACAGTTCTCGTATAGGAATGTATCGATTCTGACACCAGGTCCGCCAGGTAAGTGCAGACCTTGCACTTTACCTGGAGACGGTCTGAAGTTGTGGGCAGGATCTTCCGCATTAATCCGGCATTCCATTGCAAAACCGTGGATTTTAATATCTTCCTGCTTGAATGGGAAGTGATCATCCAGTGCAATATCGAGCTGCGCTTCTATAATATCGACACCTGTCACGCGTTCTGTCACAGTATGTTCCACCTGGACCCTTGTATTCATTTCCAGGAAATAATAGTCGTTGGTTTCTTCTACGTAAAGAAATTCAAGCGTACCCGCACCGCGGTAATTGATGTTCTTTGCCGCGCTGACTGCGTCGCTCGTCATCTTCTCACGTATGTCTGCCGGCACGATAACAGCCGGAGCTTCTTCAATCAGTTTCTGGTTATTACGCTGAATCGAGCAGTCACGGTCGTACAGATGAATAGCGTCTCCTTTACCATCACCCAGCACCTGCACCTCGATATGTCGCGCCGTTTTGATAAACTTTTCAATATACACTCTGTCATCACCAAAAGCTTTGAGTGCTTCATTCTTAGCGGAATGATAAAGTTTTTCTACATCAGCCAGATCATTGACAATCCGCATCCCTTTACCTCCGCCACCTGCAACTGCTTTGATGACAAGCGGCACTCCGACTGTTTCAGCCATTTTAACTGCTTCTTCTACTGTCGGAATGACATCTTTAGAGCCGGGTATGACAGGGACACCTGCAGCAATCATCGTTTTTCTTGCTTCTGCCTTATCTCCCATCTTATCAATCGTTTCAGGTGTAGGACCGATGAAAATAATATCATGCTCCGCGCATGCTCTCGCAAATTTTGAGTTTTCAGCGAGGAAACCATAACCCGGATGGATGGCGTCTGCATTTGAAACGATTGCTGCGGAGATGATCTGATTCATATTCAGATAACTTTTCTGAGCTTGTGCCGGACCGATGCAGTATGCTTCATCCGCCAGTGCTACGTGAAGCGAATCCTTATCAGAAGTAGAATAGACAGCAACGGTCTGAATACCGAGCTTTTTACATGTTCTGATAATACGGATCGCAATTTCTCCTCTGTTGGCAATCAATACTTTTTTCATTGTGACACCCCTAAACTTCTTTAATTTTGACTAACGGCTCGTCATAGCTGACTGCTGTACCACTTTCCACTAAGATTTCCTCAATTGTTCCTGATACTTCAGCCTGGATATCATTCATGACTTTCATCGCTTCAATAATCCCGATACGGTCGCCTTTTTCGACTTTCTGACCGACTTTCACGAGTGGTTCAGTGCTGTCTTCATTTTCAGTATTATAGTAAGTACCGACTAGCTGTGATTTCTGAGTATAGCCTTCAGAAGTCACTTTTGCTTCATTCTGTACAGGTACCTGATTTTGTACAACTGGAGCTGCACTTGATTCCGGCACTGCTTTTTCGATATGATATTCTGTTTCTTTATCTTTATATGAAATGACTTTTAACTGATTATCATTCATCAGCTGGATTAATGTTTCTAAGTTTTCTGTATTCATATTATTTCACCCTTTTAATTAATTGTTGGATCTTGCTACCTGATGAACGTCCTTTATACGCCAGCACATTAATATCTTCAATATATTTCAGCATCTTCTTTTTCTCTTGAATCGCTTCTTCTAAGGTCCCCGGCACGAGATGAATCTCTTCACCTGGTTTCTTCTGTACAAGTTTCACCAGGTCATAGAAATAGACCGTTCCTACTTTAGCGTAACCACCGACTGTCTGACGGTCGCTCAGCAGCACAATCGGTTGACCTGACGCTGACACCTGTATAGAACCCAGCTGTACCGGTTCAGAGATAATATCGTAGTTCTCTGCCTTGATTGTATCGCCTTCCAGTCTGATACCCATACGGTCAGACATGTTCGAAACTGTATAAGATTTCAATTTGAATTTTTCGAACCGTTCAAACTGCTGCCCCGGAATAAAACGGATTTTATTATCATCGAATGCCGGTGTATAAAGAGTCTTTTCCGGTACTTTTTCTGAATTTGAAAAGACGAGCTCATCTCCCGCTTTCAGCGCTCGGCCTTCTACACCGCCGAGTTTAATCTTAGTGTGCGTCGCATAGCTATCATAGATAGGTTCTATATCAAACCCGTTTCTGACTGTCAGATAAGTGCGCATGCCGTTCACTGCAGCTCCAAATGCCAGCTGATCATTCATCTTGGCATAATGGATGGTATTATGCTTCACTGGTTTACCATTTAGCGTCGCCTGCATATCTGCACCTGTAATAATAAACGCATTACCGCGTCCAAATTCGAACGTCCCACCCTGCATCGTCATTTCAAGACTGACAGGACGCTCATTACCAAGCAACTGATTGCCGACCATAAAGCTGAAATAATCCATTGCGCCGCTTGGGCTTAAGCCAATATGCTGAACTCCTTGACGACCTGCATCCTGCAGCGTCGTAAACAGACCAGGCTGTATCACTTTTAAACTCATGCTTCAACCTCCTTTACTTCGATTTTGTACTCGGCATCTTGCTCTATTGCCGTATATTCTTCTTTGCTGATTGCTTTAAACTGAATATAGTCCCCCGCTTCATAAAAAACAGCAGGTGTACGATCTGCATCAAATAAAGTGACAGGTGTCCGGCCGATAATATTCCAGCCACCTGGTGATGCAAGAGGATACATGCCTGTCTGTTCATTGGCGATACCCACAGAGCCTGCTGGTATTTCTTTACGAGGTGTCTCTTTTCTCGGCTTAGCGATGGACGCATCCAGTCCGCCGAGGAATGGAAACCCTGGCATAAAACCTAACATGTAGATCAGATATCGTCTGGAAGTATGACGTTCAACCACTTCCTGCGGCGTCAGCCCACAGTACTCTGCCAGTTCATCCATATCCAGTCCATAGTCATAACAAACAGGAATCGTATAGACTTTCGCCGTTCGCTTCATCTGACTATTGATATCCAGACTTTTAATTTTCTCAACCAGGACATCATGCGTGATTGAATCATTAAAATAAATGACAAGCGTATGATAAGAAGCAATGATTTCTTCAATTCCATCCACTTGCTGTGTTTCAAATGCGTGTTTTAATGCCAGCACCTGTTGATTCACTTGCTCGCTGATTGTCTCTTCAAACACACATGCAATCGCATTTTCATTAATATATTTAATGTCCATATATGAAACCCCTTTCAACTACCATATAAATTTTAACATACTATTCAGATAATTCTCTATGTTTTTTTGCTGCATTAAATGGATGAAGTAACAATTAAAAAAAATCACCGTCATTTTGACGGTGATTGAAAACTATCTTTTTTTCTTTTTCGCTTTAACTTGTGTGTTTCTCACTACTTTTTCCTGGTTCTCTTCATGCGCATCGATAAGAGGTTTCATTTCTTCATGAACTTTCTGTTTGTAGAACTTATTCCCTAACCATGTTTGCAGGACAAGGAATGCCCCACCGACTGCCCAGTATAATGGGAGTGCTGCTGGAGAGATGTAAGACATCCAGATGATCATAATCGGTGAAATGAACATCATCATACGCATTTGTGCTTTCTGCTCATCAGGAATATTCTGCATAGAGACAAAGGCCTGAGCCGCATAGACAATACCTGCGATAATAGTCATTAAAATATCCGGCTCTGTCAGTTTAAACCATAAGAAGTCAGGATACTGCGTAATTCCGCCACCTGATGGATATTTAAGAACATAGAAGAGACCTGTAACAATCGGCAGCTGAATTAACAGAGGCAGACAACCCATATTAAGTGGATTGATGTTATTGTCTTTATACAGTGCCATCATTTCCTGATTGGCAGCCATTTTCTCTTCTTGTGTACGTGCATGTTTTGATTTTTCCTGTATCGCTTTTAACTGCGGCTGAATCAGGTTCATTTTTTCTTTCATGACACTCTGGTTCTTATAAGTACGCATCATGAACGGGAACAATGCAAGACGCACAATTAACGTAATCGCGATAATCGCAAGACCATAGTTATGACCCATATTGGCACCCAGCCAGTGAATCAGTAAATCCAGTGGATGTACAAACGTATCATAAAAGAAGCCTGTACGATTAGACTCTTTGGAATAATCACAGCCCGCTAAAAATATAATAATACCGAACAATAATGGCATCAATGCCTTTTTCTTCATTTCTTCACCTCATAGTATTCTTCACATAGAGGTTATTTTAACACATTTTATGTGCTGATTAAACTAGGGAACTCGTTTATTTGTAATAATCCAGATAATTCTTCACATCTTGTTCAATGTTGGAACTGGCAGCGATTGAAGAAATGGTCGAGATGCCGTCTGCGCCTGCTTTCAGTATCATCTCGCAGTTACGATTTGTAATACCGCCAATCGCGACAATCGGAATCTGTTCATCGTAGAGACGCATCTTACGAATCAGTTCGATGCCGCCGGGACGTTTCGCATCATTTTTTGAACTTGTTTCATAGACAGGTCCCACACCGATATAATCCACATGCGCTAAGTCAGATTGATCGTATTCCTCAAAATTGCTGACAGAAAGCCCGATGATTTTATTCGGAAACTTTTCAATGATGTCTGCAATCTTGTCATCATCCTGACCCAGATGAATACCATCTGCATCAACATCAAGCGCCAGCTGCCAGTCATCATTGATAATAAAAGGTACGCTGTATGCCGCACACAGCGCTTTTAATTTGAGTGCCATCTGTTTTTTTTCTTCCCCAGCTAATGCGCCTGTCCCTTTTTCTCTGAATTGAAACAAAGTGATGCCTGCTTTTAAGGCTTCTTCAAGAACCGTTTCAATATCTTCAGTATTATTGGTACCGCAAATAAAATATAGTTGTAACATCTCACGCTTAAATTCCAATTAGCTCACTTCTTCCACTCGCATATTCTCTGCTACGTCATTTTCATCTATGCTGTTCAACATATCCAGCAGATTGATCTGAAAATGGCCCGGCAAAGTGCCATTATCAAGTGATTCAGCACGCTCAGCTGCAACATTGTAATAAGAGACAGCTTCGACTAAATCATCTAATGTCGGTTCAACCTCATTATATATAAAAGCGGATACAATTGCCCCTAATAAACATCCTCCGCCCGTGACTTTAGTCAGCATCTCCGTGCCGTTCGACAGCTTTTTCACCTTGCCCTGTGCATAAACAGCATCCTGCGCGCCTGTCACGATTACCGCAGTCTCCAGCTGCCCACCTGCTACCTGTGCGATTGCGACTGTATCAAGTGATAAGTCACTATCCGTCCCTTTCATTGTCGCCTCTTCAATCAGCCCTTTTAGCTCTGACGCATTGCCTCGGATGACACTGATATCATAGTTCTCGATAAGTTTCAGACAGAAATTTTTTCTAAATGCTGTCGCGCTGCAGGCAACTGGATCCAGAACGACTGGAACGCCAAACTTATTTGCTGCTTCTGCCGCTTTTTCCATGGAAGGCATACTTTCTTTAGTCAGTGAGCCGATATTGATAAGGACTGCCCCTGCATGCTTAATAAAATCTTCCAGCTCTTCGACTTCCGTCGCCATAGCCGGACTCGCACCAAGCGCCAGTAGACCATTAGCAGTGAAGTTCTTGACGACATCATTCGTCAGGCAGATGATAAGGGGATTATTTTGTCTGATTTGATTGAGTCTCATATTCTTCCTCCTGATAGCTGAAATGATTGACCGGTCCATTACCGTGGCCGAGTCCCGGGTTGTTAAGAATCGCGCTCGTGATATAGGCTTTAGCCGTTCTGACACTGTCTTCTATAGAGCGGCCTTTCGCAAGTTCCGCTGTAATGACAGCGCTGAACGTGCAGCCCGTGCCGTGTGTATGATGAGTCGCGATTCTTTTGGCTGGCAGCTCAGTGACACCCTTTTTGGTAAAAAGATAATCAATGGCATCGCCCTCCATATGTCCCCCTTTTACGATGACAGACTGACTACCGATTTCATTCAGAAAGATGTGACCGGCGCGGTCGATATCACTTCTCGTTTCGACCTTCATATTCAAAATACGTTCCAGTTCCGGCAAGTTTGGTGTAGCTACTGTTGCGAGATCCAGCAGTTTATAGCGTACCGCGTTCTTTCCTGCATCATCCAGCAGATCGTCACCGCTTTTTGCAACCATGACCGGATCAATGACATAAGGAATACGGTGCTTCTCGATATAAGGTCTTACGACATCCATGACTTCACTTGATGCAAGCATGCCTGTTTTAACAGCGTCCGGCACAATATCACTATAGATGCTCTCAAGCTGAGCTTCCAGAACATGCACCGGCTGGTCAAAGACCTGCTGTACGCCGCGCGTATTCTGAGCGACGATACTGGTAATGGCGCTCATCCCGTAAACACCTCTTGACTGAAAGACTTTAACATCAACAATTGTACCGGCGCCGCCAGTCGGATCTGTTCCTGCAATAGAGAGTGCTGTTTTAAACATTCCATTTCTCCTGATGATATGACATCGCGAAAAATCTTCTTTCGTGAACACAGCTTTCAAGGAAATTACGTCTTAAAATAGCTTTATTCTGCTCGGTCGTTGTTTCAGCAAAACGATTGACCCAGCGGTTCAGATGACCCATCAACTCATCCATATTCACCGCATAGAAATCCACCCAGTCTTTTAAAGGATTACCTATTAAATCATGATTTTCTTTTATTTTTAAAGCCAGCTGTTGGTAAACATAAGGACAAGGGGCCATCGCACAGATGGTGAAACTTGCATCATCATATTTAAAAGCATTGTAGTACATATGTTTGATATAGTGATCGCTCGCCGGATACCACTCGCCGCCTTCGATAATCGATGCATAGTCCTCCCCGACATAATCTGCCATCGTATAATGGGCAGTCACTTCGCCGTTGACGACAAAGTCAATCTGCTCGAGCAGAAAACGTATATCTTCTTTATCATCTAATTTCGCAATTAAGAGACTATAGATTTTAGCAAATTCATTTAAATAGAGGTGATCTGCTTTCAAATAATGACGAATCGCATCCTTCGAAATATCCCCGTTGATGATACCTTTAATAAAAGGATCATGATAAATGGCATCAATAATAGGCGCCGCTTCCTGTTGTAGTTCATCTGTAAACATAGTGATTCCTCCTTCAAAATAAAAAAGACCTATTTCTGCAGAAAAAGGTCTTTAAGCACGACCGCTTTCCTACGCTAGCATTATCTAGATCAGGTAAAGGGTTTGACATCGTCATCTCAGCCATCAGGCACCCCTAGCAGTAATAGATATATTGTTATGTTAAGCATATAGAACTCAAGGTTTGAATGCAAATAAAAAAAGACTATCCGCAGATAGTCTTGAATGATTAGTAAGCTGTGCTCCAGTGCTGTGCACCGTATTGTGTATAAAGGATGCGAGCACGTTTCCATTGTTCTTCAACAGAAGCATTAGCCGGGTTACCTGTGCCGCCGACAGCAGCCCAAGTTGTTGGTGAAAACTGGAATAAACCGTAGTAACCAGCTGGGTTGACCGCACGTGGGTTACCGCCTGATTCACGTTGCATAATTAATTTTAAATGAGCATCTACGCTTGAATTTGTAGCGTATGAAGCAGCTGAAGTTTGAGTTGTCGCTGCTTTAGGCGCTTGATATGCTGGAGCTTGTTGAGCTGGTGCCTGATATGTTTTCACTGGTGCTGCCTGCTGTACTGGCGCCTGGTATGTTTTTACTGGTGCCGCCTGCTGTGCTGGTGCCTGATATGTTTTTACTGGTGCCGCCTGCTGTACTGGCGCCTGGTATGTTTTTACTGGTGCTGCTTGTTGACCACCCACTACTAGAGTTTTACCTGCAATGATTAAATCAGATGATAAGTTATTCCAGGCTTTAAGATCTGCTACTGTTACATTGAACTGAGCAGCGATTTTCCCTAAAGTATCGCCTGCAACGATATGATAGACTGTTGTATCATGATTTTCCGCTTTAACAGCTTTTTCATTAATTTTTAAAACTTGTTTCGGTAAGATCAGATTAGAAGTTAAACCATTTTCAGCTTTAAGATTTGCAACTGAAGTACCATATTGCTGTGAAATCGCCCAAAGTGTATCTCCAGATTTAACTGTGTACTCTGCTGCATTTGCTGTTGCTACGAAAGATCCTGCTACCGCTACTGCAGTCGATGCCGCCAATACTTTTTTCATAAATGTTTTCCTCCTAGGGATGGTCTTTTTTCATTAATAACAATATATCAGAATAAAATATTTCATAGGTTACAGATATATATAAAATAAAAGCGTAATATTACGCTATCGTTACAAAAAGTTATGATTGGATTCTTTTTATAAAAAAAGAAATTAACTCAGAGGGTTAATTTCAGTTCTCATTCACTTGAAGTGTGCGACCTTCAGTCAACTTTTGTTCTTCTGTTATATGATTTAAATGATGGATCTGTTTAACTGATACATCACACTTGTCGGCTATTTCTGGTATTGTATCGCCCTTAATCACTTTGTATTTTCCATTTACAAGGACTTCTACTTTCGGATTAGGTGTAATTAGAGTGGTATCAACCGCGTTGATTTTTTCTATGTTCTCAATCGTTCTATCATATTTATCTGTAATTGACCAAACCGATTCATCCATCTGCAAATTTTGCATTTTTGCTTCAGCATTCGTTGTTGCTACAATGCCAGACAAAATGACAGCACCGACAATGACTGATAATCTATTCATTTCTGTGTTGTCTCCCGTCTTTGTTTAATCTTGATATTACTTTAGCACGCTTTATGATTTCTATGGTTACAGAAAAATGATAAGTCGGCTCTTTAAATTACGTTAGCATTACAAAATGATATCAAAATAAAAAACCCTTCCAGACAGCACGTTTGAAAGGGCGAGTGGGGTGTGAGTAAGAAGGATGTCTTATGAGAGTACAGCTGCTTCCTTTGTTTCGTCTTCAGCTTTTTCCTGTGGCGTATCATTCGTTAATGTATCAAGTGATTTCAGTAACTCATGACTTTCATCATCAGTAATGACTTTAACTGGTTCGGTCTCGATGGGTGCTGTATTCTGATCAGCAATCATCTGTTTTACTAATTTTTCTTTAGCCAGCAGAATCGTATGTGTTTTTTCGGCATCTGATAGTTCACTCCAGATTTCATCAGGTGTCTGAGGGAGTATATCACCTGTTTTAATGGCACCAAAATTAGGCAGAAACTTGATGCTTTCAATCAGAATTTCTGTAAAATACTGTGGTTTATCTTCTCCTGGTTTCTGGTAACGGTTGCTGTGGATCTGACCCGTCACACAAACTGTTGAGCCTTTACGACAATATTGTAATATATTCGCCGCTGTTTTGTTGAAAGCTTTACAGTGCAGGAAATCTACTGTCTGAGCTTGCTCATCGCGAGGTTTATACCCCCGTTCAATCGCAATAGGGAATGTGACGCACTGTACGCTATTTTTACTGGAATGTTGGTTGGTTTTAGGCGCATTCGCCAGGCGTCCAACGAGCACAACTTTATTGATCATGTGTCACCTCCTTTCTAAACTCACTATAACCTGACTGAAATAAATTGAAAAATCACCGTTTTTATTTTTCTGCGGCTCAGGTAGTGCAGATTCTGATAAATTACTTGTATTTGATAAAAAACTGCGACTTATTACTGACATTTCAGGAAAATCGATAACTTTTTGAATTAAATTCAGGCAAACTATATAATGAATGAAAGGAGGATGGATCCATGAAAACATTTAAAGCACTCAGGTTTCAGATTGTAGAAAATGAGACCACACATGAGTTCACCGTACATGATGGAGTCATCATTAATAAGGAGAACAGTGGTACAGGCTGGCTGCTGGAAATCTTGATTGATCGTATACATAAAGAAACAATGGAAGCCTATCAGCAAAACCACACCGTGCTGGACACAAGAGTTGTCATCACGCGCGCCTCCAATGATCCAGCCTTGTTTGAAGCAACTATTAAAAATATCAAAGAATTAAATGACCATATTTCTGTTATTTTTGAATGTCATATTTATACACCAAGACAGGCTTATGCAGAGCAGCTGCTTGAGCAACTTGTTGAAGATGAGTTAACAGGTGATGAATTGATTAGCACATTTAATCGCATGATGGTCTCTAAACCTATTTTAAGAGAAAAAGACTGAATAAAATTTCACTTTAAACAAAAGCCCCCTGTCACACTTTAAGATGTGACAAGGGGTTTCATTATTCTTTAGCATCTGTTAATGCAAATGTAATTTCACAGCTGCAGGCTACTGCGCCGTCTACTGTTGCTGTTGCAGTTCCTTTACCGATAGGCCCTTTAATTTTAGAGATCTCTACTTCTAATCTCAACGTATCACCAGGCGTCACCTGTTTTTTAAAACGGCATTTATCAATTCCTGCAAATAAAGCGATTTTTCCTTTGTTTGCTTCCATATCAAGCATCGCAACTGCACCTACTTGTGCCAGTGCTTCAACAATCAGAACCCCGGGCATGACAGCATAGTCCGGGAAATGCCCTTGAAAGAAAGGTTCATTGCCACTCACTTGCTTGATGCCCACACAGCGTTTACCTTCTTCCAGCTCAACAACTCGGTCAATCAGCAGAAATGGATAACGATGCGGAATAATTTTCTTGATTTCATCAAAAGTCAGAATAGTTTCCATCTAATTTAAGCTCCCTGTCAATTCGAAAATATGTGTCCATGTATTTGGATTAAAGATGCCAAACGGTGAATGAAGAACACCGTAACCCATCATCAGTCCAACTAAAAATAAGATGAGTGCCAGTACAAGTATAATTACAATCGTCACAAACATCGGTATTTTGCGGTGAACGACTTCATTACCTGAATAATTAGCCATTTTTTTACCTCACTTCTACTTTATCTTCTTCCGTTCGCTCAATATCTGCTCCTAATTGCTTGAGTTTGCCATGGAAGTTAACGTACCCACGGTCAAGGTGCTTCAGTTCAGTCACACGTGTATAACCTTCTGCGACCAGTCCTGCAAGAATCAGTGAAGCAGCTGCTCTTAAATCTGTTGATTTCACTGATGCACCGTGCAGCTCACTCTTACGAATAAAAGCAGTACGGTCGCTGACTCTGACATTTCCGTTCATCTTCATAAATTCATCGATATGCATAAAACGATTCTCAAATACGGTTTCTGTCATACGACTTTCAGTCTCTGCCGTCATCATCAGGGCTGTCATCTGTGCCTGAATATCTGTCGGGAATCCTGGATGCGGCATTGTTTTAACTTCGACGCCTTTAAGAGGCTTATTCACTGTTACGCGTAATCCTTGTGTTTCTTCTGAAATAGTGACGCCCATCTCCTGCAGCTTAGAAATAAGAGATGTCATATGTTCCGTGCGGGCACCTTCAATCAGAACGTCGCCTCGTGTAATCGCTGCTGCAATCATATAAGTACCTGCTTCGATACGGTCGGGAACAATCGTATGTGCAGTCCCAGATAAACGTTCAACGCCTTCAATCGTTAACGTATCTGTACCGGCACCCGTAATACGTGCACCCATCGCATTTAAATAATCGACTAAGTCAACAATTTCAGGTTCTCTTGCAACGTTAGCGATGACAGTTGTTCCTTCAGCAAGTGTCGCTGCCATCACAATATTCTGAGTCGCGCCGACACTCGGGAAATCCAGATAAATGTTTGCGCCTTTCAGCCGACCCTCTACATGTCCGACTAAATAACCATTTTCCTGTTCAATTACGGCTCCTAATGCTGACAATCCTTTTAAATGCTGTTCAATAGGGCGTGATCCAATAGCACAGCCACCTGGTTGTGCAACTCGTGCATGACCTAATCTTGCAAGAAGAGGCCCCATCACTAATATACTCGCTCTCATTTTACTGACGTATTCATAACTTGCCGTTGATTCAAGTTCTGACGTTGCATCTACTTCATATGTATTTGCAGCTACTTGCTTCACGCTGACATTCAAACCGTCCAGTACATGACTGATTGTATTAACATCTGATAACTGAGGAACATTTGTAAAAGTACTTACGCCATTATCCGCTAATATAGATGCTGTTAAAATAGGTAGCACTGCATTCTTTGCACCTTCTACTTTAACTGTTCCTGACAGACGGTTTCCGCCCTTTACTAAAATCATATCCATTATTTTTCCTCCACCACTCAACTTCTATAACCTATACTATATCAAAAATATGTATGGAACAGTAAGTTTAATTACCGGGCTCTCTACATCCAGGTCATCTGCTGAGAAAAATAGATGATATCCATCATAAAGTCACTGACCAACTTTCCGAGCGCAAAACTAACAAAAACCAGAAGTAACTGTATCTGCTTTGTGTGATTGCCCTTAAACCATTGTTCTGTTCTCAATGATTTAAGTGCCCAAAAAGAGAGACATGTAAACACAACATGAAGAACCAGATGAATGAGTGCATATATACCTGTATCCATATTTTCCTCCTCAATTAAAAAAAAGACTTAGCGCGTGCTAAGTCTTTTTGGGTTTTAACGATATTTGGCTACATCCAAACGATTGATGGCACGATGAAGTGCACGTTCAGCGCGGTGATAATCCACGCCTTCTTTTTTGTCATGCTCCAGACGCTCCTGGGCACGGCGTAAAGATTCCTGTGCACGGTCAATATTGATGGCATCTGATTGTTCAGCAGCCTGTACAAGCACTGTTACGCCTGTCGCACGGATTTCAGCAAAGCCTTCCGTTACAGCGATATAATGTACTTTTTTATCAACAGTCACACGTACTGCACCGATTTTGAGCGGGGCAACAGTCGGAATATGTCCGGCCATGATCCCCATCTCACCACCTTCAGTCTGTAGTACGACAAGTTCAGCCTGCTCAGTAGAATAAACTGAACCATTAGGAGTAACAATATTTAACGCTAACGTGTTCATATCTCATTCCTCCTAAATTAGACTTGTACACCCATACCTTTAGCTTGTTCAAGTACTGCTTCAATGCCACCGACTAAGCGGAATGCATCTTCAGGGATGTGGTCGTATTTACCTTCAAGAATTGCTTTGAAGTCCTGAACTGTCTGTGCAACTGGCACATAAGATCCTTTTTGACCTGTAAACTGTTCAGCTACGTGGAAGTTCTGTGATAAGAAGAACTGGATGCGACGTGCGCGGTTAACAGTCTTTTTATCATCATCAGATAACTCATCCATACCCAGGATGGCAATGATATCTTGTAATTCACGATATTTCTGAAGCGTTGCCTGTACACCACGAGCTACTGCATAATGCTCTTCACCTACTACAGAAGGTGTTAAAGCACGTGAAGTTGATGCAAGTGGATCTACGGCCGGGTAGATACCCATCTCTGTTAATTTACGTTCTAAGTTTGTTGTTGCATCTAAGTGAGCGAAAGCTGTCGCTGGCGCCGGGTCAGTATAGTCATCGGCTGGTACGAATACTGCCTGGATTGACGTTACAGAACCTACGTTAGTAGAAGTGATACGTTCCTGTAACTGACCCATCTCAGTTGCAAGTGTTGGCTGGTAACCAACGGCAGAAGGCATACGACCTAAGAGGGCTGATACCTCAGAACCTGCCTGAGTGAAACGGAAGATATTATCGATGAATAACAGTACGTCCTGACCTTGTTCGTCACGGAAGTATTCTGCCATTGTTAAACCTGATAAAGCGACACGCATACGCGCACCAGGTGGCTCGTTCATCTGTCCGAATACCATCGCTGTTTTCTTGATAACGCCTGAGTCACTCATTTCGTGGTATAAGTCATTACCTTCACGCGTACGTTCACCAACGCCTGCGAATACAGAGATACCACCGTGCTCCTGTGCGATATTGTTGATTAATTCCTGGATTAATACCGTTTTACCTACACCGGCACCACCGAAGAGACCGATTTTACCACCTTTGATGTATGGTGCTAATAAGTCGACAACTTTGATACCTGTCTCAAGAATTTCCACTTTCGTTGATAACTCTTCGAACTTTGGTGCAAGACGGTGAATTGGATCGCGACGAGTACCTGCCGGTAACTCTTCTCCTAAATCAATTTTTTCACCGAGAACGTTGAATACACGTCCTAATGTTTCGTCTCCAACTGGAACAGAGATAGGTGATCCTGTATCTGTAACATCAGCACCACGTTGTACGCCGTCTGTAGAGCTCATTGCGATAGTACGAACTGCATCGTCACCTAAATGAAGGGCTACTTCCAGAGTTAACGTTGTAGTGCCGTTTTCACGCTGGATATCTAAAGTTAAAGCGTTATTAAGTTCTGGTAACTGACCATGTTCGAACTTAACATCGATAACTGGACCCATAACTTGAATTACGTGACCTACTGCCATTATTATTCCTCCCTAAAATTATTCGAGTGCCGCTGCGCCGCCGACAATCTCAGTAATCTGTTGTGTAATTGCCGCCTGACGAGCACGGTTATATTGTAATGATAAGTCATCTATCAGTTCTTTAGCATTATCTGTTGCATTCTTCATCGCTGTCATACGAGAAGCATGTTCACTAGCTTTAGCATCGAGTAAGGCTCCGTAAATCAAACTTTCTGCGTATTGAGGAAGAATGACATCTAAAATGGCTTCTTTGTCGGGTTCAAATTCATACATCGCAGTCGCTCCAGTCGCCTGAATATCACTCTGACTGACTGGTAAAATACGACGTTCCTGAACTTCCTGCTCCAGCACACTGATAAAATGGCTGAAGTGAAGGTAAAGCTCATCGAATTCACCCGCTTCGTAACGCTCAACTGCACTTTTAGTCATTGCATTGATCGCTTTGAATGAAGGTTGTTCTGGCAGTCCTACCATCTCATTGATGATATTATAGCCACGTGCCTTCAGGAAATCTCGGCCTACACGACCAATGACCAGAATGCCATACTGACTTGCATCATTGTTATGACGTTCTCTGATAATATTCGTCACATTCTTCAGCACACTTGCATTATAAGGACCTGCAAGACCTTTATCACTCGTTACAACGAGATAACCAGTTTTCTTGACGGGACGTTTTACAAGCATAGGATGTGAACTATCATTACCACCGATTGCTGAGATTGTTTCCTGCATCTTGTCCATATATGGATAGAAGCTTTTCGCATTTTCTTCAGCACGTCGTAGTTTAGAGTTAGATACCATGTGCATGGCTTTCGTAATCTGACTCGTTTTCTGTGTTGAAGTAATACGTGTTTTGATCTCTCTAAGTGAACTCATTTTGTCACCACCTTATTTACTTATCATTCTCTGTTAGACTGAAGGATTGAAGATTTTCTTGAAAGCATTGATTGCATCAACGAATTTCTCGTCTGCCGGTAAAGCTTTAGTTTCACGAATTTCCTGGTAAAGGTGTGGTGCATTATTGCCCACCCATCCTAAGAATTCATCTTCAAAACGAGTGATGTCCTGTACAGGAATGTCATCAAGGTGACCTTTAGTTAATGCATAAAGAATCGTAACCTGCTTTTCAACAGTAAGAGGTTTATTTTCATCTTGTTTCAGTACTTCTACTGTACGTTTACCACGCTCTAACTTCGCTTTAGTTGCTGGATCTAAGTCAGAACCGAACTGTGCGAATGATTCAAGCTCACGGTATGATGCTAAGTCAAGACGAAGTGTACCCGCTACTTTTTTCATCGCTTTGATTTGTGCTGAACCACCTACACGTGATACAGATAAACCGGCGTTGATCGCTGGACGTACACCTGAGAAGAATAAATCAGACTGTAAGAAAATCTGACCATCTGTAATAGAGATAACGTTAGTCGGAACGTAAGCTGAGATATCCCCTGCCTGCGTTTCAACGAATGGAAGCGCTGTGATAGATCCGCCACCTAAGTCATCGTTTAGTTTCGCTGCACGCTCAAGTAAACGACTATGTAAGTAGAAGACATCCCCTGGGTAAGCTTCACGACCTGGCGGACGACGAAGTAATAATGATAACTCACGGTAAGCTGCTGCTTGTTTAGTTAAATCATCATAAACGATTAAAACATGTTTACCATTGAACATGAATTCTTCTGCCATTGCGACACCTGAGTAAGGCGCAAGGTAAAGAAGTGGTGCTGGTTGTGATGCAGAAGCAGATACGACGATAGTGTAATCTAACGCACCGTGTTGACGTAAAGTTTCAACCGCTGTACGCACTGTTGATTCTTTTTGTCCGATTGCAACGTATACACAGATCATATCTTCATTTTTTTGGTTAAGAATCGTATCAATAGCAACCGTTGTTTTACCTGTCTGACGATCACCGATGATTAACTCACGCTGACCACGACCGATAGGTACAAGTGCGTCAATCGCTTTAATACCTGTCTGAAGCGGCTCGTCTACTGATTTACGGTCCATAACGCTTGTTGCTGGAGATTCGATAGGACGTGTTTTTGTTGTGTTGAGCGGGCCTCTGCCATCGATTGGCTGACCAAGTGGGTCAACAACACGACCAATCAGTTCTTCACCTACAGGTACTGACATGATGCGACCTGTACGTTTCACTTCGTCTCCTTCTTTAATCTCTGTATAAGGTCCTAAAATAACGATACCTACATTGTTTTCTTCTAAGTTCTGTGCAAGACCTAACACGCCGTTATGAAATTCAACAAGTTCCCCTGCCATAACGTTGTTAAGACCGTGAACTAAAGCGATACCGTCACCGACCTGAATTACTGTACCGACATCTGTTACTGTCACACCAGATTCATAGTTTGCAATCTGTGACTTTAACAGTGCACTGATTTCTTCAGCTTTGATGGCCATCTATGTCACTCCTTAATGATTATTGTTGTTGAACTGCTTTTGAGATTTCTTTAAGACTATTCTGAACTGAACCATCATAAACTGTTGTACCGATTGTCGTTCTGATACCGCCAATCAAATCTTTGTTAATGATATTTTCAATCAGTAATCTTTTATAGCCTGTACGCTTGATGAAAGCTTTACCGATGTCGTTGATCTCCTCATCAGAGAGTGCATAGACAGATTCTACTTTCATGTACTGTTGTTCATTCGCTTCATTATAAAAATGTTCATACTCTGCACTGATTGCTGGAATCAGTTCTAAATGCTTACGTTCAGCGAGAATCTTAAGTAAATTCATCAGCGGCTGATCGACACCTTTGAACGTCTTTTCAACAAATTCGATGCGAGATTGTTTGGATACTTGTGGATCTTCAGCGAAACGATGGAAAGACTGGTCAGCTGATACGACTGTCTTTAAAGTATCAAGATCTTTCTTGATGCTGTCCGATACCCCTTGCTCGTGTCCGACTTCGAATAGACTTTCGGCATATTTCTTCGCGATAATCATTATTTATCGCCTGCCTCTTGAATATACTGACTCACAAGTTGTTTTTGATCTTGTTCGTTAATTTCTTTGTTGATGACTTTAGATGCAATCAGAACAGAAAGTTCAGCAACGCGGTCATTGATGTCCGCAATTGCACGTTTCTTTTCGTTCTCGATTTCAACTTGTGCATCTTCAACTAATTTGTTTGCTCTTGCATTCGCTGTATGAAGAATTTCTTCATGTTCACGTTTCGCTTGTACTTTTGCATTTTCAAGGATTGATTGCACTTCTCCTTGGGTACGAGTAAGTAAAGCTCTATTTTCTTCAGCATAACGTCTTGCTTCTTCGTTCTGAGCTGCTGCGTTATCGATGTCAGAATTAATCGCCTGCTGACGCTCATCCATAATATTTTTAAGCGGACCCCATGCGAATTTACGCAGTAATGCGAGTAAAATAATGAATGTCAGAAGTGTTGCAAAGATAGTCCCCCATTGAACACCGTCAACATGTTCAGTTGCTCCTAAAATAAAGAAATCCAATATTAACGCTCCTTTCGCCACAGTTAAAGTCATAAATGAATGGCGAAATCATAAAGACTTCGCCTTAACGAGTGATATTATAATTAGCGGTTCATTACCATGAATGCTACTACTACTGCGATGATAGGAAGGGCTTCGACTAAACCTACACCGATGAACATGATTGTCATTAATGGACCACGTGCTTCAGGCTGACGAGCAACCCCTTCAACTGTACGAGAAACAATAAGACCGTTACCGATACCTGCGCCAAGTGCTGCTAAACCAATTGCGATTGCTGCTGCTAATAAATTCATTAATAATTTCCTCCTAAGAAATATAATTGTTTTTTTATTTTATATTAATGGTCTTCAGACACTTTATGTGACATGTAAACCATTGATAACATAACAAAGATGTACGCTTGAATTGCACCTACGAAAATTGAGAAACCTTGCCAGATGATAAGCGGGATTGCTGCACCGAACCAGCCGAGCATTCCAGCGCCGCCGATACCTGCAAGCAAGCCGAGTAAAACTTCTCCGGCAAAGATGTTACCGTATAGACGAAGACCGAGTGTCAGAGTAGATGAAAACTCCTCGATGATCTTGAACGGTACCATAAACCATACTGGTTGAGCAAAACTCTTGAAATAATTACCCGCACCGCGCATCTTAATACCATAGAAGTGTGTCAGTACAACCATTAAAGTTGAAAGCGTCAGCGTCACTGTAGCGTCTGCTGTCGGCGATTTCCACCATAATGTGTGTCCAGTCACAATCGCAAATGGTAAACCAAGCATGTTAGCAACAAAGATGAAAAGTAATAAAGTGACAGCTAAAAAGTGAAAGCGTGCCCCTCTCCCCCAGTCCATATTGCTGTTGATGATTCCGCGCGTGAAGTCGAAAATCCATTCAATAAAGTTTTGAGCACTCGATGGTCTGTGACTTAAATTGCGAGTGCAGAGAATCGCAATCAGAAGGACGATAACCGCTGTAATAACCAGCATCATAATCGAGCTTAGATTGAAGATGATATCGTGTCCCATGAAGTTCCAGATATAGAGTGGTGATGCGTGTTCCATTTCTTCACCTCTTCCTATTATTTATTATTGTTTCAGACTGATAAATGTATGTATGAGAATCATGACATACGTTAGAGTGAGGCCAAGCGCGATGCCATAGATGCTGATCGCTTCAGGAAATCTCACCCAGAAGAGGCAGGCCATCGTCGCAATGAGAAAACGAATACCCATACCACTAGAGATGTACAGCGACTCACTATTGATCGCGCGATACAGATAGTGATGCCATACAAAAGCACTGATTGCCGAAGCAATCGTACCGATGATTAATCCTAACGCGAAGCTACTTCCTGTAATAAGATAGGCAACAAGAAGTATGAGGATTAGATAGAGAAAAAACTGCAGATAACGCTTAAAAAAGATTTTGAAACTTGACATATAATATGTCTCCTTCGAACGCAATGAAAACCGTTACATTCCAAGGTTTATAATAATATAGCCCTAAATGTGTGTCAATGCCATGCCAAAAACTCAAAAAATAAAGTTTAACAAAATGTTCACATTTCAGACACATTTATTCTTTTTATTTTCGCATTATCATTGCTTACTGTTTTTATTTATCTGAAACCTTGAATGGAGTTGGTTTCTCCTCTGTCAAGCCGAAATAATGCTTAATATGCGCACAGATTCTCTCAGAAGTATGACCATCACCATAAGGATTGCTGGCCTGACTCATGGCATTATAGATCGATTCATCTGTCAGCAGTTCTTTAGTCAAACGGTAAATGTCTTCTTCTTCAATACCCGCAAGTTTAAGCGTCCCTGCTTTTACTCCTTCCGGACGTTCTGTTGTGTCACGTAGAACGATAACGGGTTTACCGAGTGATGGCGCTTCTTCCTGGACACCACCTGAATCTGTAAGGATAAAATGGCTTCTTGCCGCAAAGTTATGGAAATCAATAACATCCAGCGGCTCAATCAGTTTGATGCGATCATGGTCAGCCAGGTACTGTGCAGCGATTTCACGTACTTTCGGATTTTTGTGCATCGGATAGACTACTGTCACATCTTCATGTTCATCAATGATTCGTTTGATAGCTTTGAAGATGTTATGCATCGGTTCGCCGATATTCTCACGACGATGAGCAGTCAGTAAAATAATTTTTTTGTCTGCATATGCATCAATGATTTCACTATGGTAATCATCCTGTACAGTCGTTGATAATGCATCGATTGCTGTGTTGCCTGTTACGACAATTGCGTCTTCCGGTTTATTTTCACGGCGAAGGTTCTCAGCCGCTTCATCTGTCGGTGCAAAGTGAAGATCTGCAAGAACACCCGTCATCTGTCTGTTCATTTCTTCTGGGAACGGAGAATATTTATTGAATGTACGAAGTCCTGCTTCTACGTGACCGATAGCGACTTCATTATAGAATGCTGCAAGACCTCCCGCAAAAGTCGTCGTCGTATCACCGTGAACAAGAATCATATCCGGCTTCGCTTCTTTAATGACGCCTTCAAGACCTGTCAGCACGCGCCCAGTTACTTCAGTCAGTGTCTGACCGGCTTTCATGATATTGAGATCGTAGTCAGGTGTGATATCAAAGATTTCAAGTACCTGATCAAGCATCTCTCTATGCTGTGCCGTTACAACAACAATCGGCTCCAGACCTTCTTCTTTCTTCAACTGTAAAACGAGAGGTGCCATCTTGATGGCTTCCGGCCTCGTCCCAAATACCGTCATAATCTTCTTCATTTTCTTCTCTCCTTATTTTGTACCGAATAAACGGTCGCCCGCATCGCCAAGTCCTGGCACGATATAACCATGATCATTCAACTTCTCATCCAGTCCGGCGATATAAATATCAACATCAGCATGGGCTTCTTTTAATAATTCTACACCTTCAGGCGCTGCAATCAGACACATAAAACGGATTTTAAGTGCACCGCGCTTCTTGAGCGAATTAATCGCTTCAATTGCTGATCCGCCTGTTGCAAGCATCGGATCGACAACGATAAAATCACGTTCTTCTATGTCCTGTGGTAATTTCGCAAAATATTCAACAGGTTGCAGTGTCTCTGGGTCACGATATAAACCAATATGGCCGACACGTGCAGCTGGAATTAATTTCAGCACGCCATCCGTCATACCCAGACCTGCTCTTAAGATGGGTACAACTGCAATTTTCTTACCTGCTAAGCGCTTAGCTGTCATCTTAGTGACAGGTGTCTGAATTTCGACATCCTGCAGTTCAAGGTCACGTGTGACTTCATAAGCCATCAGCATGCCGACTTCATCGACTAGCTCGCGGAATTCCTTCGTTCCTGTTTGTTCATCACGAATATAACTTAGTTTGTGTTGAATCAATGGGTGGTCAAATACATGTACTTTGCCCATTATTGCACCTCTCTTTTATTGGTATAAGGGAAATCTAGCAACGAGCGCACTGACGCGTTCTTTTGCTTTATCAAGTGTTTCCTGTTCTTCATGATTATGCAGTACATCTGCTATAATTTCAGCGACTTCTTTCATTTCCTCTTCTTTGAAACCACGTGTTGTAACAGCGGGTGTCCCAATACGAATGCCGCTTGTTACAAAAGGACTGTTTTCATCAAAAGGAATCGTATTTTTATTTGTGGTAATACCGACTTCATCAAGTGCTTTTTCCGCAACCTTGCCTGTCAGACCAAAAGTCGTGACATCTACTGCAAAGACGTGGTTATCCGTACCGCCTGATACGATGCGTAGTCCTTTTTCTTTTAATGCTTCGCTCAGTGCGACAGCATTTTTCAGAACCTGCTCCTGATATTCTTTAAATTCAGGCTGCAGCGCTTCACCGAATGCAACAGCTTTAGCAGCGATGACATGCATCAATGGTCCACCTTGGATTCCTGGGAAAATCGCTTTATCGATCGCTTTAGCATATTCTTCTTTGCAGAGAATCATACCACCGCGTGGTCCACGGAGTGTTTTGTGTGTCGTTGTCGTCACAAAGTCTGCATGCGGTACTGGACTTGGATGAAGACCAACTGCAACGAGTCCTGCGATATGTGCCATATCTACCATGAGCTTGGCACCGATTTCGTCAGCGATTTCCTTAAATCGAGCAAAATCAATCTGACGTGAATAAGAAGAAGCCCCTGCTACAATCAGCTTCGGCTGATGTTCATGTGCCAGACGACGCACCTCATCATAATCAATCGTTTCTGATTCCTTATCCACTTCATAAGCCACGAACTTGTAATCGATACCGCTGAAATTCACTTTAGACCCATGTGTCAAGTGACCACCGTGAGACAGATCCATTCCTAGCACTGTATCCCCTACTTCCAGTGCCACACGGTAAACTGCCATATTAGCCTGAGAACCTGAATGCGGCTGAACATTCACATGCTCGG
The DNA here is from genome assembly GCF_022343725.1 of Macrococcus brunensis. Classification (NCBI taxonomy): domain Bacteria; kingdom Bacillati; phylum Bacillota; class Bacilli; order Caryophanales; family Staphylococcaceae; genus Macrococcus; species Macrococcus brunensis. The sequence continues at coordinate 1,877,439 of NZ_CP092179.1, forward strand.
CTCCAAACAATTCTTTAGCGCGGTCTCTCGCCAGATTTTCCGCAATATCCACAAACTCACAGCCACCGTAATAGCGTTTCCCCGGATAGCCTTCAGCATATTTGTTGGTCAGAACTGAACCTTGTGCTTCCATCACCGCTTCAGATACAAAGTTCTCTGATGCGATTAACTCGATATTGCTGTTCTGCCTTGCTCGTTCTTTTTCAATTGCCGCGTAAAGCTCTGCATCCTGTTTCTTGATCATGATGAATCCCCCTTAGTTTAATTCGTACTGTGCTCTTGGTCCGCCGATCAGCTTCGGTCGATGAGTCGCTATTGTCACAACTGCTTCACCGACTTTTTTCGTGTTGACCCGTACCGGAATCTGCACATGTTTGATATGCATACCGATTAATGTCTGTCCGATATCAATACCGCAGTCTGCCTGAATATGTTCAACGACCACAGGTTCTGATAGATGGCGATAAGCGTATGCACTCATACTGCCGCCTGCTTTTCTGACAGGCACTATAGTTACAGTCTGCAGGCCCAGCTTATCAGCCAGCGTTTTTTCCAGCGTCAGTGCCCGGTTGATGTGTTCACAGCCCTGAAAAACGAACTGAACACCTGTTTTCTCAGCAATAGCCTTAAAGGCCTCAAAAAAGGTTTCTGCGACTTCATCAGAACTATGTGTACCGATTTTTTCACCGATGACTTCTGACGTAGAGCAGCCGATGACGCAGATCTCACCTTCTTTGAAGAAGTGAATGGCTTCCAGTTCTGCGAGCAGTGTCTTAATGTCTGCCATAAGCATCTTCCAGTGCTGTAATCTTATCGATTCTTGCCTGATGACGTCCGCCTTCAAATTCACCTTTCAGCCACGTCTCAACAATCAGGAGTGCAAGACCCTCTCCGATGACGCGCTGCCCCATAGCGAGCACGTTTGAATCATTATGCTGTCTAGTGACTTGTGCCGTAAAGACATCATGGACAAGTGCACAGCGGACACCTTTTACTTTATTGGCTGCTATAGACATCCCAATACCTGTCCCGCAGATCAGAATACCTCTGTCATACTCTCCAGACGTCACTGCTTCACTGACTGGACGCGCGTAATCCGGATAATCAACAGAATCAGGTGAATCCGTGCCAAAGTCCTTATATTCAATTCCTAATTCATCAAGATGGTTCTTGATGGCTTCTTTATGCTGATAGCCACCATGGTCACTTGCAATCGCAACTTTCATTTTAAGACCTCCCTTACTCGAATAGGTTCATTATAGCTTATTTGTATTTTTTCCTCGAGTGTTTATTAAACAGGTGGCAACTTTTTAGCTAAATTGTCAATATGCTTTCTTAATTCTGTAAACACCTGTTCATAATGTGCAAAATGTCCCCCGTATGGATCGGCGATATCTCTCTGACTATCCGAGGTATATTCTGAAAGTGTATAGACATTCGCTGCCGGATAAAGAGACTGGATGTTCTTTTTATGCTGGCGTGACATCGTCAGAATCAAGTCTGCTTCAGCATCCTCCTCAGTGAAAGCCATTGCTGGACCGACTGCTGGTAACTGGTGCCTGCTGATGAGTTCAGCTGAATACTCAGACACGGGCGCCCCCGGGAAAGCCGCCAGTCCTCTTGATTCAAAAAGATGTGACGGTATAGCTGACTGCGCAAGACTCTCAGCAAGTGGGCTACGGCATGTATTACCTGTACAGACAAAAATTATTTTCATCTTTTTCCTACTTTCCGGCTGATGCCTTATCTATTCTATTCATCAGTGCCTGGCTCGCTTCATCACGTTTAAAACCGCTGAGAATGATCTTTGTGATTTCTTTATTGTGATCGATCGCTCTCAGGACATCATAAAGATTTGCCGATGCACTTTTAATATCCTGTTCATCCTGACAGAGCGGATAGAAAGTGCCACCCGTCACAAGAGAGCGAATGCTTTCCGGCCCGACAACTGCAGTGTGACGGTCGACTTGAAGAGATGAGGATATACCACCATCTACCAACTGAATCGGGCTATTCGGCGCATAGTGACGATATTTCATGCCGGGTGCAATGGGAGCATCATCACTCGTGTAATCAGCCTCCGTCATGCAACCTGCTACCACTTCTTCCAGCATGGATACTGTAATAGCACCTGGTCTTGCAATTCTAAATGGATAACTTGAACAATCAAGCACCGTACTTTCAATTCCGATGTGACTATCATCACCGCGAACTATACCATGTATACGGCCATTTAAGTCTTCATAGACATGTTCATAATTGGTAGGAGAAGGACGACCGCTTAAATTGGCGCTCGGTGCTGCGAGAGGCAGGCCGACGATTTCCAGTAACTGCAGTGCAGTTTTATCTTCCGGCATTCTAACAGCAACCGTCTCTTTTCCTGCAGTCACCTGTTCAGCGAGGCTATCTTTCTTGAGTGGCAGGATAAATGAAATAGGTCCCGGCCAGAAATAATCCATCAATTGCTGAGCTGCCGGATGAATATTTTCGATGAAGTCCATCTGTTTCTGCGAATAGATATGAACAATCAGTGGATTGTCACTGGGTCTGCCTTTGGCCACATAGACTTTTGAGACCGCTGCTGCACTTTTAGCGTTTGCTGCCAGCCCGTATACCGTTTCAGTCGGTATCGCGATAAGCTCATCTTCTTTAAAACCTGCTATAATTTCTGCTATTTGTGGATATGTGGATAAGTCATGCACATAGTTACGCACATCCCAAACGTATGTTTCCATCTCATAATCGCCTCCATTATTACTAGTTTAGTATAAAATAAAAAGTTATGCACAAATCGTGGATAACTTTTACGTTTTGTGCATAACTTATTGACACCATTTGAACCAGATGATACGGTCCAGCTGATTAATATCTTTTTCTATATGGACGTCGACATTCGGATAAAGCTGATTGATAGACTCTTTCAAGGCCAAGCCCTGTGCATGACCGATTTCAAACAATACATGGCCGCCTTCTTTCATAACCTCAGGTAAATCCTGAATCATGCGTTTATAAAGTGCCAGTCCATCGTCGTCAGCAAAGAGGGCAAGATGTGGATCAAAATCCAGTACAGAATCAGACATCAGCTCTTTTTCACTTTCAGCGATGTAAGGTGGATTTGAAACGAGTATATCCAGCTGGATACTTTCTGCTTTAATAGGGGCGAGCAGGTCACCTTCTAGAAATCGGACAGATGCCCCCAGCAATTCTGCATTTCGTTTCGCTACTTCAAGTGCTTCAGAACTGATATCCACTGCGTAGACTTCGTAATCAGACTCCAGAGCAAGTGTGATAGCGATACAACCGCTGCCAGTTCCAATATCAGCTACGACCGTTCCCGCATGTTCAAGGGTTCGTTCAACGAGTTCCTCTGTTTCAGGACGCGGAATCAGCACATGTCCATTGACTTGAAAAGGTCGGCCGTAGAACATCTGAAAACCGGTTAAATGTCCCAGAGGCACGCCAGATGCCAGCAGCTCTACTTTAGAAACATAGAGCTGCTGCATCTCCTCAGTCAGCACGGGCTGATCCAGCATGATATCAAGCCTGGATAGTTCAAATAAATCCATCAGCAGCCAGTCCGCGCCGTTTACAGGGATATCCTGCACGCGTAACAGCTGACGTGCAGGTATCAGCAGTTCGCTCGGCTTAAAGGACACCTTCGTTCAACTCTTCAAGCTTAGATGTCTGCTCAGCAACTGTCAGTGCCTCGATGATTTCAAGTACTTTACCTTCAACGATCTGATCAAGCTTCTGAATCGTCAGACCGATGCGGTGATCAGTTACACGGTTCTGCGGATAGTTATAAGTACGAATACGCTCTGAACGGTCACCAGAACCGACAGCTGATTTACGCTGTTCTGCGTATTTTGCCTGTTCTTCCTGCAGCATCATGTCATAGACACGTGTTTTCAGAAGCTTCAGGGCTTTCTCACGGTTCTGAATCTGTGATTTCTCTGAAGAAGTTGCGACAATACCTGTCGGAATATGCGTGATACGTACAGCAGAGTCAGTCGTGTTGACGTGCTGACCGCCCGAACCACTTGAACGATACGTTTCAATTCTTAAATCTTCCTGCTTGATGTCAATTTCAACATCTTCTACTTCAGGCAGTACGGCTACCGTTGCAGTTGATGTATGGATACGTCCACCACTTTCAGTGGACGGGATACGCTGCACGCGGTGTGCACCGTTTTCGAATTTCAGCTTACTGAATGCCCCGTTACCGTTAATCATAAAGATAATCTCTTTATAACCCCCGTGGTCCGCTTCGCTTGCTTCCATAATATCGATCTTCCAGCCCTGCTCTTCAGCGAACTTAGAATACATACGGAACAGATCGCCGGCGAAAATAGCCGCTTCATCTCCACCCGCTGCACCACGAATCTCCATGACAACGTTTTTATCGTCATTCGGATCTTTTGGAATCAATAAGAATTTCAGCTCTTCTTCTAGTGCTGGAATCTGCGGTTTCAGTTCTGCGATTTCTTCCTTAATCATTGCTTCTTCTTCTGCATCTTCAGCATCACCCATCATTTCGAGTGCTTCTTCCAGCTGCTGCTTTACTTCTTTATAATTGCGATAGACTTCTACTGTCTTTGATAAGTCTGACTGCTCTTTAGAATACTGACGCAGTTTATTTGGATCCGATACAACATCCGGATCACTCAGCAACTCATTCAGCTGCTCATAACGATCTTCAACGATTTCTAACTGATCTAACATATTAATCCTCCTCTGTACTTCTTACGATATGATGCGCCCGGCACCTTGGTTCGTAACTTTCATTTGCGCCAATCAGAATGAGCGGGTCATCAACACGTGCTGGTTTACCATCTATCAGACGCTGAGTACGTGATGCAGGCGAACCGCATACTGCACACACTGCCTGCAGCTTCGTGACGTGTTCACTGATGGCCATCAATTCTGGCACTGGATCAAAAGGCACTCCTTTAAAATCCATGTCCAGTCCTGCGACAATAACGCGATGTCCACGGTTTGCAAGTTCCGTCGCAATCTCAACTACGCCATTATCAAAAAACTGCACTTCATCTATCGCTACAATATCGATATCACTCGTCACATGGTCCAGTATAGCTGCTGAACCCGGCACATTGAACGCCTCTACTTTCGTGCCGTTATGCGAAACTACTTCATCATCGCTGTAACGGTTATCGATCTGCGGTTTAAAGACCATGACTTTCTGCTTTGCATAGAGTCCTCGTCTGATCCGTCTGATTAACTCTTCACTTTTGCCACTGAACATACTGCCGGCAATACATTCCACCCAGCCTGCGTGATAACTTTCATACATATGACCTGCCACCTTTTAACACATAATCGCTTCATTATATCATAAAATAAGACTTTTAAGCGCATAGCAAAAGGCGAATTTATGATACAAAAAAAGTTCCAGCATTCAGTTGAATGTGGAACTCGTAAGCTATTATTCGTTGCTTGATTTGAATCCGAATTTCTTGTTGAAACGCTCAACACGACCATCCGCAGATGCGAATTTCTGACGGCCAGTGTAGAATGGGTGAGAATCTGAAGAGATATCTAAACGGATAACTGGATATTCGTTACCGTCTTCCCATGTCATCGTTTCGTTTGAAGAACGAGTAGAACCGCTTAAGAATTTAAAATCTGTAGTAGAATCTAAGAAGATTACTTTACGGTATTCTGGATGAATGCCTTGTTTCATTATTTTTCAGCTCCTTTGCCCTGAACCATCTGGAACAGAGTTATTCGTGTTATACACGTCAATACTTACATATTATATAGGGTCTGACCTCAGAATGCAACCATTAAATAATCGGTTTGCCGCTCTTTGCACTCTCAGCCATACGCTCACCTAATTGCTTGAAGAAATCAGCATTATTGTCACTTTGCTTCAGTCGTCTTAGGAAGCGTTCAGTGAAGTCAGGTGCTTCAGTGAACAGGTTGCGCAGCTGCCAGACCATATCAAGTTCTTTCTTATCCAGCAGGAGTTCCTCTTTACGCGTTGAGCTCCGGCGGATATCTATCGCAGGATAGACACGCTTTTCAGCTAATTTCCGGTCAAGTGTCAGTTCCATATTACCTGTTCCTTTGAATTCCTCGTAAATCATGTCATCCATACGTGAACCTGTATCTACAAGCGCAGTCGCAAGAATAGTCAGGCTGCCGCCTGCTTCGATATTACGAGCCGCACCGAAAAAGGCTTTCGGCTTATGCAGACTTGCTGGGTCAAGACCACCTGACAAGGTGCGGCCGCTCGGCGGAATCACCAGGTTGTAAGCGCGAGCGAGTCTTGTGATGGAATCCATCAGGATGATGACGTCTTCTCCGAGTTCGACTAAGCGTTTCGCACGTTCAAGTAACAGTTCAGCCACTTTAACATGATGCTCAGGCGGCTCATCAAACGTTGAATGAACCACTTCTGCCTGCTCAACAGACCGTTCAAGGTCAGTTACTTCTTCCGGTCTTTCACCGACAAGTAGAATAAAGAGCTTCGCATCCGGATGATTCGTGCAGATCGCATTGGCTATTTCTTTCAGCAGAGAAGTCTTCCCTGCTTTAGGCGGTGCGACAATCATGCCACGCTGGCCAAAACCAATAGGCGTCACAAGATCCATAATACGTGTTGAATACGCTGTCTTAGTCGTTTCAAGTTTAATACGTCTATCCGGATATAGAGGCGTCAGCGCCTGGAAATGGGGACGCTTCTTCACTTCTTCCGCATTCTGATCATTGACAAAGTCCACCTGCAGGAGACCATAATATTTCTCATTTTCTTTAGGCTTACGTACTTTACCCGTTACTTTATCGCCTCGTTTGATTTCAAAGCGACGGATCTGACTGGCTGAAATATAAATATCTTTTTCGCCTTTTGAGTAGTTGACCGTTCTCAGGAAACCGTAGCCGTCTAACTGTATGTCATCCAGTACGCCCTCCATATAATAATTGCCGTCCTGTTCCATCTGTTTTTCCATGACAGCCAGAACCAGCTCTTTTTTATTCAGTTTGCTATAGTTCACAAGTCCCAGTTCTTTTGCGCGTGCAGTCAGTTCTTTAGTCGTACTGTTCTTATAAAGCGCATCAAAAGATTCATACTGAGGGCTTGTCCGTTGTTTTTCAGTCATATGACACCTTCTATTTAATTTATTCATTTCTCTGATAATAGATAAGAGGGAAAGATACGGGGATCTTGCGATGAACTTTCATAGTTTATCATAAAACGAATCATGCCAAAAGAAAAATCAGCATGCCTCGCATGCTGATTGGTCTATTAGATTGTATCAGAATCGTTGATAGTGAGACCCGGTTTTTTCTCAAGGCTGTGACGACCTTGAACAAAGCGGACAGTTCCTGATTTAGCACGCATGACAAGTGAGTGTGTCGTTGCGAATCCACCTTTGAACTGAACACCTTTCATCAGTTCGCCGTCAGTCACTGCAGACGCTGCAAAGATAGCATCGTCACCTTTAACCATATCATCCAGCTGAAGAACGGTATTCGGTTCGATACCCATCTTGCGGCATCGTTCTTCCTGCTCTGCATCTTCAGGTAACAGGATACCCTGGAAGTCACCGCCAAGCGCTTTAATACCAACAGCCGCAATCACGCCCTCTGGTGCACCACCTGAACCAAATAAAATATCAACACCCGTAAAATCAAATGCTGTGTTAATAGCACCCGCTACATCGCCGTGCTCAATCAGTTTGATACGTGCACCTGTTTCACGAATTTCCTTGATAATACCTTGATGACGTTCACGATTAAGAAGCGTCGCCGTTACTTCAGAGATATCTTTATTTTTCGCTTTTGCTACCGCATGCAGGTTTTCGCTGACGCTCTTCGTGATGTCAACGACGCCCTTACATTCAGGACCCACCGCGATTTTTTCCATGTACATATCCGGCGCATGAAGCAGTGTCCCGCGGTCTCCGACAGCAAGAACCGTCATCGCATTCCAGCTACCTTCTGCAACCAGTGTCGTTCCTTCTAACGGGTCAACCGCGATATCGATGGCTGGACCTTCTTTAGTACCTAGTTCCTCACCGATATATAACATCGGTGCTTCGTCCATCTCACCTTCACCGATGACAACCACACCATCCATCGGAATTGTATCAAATACAGTACGCATCGCAGTTGTTGCTGCATCATCTGCTTCGTTCTTTAATCCTTTACCTACCCATTTCGCACTCTGAAGTGCCGCTGCTTCAGTCACACGAACTAATTCCATCGATAAACTACGTTCCATATTCCATTCTCCTTTATCTATCAGGTTTGCATTCACAAATAGTATAACACATTCAGGTTAATGGTATATTCTTTTCATCAATATTCAGTCTTTAGAAACCAAAAAATCCTGCCAGGCAGGGTTTTAATGGTTCAGCTCAAGATTTTCCTGAGCCCATTCTTCTATTGGAATCATCGCCTGACTCAGTGCATATCCTTTCGGTGTCAGCACATATTCGATCGAAAGTGGTGTCGTTGTCGTCACTTTCTTCTCAATAAGTCCCCAGTCTGCAAGTTCCCCGAGTTTCAGACTCAGGGCGCGGGGTGTAATAGATTTCAGATCTCGTTTAATATCTGAGAAATGTGCACTACGATTGTCACATCTTGAAAGATAGTTGATCAATAACCCGTTCCAGCTTCTACCGAGGATTTTAAATGTCTCTTCTAAATAAGGACAAATTTCCATATTCCTCACCTCTTACTCCCATTATACTAAAGTATAAAAAATATATCAACTATAATAAATATATAAAAACACCTCACGAGAGGTGTTTTTATAGGCTAGATTTGTTCACGCCAAATGTCTGCGCCAAGCGCTTTTAATTTCTCAACAATCCCGCTGTAGCCACGGTCAATATGTTTAACATTATAGACAGTAGTCACACCTTCAGCAGTGAGACCTGCAATGACAAGACACGCACCAGCACGTAGGTCACTTGCTGCCACTTCTGCCCCTGTCAGTTTTGACGGCTTGATATAAGCAGTACCGGATTCTTCACTGATGTCTGCAGCCATACGTCTTAGTTCATCGACGTGCTTAAAACGCGCCGGATAAATAGTATCTGTTACGGTGCTTGCAGCATTCGCCATAAAGAGAAGCGGTGTGAACGGCTGCTGCAGGTCTGTCGCAAATCCTGGATAGACATTGGTTGTAATATTAAGCGGTTTTAAAGATTCTGAACGACGAATAATCGCACTGTCTTCACCTACTTCAATATTGACACCCATTTCTTTCAGTTTAGCCGTTAATGGGTCCATATGGAGTGGAATAATGTTCTCGATCACGACTTCCTCACCCATCGCTGCAGCAGCACACATATAAGTCCCCGCTTCAATACGGTCCGGGATAATCGTATGACTTGTACCATGCAGCTTCTCTACACCTTCAATTTTCAGTGTGTCAGTACCTGCACCGCGTATTTTAGCACCCATGTTATTTAACAGCGTTGCCACGTCTACAATCTCAGGTTCTTTCGCCGCATTTTCAATGACGGTCTTACCTTCTGCCATAGAAGCAGCAAGCATAATATTAATTGTCGCTCCTACAGAAACAACATCCATGAAAATAGTCGCGCCGCGCAGATTCTCAGCATGTAAATGCATGCCGCCTTCATCGCTTGTCACAGTTGCGCCTAATGCTTCGAAGCCTTTAATATGCTGATCGATCGGGCGTGGTCCAAGAGGACAGCCGCCCGGTAAACCAATCGTACATTTTTTGAATCTGGCGAGCATCGCACCCATCATATAATAAGATGCTCTAAGTGACTGTACTTTATGATTAGGGAGCGGCAGGTTCACTGCTTCTGAAGAATCCACAGTCAGTGTATCGCCCTCAAGCTCTGTTTTAATATTTAAGTCGCCCAGCAGACTCATTAAAGTGACAACATCAGAAATATCCGGAAGCCCGTCCAGCTTAACGATATCATCTGCCATCAATGTTGCTGGGATAAGTGCTACTGCACTGTTTTTTGCACCACTGATCTGGACTTTACCATTCAGCAGTTTGCCACCTCTTATCTTGATTACCTCTTCAGACATATATGTACTCCTTTTCGCATTTCACAATTATATTTTAATCTTCTATCTTACTGTTCGTTATATTTATATATCAATAGCTATAAGATTTGCGATTTTAAATATAATGCAAAATGTGGTAAAAAGTCAAGAAAAGCACACTTCAGCAATGAAGTGTGCTTTATTTTTCAATAACAGATTATGCTTTATTAGAAGTACCAAATTCACGAATCTTACCTTGTACAGTCGCTTTAATTGCTTCACGAGCTGGTCCAAGATATTTACGTGGATCGTAAACATTTGCATCGTTGTTTAATGTGTCACGTACTGCTTTAGCTGAAGCGATTTGGTTTTCTGTGTTAACGTTGATTTTAGCTGTTCCTAAAGAAATTGAACGTGTGATATCTTTAGTCGGGATACCTGTACCACCGTGTAATACAAGTGGTAATCCAGTTGCTCGACCGATTTCTTCCATTTCTTTGAAACCTAAATTAGGTTCACCTTTATATGGACCGTGAACAGAACCAAGTGCTGGTGCTAAACAGTCAATACCTGTTTTTTCAACTAATTCCTGACATTCTTTAGCGTCTGCATAAACAACACCGTCAGATACAACATCATCTTCCTGTCCGCCAACGCGACCCAGTTCCGCTTCAACAGAAACACCTTTAGAATGAGCGTATTCAACGACTTTTTTAGTGATTTCTACGTTCTCTTCAAATGAATGGTGAGAAGCATCAATCATGACTGATGTGAAACCAGCATCAATCGCTTCTTTACATTTTTCAAAGCTAGAACCGTGGTCTAAATGAATCGCTACAGGAACAGTAATGTTCATGTCTTTCATTAAACCTTCAACCATTTTAACAACAGTATAGAAACCGCCCATATATTTTCCTGCGCCTTCAGATACTCCAAGAATGACTGGTGCATTTTCTTCTTGAGAAGCACCTAAGATAGCTTGAGTGAACTCAAGGTTGTTCAAGTTATACTGACCTACTGCATAACCGCCTTCTTTTGCTTGGATTAACATTTCTTTCATAGAAACTAATGGCATGAAAATATCCTCCTTATGTGCTATGCACAACTTTTATAACTTCAGTATATCAAAGACCAGAAATGATTGCATAATATTAAGCATCTGCAAATTGCTCAGCAATCTCCAGTACATCTTTCATGACAAAAGGCTTCGTCAGTATACCCGTTGCACCTAGCTGATAGAGTTTTTCAACTTCTTCAGCAGACTGAAATGCAGAAACGACGTAGACAGGTGTGTCCGTCAGTTTTTTGATTTCACTGAGTGCTTCTTCTCCGTTCATTACCGGCATTCTTTTATCCATCAATATAAGGTTATATTGCTTGTCCTTCACCATTGTAAGCGCTACAAGTCCGTTTTCAGCTTCATCAACTGTATAACCACTCAATGAAAATATTTCCTTCAGCAATAGGCGAATATTGGCTTCATCATCAATCACCAGAATCCTCATGATTGTAATCGTCCTCCTTTTTATACTAAGATTGTACTATATATGTGCGATATTATTCAGGAAAAGGAAGGATTCATCATGATTAAGATTTTCAATACACAGCTGAATGGTGTCTTTCAGAAAATCAACAACCAGGAGACAGAGATCGACATCGCAGCACGTCTGCTTGCACAAGCTATTCTAGGTGAAGGCAAAGTTTATGTAAAAGGATTCGGAGACCTTAAATATTTCGAGGAATTTGCGACCAGCAGTGCCGAACGGCTGCCGGATTCAGAAAAACTGATTACAGAATCGGTCATCGATAAAACAGACAGAGTTCTGCTCATGGCTGATGCTTACGATGATGCTGTCATTGAATACATCGCAGACCTTGACCAGCAGGATATTGACTACGTTCTCATCTGTAATAAAGACGAACGCATCAGTAGTATGAACTTCATCGACCTTTCGACACCGCGCGCGCTTGTGCCGACTGAAGACTTCAGCCGTATCATCACCCCTCATATGATGGCGATGAATTATATTTATTACATTCTCTATGCCACTATTAAAGAAATGATAGATGACGAGAACGCATAAAAAAGTGCTATCTGCTGTACTGCAGATAGCACTTTTCTACTATTTGATTGTCGCTTCAATGAAATCTCTGAATAACGGCTGTGGACGAGTAGGACGAGATAAGAATTCAGGGTGGAACTGACAGGCAACAAACCATTTATGTTCCGGAATTTCGATAATCTCAACTAGACGGCCATCAGGTGATGTTCCTGAGAAGACCAAACCTTTTTCTTCAAGACGACCACGGAATTCGTTATTGAACTCATAACGATGACGGTGGCGTTCTTCTACTAATGGTTCACCGTAGGCTGCATGCGCTTTTGTTCCTTCAGTCAGCTGACAAGGATAGAGGCCGAGACGGAGCGTTCCGCCGAGGTCCACTACATCTTTCTGGTCAGGTAATAATGAGATGACTGGATAAGGTGTGTTTGGATCAAGTTCTGATGAATGCGCATCTTTTAAACCGACCACATTACGTGCAAATTCAACGGTTGCAAGCTGCATACCTAAACAGATACCGAAGAATGGAATATTGTTTTCACGCGCATACTGCGTCGCAAGAATTTTTCCTTCAATTCCGCGTTCACCGAAACCGCCTGGTACTAAGATACCGTCAACGTCTTTTAATTCTTCTTTAAAGTTAGAGACGTTCAGTTCTTCAGAATTCAGCCATTTGATCTCCACGTCTTTACCGAACTGGTAACCTGCATGTTTAAGTGCTTCTACTACAGATAAGTAAGCATCCTGCAGCGCCACATATTTACCGACAAGCGCGATTCTTGTTTTACCATCCAGATTGCGGACTGTATCAAGAAGCTGTGTCCATTCTGTCAGTTCCGCTTCCTCGTCAGCCTGTAAGCCTAGACGTTTAACAACGATGTCATCCATCTTCTGTTCTTTCAGCGCCAGTGGAATCTGATAAAGTGTGTCCGCGTCGCGGCACTCAATGACTGAATTTTTATCGATATCACAGAATAAAGCGATTTTATCACGCAGATCCTGTGTCATTTCGTATTCTGTACGTACAACGATTATGTCAGGCTGAATACCCAGACCACGCAGTTCTTTTACGCTGTGCTGTGTTGGTTTTGTCTTCATTTCGCCTGCCGCTTTAATGTAAGGAAGAAGCGTACAGTGAATATACATGACGTTCTCACGACCGAGATCACTTTTGATCTGACGGATTGATTCAAGAAATGGTAATGACTCAATATCACCTGTTGTACCACCGATTTCAGTGATAACGACATCAGCATGAGTGCTTTCGCCCGCTTTGAGCAGACGTGCCTTGATTTCATTCGTGATATGCGGAATCACCTGAACAGTGCCGCCTAAATAGTCGCCACGACGCTCTTTTTTCAGAACGTGAGAGTAGACTTTACCCGCTGTGACGTTAGAATACTGATTCAAGTTAATATCGATGAAACGCTCATAGTGACCTAAGTCAAGATCGGTTTCAGCGCCGTCATCCGTCACGAATACTTCACCGTGCTGATAAGGACTCATCGTACCTGGATCGACATTTAAATAAGGATCAAATTTCTGAATCGTTACGTTTAAGCCACGGTTTTTAAGCAGACGCCCTAAGCTCGCAGCAGTAATCCCTTTACCAAGTGAAGATACAACGCCACCTGTTACAAAAATAAATTTAGTCATATAAACCTCCTGAAATTAAAAAATAAAAAACGCTCCTTTTGCAAGCGCAAAGGGAGCGTAAATTTTATACGTTGTCCTATTTAAAGGAGCCCAAGTAAAATAATAATCATTTTTAGAAGATAAGTCAATCATCTTAAAAGAGAAATTAGAGTTCTTCCTCTTCTTCGTCTTCTTCAAAATCATCGTCGTCTTCTTCAACGACTAGACCCGCTTGATCGAGTTCATCTTCAACATCTTCATCTTCAGGATCTTCAAGGTTTTCTTCATCGCTGCCGTCTTCTACGACAACATCCAGCTCATCGTCGACTTCTTCTTCACCAAGAAGCGCGATATTAGCGTCATCTTCATCGTCATCATCAAGCACTTCAAACTTCTGAACAGTCGGTGCAATTTTTTCTTCGATATCGTCGACAGAATACCAGTCACGAAGACCCCAGATATTTTCTCCTGTAGAGAGGAAACGGCCATCTGTATTTAAATCTGTATAGAACTGAACCACGCGTGTTTCAATTTCTTCATCTTTATAATCACCGATTTTTTTGAATTCATCGATGATATCGTACAAGCCTTGATCCTTCCCTTTTTCTAAGAGATAAAGATAAGCCATATCGATGAAAGAATGTTCGTTCATCATTTCTTTAGTATATTCACTGATTTTCATTATTAATTCGTCCTTTCACGTCAGGCAGTCGATTTTTATTCACCCTAAATCATAACAAGAATAATCATGATTTACCAGTAAATATTTCTCTTTAATACTTGATCAGCTTCATCAGCTGTTCAGGTGCCTCCGAATCTTCCTGCACGAAATTAACGTTCAAATAAGGGTCCGGCTGATCAGTATCCACTAAAATGCGATCCGCTTCAGGATAATGTTTTCTGACATAAGTCGCCAGTTGTCTAAGTGCGCTTTCTCGCACTTCATCATCAGCAGGCTGAAACTCTTCAATACGAACAGCCTTGCCGTCCACTGACAGCTTAATCTGTCCTACATTAGTGCCGTCCTTATCAAGTAGAACAGTATCATCCTGCTTGATCAGACGCAATTTAGAAACATATTGACCTGATAAATCAAGATAGTATAGACGCTCTTTACCGATGGGTCCCTCAGGATTTGTTGCTAAGTGCAGGAAGCCTGCGCGTTCATATAAATTCCATGCTGCCTGGTTCTCTGCATCAACCACTAAATAAAGATGTTCAAAGTCAGGGAAAACCTGCTGTACATAATCAGGAATATTCATCATGATTTCAGTACCGTAACCATGTCCCTGATATTTAGAGTTGATAGATAAGCTTCTGACATAGACCGCATTAATCGGCGTTTCATATCCTTCATGCTGATAATACTGATGAAGAACAAAGAAGCCTACTACTTGATCTTCTTTATTTAAAACGACGCATGGACGTCTATTGTGATCCATCAGTCCTTCCTCCAGCACTTGAATCGGCAGAGAAGAATAAATCATCTGACGCTCTTCCAGCTCGAATGCTTCTAACTGCTCTCTGTAATCTGCGCTATACTGCACGATATTAATCTGTGATCCATTGAATTCCATAATCCACAACCTCCAGCGTTATTCACCTTTTTTTTAGATTATACCCCTTTTTCACTGCACTGCATCATACTAAATCATGAACTTAATTTACAAGTCACGCTGCAAGTTGTATCATGGTAACCAAAAAAGAAGAGGTTTTAAAATGAAATTCGGTATAGATGCTGGTGGGACACTGATTAAAATTGTTAAAGAAGAGAACGGCGAGCGTACTTTTTCGAAGTATTTATCTACAGAAGTCGAGACAGTTGCAGAGTTGCTGCAACAATATCCGGATGCTGAAGTCGCATTGACAGGCGGAAAAGCGACTTATCTCCAGAGCCTTATTCCACAAGATGCTTTTCAGAGCATTGAATTTGATGCCACATTTAAAGGTATTCAGACGTTTCTTGAACAGCTGAATCATCCTCTTGAAAATTATATTTTCACCAATGTCGGAACAGGCACTTCTATTCACCACGTTAAAGGAGAAGTGCAGGAGCGCGCGGGTGGTACTGGTGCTGGCGGTGGTATGATTCAAGGGCTTGGCTACCTGTTGACCGGGGAAGCAGATTACGAGACTTTGACTGCACTGGCCGCAAAAGGTGACCGTGATGACATCGACCTCAAAGTTAAACATATCTATAAAGGTGATAAGACCCCTATTCCGGGTGAACTGACAGCGGCAAACTTCGGCCGTGTGCTGCATACAAAAGATACGGTCCAGTACACTGATGCTGATAAACTGGCAGCTGCTATCGGTGCCGTCGGTGAAACCGTGACGACTGTTTCCATCCATGCCGCAAGAGAATTCGGCGCTGAGTACGTCGTTTACATCGGTTCATCGTTCCTAAGCAATGAACTGCTGAAAAAAGTTGTTATGAACTATACGGTACTGCGCGGCTTTAAACCTTATTTCATCGAGAACGGCGAATATTCAGGTGCACTCGGCACTTTAAAATTAATGGAAGAAAAATAAGACAGGCCGCTGAGTCAGCGGTCTGTCTTATTTTTATCGGTTGAATTCTACAAAAGCCTGGTCATGCTTTTCTACATCTTGTTTTTCGCCATGCCAGATGCCAACAAATCTTGAAGGTACAGTCTGTCCCTCAAAATAATCACCATCGTAATAAGCAAGCGGGAACAGTCGTCCTGCCTTTACTTCTTCTAAAATCCGGGCGTAGAAATCCTCATTTGTAACTTTCGCGTATGCACCGAAGAATTTCTCATAATCGCCTTCCAACAATTCGTCCATAATCAGCATAGAGGTCGAACCATTCTGTCTGAAGTTCAGATCAATCGCATAGACAGCACCTTTATCATCGACGAGGAGATCAAATCCTGCAATACCACGATAGCCTTCAGCGACGCCGTTCTCCATGATCTCACGGCCAGCCGCAATCACTTGTTCAGGTACATGATGAGCTGTTGTGTTGCCGCGGTACTTGCCATATTCATTCGTATCCTGAATTGAAGCACCGATATACTGAAGCCCTGTTGCATCACTATAGGCGTACTGCACACAATAGTTCTGTTCTGTCTTGATGTAATCTTCAATGATGAAGTCTGAATCTGTTTCTGCTTCCTGAATACGGCTGAGTGCTTTCTCACGATCCTGGTCGTTATAGCAGATCATTACGCCATAACCACCTGCAGTCGGATGGTCATCACCCGGCTTGATGACGTATGGATACTGCCAAGTTTCGAGTGTTTCTTCAAGCTTGCTGACAGGTACCACGTCGCGTTTTGGCAGGAATTTGCCTTTCGTCCAGTCTGACAGCTTCATTTTATTATTAAGCGCTACAAATAAATCTTTATTCACATAGTACGTAGACGGTTTCACGTAGTCCTCATTATGTGTATATTGGAAGAAAATCTTCTCTCCCGCTTCTTCTGCTTCTCTCAACCGCTGATGATAACTATCCGCATCTTTAAACGTACGATAATTGGACGGCAGTTCAATACCTGCTGCTTCCAATAACGTTTTCGTCTTTTCTCCAACCGTTGCTTCATGAAGAATCACCGGTATATCCGCTATCAGTAATTCCCTTGCCGTCAGCATATTGGCCTGATGTTCTTCCGTTGTCAGCCAAGGATTTTTTTCGTATGAAGGACGAGATGTAAATACAACATGATTGCCATAAAGCTGATGCATAGTCAGCGGGCGTTTAGATAAAAAGTTATTCATTCGTTACTCCTTATGTAGTTGCTTGATTTGATTTAAAACTTCAGGTTTAGTAATCAGTTCAACAGCCATTGTCGCCATAATACGTGCACCTTGCAGAAGGGCATGGTCGCCTCCCGGGCTTGCCGCTGCTTCTCTGAATGCCGGTGTATGACCGACAAGAGTTGAAGGTCCCATTTTCAAATGAGGATGAATGGTAGGAATGACATGACTCACATTACCCGTATCAGTCGAACCGAAACCAAAATCATCATGCTCAATAGGTTCATTATGCTTCTTCGCATGGCGTTCAAATAAATCATCCAGACGGTCGTTCACAATGAATTCGTCCACTCCATTCTGAATGCGATTCAGTTTGGCAGTTCCACCGGCCATACGAGCAGCACCGTGCGCAATCTCTTCTACTCTGTCAGTCAAACCATTGAGCTGCTCACGTGTCAATGCCCGTGTATAGAGACGTGCTTTCGTATAGTCCGGGATAATATTTGCACTTGCACCCCCGTCCAGAATAACACCATGGACTTTATCACGCGGTTTGATATGCTGTCTCAGCTGTGCAATACCGTTGAAAAAGCTGATCATCATATCCAGTGCATTAATGCCGTTGAACGCACTTTCAGAGGCATGTGCGCTCTTGCCGAAGAACTCCACCTCAAAGACATCAACTGCTAGTGTCGGTACTGTGCGATATGATTCATGGCCAGGGTGAACCATCAGGGCCACATCACTATCATCAAAGAGACCTTCCTTAACATAACTTGCTTTCGCGCTACCATTGACTCCGCCTTCTTCAGCAGGTGAACCAAACACTTTGATAGTACCGCCTATATCGTCAATCACTGTCTTCAGACTGAGGGCAGCGAGCACACTGCTTGTACCGATAATATTATGTCCACATGCATGCCCGAGTTCAGGGAGTGCATCGTATTCTGCGAGAAAAGCGATAGTAGGACCTGGTTTAGAACTGGCATAAGTCGCAATGAAGCCGGTCGCATGACCTGCGATATCCCGCTCAAGGTGAAACTCGTTATCCTCAAGAAGCTTTGATAACTCCGCTGACGCGAAGAACTCTTCGTTGCCCAGTTCAGGTCTTGCATGTATCGCATGACTCAGCTCAATTATACTTTCTTTATGTTGATTAATATATTCTAAAATGCGGTTTTCATATTGTTCCATAAAAAAGCTCCTTTATTTCCGTACACTTAACAAAAGAGACATTCCAAGATAAGGAATGTCTCTGCAATCTTATCTGTCAGCTATGCTGTAGGACTTAGCACCTTGCCAAACGGTAGGTTGCTGGATGTCATCGGGCCTATCCCTCGATCCTTCTTGATAAGTATGGAATTATTTAATGATTACTATATAGTTTTCTGATTGTTTCGTCAATCATTTAGTTCTCGAGGCAGCCTAATCTGGAATTTTGTACCTGCTATTGAACTATGGACACTGATCTGCCCGTTATGGTTTTCGACAATCTGTTTAGCGACTGCCAGACCTAAACCAGAACCTTCATTATTGGCTGTCGTATTCGTCCCGCGGTAATAGCGATTGAATATATAGGGTATCTCTTCCTGCGGGATGCCTTTGCCATTGTCGCCGATCTCAATGACAATATCATTACCATCAGCAAATGAATTGATCCAGACTTCAATATCATCATTATAGACAAAAGCATTAGAGACGATATTCATCAGTACCCGATTCATGCGTTCTTTATCAAGCTTAACATTCTGATTGAGCTGATTGACGGCATGCAGATTCGGATGATTGAACGAGTCAATAAACTGCTGAATATATTCGCCGACATTGACCGTCTGTTTATTAAATTCAAAATGATCATTCTTCAGCTGGTAAGTCATATTTAAATCTTTTAACAGTGAATCGATATAAAGGGCTTTGTCTTCAATGATTTCAGCAAACTTCTGACGGTCTTCGCAACTGATGTCAAGATCGCTGTTTAAGAGTTTGCTATAGCCATAAATGGAACTGAGCGGCGTCTTAAAGTCATGAGTGATACCTGATACCCATTCATCACGCAGCGTTGCAACACGGTTCTGATAAGTCCGGTCGTTATCCAGCTTCTCTGTCAATTCACGGATGGATTCATCTACAGAGGTGTACATCCGGTACTTTCTGCGCATGCGGTCCCTTCTGTAGATATGCTTATTGTCAGGGACGCGGTAGATGCCTCTGCTCAACTGACTCAGCCAGTCAACAAAATGGATAAGAGGTCGTGCAAAGTTGCGGCTCACATAATAAGCGAGTGCCAGTATCAGCCCGAAAATAAGTGAAGAATAAATAAGATACCAGAGCAGGAAGTTTAAAGCAAAGGCCATATAATCTTTATCCATAAAAATACCGTTCTCTGCTAAAATAATTCTTTTGTCCCGAGCATTCTGATTTTCTGCTACAAATAAATAGTAATCATCATCATGCATCGTTTCCTGCAGCACATACTTATTGAAGTTATCATTATTGAGATCCTTGAACCAGTTCTCTTCGACGTCTTTAGTGTTAAAGCTGCCGTAGAGTTTAATCAGTTTATCTTTTTCCATATTCTGCTTAAAAAGCGACAGATTATGTTCATCCATGTAGCGATGAAGTGCCACGGTCTCTTCTAAATCAAATAATTCAGCGGCTTTAACCAGCGGCTGGCGGTTGATCAGCACCGCCTGGTATTGTTCGGTCAGTGACCATGTCGTGACTCCCTGCAGATAATACCAGCTGAGTGTATGGATTTTTTCATGATTATTGAAGGATTTGATGATATCACCGTGACTATTACGTATGAGAAGCATGCCATCCTGGTCTTTCAGTGCCTGTGAGAGTTCTTGCTGAATCGTAATATTTTTTTCATTGCTGATGTCGATAAGACTCTGTATCGTATCTGTAGACTGCGCCTGCAGTGTTCCGCTTGTCATGTTACTCGATGAACGAACGATAAAAAAAACAATCAATAAAAGAAGAAGTAAATTGATCAACACATAGAATAATGAAAAATAGCCGATAAATTTCCAGGTGAATTTGCGCGCCGTTGTCTTCAATTGTGTTCCACTTTCAAGATGTAACCGACACTTCTGACTGTGAGAAGTCTGACAGGGTCACTCGGTACTTCTTCAATTTTTTCTCGTAGTTTCCTGATATGTACCATCACTGTATTCTCATCGATGAACTGGTTATCCCAGACTGCCTCGTAAATCTCTTCTTTTGTCAGCACTTTATTCTGATTTTCAAATAAATACTGCATGAGAAGATATTGTTTCCCCGACAGATGATAGACTTTATCTTTAACTGTCAGCTCAGCGGTACGCTCATCAAAAAAGAAATCAATAGGCTGCTTCGCCCTCAAGTAACGATCAATATTCGCCTTCACTCTTGCAGCGAGAATCAGCGGATTAAATGGTTTGGTGATATAATCATCTGCCCCTGTTGCAAAGCCGGTGAGTTTATCTTCGTCTGTTACATTCGCTGAAACATATAAAATGGGTGCATCTGACTGACGACGAATACGTTCAGCCAGGTCATAACCTTTACCGTCCGGCAGATTGATGTCCAGTATATAAGCATCGTAATGCAGAGACTGCTTGCAGGCATCCTGAAACGTATGGACGAGATCAATAGTCTCATAACCTTCCCGCTGCAGAATAAACTTAATCATCTCAGCAATTTCTACTTCATCTTCTACGATTAACACACTGACCATCAAACCACCCCTTTACGTCTTTATAGCATGTAAGCGTCTACTCTTCAAGGCTTACTTGAAAGTTTAAGAAAACTTTAAGATACTGGATGCTGCAAGTTATACCAGTCCATTGCTTTTATTTCCATTACCTGCACAAAAATATTCTTGCCGTTGATATAGGATTCGATATCAGATGGATATAATTTTGCGAGTTCTAATTTTAAATGCCCATATCGCTCCGCCTCGCCACTAAACGTTCTAAGATAATCTCTGAAAACAAGATGACGTGTAATATTCATATCTCCTTCTGCATAGACATGAAGATGATGCGTACGCATATCTCCGCCTTTCTGAAAATAGCGTCGCCCCTTGATCCCATTCTCACCCTTTGGCTCATATCCGATTTCCATTAAGCTGTCATTTACATCATCTACCTGCACAATGTCTTTGACGACAATCATGATATCCAAGACTGGTTTGGCCGCCAGTCCAGGAACTGCTGTTGAGCCGATATGATGAATCGAGACCAGCAGCTCTTTGAAGATCGCTTCCATCTTCTTTTTTTCTTCTAAATATAAATGCTGCCAGATACTATCATAAGGCATCACTTCTACTTTTCTCATCTTTCATTCCCCTCTCCCTCTGCTCACGCTTATTCAACTTTTAGTTATTATAATATTTTGTTCGGCTTTTCACAAAGCATTTCATTGTAATCATTGGGACTTCATGTTAATATTAATCCCGACTTAATTGATAGGTTTAATACACTTTAGGAGTGAACTGAATGTCACCAGCTTTTATGGATATTTTCGAACAATGGGCGGACAAGTACGATAATGCAGTCGATGGCAACGACCCTGAATATAAAGATGTATTTGCGAACTATCCTTTCATGTTGAATGAAGCGGCCAAACAGGCAAAAGGTAAAACAATTGAATTCGGACCAGGTACGGGCAATTTAACTTTACTGCTGCTCGCTAAAGAACTGGACGTTACAGCTGTAGAGCCAAGCGAAGAGATGGCAGCAATCGGTCAGGAAAAAACAGGTCTGACATTTGAACAGGGTGATTTCCTTAATTACAATGCGCAGCAGGCAGATACGATTATCAGCTCTTTCGCATTTCACCACCTGACGGACGAAGAAAAAGAAACAGCTATTAAAAATTATGCTGAGACATTGAATGGCAACGGTCAGATCATTATATTGGATACTGTATTCAACAGTCCGGAAGAAAAAGAGGATATGATTCGTTATTATTCAGATCTCGGATTTGATAATCTTGTCGCAGACTTAAACCGTGAATATTATCCATTTAAAGATGTTATGAAAAATATCGCGAAAAGACAGGGCTTCAGTTATTCAGCAACTCAGCTTAATAAGTTTGCACATCTGCAAGTCCTAAAAAAGAAGAGCTATAAGAAACCTGCTGATTTAATCGGACAGACCCCCCTCGTAGAACTGACAAAGTTCCAGTTACCGCAGGGCGTTCGTCTATTCGCCAAACTCGAAATGCATAATTTAGGCGGCTCCGTTAAAGATCGTCTCGGTCAGAACATCATTGAGTCTGCTGTGCGACGCGGCGAAGCAACAAATGAAGTCGTCGAAGCGACAGCCGGCAATACAGGCATCGGTCTCGCACTTGCCTGCCAGCAGCACGGCTTAACACTGAAAGTCTTTGTGCCCGAAAAATTCAGCGTCGAGAAACAGGAAATCATGCGTGCACTTGGGGCAGATATCGTGCATACAGATTCTTCCCTTGGTATGGTAGAAGCAAGAAGACAAGCGAAAGAATATGCTGAAAAGACAGGCGCTTACTACGCCAATCAGTTCGAAACAGAAGATAATCCTGCGAGTTACGCGGGGCTGTACGAAGAACTGATCGATGAACTCGGCACTATCGAAATGATGGTTGCAGGCGCAGGCAGTGCGGGCACTTTCACAGGACTCGCTGAACGCCTGAAACCTCATACACGTACAGTGATTGTTGAACCGGAGGGCTCTATTTTAAACGGCGGACCAAGCGGTGCGCATCGAACTGAAGGCATCGGTGTAGAAGTATGGCCGGATTTCCTGAAGCGTGAGCTGATTGATGCCATTGAAACTATTTCAGACGATGAAGCTTTTCAGATGGTCAAAGACCTCGCACAAAAAGAAGGTTTACTTGTCGGCAGTTCATCTGGGGCTGCCATGGTTGCCGCTCTTAAACAAGCAGAACATATCAAAGGTAACATTGTCGTCATCTTCCCTGACGCAAGTGATCGCTACATTTCACAGCAAATCTTTAAAACTAAAGGAGAATTATAATGCAGAAAAAAACAATGATGATTCACGGCGGTAAAACAGTCGATGAATTTACAGCTTCAGTCAACGCCCCTATCTATCAGACAAGTACTTATAAACAAGATGGTATCGGCAACCTTCGCCAAGGCTATGAGTACTCACGTACAAAAAACCCGACACGTACAGCACTTGAAACGTTAATCGCTGATATCGAACATGGTACCCATGGTTTCGCTTTCGGATCAGGTATGGCAGCTGTTTCTTCTGTTGTCATGTTACTTAATGCAGGCGATCATATCGTCGTCGGTTCAGACGTTTACGGCGGTACATACCGCGTCTTCACAAAAGTATTTGACCGTATCGGCATCGAATCGACGTTCGTTGACACAACGGACGCAGAAGCCGTTAAAGCAGCCATTACAGACAAAACAAAAATGCTGTATATTGAAACACCGACGAACCCACTTCTGAACGTGACTGATATCGCAGAAATGGCAGCAATCGCTAAAGAAAACAACTTAATCTCAGTCGTCGATAATACATTCATGACGCCTTATTTCCAGAATCCACTGGATTTAGGCGCAGACATCGTATTACACTCAGCGACTAAATATATCGGCGGCCATAGTGATGTTGTTGCAGGCTTACTTGCGACTAAAGATGATAAAATTGCAGAAGACTTAGGGTTCATCCAG
Organism: Macrococcus brunensis; assembly: GCF_022343725.1. Classification (NCBI taxonomy): domain Bacteria; kingdom Bacillati; phylum Bacillota; class Bacilli; order Caryophanales; family Staphylococcaceae; genus Macrococcus; species Macrococcus brunensis. Next base: position 1,901,532 of record NZ_CP092179.1, read on the forward strand.
AACTCTGTAGGCGGCATCTTAGGGCCACAGGACAGCTTTCTCCTCGTCCGCGGTATCAAAACACTTGCGCTGCGTATGGAACAAACTGAAAAAACAACACTGCAGCTCGTTGAATATTTAGTGAACAACGACACAGTGACTAAAGTCTTCCATCCAAGTTTACTCGAAGGCAAACAACTTGAAGCACAGAAACGTCAGGCTACTGGCTTCGGCGGAATGATTTCATTTGATGTCGGCTCTAAAGAACGTGCAGAAGAACTCGTGAAATCACTTAAATACTTCACACTTGCAGAATCACTTGGTGCGGTTGAAAGCCTGATTTCTGTCCCTAGTCAGATGACACATGCTTCTATTCCACGTGAACGTCGTCTGGAACTGGGTATTACAGATGGCTTAGTTCGTATCTCAGTGGGTATTGAAGATAGTGCAGACTTACTTGAAGACTTGCAGAATGGCTTTAAAGCTATTGAATCCATCAAATAAGGAGAGAATCTCATGCAAAAAATGAACGTAGAAAGTTTTAACCTTGATCACACAAAAGTTGTGGCACCTTTTGTCCGTTTAGCAGGCATTAAAGAAGGAAAGAACGGCGATGTCATCCATAAATATGATATCCGCTTCAAACAACCGAATAAAGAACATATGGAAATGCCAGCGCTGCATTCACTGGAGCACTTAATGGCCGAAAATATCCGTAATCATACTGATAAAGTCGTCGATGTATCACCAATGGGCTGTCAGACAGGCTTCTATTTAAGCTTAATCAACCATGACAACTATGATGATGTGCTCGCCATCTTAGAAAAAACATTGAATGACGTGAAAAATGCGACAGAAGTACCTGCCTGCAACGAAGTACAGTGCGGCTGGGCAGCAAGCCACTCTTTAGAAGGCGCACAGCAGTTAGCAGAAGAAATGCTCGCGAAAAAACACGAATGGAAAGTCATTTATCAGGACGACGCAGAATAAATGAAACAGCCTCTGAAAATTCAGAGGCTGTTTTTTATTTATCTACTGAAGTCTGTCCAGTAATGTTAGACCCTTCTATAAAGAATCGCTGGAAAGAGAAGAATAGAACGATGACAGGCAGTAAGACCATCAAAGAGCCTGCCATCATATAGTTCCATTGTGTAGAACTCCGCTCTTTAAAGACCTGCAGACCAATCTGCAAGGTATAGAGATTTTCATCGTTAATATAAAGCAATGGCCCTAAAAAGTCATTCCACACTCCGTTAAACGTGAAGATAGCGACTGTCGCGAGAGCAGGTGTGACAAGCGGCAGTGCAATCTTACGAAAAATATAAAAATGACTCGCACCTTCCATTCTGGCTGCTTCTATATAGGATTTAGGGATGCCCATAAAAAACTGACGCAGCAGAAAAATATTAAATGCACTGCCAAAGAATGCCGGCAGAATAAGCGGATAATACGTATTGAGAAGATGCAATTTGGCGAACAGCACATATTGCGGAATCAATGTCACAAAGCCGGGAATCATCATTGTGCCCAGAACAACTAAAAACCAGAACTTCTTACCTCTAAAATCCAGCTTAGCGAAGCCATATGCAATAAAGGCATTCGCAAATACATTAGCCACTACAGCAATCAGTGTGATGGTTAAGGAGTTAACCGCGTAAGTGGAAAATGGCGCTGCATTCCATGTTTCAATATAGTTCTCAAAATGCCATTCTTTCGGGATAAAAGTGGGCACACCCATGATTTCTTCCATCGATTTAAGTGAAGTCGCTATCATCCACCATATGGGACTTAAGATGACAAGAGAACCTGCAACGAGCAGAATAAAGTTAACCCAGCGCCACATCGGATGGATCTGGTTTCTCATTATTCATCCCCTCCCTCGTAATGCACCCAGCGCGGCGCAATCTTTAAGTTGATGATGGTGATAATCAAGACGATGATAAAAAGAATCCAGCTCATTGCCATCGCATAACCCATATCAAATGCTTTAAAAGCTTTGAGCCACATGTAGAGATTATAAAAGAGCAGTGAGTTACCTGGTGAACCTGCACCATCACTACTCATGACGTATGCCTCCTGGAATATCTGAAAAGCGCCGATTGTACTCGTAATAATATCGAAGAAGATAATCGGTGTAATCATGGGTAATGTAATGTGAAAAAATTTCTGAAACCGGTTCGCGCCATCTATATCAGCTGCTTCATAAAGTGATTTTGAAACGCCCTGCAGGCTCGCTAAATAGAGCAGCATACTGCCGCCGACGCTCCACAGTTTCATAAAGATAAGTGACGGCTTCGTCCAGGCAGGATCTAGCAGCCAGTTAGGTCCATCTATTCCAAAGAAACCAAGGACCGTATTCACTAGACCTGTTGAAGGATCAAGCAGCTGCATCCACAACAGATAAACACCTACCCCTGATAATACAGCAGGCAAGTAATAAATCGTTCTGAAGACACGCATACCCGGTACATCCTGATTTAACATTAAAGACAGTAAAATAGCGCCGATTGTCGTCAGCGGTACAGAGAACAGCACAAAATAGAGCGTGTTCATCATTGACGTATAGAACAGTTCATCTTCCTGAAAAAGTCGCTGATAATTATCAAGGCCGATGAAGTCCATCTGTGAGGTGATATTATAATTCGTGAAACTGGCATACAGAGAAAAAAGAATCGGTCCTAGTGTAAACACTAGGAAACCGAATATCCATGGTGAAATAAAGAAATAGCCAGCCAGATTATCTTTGTACTTCTTTTTCATGGCTACCTCCTATTTTTTGTTTTGCTCTACCAGCTTCTCTAAATCTTCCTGAGCCTTTTTAAGTCCGTCTTCAGGGGATTTCTTGCCTCGCATAATTGCATCTAGCTGTGGATTCACTAAATTAAAGTACTCCGGTGCTGTAACAGGAACTGGCGTCAGAATCGTCTGTTTCATATTATCAACAGCTGCCTGATAAGCCACTTTTTTATTGCCTGACAGATTTTCACCTGCTGCTTGAGCTGCTTTTTCGTTCGCTACTAAATCGAATGTTTCTTCAGCCCATAACTGCTGGTTCTTTTCATTTGTCAGGAACTTAATGAAGTCATAGGCTGCTTCTTTATGTTTAGAGCCCTTAGGTACTTCCGCTACAAATCCGCCGCCCCAGCTTGTAGGTTCTTCGCCTTCTTTAACGGCAGGGAGCGGTGCCACACCGTAATCGATATCTTTCGCAAAATCATCTAACTGTGTTGCAAAGCTTTGGTCCTTAATAATCATACCGACGTTTTCAGTAAAAAACGGATTGCCTTGCTGACTATCGAACTTAGCCTGGAATTTCTGCAGGGTATCTGTACCATATTGATCCTGATATTTTTTCAGCCAGTTCATTGTGTTGATATTTTCCTGTGTATCAATTGATACTTTACCATTCTCATCAATATAGTTCTTATGGTTAGCATTCGTCAGCCAGATGTCAGCACCTATTCCACCGAAGAAAGGATAAAAGCCGATATTTTCATAAGTATTTCCTTTTTTCTTATCCATCAGCTGACCATATTTTTTAATTTCATCCCATGTAGCAGGCGGCTGGTCAGGATTAAGACCCGCTTCTTTCATCATTTTTTTATTATAGAAGAGTACACGTGTATCAGTATTGAACGGAATCCCATAGACTTTGCCTTCATGTTGAGAAGCCTGCCAGAGTTCCTTAGAGAATTTACCTTCCAGCTGATCTTTCTCAGCTAAATCGGTTAAATCTTCCGCCTGATTTTTCAGGCCACGAAGTGCTGTTGAGTTAATATCATTAATCACAACATCTGCTGGGTTACCTGCAGCTACTGCCGCCAGGTTTTTCGTCCAGATATCTCCCCAAGGCAGATAAGTATATTTGACCGTTACTTTATCTTGGGATTTGTTGTAGTCGTCAATTATTTTATTGATGGTCGCTTTACGTGGATCTGAGCCCCAGAATGACCAGAACTTGATTTCTGTCTTGCCGTCAGCTTTTTCAGCATTATTTTTATCACTCGAATCGTTACCCTTTGGTACTAAACCGCCACATCCTGCTAAAATCATTAACAATACTAACATCAAAGCCGCAATTCTCTTCATCAACACAATCCTCCTCATATTTTATTACAGTGTCATTATACCATTTACATGATAGTCACTTGCAAATGTAAACCAAAAAAAACAGCATAAGCTGTTTTTTTAATATCTGATAATATTCGCTGCATTATAAACATCAGGGAAATCATTTAACACGTTGTCTCTATCATCCAAAATTGTCATGTGGATTTTGTCTGATACATCAATCGCTTTGATTTCTTCTGCTGTTGTTTCTGGTTTCGCTTCGAACTGGAAAGTCACTGTGTAATCTGCGCGGTCGCTTCCAGCTGCTACTTGTTCCCCTTTAATGACACTAGTAGATTCCTGGAAAAGAGACTGATATTTCTCAGGTAATATGAGTTTGAAGTAATAATTTGGACGATTGTTGATAAGATAATCGATTAAAACTTGATTGATTCGATAATCCACATTGATTGTTAACGCTATCTCAGCTACATCAAGACGTACATTTTTAACCATAAAGTGCGGCATATAAAATTCATGTCCAATAGTTTTATTGAAAGTAGTCACTTCTTCTGTTCCTTTTTGTTCTGATTTATTTTTTAATAGCGTATATCCGACTGATAAAGCACCAATAGCAAGTCCTGCAATCAGTGGTAAGTTTGATTTCTTTCTTGGTTCATAGTGATAAGGACAACCCATTCTAATTCCTCTTTTCGTTTTTCTTTTACTATACCCCTTTCATCTACATCCATTCATACAATTATTTACAAACTCTTTATATGAGTTTAATAATCAGATGTTATGATTATTTCAATGGAGTTGATGACATGTTCAATCGAAATGAACGTATGATTTTAATGAAAAAATACGGCAAAGATGAAGCGTTAGACCTGTACAATAGATATAAACAAATCATCAGCAGTGCTTTACTTCGTGACTATAAGCAATCTTTAAAACATTATCTTTCCGACGAATCTTTCCCTCTGGATGATGCGATCGCTTTTCTTGATTACTGTTATACCTTTAAAAAGAGCAATTATGATGTCATCGCAGACTGGCTCTATACATTACGTGCCATCCAGATGCAGCTGGAAAAATAAAAAAGTAGAAGCTGAAAAATCAGTCTTCTACTTTTTTTCGTTTATAATTTATCCATTTCTTTGATTAACAACCACTGTAGAGGCAGTCGTCCCCAAAGTGCAGCCGGAGAAAGCTGCTTATCTCCTAAACCTATCTTCTTTATCGCCATATAGACATTAGCCGGGAAGACGGCAACGAGAAACAGTTTGATGATAGCTTTAAATAACGGACCTGGTTTTCTTAGGATCATTCCTAGACCGAAGAAAATTTCCATCACACCTGTCAGATAAACAATCTCCTTTTTTAAAGGAAGCTTCGGCGGCACTATTTTGGTGAATGATGGCTCATGCACAAAATGCAGAACCCCTGCTGTCGTGTAGGCTAATCCATAGACTAAGCGTCTAATCATGTAACTCACCCAGATAGCTCTGACCGAACTTCGGCAGATTGACGCCAAAGTTATCAGCAATCGTTGCACCAATTGACGCAAATGTTGAATGTCCTGCTAATTCACGGCCTCTCTTAAACTTCGGACTGTACATCAGGAGCGGCACATACTCACGTGTATGATCAGTTCCTGGTGCTGTCGGGTCATTACCATGATCAGCAGTGATAATCAGTAAATCGTCTTGACGAAGCTCAAGCAGCAGTTCACCCAGTCGCTCATCAAATTCTTTTAGGGCGTTGGCATACCCTTCTTTATCACGGCGATGTCCGAAAAGGGCATCGAAATCGACTAAGTTCAGGAAACTTAACCCTTCAAAGTCTTTGTCAATAACTTTTATCAGCTGATCCATACCATCCATATTGTCTTTTGTACGGATTGCTTCAGTTACACCTTCACCATCATAAATATCATTTATTTTGCCGATAGCGATAACATCTTTACCGGCATCTTTCAGTTCATTCATTACTGTACGATTAAATGGTTTAAGGGCATAGTCATGACGGTTAGAAGTCCGAGTGAAGTTGCCCGGCTCACCGACATAAGGACGTGCGATAATGCGGCCAATCAAGTATTTAGGATCTTTCGTGAGTTCGCGTACTTTCTCACAAATATCATACAATTCTTCAAGCGGAATAATTTCTTCATGTGCTGCAATCTGCAGGACCGGATCAGCTGAAGTATAGACGATTAAATCGCCCGTCTTCATCTGATGTTCACCGTACTCATCAATAATAGCTGTGCCAGATGCTGGCTTATTCGCTATAACTTTACGGCCTGACAGCTTTTCTATTTCCTGTACCAGTTCATCCGGAAAACCATCTGGATAGACTTTAAAAGGTTGATCGATATTAAGACCCATAATCTCCCAGTGTCCTGTCATGGTATCTTTACCGACAGATGCCTCGCTTAGTTTCGTATAGAAAGCAGCCGGCTCTTCAACAGGTTTGACGACAGGAAGTTCAGCAATATTACCGAGTCCAAGTCTTTCTAAGTTCGGCAGCTCACCTTTAAATCCCTCAAGTGTGTGTGACAGAGTATGACTGCCTGTGTCGCCGAATTGATCCGCGTCGGGTGCTTCTCCGATACCGACAGAATCCATAACGATTAAGTGGATACGTTTAAACATGTGATCCTCTCCTATTCTGTGATGATTGTATGAATCAGCTTCGGTGCTTCAGCCTGTTCAGCAATCTCTATATTCGCATAGATTTTCTCTTTGACGTCTTCAACATCCTCGCGGTTTGAGTAAATAGTCACGAGTGATTCGCCTTCTTCTGCTTTGTCGCCGACTTTTTTACGGAGCATCAGACCGACTGCAAGATCAATCGTATCTTCTTTAGTCGCACGGCCTGCTCCAAGAAGCATGGAAGCAATACCGATTTCATCGGCTACCATTCTGCTGACAACGCCAGATTGTTTCGCTGGCACCTCGATTTCATATGCAGCTTGTGGCAGTAATGACACGTCATCAACTACATCGCCATTGCCCCCCTGGTTTTCCAGGAAGGTACGGAACTTCTCAAGTGCCTTACCGTTATCGAGGACTTCCTGCAGTTTACCACGCGCTTCATCAAGTGTCTCTGCACCGCCACCTAAAACGACCATCTGGCTGCCTAGTGTCAGCACAAGTTCATTTAAATCTTCAGGGCCTTCACCTTTCAATGTTTCGATGGCTTCCTTCACTTCAAGTGCATTACCAATCGCATAGCCGAGCGGCTGACTCATATCAGAAATAATCGCCATCGTACGACGACCGACGTTATTACCAATCTTAACCATTGCGTGTGCGAGCTGCTCTGCATCTTCATCTGTCTTCATAAAAGCACCCGCACCTTTCTTAACATCGAGGACAATGGCATCAGAGCCTGCAGCTATCTTCTTACTCATGATGCTTGACGCAATAAGTGGAATGCTGTTGACTGTCCCTGTTACATCTCGCAGTGCATACAGTTTTTTATCAGCTGGTGTCAGATTCCCTGTCTGACCGATGACCGCAATCTTGTCTTCATTGACCAGACGTACGAATTCCTCGTCAGAGATTTCAACATGGAAACCTTCGACCGCTTCCAGCTTATCAATTGTCCCGCCTGTGTGACCAAGTCCACGGCCGCTCATCTTCGCAACAGGAATATCCAGTGCTGCGACTAATGGTGCGAGGACAAGTGTTGTTGTATCACCGACCCCGCCTGTCGAGTGCTTATCGACTTTAATGCCATCAATATCACTTAAGTCGATCTGGTCGCCACTTTCGACCATCGCCATTGTTAAATCTGCGCGTTCCTGGTCATCCATGTCCTGGAAGTAAATCGCCATCGCAAGACTGGATGCCTGATAATCAGGCACATCACCTGCTGTATAACCTTTGATGAAGAAGTTGATCTCTTCTGTCGTTAACTTGCCGCCATCTCGTTTTTTCGCAATAACATCAACCATTCTCATGGCTAAATCCCCCTTTTAGTAGTCTTGATCTGATTGCTGTCCGTTCAGAATTTCTACTCCTGCACTTGCGCCGATACGTGTTGCCCCTGCTTCGATCATGCCGTTCACATCTTCTAAAGAACGTACGCCACCAGAAGCTTTAACACCCATATCAGGCCCTACAGTTTCTCGCATTAACTTCACATCTTCAATTGTCGCACCACCTGTTGAGAATCCTGTCGAAGTTTTGACAAATGTTGCGCCTGCTTTTTTCGCAAGTTTAGACGCACGACGTTTTTCATCTTCAGTTAATAGACTTGTTTCAATGATGACTTTAGTTGTCACTCCTGCTGCAGCGTCCACTACAGCTTTGATGTCTTCATAGACTAAATCGTCGTTGCCGTCTTTCAGCGCGCCGATGTTGATGACCATATCGACTTCTCCTGCACCATTCTGGATAGCATCTTTCGTCTCAAATGCTTTAACTGCTGATGTTGTAGCGCCTAAAGGAAAACCGATAACGGTACAGACTAAGACATCCGTTCCTTTCAACTGTTCAGCACAATGTTTAACATGTGTGGGGTTGACGCACACACTCATAAAGTTATATTCCTTTGCTTCTGCGACAATCTTATTGATTTGTTCTGTCGTTGCATCCGCCTTCAGTAAAGTGTGATCGATGTATTTCGCTAATTCCATGTTAAATTCCTCCTATATATTGGTTAGTTTTATTATAGCATTACGTCAGATTTAAACAAAAAAAGCACACGGCTGAGCCGTGTGCAATCTAATATTAGCCTAAATAAGATTTAAACATCCAGTTATGTTTTTCAAGATCCGTAATCATGCCAAGGAACATATCCGCCGTCATTTCGTCTCCAGCTGCTTCTGCTGTTTCCTGACCTTCTTTAAGTTGTGCAATAACCTTATCGAAGTCTTTAGATAAATCAGCAACCATATCTTCAGCTGATAAATCTTTTTTCGCTTCTTTGACAACAGATAAGTCCAGTGATTCTTTTAAAGTAGCAACAGGATTGCCGCCAATCGCTAATATACGTTCTGCCAGCTCATCGATATAAGTACCCGCCTGTGTATAAAGTTCTTCAAACTTTGTGTGGAGCGCAAAGAAAGTAGGCCCTTTTACATACCAGTGATAGTTATGAATTTTAGTATAAAGTACTGTCCAGTCAGCCACTTGCTGATTCAATGCCGCAACTACTTTATTATCTTGTGTCTGTGCTTTTTTAGCTTTAGCCATTTTAATCATCCTCCCTATTTATCGTTATAATGACTTTACCCGTTTTTATTGGGTATAATACATAAAAAAAGGAGTATTCTATGACAAGAAAATATCTTTTTCCCATCATCTGCGTCATACTGGCAGCCCTTCTTATTTTCACGATGAGCTTCTGGAAAATCCCTGCTAATGATGCTCTGCATTCTGATGCATTTGTCATCACACTTATTATCATTGCAGTTATAGCCGGGATTATCGGTTATGTTTATAGTGCTGCTGCCTATAAGGTGGATAATGATCCGGCACTTGAACACTATGAGCAGGACCGTCAATCATTCAAAAAGTTCTCACTGATGAACATTGCCATGATTATCTCTTTCTATGTGGCGCTTGCCTCTCTTCTGATGGTTGCACTCAATCAAGTGCCCTTATGGCTAAACATCGTCAGTGTTATTGTATTTCTTCTCATTATCTTCCTGCGCTACTATGGTTATGGCATGATTAATAAACTTTATCCAGAGCGCGAGCTGCCGAACAACTTCGACAGTGAATTTGATGATAAATTGATTGAAACATTAAATAAGGAAGAAATGATTGTTATTTTTACGGGTCTTTATAACGCATTCAAACTGACGAATATCCTGCTGCCTGCTTCTATGCTGTTGATCACGCTCTACGGCCTGGAAACCGGACAGCCACAACACTTCGCTTTAATCATTATTGTGCTGTGTGCAGTTGCTATCAACATCATCTATCAGCTGACAGTTCGTAAAATGATATAAAGAAGGGGCTCAATATGAGCCCCTTCTTTATTTGAGATTTTCTTTATATACATCAGAAATTTGCTGTTTTTTATTCTCATCAGCAAGGAAGTACCAGAGACCATCGTCCTTTATCTTTCCAGTGCCTTCTAGCTGATATTTTTCCACATTGTCCAGTGTCTTAGAATAGCCTGACTGCAATGAAGTTAAATCAGAGAATGTCATATCGGTAATAACGTTTTTCGATGTAGCTTTTAAGATGCCATCAAATTTAGTTACAGATTCCGCTGATAACAGTTTATGTGCTAATCCCTGGATGACAATCTGCTGACGTTCTTGACGCCCGAAATCATCCCCAGCACCCTCTTCTTTACGGCTTCTGATAAAGACGAGTGCTTTTTTACCGTCTAAATGCACTTTCTGACCTTTAACAAAGCTTTCTCCCTGTGCAGTAAAAGTTGCGTTGCTGACAACATCCACTCCACCAACTGTATCAATTAGTTCCTGCATACCGTCCATATTGATTGCTGCATAGTAGTCAATCGGTACGTTCATTAATTTTTCGACGGAATTCACTGCCATTTTCGCACCACCATAGGCATAAGCATGGGCGATTTTCTCTCTTGAGTTATGTCCCACTATCTCGCTATATGTATCACGGGGGATGGAAATCATAACCGTCTTTTTATTATTCGGATTAATACTGAGAAGAAGGATGGTATCTGTACGGCCATGGTCTCCTTCTGATAAACGTTTTGCGTTTGCATCTACACCAAACAAAGCGACAGAAATGGCATCTTTATTCTTGACATCGACCCCTTTGTCTCTTAAATCAGATTTCTCACGCCCTGCTATCGGAGAATGAATTGAATCTGCAGTCCCTTTTACTTTAAAATACGCGTAACCCAGTATACCTCCTATCACTAACAGAATAATCAAAGCTATCGTGACTAACCAGCTGAAACATCCTTTTTTCTTCATTTTTCCACCTCTTCTAATTTCCACAACTCTTCTCACTTATACTTTATCATAATACAATGAAAATAAAATGAAAATCTATAGAATGGGTATAGATATCAAAAAGGAGTGGATACGATGGAACATATGACTTCAGATGAAATCGCTCATTTAACACAGGTAGCGTCTGTCACAAAAAAAGAGGACTGTCCTCATGAGCAAGTAGTCGACCAACAAGGTATTTACATTTGCCTGGACTGTGGAATGGAATCGCGAGACTTAAAAGACTTCAAATAAAAAAGATACGGCGAACCGTATCTATCCTAAAGATTTTTCACTATAGTAAACTTTTTCTGCATCTGTCATCTTCACTATTTTAAATCCGATAAACCCGAAGAAAATCGAAATAAATGGAATGACATAATTCAACACTGTGTACGGTCCATACTCATAAGCATGGACACCTAATGTTGCGAGTATAAAGACCCCGCAGGTATTCCAAGGGATAAAGACACTTGTCAGCGTCCCACCATCTTCCAGCGCACGGGACAAGTTTTTAGGATGCAGCCCTCTGTCAATATAAGCTTTAATATACATTCGGCTGGGCACTACAATACTGATGTATTGTTCTGAACATGTCGCATTTGTCGCAAAACAGCTTGCAACTGTAGCTGCGACTAAACTGCCGGTATTCCGAGCGAACCTAAGAATAATATTGATGATCGCTGTCAGCATGCCACTGTATTCCAGAATCCCGCCGAATGTCATGGCCACAATCGTCATCGATATCGTGAAGAACATCGATTCAAGTCCACCTTTATTGAATAACTCAGTTAAGAATTTATCTTTTGAATCAATGACGTATCCAGACTGCAAAGTCGTAGCCGCCTGCAAGATCGAATCTCCTTGAACAAAAATCTGCGCACCAAATCCTAACAGTATCCCTACTACTAAAGCAGGCACAGCCGGAACTTTGACTGCGACTAAAATAATAACAATCACTGGAATCAGTAACAGCCACGGTGATAAGACAAACTGATTTTCCATCCCTGTATTGATTGAATTAATTTTATCCATATCCAGATGAGCACCGCTGAACTGTCGTCCAATAAAGAAATAGGCAATCAGCGCGATAATCAGTCCTGGAATCGTTGTATAAAACATATGCTTGATATGATCAAATAAATCCGTACCCGTCAGACCTGCTGCAAGGTTTGTTGTATCAGATAACGGGCTCATTTTATCCCCAAAATAAGAACCCGAAATAACAGCACCAGCAATCATGCCTGCCGGAATATCCATACTGAGTCCGATTCCCATACCTGCAACACCAACTGTTGCCATCGTTGACCAAGATGATCCGATAGCTAGAGCGACGATACCGCAGATAATACAGATGGTCACCAGAAACATAGAAGGCGTAATAATCTTAAGACCATAATAAATCATTGTTGCAACAACGCCGCCGCCAATCCAGGCGCCAATAACCAAACCGACCAAAATAATGATGATAATTGCCGGAAGTGCCAGTTTAATCCCCTTATACATCATCTCTTCGACTTCTTCCCAGCTAAAGCCATGATAATAGGCGACAAGCGCCGCAATAGCTGTACCGATCATGAGCGGTATATGCGGTGCAAGTTCCAGGAAATAAACTGCGCCGAACATACTGACGATCATAAAAATAAGCGGAAGTAACGCCCAGCTAATAGTAATTTCTCTTTTTTGCTTGTTCTCCAAATAAAACACCCCTTAATGAAATCGCTTTCAATTATATTTTAATGGAGTGTACTGAGAATTACTATACTAAAAATGAAAATTTAATAATAAGTGCATATATTAAAGATTGTGATCTAAATTAATTTTTCTTACCTTATCACTGAACTGCTCAATCACATGATTTACTTGCTCTCGACTCGACTCTCTAATTGAAAGTCGTACTGTGCGTTCATCCATAGGCAGACGTTCCTTATTGATAAGTTTCAGATCATATAAGTTTCTAACTGACTTTTAAATCTGATTAGCTTTAATCATCTCATTCTGGATAATCGTTCTAAGTTGTATTTCACCATGTTTGTAGACGATTAAGAGCAATTCAATATCATATAAATTCAGATGATACTTATCAAGAAACTCATCTAATATGGCTCTAGTACTATTAATTCCTTCAAAAAAATTAAGTGCAATCTGTGCTGACTGTTTTGCTGTCAAAAGACTTCCCTACTTTCATCGAACCTTTAAAAGACACTTACAAGCATTACTCATATATTTTCACTAGTGTTGCATAAATTTAATGTATTCTTCTAACGTAGTGGCTTTACTCTCTCTCATTGCAATATAGGTTAAACCATTAGCTAAATTTTCTTTTTCACTATCTGAATATTTTTTACCTTCAAACACATCATTTACAATATCATAAGGGTCTTGAGAACTTTCTATTTTATTGTTTGGATCGTATATATCTCTGAGTACATGAAATACTGTTAAATTTGTTGATTTTCCATATAGTTTTTCGTAATTACCATATCTATAATTCAATTGGCTTCTCTGAACTGAAACATCTAACGCCCAATTCATATTAAATTTCCATGGATATCGATTTGCCTGAAAAAGTCCCCAACCTTCTTTATAACGGAAATAAAATGAAAATCCATAGAATGGGTATAGATATCAAAAAGGAGTGAATACCATGGAACATATGACTCCAGACGAAATTGCTCATTTAACACAGGCAGTTGCTATGAATAAAAAAGAGGACTGCCCTCATAAACAAATAGTTGATCAGCAGGGCATTTATATTTGTCTGGACGGCGGCATGGAGTCAAGACAGCTAAAAGACTTCAAATAAAAAGATACGGCGAACCGTATCTAACCTAAGGATTTTGTTTGATAGTAAGCTTTTTCTTCATCAGTCATCTTCACTATTTTAAAACCAATAAAACCAAATAATATTGAAATAAATGGAATAATATAATTCAATATAGCGTATGGCCCATATTCATAAGCATGAACACCTAATGTTGCTAATATGAAGACACCACAAGTGTTCCAAGGAATAAACACACTTGTCAGCGTACCGCCATCTTCAAGAGCACGAGACAAGTTTTTAGGATGTAATCCTCTATCAATATAACCCTTAATGTACATGCGACTCGGTACGACAATACTAATATACTGTTCTGAACATGTTGCATTTGTTGCAAAGCAACTTACTACAGTTGCTGCCACTAAACTACCTGTGTTACGAGCGAATTTAAGAATAATATTGATAATGGCTGTCAACATGCCGCTGTATTCCAGAATACCGCCGAATGTCATGGCCACAATAGTCATTGATATTCGTAAAAGACATGGATTCGAGTCCCCCTTTGTTAAATAACTCAGTTAAGAACTTATCTTTTGAATCAATGACGTATCCAGACTGCAAAGTCGTCGCCGCGTACAGAATCGTATCACCCTGAACCAATATCTGTACCCCAAATCCTAACAGTATTCCTACTAATGCAGGCACAGTAGGCACTTTAATTGCCACTAAGACAATAACCACCACTGGAATGAGTAGCAGCCATGGTGATAATATAAACTAGCTTTCCATTCCTGTATTTATGGCATTAATTTTATCCATATCCAGATGAGCACCGCTGAACTGACGGCCAATAAAGAAATACGCAATCAGTGCGATACTCAGTCCCGGAATAGTTGCATAAAACATATGCTTGATATGATCAAACAAATCCATTCCCGTAAGGGCGACAGCGAGGTTTGTCGTATCAGATAACGGACTCATCTTATCTCCGAAATAAGCGCCTGAAATGACAGCACCAGCAATCATACCAGCTGGAATATCCAGACTTAATCCAATCCCCATACCGGCAACATCCACTGTCGCCATTGTTGACCATGATGATCCGATAGCTAAAGCAACGATGCCGCAGCTGATACAGATGGTGACAAGAAACATGGAAGGCGTAATAATCTTAAGACCATAATATATCATCGTTGCAACAACACCACCACCAATCCAGGCAGCAATAATTAAACCAACCAGGATAATAATGATGATTGCAGGGAGCGCAAGTCTAATCCCTTTATACATCATCTCTTCTACTTCTTCCCAACTAAAACCATGATAGTAAGCGACAAGCGCCGCTATTGCCGTACCAATCATAAGTGGTATATGCGGCGCAAGTTCCAGGAAATATACAGCTCCGAACATACTTACTATCATGAATACTAAAAGAAGTAATGCCCATCCAATCCCAATCTCTCTTCTATGCTTATTCTCCAATTAAGACACCCCTTTATGAAATCGCTTTCAATTATAATAATAAAGAAATGTTTATGGAGATACTATATTTTTTGATTAAAATAACTATTTTTTATCTGTATACTTTTTTAATCATGCTACTAAAATGATGAATTATATGTTTGACTTCTTCTTTGCGCTCTTGATTGATACACAGTATAACAGTTCTCTCATCCTCTGGAACTCTTTTTTTTGTAATTAAGTTAAAATCATAAAGTTTTTTAACCGATTTATTAATCTGACTCATTTTTATAGTCTCATTTTTATAAATATTTTTTAATTGAATGCTGTTTGCTTCATAAATAATTAGTAACAACTCTATATCATATATACTTAATTGATATTCATTAAGAAAAGTCTTGAAAACTTTTCTCGTTATATTAACCTTATTAAAGAAATTATGAGCTATTTCTATTTTTTGATTCTCAACCATTCTAAATCCTACTTTCATATAGCAATTTCTAGACACTTATAATCTTTACTCATATATTTTAAACTAAAAGGATTTGTAAAGCGAATATTATTTTAATATATTATCTGAAACTTTCGAAAACGTGACAGCATATTAAAAAGAGTCTGGGACATAAATAGCAGATTTAGCTATTTATGTCCCAGACTCGATTAATACTTCTTTTTAATTTAATTATAATTTCATCTGATTAATTGTTTTTATGACGTTCTTTTTTTCTGCGTGATGTAATAATTAATAATCCACCAAACATTGCTATAGCACTTGCAAGCAAACCTTTATTATAAGTTTCCCCAGTATCAGGTAATTGATGTAATCGCTCTACATTTTTAGTTGTTTTCGATTTAACAGGAGAACTGTTATGAACATTAGTCGGTGTTTCCAATCTACTATCTGCCTGTTCTTTCACTGCTACCGTGACTATTAATACATCTTCTGTACCGTCTGGATAAGTCACCACTACTGTGCCTGTTGTCGTGCCCGGCTTGGATACATCCGGTGGTGTCTGCCATTCCACTGTTGTGCCTGGCGGGAATGTATCTTCGTTACCGATGCCCTCTGTTGCTGGCGGTACTACACCTACCGGTGTTGTGATCGGTGTCACGATTGGCGTGTTTTCAACGGCATCCGTCGGCCTTGCAGGTACTTCTACTGTCACTGGTACTGTTACCACATCTTTTGTACCGTCTGGATATGTCACCATTACTGTGCCTGTTGTCGTGCCCGGCTTGGATACATCCGGTGGTGTCTGCCATTCCACTGTTGTGCCTGGCGGGAATGTACCTTCATTACCGATGCCCTCTGTTGCTGGCGGTACTACACCTACCGGTGTTGTGATCGGTGTCACGATTGGCGTGTTTTCAACGGCATCCGTCGGTCCTGCAGGTACTTCTACTGTCACTGGTACTGTTACCACATCTTTTGTACCGTCTGGATATGTCACCACTACTGTGCCTGTTGTCGTGCCCGGCTTGGATACATCCGGTGGTGTCTGCCATTCCACTGTTGTGCCTGGCGGGAATGTACCTTCATTACCGATGCCCTCTGTCGCTGGCGGTACTACACCTATTGGTGTTGTGATCGGTGTCACGATTGGCGTGTTTTCAACGGCATCCGTCGGCCCTGCAGGTACTTCTACTGTCACTGGTACTGTTACCACATCTTTTGTACCGTCTGGATACGTCACCACTACTGTACCTGTTGTCGTGCCCGGCTTGGATACATCCGGTGATGTCTGCCATTCCACTGTTGTGCCTGGCGGGAATGTACCTTCATTACCGATGCCCTCTGTTGCTGGCGGTACTACACCTACCGGTGTTGTGATCGGTGTCACGATTGGCGTGTTTTCAACGGCATCCGTCGGTCCTGCAGGTACTTCTACTGTCACTGGTACTGTTACCACATCTTTTGTACCGTCTGGATATGTCACCACTACTGTGCCTGTTGTCGTGCCCGGCTTGGATACATCCGGTGGTGTCTGCCATTCCACTGTTGTGCCTGGCGGGAATGTACCTTCATTACCGATGCCCTCTGTCGCTGGCGGTACTACACCTATTGGTGTTGTGATCGGTGTCA
Source organism: Macrococcus brunensis (assembly GCF_022343725.1). Taxonomy (NCBI): domain Bacteria; kingdom Bacillati; phylum Bacillota; class Bacilli; order Caryophanales; family Staphylococcaceae; genus Macrococcus; species Macrococcus brunensis. The sequence continues at coordinate 1,918,812 of NZ_CP092179.1, forward strand.
CGATTGGCGTGTTTTCAACGGCATCCGTCGGCCCTGCAGGTACTTCTACTGTCACTGGTACTGTTACCACATCTTTTGTACCGTCTGGATACGTCACCACTACTGTACCTGTTGTCGTGCCCGGCTTGGATACATCCGGTGATGTCTGCCATTCCACTGTTGTGCCTGGCGGGAATGTACCTTCATTACCGATGCCCTCTGTTGCTGGCGGTACTACACCTACCGGTGTTGTGATCGGTGTCACGATTGGCGTGTTTTCAACGGCATCCGTCGGTCCTGCAGGTACTTCTACTGTCACTGGTACTGTTACCACATCTTTTGTACCGTCTGGATATGTCACCACTACTGTGCCTGTTGTCGTGCCCGGCTTGGATACATCCGGTGGTGTCTGCCATTCCACTGTTGTGCCTGGCGGGAATGTACCTTCATTACCGATGCCCTCTGTCGCTGGCGGTACTACACCTATTGGTGTTGTGATCGGTGTCACGATTGGCGTGTTTTCAACGGCATCCGTCGGCCCTGCAGGTACTTCTACTGTCACTGGTACTGTTACCACATCTTTTGTACCGTCTGGATACGTCACCACTACTGTACCTGTTGTCGTGCCCGGTTTGGATACATCCGGTGATGTCTGCCATTCCACTGTTGTGCCTGGCGGGAATGTACCTTCATTACCGATGCCCTCTGTTGCTGGCGGTACTACACCTACCGGTGTTGTGATCGGTGTCACGATTGGCGTGTTTTCAACGGCATCCGTCGGTCCTGCAGGTACTTCTACTGTCACTGGTACTGTTACCACATCTTTTGTACCGTCTGGATATGTCACCACTACTGTGCCTGTTGTCGTGCCCGGCTTGGATACATCCGGTGGTGTCTGCCATTCCACTGTTGTGCCTGGCGGGAATGTACCTTCATTACCGATGCCCTCTGTCGCTGGCGGTACTACACCTATTGGTGTTGTGATCGGTGTCACGATTGGCGTGTTTTCAACGGCATCCGTCGGCCCTGCAGGTACTTCTACTGTCACTGGTACTGTTACCACATCTTTTGTACCGTCTGGATACGTCACCACTACTGTACCTGTTGTCGTGCCCGGTTTGGATACATCCGGTGATGTCTGCCATTCCACTGTTGTGCCTGGCGGGAATGTACCTTCATTACCGATGCCCTCTGTTGCTGGCGGTACTACACCTACCGGTGTTGTGATCGGTGTCACGATTGGCGTGTTTTCACTGGAATCTGTCGTACCAACAGTTACAACTATATCAATAATTCCTGCCGAGCCGTCCGGATATGTCACTGCCACCGGGATTGTCACCTGACCTGCTGGGACGCTGATATCCGGATTCACCGTGATGGTGCCGTCCGCGTTCACCACTGCCCATGCCGGCAGGGTCGTCGCATCCGCCGGCGCATAGCTTGTGCCTGCCGGTGGTGCTGTGCCGTCTGAATTGAGCGGCGCTGCGATTGTTGTCGCTGTACCCGGCTCCACTGTCGTATCCACGTAGTCCGGCTGGTTGTCATGCGCATCTGTCGTACCTACGGTCACCACTACATCGATCACACCGCCTGAGCCGTCCGGATATGTCACTGCCACCGGGATTGTCACCTGACCTGCTGGGACGCTGATATCCGGATTCACCGTGATGGTGCCGTCCGCGTTCACCACTGCCCATGCCGGCAGGGTCGTCGCATCCGCCGGCGCATAGCTTGTGCCTGCCGGTGGTGCTGTGCCGTCTGAATTGAGCGGCGCTGCGATTGTTGTCGCTGTACCCGGCTCCACTGTTGTATCCACATAGTCCGGCTGGTTGTCAAGCGCATCGGTCGTACCTACGGTCACCACTACATCGATCACACCGCCTGAGCCGTCCGGATACGTCACTGCCACCGGGATTGTCACCTGACCTGCTGGGACGCTGATATCCGGATTCACCGTGATGGTGCCGTCCGCGTTCACCACTGCCCATGCCGGCAGGGTCGTCGCATCCGCCGGCGCATAGCTTGTGCCTGCCGGTGGTGCTGTGCCGTCTGAATTGAGCGGCGCTGCGATTGTTGTCGCTGTACCCGGCTCCACTGTTGTATCCACATAGTCCGGCTGGTTGTCTACTGCATCGGTCGTACCTACGGTCACCACTACATCGATCACACCGCCTGAGCCGTCCGGATACGTCACTGCCACCGGGATTGTCACCTGACCTGCTGGGACGCTGATATCCGGATTCACCGTGATGGTGCCGTCCGCGTTCACCACTGCCCATGCCGGCAGGGTCGTCGCATCCGCCGGCGCATAGCTTGTGCCTGCCGGTGGTGCTGTGCCGTCTGAATTGAGCGGCGCTGCGATTGTTGTCGCTGTACCCGGCTCCACTGTTGTATCCACGTAGTCCGGCTGGTTGTCTACTGCATCGGTCGTACCTACGGTCACCACTACATCGATCACACCGCCTGAGCCGTCCGGATACGTCACTGCCACCGGGATTGTCACCTGACCTGCTGGGACGCTGATATCCGGATTCACCGTGATGGTGCCGTCCGCGTTCACCACTGCCCATGCCGGCAGGGTCGTCGCATCCGCCGGCGCATAGCTTGTGCCTGCCGGTGGTGCTGTGCCGTCTGAATTGAGCGGCGCTGCGATTGTTGTCGCTGTACCCGGCTCCACTGTCGTATCCACGTAGTCCGGCTGGTTGTCATGCGCATCTGTCGTACCTACGGTCACCACTACATCGATCACACCGCCTGAGCCGTCCGGATATGTCACTGCCACCGGGATTGTCACCTGACCTGCTGGGACGCTGATATCCGGATTCACCGTGATGGTGCCGTCCGCGTTCACCACTGCCCATGCCGGCAGGGTCGTCGCATCCGCCGGCGCATAGCTTGTGCCTGCCGGTGGTGCTGTGCCGTCTGAATTGAGCGGCGCTGCGATTGTTGTTGCTGTACCCGGCTCCACTGTCGTATCCACGTAGTCCGGCTGGTTGTCTACTGCATCTGTCGTACCTACGGTCACCACTACATCGATCACACCGCCTGAGCCGTCCGGATATGTCACTGCCACCGGGATTGTCACCTGACCTGCTGGGACGCTGATATCCGGATTCACCGTGATGGTGCCGTCCGCGTTCACCACTGCCCATGCCGGCAGGGTCGTCGCATCCGCCGGCGCATAGCTTGTGCCTGCCGGTGGTGCTGTGCCGTCTGAATTGAGCGGCGCTGCGATTGTTGTTGCTGTACCCGGCTCCACTGTCGTATCCACGTAGTCCGGCTGGTTGTCTACTGCATCGGTCGTACCTACGGTCACCACTACATTAATCTCTTCTGAAGAACCATCTGGATAAGAAACTGTTACCGGAATCGTTGTTTGTCCGGCCGGCACCGTCGCGTCCGGATTCACCGTGATGGTGCCGTCCGCGTTCACCACTGCCCATGCCGGCAGGGTCGTCGCATCCGCCGGCGCATAGCTTGTGCCTGCCGGTGGTGCTGTGCCGTCTGAATTGAGCGGCGCTGCGATTGTTGTTGCTGTACCCGGCTCCACTGTTGTATCCACATAGTCCGGCTGGTTGTCTACTGCATCGGTCGTACCTACGGTCACCACTACATTAATCTCTTCTGAAGAACCATCTGGATAAGAAACTGTTACCGGAATCGTTGTTTGTCCGGCCGGCACCGTCGTGTCCGGATTCACCGTGATGGTGCCGTCCGCGTTCACCACTGCCCATGCCGGCAGGGTCGTCGCATCCGCCGGCGCATAGCTTGTGCCTGCCGGTAACGCGGTCCCGTCCGCATTGAGCGGCGCTGCGATTGTTGTTGCTGTACCCGGCTCCACTGTTGTATCCACATAGTCCGGCTGGTTGTCTACTGCATCGGTCGTACCTACGGTCACCACTACATTAATCTCTTCTGAAGAACCATCCGGATATGTCACTGTAACTGGAATCGTTGTTTGTCCGGCCGGCACTGTCGCGTCCGGATTCACCGTGATGGTGCCGTCCGCGTTCACCACTGCCCACGCCGGCAGGGTCGTCGCATCCGCCGGCGCATAGCTTGTGCCTGCCGGTGGTGCTGTGCCGTCTGAATTGAGCGGCGCTGCGATTGTTGTCGCTGTACCCGGCTCCACTGTCGTATCCACGTAGTCCGGCTGGTTGTCTACTGCATCGGTCGTACCTACGGTCACCACTACATTAATCTCTTCTGAAGAACCATCTGGATAAGAAACTGTTACCGGAATCGTTGTTTGTCCGGCCGGCACCGTCGCGTCCGGATTCACCGTGATGGTGCCGTCCGCGTTCACCACTGCCCATGCCGGCAGGGTCGTCGCATCCGCCGGCGCATAGCTTGTGCCTGCCGGTGGTGCTGTGCCGTCTGAATTGAGCGGCGCTGCGATCGTTGTCGCTGTACCCGGCTCCACTGTCGTATCCACGTAGTCCGGCTGGTTGTCTACTGCATCGGTCTTACCTACGGTCACCACTACATTAATCTCTTCTGAAGAACCATCTGGATAAGAAACTGTTACCGGAATCGTTGTTTGTCCGGCCGGCACCGTCGCGTCCGGATTCACCGTGATGGTGCCGTCCGCGTTCACCACTGCCCATGCCGGCAGGGTCGTCGCATCCGCCGGCGCATAGCTTGTGCCTGCCGGTGGTGCTGTGCCGTCTGAATTGAGCGGCGCTGCGATCGTTGTCGCTGTACCCGGCTCCACTGTCGTATCCACGTAGTCCGGCTGGTTGTCATGCGCATCGGTCGTACCTACGGTCACCACTACATCGATCACACCGCTTGACCCGTCCGGATATGTCACTGCCACCGGGATTGTCACCTGACCTGCAGGGACGCTGATATCCGGATTCACCGTGATGGTGCCGTCCGTGTTCACCACTGCCCATGCCGGCAGGATTGTCGCATCCGCCGGCGCATAGCTTGTGCCTGCCGGTGGTGCTGTGCCATCCGAATTGAGCGGCGCTGCGATTATTGTCGTTGTACCTGGCTGCACTAATGTATCAATATAATCTGGTTGATTAGCAATCGCATCCGTAACTATTTCATTTGCTGGTAATATTGTTACAACTATATCAATAATTTCTTTTGAATTATCTGGATAGGTTACTGTAACTGGAATTGTTACTTGTCCAGCTGGCACTGTCGCATCCGGATTCACCGTGATGGTGCCGTCCGCGTTCACCACTGCCCATGCCGGCAGGGTTGTCGCATCCGCCGGCGCATAGCTTGTGCCTGCCGGTGGTGCTGTGCCGTCTGAATTGAGCGGCGCTGCGATTGTTGCCGTTGTACCCGGCTCCACTGTCGTATCCACGTAGTCCGGCTGGTTGTCAAGCGCATCGGTCGTACCTACGGTCACCACTACATCGATCACACCGCCTGAGCCGTCCGGATATGTCACTGCCACCGGGATTGTCATCTGACCTGCTGGGACGCTGATATCCGGATTCACCGTGATGGTGCCGTCCGCGTTCACCACTGCCCATGCCGGCAGGGTCGTCGCATCCGCCGGCGCATAGCTTGTGCCTGCCGGTGGTGCTGTGCCGTCTGAATTGAGCGGCGCTGCGATTGTTGCCGTTGTACCCGGCTCCACTGTCGTATCCACGTAGTCCGGCTGGTTGTCAAGCGCATCGGTCGTACCTACGGTCACCACTACATCGATCACACCGCCTGAGCCGTCCGGATACGTCACTGCCACCGGGATTGTCACCTGACCTGCTGGGACGCTGATATCCGGATTCACCGTGATGGTGCCGTCCGCGTTCACCACTGCCCATGCCGGCAGGGTTGTCGCATCCGCCGGCGCATAGCTTGTGCCTGCCGGTGGTGCTGTGCCGTCTGAATTGAGCGGCGCTGCGATTGTTGTCGCTGTACCCGGCTCCACTGTCGTATCCACGTAGTCCGGCTGGTTGTCTACTGCATCGGTCGTACCTACGGTCACCACTACATCGATCACACCGCCTGAGCCGTCCGGATATGTCACTGCCACCGGGATTGTCACCTGACCTGCTGGGACGCTGATATCCGGATTCACCGTGATGGTGCCGTCCGCGTTCACCACTGCCCATGCCGGCAGGGTCGTCGCATCCGCCGGCGCATAGCTTGTGCCTGCCGGTGGTGCTGTGCCGTCTGAATTGAGCGGCGCTGCGATTGTTGTTGCTGTACCCGGCTCCACTGTCGTATCCACGTAGTCCGGCTGGTTGTCTACTGCATCGGTCGTACCTACGGTCACCACTACATCGATCACACCGCCTGAGCCGTCCGGATACGTCACTGCCACCGGGATTGTCACCTGACCTGCTGGGACGCTGATATCCGGATTCACCGTGATGGTGCCGTCCGCGTTCACCACTGCCCATGCCGGCAGGGTTGTCGCATCCGCCGGCGCATAGCTTGTGCCTGCCGGTGGTGCTGTGCCGTCTGAATTGAGCGGCGCTGCGATTGTTGCCGTTGTACCCGGCTCCACTGTCGTATCCACGTAGTCCGGCTGGTTGTCAAGCGCATCGGTCGTACCTACGGTCACCACTACATCGATCACACCGCCTGAGCCGTCCGGATATGTCACTGCCACCGGGATTGTCATCTGACCTGCTGGGACGCTGATATCCGGATTCACCGTGATGGTGCCGTCCGCGTTCACCACTGCCCATGCCGGCAGAGTTGTCGCATCCGCCGGCGCATAGCTTGTGCCTGCCGGTGGTGCTGTGCCGTCTGAATTGAGCGGCGCTGCAATCGTTGCTGCTGTACCCGGCTCCACTGTCGTATCCACGTAGTCCGGCTGGTTGTCAAGCGCATCGGTCGTACCTACGGTCACCACTACATCGATCACACCGCTTGACCCGTCCGGATACGTCACTGCCACCGGGATTGTCACCTGACCTGCTGGGACGCTGATATCCGGATTCACCGTGATGGTGCCGTCCGCGTTCACCACTGCCCATGCCGGCAGGGTTGTCGCATCCGCCGGCGCATAGCTTGTGCCTGCCGGTAACGCGGTCCCGTCCGCATTGAGCGGCGCTGCGATTGTTGTTGCTGTACCCGGCTCCACTGTTGTATCCACATAGTCCGGCTGGTTGTCTACTGCATCGGTCGTACCTACGGTCACCACTACATCGATCACACCGCCTGAGCCGTCCGGATACGTCACTGCCACCGGGATTGTCACCTGACCTGCTGGGACGCTGATATCCGGATTCACCGTGATGGTGCCGTCCGCGTTCACCACTGCCCATGCCGGCAGGGTCGTCGCATCCGCCGGCGCATAGCTTGTGCCTGCCGGTGGTGCTGTGCCGTCTGAATTGAGCGGCGCTGCGATTGTTGTCGCTGTACCCGGCTCCACTGTTGTATCCACGTAGTCCGGCTGGTTGTCTACTGCATCGGTCGTACCTACGGTCACCACTACATCGATCACACCGCCTGAGCCGTCCGGATACGTCACTGCCACCGGGATTGTCACCTGACCTGCTGGGACGCTGATATCCGGATTCACCGTGATGGTGCCGTCCGCGTTCACCACTGCCCATGCCGGCAGGGTCGTCGCATCCGCCGGCGCATAGCTTGTGCCTGCCGGTGGTGCTGTGCCGTCTGAATTGAGCGGCGCTGCGATTGTTGTTGCTGTACCCGGCTCCACTGTTGTATCCACGTAGTCCGGCTGGTTGTCTACTGCATCGGTCGTACCTACGGTCACCACTACATCAATCACACCGCCTGAGCCGTCCGGATATGTCACTGCCACCGGGATTGTCATCTGACCTGCTGGGACGCTGATATCCGGATTCACCGTGATGGTGCCGTCCGCGTTCACCACTGCCCATGCCGGCAGGGTCGTCGCATCCGCCGGCGCATAACTTGTGCCTGCCGGTGGTGCTGTCCCGTCCGCATTGAGCGGCGCTGCGATTGTTGTCGCTGTACCCGGCTCCACTGTCGTATCCACGTAGTCCGGCTGGTTGTCTACTGCATCGGTCGTACCTACGGTCACCACTACATCGATCACACCGCCTGAGCCGTCCGGATATGTCACTGCCACCGGGATTGTCACCTGACCTGCTGGGACGCTGATATCCGGATTCACCGTGATGGTGCCGTCCGCGTTCACCACTGCCCATGCCGGCAGGGTCGTCGCATCCGCCGGCGCATAGCTTGTGCCTGCCGGTGGTGCTGTGCCGTCTGAATTGAGCGGCGCTGCGATTGTTGTTGCTGTACCCGGCTCCACTGTCGTATCCACGTAGTCCGGCTGGTTGTCTACTGCATCGGTCGTACCTACGGTCACCACTACATTAATCTCTTCTGAAGAACCATCTGGATAAGAAACTGTTACCGGAATCGTTGTTTGTCCGGCCGGCACCGTCGCGTCCGGATTCACCGTGATGGTGCCGTCCGCGTTCACCACTGCCCATGCCGGCAGGGTCGTCGCATCCGCCGGCGCATAGCTTGTGCCTGCCGGTGGTGCGGTCCCGTCCGCATTGAGCGGCGCTGCGATTGTTGTTGCTGTACCCTGCTCCACTGTTGTATCCACATAGTCCGGCTGGTTGTCTACTGCATCGGTCGTACCTACGGTCACCACTACATTAATCTCTTCTGAAGAACCATCTGGATAAGAAACTGTTACCGGAATCGTTGTTTGTCCGGCCGGCACCGTCGCGTCCGGATTCACCGTGATGGTGCCGTCCGCGTTCACCACTGCCCATGCCGGCAGGGTTGTCGCATCCGCCGGCGCATAGCTTGTGCCTGCCGGTGGTGCTGTGCCGTCTGAATTGAGTGGTGCTGAAACTGTCAAAGTTTCGCCAGGTTCTACAGTTGCGTCAATATAGTCCGGTTCATTAATAATGGCAAACGGAGTAGCTGCGACTATAAATGAATCTGAAGATAACGGATAAGGAGAACGCCTCACATTATCACCTGGTTCAATTGCATATAATTTGGCAGTATAAATATCCCCGGGCTTGGCTGTCGTAGGAACGATAAAATCTGCCGAAGAAATAGTCCCTTGTTCAGTCGGACTCTGAACGCCAGTACTTGCTACTTCAATTCCATTTGAGTCGTACCATACTATTTCATATTTATTATCACCCATACTGCCAGCTGGAAGACCAGCCGTAACTGTGGTAACTGTATTGCCAATATATGCTGGAGTAGTCGTATTATTATAATCAATTATACCAAATTTCAATTCATCTAAAAATAATGCAAAATCAGCACCTGTAATATGCTGATCAGCTACAGCATCAATTTTATAAGTATTTGTCCAAGATGTACTCGCATCATCAAAAGCAAATTTATTACCGTAATAAGGACTGGCAATTCCAAAGCTATCCATACCTTGTAAAGATACATATGTCCAATTTAAGTTAATATGCTTTGGTGCTGCTTCTATATTTGGATTAGTACTGCTTGTACTCACATCACCATACCACGATCCAATTGTCGGGGAAGATGCGACACGATTAAATAGATCTGCGTATGTGGAACCTATTGGAAGACCTTCAGAAATAGCCAATGACTCCGGAAGAACCACATTTGTATTTAGTGCTGAGTCATTCAGAGGTCCATCATATCCTCTAAGATTATATTCTTTTCCATAAGTTCCATTAAATTGAAGTGCGTAATTTCCATTACTATCAGTTGTAGTAGTGACAGTTTCGCCAATCCATAATGCTGTGCCTTCAGCAGCAATTTGAGATTTAATCCATGCTTGAAGTTTCGCTTCATCAGCATCAGTCCATGAAGTACCTCTGATAGCCTTTCCAATATAAGTTTGTCCAGCAGTGTAAATTTTATTTAAAGCATAGTCAGATAAATATGAACCTACTACAGTAACATTTGGTGCGGCGGTATCAGTTGTACCCGGACTATATGTAGCCGTAGCACCCATTGTCTGAGCACCTACGTTCACATTGTTATTCCAGAATACTTGTCCAGTAATATACCCTTCTTCACCAGGCACTCTTACATTAGTTTCAGCATTAGCTAGGTCATGCATAACTGCATTATCTGTTTCAGCAACATAAATAAAATTAATATCAGTTAGTTGATCCATTCCAATACCATTGCCGGCATTGTAACTTGTATCCATTGCAACTGATTGTGGCCCAACTTGACTGTTCTCCCAAGAGTAGTAAAGATTTAATCCTTCAGGTGTTTCAGCCCACACACGCCACTTTTCACCTTCTGGTAAGTTAGGATCTGCATCAAAGTTGACCACTGTGCCATCATCTAATGTCAAACTTTTCATTACAATATGATAAGTTCCATCTGCGGCTGTTGTAGTTGTAAAAATTGGTGATGCAAATCCATCTTTCTCATACCATTGTGCATAGACTCGAACACCTTCTAAAGGTGTAGCTACTGTCGTATTATTTGTTTCAAGTGGATTACCTGTCCATTGCTGAACAATTTTACCATTGACTGTATGTTGAATAGCAGTAGAAGATCCAGATTCAATAACATTCACACCATCAATAACTAAAGTGGAATCCCCTGCGACTTGTGTAGTTTCAGTTGCAGTTAATGTATTGAATGTGCTTAAGCCAGAAAGACTGATAGTCTGATCGATACCTGTCGTCTGAATTTCATTAATAGATAAGTTAATACTTTCAGCATTTTCAAGTGCACTATCTTGTGTTGACGCTACTGCCGGTAATTGATTAGCAGCTTGACTATCAACAATAGCTTGTAAAAGAATTGTTAATAATTGTTCATTTGTTAAATTTGCATAATCAAGGTTTAAGTTCGATACGTATGCTTGTGCATTTTCTAAAGAAATACCGGTGTTAGAAACTACTGTATCAGCCAGTACCTGCTCTTTATCTGTCACTGTATCAGCAGAAGCTAATGCAACCGCTGTTTCTGAAACTGCTGTTGTCGGCACTTCAGTCGTCGCTTTCTCTGTCGTCGGTGCTTGCTCTGTTGTCGGCGCTTGCTCTGTTGTCGGCGCTTCTGTCGTTGCTTGCTCTGTTGTCGGCGCTTCCGTCGTTGCTTTCTCTGTCGTCGGTGCTTCGATCGTTGCTTGCTCTGTCGTCGGCGCTTCCGTCGTTGCTTGCTCTGTAGCCGGCGCTTCCGTTGTCGCTTTCTCTGTCGTCGGCGCTTCCGTCGTTGCTTTCTCTGTCGTCGGCGCTTCCGTCGTTGCTTTCTCTGTCGTCGGCGCTTCCGTCGTTGCTTTCTCTGTCGTCGGTGCTTCCGTCGGTGCTTTCTCTGTCGTCGGCGCTTCCGTCGTTGCTTTCTCTGTCGTCGGCGGCTCAGTTGCTATTACATTAGCTTGAACTTTAACTGTCTCACTGGCTTGTCCAGTTGCATCTAGTACAGTAACTGAGACAACTTCGCCATCTGCTACAGATAAGCCGCTAAATATAAAACTTCCTGCATTGATATCTGTAGACAATACTTCCCCATTTGCTAAGGTTAATTTAGCCACTGTTCCTTCTGTCGCTTCACCTGTTAAAACAGTATTATCAGCATTGAAAGATATATTTGTAGGTGCTACTGGCGCAGCCGGTGCTTCAGTTGTTGCTTGCTCTGTCGTTGGTGCTTCAGTTGTTGCTTGCTCTGTCGTTGGCGCTTCAGTAGTCGGAGTTTTTGTCGAAGCAGCCCCTGCAGTTGTGTTATCTTCTGCAGCATCCGCTTCATGTCCTTGACCAAGGAACAACAATGATCCGATAAGAATCGACGCTGTTCCTACAGTGAATTTTCGGATAGAATACTTGTTCAGACGGTTAGGAATAAAATCAAATCTCCGGTTGTTAGGCTTCTTATTCATATTTCCTCCATTGGCATTATAATTAATGCGCTTATATAATTTGAAAATCTTTTTAATATATTAACTCTACCCTATTATATCTTATTTCAATTAAATATCAGACAATATGATTTATAATCATTATGGTAGTTAATCTTTTTTATACACATCTTTAAATATCATTTTTAAATTATAACTTCTTTATAGTTAATACTGTTTATTTCAGTTGGTTTTAAGACATCAAAGCATCAAAAATCATTTTCTAGTATAAAATAACTTAAATATTATATTTTTGTAAATTTTTATTAAAATCATCCTTTTTCAAACTAAATATTAACAAATATAATTTGATACACGATTTGTTGCATGAAATAACACATTTTTAAGTTTGATTAACTTATTCAAAATAAAACCAGAAAACTTAAACAAGTTCTCTGGTTTTATCCTCTATTTATTTGTTGATTGGTAAACTTTTATGTAGGGGTGCATTTCCTTTGGAAAGTATTCCTTCACTTCATCAATAGTTAATGAAGTCAAACCAATTAATTTAAAGTCATCTGTCACTAAATAAGTAGCATTTTCTTTACCGATTGATGATTCATTTAAACCTAGTTGAACTGTTCTGCCGGCTGCTGCATGGATCAGCGGTTTAAAATGACGCACATCCATACACTCGATATCTTCAATAATTACGGATTGCTGTTTACTGAGGGCACGCGTAATGATTCCCTCTTTCATTATCACTTCTTCACCCTCTTTTACATACTGGCCATATAACATCCCTTGAGTCCAGCATTCATCGGCAACCATATACAGTGTCTCTTCACTTAACTTCAGAACATCCAGAACTTTCGGGCTGTAATGTGTATTTAAAAAGAGATGGATTAGCTTATGTGATTCATTTGTCATACGCTTCTTTGAATTGCCTGCTTCATATGTTTTAATACTAACTTGTTTCTTCGGCGCTGCTTTAGCCAGCTGTTCTGCGTAAGAAGTGATGGCAGGTGCTTCTTCCTGTTCAGTCGGATTAAGCATGGCCTCATACTGAATCTTTGTCAGTTCTGTCACCGATTCATTCCAGTTCTCACCGACAAAATATTGTGCTCTCAGCATCGGTTCACGGTCAAGATCATAAATCGTCCGGTAATCAATGTCTCCTGTGTATTTAATGGTGATAGCAGTAGTATCGGTCCGCCCCATCATAACAGGCTTCTTATGCATCGCTTCTTCGACAACTGCTGTACCATAAATTCCGCGCTCCGGCGCTGTACGATAGATGATGACTTTATCGCCACGTTGCATTTCTTTATAGTGTTTGTAGCCATTACGTTCAATTCCGTTTACCGTCTTAGTGAAGATGGTATATTTCTCATCAGTCTGGAAGTTTTCCATCTCTCTCATCAGGAAGTAGCGGTCAATCTTTTCTTCTCCGCGTCCTAGTCCCATAATCAGTTCATAGTCTTCTTTGTTGATCTGATTGAGAAGTTGTTCTTTCATTCTGAATAATGAAATTTTCAACTGCTCATTACGTTCAAGGTAATCTTTAGTGAGCGGCAGCAAATTCTCCTCGTATTTAAAATGAATCTTGATCTGACCTCTTCTTGGTTCCTCGAACTTAACGACTGTCCCTGCGCCCAGCAGACCGATTTTATTCTGCACCTGATAAAAGATGACTTTATCACCGACCTGGGCACGCTTGAATGCTGCATAGCCTTCTGAAGGGTTGAAGTGAACAGATGAATCAAAGATTGAAACTTGTCCTATGAGATTCTCAAAATGGTTAAAGCGGTTATATCCGCAGTTCAACCAGAAATAATTCATTCCATATCCCCCCTTAGTTATTCTGCCTTATTTTTCTGAAAGAACATTGCTATAAATGCAAGCAATATTGATAATATTATTTTTCTCATCGTTTTCACCTACTTAGAAAGTATCACAAGACTGACAGCTGTGACAATAAACCAGAGTAACACCCCTAACAAAACCGGCCGGTAACCCAACTGTCTAAACTGTTTCAAATCTACTGACAGTCCAATGCCACTCATCGCAACAGCAACTAAAAACATTGACGACTGCTTTATGATTGCAGCTAATCCAGCAGGTATCGGTACAACTGTGGCAATAATACTCGCGATCATGAAATAAAGAATAAACCACGGGAAGATGCGCCCTACAGAAACGCTTCTGCGGTTCATCCAGACGATACCAAGACAAAGGGGTACAATCATCAATGCGCGCAGTAATTTGACTATCGTCGCAGTCATACCTGCTTCTACACCGTAAGTATAGGCAGCGGCTACTACACTGCTTGTATCATTGATAGCAGAGCCGGCAAAGTAGCCAAATGTTTCTTGCGACATATTCAGCATATGGCCAATGGCAGGAAAAAGAAAGACAGCGACTACATTGAAAAGAAAAATGGTTGAAATAGCATAGGCTATTTCTTCATCTTCCGCTTCGATGACCGGGCTCACTGCCGCAATTGCAGAACCCCCACAGATTGCTGTACCTACTGCTATTAGCGTTCTCAGCTTACTTTTTACCTGAAGCATTCTACCTAAAACTAATCCTGCGATAAGTGCCGATGCTATAGTAGACAGACTGAGCGGAAGTGAAGACCACCCCAGTGATGCCACTACTTTAAAATTAAGCGTCAGTCCCATCAAAATGATTGAGGCCTGAAGCACGTTCTTCGAGCAGAACTTCACCCCTACACTGACTTTGTCCATTTGCACAAAAGGTCTGACACACATCCCTAAGATAATACTAAAAACCGCTGCACCAATCAGCGGCATCCACTGCCCTGCCAGAGTTGCAATCACTGCGATGCATAGGCAGAGCAAAATTCCACGCCATTTCATAACGTCACCTCGCTGTTATTTTAACATAATGCTATAATATTAAAATATCTAATTAAGGAGGAAGACTTGAAAACTTTTATTATCATTTGTCTGCTTACTCTATTTAGCGTACAACCAGTACAAGTACAGGCAGCTGAACATATTCCTGTTACACTTGACCGCGTAATCGATGGCGACACGCTGTCTATTAAACAGCGCGGCCATAAGAAAACCGTGCGTCTTCTACTCATTGACACACCTGAATCCAAGAAACCAAATACGCCTGTCCAGCCATATAGTCTAGAGGCGGCTGATTATACAAAATCACTCGTCTCACACTGCGACCTTAGTATTGAACATGATTCGAAGGGCAGATATGACCGTTACAAACGTGAACTTGTCTACCTTTACTGCGGGGATAAGATGGTCAACGAATCACTTGTCCGTGAAGGCTATGCACGTGTCGGTTATATTTATCAGCAGAAAGATCATTTAACTGAACTGCAGGAAGCTGAACGGCAGGCTAAAAGTAAAAAGCTTAAAATATGGTCCATGGATGGATTCGTCAATGAAGATGGTGAAGGCTTTAATGCCACAGAAGAAGAACGTCAACAGGAAACTGACATAATAGAGGAATTACGCCAGTTTCTCTATGAGCTTATAGATGAGCTGCTGGATACGCTTCTCAAAAAAATCGGTCTATAAAAAAAGCATTGTTTCATTGAGAAACAATGCTTTTTACTATTGAATAAAGACGTAGCGGCTACGTTCTGCCATGCTGATTGTGCGGTAACCCACTACTGTAGGCGGTGTATAATAATTCATTTCTGACACGAGTATACTACCATCAGGATTAACACGTTCAACAAATGCCACATGTCCTAGTGGACCTTCTGTAGATTGTGCGATAGAACCCACAGTTGGAGTATTATTAACCACATAACCATCTTTACGTGCACCATTTGCCCAGTTATTTGCATTCCACCAGTAGGTAGAAATGCCTTTACCGATAGCAGCACGACGATTGAAAACATGCCAAGTACATTGACCATAATCATACAGATTACTGTGATTGAAAACAGGCCCTGTGCTCGGTGCATGCTGGACTGTACTTGGTGACTGCGGTTCAGTTTTTGTCGTAGTAGAACGCGTATCTCCTGAAATTACAAGCTGCTGATTTGGAAAGATGAGATATGAGTTCAAATTGTTCCAGCGCTGAATATCTGAAATAGTTATATTAAATTTGTTTGCAATCAGCCACAAGCTGTCACCTGATTTAACTGTGTATTTTCCGGGAGGTGCAGAAGGTGTTGATGTGGCAGGCGCTGTAGTACTTTGATCTGTCACACCTGCTTTTACTTTCAGTCGCTGACCCGGAAAAATTAAATATGAGTTAAGGTTATTCAGACGCATGATCTGAGAATATGAAGTCCCATATTTAGCTGCAATGACCGATAAACTTTCTCCTGCCTGTACAGTATGGATTGCAGCAGTAGTAGCCTGGCCAGACTGCGTATTTGGTACAGGACGAGAATAAGTAGCGCCGCCTGGTATCTGCAGTTTCTGATTGACGAATATCAAGTTAGACGTTAAGTTATTCAAACTTTTTAACTCTGATACAGAAGTATTATACTGCGTTGCGATTGCCCATAATGAATCATTTGCTTTTACTGTATATTCACTTGCATCTGCTGTATGTGAATAGAGCGCACAAGCTCCTGCAGTAGCTGTTAATGCATAGACCTTCTTTCTCATCGATTAATTCCTCCGGTTTCTTTTAATAGATTAATTATGACATAGACATATTACTTTGGATGTTACAGTTTTCTTTCATGTTTACTAACTTTATTGAGATATTGTCAAATAAACTTAATAAAAGAAGGTTTTCTGAAAATCAAGAAGGGTAAAAGCTAATAACTTTTAATTTTAAAAGGGAGTGAAAAAATGGCAGAAGAAAAATATGATGTTCTTGATACTGAAAAAGAATATTTAAACCAGCAAGGTGCAGAGGAAAGTGCTGCTTTAGTCAATGATTCATTGAATGTGGCACCAGATGCAGGCGTCCAGGAACTCGATCCAAACCCACCGACCGACAAAAAGATGATAGAAGAAGATGATAAGTAATGTTTGAATGGTTACATCTTAGCGGTTTAAGTCTTTTTCTGCTGATGTCGCCATTTATTGTCATCGCTTTTCTTCTGTTTGTGATTGTAGGTTTTCTAGCTAGATTGACCAGGCAGCAGAAGCTTATTATACAGCAGCAACAGGAACTGATAGGTTTAACAGTGAAAGCACAAGTTCAAAGGAGGACTTTATAATGGCTAACAATAAACAGTACGATAATAGTTTAGATGGTGTGGATAAAGAAGTAACGCAGCAAACAGATCCTGCAGCTAAAAATTACGACTCCAGTATCGACGGAATAGATAAGAAAGACGATACTTTAACAGATAATCAAAAAGAACAGCTTAATAATCCCGCTCAAGCATCAGATGGTCGGGGAGAATAAAAGAGTGCGCTCGAATTTGAGCGCACTCTTTTATTCTACAACAATCTGCCCTGTATTTTGATAGTATTTATATGAATGAACGAGCCGGTTCTGAGCGTCGACAGCTTTGAAGCGGTAATAAGCACCACTGGCATCCTGCTCAACTGCAGGATTTGCTTTTTCAAAACGCACCGCACTTCCTGCTTCTTTTTCTGCAGCGGTTCTGTACTGACTGCTGACAGCATTCAATGCTTTATTCTGCAAATTATCCACTGCATAGATACCTTGATCATTGAAATCATAAATCTGCATTGTTCTTGTGATCGGATTATAGACTAAATCATAAACCGTCACGACTTTTTTCCATTCTCCCCCTGTTGCGTTTGAAGCCATAACACGTGTCGTGATGACATGCTGTTTTAACCGGTCATTCTTCACTTGATCTATTGTAAAACGATTGATTTTATAATTGTCAAAGTGACCTGCCGGAATTTTATTTCTTAAATAACGTGCTGCTTCAGAATCCTCTTTAACGTAAATATTCAACAGTGCTAGATCACGACTGTTAAATGCGACCGGCATCTGCTTCATATAACCTGTGACTTGCTGTTTAGCAAGCGCTGAATAATTAACTCTTTGTGCAAGTTCCTGTGTGGCAGATACGTTTCCTTCAACTGAATCATTTTCTTTATTTGCTGTTTCTGTACTTGGTGCATCTGTTTGCGGCTTCTCTGTAGACGACTTTGTTTCAGGTTGTTCTGTTGTTTCTTTTTCAGTACTGGCTTGTTCTGATGTTACAGTGTCAGGTGTTTTTTCTGTCGCTCTCTTCGACTCATCATTCGCTGCACATCCTGCGAGAAGTAATGCTATTAAACTTACACTTAACCATTTTTTCATCTCAGCTCACCTTTTTATATGTCTTTTCGAAAGACATCCAGATTAATTACCTTTTTTTCCTTCTCTTCTTCTTCAGCTTGTTTCTGTGCTTCAATTTCCTGACTGACTTCTGATAATTTTTTGCCGCCATAAATCCAGAGTCTCGTCTCATTTAAAGCAGTGATAAATAATTGTTCAAACTTTTCAAACTGAGGTTCAGGTAAATCCTTGGCAAACAGATTAATCAGCTCTTCCATAGTCAGGTTCGCATTATTACTCGCGATAATCAGAAAACGAGCAGTATCAATCAGTTCTCTTATTTCTTCCTCTTCTTCAGATGCATGTATCTGAATGAAGTCGATAAGATGATTAAGTGCTTCTTCATGTTGATGATGATGACTTCCCGCATACAGTTTAAGCTCTGCAAAATTTTCCGGCACATAGTAGTGTTCTGCATCATATGCGGGCAGTTCTTGAGCCACAAATCCGTCTCTGATTACCGGTAAGATAATCATATCTTCTACCGGCTGAATACCTAACAGCTGCAGTAGATAATTTAGACGTTCTTCTGACAGTTCCTGATTGAAATATCGCTTATATAGTTGCTCAACATGTTGTCTGTGCACGTAACCATACAAAAATAGCACACCTGTTATAAACTCCAGATCTTGTTCGAGCTGCTGACGTTTCACCTCAATATCCTGCTTATCCAGCTGTTTAATCATACGCCGAAGATCAAATGGTAGAATCATTCCTTGTTTCGTCTCAAACATCAGAAGTGATTGCAGTGCAAAGAACACTCGTTCACTTGGAACAGGTACAAATTCGTGTTCTTCTTCTATAGAGTGCATTAAAAGTGAGTATTCATCTGATGGCATTAATTGCAGGATTCGGTTCAGGTAGGTTAGACTGAAGACCTCTTTTCGGATAGACTCTATAAGCTCAATCTGATGGAGTTCTGCTGCCTCTTCCTGAAAGAGCTGCTCATAAATATATTTCAAATCTATATCATTCAAATTATGCAGTGCTTCTCTATAATCCACATTCATCATCCTAAATCTTTTTCTTTAATTATAGAATGAGTACTCGAAGAACACAAAGGTGAATATTAAGAAAGTACACTGAAGTGGTAGGAAGTCGCTGTCTGAAAGGTTTCTGTTTCTTTCAGGCGAATGTCATCTAGTTCAGGATGATGAATAGCATCTGGCATGGATTGTGTTTCAAGCGCAATACCTGCCCCGCTGTCAAAGTGACGTCCAGAACTATCTGTAAAATCCATGCCTTCTGCTGAATAGACCACTACATAGGGTGCATCTGTTTGAACCTTAACCTGTCGTCCGGATGCTTCATGCAAAAGTTCGATACGTTTTTTACAGGGGTCCCCTGTTAACCTGTAAGCAGTATCCAGCCCTAACTGGACTGGTCTTGACTGTCTATAGTCCATGGCTCCTTCAACCGTTGCTAATTTTCCAGTTGGAATCAGTTCATCATCTGTCTGTAGAAAACTGGCGCTTTCTATGCATAGCAAATGGTCAGTTACATCTGTCTGTCCGCCATTAAGATTAAAATAAGTATGATTAGTTGGATTGAAGAGTGTTTCCTGATCCGTCACTGCAAAGTAATGAATAGTCCATGTGTTGTCACTTTTAATGGTATGGGTAATCTGGACTTTCATATTACCGGGATAACCATCTTCTTCTGCTCTCAGTTCTGCAATCATCTTCAGCGCAATCTCTTGCTGATTAGCATTTTCGATTATCTCTGTCTCAAATATACGATGGCTTAAACCATTCTTACCGCCATGCATATGATGATTGCCCATATTTTTTTCAAGATCATAAGATTGATCGCCTAGCTTAAATGACGCATTTGCTATTCTTCCACCAACTCGTCCTATACATAGGCCTGCATACGTGCTATTGTTAATATAATCTTTCAGGGTATCGAAGCCGATAATGATATTATCATGCTGACCCTGACGGTCAGGCATTTCAATCTTCTGCAGTGCTGCGCCGTAGTCAATAAAAGAAAAACGCATATCATCTGTCATAACGATGTAACGATGGACTATCTGACTATTTAAACAACCAAATACTTCCTTTTTAATTTCCATTCTATCACCCCACTCTTTATTAACTATATCTTACCCTTTAGTCAATCATTACACACTTCACCTATGACTTATTATTTTACGACCTGACTGAAAAATATTTCACTCGAAAGTTTTTTATTATTACAGTGTACAAAGGGGGCTGACCCATGGATTCCATTGAGCGTAAATATGAAATTTTTGATCGCTTCGGCCAGAGATGGACATGTACTATATTCAAAAATAAAGAGTATCGAGATGCACCTTCATTTATGAGAATCCGTTGCCGCTCAGCTGGTTTTAATAAAATATTAGATAGTATGAATAATGAACACACGCTGCTTAAAGTACTGCATTTTATTACTGTTTTTAACGAAACTGAGCAGATGGATTCTTATCATATGAAGTCTGACTATGTCATGAATATCGATCGTCAATTAGATGAACAATAAAAAGAACTTTACCGGTCAGGTAAAGTTCTTTTTAGATATAAGTCAGCAATGTATAGAGCGCTAAGATAACCGCATCAAATATATGGCGTCCCTTATTCTCTCGGAAACGTTGATGATCAAGACTATCAAGTAGTCCTGTGATGAGAAGAGCAGCAAGCGTTAATATAATAAAGAGCGAAACATCTCTTGCTATCGCAAACTGCAGAATAACCAAAATAATCACTAAAAAGTTCAATAGGCGGTACAATGTACCCCATTTAATATCCATTTTCTTATTTTCCATTTATTACTCCTTCATCCCTGATTGGAATGATGTCATTTCTAGAGATATTTCTCAATATCTTTTGTCATTTTTTCAGGTTCTTTTTGTGGGCCGAAGCGTTCAACTACATTTCCTTCACGGTCGATAAGAAACTTAGTGAAGTTCCATTTGACCGCACTGCCTAACAGACCCCCTGTCTCTTTTTTGAGATAAGTGAACAACGGGTCTGCATTTTCCCCATTGACATCAACCTTCTCATGCATCGGGAATGTAACACCATAATTTAAACGACATGCACTCGCCGCTTCTTCAGCAGAACCTGGTTCTTGCTTCCCGAACTGATTGCACGGAAAACCTAAAACGACAAAACCTTGTTCTTTATATAATTGATATAGCTTTTCTAAACCATCAAATTGTTTCGTGAAGCCACATTTACTTGCTGTATTAACGATAAGAATGACTTGACCTTTATAACGTTCCAGTTGATATGTTTCACCGTTACTCAGTTTCACCTTGTAATCATAAACTGTCATGATGATCGCTCCTTTAGATTATTACAGCTATTATAGCAATAATAAGAAGCACTTCCCATTATATTGCTTAAGATTAAAGTCAATTTTTAATATGACCAAAAACATCAAAAATATATTCAAAACGTATATTTAATTTGTCTGATAAATGCTATAATTTCAATAATCAGAATTGTGAGAGGTGTCAGGATTGACTATCGGACAAAAGATACGTGAAATACGCCTATTAAAGAAAATGACTTTAAAACAAATTGCACAGAAAACAGAGCTCTCTATTCCATTCTTATCACAACTAGAGAGAGATAAGTGCAATGCGACTATGGGATCGTTACGCAATATAGCTGATGTGTTAGGTGTCCACCCAAGTGCTTTCTTTGATTACAATGAACTGACAGAACCTACTGTTGTGAATAAGAATGATTTTGACTACCGGGATCTCAGTAATCATGTAAACAGCATTTTCAAACCCCTCAAAATTACTATCCAGCCTAATTCGCAGATTTCAAGCCGTATTTCTCATAAGGGAACAGAGTTTGTTTACTGTCTGGAAGGTACTCTTACCCTTGTGGTCGGAGATGAAAACTATAATCTGACACCTCATCAATCATATATGTATCAAGCGACTGAGCCACACTACTGGTACAATCACACTCAGGAAAGTGTTACATTCCTTGTAGTGAACGAGACGTAAATAAGCTGCCAATGGCAGCTTATTTTTTCAGGCGGCTGATATTTTTCTTTTTTCGTTTTTTACTCTTCTTTTCTACACGTTTATTAATTACACGTTTTTCAGGCTGTTTCATCTCGGTCATTTTATACCCGCCAAGATGCCAGTTGCGAATGGTCTGGTAAGCATTCAGCATCAGTACAGAAGCTTGATTCACATCGAATGCTCTGAGCACGCTCTGGTCGATCATATCCTGCAGAATAGATGTTAAATTCGCAGGATTATTAATCATTTTCATCATCACAATAATTGTATCACGAACATCCTTCTGCTGATTGACATCAATAATATAAGGCTTAAGGAATTGCAGTAATACTTCGATTCCAGAACTCTCTTCATGATACTCAAACGCAAAGTAATTCTGGAAATCTTTCCAACTATCCGGAATGTAATACTGACGTTTAGATTCTATGCCGACACCGCTAAAATGAGCAGCTTCAATAAGCGGATTTAATACAAAACCATCTTTTATAGTAGCAACTCCATGCAGTTCTTCAGCCAGCTGCTCTTCTGTCTGCTGACTGGACATAAAGCGTTCAGCAAGTACTCTATAATGAGCGAGTGAGAAGTAACCATACAAGTTAACAGCACTGACAAGCAGCTTAACGCCATCGCTCAGTTCCTGTGACTGACTTTTTTCAACCACATAGCGTCTTAAATATTCTTTTATATCCACCGGGATAAATACATAGCCGTCCTTAACAAATAAGAAATTCTGAGCAGGTACTTCTCTGTTTTCTTCTGCAGAGAATACGTCTGCAATCAGTAAATGGTTTAACACGTTATAGTTCTCTACAGACATGTTCTCGAACATGCGGTCAGCCGCTGTAAAGTCCTTAAAGACATGAGAAACAATTAAGTCAATTTGCTCACTCTTCTTTTTATTTGAATAGCCTTTCATCTGATAATATTTACAGATATTTTTTAATGTTTCCATCTTCTCATGCTGAAGATAAAAAGCAAGCGGCTGCTCGAAGTGCTTGATTTCCTCTTCTGTCATCTGTTCTAAACTAAACTTGTTCGACATCTTACACCTCAATAATCTTTTTCACTTATATATTATAGCGGACGCCTCTTACATCTGTATAGCTTATCTCTACAAAATAACTTCGACTGTTGTCGAAGTTATCTTCTTCTCTCTATTCTCACTGTCTTAAAAATGATTGTACTTCTGCTACAAAACGTTCAGGTTCCTCCGCAAGAGGTGCATGTCCGGAATACTTAAATCTCACAAGCTGACTGTTCGGTATCTTCTGAGCAATCAGTTCACTTTCTTCAGGCGGATTCAGCTGGTCATATTCACCTGTGATCAAAAGAGTCGTATTCGGCACTTTGGATAGTTCATCACGATAATCAAAACCGCTGATGCTTCTGGATGCGACCGCTTCTTCGTTTGCGTCTAATGTACTGTATTGATTCACGTCACTCTGCCAAGCTTTTACTTTATCTTTATCATAAAAAATATAGTTATTCAGAATTTCAAGTGCTTCTTTTTTAGATTTATTTTTAATCTCGTTTCGATGCTCCATCATGATACGTGCAAACGAGCTGACTGCCGCATTAGCTTTTGCACCTACTAAAATCAATTTATCAACTTTTCGAGGGTAGCGAGTGACTAAGCCAAGTGCAATATAGGCTCCCATAGAATATCCGAGAATATGTGCCTTTTTGATACCTAAATGTGTGAAAAGTTCTAAACAATCATCAATATGATCATCCAGTGTATAGTCTGCTGGTCGATCAGAATGGCCATGGCCTCTGACATCATATGTAATCACGCGATAATTTTCTGCAAGAGATTCTTTTGTTCTTTCAAACATCTTCAGGTTACCATTCAACCCATGTATCATAATAAGGGGGTCACCGGAGCCTGTTGATTCATAGTTAATCATTGTGCCGTCCATCGATTTAAATTCACTCATAATCAAGCTCCTCCTTTCTAGTCTATTACCCGATTTTCACAGTTGTAAATAACTATAGGTAAATAAAAAGGAAACACACCCCTGTGTTTCCTTATACTTGTGTTTCTGTAGAAAGAAATGTCTGGATATCCTCTAGAAACTTTTCTTTTTCTTCTATCATCGGTGCGTGCCCGCTGTTTTCATAGACAAAATGAAAACTGTTTGGTATTTCTTTACTTAATGTATGACCATTATCAGGTTTAATCAGTTCATCATGCGCACCGCTGATGATAAGCGTCGGTGCTGTGATGAGGTGAGCCTGACTTAACAAATCAACACCTTCTGTAGAATGATTGACTGCAAGACGTTCTCGTTTAGTTAAGTTAGTATCTGTATCGCGCAGTGACTTCTTCCATCTGTTCACTTTTTTAGCATCATGATACATATACTCTTCAAGAAACTTTTCACGTTTTTCAGGCTTCATCGTCCGCAGGATATTAGAGTACTGCGCTTGAAATTTATCTTCTGAGACGTTAAACGGTTCATTGCCGACTGTCACCAGAATCAGGCGCTGGACAATCCCCGGATAACTGCTTGCGAGAGCTTCTGCGACCATCCCGCCTAGACCATAACCCAGGAAATGAGCCTGCTTGATGAGAAGTTCGTCCATCACCGTCAGCACATCTTCCATATAATCTTCTATACGAATCTTGAAAGGTTTATCTGAATAACCATGCCCTCTTAAATCGATTTTGATCAGCTGATAGTGCTCTTTTAAAGCTGTCTCAAAGTCATTGAACATAGTCACGTTCATAAATTGTCCATGCAGTAAAATAAGCGGATATCCTCTTCCGCTCACTTCATAATGAATCGCTACATCATTTTCCGTTACAATAATATTCATGTTGTTCTCCTAGTCTCTTGTTATTTTCCCTAGTTCAAGGACATCAGACTGTTCATCCAGTTTGTAATCCTCTGTATATTCTACAACTTTAATGGTACAGTTCGGACCGATAGTGACCCGGTCGCCTCTGACAAGTTCAGCGATGACATTCTCTAAATAGACCTCTCCGCCGTCTATTTCGTTTACTTTTAATGAATGATCATCGTCCTTAAAAATAAGAGCTTCTCGTTGAGCCTTGATTCTAATATCTGATGCTGCCAGATAATCAGCTGAACTATTGTGAGTGACGGTGATATCCAAGCGTTCCGCACGAATATCATGCAATTGAATGAATCCCGATAAACGTACCGATGTGGCTTCAATCGTTCCAGCAGCGACTAGTTTCCCAGTCGATTCAATTGTTTCTGCCTTAAAGTGATGGCCGAGTTCCAGAGTACCTGCATTATTAACGGTTTGCACCACAACATTATCTGCGACTTTCAGATGCGCCTCTTTTTTATTCGCCAGCTCATTTGTTTCAAGAGTTGATGTGACTTCCAGCCCGCCTGCATTGCTTAAATAAGGCGCATTCAGTCGTCCTTCAATAACAACAGAGCCACTTTGCACGTCTATCTCATTCGCTTCAACACTTGAGGCATAAGTTACAGATTGGTCCAAGTGAATCGTTTCAAAAATACCTCCATCTTGTCTCTCCACTGTCATTCACAGCTCCTCTACCAAATGTTTTTTTATGTTATACCCTTTTTGTTAAGATAGTAACGAATAGACAGGAGGAATCATTCGTGAAAAAACTAATTGCACAGCATGACTATCATATCTTTAAAATTAAGACACTGGAAATGATGGTTAATGGTGAAAAAGGAATCTTTTATCAGATTGTACAGCCTGACTGGGTCAATATTATCGCTTTCCATAAAGGACAGCTTATTGTCGAAAAACAGTATAGAATTGGCTGCGATAAAGAGATACTGGAGCTACCTGCCGGAATCATCGAACATGGAGAAGAAATCATTGCCGCAGCAGAGCGTGAACTACTGGAGGAGACCGGTTATAAAGGACACGGTCAACTGCTAAGCGAGATGCTGCCTAATCCTGCTGTACAGACGAATCGCTGTCATACGGTGCTGATCCAGGAAACGATTGATACAGGCCAGACTCAAATGGATTCATTCGAAGTTATCTCTACTGAACTCATGCCTCTCTCTGAAGCTGAAACAGCTATTATCAATGGTCAGTTTCAGAACGCACTCCATATTGCTTCACTTTATCAGTTCCATCTCTATCAGAAAAACTTATTTTTATGATGCGACTTGTTATCAAGCAGATCGCCCATCCAGCCTTTACCTTTCAAATAGATATAGATGGTATAAGTCACCATTACCATCAATAGAAGTGCAATTAAGTAGCCAAGTTTCCAGTCCAGTTCAGGCATATGTTTAAAGTTCATTCCCCATATAGCCCCGAGCAGTGTCGCTGGCGCAAACAAAGCAGTGAAAATCGTTAATGTTTTCGTAATCTCGTTGCCTCGGTATGATGAGACAAGGTTCTCGAAGTCAAGTAATGCATCAATCTCTTCTTCATAAGCATTGATCAAGAAACGTGCACGTTCAACACGCATCTTCATCTGATGATGATATCTGCTTTCAGTAATTTCCTTGCCAAAAACTTCTTCAGTCATCATAAAGAGTTCAGTCACCGTCACAATCTGTGTTTTACAGAGCAGCAGCTGATGGTCCGCTTCAGCTACCTGATTAAGAATCTTGATGTTGTTACGCTCTTTAACTTCCCATAAAATTGAATGCAATTTCTGCTCAAATATATCGATCTGCGACATATATTCATGTGTCGTATTTTTGATGATGATATAGAATGTCTCGACGGCTGAACGCTTACTCTTGTCATTCAAGAGTTCTGCTTCTGTATAGGAGAACATCTTCGGTACATCGATATTGATCAAGACTAAGTCATCCCTGTCGAGATAAAACTGAAAGTCTGCGTGATCAGATTCGTCCTCCAGACTCTGTCTGTAAATATGTGAGCCCCATAATGACTCATGGTCTTCTCTAGTTTCAATCTTCAGTATATTTCCAGTCAGGCCCGACATTTCATCAATCCGTTCTGTCCAGGTCATCTCTTCTGGCCTGATAGTATCTAAATGAAGTGTCTGTTTGGTCCAGCTGCCGTTGTGATAATGATAGTAATTCGTCATGGCTATCTCCTTTTCCATTCTTTTTTGAGCATGATCATCATCAGTAAAGGAAGTCCTACTAGTGAAAGAAGCACGCTGACGGGTATCTGTAATGGCGTCAACATATTATTACCCAGAAAATCTGCTGCTATAACTGCAATTCCGCCTACTATACCTGTTATCAGCAGCGTTGTTGTCTGTTTAAAAAATTGCGGCACAATCAATCCGACAAACCCGATAATGCCGGTTATACTGACCAGAACAGCAGTCATGATTGAAGAGATAATGAGCGCTGTATATTCCACTTTCTGCTGTTCAACGCCTACACCGCGTGCAATGGTCTCACCGCTCGCAACTATCATGATAGGACGGGCCAGTTTAAGGAGAACAGCCAGGCCGATTAAAGTAACGGGAATAAGCACATAGATATTCTGCCATTCGGCTGTGCCGATACTGCCGAAAAGGTAATTTAAGAGCTGTCTCGATTGGCCTGGCCATAGGATGACCAGGCCATACAGTGCACTTGAACAGAAGAAATTAATAAACATACCGAAAAGTATCATACCTGTACGCTGCTCATGACGAAAATAAAGCTGCGTGAGCAAGACGACTGCGAGAAGCGTCAGCAGACTTCCTGCGACACTCATGACTGCCGCTGATATACCTATCACGACCGCAAGCGCACTACCGAGACTTGCACCGCCTGCGATACCAAGCGTGAAAGAATCAGCTAGTTTATTATTGAAGATGGTCTGAAAAACTGCTCCTGTGATCGCAAGGATGAAACCTGTCAGGAATCCGAGTATCGTGCGTGGCAGCCTGATATCACGGATAATCAGCCAGTCAAAGGCATCGACTGGCAGAAGATGTCCTTTGACAAAGAAAATATGACAGAACATAACACCTATCAGGACGCAGGCGAGCTTAATCTTCCAGCGCTTTTGCAAGCTCTTCCAGTCCTTTCGAGATTCTTGGACCCGGGCGCGTTATCCAGTCATCGTTCAATGTATGGGTCTTTACATTTTTCAGTCCTGGACGCTTCTTGACAAGTGCCCTGTAATCCTCAGCCTTAGCACCCGTCACAGATAGCATGACATCCGGTTTTCGTCGCACGACTGTTTCAAGAGCAACTGGCTGCCATCCTTCTATATCATGGAATGTGTTAGACATTTTAAGTTTCGACAGCATATCGTCCATAATCGTATGCTGGCCTGCTGTATAGATGTCCGGCTCTGATGAAACTTCAATAAATACTTTCTTTTCAGGTAAATGGCTGTACTTTTTCAGGACCCTTTTCTTATCCTGATCAATGCGCTCTGCCAGCTCTTTACCTTCTTTTTCATGATCCACCGATTCAGCAATCTGCATCACTGTGTCATCTATCTCATCCAGCTTCTTCGCCTCTTTGACATAGACAATCTTGATACCCTTATCTTTTAGAGAATCCAGTACTTTCTGCTGACTCGCACGTGCAGATTCATGGGTGACAATCACTGAAGGCTTCGCTCGCAGTAACTGTTCTTTATTGAGATTAAAACTGTCAAACTGTTCTTTAGTCTTTACATCTTTTGGGTAGTCATCATTTGTTGAAACACCGACGACTTCATCGCCGAGCCCCATTTCATAAAGAATCTCTGTATTGCTTGGCATCAGACTGACGATTCGATCTTCCGATTGATCCGCCTGACAACCACTGAGCATAAAAAACGAGAATATTAATACTGACTTTTTCATCGACATCTCCCTTAATATAGAAAAATAGCGGAACTGATTCTTCAGTTCCGCTTAGGATTTACATCTTTTCCGGTGCAGAAACACCGATTAATGCCAGTGCATTTTTCAATGTGATTCTGACCGCTTCAATCATCGCAACATGTGCGCTTGACTTCGCAGCATCTTCTGTCAGAACTTTCTCTGCATTATAGAATTTATGGAAATGACTTGCTAAATCCTGAATATAGTTTGTAATACGGTGCGGGGCACGGTGTTCTGCTGCCGATTCTATTGTACTTTCAAAGTCAGCAACACGTTTCAACAGTTCAAACGCTTTATCATTTGTGATAAGACTGAAATCTGCATTTGAATCAATCTCGATTCCCTGTTCTTTTGCCGCTCTAATGATTGAACAGATACGCGCATGTGCGTACTGAGCATAATAAACAGGATTATCACTTGATTCACTTGTCGCAAGTTCCATATCGAAGTCAAAATGCGTGTCAGGGCTTCGCATCGTCAGGAAATAACGTGCAGCATCAATACCTACTTCGTCCATGATGTCACGTAATGTAATGGCATTCCCCGTACGCTTACTCATCTTCATCTCCTGGCCGTCTTTCATCAAACGAACCATCTGCATCACTTGAACTTCCAGACGTTCTGAATCGATACCCAGTGTTTCAAGAGACGCTTTCAGACGTGGGATATAACCATGATGGTCAGCACCGAATAAATTGATCAGCGTATCGTTACCGCGTTCAATTTTGTCATAATGATAGGCGATGTCAGGCAGGAAGTAAGTATAGCTGCCGTCCTTCTTAATCAGGACACGATCTTTATCGTCTTTGAAATCAGTAGTCCGTAACCATGTCGCATCGTCTTCTTCAAAAATATAACCATTGTCTCGCATCTTAGACAGCGCCGTATCAATTTTACCTGTCTCGTATAACGTTGTCTCACTGAACCAGTTGTCAAAATGAACATTGAAATCAGAGAGATCCTGTTTCAGTTTCTTCATCTCATATTCCAGACCTAGCTGACGGAACGCTTTCAGACGTTCCTCAGACGGCATATCCTTGTAGCTCGCATCCTTCTTAGCAAGGTCTTCTGCGATACCGATGATATCTTTACCATGGTAACCATCTGCCGGGAGTTCTGCGTCCTGACCGAGTGCCTGCAGGTAACGTGCTTCAATTGAATACGCTAAGTTCTCAATCTGTTTACCGGCATCATTGATGTAATATTCTCTTTCTACCGGATAACCTGCTGCCGCGAGAACATTGGCCAGTGTGTCACCGACTGCCGCATTACGTGCATGTCCGATATGTAAATCGCCTGTCGGGTTCGCAGATACGTATTCAAGAAGAATTTTCTCTTCTTTCTGTTCAGACTGATGGCCGAATTTGTCCTGCTGAGATAAGGCTTGAGAGATAATATCTGTCAGATAACTGTTATCCATGTAGAAGTTGATGAAACCAGGGCCGGCAATTTCCACTTTTTCAACATGTGCTTTAGATGCATCGAGGTCATCTACGATCAGCTGGGCAATTTCACGCGGATTACGTTTAGCAAGCTTTGTCAGTACCATCGCAATATTAGAAGCATAATCTCCATTTGCTGTATCTTTCGGTGTTTCAATCTTAATTTCAGGTACTTCAGTCACGAGTTCTGCCTTTAAAATAGCAGCTTTGATTTCTTCGATCAAAGTACTTTTGAGCGCGTTAACAATATTCATTGTAATCTCTCCTTATAGTCTAGTTGATATCTAAAATGTCCGTGACTGACGTTCTGCTCACTGAGTTCATATTCAATGACAAGACGGCCACCGACCGATAGTTTTTTATAGTCGAGTTTTGTAGTATGGACATCCATGACAGTACGTCCTGCTGGGGTTTCATAAATATTCTGCGTTGTTTTTCCTTCTATAAACAGAAAATCCATATTGATCGTGCCTTTACGGGATATACGGATACCTGCCGGGTCAAGCTTCACTCTGACAGCGATTGCCTCGTCGCCCACTTCTTCTGTATAAGTGAGATAAGCCACTCGTTTTTCGGTCAGTTCGCCAGCGCTCTCCCCTCTGAATTTCTGCAGTTCATGATGCTGTTTAATTTTCTGCTCTGTCGTTACCCAAATTTTCATTTTTATTCACCTGCCAACATTATAGCAAAAAATAAAGAAAGCAGGTACAGTGACCTGCTTTCTTTAGTGTCCTAGCTATTTTGATAGCTAGTACCATCTTACGACTCTCACTCTAAAAATTCAAGGGTTTCACTATTCTGACACATTTAACTGCGCTTTTAGTTCCTGCGGCGCATTCTGCCACATCACTTCGTTATGCTGCTCTAGAAATTCAGCGAGAATCTGCTTATTGTCATCACCAATCTGGTCGAGAATAAAGTGATGTTTCATCGATTTATCCATCATGTTGACATGTTCATGCATGCGCTTGAATGCTCTTTTTTTCGTTTTATTGACGAGCATGTAGCAGGCTGTCACCCCCGCATAGTAAGGACCGTTTGCACCCCGTTCTGTTGTCACCCAGACCAGCCAGTAAGGTTTAGCATCCGCGCCTTTTACTTCTTCCTCGTCATCTATCCATTTCACGCGTTTTTCCACTTCGCTTCTGGCGTGCATCGCGCCGATATCAATAAAAGCACGCTTCTCCAGCACGTCGATAAAGACCGGTGCGACATTTTCAAGACTGATAGAACCTGCGTTTGTTCCTTTGTGCCCGTCTAAAGGGTCGTTCTTAATAATATTGAACTGAAATTGTGCCATTTGACTTCACCTCTAGTTTAATTCATTCAGCAGATTAATGATGGCGCCTTTAATTGCTGAATCTTTAATGTTCACAATCATCTCTTTTGGATAGTAGAGTTTATAATCCATACGATTGACGCCGGTAATACTATTGATGATGACGGACTGAGTACTGATCTCTTTTATCTGGTCCTGCCTTGTCAGCAGATGAATTGGCTTACGGTTATTTTTCGAGCCTGGTCGGTCATAGTCATAAGGCAGATCACTATATGCATCTGATACAAAATAATATTCCGGATCAATACCTGCCTGCGTGAAGAGCTCTGTCAGTTCACCGATTGTAATGACAGAACCATCAAACGGTAAATATTTAAATAGATCTCGGTTCACAAATCGACGCGACAAATCACTTAAAATAGCATCTTCCTCGTCCATCCACTCCTGGAGATAGAAAAATAGAACCGTCTCATCCAACCTTAAGTAATCCTGGACAGAGACCGCATCTTCAAAAAACGGCAGCAGATGCACGGGCTGTGACTTAAACTGATAGCCTGTTTCGTATAATACTTTTACCCGTTTAAAACAACGGTTCAGCAGTACTT
This sequence comes from Macrococcus brunensis, assembly GCF_022343725.1. NCBI lineage: Bacteria > Bacillati > Bacillota > Bacilli > Caryophanales > Staphylococcaceae > Macrococcus > Macrococcus brunensis. The sequence goes on from NZ_CP092179.1 coordinate 1,950,869, forward strand.
CGCCGCCTCTACTGACTGGGTGAAAATAAATCTGCCAGTACATCTGGTAACGGCTCATCAAGTAATCTTCAACCGCATGCATGCCACTTTCTTTAATGACGACTTCATCTTCTGTCGGACGCATCAGCCTTAAGATACGCTCCATATCAAAACTGCCGTAGCTTACACCTGTATGGTATGCATCTCGCTGCAGATAATCCATACGGTCAGCGTCTATCTGTGAGGAAATCATCGAGATGACCAGTTTATTTTTGTGCGTCTTGTTGATGACATCAGCTACTTCCTGAGCGAAACCTGGATGTACACGGGACAAGACAGCATTGACTTCTGTATCACCTGTAATAATAGACTGGGTATAGGCTTCGTGATCGGTATTGAATATCTTCTCAAAACAATGTGAGAATGGTCCGTGCCCTAAATCATGCAGAAGCGCTGCACAAAGCGCAAGCGGTCGATCCTCGTCATGCCAGGCCGATCTGTTTCTGAAGATTTCATCAATCATCCGTCTTACAATCTCATATACACCGAGCGAATGTGTGAACCTTGAATGCTCTGCAGACGGGAACGTCAGATAGAGTGTGCCGAGCTGCTTGATACGTCTCAGTCGTTGAAATTCCTTCGTTTTAATCAGGTCCCAGATCAGCTGGTCTCTGACGTGGATATAACGATGGACTGGATCCTTAAATACTTTTTCTTCAGGCATTTTCTGAAATTGATAGCTCATTCGTGTCCTCCAACATAGAATATATCAATTTTACCATAAAAAAAGGAAACGCTCTCGTATCGCGTTTCCTCGTCTAATTATAGTTTTTTCTTCAGTAAACCTGTTGTGACTTTCTCTCCGAACAAGTCTTCTTCGTATTCGCGAACAAGTACAAATCCATTTTTACGGTAGAAGTTACCGGCTGTTTCATTATCGCTTGCCACTTCAACGAAAAGTTCATGATAGTCGTTACAGATTTCAAGACCAGCCGCAATAAGTCTGCCGCCAATATTCTGACGCTGGTAGCCGGGTATAACGTAAATGGCTGATAAGAAGAGTTCTGTGCCGTTGATAAAGTTTGTAAAGCCAACGACTTCGTTATTTTCCTCTGCCACTAGAAATACAGAACTATCCAGTCTTTTAGTCAGACGTTCATCACTGTAAGCTGCAGAAAGCAATTGTGCGATTGTGCTTGCTGCTACGATATTCTGATAAGTGTCATGCCAGGCCATCGTCGCAACACGGCGAATAGCCGGTATATCTTCTACATTCGCTTTTCTGATATTAACCATATTCCACACCTCGTTAAAAAAAAGAAAAGACGGACCTGCGTCCGACTGCTCTTTTTAAAATGATAGATTTATTATACGCCTAAAATTGTCAGAATAGTAGATAAACTATTTATTTAAACTGGAGTTTTTTGAGTAAAAATGCACCGAGGGGTGTGGCGCATTTAACAAATAAATCATAGAAGATACGCTGCTCGATTTTCAGATGCTTCGTATAGACGAGGTGATATTCAAGAAAAGGTCTCGAGCCTCGCGCTAATTTGTAGTCTTTTGCGCCCGCACTGTTATTGATTTTGAGCCCTTTATCATTAGCATACTGATAGAGCAGTCCGCTTGTCATAAAATATAATCCTTTATAAGACTGATCCATGCCAAAATATGCCGGAAAGAGCATATCCCCTTTTTGCTGCACCGCCATAAACGAAACGATATGGTCACCGTCTCTTAGAACAAACCATTTAAGGGGCACATAGTCATATATAAAACGGAAAAAGTCAGCGGTGTAGTGCGGGTTATGTATAGAATATTTATCAAGATAAACTTGAGTATATAAAGGAATGAGTGCATCAAAGTCAGTTGCTGATAGTTCATCAGATACGGACAGTCCGCTTTTCTCCAGTTTTTTAATATCTTTTTTCAGGTCTTTTCGTTCATTCTTAGTATGAGACTCAGCAGCATCATAAACATAGATGGCGCGTGAAATCAACGGTGCGTAGCCCGCTGCTTCCAGCTGCTCTTTAACTGCTTCTTCGCTGACTGTCCTGAAGACAAGCGCATGACGAGGGTAGCGGCGGCTTAGTTCTTCTGTCAGCTGACTGATATACTTCAGCTGATTATCGCTATAGAGCGTCGTTGACATAAATGACGGGAAGACCGTGACTGTCTTTTCCCTTGTTCCTTTTAAGATTAATCGCCCTGCACTGAGCAGGAGAGCAGCACCCTTTCGAGCAATAGAAGGTAGGGTCATGCGTTCAACTTCACTGACCATTTCCTCGATATATTGCCCGGTAAATGAATGAATCCAGCTGTCATTATAAGCACCTGATTTAACGCTGTATGGAATTAAGTGTCCATCTATCAATAGCACTTCTACTTTAGCGTGTACATTTGTGATGCCGCGCTCCATGCCATTCATCTTATATTTAAGATAGTCTTTATTGATGTGCAGATCAGTGACCTGTTCGAACGGAATGGTCTCAAATCTCGTGTAAATCATAGAATCCCTCGCTTTATAAGCTGATCAGTTCATCGTTCCATTCAATATCATACGTCGTTATCGCATTGACTGCGACTTTCTTTCTTTTCGCTGATACCCACCACTGGGCACCGCTGATCAGCTGTTCAAAGAAAATCACTTTTTCATTAGGGTGCCAGAAGACATCTTTACCGTACTTGAGTTTCTCAAATGTATCTTTCTTCGGTTTCTTCATCCAGTTGAAAAGCGAGACGAAAATCAGCTGTCTGACCTCATAGGTCGGTGCAGTGACTTCCAGATTCCAGACTTCAGGCTTCATGAATAAAGCTCCATTTGTCGCTCTAGGATTACACTCGATGAAATAGAATTCTCCTGTCTTACTGCACTGAATAACGTCAAACGCGATCTGATAAGACCAGTTCAGTTTGCTGATCACTTCTTCAATCACTGCCTGCAGCTCAGGATTCTTCTGTGAATGAAAATGAGTGGAACAGTTATAACTTTCATGTGTGTTAGACAAGTAGAGTGACGTTGACAGAGCCTGTCCTTCATAAGCCATCGAATAAGAACACCATTCTGTCCCGTAGATAAGCGTCTGAATCATAAAGGGAAACCGGACTTCATTGCCGAACTCCAGTGAATATCTTGATAGTTTACGCACAGACTGACCGAAACGTCCGAAAGGCTGTTTAACGATATAGTGTTCATCCGGATGGTTTGTAATAAAAGATGTCAGTTCCTTTTTATTATAGACATAAGAGGTATCAGGGACTTTAAATCCCATCTCCTGCATCAGCTTTGTAAAATTGAATTTATTATGGACAGACAGCATTTTATCGATGTCTTCTACCCAGACCGGTGCCGCCAGCAAATGTTTAGAGTATGAAAGATAGAACGATTCTTCGTTGAGCGGCAGAATATAATCGATATCATATTCACGCACAATGGAATTGATATCTTCTATATATTCCTGTGTAGAAAAGCGGGGAGAAGTCGTCATGATGAATTTCTCGATGAATTTTGTATTTTTGATGCTGACTTTGTTTGTTGAATCTGTCAGATAAACCTGATTGCCGAGTGCGACCTGCTGTTGAACCACTGCATAAGAGATCGGTGCACGTGCACCTGTTATCAGAATACGTTTCATCTGTATGAGTCCACCCTTCATCTCGTCATTATTCTTCTCCTCTACTATATCAGCCAGTTGTAAAGGTCCTGTAAATTTGAGATAAAGATAATGTTGTTACATTGTAAAGAAAAAAAGTTCCACCGTTTATAACGGTAGAACTTTACTTCATACGTTTTGCTTTAATTTTAGCTTCCTGCTCTTCCATCCGGCGTTTACGTTCTTCATTTCGTTTCTGAAGTCTCGCCTCTTCTTCCGGATCACGCTTTTGAGCTAGTCGTTTCTCGACTTTCTCCATCAGTTCTTCTTCTGTATGAGCCGCACATGGACGATTGTTAACAAATGCGAATGTTTTCTTTCGTCCGGGACCACAGTAAGATTGACATGCGACTTCTATTTCCGCATCTGGATCTATTTTTTCGAGTTTAGGTAATAAAGTTCGCAGGTTAACCGCCTGACAGTCATCGCAGACTTGAAACTTATTGCGCATTGCTGTTCACATCCTCCATATTTTTTCTCATTTTATCATTACGCTCAATCATTCTATCGAAGTAATCATTATACAATGACCAGGCCTCATCTGTCATCTCTACCATCGATAATTGTGAACCGAGAGATTTCATTGCACCGAGCAGCTTGAACAGAATGTCCTGTACGGTCAGTTCAAATCCCAGGAGTTCACTTAAACTCGCCATATCTTCAGGGTGAATCTCTGGATAACTGAATTTTGTCTCTTCATCCTGAAGTGCACGCTTGTAGAATTCCTGCATCAGACGGGCGCGCTCGCTGCCACTACCCTCTACACAGAGATAAATCTGCACGGCGACCCCGCCACGCACCCTGCGCTGTGAGATGCCGGCAAACTTACGATCATTGATGCTTAAATCATAGCTGCCAGGACAATACGAGTGCACGATTTCCTTCGCTTCAATTATGACACCATACTCTTTGAACATCTCTTTAATAAGGTCATACATCAGCTCGTAGCCACCATCTATCGAGAACGATTCACCGCCGTTAAATATTAATGAGATATTTAAGACACCACTATCAAGTACAACACCTAGTCCACCTGAATTCCGAACGATGGCACCATACCCCTGCTCAATAAGATAATCAATTCCCTCTTTTAAGTGCGGCAGTCTGCTGTCATGGATTCCTAATATAACGACATGCTGGTGAACCCACGTGCGTACGACACTGTCCCAGTTCTCCTTGCCGACCAAATGACAAAAGGTGTCATCAAAACTGAAGGACTGCATAGGCTGCAGTCCTGTCGTATGATCAGTATATTGCCATCTGTCCTGAAACTTGGACATTAAAGTGTTTGTGCTGCTGTGATGATTGCTAAGTCATAGACATCGTCAGTTGAGCAGCCACGTGATAAGTCGTTAACAGGTGCATTTAAACCTTGAAGGATAGGTCCAATCGCATCAAATCCACCTAAACGTTGAGCAATTTTGTAACCGATGTTACCCGCTTCAAGACTTGGGAATACGAAGACATTCGCATCACCTTGGATTGGAGATTCAGGTGCTTTTTTAGCAGCTACAGAAGGAACGAATGCAGCATCGAACTGGAATTCACCGTCGATTACGACATTTTCAAGTCCCGCTTCTGCTTGTTTTCCCTGTGCTAAACGAGTCGCTTCTACGACTTTTTCTGTTTCAGGGGTTTTTGCTGATCCTTTAGTTGAGAAGCTGAGCATTGCTACTTTAGGATCCATGCCGAAGCTTTGTGCAGTCTTCGCACTCTCGATAGCGATTTCAGCTAAGTCAGATGCTTCTAAAGTCGGGTTGATGGCACAGTCACCAAATACATACTGTTCATCTTCACGTAACATGAAGAAGACGCCAGATGTTTTCGCAACACCAGGTTTTGTTTTGATGATCTGAAGCGCTGGACGCACTGTATCAGCTGTAGAGTGAGCAGCACCTGATACAAGCCCTGCTGCTTTACCTGTATGAACAAGCATTGTCCCGAAGTAGTTGCCGTCGTTCATCATTTGTTCAGCCTGCTCTTCAGTTGCTTTACCTTTACGACGCTCAACGAAAGAAGCGATTAATTCTGAACGTAATTCGCTAGTCGCAGGATCGATTGTCTCTAAACCGTCTAAAGATACACCGAGTTTTTCGCTAAGTGATTTCAGTTCTTCTTCTTTACCTAACACGATAGGTGATACGTAATCAGATTTACCGAGTTCCACTGCTGCTGCGAGAACACGCTCATCGTTACCTTCAGGGAAGACGATGCGGACATTCTTACCTTCTAATTTGCCTTTTAATACATCCATTAAATTAGCCATAATAGCCTCCTAGTAGTGTTTCATACAATTTACATCCTTATTATAGAGCATTTGCGAATAGAATTCACGTCATCAATTTGTAAAAGTCTGAATGCAGAATTTTCCGCTAATTATGGTATATTGGAGAGGACTAAGACAAGAGGAGAGATATGAATGATTGAAGCAGCAAAAACATTAGATGGCTGGTACAGCCTCCATTTATTTTATGCCATCGATTTCACAAGCCTGAAACTAGTGGAAGCAGAAGACCGCGAACAGATGGTCACTGAGCTGAAAGAATATTTAACTAAACTTGAAGCGAACCATGAAGCAAAAGAAGGTTCTTATGCGTTCTATAATATCACTGGCCAGAAAGCAGACTTAATGCTCTGGATGCTGCGCCCTGAAATGAAACAGCTGACAGCACTTGAAACAGAATTCAATAAACTGGCTATCAGCGACTATTTAATCCCGACCTATTCATACGTATCAGTCATTGAACTCAGCAACTACTTAGCTGGTGACTCTGACGAAGATCCATATCAGAACCCTCACGTCCGTTCACGTTTATACCCAGAAATTCCTCGCACAGAGTACGTTTGTTTCTATCCAATGGATAAACGCCGCGAGGGCAATGATAACTGGTATATGCTTGACATGGATCACCGCAAAGGCCTCATGCGTTCACACGGCATGATTGGACGCGGCTACGCCGGTAAAGTGAAACAGTTCATCACAGGTTCTGTCGGTTTTGACGACCATGAATGGGGCGTAACACTTTTCGCTGATGATGTACTGCAGTTCAAAAAGTTAGTATATGAAATGCGTTTTGACGAAGTCTCTGCCCGCTACGGCGAGTTTGGTGAGTTCTTCGTTGGTAATATTTTAGAGCAGGATGACCTGTCGTCATTATTTGAAGTTTAAAGTGTGATAGTGAATAGAAAAGAGTCCGCTATTTTGTGAATAGCGGACTCTTTTTTGATGGATAGTTATGTGACCGCGCGTTGTGTCCGGTAAAAGCGGGATAGCGGACACTTCCCTGATGAATGGTCGCGTGGCGGACGAGTTGTGTCCGACAAATGTAGTATGGCGGACACTTCCCTGATGAATAGTCGCGTGGCGGACGAGTTGTGTCCGACAAATGTAGTATGGCGGACACTTCTCTGACCTCTGAAGCTGATTTACATCAGTTGTATCCGGAAAAGTCATAATGACGGACACTCCCTCATCCCTACTGCTGTTTTTAAGATGACTTATCTCCCTTAACCAAAAGAGTGGTATTGTCTTCAAATCTATTCAAAGAATTATACTTCTTTTCATACTTCCTAACTTTGTCGTACGGTCCTAACATACAATCGAAAGTATAAGAACCCGCATGGTCCTGCCACTTCTCTATATCATGTGTTGCTTTAATATCATGACGGCCAATGAAAAGCTTAAAGTGACTTCCTTCTTTTACAAAATAGTAAAGCGTTAAGTATAATTGTTTATTTTTATAATAGCTCGCTGTACCGATATAGTGATTCCCATCGCCACCATAACTATTCCCATTCAATTCCATATCCTTGTAAAGTATTTCTTTCACAGCTTTACTAGCTTCATCTACAGATGCATAAGTCTCGGCTTCTACTTGAGCAATAGCTTCATCACGGACAGGCTCAACCCCGCTATTTTGTACTTCTCTTTGCTGTATGACTGTCATCATCGTAAGACCTAGTCCTGCAATGATCAATACTGCCCACCATAACCATCCTCTATTCATCATGTCACCTCAAAGTTTTCTTCAGTGTAATACTGCCCGACTGACATGTCAATTTATACCAAAAAAATCCGGCTGCTGCCGGATTTTAAGTTTATTGATAAGCTTTTTCGATTTCATCGATCTGCTGCATTGTTGTTTTAACGCCGCCACCTGAGAAGTACCATAAGTATGGGTTTAATTCGATAACTTTGTTTTCTTTAATAGCGTTGACGTCTTTAATCACTTTATTCGATAACACTTGCTTGCTTGATGATTTACCACCGACTGCTACGCCTCTGTCCATCGCAAAGATGATGTCAGGATTCACTTTGTTGAAATATTCATAGTTCACGACCTGGCCGTGACCTTCTGCTTTAATATTTTTGTCCGCTTCTTTTACTCCTAATACATCATGGATGAAGCCGAAACGTCCACCTTTACCAAACACTGAAAGTTCGCCTTCATTCGCTAATACGAAAAGACCTTTTTTATCAGATGCTTCTGTCATTTTTTTCACTTCTGCAATCTTGTCGTCTAATTCTTTGTTTAATTTTGTTGTTTCGTCTTCTTTATCGAACATTTTACCGATGTTGTCTGTATTGGCTTTTACACTGTCGACATAAGCTGTATCTTTAGTACCGACATAGACAATTTTAGCGTCTGGTGCTGCTTTTTTCATTTCATCCATGACTTTAGCTGATGCCTGACGTCCTGAAATAAGGATGACTTCCGGACTCAGTTCAGCGAGTTTTTCAAAGTTAGGTTCTTTAAGTGAGCCGAGGTTTGTGTATTTATCGTCTTTGAATTCTTTCAAAAATTCAGGGACAGAGCGATTACCTTCACCTTTAGGTAAACCGATGACGTGATCATTCAGACCTAGTTCCTGCATTGTTGTCAATGTACCGTAATCAAATACTGCTACTTTTTTAGAGTTTTTAGGGACTTCTACTTTTTCTGATACATCTTTTGCATCGCTGCCATCTTCTTTTTCACCCATCATTTTGTATTCATTTGTGATTTCTACAGTATTTTCTGATGAGTCTCCTGCTGTTTTTTCTTCTGTTGTCGTTTCTTTTTTGCTGCCACATGCTGCTAAGATTAAAATTAATGCAAAACTAAGTACTAAAAGTGAATATTTCTTCATGGTAATCTCCTTGTATTTTAAATTTTTCCCCGAATTTTTGCGCCCAACGTAACACTTAATCCCCAGCATCACTCCTTTCATTATGCGTGACTATACCATCTGTACTTCTCTGACGTAGTCATCCACTGTTTTTTCATCATCGAAATAGACGCAGATCTGCTGCCCAAAAATACATTCAATGTTGATGTCCATATCATAGATAGACTTTAAAGCTTCCGGCGTGATGACATCATCCTTTGGTCCGTCGAGCAGAATTTCGCCTTCTTTCATCGCGACGATATAATCTGCGTAGCATGAAGCGAAGTTGATGTCATGTATGACAATGACGATTGTCTTCTGTTTTTCTCTTACGAGACGTCTGAGTAGCTGCATCATCTGAACAGAGTGTTTCATATCCAGATTGTTCAGCGGCTCATCTAAAAAGATATAGTCTGTATCTTGCGCAAGCGTCATCGCGATAAAAGCACGCTGTCTCTGCCCGCCTGACAGCTCATCTAAATAAGCCTCCTGCATGTTCGTCAGTCCCATATATTCAAGCGATTCATCGACCACTTGTTTATCTGTCTTCGATAGTCGTCCTTTCGAATACGGGAAACGGCCAAAGTTCACCAGTTCGCGGACTGTAAGTTTTAAATTGGTATGATTGCTCTGCTTCAGAACAGCCAGTTCCTTTGCAACCTGATCACTTTTCAGACGAGTGATTTCAGTCCCGTTCAGTTCAACAGAACCCGTTGTCACATCAATCAGACGTGTCGCAGCATTGAGCAATGTACTTTTACCCGCGCCGTTAGGACCGATAATCGCCGTTATAGCACCTTGTCTGATTTCTGTCGATACATTTTTAAGGATCTTTTTCTTTCCGATATCAAGCGATAATTGACTGACTTTAATCATGTGCGCCCTCCTTAAAGAGTAAATAGATGAAGTAGAGTCCTCCGACAAAATTGATCATAATCGTAATTTCAGTCGTCCCGTCAAAAATATACTGGGTCATCATCTGACCGATCAGTAGCGTAATCACTGAAATCAGTATCGTGCAGACAATGAGCAGCTTATGTTCATAAGTCCGGATAAACTGATAGGTAATGTTACAGACGATGATACCCAGAAATGTGATAGGTCCGACAAGGGCTGTTGAAATGCTGACAAGAATTGCGACAATCAGCAGCATTGAACGCGTTAACTTGTCGACATCAAGTCCAAGGTTGACCGCATGAATCTTCCCAAGACTTAAAACGTCCAGTTCATGACTCCTGCGGTAGACGAGGATGAGCAGTAAACCGATTAAAACTGCACAGAGAATCAGCAGCTTTTCGTTTACTGTATTGAAGCTTGCAAATAATCTGTCCTGCAGCATCAGGAAATCATCGGGATTCATGACCATGTGCATGAAGCTTGAAAGACTTTGAAAGCAAGTTCCCATCACCAGACCGAAGAGCAGGATAAAGTAAACTGATGTATTTTTTCTGAAAACGAGTTTGAAAAGTCCGAGTGTAAACAGAACCATTAGAGCAACAGAAAGAAAGAAATTAATATACGTATTCATCAGCAGCGAACTGACAGCCCCGAATATAAAGATGATGACCGTCTGCAGGAATAAATAGACAGCATCAAGGCCGATGACTGACGGCGTCAGCAGATGATTTTCTGTCAGCGTCTGAAAAATCAGTGATGAGACACCGATGGCTGCGCCTACCAGAATAATAGCTGCAACTTTACGCACGCGTGCAGGTAAAACGTAGCCGAGTGCATTCATATTCAGCTGTATCAGAATATAAAGACCAATTAATACGACCGCCGTCACTAGTAATAGCAGAACTTTCTTAGATTTTGGCGACATACTCGTTCCTCCTTTTCAAGAGAAGCAGCATGAAAAGCACGCTGCCGATAATGCCGAGCGTCAGACCAATCGGGATTTCGTAAGGAAAAATAATCAGGCGGCTGAAAATGTCCGCAACCATTACAAGGATCGAACCAATCAGCGCTGTAAACGGCAGCGTCTTCTGCAGGTGGTCGCCTACAAGCATATAAACGATATTCGGCACAACAAGACCTAGGAACGGCAGAACTCCGATTGTTACAACGACTGTCGCCGATACCACGGCGCTGATGATAACACCGATATTCATGATGCGTTCGTATGGAATGCCTAGATTGCGACTAAACGATTCTCCCATGCCGACAATGGTGAAATGATGTGCGAAGAAATAAATCAGTATGACCATCGGAATAATAATATAGAGAATCTCATAACGTCCCGACGTCACCATCGAAAAATCACCAACAAAGAAATTGCCGATACTCTGCATCGCATTGAATCGAAGCGCCATGAACGTCGCAAAACTGGAAACGATATTACCGAGCATCAGTCCGACGAGCGGAATAAAAATGGCATCTTTGTATTTGATACGGTTGACGATGAACATAAATGAGAGCGTTCCAATAATCGCAGCCATTATCGCAAAGATGAGTTTGATGAGAATATGGGCTTCCGTGAAGAAAATCATGGCAATCAGAATACCGAGTTTCGCGAAATCCATCGTTCCTGCTGTTGTCGGTGAAACAAATTTATTACGTGTCAGCTGCTGCATCAGCAGCCCTGAAATACTGAGAGCAGCACCTGCCAGAATGATCGAGATAGTCCTCGGCAGTCGACTGTTGATCAATATATTTTTTTCATTGGCTGTCAGCTGCAAAAGGTGTCTGGGCGCAAGATCCACTACACCGATAAAAATAGACAGCATAGACAGTACAATGAGTAGGATAACCAGGTACCGCAACTTCATATGAAAAAGCTCCTCTGCAATTGATAATCATTATCATTTATAATGATAACAAAGTTAATACGCATTTCAACCTTTTTTCTGTATTTAATTTAATAACATGTTAATCTTTCCTATTTAATAGAAAAAAATATTTATTATTTTGTATACGCATTCATTACGGGGTATTTATGTCTTCTCTTTCATGCTATATTGAGAGAGTATTATTTAATTTAAGGGGGTATTTCTATGCATCAGGAGGATTCTCTGAAGAAATCCATCGGCTTGATGACAGCCATCACAATTGTTATCGGTACGATTATTGGATCCGGTGTATTTGTTAAGCCATCAGTCGTTCTCGGCCATGCAGGATCCAGCAATATGGCGATTGCAGCCTGGGTTGTCGGGGGTGTGCTGACGCTTGCTGCGGGGTTGACCATCGCTGAAGTCGGTGCTCAGATTCCGAAGACAGGTGGGCTTTATGCTTATATTCGTGATATATACGGTCGTTTCTGGGGCTTCTTAACGGGATGGGTCCAGACTGTTATTTATGGTCCAGCCATTATCGCTTCTCTCACTTTATTCTTCGGTATTTTAGTAGCTAACTTTTTTGGTTTCAGTGAGAGCCTGGGTATCTGGATTGGGATTGCAGCACTCACATTCCTAGTCATTCTTAATATTCTGGGTACTGGTCTTGGCGGAGCGATGCAGAACTTCACAACAGTCGCTAAACTGATTCCAGTATTTGCGATTATCATCTTTGGATTATTATGGGGGAAAGCAGATATCTTTAATCAAGATGTAACGAGTCTTATTAAAGATGGGGATGAGATCAACTTCGGTCGTGCTGTACTCGCGACGCTATTCGCTTACGACGGCTGGATTATGCTGACGAACTTAACAGGCGAGATGAAAAATGCGAAACGCAATCTGCCGCTCGCGATGCTTATCGGCCTGTCAGTCGTGACGCTCGCTTATGTTTTCATCAATATTGCCGTCTTCCATGTCATTCCTGCATCAGAACTGATCGGTATGGGTAATACCAGCTCAGCACAGGCAGCGACTGTTCTCTTCGGTTCTATCGGGGCAAAATTCGTCAATATCGGTGTCATCATCTCCATCTTCGGCTGTCTGAACGGTAAGATCATGACATTCCCTCGTGTACCATTTGCGATGGCAGACGATCACTTATTGCCATTCTCTAAAGTCATCGGTTACGTCAGCCCGAAAACAAATACACCAGTCGGCGCACTCAGTATCGTTTATCTGCTTGGCCTTCTGCTCGTCCTTCTGACGATGGCGTTTCCTAAAGTCGTCAATGCGGACTACTTATCCGAAATCTGTATTTTTGTCATCTATGTTTTCTATATCATGGCTTTTGTCGGTTTATTCCTGCTCAGAAAACGTTTTAAAGGTCAAAGAGCTTACTCGGTACCACTTTATCCAGTCGTACCGATCGTCGCTATTCTAGGAGGTCTGTTCATCATTATCAGTACCCTGCAGAGTGACTTCCTTGGGGCGCTTTATTCACTGATAATCGTTGCCGTCGGTATTCCTTTTTATCTGTTCCTTAAAAAGCATGTTTAAGCTATTTATTTAACGGCTATAAATAAGAAAACCGTGAAAAGAGGAGTTCAATATGAAAAGATTAATCTCATTATTAATTAAATTAGCACCCATCATTTTACCGATTTTACAACGTCAGTTAAACAAACGTAACAACACAAACAACTATAACCGCTAAAAAAATGACCCTCGTCTGAGGGTCATTTTTTTATGCTTTCCATGCTGCAAGAATCATCAACGCCCAGCTGGCGATAAAGAGAACGCCACCGATTGGTGTAATCGCGCCTAGTACTTTAATCTGTGTTACGGCAAGCACATAGAGTGAACCGCTGAAGAAAATAATACCCGCTGTCATCAGCCATCCTGCTGTATTTAGGTTCAGTTTAGTCGTCCCCATCAGGATACCGATCAACACTAATCCTAGTGCATGATACATCTGATAAGTCGTCGCCTTGTTCCAGATGTCGAGATATTTCTCGCTCAGCTTTCCTTCAAGTCCATGTGCACCAAAAGCACCGAGCGCCACTGCGATAAGTGCATTAAGTGCACCTATTATAATAAATGTCTTCATGTTATCCTCCTAAAAATCAAATAACGAATCGCCATTGCCAAAACCATCATCTGTTACTGCTTTATTTTCTTTCGTTGGGACTTTCGCACCCATCATCTTCAGCTCTGCAGCAGATATGACAGGTTGAGAGGTGGTTGGATTTGAATGACTCACGTACTGCACTTTCTCATCTGCATCCGCGGTAGTTGCAGCAAGTCTTGCAAGTGTTTCAACTGCGTACATATGTCTTGCAAACATTTCACCGTCTGACATCTTTGCCTTACTCAGTTCAGCCTCTATCTGCTGAATGACCTTATTTTTCATGCATCACAACCTCTTTGCACCAGTTAATCGGTTCAAGACCTTGTGCTTTCAAATAGTCATTTGTCTGACTATAAGGCTTTGAACCAAAGAAGCCGCGAAAAGCACTTAAAGGGCTCGGATGGACGCTTGTAATGATATGATGTTTCGTCGTATCAATAAGAGGCAGTTTACTCTGTGCCGGTTTTCCCCAGAGTATGAACACAACATGCTCTTTCTCATCACTGACTGCTTTAATCACTTCGTTCGTAAAGGTTTCCCAGCCGATGCCACGGTGTGAGTTCGCCTGTCCTTTCTCCACAGTCATGACCGTGTTGAGTAACAGGACACCTTCTTCTGCCCAGCCTGTCAGTTCACCTGTCTGTCTGACACAGCCTGTATCTTCTTCAAGTTCCTTATACATATTGCGCAGTGAAGGGGGCAACTTGGTACCGTTCTTGACTGAGAACGCTAAACCATGTGCCTGGTCCGGACCATGATAAGGATCCTGCCCGAGTATCACAACCTTTACTTTATCAAACGGCGTGTATTTAAACGCGTTATAGATGTTCTCACGCGCCGGATAAATCTCTTTTGTTTCATAAGCTTCTTCCAGAAATGAATCCATCTCCGTAAAATCGTGTTTTCCCTTGATTTCCTTGAATATTGTATCCCAATTCATCTCATCACCTCTTCATATGAATTGTATCATAATTTGTAAGCATTTTATTTTGTCATACCCGTATTCATGCTATGATAATAATAATCAGAAAAAGAATGGGGTATGTCACATGTCACTTAAGAAAACTTTAACTATTGCAGGGTCTGACACAAGTGCCGGAGCAGGCATGCAGGCCGATTTAAAAACGTTCCAGGAGTTAAACACATACGGTATGGTCGCACTGACTGCAGTTGTTACAATGGATCCTGAAACATGGGGTCATGATGTTACACCACTACCAATTGATTTATTAGATAAACAGATTAAGACTGCATTATCTATCGGTCCAGATGCAATCAAAACAGGTATGCTCGGTTCAGAAGAGATTATCGGCCGTGCAGCACAAGCCTACAAAGATTCAGATGCTGACTTTTTCGTTGTGGACCCAGTTATGGTCTGCAAAGGAGAAGATGAAGTCTTAAATCCTGGTAATACTGAAGCGATGATCAAAGAACTGTTACCACTTGCTACAGTCGTTACACCTAACCTTTTTGAAGCTGGCCAATTATCGGGTCTCGGTAAACTGACTTCTATCGACCAGATGAAGGAAGCGGCGCGTATTATTCATGAACGCGGTGCGAAACACGTCATCATTAAAGGCGGCAAAGCACTTGAAGGACAAGAAGCAGTTGACCTTTACTTTGACGGTGAAACTTATACATTGCTGACAACAGAAAAATTCCAGTCTTCTTATAATCACGGTGCTGGCTGTACATTCGCTGCTGCGACAACAGCAAACTTAGCGAACGGTCAGTCTCCACGTGAAGCAGTCATCAATGCTAAAGTATTCGTCGCTTCTGCTATTAAACACGGCTGGAAAATGAATGACTTCGTAGGACCTGTTCAGCACGGTGCTTCTAATAAAGTAGAGAAAATCGAAGTAGCAACAAAAGAAGTATAGACTGACGACAGCGGAGAGTGGACCTTATGGTGCACTCTTCTTTATCAATAAAAGCTATAAATCAGCTGCTGACTTTAGTAAAATAGTAGCAGTATTTCATGAGGAGTTATAATGATGGAATTAATTAATGAACAAACTGTACAGCAGCATCTGGACGAATTCGCCAATACACCTGTCTATCTTCATGTTGAGACAACAAATGGCGCATATGCATCACATTTCGATGAACGCGTCTTCAATGCGGGTACTTTTCTTCGCAATATTAAAGTAACTTACATTCAAGGCAAGATCACGGGTGGTAAAAAAGATCCGTACCGCGTCGGCTTAAAGCTCGAAGGCGGCTGGGTTTATGTACAAGGACTTACGCATTACGAAATCGCAGAAGATGGTGCTTTTCTGATGGCCGGCCATAACTATGATGGACAACTGGCTGCCGCTCTTGAAATCAGTCGAACACCATTTCATTTATAAGAGGTGCACAAAATGACAGAATCACAAGTATTAGTTGTATTCCCACATCCTGATGACGAAGCATTCGGTGTTTCAGGTACCCTTGCACAGTTCGTAGATGCAGGCGTTCCTGTTACTTACGCATGTCTAACGCTTGGACAGATGGGCCGTAATTTAGGTAATCCCCCGTTTGCAACGCGCGAGTCACTTCCTTTTATCCGCGAACAGGAACTGGAACGTGCAGCGGAAGCTATCGGTATTAAAGATTTAAGAAAAATGGGCTACCGCGATAAAACACTGGAATTTGAAAAAACCGAAGACCTGGCTAACATGGTCGGTGCTTTAATAGATGAACTGAAACCTTCTCTCATCATTTCATTCTATCCAGGCCACGCTGTGCACCCGGACCACGAGGCTACAGCAGATGCAGTGATTGAAGCAGTCAGACGCCTGCCTGAAAATGAACGACCTAAACTCAATCTTGTCGCTTTCAGTCATGATACGTTTGATGTCCTAGGTGCACCAGACGTTGTCGTTGATATAACAGGATATGAAGAACAGAAAATGCGCGTGCTGGAAGCACATGCCTCACAGACAGGTCCAATGCTTAAAAATCTCGCCGCAGACTCTCAGCAGGCAGAAGAAACGCGTGATATGTGGATGAAAACAGAACGCTTTTACAGCTATACTGTATAACGAAACTTAGGAGATTAGTAAAATGAAAGAATATAATTTAAAGACACGTGAAGGTCGCTGGAGACATTTTGGTTCCGTTGACCCGATCAAAGGTACTAAACCGACCGAAAAAGAATTGATGATGGATTTACAGAGCTCTAAAAAAGACTTTTTATTTGAAATCGACCATGTCGGTATCAAGAATCTGACTTATCCTGTCCGTATCGGTGATTTCCAGACAGTCGGCAATTTCAGTCTGTCTACTCATCTGGCAAAAGATGAGAAAGGCATTAACATGAGTCGTATTCTGGAATCTGTTGAGTCGCATTATGAAAATGGTCTGACACTCGACTTCGATACTCTGAAGAAAGTTCTCATTACACTTCAGACAGCGATGAAACAAAAAAACGCCTCTGTTGAAGTAGAAGGTGTCTGGTTCTTCGACCGTTACAGCCCGATCACTAACTTAAAAGCAGTCGGCCATGCGGATACCACATTTGAGATGACAGTCGCTGATGAAGAAGTCAGCAGCCAGTCATTAACGATTAAAGCACAAGTGACGACGCTTTGCCCATGTTCAAAAGAAATCAGTGAATATTCTGCACATAACCAGCGCGGCGTCGTGACGGTCAAAGCGGACCTTGCTGAAGAACTGCCCGCTGATTACAAAGAACAGATGCTTGAAGCGATGGAGATCAACGCATCAAGTATGCTGTACCCTATCTTAAAACGCACAGATGAAAAATCTGTTACAGAACGTGCTTATGAAAACCCTCGTTTTGTTGAAGATTTACTGCGTTTGATTGCTGCTGATTTAGTAGAATTACCATTCATCAAAGGATTTGAGATTGAATGTCGTAACGAGGAATCTATTCACCAGCATGATGCGTTTGCCCGTCTTAAATACAGTAAATAAGGAGCCCTTATGACTGAAAAAGAAAAGATGCTGCGCGGCGAGCTTTATAATCCGCAAGATCCTACACTTGTCAGTGACCGTGTTCAGGCGAAACTTGCAACACGTAGTTTCAATGCGATACCTGAAAACTTAGCAGAAGAACGTGCGAAAAAAGTGAAGGCTATCTTCGGCTCAACAGGTGAACAGATTCATGTCGAAAGTAATCTACGAGTCGACTATGGTTATAATATTTACGTGGGTGAAAATTTTTATTCAAACTTTGATTTAACATTGCTTGATGTCGCGCGTATTGATATCGGTGACAACTGTATGATTGCGCCCGGCGTGCATATTTATACCGCGACACATCCGGTGAATCCAGTTGAACGTAACAGCGGCGTCGAGTATGCCAAACCTGTTAAGATTGGTCACAACTGCTGGATTGGTGGCCATTCAGTCATTAATCCAGGTGTGACAATCGGAGACAATGTAGTCATAGCGAGTGGCAGTGTTGTCACTAAAGATGTGACCGATAATGTCGTAGTTGCAGGCGTACCTGCTCGAGTCATCCAAATCATTGAATAAAAAAAATGGACTGATTGCTCAGTCCATTTTTTTATTCATTTTCCTGTTTGACGTACTTCATAATGGCTCTTCCGACGCCGCTTTCTTCATTTGAATCTGTTAAATATTTGGCGATAGCTTTTGTCTCACGTGCTGCGTTCTCCATTGCGACAGAAAACCCTGCTACTTCAAGCATCGATACATCATTCAGATTGTCTCCAAGTGCCATCGTTTCTGACAGTGGAATTTCCAGCTGTTCAGCGATTCGTTTCAGTGCGACTCCTTTTTGGGCATCTGCATGTGTGATTTCTAAGTTGTTTCGGGCAGATGCTGAAACCGCAAGACTGCTGAACGCTTTCAGTTCACTTTTAGCCTGCATTAATTTATGATGATCACTTGTATAAGCAAGCAGTTTCATGACGAGCTCACCTTCGCGGTCATATATCATGCTGTAGTCATCTACTTCTTTTAAAGTCCCTTGTTCAAGACGCTTTTCGATTCCTTCGCGTATCTTTTCTTCATCAGGCTCGTTACCGGCCTGCATGGCAATGTCGAGATAAATCTGCAAGTCTTTTTCTTTGTCTTCTGTGTAGATACCGAAGTTCGTATAGACTTGATAAAAGATATCATATTTACGCAGAACACCGGTCACTTCTTCGATCTGTTCTGGATTTAAATGAGAGGTATGCGTGATATTAAACTGTTCGTCTCTTATTTCTGCACCGTTCAGACAGATGTAGGGAACCGTCAGTCCGGTTGGTTTGACAGGCATATTCGCCTCGTAAAAAGCGCGTCCCGTGGCGATGACAACTGTCACCCCTTGACTCTGTGCATAGCGGATGGCCTCGATGTTCTCCTGTGAGATTTCGTGCCCTGAATTGAGTAATGTTCCGTCCATATCTGTTGCGATAAGTCTGATCATTCTTTCATCTCCTCTTCTTGTGCTGCCACTTCCAAGTTTACTACACCTTTATGTCTGGCTACCTTATTTTTGCGTATATTTCTGAAGAATTCCGTTAAGATCACACTGCATTCTACCTGACAGATGCCTTTGATAACGGTCGCCCGGTGATTGAACCTCTGTTCAGTCAGCAGGTTCATCAGACTGCCACTGCATCCGCCTTTTGGATCAGTCGCGCCGTAGACGACAACAGGAATCCGGCTCATGACGATCGCACCTGCGCACATCACACACGGTTCAAGCGTCACATAGATAGTGCAGTCTTCCAGTCGCCAGGAACCTAAATGTTCAGCTGCTTCATTGATAGCTATCATTTCAGCGTGATAGGTCGGATTCTGCTCAGTCTCCCTGAGATTATGTCCACGACCGATGATTTCACCGTGGTGCACGACGACTGCCCCAATCGGGACCTCACCTATCGCCTCAGCTTTACGCGCCTCATCCAGCGCCTGTTTCATAAAAATTTCATGATTCATCGTAGACCACCTTAATTCGATTTGTGTTACAATACATATACATTTTATCGGTAGGAGAAAATTATGTCATTATATATAGCTATTGAAGGCCCTATTGGTGTTGGCAAAAGCTCCCTCACACGTATGCTGTCAGAAACTCTTCAGATGGAGACGTTATATGAAATAGTAGAAGAAAATCCTTTTCTCAGTGATTTCTATGAAGACATCAATAAATGGAGTTTTCAGACGGAGATGTTCTTCCTCTGTAACCGCTATAAACAAATTAACGACCTCGCTGACCGCTCTGTCATCAGCGACTATCACATCCTAAAGAATAAAGTCTTTGCCAGAAACACATTAAACACCACTGAATACGCGATGTTCGAGAAAATTTATGATGTCATGACCGAAGATTTACGACGACCTGATGTCACTATCTTCCTGACAGCTGAACTACCTGTCCTTAAGGAACGCATCAAAAAACGTGACCGTGACTTCGAGATGTCCATTACTGATGATTATTTACTGACCTTAATCAAAGATTATCATGATGTCTATCAGTCGGCGACTCATGCTCTCTATATCGATACAACAGACCTTGATTTTGTTCATCGTCCTGAAGATTATGACAGAATATTATCACAAATCACGACTTTGTTAGGAGAAAACCATGTATAACATACCCAATGATGCCATCATTACAATCGCCGGTACAGTCGGCGTCGGCAAATCGTCGCTGACAAAAGCAATGGCTGAAAAGCTGAATTTCAGAACTTCATTTGAGAAAGTAGATAACAACCCTTATCTCGAGAAATTTTATCAGGACTTTGACCGCTGGAGCTTCCATCTGCAGATTTACTTCCTTGCTGAACGCTTCAAGGAACAAAAACGCATGTTTGAATATGGTGGCGGCTTTATCCAGGACCGTTCTATTTATGAAGATGTCGACATCTTTGCGAAGATGCACGAAGAAGGTGGCACAATGACTGCTGAAGACTTCGAAACTTATCGCCAGCTTTACGAGGCAATGGTCATGACACCTTATTTCCCTCGTCCTGACTGTCTGATTTATCTTGAATGCGATTATGAAGCAGTCATACGTCGTATCTCTGAACGTGGCCGTCAAATGGAGATTGAGACAGATGAAGCATACTGGCGTGCTTTATTTGCCCGTTATGAGAAATGGATTGACGGCTTCAATGCCTGCCCAGTCGTCCGCATTCATATCGATGAATACGATGTCTTCGGTGATATTGACTCACTCGACCCTGTAATCGAAAAAATCGGCAAAGTGATTCATGCACATCGTGCTTCACAACAAAGATAGACCGCATATGCGGTCTATTTTATTTGGTCTATATGAATCTCACTGACACTGTTCAAAATCAGATTAGCATCGCGCAGGTCCTGTCTATCGCCGGAGCCGCTCAGTACGCCAATCACTTTCTTGACCTGACCATTTCTGCCGAGCATAACGTCCATTTCCGTGTCACCCACCATCACGGTCTCGGACGCAGTGACATTCAGTTTATCCATAATCTCATCGATGAGTGCTTTCTGCGGTTTCTGATGCTCTGTATTGTCACTTGTGACGATGAGATCAAAGTAAGGTGACAGTTCAAACTTATTGATGAATAAATCCATGGAATACTGATCATCTGCAGACACAATCGCCAGTTGATAGCCCGCTTCTTTTAAGCGCTTCAGTGTATCTTTCACGCCTTCGATAATTTCTATATCATCGACTTCATTGTCAGTCGAAAGATGTTCCATCTGGCTGAGCGTCCAGTCAGCCATTCTTTCTCCTTCCGGCAATACGCGTAGACGTTCAACTATTGATTTCACACTATCAGCACGCAGCACTTTATCCAGCTGATCATCAATGAGGCCAAAAGCATCCTTGATTTCTGACTTCGGTATGTGGATATTGGAACGCAATGAAAACTCATTAATCAGATCATCTGCGAGTTTAACGATGACACTCCCAAGCTCCATCAGCGTGCCATCTTTATCAAATATAATGAGTTCAGTCATATGTCACCTCTATTTAATTTTCAGACACCAGTTAAATGGGTCTTCTTTTTTACCTTCCTGAATCGCTGTATATTCATCGTAAAGTCGCTGCGTCACAGGTCCTGTCACGCCGTCATTGATCACAACTTCCTGATCTTTATAGCGAATAGAACCGACTGGTGAAATCACTGCTGCTGTCCCTGTGCCAAATATTTCAGAGACATCTTCAGAACTCAGAATTTCTTCAATCGCAATACGTCTTTCTTCCACTTCATAACCAAGATACTCAGCCAGCTGTAGAATCGATTTACGAGTGATACCTGGCAGGATGCTGCCGTTCAGTTCAGGCGTCACGACTTTACCGTTAATAACAAAGAAGATATTCATACTGCCGACTTCTTCAATATAGCGCTGCTCTACACCATCCAGCCAGAGGACCTGATGATAACCGAGTTCTGAAGCACGCGTCTGTGCTGCAAGACTCGCTGCATAGTTACCAGCCACTTTAGCGAAACCGACTCCACCACGTACTGCCCGTACATATTCATCCTCTACATAAATCCGTGTCGCTATCAGTTGGTCGTCTCCGTAATAAGCGCCGACTGGTGACAGAATAATCATGAATTTATATTCTGTCGCTGCATGGACACCGAGATAAGGCTCTGTAGCGATGACAAATGGACGGATATATAGCGATTCACCCTGACCAGATGGAATCCAGTCCTGTTCAAGACGGACAAGCTGCTGCAGGGCATCTAACAGAAACTCTCCATCCACTTCAGGAATATTGAGACGGGCATTGGATTTGTTCATTCGCTTGAAGTTCTCATCTGGTCTGAAGAGAATGATATCGTCACCTTGACGGTATGCTTTCATTCCTTCAAAAACTGCCTGTCCGTAGTGCAGAACTTGTGCTGCTGGCGAGATTTCAATGTTCTGGTAAGGCATGATCACCGCGTTGTGCCAGCCTTCTTCTTTGTTGTAATCCATCGTGAACATATAATCAGTGAACAGCTGACCGAAACCAATCGGTCCCTGCGGCTTTTCTTTCAGTTCTTCTCGTTCAATCACTTTAATATCGCTCATAACTAATCCTCCAATATCCTTGATATGGTTCATTATAACTGAAATAGTGACGGGAATAAAAAAAGAGCATTCACTTGAATGCTCTGCCTCTTACTTTTCGTAAACAGGAACCCATCCTGCCTCATCCACAAATATTCTGACAGCTACAACTTGACGGCTCGTATCAAGTGTAAAGTAATGTCTGACGTTCGGTGGTACCGAAATAAGATCACCCGGATTCAGATGAACTTCAAAAAACTGCTCTGATCCTTCAATGACAAAGACGCCGTTTCCACTTACAATAAAACGTACTTCGTCATCTGTATGATGATGTTCACGCTGAAAGTTAGTCAGCAGTTCATCCAGATTAGGCGTAGCAGAAGATAAACTGATAACATCACTTGCCTTGTAACCACGTCTCTTACTGATATCATCAATTTCAGATTTAAAAGTTGTCAGAATCTCTTCTTTTTCTTCATCAGTCAGTGCATAGTTCTCTTTTAGATTGTCGGGTAATTTTGATGTGTCCCACTGTTCATAGATGACTTCATTTTTCTCAAGGTATGCGCTTACTTTGTCCTGATTCTCAATTTTTTCCTGTGTCTTCTGCAATACTAAATATGCCATGTTACTTCTCCCCTTTAATATAATATTGTGCTGCATTCAGCTGCAGCTGGTAATCAAACAAAAATTCAGCAGCTTCAAATAACTTCATTGCTTCTGTACTGGTCCTGCCCCAGACATTAATACCGTGATTACGAATCAGCACTGCCCCATAATCCGCTGTCAGGTGTGGAACCAGAAGTTCTGCAAGATGGCTCACATCACTTGGATTATCGATGATTGGAATAGTGAGTACGTCTTCCTCATGCCATAAACCAAATGCTTTGATCAGTTCCTGATTACGGAAGACAATCTTACCCTGGTTCCCGTATATTTCAGATATGACGTTATTGCTGACTGTATGGATGTGAATAGAAGTACGTGCCTTTGTTCTTTTGAATATCTCGACGTGAAGTACTGTTTCAAGAGAAGGCTTGAGTTCAGTAAGAGGCTCACCTTCTTTTGAAACGTGAACAAAACTTCGGTCATTCGTAATATATTTATCAACACCACTTGTCGTGACATACAATGTACCGTCGTCATTTCTGATGCCGAGGTTACCACTTGTCCCGGGAAATAATCCGCGGGCCGCCAGTCGTTCTTTAACGATTGTCAGGTTATGCAGCGTATCACACGTCATCTGACCACCTCCTCTAATTGTTCGACTATGTCATAAAACGTCTGAAACGGTATATGCGGAATAGCTTCTGCTTCTGCATAAGTAGTCAGCTTATCAGTCGTAAACAAAATATCAGCGACTTCAGCCAGCCGAATATCGGTTACACTATCACCAATAGCAATGACCTGATGGCTGCCGAGCGTTCTGACGATGGATGGTTTGCAGGTCCCACACTCACCCGATGCGCACACGTCATCACATGGATAGCGCCATTCCACAAGCATTTTCTCACCGCTGAAATCCACGTTGTTGGCATAGACCGCTTCTATGCCGGTGAAATCACTCAAAATAGGATCAATAAAAAAATGCATCCCACCGCTGATGATATAGAACGGAATATCCAGCTCCTGTGCTTTATCCAGAAGGGTCTGAAAACCCGGTCTGATACTGACTTCCTGGCGGACGAACTCAACAATCGCTTGCCGTTCACTAGTATCCAGCAGATTGAAAAGAGTGGTGACACCTTCCTGAATAGATAGTGTTCTGTCCAGAATACGACTTAAAGTCGCCTGACTGTCTGTCGGCGCAAAACGCTGCATAATAGCGATAATGGTATCACTAGCCGTTACCGTGCCATCAAAATCACAGGCTATGATGTACCCCATTGTTTCACCGCCTTTTCATATGCTGTACCTGCCGCTTTACCTTCATATAAGTCGATCGCCTCAAAAAATGCTCGTCCTCCGGCAGCAGCACCATCCGGATGACCATGGACCCCGCCTCCTGCATTGATAACAATATCATGACCGAAGTCATCAATCAGACGACTGACCAGCCCCGGATGAATGCCCGCAGAAGGGACCGGAAACGCGCGCGGCACAGCAGCTTCTGAGCGGGCTGCCTGCACAATTTTTTCTGCTTCCTGCTCATCAAGTGGAACAGAACCATAGGGCGCCGGAAATAATATCAGATCGGCTCCTGCTAACCGTGCAAGCTTACTGATAAGGAGCGGATAGCTGATACCATAGCTGTCACTACCCGCAAGTGCACCGGCAAAAGCAGGATGTGCAAGAATCGGCAGACCGATGTTCAATTCTCTGATTCCTTTCAGAACATCCAGTCCACAAGCATGAACATTGAAAAGAATAGCTGTAGCGCCCAATTCTTTAGCACGCATGGCTTTGTCCTTGAGCTGGAAGACAGGTCCCGAGAGATTGACTGCATACAGAACCTTATGTCCCGTCGCGTCTTCAACTTCCTTCAGTACAGCCGCTGCAGCACTGATACGCTCTTCAAATGGCAGCTCAGGGACATCATAGAGAATTTCATCATCTTTAATAACGTCCACACCTCCGAGTGCCTGAGCACGAAGCTGCTCTTTGAAAAATTCTAAATTACGTCCGATGATACCTTTGAAAATACTCATCACAAGTGGTCGTGCTTCAACATCCAGCTGACGACGTATACCTTCAATACCGAAAGCAGGACCCGGGAAATGTCTAGTATAATCCCCTAAATCAATATCGATAAGTTTAACCGCACCATCCAGCGATAACTTGCCAAATACGGTCGTCAAAATAGAAGAAAAGTCAGGCGTAACGTTTTTATCCGGATAGGCAATTTTAATGTAAAGTCCGTCCGGCTGCTGTTCTGCCTGAACAACCCGACCTTTATAGGCAGCAAGATGCTGCTGATCAAGTTCTGTCAGCTCTGTCCAGCTGCCGACCGTCAGACCGACAGCGAGCTTCTCTGCAAATGGCTTAGGATCTGCAACTTTCCCCTTGAAAAAATAAGTGGCTGTGATTTCAGACACGATGACGACCTCCTTTAGTGAACTGCTGATAATTTAAAATAAGTGCGATGGCAAGTACACACCCTTTTACAATATTCAGTGCATAGTACGGGACTGATAACATAACGAGTCCATTTTCAAGTACTGCAATCAAAAGTGCACCGAGAATGGTACCTATCACATTCGGTTTATGACTGGCTGATGCTGTCGCCCCTATAAATGCAGCCGCTACTGCAGTCATCAGATAGCCTGCTCCTGAATTAATCTGTGCAGAAGATACTTGTGCTGCAAGCAGAATGCCGCTGATACCTGCCAGTAAGGCAGAGATGATGTAAGCCACCGCGATGTGACGATGTACTTTGATGCCACTGAATTTTGCCGCCTGTTTATTAGAGCCAATCATATACATAATGCGTCCAGGATTTGTCCGATGTAATAAGAGATAGGCAATAACACCAATAATCAGAAGTATCATAATCAGTGATAGAGGAGAAGCTAACGCTGAAAAATCAGCCGGAATCTGTCCTGACGTTGCACTGCCGTCCTGTCTTGACATACCCACACTGATAGATCCGCCCTCAGAGTAAGTCAGCGCAATTCCTTCGACAATAAACATGGTCGCAAGTGTCGCATAAAGGTCCGGTACTTTGAAATAAAGAATCAGCAGTAAGTTCAGCAGTGCCACGCCGATGATACAAACCAGTGTGACAAGGATGGATAAACCAAGCGACAGCTGATGCCAGACGAAAAGTGAAATAATAAGTGTATTACTGAGTGTGACGGTAGAACCTACCGATAAATCGAAACCATCTACACTCAGACTATAAGTCAGGCCCATTGCCACTATCGTCACGATGACCATCCCACTTACAATACTCGTGATATTATTCATCGATAAAAAGTGAGGTGCAGTCACTGTAAAAATAATCAGCAACAGCACGATGACAGCTGGGAGCCCCAGTTGTTTGATTCTCATGTTATTGTCCTCCAGATGCAATATATAAAAGTTCCTGTTCGGTCCATTCAGCAGAAGGTCTTTCAGCGACAATACGACCTTTATTCATCACATAGATCCGATCTGCTATCGTTAAGAGTTCTCTAAAGTCAGATGACAGATAGATGACTCCTTTGCCTTCGTGCTTCAAGGCTTCCAGATTGCGAAAGATATCCTGTTTTGCACCGACATCTATACCTGTCATGGGCTCATCACAGATAAAGAGCTGCGCTTGTTTCTTCAGACCTCGCATGAGCACGACTTTCTGCTGATTCCCCCCTGATAACGTCTGAACAGTATCCGTTACACGCCCAAATTTTAAAGTAACCGCTTCTGCGAGTGTGTGCGTAACGTCTTTCTCGTTTTTATAGATGAACGGTGCAGAAGCAAAATGTACATTATCATTGATACTGTGATCCATGACGAGCCCATGTTTCTGCCGTTCTTCCGGCACATAGGCAGCAAGTCCCTTTGTCTGACGAAAAAGATAATCAGCCAGCTCACTTTTTCCGGCACCGACCAGTCCTGCTATTCCCACAACTTCTCCGCTATAGATATCGAGCGAAATATCAGTCAGCATTTCTTCACTGATATCTTTAATGCTGAGGATTTCTTCTCCCTTTTGTACCGGTAACCTTTTAGACAGAGCCGCCTGATCTGTAATACTTGCAGCAAGTGTTTTTTCTGTCCAGTCGTCTACAGGTCTTCTGTCATAAACTTCACCGTTTCTCAGAACGATGACTTCATCAGCCACTGCGAGCAGTTCATGGATATGATGCGAAATAAAGATAATCGCTGTTTCTTCTTTCAGGCGTTCCAGTTCTCTAAATAACTCGCTGACTTCTTTCTGGCTGAGACTTGCAGTTGGTTCATCCAGCACGATGAGTTTCTTGTTCTGGAGAATAGCTCTTAAAATCACGATAATCTGTTTTTGGGATAAAGTCAGCGACCTGACTAACTGGTCGAGTGACAGGTCCAGCTGCCACTGTTCAATCCATTTTTTCAGTTCATCATAACGCCTCCGCCTGTAGACAAACCCTGACTTTAAGTCATGAACGATCAAATTATCATAAACAGTGAGGTCATTGAACAGGACTTCATCAACCTCCTGCGCCACATAAGCAATATCGTGACTGAAGTCTTTAACGTGTTTGTTGTCTTTGAATAGTTTCCCTGTCTGATAAGGGTAATGACCGCTCAGCACTTTCATAAGCGATGATTTTCCTGCCCCATTACTCCCGATGACTGCATGAATCTGTCCTGTTTTAAAGTCGAGTGAAATATCATTCAGTATCTTCTGTCCGGACAGTGTCAAACAGAGGTCTTCAGTTCGGTACTCCACTTACTTCTTCTCCTTCATCCACTCAGACTGGAAAAGTCCTGTGTCGCCAAACGAAGGAATCGTCTGCGACAGGTTCTCCATTGTCGAATCCTTCTTCAGATCACTTTGCTTCACTTGAACAGGTTTGAATTCATAGGTCTGAGGTACTTTCTCATTATTCAGCTGCTTCGCCAGCAGTCTGACATCTGTAATACCTATCACTCTTGGATTGACACCAGCCGTCGTCTTCCAGTTGCTATTCGGTTCTTTCAGGAAGTTAATATCCTGGTTTGAGATATCGATTGAATAAATCGGTAACACAGCCTGTTTTTCTTTGATGGCTAAGTAAGCACCTTTTGTCATTTCATCCCAAGCGCCCCAGACAGCATCGATATCCTTATTGTTATATTTTGCTAAAACTGCAGCTGTCTTTTTCTTAACATCACCTGACACATCTTCAAAGTTTGTCGGTCCTACTGTTTCAACGACTTTAATTTTGCCTTCTTTTACATAATCCTTAAATACTTCTTCTCTTCTATCCAGTGGCAGGAACCCGGGTCCTACCCATAACTTCAGTACTTTGACCGGTTGTGTTTTGTCTTCGATCAGCGCATCGAGTGACAGTTCCGCCAGTGCATGGTCATCCTGACTTGTTGCGACTACGTGATCCAGTACTTTGCCGTTCTGATCTGACTTTGTATCAAAAGTAACGACTTTAATACCTGCATCAGCTACTTTTTTAACTAGGTTGTAGCTGTAATCTTCTTTTCCGTGTGAAAGTATGATACCATCATACTTCTTCAGAACTGCCTGATCGACCAGCTGCTGAAACTTAGCATCATTGCCGTTCGACAGAAAAGTGTCCACTGTCAGGCCCAATGCTTTTCCTTCAGCTTTAGCGCCATCAATAAATTGTTTCGTATGGTCATCACTCGCCAGGTTTCTGATGACTGCAATTTTCTTACCCGCTACTTCTTTGTTTGCGCTAGTTGCTGTTTTCTCTTCTTGACCACATCCTGCAAGCAGTATACCTGCAGCCATTAATATCCCAAGTGTTCGTTTCATTCTTTTTCCCCTTTGCTGAATAAGTTCTTAATTGCTTCATAAGTAGGTTCGATTTCCCCGTGTTCTGTGACAATGCCGGTAATAAGCGCGGCTGGTGTGACGTCAAACGCCGGATTGTAGACAGTCCCTTCGATTGTGACCAGCTGCTCACGAATATGTGTCACTTCAGTCGCATGACGTTCTTCTATCGGAATATGACTGCCGTCTTCTATCGTCAGGTCAAACGTTGGTGTGGGTGCCGCCACATAAAAAGGCACTTTAAAATAGTGAGCGGCTATCGCAAGCGGCAGTGTCCCGATTTTATTGACGACATCGCCATTCGCTGCCACTCTGTCGCATCCTACAAATACTGCTGTTATCTTCCCCTGCTGCATCAATGTCGCGGCTGTTGAATCTGTGATGACCGTTACATCAATACCTGCTTCTGATAGTTCGTAGGCTGTCAAAGCACCCTGTAGTCTTGGTCTGGTCTCGTCGCTATAGACTTTAAACTTCACACCTTCCGCGTGGGCCAGATAGAAAGGTGCTGTCGCTGTACCGTAATCACTGGTGGCAAGGCGTCCAGGATTGCAGTGAATCAGAAAAGCTGATGATTCTGTTACTAATCTTTTAAGATGCTGTCCAATCGCCAGGTTGATTGCCTGGTCTTCCTCAAAGATTCTTTCTGCTTCCTGTTCAAGCGCCTGAATCGTTTCAGCAGGATGATCAGTGACTACTGCATGAACTCGTTTCAGTGCCCAGTGCAGGTTAACAGCAGTCGGCCGTGTATGCTGCAGTCTTTCGATAACACGTGTCATATGTTCTTTGAAAGAACCACGTTGATATTCACGTGCGCCTACTGCGACGCCATAAGCAGCTGTTATACCGATAGCAGGTGCTCCTCTGACCACCATATCTTCAATGGCGCGAGCAATTTTCTCATGTTCTGTATAAGTGATGTGTGTCGTCTGATGAGGCAGCTGTGTCTGATCCAGCAGCGTCAGTTTGCCGTCTTTGTACGAGATAGCTTTCATGCGACTGACTCCTTGCTGCTGTCAAACAGCGTGAACAGCGAGGAAAAAGCTCTGACTTGCTCAGGATGTTTGATTAAGAAAGTTGCGAACAGCAGAAGCTGCGTTTCGGCTGTAATGCGGTCATCCTGTAAGCTCGTAATATCTGTAACTTTGGCAATACCTACAATGCGGCGGATGATCTCCAGTCCTGCGACAATGTAAGCATCTTTTTCGATTTCATTGATAAATCCTGCAAAAATAGATGAATCACGCAAAGCTACATCTATGGTCTCCTGCTGTAAAATAGTGAGCGCCTGAGACCGGAATGTCTGAAGCACTTCTTCAAGCGTCTGCTCTATCCAGAGAGCCTGGTCCACTCGTCCTGATGATGAGGCATGCGTATGGGCAAAGAACAGATGGGCAATAATATTGCCGAGGTCATAACCAGCCGGGCCAAAGAAACCGAATTCAGGGTCGATGACTTTAAGTCCTGACGAGTTGATAAAGATTGAGCCGGAATGCAGGTCACCATGAATCAGGCTCTCTGCTTTATTCAGAAACTTCAGCTTCGCCTGCGCAACTGCTGATTTAAGAGCAGGGTCCTGATAGACGATGCGGTCTACTACTTTCGCTAAGTCTTCAGACAGCTCATTACGATTGAAGTTATTATAAAAAGGTTCTGTATAGACGAGATCTTCAGTAATCTCACAGAGTTCCGGATTGATCATTTCTTTCTGGAGCGCTTTTTTCTCTTTAGCGGGCATCACAAAATCTGAAGTACGGATTAAAGTCTCTGCTAAATAGCGTCCGAGCTCCTGCCCTAGAAACGGGAATGTCTGTCCGTCCTGAAGCGCTGTCCGTAATATCGTATAGTCTTTTAAATCCTCCATGATGACACATTTCATAATCGGATCAATTAGGATGATTTGAGGTACAAGATCAGGAACGTAATGACTATGCGCCTGAATCAAGTGTCCTTCTCTGATCGTGCGGTCTGTTGATAGAACAAACTCATCTGAGATCCGCGCAGTGTGCCCAGAATGCTTAACGATGACAGAACGTTCTCCATCTGAAACTCTAAAAACATAGTTTAAATTGCCGTCACCAATCTCCGTTACAAACAGTTCATCAGTCTCAAACAGAGTTGTCTTATATTTGATATAATCGCTGACTGCTTGTTCATCCATTAAGAAATACTCATCAAAATTCATAATTTCCCCCTTGTTCATCATCAAGAAGCAAAAAAAGACGTTTCTCCTGTTCCCAGGAAAAACGTCGCCATCAGTATCTCTACTTATCTTTCAGTACTTGTGTACTGTAGGAATTGGCACCTTTTCCATCGGACAGGTTGCTGGACGTCATCGGGCCTAATCCCTCAGTCACTCTTGATAAGAACTATTTAGTTTTTGGTTAATATGAATATTAAAGGACAGCAGATTTAATGTCAACACTATCTTCAGAAATTTCTAACCATGCTGGTTGTATCTCTTATGTGCACTTTTCTTAGACGATTCAGATTATTTAAAATACAGTTGTTTTATTCTGCCTGGAGGTTTGCTAGAATTTAAAGAAAACGGGAGCTGAACTATGAAAATAAATCAAGTTGTTGAAAATCAATTGTCCGCTCTAGTTGAACAGAGAAGATATTTACACCAACATCCTGAACTCTCTTTCCAGGAGACTGAAACATATCAATACATATTGAAACATCTGCAGAAACTTTCTCATTTTCATATCAGAGAGAATGTCGGAGGAAACGGAATAGTCGCTGAAATAAAGGGAAATGGCGATAGAACAATTGCTTTTCGTGCTGATTTTGATGCACTGCCAATACAGGATCTAAAGGAGGTCCCGTATAAATCGACCGTGCCAGGTGTTATGCATGCCTGTGGTCATGATGGCCACACTTCAATTTTACTTTCTCTGGCGTCTATCCTGAATGAACATACCGATAAGATCAACGGCAATGTTGTGTTGATTTTTCAGTTTGCTGAAGAACTGGCACCGGGCGGGGCTGAGCCTATGGTGACGGACGGTGCACTCGCAGGTGTCGATGCGATTTATGGCCAGCATCTCTGGAGTCAGTTCAAAACACATGAAGTTCACTGCCGTCCTGGTGCACTGATGGCAAGCCCGGATTTATTCGAGATTACGTTGATCGGTAAAGGTGGTCATGGTGCTAAACCCCACACCACTATTGATGCAATCGTCGCAATGGCTGAACTCATTCGCCAGCTGCAGACCATTGTTTCCAGGCAGATTGATCCTGTAGATCCTGCTGTTGTAACAGTCGGTAAAGTAAAAGCCGGACAGGCCTTTAATATCATTAGTCAGGAAGCTTACTGTACAGGGACAGTCCGCACATTCCGTGATGAAGTGAAGCAGCAGATCAAAAAAGCGATGACAGATATTCTGGAGGGTCTTAAGATATCGATGGGTATCACGTACCATTTCAACTATATGGACGGCTATCCCTCTGTCACTAATCATGACAGGGAATACGAAGTCATCCGCCAGACAGCTGAACGGCTGAATCTGCCTTTTATAGAAGCAGAACCGATGATGGTCGGTGAAGACTATGCTTATTACCTGCAATATAAGCCGGGTGCTTTCTTTCTGACAGGCGCAGGTTCACCGGACTATCCGCCCCATCACCATGCGCTGTTCGATATCGACGAAGCATCTCTTGCCAGTGGTCTTAAAATGTTTCTATCAATCTTAACGGAAGAAGGTCTGCTCAATGATGATCAACAACGCTGAACAATATAATGACGAACTGATCAAAATCCGTCGTCATTTCCATATGCATCCTGAACTCTCTTTTCAGGAGGAGAAAACTCCCCTTTACATCGCTGATTATCTAACGGCTCTCGGTATCGAAGTCGAAACAGGGGTTGGGGGCAGAGGAGTTGTCGGACGGATGATCAAAGATCCGGCACTACCGACAATCGCCATCCGTGCTGACTTTGATGCACTGCCCATCCAGGATGAAAAAGAAGTCCCTTATAAGTCTACAGTCCCTGGTGTCATGCATGCCTGTGGTCATGATGCTCATACAGCGGTATTACTCATCACTGCAAAGATTCTCAGTCAGCATCGCGACGAAATACCGGGCAATATTGTTTTCATCCATCAGCATGCTGAAGAAGTAGACCCCGGCGGTGCTATTCAGATGATAGCGGATGACTGTCTGCGCGGCGTAGATGCGATTATCGGCCAGCATGTATCAAGCAGCCTGCCAGTCGGCCAGATTGGCTATAAAGTAGGCACAGTGACAGGTATTCCTGACGACTTCTGGATCACACTGCAAGGTCGCGGGGGGCATGCTGCTCATCCTGATACGACAATCGACCCGATCGCAGCTGCTATTCGTCTCTGCAATGACCTGCAGTATATTGTATCCCGTAAGACAAAACCCACTGCTCCTGCTGTTCTCTCTATCACAATGTTTAATGCGGGCGAACAGAATAATGTCATTCCAGATAGCGCCAAAATCGGTGGCACGATTCGTACATTCGATGCAGAAACACAGAATCTGATGTATTCAGAACTTAAACGCTGTTTAGAAGGTCTTGTGACGACTACAGGTATTACTTATGAGCTTAAATACTTAAAAGGCTATCCTCCTGTCGTCAACACTGAAAAAGAGATGATGACAATCGTCAACGCTGCCAGAAAAATCGATAGCGTGACCGAACTTGTTGAACTTGAACCTTCTCTTGGCGGCGAAGACTTCTCCTATTACTTGCAACGAGTACCCGGAGCGTTTTTCTATACAGGTACTCATAACGAGAACTTTAAAGCAGATTTTCCGCATCATCACCCTAAGTTCGATATAGACGAACAAGGTATGATGAATGCAGTCAAAGTCTTTCTGCAGTCTGTAGAAGACTATTTCAAGAAGGAGGCGAGCGAATGAACTGGAACATCCTAGACTATGAAGAAGAACTGATTGCTATCAGACGACACCTGCATATGCATCCGGAATTGTCATTCCATGAAGATAATACGAAACGCTATATCGCAGAATATTTAGAAGCACTTGATATAGAGGTCACACGTGACGTCGGCGGAAATGGTGTATTAGGCAGAATAAAAGGAACCGCGCCGGGCCCGACCATCGCTTTTCGTGCTGATTTTGATGCGCTGCCGATACAGGATCTAAAAGAAGTGCCATATAAGTCGACAGTGCCAGGTGTCATGCATGCCTGCGGTCACGATGCTCATACTGCTATGCTTCTGATTATCGCTAAAATACTTACAGATAACCGTGACAAAATAGCCGGTAATATCGTCCTTATTCATCAGCATGCCGAGGAGCTGATTCCCGGTGGCGCGCTGTCCATGATTCAGACAGGCGCACTGGAAGGCGTCGATTATGTCTTCGGTACACATACAGCAAGCTACTTACCGACTGGTACTATTGCCTTCTGCCCGGGACCTGCTTATGCGAATGCAGACCGTTTTACCATCAAGGTCCAGGGGAAAGGTGGACATGGTGCAGCCCCACATGAAACACATGATGCTATCATCGCTGCCAGCAGCTTAATCAGTCAGTTCCAGACGATTGTCTCACGTTCAGTTGATCCGATTGAAACCGCTGTAGTGACTGTTGGAGAATTCAAAGCAGGAGATGCTTTTAATGTCATCGCAGATCATGCTTACTTGTCCGGCACTGTCCGAACTTATCAGGATACAATTAAAGAAAAAGTAAAAGAGCGCATGACACAATTGATTCAAGCAGTTGAAGTGGGCTATCAAGTCACCATTGACCTTCAGTACGAAGATGGTTATCCTGCCCTAGTTAATCCCGTTAAAGAAACAGAATGGTTAATGGAACGTGTAGCAGCAGCTGGTTTTGCTGAAGAAGTTAAACTTCAGCCTGCTTCGCTTGGTGGTGAAGACTTCAGTTATTTCTTAAAAGAAAGACCAGGTACTTACTTTTATACCGGTGTCATGAATGAAGAAATGAACGCCCACTACCCGCACCATCATCCCAAATTTGATATCGATGAAAAAGGACTGCTATATGGCATTCAGACATTCTTAACCATCGTTGAAAATATAAATGAACTCAAATAAAAAAAGCCGAAGAGCGTCCTCTTCGGCTTTTTGCAATTCATTTAGAATGAATTATTTTTCAATTACTGATACAACACCTGATCCAACTGTACGTCCACCTTCACGGATTGAGAAACGAGTACCGTCTTCAATCGCGATAGGAGAGATAAGTTCAACGTTCATTTCAACGTTATCGCCAGGCATTACCATTTCAGTACCTTCTGGTAAGTTAACTACGCCAGTTACGTCAGTTGTACGGAAGTAGAACTGTGGGCGGTAGTTAGTGAAGAATGGAGTATGACGTCCACCCTCTTCTTTTGATAATACGTAAACTTCAGCTTTGAATTTTGTATGTGGTGTGATTGTACCTGGTTTAGCTAATACTTGACCACGTTGTACGTCTTCACGAGAAACCCCACGAAGTAACGCACCGATGTTGTCACCAGCTTCAGCGTAATCTAATAATTTACGGAACATTTCAACACCTGTTACAGTTGTTTTTGATGGCTCTTCAGTTAAACCGATGATTTCAATTTCTTCACCAACTTTAACTTGTCCACGCTCAACACGACCTGTAGCAACTGTACCACGACCAGTGATTGAGAATACATCCTCAACTGGCATCATGAATGGTTTTTCAGAGTCACGTTCTGGAGTTGGGATGTACTCATCCACAGCGTCCATAAGTTCGATGATTTTTTCTTCGTAAGCTTCGTCGCCTTCTAATGCACGTAATGCTGAACCAGCGATTACAGGTACATCGTCGCCTGGGAAGTCATATTCAGATAATAAGTCACGAACTTCCATTTCTACTAATTCTAATAACTCTTCGTCGTCTACCATATCAACTTTGTTTAAGAATACAACAAGTGCAGGTACACCTACGTTACGAGATAAAAGGATGTGTTCACGAGTTTGTGGCATTGGACCATCAGCAGCAGATACTACTAAGATACCGCCGTCCATTTGTGCAGCACCAGTGATCATGTTTTTAACATAGTCAGCGTGACCTGGGCAGTCAACGTGTGCATAGTGACGTTTTTCAGTTTCATACTCGATGTGAGAAGTATTGATTGTGATACCACGTTCTTTTTCTTCAGGTGCGTTATCGATTTGGTCGTAAGAACGAGCTTCCCCACCTAATTTTTTTGCTAATACAGTTGCGATAGCAGCTGTTAAT
The DNA here is from genome assembly GCF_022343725.1 of Macrococcus brunensis. NCBI lineage: Bacteria > Bacillati > Bacillota > Bacilli > Caryophanales > Staphylococcaceae > Macrococcus > Macrococcus brunensis. The sequence goes on from NZ_CP092179.1 coordinate 1,987,136, forward strand.
GTAGTTTTACCGTGGTCGACGTGACCAATTGTACCAATATTGGCATGGGTTTTCGAACGGTCGAATTTTTCTTTAGCCATTTTGAAATCTCTCCTTAGATATAAGTTTATATATATCTCATGAGGGATTCTCACCCTCATGAGGTAAAGCTATAACTCATTTATAAAGCATTTTACTGTAAAAATCAAACTAGATAACTTAAAGCTTATTGGCCTTTGTTTTTCTTGATGATTTCTTCAGAAACTGACTTTGGAACTTCTTCATAGTGGTCGAATACCATTGAGTAAGTACCACGTCCTTGAGTGTTAGAACGTAAGTTAGTTGCATAACCGAACATTTCAGCAAGAGGAACGAATGCACGAACAACTTGAGCGTTACCGCGTGCTTCCATACCTTCTACACGTCCACGACGACTTGTAACGTCACCCATGATATCTCCCATGTATTCTTCAGGCATTACGATTTCAACTTTCATCATTGGTTCAAGGATAACTGGATCACATTTTTTCGCAGCTTCTTTAAGTGCAAGTGATGCAGCTACTTTGAAGGCCATCTCAGATGAATCGACATCATGGTAAGAACCATCGAATAATTTCGCTTTAACGTCGATTAATGGATATCCAGCAAGTACACCGTTTTCCATTGCGTCTTTAAGACCCGCTTCAACTGATGGAATGTATTCACGAGGAACAACCCCACCGACTACAGCGTTTTCGAATTCGAAACCTTTACCAACTTCGTTAGGTGTAAATTCGATGTGTACGTCACCGTACTGACCACGACCACCTGATTGACGAGAGAATTTACCTTGAACTGCAGCAGCTGTTTTGAACGTTTCACGGTAAGATACCATTGGCGCACCAACTGTACATTCAACTTTAAATTCACGTTTCATACGGTCTACTAAGATGTCAAGGTGAAGCTCACCCATACCACCGATGATAACTTGTCCTGTTTCAGGATCAGTATGCGCGTGGAATGTAGGGTCTTCCTCTTGTAACTTAACTAAAGCGTTAGTCATTTTATCTTGGTCAGCTTTAGATTTTGGTTCTACTGATAAGTGGATAACTGGCTCTGGGAATTCCATAGATTCAAGGATAACTTGAACTTTTTCGTCACAGAGAGTATCACCTGTTGTTGTATCTTTAAGACCAACAGCAGCAGCGATGTCACCCGCATATACAGTAGAGATTTCTTCACGAGAGTTCGCGTGCATCTGCAGGATACGACCTACACGTTCACGTTTACCTTTCGTTGCGTTCTGGATATATGAACCTGAGTTTAATGTACCAGAATACACACGGAAGAATGTTAATTTACCTACGAATGGGTCAGTCATAACTTTGAACGCTAGTGCTGCGAATGGTTCAGCATCATCAGGTTTAGCTACGATTTGCTCATCTTCGTCGTCAACAGCGTGACCAACGATAGGTTTAACATCTAATGGTGATGGTAAGTAGTCAATTGCTGCATCAAGCATTAATTGAACACCTTTGTTTTTGAATGCTGTACCAGCTAATACTGGGAAGAATTCAACATCACAAGTTGCTTGACGGATAGCGGCTTTCAGTTCATCTGTACCGATTTCTTCTCCGCCCAGATATTTTTCCATTAATTCTTCGTTGAAGTCAGCAACCGCTTCAATTAAAGCTTCGCGTTTTGCTTGAGCTTCTTCTAAGAATTCTTCAGGAATTTCTGTTACTTCGATATCTGTACCTAAGTCATTTGTATAAGTGTGAATTTTCATGTCAACTAAATCAATGATTGCGTTGAATTCATCTTCCGCACCGATAGGCATTTGAATAGGATGAGCGTTAGCCATTAAACGTTCATGTAAAGTACCTACAGAATAGTCAAAGTTTGCACCTGTTTTATCCATTTTGTTGATGAATACGATACGAGGTACACCATATGTAGTCGCCTGACGCCATACAGTTTCAGTCTGAGGTTCTACACCTGATTGTGCATCAAGTACAGTAACAGCACCGTCAAGTACACGAAGTGAACGTTCAACTTCAACAGTGAAGTCTACGTGACCTGGTGTATCGATGATGTTGATACGGTGACCATTCCACTGAGCTGTTGTTGCAGCCGAAGTGATTGTGATCCCACGTTCTTGTTCTTGCTCCATCCAGTCCATTTGTGAAGCACCTTCATGTGTTTCACCAATTTTGTGGATTCGGCCAGTATAATAAAGAATACGTTCAGTAGTCGTCGTTTTACCAGCATCGATGTGAGCCATGATACCGATATTACGAGTGTTCTTCAAAGAGAATTCTCTTGCCATGGGTATTCTTTCTCCTTCCAGGAATTGGGTTTATATTTAGAAAGACACCAAAAGCATGCAAAGACTGAAGTCTTTGCTGCGATTGGTTACTTTCATCTTACCAGCGGTAGTGAGCAAACGCTTTGTTTGCTTCTGCCATTTTATGAGTATCTTCACGCTTCTTAACAGCACCACCAGTGTTGTTAGCAGCATCTAAGATTTCATTAGCTAAACGCTCTTCCATTGTTTTCTCTCCACGAAGGCGAGAGTAGTTTACTAACCAACGTAAACCTAAAGTTGTACGACGCTCAGCGCGTACTTCTACAGGTACTTGGTAGTTAGAACCACCAACACGACGAGCTTTAACTTCTAAAACAGGCATGATGTTGTTGATCGCTTCTTCAAAAACTTCCATTGCATCACGACCAGAACGTTCTTGAACTAAGTCGAATGCTGAGTAAAGAATTTTTTGAGCAGTACCACGCTTACCATCAAGCATGATTTTGTTGATTAATTTAGTAACCAATTTAGAGTTGTGAATTGGATCCGGTAATACGTCTCTTTTTGCAACAGGACCTTTACGAGGCATGTGTATGTCCTCCTTTCCAAGTATATTTATTCACTGTTTTAATGTCTAGCAATGACATTGATATTTACATAAATGAAATAATTCAGTTAGTAAAATCGATTATTTTTTAGCTTTAGGTTTTTTAGCACCGTATAATGAACGGCTTTGCATACGACCGTCAACACCTGAAGTATCTAACGCACCACGTACAATATGGTAACGTACCCCCGGTAAGTCTTTTACACGTCCACCACGAATAAGTACAACACTGTGTTCTTGTAAGTTGTGGCCGATACCAGGAATGTAAGCATTGACTTCGATATTATTTGATAGACGCACACGTGCATATTTACGTAACGCTGAGTTAGGTTTTTTAGGTGTCATAGTACCTACACGAGTACAAACACCACGTTTTTGTGGAGATGCAACATCAGTAGATTTTTTCTTATGACTGTTATAACCTTTGTTCAGTGCAGGTGCAGTTGATTTTTTAATTTTAGAAGTACGAGGCTTCTTAACTAATTGGTTAATAGTAGGCATTTTGTATGTCCTCCTCTCTGTTCTTTAATTCCACACATCCAGGTGGTTCATTTTTAGAGTAAATAAAAATTTTGTAAGAATAATGGCTTACAAACCATGTTTCAAGTAAGCAGCGATCATCGCTTTCACTTGAATTCCAAATCGATTCCCGAGTTCTCGACGAGATTCGCTGAATTCTATTGGAACTTGTTGCATGTGTGCTTGTAACAGCACATCGGTTAATAAGTGGATTTGAACATCCTGCGCAATCACAATGGATTCTGCACGGTGTTCCTTTAATGCCTTCAGCGTCTGCTTCAGACCCACTACATATTGATTAGAATGAACTTTTTCATTAGACATGAAAATCCTCCAAAGTGCTTCTGCATCAACCTTAATTATATTAACACCCTTTTGTAGCTGTGTCAACAATTCATCTTGTTTTTTTATAACCAATAATATGAAAAGCCATTGAAAATCACAATGGCTTTATAATGCCTCTTTTTAATTATCGATTACCATGGAATGATAATCCAGTGTCCCATAAGCAAGTTGCTGAATGTTCTTCATATTCATCGGCATTTCAATTAATCTTTTATTTTCAAACAAAGGGATCATCAGTTTTTTCTTTTCCAGATCTCTCACAAACTGCTGGGCAATATGTTTTTGTGAATCATTAGGTTTGTAATTTAAATCATTTAAAAACTTCCGGGCTTCCGGTAATTCTCCATACCATTCCTGGAACTTGCATTGTGTTAACAGGTCGACAGCTTTAAAGGCTTGAATCATATGATAGTGTTCATACATCCAGATAAAATCCGCATCTGTATTTAACAGATGATTGTTCAGATAGTCAAGCTGGCTCCATTTTCTGAAGAGGCTCATTCATGTATTCATTAAACGGAACTTCTATAATATCAATCTCAATTGAATTCTGAAGCTTGTCAATAAAATGAGAGACCCATTCATTTGACTCTTTAATCTTCAATATTTTGACCGGTCGAGATATGTCGATTTTTTCCGGATTCGTTTCATCTACTAACTGCGTAATATACTGGCGTTCCACTAGATTCAGTGAAGAGGCAGGATTAAACAGCATGAAGTCGATACTAGAATACGCCTGGTCAGCCAGAACGTGATAATTATGCTGAAATGTATAGTCTTCATAATACTTATAATCACTCGTGAATATGAGCTCTGTAACATCAGGGTTATTTTGTCGGTAATAATGATTTTTACTGAGCTTAGCAACTGTTTCATCAAGTGAAACCAAGCGATAAGGACCTGTGAAAAGTAAATGATCATCGTGATACTTATAGAGCGTTGTGAAATCCTGGCTTAAAATCAGCTTAATATTTTCAACTCTTTCTCTAAAATGAATCACTATTTTTAACGGTGAAGGTGTTTCAATCATATCAATCATTGATAATTTCTGATGCCCAATGAGTTGTTCCAGACAATATTTAACGTCATATGACTGAAGCAGATCTCCATTTGAAAACCGAGTATTCCGCTGAAGATGGATAATAAAATCATGTCCTTCCCATTCATCGAACAGGACTAGACGACTACTAATCGTGTCTCCTTCATCTTCATATAGACGTTCTCCTATATTAACAAGAATAGTAGCCAACGCCACATCCATATTTTCAAGAGGGTGAATGTTCTGGGGATACGATATAAATAATCAGTATAATAAGCACGCTGGTAAGTCTCTTCGTCTTTGGAATACAGATTTTCATCGATACAGATACGCAGAACTTTACGAGCGCTATCACTCATGTCATAGTTCAGGATATCTTGAATAGCAGGAATATCATATTTATGAAAGTTCTTAAGAAAATAATTAATAAATTCTTGTTCAACATTAATATTAAAATGTAATTCTGAAGCATTCCCCCGTCCGCTTCCGCTTGTATAAGAAAGAATACCTTCATCCTGCCATTTTCCTAAAAGACGGGTTAACTGTCTGGAAGTAATACCGAGGAGATCGGCAACTTGATTGCAGTCGAAACTATTTTCCTTAAGATATAAGTACATTTTAAAAACACGTTCATTAACTTCCATTCCGTCTCCTCCTTCCAGTGATTTTGATTTAACTAAGATGATTCATGGATAATAAGGTGCCACCAAAACCAGAGAGGAAAGTAGGTAGTCCTCTAAACTCTTCTCCTCCTACATCGTCTGATAAAACAGCAGCCGGGATAACAGGATCCCGTTTTAAATCATTTTTTGAGTCATTATCCGTTTGCTGATGTGGCTCTTTATTCTCATCAGTTTTTTTCTCTTTTACAGGTTCGCTGTCTTTAGCAGCCACACTATTATTTTCTTCTCTATGCACTTTACCATTAACAGGCTCTGTGATTTCGACTGACTGAATTCGATCCTGAGGCTTCGAATCGCTAAAAACAACCGAACGAGCGTCCGGATATAAATTATTATTGAAAATATCGTTAACAGGACTAATAGACACGCTTAAATCGTTTGTAACTTTTAAATCAGAGTTCGAATTGTTCCAGACCGGCGATTCCGTTAACGGGATTTCTATTGTCGGAATCTCGGTTGTGGGTTCTTCTGTCGTTGGAACCTCAGTCGTTGGTTCTTCCGTTGTCGGCTCCTCGGTCGTTGGCTCTTCCGTTGTCGGCTCTTCTGTCGTCGGAATCTCTGTCGTTGGAACTTCCGTGATCGGTTCTTCTATTGGTGTTTGAGGTTCTGGTTCTGTAAGTACTAAATTAAATATACTGATATCATAGCTCTTAATGTAAATAGGTACGTCAATATTCTGGTAACGCATTGGTTGCTGAGGGTCTTCGTTAATAATCGCAATTGGAAATCGTAAAGTGTAATTTCCTGTAGGTATATTGATAGAAACCATTAATATCTGTCCATGTAGATCTGATGACATTCCCATTTCTATCTAATAGAAGCACTTCTGAGTTGCTTAGATTGTAATCTCCTACACCATCTTTATCGTCATCCAGCATCACGTAGCCTTGTATCGCTTTCATCGCTACTTCAGTGTGAAGGATTGGTGATGTCACTATGGGCTGTTCAGTATTTAAACTTGTATTTCCAGTTGGTGCAGCTTTTGCTAAGACTGCTTGATTGAGTAACATCGCTGAAACAATCAATAGAGAACGCGTCCCAATGGTCATACTTTTTATTTTATTTTTATTATTCTCCATCTTATCTACTCCTTTCCTTCACTTGCTGCTGAAATGACAGACAAAAAACGAATCCATCATGGATTCGTTTATGCGATTTATCAATCTATACATACAACAGACACTTTGTTACCTATTATACCAAAATGGATAACTGTATTCTATGTATATATATTAGAACGACTTAATCTTATACAATTTATATACCCATTTTTAAGCTTTATTAAAAAGAAAACCTATCAATCTAAAGATTGATAGGTTTCCTCTTTATTATTCAGTCACAAACGCTTCTTCTGGTTCAAATTCCGGAGCATCTTTTTCGTATTCAACGCCTGAATAACGTCTCATACCTGTACCTGCAGGAATTAATTTACCGATAATAACGTTCTCTTTAAGACCGAGCAAGTCATCACGTTTACCTTTGATTGCAGCATCTGTTAACACACGAGTTGTTTCCTGGAATGATGCAGCAGATAAGAAACTTTCTGTTTCAAGTGATGCTTTTGTGATACCCAGTAAGACTGGTTTCGCTGTCGCTGGGCGTTTTCTGTTTTTGAAGACTTCGCGGTTGGCATCTGTGAAGACATGGATGTCGACAAGTGCGCCTGGTAAGAGTTTCGTATCGCCTGCTTCAATGATGCGGACTTTACGTAACATCTGACGAACCATTACTTCAACGTGTTTATCTGAAATTTCTACACCCTGCATACGGTAAACTTTCTGTACCTCTTTAAGCAGGTAGCTTTGCGTCGCATTCAGGCCTGCTACAGCAAGTAATTCTTTAGGCTCGATAGAACCTTCAGTCATCACTTCACCGCGGCTGACTTTTGTGCCGACTTCTACTTTCAGACGAGCTGTCGCTGGTGCTAAGTACGGACGTACTTCGTTTTCACCTTTAACTTTGATTTCCTGCATACGGTCTTTAACGATATTGATTTCAACGACTTCACCGTTGATTTCAGAGATGATCGCCTGACCTTTAGGGTTACGCGCTTCGAATAATTCCTGGATACGCGGTAAACCTTGTGTAATATCGGCTCCGGCTACCCCACCTGTATGGAAGGTACGCATTGTAAGCTGTGTACCTGGTTCACCGATAGATTGTGCAGCAATTGTACCGACTGCTTCGCCGACTTCCACTTTTTCACCTGTTGCCAAGTTTTTACCGTAACATTTTTCACATACACCGTGACGTGTGTTACATGTGAAGGCTGAACGGATATGCATTTCTTCAATACCTGCATCCACAATTGCTTTTGCGATTTCAGGTGTGATCAGTTCGTTTGCTTTAACAAGGATTTCTTTTGTTTCTGGATGACGTAATGTCTCACGAGAATAACGTCCTTCTAAACGTTCGATGAATGGTTCGATTAACTCTGAACCTTCGCGGATAGCTGAGACTAAAAGACCACGGTCTGTTCCACAGTCTGCTTCGCGGACGATGACATCTTGTGCCACGTCTACAAGACGACGTGTTAAGTAACCTGAGTCAGCTGTTTTCAGGGCTGTATCGGCAAGACCTTTACGAGCACCGTGAGTAGAGATGAAGTATTCAAGTACTGTCAGACCTTCACGGAATGAAGATTTGATTGGTAACTCGATGATACGACCAGCCGGGTTGGCCATCAGACCACGCATACCCGCAAGCTGCGTAAAGTTAGATGCGTTACCACGGGCACCAGAGTCACTCATCATGAAGATCGGGTTAAGATCATCAAGAGAGTTCATCAGGCGAGACTGGATTTCATCTTTTGCTTTTGTCCAGATATCGATAACTGCAGCGTAACGTTCGCTTTCAGTAATTAAACCACGTGTGAACTGTTTCGTTACTTTATCGACTTTTTCTTCTGCTTCACCGATGATTTGTTGTTTATCCGGTAATACCACGATATCAGATACACCTACTGTGATACCCGCACGTGAAGAATAACGGAAACCTAAGTCTTTCATTCTATCAAGCATCATTGATGTATCAGTGATGTGGAAGCGATTGAAGACTTCAGCAATGACTTGTCCTAAGAACTTTTTGTTGAATGGTTTAACAAGCGGTGTGTTTTCCAGATATTTCAGTAATCCTTCTTCTGGAATATCCGTTGCATCAACAAAGTACTGTTCAGGTGTTTTTTCTTCAAGGTTTGTCAGTGTCGGTTCGTTGATGAATGGGAACGATTCCGGCATGATTTCATTGAAGATAACTTTACCGACGCTTGTAATCAGAAGTTGTGTATTCTGCTTATCTGTAAATGTCGGATTATTGAATGATGATGCGCTCACTGCGATTCTTGAATGTAAGTGAACGAAACCATTTGTATAAGCTTTGATGACTTCATTTGTATCTTTGAAGATACGTCCTTCGCCAATAGAACCACGACGCTCAAGCGTCAGGTAATAGTTACCTAAGACCATATCCTGAGACGGTGTAACAACTGGTTTACCATCTTTCGGGTTCAGGATGTTCTGTGCAGCAAGCATCAGCATACGCGCTTCAGCCTGAGCTTCTTTAGATAATGGTACGTGAACGGCCATTTGGTCACCATCGAAATCGGCGTTGTAAGCAGTTGTTACAAGCGGATGCAGACGGATCGCACGTCCTTCTACAAGAGTGGGTTCGAAGGCCTGGATACCTAATCTGTGAAGCGTCGGTGCACGGTTTAAAAGAACTGGGTGCTCACGGATAACGTCTTCTAATACGTCCCATACTTCAGCATCCATACGCTCAATTTTACCTTTAGCGTTCTTGATGTTTGTAGCGATTTCACGTTCTACAAGTTCTTTCATCACAAACGGCTTGAATAATTCAAGAGCCATTTCTTTAGGAAGACCACATTGATACATTTTAAGGTTTGGACCTACGACGATAACTGAACGACCTGAATAGTCAACACGTTTACCAAGTAAGTTCTGACGGAAACGACCTTGTTTACCTTTTAACATATGAGATAAAGATTTAAGTGGACGGTTACCTGGCCCTGTTACCGGACGACCACGACGACCATTATCAATCAGAGCATCTACTGCTTCTTGCAGCATACGTTTTTCATTCTGAACGATGATGCCAGGCGCGCCTAAATCAAGAAGACGTTTCAGACGGTTGTTACGGTTGATGACACGACGATATAAATCGTTCAAGTCACTTGTCGCGAAACGACCACCGTCAAGCTGAACCATCGGACGGATTTCCGGTGGAATGATCGGCAGTACGTCTAAAATCATCCAAGATGGATCATTACCTGAGTTACGGAATGATTCCACTACTTCAAGACGTTTGATCGCTCTTGTTAAACGCTGACCTGTTGCTGATTCCAGTTCTTCACGTAAAGATTTCAGTTCCTCATCAAGATTGATTGTTGTCAGTAAATCTTTGATGGCTTCTGCACCCATCTTAGCAGTGAACTGACCTGGGAATTTATCATAATACTCACGGTATTCACGTTCTGACAGTAAAGATTTTTTCTCAAGACCTGTCGGACCTGGGTCAATCACTGCATAAGAAGCAAAGTAAATGACTTCTTCAAGTGAACGAGGAGACATATCGAGTAAAAGACCCATACGGCTCGGAATACCTTTGAAGTACCAGATATGTGATACTGGCGCTGCAAGTTCGATGTGACCCATACGTTCACGACGAACCTTAGATTTCGTTACTTCTACGCCACAACGGTCACAGACCATTCCTTTGTAGCGGACACGTTTGTATTTCCCACAGCTACATTCCCAGTCTTTAGTAGGTCCGAAAATCTTTTCGCAGAATAAACCGTCTCTCTCTGGTTTTAATGTACGGTAGTTAATTGTTTCTGGCTTTTTAACTTCACCAAAACTCCATGAACGGATTTTTTCAGGTGAAGCGAGACCTATCTTCATGTAATGAAAGTTATTTACATCAATCAAAGCCCTACCTCCTCAAGTTTTTATATTAAAAGTGTCTAAAGAAGAGGCTACGCTCTTCTTTAAGGCACATCGTCAGAATTACTTCTCAGTCACTTCAGTTTCCTGAGGCATGTTTAAGTTGATTTTTGTATCAGCATAATCGTCATCCTCAAGGTCACGCATTTCGATTTCTTCGTCTTTGTTATCCATTACTTTAACGTCGAGTCCTAAACTTTGAAGCTCTTTCATTAATACGCGGAATGATTCTGGAACACCTGGTTTCGGAATGTTCTCACCTTTAACGATCGCTTCGTAAGTTTTCACACGGCCGACTGTATCATCTGATTTGTAAGTCAGGATTTCCTGTAATGTGTAAGCAGCACCGTATGCTTCCAGTGCCCATACTTCCATCTCACCGAAACGTTGTCCACCGAACTGCGCTTTACCACCCAGCGGTTGCTGCGTAACAAGTGAGTATGGTCCAGTAGAACGTGCGTGAAGTTTGTCATCTACCATGTGAGCAAGTTTCAGCATGTACATAACACCTACAGAAACACGGTTATCGAATGGTTCACCTGTACGGCCATCGTAAAGAACGGTTTTACCGTCACGTGCCATGCCTGCTTCTTCGATTGTTGACCATACGTCTTCATCGTTCGCACCATCGAATACTGGTGAAGCAACGTGAAGACCTAAGTTTTTCGCAGCCATACCTAAATGTAATTCAAGTACTTGTCCGATATTCATACGTGATGGTACCCCAAGTGGGTTAAGCATGATGTCAATCGGTGTACCGTCTGGCATAAACGGCATGTCCTCTTCAGGTAAGATACGGGAGATAACCCCTTTATTACCGTGACGACCACACATTTTATCCCCAACGTGGATTTTACGTTTTTGAACGATATAAACACGAACTAACTGGTTAACACCAGGAGATAATTCATCGCCATCTTCACGATTGAAGACTTTAACGTCAAGCACGATACCGCCGGCACCGTGAGGCACACGTAATGAAGTATCGCGGACTTCGCGGGCTTTTTCACCGAAGATCGCATGTAATAAACGTTCCTCAGCTGTTAATTCAGTCACACCTTTAGGCGTTACTTTACCCACTAAGATATCACCATCTTTAACTTCAGCACCAACATAAATGATACCGCGATCATCTAAGTTTTTAAGTGCATTATCAGAAACGTTTGGAATATCACGTGTGATTTCTTCAGGTCCGAGTTTAGTGTCACGCGCTTCTGATTCATATTCTTCAATATGGATAGAAGTATAAACGTCGTCTTTTACAAGACGCTCGCTCATGATAACAGCATCCTCGTAGTTATAACCGTCCCAAGTCATGAAACCGACTACGACGTTACGTCCAAGTGCCATCTCGCCAAGTTCCATAGAAGGACCATCTGCTAAGATTTCACCTTTCGTTACGACGTCGCCTACTGCTACGATAGGGCGCTGGTTGTAACATGTACCTGAGTTTGAACGAGCAAACTTAGATAATTTGTAAGTATCTAAATCTGTTTCGATTTCTTTACCGCCTTCTTCTACGATACGACGGATTTTGATTTTACGGGCTTCAACGTGTTCAACACGTCCTTTATACTTCGCAACAACTGCCGCACCTGAGTCACGGGCTGCTACGTGTTCCATACCTGTTCCGACAAATGGTGCTTCCGGATTCATTAACGGCACTGCTTGACGTTGCATGTTCGCTCCCATTAAGGCACGGTTAGAGTCATCGTTTTCTAAGAACGGAATACATGCTGTCGCTGCTGATACAACCTGTTTAGGTGATACGTCCATGTAATCCATGCGAGTACGAGCCATTTTTGTGTTATCTCCGCGGAAACGGCAGACAACTTCATCATCAAGGAAATGACCTTCGTCATCAAGACGTGAGTTCGCCTGTGCCACAACGTAAGCATCTTCTTCGTCTGCTGTTAAGTAGTCAATCTGATCTGTTACACGATTCGCTTCGATATCTACTTTACGATACGGTGTTTCAATGAAACCGAACTCATTGACACGCGCATAAGAAGATAAAGAGTTGATCAGCCCGATATTCGGACCCTCTGGTGTTTCAATCGGACACATACGACCATAGTGAGAATAGTGAACGTCACGGACTTCCATACCAGCACGCTCACGTGTTAAACCACCGGGTCCTAATGCAGAAAGACGACGTTTATGCGTTAACTCTGCTAACGGGTTTGCCTGGTCCATGAACTGTGATAACTGAGAACTACCAAAGAATTCTTTGATAGAAGCAATCACTGGACGGATGTTGATGAGCTGCTGTGGTGTGATAGATTCAGTATCCTGAATACTCATACGTTCACGTACAACACGCTCCATACGAGAGAGACCAATACGGAACTGGTTCTGCAGTAATTCGCCAACTGAACGAAGACGACGGTTACCTAAGTGGTCGATATCATCAGTGAAACCGACACCGTGTAATAAGTTGAAGAAATAGCTGATTGAAGAAATAATATCAGCAGGTGTGATACTTTTCACTTCATCATCCGGGAACGCATTACCGATGATGGTCGTCGTACGTTTTTCTTCATCACCAGGGATATAGACTTTAACTGACTGGATTTCAATCGGCTCATCTAACAGACCATTCTCAAGTTCATAAACTTTGAGGTTGGCATTGTTTTCAAGTACATCAATAATCTGATCGAGGTTACGACGATCAAGAAGTGTACCTTCTTCAGCCACAATCTCGCCTGTTTCGATATCTACAATCGGTTCAGCAAGTGTCTGGTTGAACAGACGATGCTTAAGATGAAGTTTTTTGTTCATTTTATAGCGACCAACGCTCGCTAAATCATAGCGTTTTGGGTCGAAGAAACGAGAATACAGTAAGCTTCTCGCATTATCTACTGTAGGTGGTTCGCCCGGGCGAAGACGTTCGTAGATTTCAAGTAAGGCAGACTCAACTGAATCAGTATTATCTTTATCAAGCGCATTGCGTAAGTATTCGTTATCGCCTAATAAGTCTATGATCTCCTGATCACTTGAGAAACCTAATGCACGTAAAAGGACAGTAATAGGTAACTTACGTGTGCGGTCAATACGAACAAAGACGATATCTTTCGCATCTGTTTCATATTCAAGCCAAGCACCACGGTTAGGAATGACAGTTGCACCGAAACTTACTTTACCGTTTTTATCTACTTTATCATTGAAGTAAACAGATGGTGAGCGGACAAGCTGAGATACGATAACACGTTCTGCACCATTGATAACGAACGTTCCTGTATCAGTCATCAGTGGGAAATCACCCATGAATACTTCCTGCTCTTTTACTTCTCCTGTTTCTTTAATGATCAGACGAACTTTAACGCGGAGCGGCGCAGAATAAGTCGCATCACGGTTTTTCGCTTCATCTAAGTCATATTTAGGTTCGCCAAGTCTATAGTCTACAAACTCTAATGACAGATTGCCTGTGAAGTCTTCAATTGGAGAAATGTCTCGGAACATTTCAAGAAGTCCTTCTTCAAGGAACCACTCATAAGATTTCGTTTGAATCTCGATTAAGTTCGGTAATTCTAAAATTTCGGAGATACGCGCGTAACTTCTACGCTGACGATGTCTTCCGTACTGGATAAGTTGACCTGTCAACAGATTCACCCCTCAAAGATTGTAATGACTCACCAGCTCATAAGACAAAAAGAAAACGGAATCCATATTAACTCCATTTTCGAAATATATGACTGTCTTCATCTTGCTAATACGAGCTAGAAAAGTACATACTTATTGAATTTAAAATTTAACATTCTATTACTATAACAGACGGCAACTTTCCAGTCAACCTTTTACACTCTTTAATATATAATAACCTTTATCTTTCGTCAGGACTTCTACATTGCCAAATAAACCTTCCATCCGTTTTTTCGCTGATGGCATGCCCTGCTTTTTCTGAATAACGACATACAGGGCACCTGCGTCTTCCAGCCGTTCATAACTCTGATCAAGAATCTGGTTGACGACTTCCTTGCCGGCACGAATGGGCGGGTTTGTCAGGATAGCATCAAAAGTTTCTTCAACCTGACTGAGTGCATCACTTTTGTAGATGTTGACGTTATCGATATGATTCGTGCTCGCATTTTCTTCTGCCAGACTAAGGGCGCGTGCGTTAACGTCTACCATATGAACAGCACTGTCAGTGTAGACACTCGCAATCATGAGACCAATCGGACCGTAACCACAACCGACGTCCAGAATTTTTGAGTAACGTCTGTCTTCCTGCAGAAAAGCACGGACGAGCACATTTGATCCGAAATCGATGCTGCCTTTTGAGAATACCCCGCTGTCAGTCTTCAGTTTCAGTTCATGCGTTTCATATGTATAAGTAAAATGGACAGGGTTTGATACGACATCCTGTTCTTCACTGTAATAATGGCTCATGCTGCACTCCTTTATATAAAAATAAAACCCGTTATTATCATAACGGGTTTTTTCATGGAAGTGGTAATTATTTAACTTCTACAGTTGCGCCAGCTTCTTCTAATTTAGCTTTTAATTCTTCAGCTTCGTCTTTAGAAACGCCTTCTTTAACTGCTTTAGGAGCGTTATCAACTACTTCTTTAGCTTCTTTTAAGCCAAGGCCAGTTGCTTCTTTAACAGCTTTAACAACTTTAATTTTTGAAGCGCCAGCAGATACTAATTCAACTGTGAATTCAGTTTGTTCTGCTTCAGCAGCGCCGCCAGCTGCACCAGCTGCTGCTACAGGAGCTGCTGCTGTTACACCAAATTCTTCTTCAATAGCTTTAACTAAGTCGTTTAATTCTAATACTGACATTTCTTTGATTGCATCGATGATTTGTTCTTTAGTCATGATTTATTTCCTCCATTTTTTGTTTTAGTTTTGTTTATGCTTCTGTTTCTGTTGTTTCTTCAGTTGCTGGTGCTTCTTCAGCTGCAGGAGCTGCTGCTTCTGTACCAGTTTCTTTTTGTTCACCTACTGCTTTAACAGCATAAGCGAAGTTTCTCATTGGTGCTTGTAATACTGAAAGTACCATAGAGATAAGACCTTCTTTTGATGGTAAAGAAGCGATTGCTTTAACTTCTTCAACAGAAGTCACTTTACCTTCGATGATGCCGGCTTTGATTTCTAATTTATCGTTTTCTTTAGCGAATTCAGCAATAATTTTTGCTGGCGCTACAACTTCTTCATTAGAGAATGCGATTGCGTTAGGGCCTGTTAAGAATTCTTCAATTCCTTCAACACCTGCTGCTACAGCTGCACGACGAACTAAAGTATTTTTGTATACTCTGAATTCGATGCCTGCTTCGCGAAGTTGTTTACGCAGTTCAGTTACTTGAGCAACTGTTAATCCACGATAGTCAACGATGATTGTAGATACTGAATTTTTAAATTGTTCAGTGATCAAATCCGCTTTTTGTTGTTTGATTTCAACTGTTTTAGACATTCTGACACCTCCATTAAGATTTTCGTGCTTTTTTAATAAATTAAAAAAGCACTTTTCACCCATGGTAAAAAGTGCTTGAAGATTCAAGTCAATTTTCACCTCGGCAGGATGATTAAGCACATGGCCCCTGCTGTCTTAGGTTATAAATACAGATTACACTATAACGTGTAATCTGATATTTGTCAATATGAATTAGTTACGGATTTCAGCTGGATCAATTTTGATACCAGGGCCCATAGTAGTAGAAACTGCTACAGTTTTGAAGTAAACACCTTTTGATGATGCTGGTTTAGCTTTTGCTAAAACATCTTTAAGTGTGTTGAAGTTTTCAACTAACTTAGCTTCATCAAATGATACTTTACCGATCGCCGCATGAACGATACCTGCTTTTTCAGCACGGTATTCAACTTTACCTGCTTTGATTTCCTGAACCGCTTTTGTTACGTCCATTGTTACTGTACCTGTTTTAGGGTTAGGCATTAAACCTTTAGGTCCTAAGACACGTCCAAGTTTACCCACTTCACCCATCATATCAGGTGTTGCAACGATAACATCGAAATCGAACCAACCTTGGTTGATTTTGTTGATGTACTCAGTATCACCAGCGTAGTCAGCACCTGCTGCTTCAGCTTCTTTAAGTTTTTCACCTTTAGCGAATACTAAGACACGTTGAGTTTTACCAGTACCGTTTGGCAGAACAACTGCACCACGGATCTGCTGGTCATTTTTACGAGTGTCGATTCCTAAACGGAATGCAACTTCAACTGAAGCGTCGAAGTTTACTGTGCTTGTTTCTTTTGCAAGTTTGATTGCTTCTTCTACTGAATAGAAGTTTTGAGCATCAACTTTTTGTACGGCTTCTTGATATTTTTTACCTTTTTTAGCCATTGTATTTCTCCTCCTTTAGTGGTTTTAGCGGAATTTCCTCCCACATTAATAACGCAAGAGCAGACGTCAGACGTCTGCTTTTCTTAAAACAATTAATTATTTAATTTCAAAGCCCATGCTACGAGCAGTACCAGCGATAATACGCATTGCTGCTTCAACGCTTGCTGCGTTTAAGTCTTCCATTTTTTCTTCAGCAATTTGACGCACTTGGTCTTCTGTTACTGTAGCAACTTTATTTTTATTAGGTTCGCCTGAACCTTTTTCAACTTTAGCTGCTTTTTTCAGTAAGACTGCTGCAGGTGGAGTTTTAGTAATAAATGTAAATGAACGATCTTCAAATACAGAAATTTCAACTGGAATGATTAAACCTGCTTGTTCTTGTGTACGTGCGTTAAATTCTTTACAGAATCCCATGATGTTCACACCCGCTTGACCTAATGCTGGACCAACTGGTGGTGCTGGATTCGCTTTCCCTGCAGGAATTTGTAATTTAACAACTTTAATAACTTTTTTAGCCACGATGTGCACCTCCTATAGTATCGTGATGTGGTCACAGGGTATGAGATTTACCCTCCCACTCAACAATCGTGTTTAGACACGACCCTAAGATAATATCATTTCTCAAACTATTTTTCAAGTGTATATTTTAATTTTTTATTATAATTTTTCAACTTGATCAAATTCTACCTCAACCGGTGTCTCACGGCCGAATAATTCAACAAGAACCGTTAACTTATATTTTTCAGCATCCATCTCTTTGATTTCGCCTACCTGATTAGTAAATGGACCTGTTGTAATACGGACCTGTTCGCCCACTTCAAGTTCAACATCAATGGTCTTCTCTGCCATACCCATTGATTTCAGGATAAATTTCGCTTCTTCCGGCAATAATGGGTTTGGCTTAGAACCTGCGCCTGCTGACCCGACAAAACCTGTTACACCTGGTGTATTACGCACGACGTACCATGATTCATCTGTCATCACAAGTTCTACTAATACGTACCCTGGGAATGTTTTTTTGAGTGATGTTTTACGTTTACCATCTTTAATCGTTGTTTCTTCTTCTTCAGGAATCACAACGCGGAAGATTTGATCCTGCATGTTCATGGATTCAAGACGTTTTTCCAAGTTATCTTTGACCTTATTTTCGTACCCGGAATACGTATGAACCGCATACCAATGCTTTTTACTTTCTTCTGACATGATGTGCCTCCTTAATTAATTAACTTGATTAGTTCTGTGATACCTAAATCGACTGCATAAAAGAATAAAATAAAGAATAAAACCGTAAGTACAACGATTGTTGTATCACGAACGACTTCTTTGCCGGTCGGCCAAGTCGTTTTTTTCATCTCTGATATGACACCCTGGAAGAAATTTTCTTTCTGCATGATATTGCCTCCTAAATTGACTCTTTGTGCATCGTATGTGCATCGCAAGTCTTACAGTATTTTTTCAGTTCCAGCCTTACTGCTGAATCCTGTTTTGTCGCCGTATAATTTCTGCTGCCGCATCTCGAACAGTTCATCGCTACTTTTTTCACTTTAACTCACCTTAATCTTATTTAATATAAAACCTAAAGAATTAATTGTCAACGCATCAACTGGGAGAGAACCTTTCTTCTGAGTCTTGCATGCGCGTTTCTGACAACGCGTTCTGACTTCTTTTCCTGCTCCATTACTTCAACGAGATCCCGTCCGTCGAGCAGGTGTTTTAGCAGCTTATACTCAAATGGACTTAAGCCGAGCGTAACCGGATTGATGAGCAACCATAATTCCTTATAAATACTATCACTCTCAGGTGAAGGCTTTAAGTCACTAAGTGTTTCTTCCAGAGTCTGTTCAGAGACCTGTTCATGGATGGGCTGCTGCAAACTGATGGATAAACGATACTGGCGGTTTTTCCTCGCCCAGTCAATCAATCGGTAGTGCAGGACCTTTAAGTAGTAGGGTCTGAAACTACCGCATTTTTCTTCGTTAAATTTTAGCGCTGAATGGTACAGCAGAATGAGCGCATCCTGATAGACTTCCTGTTTATCTAGATGCGGATAACGGCTGCTGCAATGTAGAATAAGAGGCTTTAAACGGGCCGTCAATGTTTCAAAGGCTGCTTCACTGCCCGTATTGATTTTTGAGACAAGACTTTCATCACTTTCAGCATGATAATCAGCAGGGTTTTCAAAAATATACAGCAGTAGAATATCCACAGAATACCTCTTTTTTCTTTTTATTCTACAATGCTGAATACACTTTTACAATTGTTACCATTAAGATAAAATATTTACTTATACCCTCTTCTTAATGCTTCAAGGCGCTCTTTTGTTTCTTCATCAATAGAGATGCGTATGCGTGGTTTATCTTCGTTGATATCTAGTAATTCCCGTTCCAGCAGTACTTTCTCTTCCTGTAATTCAAGGAGAAATTCTCTTGAAGAAATCCTGAGGGCACCTGACCCAAAAATCGTATGCTGTTCGGATAAGTCGCTCGTTACGACAGTGATACGCGTGATGTGCTTATCATACAGATCATAGACGAGTCGTTCAATGACAGCGTCTGCTGTTTCATCTCTCTTTGAGTAGATGACATGAATACCGTGAAAGTACTCCTTTGATTCCACGCCATTTGTATTGTAGGCATCAAAGACACACATCAGTTTCGTCTGCTGTCTAGCATTATAGTTCACGAGCCAGAGCAAGAGCGTCTTGCGGGCTTCTTCCAGCGATTCCTTTGCCACTTCCTTCAGTTCCTCGCTTTGACCGATGACGTTATAACCGTCGATGATCGTATAATGTGTTTTCATCAATCAAGCGGTGTGCGCTTTCTATAAACTTCATACATCAGAAGACTCGCTGCAACTGAAGCATTTAAGCTGTTCACATGTCCGATCATCGGTAGATGGACAAGAAAATCACATTTATCTTTCACTAATCGGCTCATCCCTTCGCCTTCAGAGCCTATGACGATAGCAAGAGGCATCCCCGCATCCATCTGACGATAGTCAACAGACTTCTTGGCATCTGTACCGCAGACCCAGAATCCTGCTTCTTTCAGTCTGTCAATTGTCTGCGCAAGATTCGTCACGCGCATAACAGGTACATGTTCAATTGCACCCGTCGATGCTTTAACGACTGTAGAATTGAGTGTGACAGAACGGCGCTTCGGAATGATGACACCATCAACACCGATTGCGTCAGCAGTTCGTATAATAGAACCCAGATTATGCGGATCTTCCAGTCCATCCAGAATCATCACCGTAGATAGTTTCCCTTGAACAGTCTCCAGGAAATCCTCGAGTTCTGTATATTCGTATGGTGAAATCTGTGCTGCGATGCCTTGGTGAGGCACGTCACTCATCTGGTCCAGTTTATTTTTAGGGACCTGCTGCACCATGATTTTACGTTCTTTTAAAATATCCAGAATCGGTTTAATCTGCTGTTTATTGATGCCTTCCTGAATATATACTTTATTGATTTCACGGTCAGACTGCGCTGCACTTTTGACCGCATGGCGACCTACAATGATATCTTCATTCATTTCGGTTCTCTCTCCTCGCAGAGTTCAACTATTTTATCAAGCAGAGCCTGAAGCCGTTCGTCTTCTCCTGAAAGTTTCAGGTAGCCGATGACCGCTTCAAGTGCTGTACTCTTCTTATAAGTCAGAACATCTGTATTTTTAGCTTTCGTATGGCTCTTTGCGTTCCGTCCTCTCATCAGGACGTCGTGCTCCGCTTCCGTAAAGTACGCTTCAGCGACAAGGGCATCGAATGTCTGTGCCTGACTCTTCGCTGAGACATAGAACGTCGATGCACGATGTAACGTGTTCGGCTTCGCCTGCAGTTTCATGATGACATGCGTTCTGATATGCAGATCAAGCAAAGCATCACCTAAATAGGCTAAAGTGAGCGGATTATATAGATGCGCCTGATTAGCCACGACGGAATCTCACGCCTTGCGCTGTATCTTCAAGAATGATGTTCTTGTCTTTCAGCAAGTCACGGATTTCATCAGCACGGGCAAAGTCTTTATTCTTTCTTGCTGTCTGACGTTCTTCGATCAGTGCTTCGATATCCGCATCAAGCAGTTCTTCTTTTTTATCGAGCGTTACCCCGAGGACGCCGCTGATTGCCTCGAATACTTCGATAAAGCGGCTGATCACGGCCTGATCGGTTGTCGTACGTTGATTATAGACATTTGCAAGCTTAGCGAGCTCATACCAGCTTGTCACTGCATTTGCGGTATTGAAATCGTCGTCCATCGCTTCTTCAAAACGGCCAAGAATCTGATTGATGTCTTCAATAACAGTCTGATCATCAGCAATATCAACAGACATCGCCTGACGTTCTTTTAACGCCTGATAAGCATGCTGAATACGTTCAAGACCTGCTTTCGCGCTCGCCACAAGCTCCATGTTGTAGTTGATCGGGTTACGGTAGTGGACACTGATCATAAAGAATCTGAGCACATCCGGGTCTACTTCTTTGATGATGTCATGTACTAGAATAAAGTTACCGAGCGATTTACTCATCTTCTCGTTATCGATATTGATGAAACCGTTATGCATCCAGTAACGCGCAAATGTTTTATCATTATGTGCTTCTGACTGCGCGATTTCATTCTCATGGTGCGGGAATGCGAGGTCACTGCCGCCCGCATGGATATCAATCGTATCGCCGAGCATCTTACGTGCCATTACTGAGCATTCTATATGCCAGCCTGGTCGCCCTTCACCCCATGGACTTGTCCATTTAATTTCACCTGGTTTAGCCGCTTTCCAGAGCGCAAAGTCAAGGGCATCATCTTTCAGTTCACCTTGCTGAATACGCGCGCCGACTTTCAGCTCATCGATAGACTGCTGACTGAGTTTACCGTAGCCGTCGAACTTTCTCGTACGGAAGTAAACGTCACCGCCACTTTCGTATGCATAGCCCTTATCAATCAGCGTGTCGATAAAGACGATGATGTCATCCATATGATCCATCACTCGTGGATGCGCCGTTGCAGGCTTGCAGTTCAGTGCCTGTGTATCCTCAAAGTATGCTTCGATAAAGCGGTCAGCGACTTCAGGAACCGTTGAACCCAGTTCTTTCGCTGCCTTGATTAATTTATCGTCCACATCTGTAAAGTTTGAGACATAATTGACCTCATAACCTTTATATTCAAAGTAACGACGGACTACATCAAAACTGATAGCAGGACGTGCATTACCGATATGGATATAGTTGTAGACGGTCGGTCCGCAGACATACATTTTCACTTTGCCTTCTTCAAGTGGTACAAACGGTTCCTTCTTACGGGTCAGCGTATTATATAATGTAATCATCAATAATCTCTCCATTCTTCACGCCGTCAATATGGCGTTCAAGTTCTTTTAGTTTCTCATACAATGGATCTGGTAATTTTGTATGGTCAAAGCTCTTACCTACACGTTTGCCGTGCTGCTTGACGATATGGCCCGGGATCCCGACAACCGTACAGTAGTCAGGGACATTTCTCAGCACGACAGAGTTTGCGCCTACGTTGACGTTATTGCCGACCTGAATATTCCCAAGTACTTTAGCGCCTGCTGCAATCAAGACGTTATTGCCGATATCGGGATGTCGTTTGCCTGATTCTTTACCCGTTCCACCGAGCGTGACGCCTTGATAAATCGTCACATTATCGCCAATGGTGCAAGTCTCCCCGATTACAATACCCATACCATGGTCAATAAACAGTCTGCGTCCGATTTTAGCACCAGGATGTATCTCGATACCTGTCATAAATCTGGATATCTGACTGATGACTCGGGCAGAGAAGAAGCGTTTTCTGTTATAAAGTTTGTGGGCGACCAAGTGCCACCAGATTGCATGCAGACCTGAATAAGTCAGGAACACTTCGACACTGCTTCTCGCCGCCGGATCCTGTTCAAATACCATCGCAATATCCTCTTTAATTCTTGCGAACATGATTCACCATCCCCTTAAAATAAAAAGACACCTCAGACGATTTAACGTCAGAGGTGTCTGTCATCAACACGGTTCCACTCTTCTTCAAATGGCAGAGCCATTCACTCATTTAAGTATGAAGTTAGTTACGGAAGGTGCATTCAATCAATCCTGCCACGTCTTTTCACCAGCCAGACGCTCTCTACTGGACATTCATCATTTACTCTGTCTTCCTATCTAATCGTTATTATACTGTGTAAGGTGCGATGCGTTCAAGTACTTTCTCTTTACCCAGCAGTTCCATTGTGTTCGGCAGTTCCGGACCGTGTGTCTGTCCAGAGACCACTACACGAATCGGCATAAATAAGTTTTTACCTTTAATGCCTGTTTCTTTCTGTACAGCTTTAATCGCCCCTTTAATCGATGTTGCATCAAACGTTTCAAGTTCATTCAGCTTCTCTTTTAAGACACGCATCAGTTCAGGTACTTGTTCACCGTTTACCACTTCAGTCGCTTCGTCACTCAGTTGTAATTCATCCTTGAAGAACAGTTCAGACAGTTCGACGATTTCGCCTGCATAGCTCATCTGCTGCTGGTAAAGTTCCACTAAACTTTTAGCCCACTTCAGCTCTTCTTCTGATGGATTCGCTGAAATAAGTTCTGCTTTTTCCATGTGAGGCAGTGTCATTTCGAAGACTGTATCCAGATCTTTTTCTTTCATATACTGGTTATTGATCCAGGCGAGTTTCACTTTATCAAAGAAAGCAGGTGATTTGCTCAGACGGTTCTCGTCAAACATTTCAATGAACTGTTCTTTAGAGAAGATCTCTTCTTCACCGAATGGCGACCAGCCAAGTAAGCCAATGAAATTGAACAATGCTTCTGGCAGGTAACCTAAATCATGATACTGCTCGATAAACTGAATGATAGAGCCGTCTCGTTTAGATAGTTTTTTGCGTTCTTCATTGACGATTAACGTCATGTGCCCGAACGTCGGGATTTCATAACCGAGCGCCTCATAGATCATCATCTGTTTAGGCGTGTTGGAAATGTGGTCATCACCGCGAATAACATGAGAAATCTCCATGAAGTGATCATCGATTGCTACTGCGAAGTTATATGTCGGAATGCCGTCTTTCTTTACGATGACCCAGTCACCGATGCCGTCAGATTCGAATGACACTTCACCTTTAACCATGTCATTGAACGTATAAGTTTTGCCTTGTGGCACACGGAAACGGATACTTGGTTCACGTCCTTCAGCAATGAAGGCTTCTTCCTGTTCCTTCGTTAAATGTGCGTGCTGTCCGCCGTAGCGAGGCATCTCGCCGCGTGCCTGCTGTTCCTCGCGCTCTGCTTCTAATTCTTCAGATGTCATATAGCAGCGGTATGCTTTATCTTCAGCGAGTAACTGCTCCACAATAGGATTGTAGATATGCGCACGTTCAGACTGACGATAAGGACCGTAGCCGCCGTCTTTATCAACTGATTCGTCCCATTCAAGCCCTAACCATTTAAGATAGCGGAGCTGTGATTCTTCGCCGCCTTCCACATTACGAGCGGTATCTGTATCTTCTATACGGACGATGAAGTCACCGCCGTTATGTCTCGCAAATAAATAGTTGAATAATGCTGTTCTAGCATTCCCGATGTGCAGAAAGCCGGTTGGTGACGGCGCATATCTGACTCTTACTTTATCCATTTATGTCACTCCAATTTAATTAGTTTGATTCAATAATACCACAGCCTGAGCGGCAATTCCTTCTTCTCTGCCCAGGTAACCCATCTTCTCATTCGTTGTTGCTTTAATATTCACCTGATCGGTATCGGTTTCAAGTAATTCTGCAATAACCTGACGCATTGCATCAATGTGTGGACGGAACTTTGGTTTTTCAGCTACAATCGTCGCATCAATATTGCCGATTGTGTACCCTTTTTCTTTAACCGCTCTATATGATTCCGTCAGTAAGATTTTTGAATCCGCATCTTTAAATGCCATATCTGTATCCGGGAACAGTTTGCCGATATCACCAAGAGCCGCGGCACCGAGCATCGCGTCTGTAATCGCATGAAGCAGTACATCTGCGTCACTATGGCCGAGTAGCCCTTTCGTATGAGGGATTTCGAGCCCTCCGATGACCAGCCGACGTCCTTCTACCAGTTGATGCACGTCGTAACCAAATCCTATTCTGAACATTCTATCCCTCTTTTCTTCATGATCGCTTCAGCAAAATATAAATCTTCCGGCGTCGTGAGTTTGATATTGTCATAATCGCTGACGACAACAGAAACTGGCTGTCCAAGACGTTCAACAAGAGAGGCATCATCTGTGCCGAGAAAGCCGTCACGTTCTGCCTGATTGTAGGCTTCCAGAAGCAGATCATACGTGAAGGCCTGAGGTGTCTGTACCTGCCAGAGTGTCGTTCTATCAAGCGTGTGATCGATGACCAGCTCATTGACGACTTTGATTGTATCTTTAACCTGTACAGCAGCAATAACCGCTTTTCTTGCAAGGGCCCCGTCATAAAGCTGCGTCAAGGTTTCATGTGAAACAAAGGGACGAGCTGCATCATGCACCATCACAACAGCGCAGGGTGGAATCGTCTTCAGCACATTATGAATACTGTACTGCCTTTCACTGCCGCCGATCACCAGCCCTTTCACTTTTGTGAATCCTTGAAGAATATCTGTCAGTTCTGTCAGTTCTTCCTGACGCGCTGCCAGATAAATCGCATTACAACTTGCATCCTGCTCAAATCGCGAAACAGTATGAAAGATGACAGGGCGGTGTTTCAGCTCAAGCAATACTTTATTTTTATCGCTGCCCATTCTTTTGCCTTGTCCTGCTGCAGGAATAATAACTGTATACATTATTTATCCGCTACTTTCTTTGTGAAAATAATTCTGCCTGAAGCCGTCTGAAGTATAGACTGCACTTCTACCTGATGTTCCTCACCGATATTCTGTTTTGCATGATCGACGACAACCATCGTGCCATCTTCAAGATAACCGACACCTTGATTTTCTTCTTTCCCAGTCTTAGTAATCAGCAGTTTAAATCGATCGCCTTGCTGGACGACTGGTTTGATTGCTTCAGAAAGATCATTGACGTTCAGCACTTTAATCCCTTGTACACGGCAGACTTTATTTAAGTTGTAATCTGTTGTAATGACGCTCGCTTTCGACTCCGCTGCCATCTTCACTAACAGCTGATCAACTTCACGAATCTCCTTATGTCCTGGAACAATCTTAACCGGATGGTCAGATTGACGCAGCGCCTCGAGAATATCCAGTCCTCTTTGCCCTTTATCACGTTTGAGGCCGTCTGTAGAGTCTGCGATCAGTTGCAATTCATCAAGAACACCTTGCGGCACAATAATCGTGCCATCCAGGAAACCGCATTTCACAATTTCTAAAATACGCCCGTCGATAATCGCCGATGTATCCAGCAGTTTAGAACTATCGTTTACTTTTCGTTTCTGTCCCTGTAATCGTTCAGGCAGCATGTTCTGAATCTCCTCACGCTTCTTGAGCCCTACCTGAAAGCCCAGATAACCGAGAATAACTGCCAGAATAATGGGGATCGTATTACGCAGAAGCGAAAAACCGATCGAAACAAGAATAAGACTGATCATAGAGGCAATAGCCAGACCGATCATCATTCCTAGTGTCGCAAAGATGATCTCCATCAAGTTTCTTTTGAGAAGTAAACCTTCACTTTTCTCAATCAGCGCCACGACTTTATCAATAAGCCAGTAAAATAATAACATGAAGACAATGATACCTAAAAGGCCATCAACATAGGTGTTCATCAGTATGGGATGCAGTTTAAGATCAAAGATACGCGTAATTTCCGGCACCATAAAAATACCGAGTGAAGCACCAATAACAATAAAAACAAGTGTCATTAAACGTTTTAACATATGTTCACCTCCCTTTAGTTAAAAGCAATTCTAATTGCTTCCGCAATATTAGTAATACCCAAAATTTCGATGTTTGGCGGAAAATCCCAGCCACCGATATTATTTTTGGGGATAATCACACGTTTAAAACCAAGTTTAGCTGCCTCCTGGACACGTTGCTCTATACGTGCAACCCGTCTCACTTCTCCTGTCAGCCCTACTTCACCGATATAGCAGTCATCGCCGCGCGTTGCTTTGTCGCTGAAGCTGGAAGCAATACTGATGACCACGCTTAAATCGACAGCCGGCTCATCCAGTTTGACCCCGCCTGCCACTTTAATATAGGCATCCTGTTGCTGCAGCAGGAGTCCCTGCTTCTTCTCCAGGACAGCCATTAATAGACTGAGACGGTTCTGATCGATGCCTGTAGATGTACGGCGCGGATTATGGAATGACGTCGGTGTCACAAGTGCCTGTACTTCTACAAGTAGAGGTCTTGTGCCTTCCATCGTCGCGACAATAGTAGAACCGGCCACATTTTTTGTCCGTTCTTCCAGGAACATTTCAGACGGGTTAAGTACTTCTTTCAGACCGGCTTGACGCATCTCGAATATACCCATTTCATTCGTTGAACCGAACCTGTTTTTTACAGCGCGCAGTATGCGGTAACTATGATGTGTATCGCCTTCGAAATAAAGAACGGTATCCACCATATGTTCGAGTAGACGCGGTCCGGCAATCTGACCTTCTTTCGTCACGTGACCGACAATGAATGTCGCGATGTTCATGGACTTAGCCATGCGAAGCAGCTCCTGTGTACATTCACGGACTTGCGATACAGAACCCGGTGCTGAAGTGACTTCTGGATGGAATATCGTCTGGATAGAGTCGATAACCAGAAATTTCGGCTCAATTTTCTTGACTGTCTCATGAATAATCTGCAGATTCGTCTCAGCATAGACACTGAGTTCTCCTGCGTCTTCACTAAGTCGGTCAGCACGCAGTTTGGTCTGGCGGACAGATTCCTCCCCAGAAATATAGAGCACGTTGTCATGCTGTGATAGTAGCGCACAGACTTGCAGCAGGAGCGTTGATTTACCGATACCCGGGTCCCCACCGATTAAAATCAGTGAACCAGGAACGATTCCCCCACCCAGAACACGGTCAAATTCTTTAATATAGGTCGTCGATCTTGGTGTTGTTTCTTTTGTGACATCTTTCAGCTTTTCTACTTTCTGATTAGCAGAAGTGTCTGTAATAGCCGTCTTCGGCCCTTTGGCTTTATGTTCAATGACTTCTTCCATCTGATTCCAGGCACCACAGTTCGGACACTTACCCATCCATTTGGGTGACTGATAGCCACAAGCCATACATTCAAATGTTACTTTTGTTTTTGCCAATGAAGTTCCTCCTGTATGTTTATCTTTCCATTCTAAACTCTTTTTATGCGTAATACAATTAAACCCCTGAAGCATATACTTCAGGGGTTTAATCTTATTCTGCAGCTGATCTTGCGACAGTCTGAATATCAAATTTATCGTTTACATAATCAATTTTGACATCCTGTCCTGCCAGTGTCTGACCTTTCAGCAGTTCTTCGGATAACTCATCCTCAATATTCTTCTGAATCGCACGTGCGAGCGGACGAGCACCGTATTCAGGATCATATCCTTCATCTGCAATTTTTTCTTTCGCTGCATCTGTTAAAGTGATATGAATATCCTGTTCTTCCAGACGTTTCGCCAGGCTTCCGACCATCAATGTAACGATTTCTTTCAAGTGTTCTTTTTCAAGCTTGTGGAAGACAATGATATCGTCTACACGGTTTAAGAACTCTGGACGGAACTGATTTTTCAGTTCGTTCATCATCGTTTTACGGATTGTCTCATAATCAGGACCCGTTGTACTTGCACCGAAGCCAACAAATTTGTTGTCTTTCAGTTCCTGTGCACCGACGTTAGACGTCATGATAATGACCGTGTTACGGAAATCGACTGTACGACCTTGTGCGTCTGTCAGACGACCATCATCCAGCACTTGAAGGAGCATGTTGAAGACATCTGGATGCGCTTTTTCGATTTCATCGAATAAAATCACTGAGTAAGGTTTACGGCGAACTTTCTCCGTTAACTGACCGCCTTCTTCATGGCCGACATAACCTGGAGGAGAACCCACTAATCTTGAAACGCTATGTTTCTCCATAAATTCACTCATATCGACTCGGATCATGGCATCTTCTTCGCCGAACATGGCTTCAGCCAGCGCTTTAGCAAGCTCGGTCTTACCGACACCTGTTGGTCCAAGGAAGATAAAGCTGCCGATTGGGCGTTTAGGATCTTTCAAGCCAGCTCTTGCACGACGTACCGCTTTAGAAATAGACTGTACTGCATCCTGCTGACCGATGACACGGTTATGCAGAATCTCTTCTAAGTTGAGCAGCTTTTTAGATTCCGTTTCAGCAATCTTATTAATCGGAATACCTGTCCACTGTGCAACTACTTGTGCAATGTCATCTTCAGTAACAGCTGATTCTGACTGACCCTGACTTTTCTTCCATTCTTTTTTTGTTTCGTCGAGCTGTTTTTCAAGTTTTGTCTGTTTGTCACGAAGGGATGCAGCTTCTTCAAATTCCTGAGAATGAACAGCAGCATCTTTCTCTTTTTTAATCTGTTCGAGCTCTGATTCCATCTCTTTCAGGCTTGGCGGTGTTGTATGGTTGCGAAGTCGTACTTTAGAACCCGCCTCATCTATTAAATCAATCGCTTTATCCGGCAGGAAACGGTCAGAGATATAACGGTCACTCATCTTAACCGCTGCCACTAAAGCATCATCAGTAATTTTAATACGGTGATGTGCTTCGTAACGGTCGCGCAGTCCTTTCAGTATTTCAATCGCATCTTCGATATTCGGTTCGTTGACTGTGACTGGCTGGAAGCGACGTTCCAGCGCCGCATCTTTCTCGATATACTTACGATATTCTTCAAGTGTCGTCGCACCGATACATTGCAGTTCACCACGTGCCAGTGCCGGTTTTAAAATATTTGAGGCATCAATTGCGCCTTCAGCTCCACCTGCACCGATCAGTGTATGCAATTCGTCGATGAAGAGAATGATATTGCCTGCCTGATGGATTTCATCCATCACTTTTTTCAGACGTTCTTCAAATTCACCGCGGTATTTAGTCCCTGCGACAACCGTACCCATATCTAAACTCATGACACGTTTACCTTTTAAAGTTTCAGGTACTTCGTTATTGACGATTGCCTGCGCTAACCCTTCAACAATCGCTGTTTTACCGACACCAGGCTCACCGATTAAAACAGGATTGTTCTTCGTACGTCTACTTAACACTTCAATCACACGAATAATTTCCTGGCTACGACCGATGACCGGATCAAGCGTTCCTTCTTTCGCGATAACAGTTAAGTCACGTGCCAGACCATCAAGTGTCGGTGTCCCTTGTGATTTTGAACCCTGTGCATTTTTAGCACTCATTTCCGGGCTGCCAAGCAACTTCACGACTTGAGCGCGTGCTTTCGTAATATTTAAGTCCAGATTAGCAAGAACACGTGCTGCAACGCCTTCATTTTCACGAATCAGACCAAGCAGGATATGCTCTGTACCGACAAATGAATGATTCAGGCGACGAGCTTCATCGAGTGATAATTCAATCACTTTTTTCGCTCTTGGTGTGTACTGAATCGTACCGCCAAGTCCTGTACCGTGACCAATCAGCTGTTCTACTTCATTGATAATTTTTTCTTCTGTAATATCAAACTCTGCCAGTACTTTTGCTGCAATACCGTCAGGTTCTTTGACAAGACCAAGCAATAAGTGCTCAGTTCCGATATTATTATGCTGCAGACGAATCGCTTCTTCCTGCGCATGTGCAAGGACACGCTGTGCGCGTTCTGTTAATTTACCAAACATTATGTTTCCTCCTTTTAAAGATGCTCTCTAAGCATCTTGGCTCTTTTTTCATCTATTTCAAGTGCTTCATTGATTGTATTCAGAAAAGGGGGCTGGATCGCCATCATCAGTTCATTAAATCGAAAAGGCTGTGTGGGAATGATTCCCATATCTATACCCATTTTCACTTCACTTAGTCTCAGACTTGCTTCTTCTGCACTGATCAGACGTGCATATTTTAAAATACCAAGACTGCGGTTGATGCGGTCAGATGTTTCGATATAATCATAATCAAACAGCCGTTGACGCATCGCTTCTTCCTCACCGATAATCTGTTCCACAATCTGCTTCAGGTCACTGATAATTGCTTCCTCGCTCTTACCGAGTGTCAGCTGATTGGATACCTGGTAGACATGTCCAAGACCCTGACTGCCTTCACCATATATGCCGCGAATTGTGTAACCGAAGCGATTGATTGCCTGCGCAATACGCGTCATGCGCTTCATAATAGAAAGTCCCGGCAGATGAAGCATGACACTCGCTCTAAGACCCGTACCGATATTGGTCGGGCAGGTCGTTAAATAACCGAGCGTTTCATCAAAAGATAACGTCATCTTCTCATCTATCTGCTGATCAATTTCTTCGGCTTTCAGATAAAGCTGATCAAGAGATAAGTCACGACCCAGTACTTGAATACGAATATGATCTTCTTCGTTAATCATAATGCTGACGGATTCATCTTCATTGAGGAAGACGGCCCCATAAGGCTGATTTAGCAGTTCCTTACTCACGAGATGCTTGATGACCAGCATCTGTCTGGCATTGACATCAAGGTCAGCAAGTCTCACTTCATCGAACTGCGGCGCCAGGACAGCAGATACTTCGTTCAGCACCTGCTCACCTGTCTGATCATCATACATGAGCGGATGCACAAAATTCTCAAGGTTACGGGCGAGTCTAATTCTGGAGCTCAGGATAATAGGCTGGTCTTCCTGCTGCATCCAGTCTCCAAGCTGCATATTTAAATGTTTATCCAGCATCGGAATCCTCCCTTTCTCTGAGTGCCTTAATTTCATCGCGCACAGTCACCGCTTCTTCAAAAGCCTGTTCAGCGACCAATCCTTCGAGTTTAGCCTCGAGCGCTTCTATCTGTTTCTTCAGCTTAATTTTTTCTGCCGACTTAAGAGGTGCTTGTCCGGTATGTTTCTGGTTGCCAGCCTGCACGCGTTCGACAATCTGCGGCACATAGTCACTGAATGCTGAATAGCAGGTATGACAGCCGAACTTACCGATATGCAGCGCTTCATTAAGCGCCAGGCCACAGTTCGGACATACGGGTTCTGATTGCTCTTCTCTAAGCAGATGTTTCAGAAGCTGGTTAATTGTAAACTCTTCATCATTATAGTTCATGCTGCACCTCACTAATGGTAGCGAACAACTGTCAGGACACTCTGCAGAATATTCGCTCTGATATAATCTCTATACGGTACATCTACATATAATGTATCGCGATGAATCGTCGCAAGAAGCAGACGCTTCTCACGGTCTGAAATCAAGTCATTCTGTGACAAAGCGTCAATGATATGCTCTGCCTTCTGCTGACTGACATGCTGTCCTGTCATTGCACTCAAGTGATCAATAAAGGCGCCCTGATTATTGGATTCAATCTTCGTAATACGGATATAACCGCCCCCACCACGCTTACTCTCAATCTCATAACCATGTTCACTTGTGAAGCGGGTCTTGATGACATAATTTAATTGCGACGGTACACAATCAAATTTCTCAGCAATCTTTGAACGTTTAATTTCCACGGCATCCCCGCTCTGTTCAAGTAACTGCTTCAAATATTGTTCGATAATGTCAGACATATTTTTCATGATTTCACCTCTTTTTGACCATCTTTGACTTTATTATAGGGACAATGCAGAATGAGTGCAAACAATTTGTCTCTCACCTCCGAAAGAGGTACCGCTTTCATAAAAAATATAGTATGATATTTAATGATGTTTTAATCTATATAGGAAAGAGAGGAAAAAAATGAATTATATTATTGGCGTAATTGGTATCGTCATCTTCCTATTACTCGCATGGGCAATCAGTTCAGATAAGAAAAATGTGAGATGGCAATATATTGGTATTATGCTAGTGATCCAGTTTCTCCTGGCATTCTTATTGCTCAAGACACCTGGAGGAGTCTGGCTCGTAGATAAGCTTGCAACTGGATTTGGTTTCTTATTAGGATACGCTGCTGAAGGGGTCAACTTTGTTTTTCCTAACATGGTCAACCTGAATGAAAAAGGCGAGGCCATGAATAACTTCTTTACTCAAGTCTTACTTCCCATTACTTTTATCTCTGCTTTAATCGGTATTCTTCAGTATTTAAGAATTTTACCTTTCATTATTAAATACTTAGGTCTTGCGATTTCTAAAATCAACGGCATGGGTAAACTGGAATCATACAATGCTGTCGCTTCAGCTATTCTAGGACAATCTGAAGTATTCATTTCATTAAAGAAACAGCTTCCTTATATTCCTAAACACCGTTTATATACTTTAACAGCTTCAGCGATGTCGACTGTATCACTTTCAATTGTCGGTGCCTACTTCACAATGATTAAACCAGAATATGTGGTAACAGCGATTGTCTTAAATTTATTTGGTGGTTTTATTATCGCTTCTATCATCAATCCTTATCGTGTTTCAGATGAAGAAGAGAACAGTGTTATCATGACTGAAAATGAACATAAACAGTCATTCTTCGAAATGTTAGGTGAATACATCTTAGACGGTTTCAAAGTAGCCATCATCGTCGGTGCAATGCTGATTGGTTATATCGCTTTAATTGCCATGTTAAACGGAATCGTCGATGCGGTGACGCCAGGTGAATTCAACTTCCAGACATTACTGGGTTATGTCTTTGCACCACTTGCCTTCTTAACAGGTATTCCTTGGGGCGATGCAGTTCGCGCAGGTTCGATCATGGCAACTAAACTAGTATCGAACGAATTCGTCGCTATGCTTGATGTACAGAATATCGTCGATAAAAATACAGGTGAATTATCTGAACGTGCGATTGGTATCGTGTCAGTATTCTTAGTTTCATTCGCTAACTTCTCATCTATCGGTATTATTGCCGGTGCAATTAAATCATTGAATGACAAACAAGGTGACGTCGTTGCAAGATTTGGTCTGAAATTACTTTACGGTGCGACACTTGTATCATTCATCTCTGCGACTATTGCAGGATTCTTCTTATAATAAAAAAAGCTTCGAAATCAATTGATTTCGAAGCTTTTTTAATAGTCTTCAACGATAATATAAGTCGCTTTGATTGGACCATGTACACCCACAACCAGTTTCATCTCAATATCTGCTGAGTTGGATGGACCAGTGATCAGGTTGATACATGTCGGAAAATCCGAATCATTATTTCTTAGATTGATCTGCTCGGCTGCCTGCGTAAATCGCGGCACAATCGTTGACTTCGGAATAATGGCGACATATGTAGCCGGTAGCAGGCTGACACTGCGTCCTTTTCCTTTATCTGCGTATAGGACGACTGTGGCACTTTCAGCAAGCGTCACATCACTGAAAGTAATACCGATGTTCGCACGTTCTGCGACTTCGATATTTTCTGCACCTTTGTCCTCATCCCAGATAAAAGTATCATATCTTTTTAAATCAATGTTCAGCTCATCAAAACGTGGATCATTCCAGGCGATGACTTCTCCGCCACCATATGTGTCAATAACATGCGCCAGTACCTCATTCAGTTCAGCTGAATTTGTTTCAACGATATCTGTATGAATAGCAATGCTGTGCTGCTTCATGACTTCTACCAATTCATCCTGTGATAAGCCTGCTAATGTCTTATCCTGGGGTCAGTCCGGGAATTCCCTCCTTGAGCTTTTATTGTCCAATGATACCTTCAGCGTCGCCACCATTAAAGGAGACAATCTCCTCTATTTCATGACGGCTGCTGTCATGAGGTGCTTTCACACCTTTCCCCATTGCAATGAACATGACAGGCACGTAGCGCTCTTTATTGATACTCAAAGCCTCCATCACTTCATCACGTTCAAAACCACCGATCGGATTCGTATCATAGCCATGATCTTTTGCAATCAGCATCAGCTGCATCGCTGCTAAATTCGCATCCATCATACCTTGCACTTTGATATAACTCTCAGGTGCCTGAGATAATGCACCTTTTAGTGCGGCAACGTTTGTCGTCATCACTTCCTGTGGCATGTATCCCAGTTCTACACTCTTACCATATACTTTTTCAATATCATGGACATGCTCATTGTCAGACAGCACCAGGACAAATGCAGCACTTGTTTCTAACTGACGCGTATTAAAACGGACCAGATCCTTAATACTTTCTTTAGCTTCATCAGACTCGACAACGACGAAGCGCCAGGGCTGCAAGTTAACTGACGACGGTGCTTCAGCAGCAAGTTTAATCATTTCAAGCATTTCTTCGCGCGGAATCTTAACGTCTGGATCGAATTCTTTAACCGATTTTCTAGTTGTGATAGCTTCTGTGAGTGACAGACTCATGATACAAAACTCCTTTAAATATAATGACACATTATAGCATCCTTCAGACTAAAAATCCTGCTAGCTGTTTACAAAAAAGTCACCGGCATAGGCCGGTGACTTCTATTTGTTTTTAGCAACCATCTCTTCGATGAAATACTTCATGATCTTAATATCTTCTGTCAGTTCCGGATGAAACGAAATACCTAAGTATTTATCCTGTCTTACCGCTACCATCTTATCTTCTACTTCACTTAAAACTTCTACATCATCATCTACTGAGACGATGTGCGGCGCACGAATGAAAACCGCATTGACCTGTTCTTCAATGCCTTTTACATCAAGATCTGCTTCAAAACTGTCAACTTGACGTCCAAATGAATTACGGCGTACCTTAATATCCATTTTCTTCAGATGGCCTTCATCGTAGCCTTCTATTTCGTCAGCGAGAAGGATAAGGCCTGCACAGGTGCCATACATCGGCAGTTCACTTTTGCGCAGCGCT
This sequence comes from Macrococcus brunensis, assembly GCF_022343725.1. NCBI lineage: Bacteria > Bacillati > Bacillota > Bacilli > Caryophanales > Staphylococcaceae > Macrococcus > Macrococcus brunensis. Next base: position 2,022,641 of record NZ_CP092179.1, read on the forward strand.
TCAGTGAAACCATATAAATCCATTAACCGGCGCATCGTTGTCGATTCTCCGCCTGGTAGTACAAGACCATCAATGTCTTCCAGCTGGTCGACGTGTTTAACCGGAATACCTTCATGTCCATTCAGTTCGATATGCTTCAGGTGCTCGCGAACGGCACCCTGCAGCGCGAGTACACCAATCTTCATCTTACCAGCCACGTTCCTGCATTCTTTCTTCAAGAGAAAGAGAATTGATATCTAAACCTTTCATCGCTGCGCCAAGCTCCTTAGACAATTCACCGATCAGTTTATAGTCCTGGTAGTGTGTAGTCGCCTGTACAATCGCTTTAGCAAATTTTTCAGGTGATTCAGATTTAAAGATACCAGAACCAACGAAGACACCGTCAGCACCCAGTTCCATCATCAGTGCAGCATCAGCTGGTGTTGCAACACCGCCTGCAGCAAAGTTGACAACCGGTAACTTGCCGAGCGTTTTGATTTCTTTTAAGACTTCGTAAGGTGCACCCAGTAATTTAGCTTCCGTCATGATCTCATCATCGTTCATCACTGATAATTTACGGACTTGTGCATTCACTTTACGTAAGTGACGGACAGCTTCTACAATATTACCTGTACCCGGCTCACCTTTAGTACGAAGCATAGCAGCGCCTTCACCGATACGACGTGCAGCTTCACCTAAGTCACGGCAACCGCATACGAATGGAACAGTAAACTCATCTTTCTTTAAATGAAACTCTTCATCAGCAGGTGTCAGAACTTCTGATTCATCGATGTAATCCACACCCATCGCTTCTAATACACGAGCTTCTGTAATATGTCCGATACGGCCTTTAGCCATAACAGGAATAGAAACAGCGTTCATTACTTCTTCAACGATACGAGGATCCGCCATACGTGCAACGCCGCCTGCTTTACGGATATCACTTGGTACACGTTCTAAAGCCATAACTGCTACCGCACCAGCAGCTTCAGCCAGTTTAGCCTGCTCCGCGTTGACAACGTCCATGATGACGCCGCCTTTTTGCATTTCTGCCATACCACGTTTTACTTTATCTGAACCTAAAATTTTAGACATTTGATACACTCCTTCAATTTCATTTCACCTACTAATGTAGCGAATAAACTGATATTATAAAAGTATCAGTTTTAATAAAAATTAAGGGGTCAGTTTACCATATGGAAATGCTTACATATAAGTTTACAGAAGACACTTTTCTTTATCAGCAGCTTTATCAGTTTATTAAACAGGATATTCTGTCAGGCAAGCTGATACAGAATGAAAAGCTTCCCTCTAAGCGTAAGTTAAGTCAGCATCTGAACTTAAGTGGTACGACAATAGAGATTGCCTATCAGCAGCTGCTTGATGAAGGATTTATTTATTCAAAACCGCAAGTGGGTTATTTTGTAGAAACGATAGCAACGCTGAACAGCGCACCAGAAAACAGAATAGAAGATAGACAACCCGAAAAGAAGAGGGACAGGCCTTCATTTAAAATCGAAGACAGCCATCATTCCGGTTTTCCTCATCACCTTTTCAGAAAGTATGCTAAAGAAGCTTTTGAAATTGAAATGGACGAACTTTTAGACCGAGGACATCCTCAAGGTGAATACGCCTTAAGAGAGCAAATCCGCCGTTATCTCTATCATTCAAGAGGCGTCAATTGTCGCAACGAACAGATTATTATCGGCAGTTCAACTGAACAATTGTTTACCCTTGTGACACGCATACTACCCGAGGCAGCCTATCAAGTCGAAGATCCTGGTTATCCTCTTATCCGAAAAGTACTTAAGTACGAGAATAAAACATATCTGCCCGTTGAAGTAGATGCAGAAGGCATAGTCGTCGACGCCCTTCATCAAACAGCTGATATTGTTCATGTAACACCCAGTCATCAGTTTCCAACAGGAGCCGTTCTGTCAGCAAGGCGAAGAACAGAATTATTAAAATGGGCTATGAAGCAAGATAGATATATTATAGAAGATGATTATGACAGTGAATTTAGATATAGAGGGCAACCTCTAAAAGCTCTACAAGGACTCGATACGCATCAGAAAGTCATCTATATGAGTACATTTTCAAAATCAATATACCCCAGTATTCGTGTTGCTTATATCGTACTACCAGAACCACTACTCAAAAAATATCATGAGCTAAAGCATAAACCCAATATGACTGTGCCTAGACACATTCAATATATCATCACGCGTTTCATGCAGTCAGGAGAATTTGAACGTAACATCAACAGAACAAGAAAAGCTTATAAGAAAAAACTGGATGCGGTATTAGAAGCACTTAAACCTTTTCAGCAGGAAATAGCAATCAGCGGGGAACAAGCAGGTATGCACTGTGTCATCACTTTCAACTATCCACTTATAAAACCGGAGGATGTCGAAGTAAGTTTAATCAGTGACTATGCTGAACACAATCAGAAGATATATAAACAGCAGCTTATTTTAGGATACGGAGGGCTAAAAGATGGTTCAATCAGAAATGATATAGAGAATTTAATGAATAAATTAATACAAAAAAAAGAGACCTGACAGGTCTCTTTCTATTTGCCCGGCAACGTCCTACTCTTGCGGAACGTAAGTCCAACTACCATCGGCGCTAGAGAGCTTAACTTCTGTGTTCGGTATGGGAACAGGTGTGACCTCTCTGCCATCATCACCAGACAGGGTGAGAATATTATACTCTCAAAACTAGATAAGTAAGAAGAAATTGATTCACAAGCTCACCGAGCTAAAAAATCTGATATTTGATTAAGTCTTCGATCGATTAGTATTCGTCAGCTCCACACATTACTGTGCTTCCACCTCGAACCTATTGACCTCATCATCTTTGAGGGATCTTATAACCGAAGTTGGGAAATCTCATCTTGAGGGGGGCTTCATGCTTAGATGCTTTCAGCACTTATCCCGTCCATACATAGCTACCCAGCTATGCCGCTGGCGCGACAACTGGTACACCAGAGGTATGTCCATCCCGGTCCTCTCGTACTAAGGACAGCTCCTCTCAAATTTCCTACGCCCACGACGGATAGGGACCGAACTGTCTCACGACGTTCTGAACCCAGCTCGCGTACCGCTTTAATGGGCGAACAGCCCAACCCTTGGGACCGACTACAGCCCCAGGATGCGATGAGCCGACATCGAGGTGCCAAACCTCCCCGTCGATGTGAACTCTTGGGGGAGATAAGCCTGTTATCCCCGGGGTAGCTTTTATCCGTTGAGCGATGGCCCTTCCATGCGGAACCACCGGATCACTAAGTCCGTCTTTCGACCCTGCTCGACTTGTAGGTCTCGCAGTCAAGCTCCCTTGTGCCTTTACACTCTGCGAATGATTTCCAACCATTCTGAGGGAACCTTTGAGCGCCTCCGTTACTCTTTAGGAGGCGACCGCCCCAGTCAAACTGCCCGCCTGACACTGTCTCCCGCCACGATAAGTGGCGCGGGTTAGAAAGTCAACACAGCCAGGGTAGTATCCCACCAGCGCCTCCACGTAAGCTGACGCTCACGCTTCAAAGGCTCCTACCTATCCTGTACAAGCTGTGCCGAATTTCAATATCAGGCTGCAGTAAAGCTCCACGGGGTCTTTCCGTCCTGTCGCGGGTAACCTGCATCTTCACAGGTACTATGATTTCACCGAGTCTCTCGTTGAGACAGTGCCCAAATCGTTACGCCTTTCGTGCGGGTCGGAACTTACCCGACAAGGAATTTCGCTACCTTAGGACCGTTATAGTTACGGCCGCCGTTTACTGGGGCTTCAATTCGTAGCTTCGCTAATGCTAACCACTCCTTTTAACCTTCCAGCACCGGGCAGGCGTCAGCCCCTATACGTCACCTTACGGTTTTGCAGAGACCTGTGTTTTTGATAAACAGTCGCTTGGGCCTATTCACTGCGGCTCTTCAGGGCTTGCACCCTAAAAAGCACCCCTTCTCCCGAAGTTACGGGGTCATTTTGCCGAGTTCCTTAACGAGAGTTCGCTCGCTCACCTTAGAATTCTCATCTTGACTACCTGTGTCGGTTTGCGGTACGGGCACCTGATATCTAACTAGAGGCTTTTCTTGGCAGTGTGAAATCAACGACTTCGCTACTTAATTTCGCTCCCCATCACATCCTGACCTTACGAGTGCCGGATTTGCCTGACACTCAGTCTCAATGCTTGGACGTACATAACCAACAGTACGATCGCCTATCCTTCTGCGTCCCCCCATCGTTCAAACAATCTCAGGTGGTACAGGAATATCTACCTGTTATCCATCGCCTACGCCTGTCGGCCTCGGCTTAGGTCCCGACTAACCCAGAGCGGACGAGCCTTCCTCTGGAAACCTTAGTCAATCGGTGGACGGGATTCTCACCCGTCTTTCGCTACTCACTCCGGCATTCTCACTTCCAAGCGCTCCACATGTCCTTACGGTCATGCTTCGACGCCCTTGGAACGCTCTCCTACCATTGTCCTACGGACAATCCACAGCTTCGGTAATATGTTTAGCCCCGGTACATTTTCGGCGCAGCGTCACTCGACTAGTGAGCTATTACGCACTCTTTAAATGATGGCTGCTTCTAAGCCAACATCCTAGTTGTCTGGGCAACGCCACATCCTTTTCCACTTAACATATATTTTGGGACCTTAGCTGGTGGTCTGGGCTGTTTCCCTCTCGACTACGGACCTTATCACCCGCAGTCTGACTCCCGCATTAAATTATCTGGCATTCGGAGTTTGTCTGAATTCGGTAACCCGAGGGGGGCCCCTAGTCCAAACAGTGCTCTACCTCCAGTAATCATCATGCGAGGCTAGCCCTAAAGCTATTTCGGAGAGAACCAGCTATCTCCAGGTTCGATTGGAATTTCTCCGCTACCCACACCTCATCCGCTCACTTTTCAACGTAAGTCGGTTCGGTCCTCCATTCAGTGTTACCTGAACTTCAACCTGGACATGGGTAGATCACCTGGTTTCGGGTCTACGTCCTGATACTCATTCGCCCTGTTCAGACTCGCTTTCGCTGCGGCTCCGCATCCACTGCTTAACCTTGCATCAAAACGTAACTCGCCGGATCATTCTACAAAAGGCACGCCATCACCCATTAACGGGCTCTGACTACTTGTAAGCACACGGTTTCAGGTTCTATTTCACTCCCCTTCCGGGGTGCTTTTCACCTTTCCCTCACGGTACTGGTTCACTATCGGTCACTAGAGAGTATTTAGCCTTGGGAGATGGTCCTCCCGGATTCCGACGGAATTCCACGTGTTCCGCCGTACTCAGGATCCACTCAGGAGGGGACGACTTTTCGACTACAGGACCTTTACCTTCTATGGTTGACTTTTCCAAAGTCATTCGTCTAAATCGTTCCTTTGTAACTCCGTGCTGAGTGTCCTACAACCCCAGGATGCAAGCATCCTGGTTTGGGCTCTTCCCGTTTCGCTCGCCGCTACTCAGGGAATCGAGTTTTCTTTCTCTTCCTCCGGGTACTTAGATGTTTCAGTTCTCCGGGTGTGCCTTCTCATATGCTATGTATTCACATATGGATAACATGACATAACTCATGCTGGGTTTCCCCATTCGGAAATCTCTGGATCAGTGCTTACTTACAGCTCCCCAGAGCATATCGTCGTTAGTAACGTCCTTCTTCGGCTTCTAGTGCCAAGGCATCCACCGTGCGCCCTTAATAACTTAATCTGTTATTAATAATGTGATGTCTGTATGAATACAGACGCGCGATTTTTTGAGAATTCAATAAATGAACTCACTCGGTTTTGCTTGGTAAAATCTTTTTTCTTCTTCTTTATCTAGTTTTCAAAGTACAATTTTTAAAAATGGTGGGCCTAAATGGACTCGAACCATCGACCTCACGCTTATCAGGCGTGCGCTCTAACCAGCTGAGCTATAGGCCCATTTGAATGAATGAACATTCAAAACTGAATACAATATGTCAGACGTTATTCCGAAGGAATTAAGATTCCTTTTCCGTATTATCCTTAGAAAGGAGGTGATCCAGCCGCACCTTCCGATACGGCTACCTTGTTACGACTTCACCCCAATCATCTGTCCCACCTTCGACGGCTAGCTCCTAAAAGGTTACTCCACCGGCTTCGGGTGTTACAAACTCTCGTGGTGTGACGGGCGGTGTGTACAAGACCCGGGAACGTATTCACCGTAGCATGCTGATCTACGATTACTAGCGATTCCAGCTTCATGTAGTCGAGTTGCAGACTACAATCCGAACTGAGAATGGTTTTATGGGATTTGCTTGACCTCGCGGTTTCGCTGCCCTTTGTACCATCCATTGTAGCACGTGTGTAGCCCAAATCATAAGGGGCATGATGATTTGACGTCATCCCCACCTTCCTCCGGTTTGTCACCGGCAGTCTCTCTAGAGTGCCCAACTGAATGATGGCAACTAAAGATAAGGGTTGCGCTCGTTGCGGGACTTAACCCAACATCTCACGACACGAGCTGACGACAACCATGCACCACCTGTCACTCTGTCCCCCGAAGGGGAACGCTCTGTCTCCAGAGTTGTCAGAGGATGTCAAGATTTGGTAAGGTTCTTCGCGTTGCTTCGAATTAAACCACATGCTCCACCGCTTGTGCGGGTCCCCGTCAATTCCTTTGAGTTTCAGTCTTGCGACCGTACTCCCCAGGCGGAGTGCTTAATGCGTTAGCTGCAGCACTGAGGGGCGGAAACCCCCCAACACTTAGCACTCATCGTTTACGGCGTGGACTACCAGGGTATCTAATCCTGTTTGATCCCCACGCTTTCGCACCTCAGCGTCAGTTACAGACCAGAGAGCCGCCTTCGCCACTGGTGTTCCTCCATATCTCTGCGCATTTCACCGCTACACATGGAATTCCACTCTCCTCTTCTGCACTCAAGTCTCCCAGTTTCCAATGACCCTCCCCGGTTGAGCCGGGGGCTTTCACATCAGACTTAAGAAACCGCCTACGCGCGCTTTACGCCCAATAATTCCGGATAACGCTTGCCACCTACGTATTACCGCGGCTGCTGGCACGTAGTTAGCCGTGGCTTTCTGGTAAGGTACCGTCAAGGTACGTTCAGTTACTAACGTACTTGTTCTTCCCTTACAACAGAGTTTTACGATCCGAAAACCTTCTTCACTCACGCGGCGTTGCTCCGTCAGACTTTCGTCCATTGCGGAAGATTCCCTACTGCTGCCTCCCGTAGGAGTCTGGGCCGTGTCTCAGTCCCAGTGTGGCCGATCACCCTCTCAGGTCGGCTACGCATCGTCGCCTTGGTGAGCCGTTACCTCACCAACTAGCTAATGCGCCGCGGGTCCATCTGTAAGTGACAGCCGAAACCGTCTTTCACTATTCCACCATGAGGTGGAAAATATTATCCGGTATTAGCTCCGGTTTCCCGAAGTTATCCCAGTCTTACAGGTAGGTTACCCACGTGTTACTCACCCGTCCGCCGCTGACTTCAGAGGTGCAAGCACCTCGTCTGTCCGCTCGACTTGCATGTATTAGGCACGCCGCCAGCGTTCATCCTGAGCCAGGATCAAACTCTCCATAAAAGTGTTTGATAAAGCTCTTTGATTGGTTGAGCCAATCACTCTTGAAAGTACTGTTAGTACTCAAATTATTGGAATTAACGTTGACATATTGTCATTCAGTTTTCAATGTTCATTTAAATAAATGGTGGAGACTAGCGGGATCGAACCGCTGACCTCCTGCGTGCAAAGCAGGCGCTCTCCCAGCTGAGCTAAGCCCCCATATATTTAGTAAGTCGGGAAGACAGGATTCGAACCTGCGACCCCTTGGTCCCAAACCAAGTGCTCTACCAAGCTGAGCTACTTCCCGTAGCTATAAATGGCGCGCCCGAGAGGAGTCGAACCCCTAACCTTTTGATCCGTAGTCAAACGCTCTATCCAATTGAGCTACGGGCGCTAGATGAAATTAAATGGTGCCGAGGACCGGAATCGAACCGGTACGGTAATCACTTACCGCAGGATTTTAAGTCCTGTGCGTCTGCCAGTTCCGCCACCCCGGCAATCTATATAAATTATTTATTGTAAGGAATAATGGAGCGGAAGACGGGATTCGAACCCGCGACCCCAACCTTGGCAAGGTTGTATTCTACCACTGAACTACTTCCGCAAAATTATTAATGGTGAGCCATAGAGGATTCGAACCTCTGACCCTTTGATTAAAAGTCAAATGCTCTACCAACTGAGCTAATGGCTCTAGAATGAATGGTGCCGGAAAAAGGACTTGAACCCTCAACCTACTGATTACAAGTCAGTTGCTCTACCAGTTGAGCTATTCCGGCATAATAGAAAATGGTGGAGGATGACGGGATCGAACCGCCGACCCTCTGCTTGTAAGGCAGATGCTCTCCCAGCTGAGCTAATCCTCCAAATGAATTCTGTCCGGCAACATCCTACTCTCGCGGAACGTAAGTCCAACTACCATCGGCGCTAGAGAGCTTAACTTCTGTGTTCGGTATGGGAACAGGTGTGACCTCTCTGCCATCATCACCAGGCAAAATTCAGTACTTAATGAATTATACTCGCTTGTTCTTAATAATTCAACAGTAAATTTTACACCGTCTTAACAAAGTTAACTTTGTCTTTACAAGCTTTAATTTCCTGTCTCAAGCGACTTTTTTATATTACATAATTTCAAAACTAAAGTCAACACTTTATACTCATTTTTTTCATAAAAAAATACTGCCGCTACTGCGACAGTATAAAAAGACTACTTTTGTCTCATATAAGGGAAGAGCAGGACGTCACGAATAGAAGCTGAGTCTGTAAGAAGCATGACTAGACGGTCAATACCAATACCCAGTCCACCTGTAGGCGGCATACCATATTCAAGCGCTTCAATGAAATCGTGATCCATTTCATGTGCTTCGTCGTTACCTTCTACTTTCTCGACCATCTGCGCTTCAAAACGCTGACGCTGATCGACAGGATCATTGAGCTCAGTGAAGGCATTCGCATGTTCACGACGTACAATGAACAGTTCAAAACGGTCTGTAAATCGTTTGTCTTCTTTATTCTGTTTTGCTAATGGTGAGATTTCTACCGGATGGCCATAAATAAAGGTAGGCTGAACCAGTTCTTCCTCTACTTTTTGCTCGAAGAACTCATTGAGTATATGACCATATTTCATGTTCGGTTTCACTTCGATACCATGTTCTTTTGCCAGCTGATGCGCTTCTTCATCGGATTTAACCTCATAGAAGTCAACACCTGTATATTCTTTAACAGCATCTACCATATGCCATCTGCGCCACTTCGGTGCGAGATTAATCTCTTCCCCGCCGTAAGACACAGTTGTTGAACCCGTTACTTTTTCTGCAAGGTAAGCGATCAGTTCTTCTGTCAGGTCCATGATATCATTATAATCCGCATACGCTTCGTACAGTTCGATCATTGTGAACTCTGGATTATGACGAGTTGACACGCCTTCGTTACGGAAGACACGGCCGATTTCGTAGACTTTCTCCAGACCGCCGACAATCAGGCGTTTCAGATGAAGTTCAATCGCAATACGCATATAAAGCGTCATATCCAGTGCATTGTGATGCGTCACGAAAGGACGTGCTGCTGCTCCACCGGCAATGGCATGCATCATTGGCGTCTCAACTTCGAGAAAGCCTTTCTGATTCAGATAGTTACGTATCTCTTGAATGATGCGGCTACGTGTAATGAATGTCTGAGTAGAATCATCACTTGTAATCAAGTCAAGATAACGTTGACGATAGCGTTGTTCTACATCCTGCAGTCCATGGAATTTATCTGGCAGCGGGCGAAGCGCTTTAGAAAGCATCGTGAAGTTCTGAGCTTTAACAGACAGTTCGCCTGTATTCGTTTTGAACATCACACCTTCAATACCGACGATATCACCTAAATCTGCGTTGTTCCACAGCTCGAACTGTTCGTCTCCTACTGCATCTTTACGGACATAGATTTGAATCTGGCCTGAAAGGTCTTTAATATGCGCAAATCCTGCTTTACCTTTACCACGTTTCGTCATGATACGGCCGGCAATCGCGACTTTTGATTCTTCTTCTTTGTCATGGAGTTCTTCTTTCGAAAAAGCATCCCATGCTTCAGTCAGACTTACGGCATTTCCAGTTCGTTCAAATTTCTGGCCAAATGGATCAATACCTAAATCCATCAGATCCTGCATTTTCTGGCGACGCACCAGCATCTGGTCGTTTAATTCTTCAGTCATTATTACACTCCTTCTGCTACTTTAGTTTCTTCTAGCACTTGTTGTTCGAATGTTCTTAGTATATCAACTAATTCATCGCGTGTCTCGGCTGCATTAATCAGTTTACGAGCTTTACCGTTGCCTTTAATCCCTTTTAAGTACCATGATGCGTGCTTACGCATCTCCATCACAGCGACTTTCTCACCTTTCAGATGAATCAGACGGTCTAAATGTAGTACTGCAACATCCATCTTCTCTGAAATAGAAGGTTCCGGCTTCAGTTCACCTGTTTCGAGATAATGGACAGTACGATAAATCATCCACGGGTTTCCTAGTGCCTCTCGCCCGATCATGACTGCATCTACTCCTGTTTCTTCCAGCATCTGCTTGGCTCTTTCAGGTGATGTGACATCCCCATTACCGATGACAGGGATTGATACCGCTTCTTTCACTTGTTTGATGACACTCCAGTCTGCATGACCTTCATACATCTGAACACGTGTACGGCCATGGACCGCTATTGCTGCAGCACCGGCTTTTTCTATCATCTTCGCATTTTCAACTGCATAGATATGGTCATCATCCCAGCCGATTCGCATCTTCACGGTCACCGGTTTATTGACGGCTTCTACTACTGCAGAGACCATCTCATAGATTTTAGGAGGGTCCAGCAACCAGCGGGCGCCTGCTTCACACTTGATGATTTTAGATACAGGACAGCCCATATTGATATCAATGATATCCGCCGTCGTATTCTGATCGACATATTTCGCCGCTTCAACTAATGTTTCTTTCTCGCCGCCAAATATCTGCAGAGATAACGGACGCTCATTCTCATCGATGTAGAGCATCTTCATCGTCTTCTCGTTATTGAATAAAATCGCTTTGTCACTGACCATCTCAGCGCAGACAAGACCTGCACCGAATTCTTTGACTGTCAGGCGGAATGCTGCATTACAGACACCTGCCATTGGCGCGAGTACGACTTTATTATTGATTTCTATATCGCCTATTTTCCACATATTATAGCCTCACTTCTGTTTTCCTTACTTCTTTATCTTCATGGACAAGTTCTTTAATCATTTTTTTAGCCTTAGGATGAATGGCTTCCGGCGCTATTTCGGCCAGAGGGATGAGCACAAAGCTCCGTTCTAACATATAAGGATGCGGTACTTTCAGGTCTTCTGTCTCAATGATATAGTCGTCAATCATCAGAATATCCAGATCGATTGTCCGCGGACCCCAGTGAACGATTCGTACGCGGTTCAGCTGTGACTCGATAGCCTGACACATCGCAAGAATCTCTTCTGGTGCCTGTTCACTTTCCAGTTCAACACAAATATTATAAAAATCGTCCTGTTCGACTCCACCAACCGGCGCAGTTTCATAGACAGACGATACTTTTTTGACCTGCGCTTGTTCACCGAGCAAGCGTACAGCATCAGTCAGCTGCTGCCTGCGGTCTCCAATATTGCTGCCAAGACTCAAGTAAATAGTAGACATTATACTACCTCACACGGTTGATTTCAATACCGACTCCGTCATAATGACCCGCAATCGGAGGATTTTGTTTTGTAATCTTAATCGTTACTTCTTCAAGTCGTTCATACTGCTCGAAAAGTGCGCGTACGATTCTTTCAGCAACATGTTCAAGGAGTTTAGAGGGTGTCTCCATCTCTTTTTCGATCAGCTGATAGGCTTCACCATAATTGATGGTAGTCTCAAGGTCATCTGTCTTTCCCGCTTCTTTCAGGTCAAGGGTAAGAACAGCATCGACAATAAAAATCTGACCGAGTTTATTTTCTTCTGCAAAAACACCATGATAACTATAAAATTTCATACCACTCAGAAATATTTTATCCATTATAGATACCTCGCAGTCTGTCTGTCACTCTCGCAATCTTTTCGTTCATTGCCACGTTATGCACTCGGACAGCTTCAACACCTTGCATAATGCCCCATGCTGTTGTCGCCGCAGTTCCTTCGTCGCGCTGATCAGCAGGCAGCCCGTCATCCAGAAGATCTTTCACCATCCGTTTGCGGCTCGTAGCAAGGAGTACTTTATAACCCACGCTGCATAGTTCATCAAGACGGCGCATCGTCTCTATTTCCTGCTGTCTTGTCTTGGCGAATCCAATTCCTGGATCAAGCCAGATATTATCTTCTTTGATACCTGCATCAAGTGCAAGATCGACCTGCAGCAATAGATCATCAATAATTGCTTCCATAATGTCATCTGTCTCAACAATCTGCTCTGCATTATGCATGAGGAAAATACCTGCATCATACTGAGCCACTACATCAAAGATGGCTGGATCATATTTGCCTGCCCACTGATCATTGATGAAATCTGCGCCTTCTTTAAGCACAGCTTCTGCGACTTCACTTCTGTAAGTATCGACTGAAATCAGGACATCATAAGGACGAATGGCCTTAACCACTTCTACAACGCGGTCCAGTTCTTCTTCTACTGAAATCTCTTCAAAGCCGGGGCGCGTTGAGATCCCACCTATGTCAACGATATCCACGCCTTCTTCTATCATTTCCTCTACACGCATCACTGCTTTTTCCACACTGTTATATTGACCGCCATCCGAGAACGAATCAGGTGTCACATTCAATATACCCATTATTAAAGTCATTGTCTCACCCTCCATAATGCATCAATTATAACAAATAAAGCGGACTATCTTATATAAGATAGTCCGAAATTTAATAATTAATGATATTCAGCATAGAGGGGTGTAGATAGGTAACGTTCCCCATTACTTGGTAGAATCGCTACAACATTTTTACCTGCGCCGAGTTCCTGCGCTTTTTTAATCGCTGCATGAATCGCTGCGCCAGACGAGATACCGCCAAGAATACCCTCTTCACGGGCAACACGTCTACTCATCTCCATCGCTTCGTCATTTCCCACTTGAATGACTGACTGATACATCTCTGTATCAAGTGTTTTCGGTACAAATCCTGCACCGATACCTTGAATTTTGTGAGGGCCAGGCTGACCGCCGCTTAAAACCGGTGAATCAACAGGCTCAACTGCAACGATTTCAACAGATGGATGACTTTCTTTGATCACTGAACCTGCACCTGACAGAGTACCACCTGTACCAACGCCGCTGATAAAGGCATCGATAGACAGTCCTTCCATCGCTGACACAATTTCCGGGCCCGTCGTGCGTTTGTGCACTTCTGGATTTGCCATATTCTCGAATTGCTGTGGCATGAAGTAACCTTTAGACTCTTTCAGTTCGTTCGCTTTAGCGATAGCACCTTTCATGCCTTCAGCACCAGGTGTCAGCACAAGTTCAGCTCCGTATGCACGAAGTAATGTGCGTCTTTCCTGACTCATTGTGTCAGGCATAACGAGTACAGCTTTATAGCCTTTAGCAGCTGCGACCATCGCAAGACCAATCCCCGTGTTACCGGAAGTCGGTTCAATAATTGTATCCCCCGCTTTTAGCTCGCCTGCTGCTTCCGCTGCTTCAATCATAGCAAGTGCAATACGATCTTTCACAGATGAACCTGGGTTCTGATATTCAAGCTTCACATAGATATCTGCTGCGCCTTCAGGAACTACTCTGTTTAACTTCACTAATGGTGTGTTGCCGATGACTTCAGTAATATTATTGACACGTTTGCTCATTTATTCCACCTCAAAACATAGTATTGTTATCGGATTAAGTGTAACATTTTGCATTCGGTCTGGGTAGTTTTTACGCTTCTTTCAATGCTTCCAGTTCTTCGACACTGAAATGATACTTCTCGCGACAGAAATGACATTCCACTTCTGCGCCACCATCTTCTTTAATCATACTGTCAATTTCTGCGTTACCTAACCCCTTAATGGCAGTACTGAACTTTTCTTTACCGCAATTACATTTAAACTCAACATCCATGCGGTCGATAATACGGATATTGTCCTCGCCAAGCACTTCTTCAAGTACTTGTTCTGGTGACAGACCTTTATCAATCAGTTTTGAGACCGGCTCCATTGCACCGAGGTGCTGCTCAATCGCACTGATGGTTTCTTCAGATGCACCAGGCATCAGTTGAATAATAAAACCACCTGCTGCTTTGATAGTGTTATCAGGGTTAACGAGAACGCCTAGACCCACTGCAGAAGGTACCTGTTCACTTGTCGCAAAGTAGTAAGTGAAATCTTCACCAAGTTCACCCGAGACAATCGGTGTAGACCCTGTGAAAAAGTCCCGCATACCGATATCTTTCACGACGTTTAAAGAACCCTCAGTTCCGACAGCACGCGCCACATCAAGCTTACCGTGCTCATTCAAGTCGAAGTGTGTCTGCGGATTTGTGACGTAGCCACGTACTTCACCTTTACCGTTCGCATCAACGATAATCTGCCCGATTGGCCCGCCTCCGTTAATCGTAATAGTCAGTTTCTCTTCATTTTTCAACATTGAACCCATCATGAGTCCAGCTGTCATTGAACGTCCAAGTGCTGCTGATGCTGTCGGCCATGTATAATGTTTGTCCTGTGCTACTTGTACAGTCTGAGTTGAACGTACGCTGAATGCTCGAACTTCATCATTGAACGCGAGTGCTCTCACTAAATAATCCTGTGTCATAATCATTCTCCTTTAAAAAATCCCTTTCATCTTGCAATGAAGAGGAAAGGGATTCATATTTAAAATTTGTCTTTATCTAAACGATCCACGTTAGGTTCTGGTTCGTTGTCATTCTCATCTGCTACTTCGCCGCCGTTTTCAAGTTCACGTTTAACCTCTTCATATGAAGAGCCGACTTTATCATCTTCAGATGGGTGCTCATCAACGTCTTTCACGATGACGCGCTCATCAGTCGTATGGTTTTTCACACGACCTTCATCGATATGATAGAGATGTGAATCATCATAGTTCACTTCAGGCAGTGTACCTTGATGGAATAAGCTGTCGATTTGATTTGCAACTAATGTTTCTTCAACAAGTAACGTTTTAGCGATTAAATCAAGCTGAGCACGATGCTCTGTTAAAATCTGCTTACAACGCTCATAAGATTCCTTGATGATACGTTGCACTTCGAGATCAATTTCGTAAGCGATCTGATCTGAATAGTTTGGTTCATGACCCATGTCACGACCTAAGAAGACTTCGCCTTCACTCGTACCAAACTGCAGAGGTCCAAGCTTATCACTCATACCATATTCAGTCACCATCTTACGAGCGATACCTGTCGCACGCTGGAAGTCATTATGCGCACCTGTTGATACTTCACCGAAAGTAATCTCCTCAGCGACACGACCGCCAAGTAAACCAACAATCTTGTCGAGAAGTTCCGGTTTCGTCATAAAGTAGCGATCTTGTTTCGGTAACATCATCGCGTAACCGCCAGCCTGACCACGAGGAACGATTGTCACTTTATGAACCATCTCTGCTTCATCAAGTACTTTACCGATGACTGTATGACCCGCTTCATGCCATGCGACAATATTACGTTCTTTTTCTGAGATAACACGAGATTTTTTAGCTGGACCTGCAATAACGCGGTCTGTTGCTTCATCAATATCACGCATATCAATTTTAGCTTTGCCTTGACGAGCTGCGACAAGCGCTGCTTCATTCAGTAAATTCTCAAGATCTGCACCTGAGAAACCTGGTGTACGCTGACTCAGCGCTTTAATATCGACTGTTTCATCAAGCGGTTTATTGCGCGCATGTACTTTAAGGACCGCTTCACGGCCTTTAACGTCTGGACGTCCTACTTGAATCTGTCTGTCGAAACGACCTGGACGTAGTAAAGCTGGATCCAGGATATCTGGTCTGTTTGTTGCTGCAATCATGATGATACCTTCGTTTTCACCGAAGCCATCCATTTCAACAAGTAACTGGTTCAGTGTCTGTTCACGTTCATCATGTCCACCACCGACACCGGCACCACGCTGACGACCGACTGCGTCAATTTCATCGATGAAAATAATACAAGGTGCATTCTTTTTCGCATTTTCGAATAAGTCACGGACACGGCTCGCACCGACACCGACGAACATTTCTACGAAGTCAGAACCACTGATAGAGAAGAATGGTACACCTGCTTCACCTGCAACAGCACGTGCAAGTAAAGTTTTACCTGTACCCGGAGGACCTACTAACAGAACCCCTTTAGGGATACGAGCACCCATTTTTTTGAACTTACGGTTGTCTTTTAAGAAATCGACAATCTCAACAAGTTCCTGTTTCTCTTCGTCTGCACCCGCAACATCTGTAAAACGAACTTTTTTCTTTTTGTCGTCGTACAGCTTTGCTTTAGATTTTCCGAAGTTCATCACACGGCCACCGCCGCCGCCACCTTGTGACTGTGATAAAAAGAAAATAAAGAAGAAAGCTAATAATAAAAGAGGCAGTAAAGTTGATATTAAACCTAAGAAGGCATTATCTTTATCCGCTGGTTTAATATTAAATTCCATTTTTCCTTTATTGGACTCAGCTATATCTGTAATGTGCTTCAAGTCCTCTTCGTTGTTATAAAGAACCACTGATGTAAATGATTCATTTTCCTTGGCATCCTTCAACTTACCATTGACTAAATAGACACCTTGCTCAGGTTGTAATGTTAATTCTTTAACGTTCCCCTTTTCAAGCTCAGTCATTAACTTAGTGTATGTGATAGGTTTTGGCAGGGCGCCATTACCGTTAATCCATGAGAAAACCCCAAAAATGACGATGCCGAATAAGGCAACCATCAAGACGTTACGCAAGGCTTTTTGCATTCACATTATCCTCCTACTCATTTGTAAAGCTAGATGAAATTTTAACATATTTTGATAGTAACTCTCTACTAATTACACTTGAAATATCAAAAATAGTCAAACTATCAAAACTAGCTGTAAACTTCTTCTTTTAATAAACCGATATACGGCAGGTTACGATATTTTTCCTGATAATCCAGACCATATCCAACGACGAAGTCATCCGGAATTTTTTCGCCGACATATTTGGCTTCAATCGCTACTTTACGGCGGGACGGCTTATCTAATAATGTCACGATTTCAATTGAATTCGCCTTACGGTAGCTTAACAGATCAATGATTGCGTTTAAAGTCGTTCCTGTTTCCAGAATATCTTCAATGATGATGACGTCGCGGCCTTCAACAGATGTACTTAAGTCTTTCAGGATCTTTACTTCTCCTGTTGACTCTGTACCCCCGTGATAGCTTGATACATCCATGAAATCAATCTCAACGTGTGTATCGATTTTTTTGATTAAATCTGTCATAAACAGCACAGACCCTTTTAAAATACCTACACAAAGTGGAACTGTATGTTTGTAATCCTCTGTCAGTCGCTTTCCTAATCTTTCACATGCTGCTTGAATTTGTTCCTCTGTTAGTACGATACTTCCGATATCATTATGCATCTTATTCTGCTCCTTTAAATTTAATATGTAGATGTTGATTGAATGGGTGATGATTTTTCTTCAGATTTCCTACCGCAATGACCTCTTCATTGACTGTTACCACAGGCATCCGTTCTCTCAAAAAACGCGGAATTTTTTTATTGATAAAAATACGGCTCAGTTTCTGATGTTGCTGGTTGATGATGATGTAGTCACCCGGTTCAAAAACCCTCACTCTGATTATATCAGTTATCGGGGCCGTAAGTTGAATCATAAATCCATTAAATTCAAATTGTCCAGGTCGTGTGATCATCAGTTCATTTAACTGATCCAACGAGTCTACCAGGTACAGCTGATCGTAAGCGGCTTCCAGCTGCAGCTCGTCTGTCAAAGGATAGCTGGCCTGTGCTTTGTCAGTGCCTATCACTCTGATAATTTCATCAAGATAGTGACGTGACACTTCTGCATGACTTGCTGCATGATTTTCGATGAGACTCATAAGTACCTGCCGTTTGACGACTGGATTTAAAGTGTTGAACAGTTGTCTGTTATAGCTTCGCTGTTCGTTAAACACTGCCAGGATTCGATCCGCCTGCTCCTTTATGAGGGCAAGTACTTCACTTTGCCAGTCAGCGAGATCATTTAAATGTGTTGCTGACAGCCCTTCTATCTGATTGATGACAGGAATCAGCTGATGGCGAATCGCATTTCTTGTGTAGTCTGATTTTTCATTTGATGTGTCCTCCATAAAAGGAACTTGATGCCGTGCAGCATAGTGATATAAAGAGGCTTTCGAATCACGCAGTAACGGTCTGTACACCGGATATCCTCTATCCAGCTGACTGATTCCAAGCGGCTGCAGTTGAGAGCGTCCCGTAAACAACCTGAAGAGTACAGTCTCTATCTGGTCGTCACGGTGATGAGCCGTCAGGAGACAATCAAAGTGCAGAGACATGTCATCAAAAAATCGATAGCGAAAATCGCGTGCTTCGTTCTGGATACTCCGGTCAGGATTAAAATAATCACTCGGGACACGTGTCATATGAAAGGGCAGTTCATATTGTCCACAGTATTCTACAATCATAGCCGCTTCTGCGTCTGACTCTGCTCTTAAACCATGATGGACATGTAAAATGGATAAGGTCTTATAATGTCCGGAACGCCTTACTTTATCCAGCAATACCATCGAATCAACTCCGCCAGAAACGGCTACAGCGACCCTGTCTGTCTCTTTCCAGTTGATTTCCATTTCACATCTCCTTAAATAACAAAAGACTGTCCCGCTAGAGACAATCTTTTATTTATGCTATTAACGTCTCGCGCCTTTACCGCCGCGACGTTCTGTCTGACGTTTTGCAGAAGTAAGTCGTTCCTCACTATCTTTAAGGAAGTTTGAAAGTTTCTTTTCAAAATCCTCAGGTTTCTTTTCCTGCTTCGGTGCTGCTGGTGGTTTCGGACGATCTTTCGCCTTCTTGATTGACAGACTGATTTTCCCGTCATCACCGACAGATAATACTTTTACTTCTACTTCCTGTCCCATTTCCAGGTGGTCTGCTACATTTTCAACGTAACTATCCGCTACTTCACTGATATGAACAAGTCCGCTTTTTCCTTCTGGCAGTTCCACGAATGCACCGAAATTCTTAATCCCTGTTACTTTACCTTTTAACTTACTTCCGACTTCAATTGCCATAGATTTGCTAAATCCTCCCGATATTTTTTCCTTTTCATTATATGCCTGATTCCATGAAATAACAACTCACTCGCTACTTTTCAGCGTCTTCTTCAGGCAATTTAAAAATAATCTCGCCGTCATTGCTCAGGAAATATTCACTGCGTGCGACTTTAGTGATGTATTCTTTGCTGTTTAATTGCTTCAACTGTTCTTTAAGTGCAATTTCCTGATCCTTTAGTTTCTTCAGTTCAACTGATTTTTCCTGATAGGCATTTTTCAGTTCTTTATTCTGATTCATCTGCATGAACATCATCACAGAAAGAAAAAGAAGTATCGCCAGGAGAAAGCCACCGAAAACCGTCAGCCGTTTGCGCACCACTCGGCTGGCTTTCAGTTTGATGCGTTTCTCACGTGTATATGCATTATCAAGTTGATTGACTTTACGAGCCATTCATTCGCCTCCTATTCTGGTGAGGACGTTATTTTTTCTTCTTTTTTCACTTCAAACATCTGCTTGGCATTATCCTTAGTGGCATGCTCAGATAAACCTGTTACTTCAACTGTGACGATACGCTGTCCCAGTCTGATGACGAGTTCATCGCCCACTGCGACCACTGAAGATGCTTTTGCCGTATTGCCGTTGATGGTAATACGACCTTGATCGCTCACTTCTTTGGCAAGTGTGCGTCTTTTAATTAAGCGTGATACCTTTAAGTATTTATCGAGTCTCATATTTAACCTCCTGCAGCGCTTCTTCCAGAGAAACGCCTTCTTTAACTTTTTCATAAAGCGCCATGAAAAGATCTGCAAACTGTTTCTCGACCTTGATGTCGCGTTTTTCTTTTCCTTCGTTTTTCTTTTCCTGTTCCCATACTTGATTCAGATCATCCAGATTGTTGACGACCGCATCCCCAAAGACATGCGGATGGCGTCGGATCATCTTATCCGTTACCGCTTCAATCACTTCTCTTATATCGAACAACTCGTCTCTTCTAGCAAGAGCGGCATGAAAGACGACCTGTAAAAGAATATCCCCGAGTTCTTCAATCATATGGTCGATATCATCTGCGTCAATCGCTTCGATCAATTCGAAGCTTTCTTCAATCAAGTAGCGTCTTAATGATTGATGCGTCTGTTTCTGATCCCACGGACAGCCGTCCGGACTAATCAATGTCGCCATAACACTGTTCAGCTCTGTCAGTTCCCCGTAAAGGCCGGTACCTGTGACAGGGTCAATATAAAGGCTTGTCAGATTCGATTCACTGAAATCATGGTCCAGTTCAAAGAGCGGCACTTCTTTGACTTCTGAGTCATGATTCCGTGCAGCGGTAATCACTTTGACCGGATGTTCTGCCGGATAATGATCAAGTAATGTAATCTTAAGGTCGCTTGCTACGATCTGATTATAGACCTGCGTGACAACAAGTGCATTTCTGATGTTTAAGTGACGTGCATCAAACGCAGTCGCATCCAGCAGCTGAAAACCATCATTTGGATCTGCGCCTGCTGCTGTAAATAAGTCATCGATGAAGCTTTTCCCGCCTTTGACTTCAATAGGCGCGTCTGACTGAAGCAGCAGCTGCGTCGTTGATTCGGCAACCATTGGGTGACCCGGTACAGCATACAGAACCTCATTTTCTTCCGCCTCTTTTAAGAGTGTATCCACAATCTCCTGATAGACGGCCGGGAACTGTTCATGTTTTTCATAAACAGCATCAAAACTCTCCCACTCTACATCAGGCAGCTCTACTATCACTGGATGCTTCAGCGTTCTGACATAGACTTTCTGTCCTGCTGTCAGCATTTGATATATACCGTAAGGCAGTTCATCCAGTCCATAGTTACCGAGACCGATCACTGTAATTTTATTCATCTATTCCCCTCATTTCATCCATCTGATGACATGTTCTCCAAAAGGCAGATGGATCCATTCATCAGCAGAAATTATCTTAAATTTTATCATTGCAGATCCTACAATCAGCACGCCTGCTGCCACACCGACAAGAGAGACTATCAGCGCACTCAGTCTATCTGTAAAAGGCAGCTGAAGAGTGAACTGAAGGACGATGGACATCACCACTAATGTCATGGCCCAGCGCACCGTGAAGGATTTCAGCTGAAGCGTATAACGCTGGATAATCCGACGGAAAAGTACAATTGTATAGACGACTAACCCGCTGACTGTTGCAATTGCTGCCCCCAGTATACCAAAATTTGCAATCAAGACGATATTCAGAACAATTTTAGTGAGCAGTCCTGACACAACACCAATGGCCTGGATCTGGTAATCTTCTGTAATCTGCAGCATGGCTGTAAACATAATAATCAGCGACACAAAGATGACCGCAAGCATATAAACAGCAAGCGTCACTGCTTCGGTATCACTTTTGAATAAAAAGAGGTTGAACGGTTTAATCAGATTGAGCAGTCCGATGCTCGCTGCACTGCTGAAAACAATCGTGATTTTAAGCGCAGAGCTTGCATAATCGTTCATCTCCTGATGGTGTCCCTGACGCTTAGCCTGAGCGAGCAGGGGAATGAGCACCAAGGCAAAAGAAGTGGTGACAATCAGTCCCATCTGAATGAGCGATGCCCCCCGGTCGTAGATTCCTTTCAGTTCTCTGCTGTCCTGCAGACTGTAACCGATATGTTTGAGCATATTAAGAACTGTAAAACTATCGACGAGCTGCCAGAGAATCATGATGAGGTAACTGAGTGCATAAAAAAGCGTCAAGAGCAGGAACTGCTTGAGTTGAGTTTTGCTGAGACTGTCTGCCGGCTTAATACGTCCTTTACGTCTTAAATATAACCACGCGCCGCTGATACCGAGGAAAGATCCAAGTATGCTGACAGCGCCGCTTTCATAAATCGAAAAGCCGGTCGTATAAAGATAGATGCCGAGTAGTATGACAGAGACGCGTATCACCTGATCAATCAGCTGTGAGACTGCAATAGTCCGCATCGCATCGCGTCGCTGCAATTCTCCACGAGCGACAGCGACGAAGCTGAAAGGCAGCAGGACAAGAAGCGATATGCGGAGCATTGAAGTCAGGTTAGGATCCCCCATCAGTCTCGCTATCAGACCACTGAAAATCATGAATAGAATCAGCAGGATAAAACTGCTGATTCTAAGAAGACGGTAGACTTTCTCTGCATATTCATGATCGAACTGGCTGATGACGCTCGGCACAGCATTCAAGCTGAGTACTGCCACAATGGCCGCCACTGGATAGACCTGCTGATAAGCATACAGACCCGCGTCCCCGAGTACATTCTGATAAGGCACCCTGTACAAGGCACTCAGAATTTTCACAAGAAGCATCGACACCGTTAAAATGATGACTGAATTAAAGACATTATTCTTCGCCATCGATTGTGATACTTCCTTGCATAATATCGGTCAGCTGCACGAGTGACTGCAGCCAGTTTCCTCTTTTTTTCAGCGATAATGTCATCTGGCCGTTTGCGACACCCACTTTTAAGTCGCGACCGAATGCTTCAGTGTCTTTGAACAGCTGCTCTCCGTTTACTTTGGCAGTTGATGCCGTGGAGACAGTCAGCTCAATCTCTTTTCCTTTTTCTTTCACTAATGTAATACCGAACTGAAGTGCATTGATTTTAATCTTCACGATATCGAGCAGACGCTCGACTTCAACCGGATAATCCCCGTAACGGTCAGTCATTTCATCCTGGACATCCATCAGTTCTTTTTCTGACTGAATATGACGGAGTTTCTTGTAGAACTCGATTTTTGCCTGTTCTTCGCGAATATATTCAGCCGGAATATAGGCATCCACCTGGACATCGACTTCTATATCAGGTCGTTCCTGAACGGGCTCGATACCACGTTTTTCGTTCACAGCCTGCTGCAGCATCTCTGAATAGAGATCATAACCGACAGAATCGATGAAACCACTCTGCTGACGACCGAGAAGATTACCGGCGCCCCGTATGTTCAGGTCACGCATCGCAATCTTGAACCCTGAGCCGAGTTCCGTAAATTCCTTGATAGCCTGCAGACGCTGTTCAGCCACTTCAGTCAGCACTTTGTTAGGTGCATGCAGGAAGTAAGCATAACTGATACGATTACTTCGTCCTACGCGGCCCCGCAGCTGATAGAGCTGACTGAGGCCAAAGCGGTCGGCATCTTCAATAATCAGTGTATTCGCATTTGGCACATCGACACCGGTTTCAATGATTGTTGTGGTTACCAGAATATCATATTCGTGATTGATAAAACCGAGCATCGTCTCTTCCAGTTCGCGCTCCGACATCTGGCCGTGCGCAACCGCAATACGCGCATCCGGCATCATCATCTCCAGCTGTTCTGCCTTCTGATAGATGGTCGCTACACGGTTGTAGAGATAGAAGACCTGTCCATTTCTGGCGAGTTCCCGCTCGAGTGCCTCTTTAATAAAATTATGCTGATACTCGAGCACATAAGTCTGGACCGGGAAACGGTTCTCAGGCGGTGTCTCAATGACTGATAAGTCACGTACGCCGAGAAGACTCATATGCAGCGTCCGCGGAATCGGTGTTGCGGTTAACGTCAGTACATCAACATTGGTTTTCAGTGCCTTGATCTTTTCTTTATGAGTCACACCGAAACGCTGTTCCTCATCGACAATCAATAGACCGAGGTCTTTATAGATGACATCTTTACTCAGTAGTTTATGTGTACCAATCACGATATCAACAAATCCTGATTT
Source organism: Macrococcus brunensis (assembly GCF_022343725.1). NCBI lineage: Bacteria > Bacillati > Bacillota > Bacilli > Caryophanales > Staphylococcaceae > Macrococcus > Macrococcus brunensis. Next base: position 2,046,567 of record NZ_CP092179.1, read on the forward strand.
CAGTCCTTCTTTTGTTTCCTTGATCTCTTTTGCTGTTCGGAAGCGGCTCATCATCTGAATCTCAACAGCATAATCTTGCATACGTTCGATAAATGTTTCATAATGCTGCTGGGCAAGGATGGTTGTCGGTACTAAGAATGCGACTTGCTTGCCGTCCATCACTGCTTTGAACGCTGCTCGCACAGCGACTTCTGTCTTACCGTAACCGACATCGCCGCATAACAACCGGTCCATCGGCTTCGGTTTCTCCATGTCTTCCTTGATTTCTTCCAGTGAACGCATCTGATCTTCTGTTGGTGTATAGGGAAAGTCCATCTCAAAAGTATCCTGTTCTTCCGTATCAGGTCCAAACCGATAACCTTGAATACGTTCACGTTCCTGATACAGTTTGAGTAATTCATCTGCAATCTCATTGACGTTGCTCTGCACACGCGCCTTTGTTTTCTTCCACTCGGTGCCGCCCATCTTATTCAGTTTCGGTTCTTTGTCTTCTGAACCGACAAATTTCTGAACGTAGGACATCTGGTCGACCGGTACGAAGAGCTGGTCAGTGCCTTTGTACTGAATCTTGATGTAGTCTTTATGCACTTGATTGACTTCCAGTGTCTCAACACCCAGGTAGCGTCCTACACCGTGATGGATATGAACGACATAGTCTCCGACATTCAGTTCCTGATAAGATTTAATCTTTTCAGCGTTGGAGAGTTTCTTCTGATGACGTCTCGGCTTTTCTTTTCTCAGCTTAAACAGTTCTCTTTCAGTGATGACGGCAAGCTTCATGTAAGGCAGCTCAAATCCTTCTGACAGGTCACCGCTTGTAATAATGGCAATGCCAGGCTTTGCTGCTCGTTCCACTGCAACAGGCAGCTGCATATCCAGAAGCATATCCTGAATCTTCTTCTTACGAGTCGGGTTTGATGCCAGGACCACCATGGTATAATCCTGTTTCCTGAAGCGATCAAACTCTGAGAACATAAGATCGTATTGACCATAGAACTGCTGGACTGGTTTACAGGAAAACTTAACGATTTCTTCTATTTTGACAGGCATTGTTGCAGTAAAGAGTGTAAAGAATGTAGTCGTAAAATGATTGAGCAGCTGATGGAACGCTTCTTCTTTAATGAACCGCTGTCCGATAAATCCTCTGCCGCTTTCTATTAATGACTGCTGAAATTCCTCTATTTCTCTGGAAATACTTTCTTCCGCTTCTTTCACCCGATTAAACTCATCCACTACAACGAGAGCGTCACGCTGCAGATAGTCTACTATCGTCGTTTCATCTGGATAAGCGAATTTAATCGCGCGACGCAGGACATTATGATCGAGTAATTCTGCCGAGTGAGAAATCAGATTGTCATACGTATCCCGCAGATCCTGCTGTGCTTCTTTAGACAGTTTTTTCTCTGTCTCCTGTAGCGCAGTCTCAAGACCTGTTCTGATGCTCGTAATCTGTTCGTCATTAAAAATAAACTCGCTCGCTGCTGTCAGTTCCACGCTTTCAATATTCTCTTCAGAACGCTGGGTATCCGCATCAAAATAGCGGATACTGTCCACTTCCGTGTCAAACAGCTCTATTCTGACAGGGCGGCCGATCATCGGAAAGACATCGATCAATCCTCCGCGCACTGAGAACTCGCCGACTGTCGTCACTTGATTACGTCTCATATAACCCATATCAACTAATTGCTGCTGCAGGACATTCAGTTCAACATCTTCTCCTACTTTAAACTGAATGACGTGTGCTTTAAATAAGGATTTCGGACTCAGTAATTTCTTCAGGCCATTTATCGGCACGATAAATAGACCCTTCTCATCATTAGAGAGTTGAGTCAAAGTACGAATTCGTTCACTCATGAGGTCCGGGCTCTTCGTTGAGAATTCTTCTATCATGATATCCTGTACAGGATATTTATATAGTTCATCGACAGGCACGAGCTGCGCAAGATCATTCTCCAGTCGCTCTGCCTGATAAAGGTTATTCGTGACAATCATCATCTGTCGGTCCTGCGTTAAATACTGTTCAGCCATCATCACGGCCTTGGCTGACGGGTTCAGTCCCGTGATGAGTAAGTTCTTCTTGCCGAAGACGGCTGATAATTCCCTGAATCGTTCATCCTGCTGCACAATCGTAGAAATAAGCGGTTTCAATTCACATCACCATTGTACTGGTTCATGACATTCTCAAAACGTTCTCCCGTCAGAAACGTTTCACAGGCCTCAATTGTGCGGTCAATCACGCGGTGCATCGTTATCATTTCGTCATCAGAGAACTTCTGCAGAACGAAATCCGGCACCTTCATACGACCAGGTGGTCTACCGATCCCGATGCGGATTCTCTTAAATTCATCCGTCCCTAAATGCTGAATCAGCGAGCGAATTCCATTATGACCTCCAGCAGAACCTTTAGGACGTAATCTCAGACGGCCAGGTGGCATATCTAAATCATCATAGAGGACTAAGATGTCTTCTGTCGTGACTTTATAGTAATCCATTAAAGGACGCACAGCTTCTCCTGATAAATTCATATAAGTCATCGGTTCAATTAGCAGTACTTTTTCGCCCTTAATCGTCGCAATCGTATACAGTCCATTGAACTTCTGTTTATCCAACTCTAAACCATGTTTCTGACAGAGTTCATCAATTACCATAAATCCTATATTGTGTCTTGTAAGATCAAATTTACGCCCGATATTACCGAGCCCTACTATACATTTCATAGGAACCTCCATTTAAAGTTCATTACTCCTATTATAACGATTTTTTTAGCATAAAAAAACAGACAGCCTTGGCTGTCTGTTTAGAGAATGACGATTATTCAGCTTTTTCTTCTGAAGCGTCTGTTTCTTCGCCTTCAGCAGTTTCTTCGCCTTCAGTGCCTTCAGCTTCTTCACCTTCAGCCGCTTCTTCATCTTCTTCAGGTTCTTCCACAACTGTAGGTGGTACAACTGAAACGATTGCTTCATCGTCTTCATTGTTGATTGTGTAGTTTTTGTTACCACGTAAATCACCAACAGCGATAGAATCACCGATATTAAGTTCCGTTACATCTACTTCAATTGTTTCAGGGATTTCGTCTGGAGTTGCAGTGACTGATAAAGTGAATAATGGTTGTTGAACAACGCCACCTTCTTCAGCACCTTTAGCTTCACCTGTTAATGTAACTGTTACATCTACTGTTAATTCAGCTTTCATGTTAATAGCTAAGAAGTCGATGTGTGTCACTTGATTTTTAATAGGATCTACTTGATAGTCAGATACCATTACTTTAGTGCTGCCTGCATCTAAACCAAGTTCGATAACACCGTTACGTCCCACTTCACGCATAACTTTAGTAAATTCTGCAGCGTCAACGTGAACCGCTGTGTTAGCTGCACCGAAACCATAGATAACTGCTGGAATTTTACCAGTGTTTCTTAATTCGTTAAGTTCTGAACGTTTTGATTTACCTTGTCTTTCGACTGCTTTTAAATTAGCCATGTTTATTTCCTACCTTTCGTGTCCCTCATCCTAAGGAACTCCTACGCCTGCCCATCAGTTGTGAAAACCTGCTTGCATGACGTTTATTTTCTCTCATAAGAACTAAATACCCGGTCCACGAAAACTTAAACATTTTTTTAAAATTAATCGAATAAAATACTGACTGATTCTTGTTCGTAAATTCTGACAATCGCCTGAGCAAGGAGTTCTGCTACTGATAACTGAACGATCTTAGCTGGTCTGCCTTCTTGTGGTAAGTTAATAGAGTTTGTCACAATCAGTTCTTTGATTGCTGAATTTTCGATACGTTCAAAAGCAGGACCTGATAAAACAGGGTGCGTACAGCATGCATACACTTCTTTAGCGCCTTTATCAATTAAAGCCTGTGCTGCAATTGAAATGGTACCTGCTGTATCAATGATGTCATCGATAATAATCGCTGTTTTACCGTTGATGTCACCGACGATATTCATCACTTCTGCTACATTTGGTTTTGGACGACGTTTATCGATGATAGCAATCGGTGCTTTCAGACGGTCCGCCATTTTACGCGCACGTGTTACACCACCGTGGTCTGGTGAAACAATGACTAAGCTTTCTAAATCGATATCTTCTTTTTCCAGGAAATAATCCGACAGAATCGGCTCACCCATTAAGTGGTCAATTGGAATGTCGAAGAAACCTTGGATCTGTGGAGCGTGTAAGTCAAGTGCGATGACACGGTCTGCACCTGCTGTTTCAAGTAAATTAGCAACGAGTTTAGCCGTAATCGGTTCACGGCTGCGTGCTTTACGGTCCTGACGTGCATAACCATAGTAAGGCATCACGACGTTAATAGTAACGGCTGACGCACGTTTTAAAGCGTCAATCATAATAAGGAGTTCCATTAAATGGTCATTGACCGGATTAGAGGTTGATTGAATGATGAAAACATCACAGCCACGGATACTTTCTTCAATATTGATCTGAATCTCACCATCGCTGAAGCGTTTGACGCTTGATTTACCTAAAGGTAAACCAACATGCTTCGCAATTTCGTCTGCTAACGGATGATTACTTTCCAGTGAGAAAATCTTTAACTTCGTGTCTTTAATTTCGTTATATAACATTTTTCAGCCTCCACAGCTTTTATTTTTTGTAATAACCTTCTTTAGTCGTCTGGCGCGCGCGTCCTAATGCAAGACTTTCTTCAGGCACGTTGTCTGTAATCGTTGAACCTGCCGCAACAAAAGAGCCATCTCCTATTGTAACAGGAGCTACCAAGTTTGAGTTGCAACCGATAAAAGCATCTTTACCGACAACAGTCTTGAATTTATTCTTACCATCATAGTTGACTGTAATAGAGCCACAGCCTACATTCGTCCGTTCACCGATTTCTGCATCTCCGATATAACTTAAATGCGATACTTTCGCCTCGTCATGCAGTTTGGCTTTCTTCACTTCGACAAAATTCCCGATCTTTACTTCTCTGCCGATGTCGCTGCCTGGGCGAAGCTGTGCAAAAGGTCCAACGGCAGAATCTGTACCCACGATAGAATCAGTGATGACAGAATGCTTGATTTCTGCCCGGTCTCCAATCGTACTGTTTTTAATATCACTATGTGCCGTAATGATGACTTCTTCACCGATTACCGTTTTGCCTTTCAGTGATACACCTGGATGAATAACAGTATCCTGACCGATTTCAACTTCACTATCGATATAAGTGTTATCCGGATCAAGCAAGGTTACACCGTTCAGCATGTGCTGCTGGTTAATACGTCGACGCATCAGTTTTTCAGCAAGTGCCAGGTTAACACGGTCGTTGACGCCTAGTGTTTCCTCAAAGTTTTCAGTAACATACGCTTCTACTCTAGCGCCTTCTTCTTTCAGCAGCTCAATGACATCAGGTAAGTAATATTCACCTTGTGCATTGTCATTCTTAACAAGCGCCAGTTTTTCAAACAAGGCCTGATTATCAAAACAGAAAGTGCCTGAGCTGACTTCATTGATGAGCTTTTCTTCGATATTAGCGTCTTTTTCCTCGACGATTTTTTCAACTTCTCCTTTGTCATCTCTGACAATACGGCCATAGCCGAAAGGTTGGTTGGTCTTTGCCGATAAAATAGTGGCTTTAGCCCCGCTCTGTTCATGATGTGCAATAAAACTCTCAATTGTTTCTTTAGAGATAAGCGGTGTATCACCGCAGATGACAACTGTCGTACCTGTATGATTTTCTAGATGTTCTTTTGCCATCGAAACTGCATGGGCAGTTCCCAGCTGTTCGTTCTGCATGCTGAATTTCGATTCACTGCCAAGCAGTTCTTTCACTTGATCTGCACCATGTCCCACAATGGTAACCACTTCTGTCACGCCTGACTGTCTGATGTTATCCATGACATGTTTTACCATTGGTTTACCTGTCACAGGATGAAGCACTTTGTAGAGTTTTGATTTCATACGAGTGCCTTTACCTGCTGCCAGGATAATTGCTTGTCTAGTCATATTGAAAGCCTCCAAAATTCGCGTTACCTCTATTATAATTTAACATCTAAGTGACTTTCAAGCACTTATCCTATAATAAAAGGAGAGCGCGTTGCGCTCTCCTTGTCATTTATCGCTGAAGATCTTCTTCTATAGTTGTCTGTGAATCGTCTTCTATCAGGCCTTCTACTTCGACACTTGTCGCCTCTTCTTCACCATAAGTCTGAACTTCAGGTTGTGGTTCTGCATTTTCAGACGATGATTCAGGTGTCTCATCATAGATTTTCATGACCGCCTGCTGAATTTCCTGACGCATATCGCTGTTGATCGGATGAGCGATATCACGAAACTCCCCATCGGGTGTCCGTTTACTTGGCATTGCAACGAACATACCGGAATTTCCTTCAATCACTCGCAGGTCATGGATTACAAATACATCATCAAGCGTGATTGAAACAAGTGCTTTCATGCGACCATCAGTATCAATTTTTCTTAATCGAACATCTGTAACTTTCACTTGAGTTGCCCCCTGTCAAATAGTTTCGATTAATGAACGAGTGCTACGACTTCAATCTCCACTTTTACGTCTTTAGGTAAACGACTCACTTCTACACAGCTACGCGCTGGGAGATGCTCACTGAAAAAGTTGCCATATACTTCATTGATTAAAGGAAAATCATTCATATCTTTGATAAAAATCGTTGTTTTAACGACTTGATTTAAATCAGAGCCACAGTCATTTAACACTAACTGAAGATTCTTTAAAACTTGATCAGTTTGTGCCTGTACATCTTCACTTACTAATACGCCATCCGCTGTAAGAGGAAGTTGTCCACTTGTGTATACCATGTTGTTCACTTTAACAGCATGGCAGTATGGTCCGATTGCTGCCGCTACTTTGTTAGAAATAATTGATTCCATCATTCATTCTCCTCTATTTAAAAAAATTCAGGCAATTGCCTTTTTCAACAGTAAAAGACTGGTTGTATTCATCTACATCTGAGAGTTTCACCAGCGAAGTATAGTCCTCTATTAATCGATTTTTAACTTCTTTAGATTCTACAAGTACAGATACCCCTGCAACCTTGGCCTTAAACTCATTCATTAAATTCATGACACCTGTAATAGAGCCCCCTGCACGCATAAAATCATCGACTATCAGGACATTTGAACCTTCAGGTAATGTACGCTTAGAAAGCACCATCGTTTCAATTTTACGAGATGAACCCGAAACATAGTTAATGCTGACTGTAGAACCTTCTGTCACCTTGTTATCCTTACGAATGACCACTACAGGCAGATTCATAATATTTGCGACTGCATTGGCCAGAGAAATCCCTTTCGTTGCGATTGTCACAATCGCATCAATCTCTTTATCCATATACATCGTTGCGATCAACTCGCCTACTTGTCCAAGCAGTCTTGGATTCCCGACCATATCTGACATGAATAAATAGCCGCCTGGCAGTAATCGTTCATCTTCCTGCAGCATATCGCATAGGCGGTCTACCAGCTGCTCCGCTTCTTCTTTGTACATCATTGGTCTGAATGTCACGCCACCACTTGCACCGGCTGTTGTTGTGATAATTCCCATTTTTTCTTTGATAAAAGTCTCTTTAATAATCTGGATGTCTTCACTGATGGAAGATTTAGCCTGCTCAAATTTCTGAACAAAATAAGTGAGCGGCACCAGTTCATTAGGATGACGAAGTAAGTAACTCGTCATATATACTATTCTTTCACTACGTTTAAACTTCATTTCTCTGCCTCATTTACGTATGTTTTAAATATAATATATCACAAACGTTCGGCTTTTCAAGTCTAACCCAGTAATCTGACCATATAGACTTCTTTACAGCAGCCTTTTAAGGCATTCACTACACTTTTCGCTTGTCTTTCCTTACTTGCAAGTCCATAAACTGTCGGACCGCTGCCGCTCATCATTGTCGCATCTATACCGGCTTTCTGCATCGTTTCTTTCAATGTCTGAATAATCGGATGCATCTTAATAGTCACGTCTTCCAGGCGGTTACCCAGACTGTTGACGAGAAGCTGATAGTCGCCTTCTTCGAGCGCACGGATGCAGTCTTCAGTCGGAATCTGTTCAGCATGCTCTTCAATACGAAGCGCACCGTAGACATCGCCTGTTGAGACACTGATATCGGGTTTTGCAAGAACGACCCATGCAGCAGGCGGTTTAGGCAACGCCTGCAGCTTCTCTCCACGTCCTGTGCATAGTGCAGTCTTGCCATAAACACAGAACGGAATATCTGAACCAATCTCTGCCGCTAGTTCACTGAGCGTCTCTAAAGACAGATCGAGTTCAAATAGCCGATTCATTCCTCTGAACGTTGCTGCCGCATCACTCGACCCGCCGGCAAGTCCTGCTGCTATCGGAATCGTTTTGTCCAGCGTAATCGTCACACCCTGCTCAAGTTGATAGCGATCCATCATCAGCTTAGCTGCTTTATAAGCCAGATTGCGATGATCAGTCGGCACATAGCGATGCTCTACTTTCAGAATTATTTTTTTGTCGTGTCGTTTCTCCAACGTCAGCCGATCATTTAAATCGACAGTCGTCATAATCATTTCAACTTCATGATAACCATCATCACGTTTATAAAGTGTATCCAGCGTTAAATTGATTTTAGCTGGTGCATTTTCGTAAATCATCCTTCGTCCTCACTTAAAATTAATAGTACAATTTTATCATATTTCAGAACAGAAGCGATGGACAAATAAAAAAAGCATATCCCAGGGATATGCTTAACTCGTTAAATTATTGAACGAGGAATTCCTCTTGATTATCATTGACGAATGTCACTTGAACATTTTCTGTCAGCACGTCAGTATATGTATAAGACACGCGTTCAAAATTGTGCTGGCTTTGATCAAGCTCAACGATGAAAACTGATGGATAAGTTTCTTTTAAAACGCCACGGCGTTCAATTAACTTTTTACGGCCTCCATTAGCTCTAAGTACAATACGATTTCCTAACTGACAATCAAGAATTTTTTTGATGTCTATTAATGTTTTTGGCATATTGACCCCACCTCGCTATAGGGAAAATTATATCATTTTTATAGTAATTAGTCAAATAAAATTTAAATTTTATCAACTAGAGACGGGGTTGTCAATAGATTTATATCGACAATTCGACATTTTCTTTGAATTTATTTGACAGTTCTGCAAACTCCTGCAGTGTCAAGCTTTCACCCCGACGTGTAGGTTCGATACCTGCTGATTGCAGCCAGTTGATAATGCTTTCTTTATGCATTTTGCTGTCCTTAATCAATGACATATAATTGTTGAGAATCGTTTTACGGCGCTGAACAAAGGCACCCCTCGTCAGTTTAAAGAACAATGCTTCATCTTCAACCTGAACAGCCGACTGATCAAGTGAGGTCAGTTTAACGACTAAAGAATCCACATTAGGTGGTGGCATAAAAACACCTTTAGGCACGATCATCACTTTCTCGACAGTCGTATAATACTGCACTGCTATCGATAACGAACCATAACTTTTTGTCGAAGGTTTTGCGCTCAATCTTTCACCGACTTCTTTTTGCATCATGACAACATAACTTTTTATTGGCAGATGTTTTTCGAGCAGTCCCATTAAAATAGGTGTCGTAATGTAGTAGGGTAGATTAGCGACTACCAGTACTTCCTCACAATCATGTAGATGCGTCTCAATCGCCTGCTGAACATCAGCTTTCAAAATATCCTCATTAATCACGGTGACATTATCATAAGGACTCATCGTGTCTTCCAGTACCGGAATCAGACGCTGATCGATTTCAAAGGCTACTACTTTTTTGGCACGTTTTGCCAGCTGTTCTGTCAGTGACCCCATGCCAGGTCCAATCTCTATCACACCTGACTGCTCAGTAATTCCACTCGCACTAATGATGTTATTAATGACATTCGTATCGATCAGGAAGTTCTGACCCAGACTTTTTTTGAATGAAAAGCCGTGTTTTTCTAACAGCATTCTTGTTCTGACAGGTGTTGCTATATCTTTGTAATCCATCCTTCAACCTCACTTTATCGCATTTTTAACGTCTTCTTCTGTGATACCGAACGCATTCAACCGATGAAAAAGTTGTTTACCGTTACAATAGCCGATTTTAAGCACTCGGCAGACTTTCGTTCTTTTTTCTTTAGCCCCCGGTCCGATAATAAGGCCTAAGTCTATTAAGAGCTGCTTACTGACTGTCTCTACATCGCTATCAAAAGGCGTGCTGACATTTACAAGTGCATCCTGTATCGCTGTCAGCGGCGCATGTTCTATCCCAATTTTTCCACGTTTATTTCTAGCAATAGAAGCGTCAATAAACGCCTGCTTCGCTGATGGGACACGCTTCTCAATCGTCATTCTGATTTTATTGCCCGGGTAATCCGGATCCGTCAGAATAATGACGCCGCGTTTTTCTGCCGCATGTTCTATCGCCTGCAGCGTTAATTCATTGATGGCAGAGCCATTTGTTTCTATCGTATCACAGTCGACAGCCTGTTTAACTCTGACTGTGTCGTCTTTACCTTCAACGACTACTATCTCATTTATTTTCATTAAAATCACCTGTCTCATTATAGCATAAAAGGCAGAAATCCTGACCTGGATTTCTGCCTGTCAAACTATAGTCTAAATAATCTTTCTGCATTCTGCGTTGTTGCCTCAGCTAACGCTTCATAACTGATGCCGCGTAACTCTGCAATCTGTTCTGCTACCAGTTTTACATAAGCGGGTTCGTTACGTTTACCTCGATAAGGATGCGGTGTCAGATACGGCGCATCTGTTTCAACGATCAGTTTATCGAGTGGAATGTGCTGCGCCACTTCTTTAGGCTGTCTTGCATTTTTAAACGTGACTGGACCTCCTAAAGAAATAATAAAGTTCAACTTCAGAATTTCATCACAGATCTCTGTTGAACCACTGAAGCTGTGCATGACACCACCGACTTCAGCCGCATTCTCTTCTTTTAGAATATCAACGACATCCTGCGTCGCTTCTCTGTTATGAATCACAATAGGTTTCTTCAGTTCTTTTGCCAGTGCAATCTGGCGTCTGAAGACTTCTTTCTGAACATCTTTCGGCGATTTGTCCCAATGATAATCAAGACCCATTTCACCAATCGCTACGATTTTGTCGTGTGTCGCCAGTTCTTTGATCCAGTCATAGTAGTCATCCGTGAAATCAATGGCATCAACTGGGTGCCAGCCGATAACGCCGTAAACAAAATCATACTGCTCGATAAGTTCCATTGTCCGTTTGATTGTCTTCTCGTCAAAACCAACGACAATCATGCGATCAATCCCTGCTTCCAGGGCACGGTCAATGACTTGCTGGAGGTCTTCGTCATACTGATCCGCATTTAAGTGAACATGTGTATCGATTAACATCTTATTCCTCCTATTTAACGATAGAACCGTTAATGATAGAGCTTGGTACACTGACTAATGTCAGTTGTCCGTCTTTTTCTGCTGACAGAATCATACCTTCTGACTTTTCACCGCGTAAATTTACAGGTTTCAAGTTAGTCACGACAATGACTTTCTTGCCGATGATGTCTTCAGGCTTATAATATTCAGCAATACCAGAGACAATCTGACGCTTTTCGTCACCTAGATCCACTTGAATCTTCAGCAATTTCTTTGCTTTTTTGACATGATCTGCATCAATGATAGTTGCGACTTTCAGTTCAATTTGATCAAACGTATCAATCGTTATCTCTTCTTTAGAAGGCACAGCTTCTTCTACTTTAGCCGGCTGCATACTTTCTTTAATGAATTCTACTTCCTTCTCTGCATCCAGACGCGGGAAGATAGGTGCAGGTGTCTCTGTCACTTTGATTTGTCCGAGCTGCCCATACGTATTAAGACTTTCAAAATTCTGCAGCTGATCATCATTCAGGTTCATCTGGTCAAAGATTTTGTATGGCGTCTGTGTCAGGAATGGACGTAATAACACCGCCGCAAAGCGAATGTTTTCAAGGAGATGGTACATGACACTTTCAAGTAATTCTTTCTCACTTTCATCTTTTGCGAGAATCCACGGTGTTGTTTCATCAATATATTTATTCGTACGACTAATCAGTTTCCAGATCTCCTGCAACGCTACTGAGAACTGCAGATTTTCCATTGCCTCGTCATATCGCTGCTTTGTTTCAAGCGCCAGCGCCTCAAGCTCAGCATCTTTTTCATGGAGCTGTCCTTTATAACCTGACAGTTCGCCGCCGAAATATTTGTTGATCATCGCAATCGTCCGGTTCACCAGGTTGCCAAGGTCATTGGCAAGATCGAAATTCGTACGGTCGATAAAGGCTTCCGGCGTAAATACACCGTCTGAACCGAATGGCAGTTCGCGTAAAAGGTAATAGCGCACTGCATCTAGACCGTAGCGGTCAATCAGAACATGCGGATCGACAACGTTCCCTTTCGATTTACTCATCTTACCGTCTTTCATCAGAATCCAGCCGTGTGCAAATACTCTTTTCGGTAATGGCAGATCAAGCGCCATCAAGAGCACCGGCCAGATGATTGTATGGAAACGGACGATTTCTTTTGCCATCAGATGTATATCTGCCGGCCAGTACTTTTTGAATAACGTATCGTCATCTGTTAAATAACCAAGAGCAGAAATATAGTTGGTTAATGCATCAATCCAGACGTAGACTACATGCTTCGGATTAGAAGGTACTTTAATCCCCCAGTCAAACGATGTACGTGAAACAGCAAGATCTTCAAGACCTGGCTTAATAAAGTTGTTCAGCATCTCGTTTTTGCGGGATACGGGCTGAATGAACTCAGGATGTTCCTCATAATACTTCACAAGGCGGTCTGCATATTTACTCAGCTTAAAGAAATAGCTTTCTTCTTTTACGAGTTCTACAGGATGGCCAGAGTCCGGACTCTTACCGCCAACAATCTTATCCCCTTCATAGATAGGGTCAACAAGCTGTGTTTCAGTATAGTAGGTCTCATCAGGTACTGAATACCAGCCTTCATATTCTCCAAGGTAAATATCGCCTTGTGCCAGCAGTCGTTCAAAAATTTTCTCGACGACTTTTTTATGGCGTTCTTCTGTCGTTCGGATAAAATCATCATTAGATATTTCAAGCTTCTGCCATAATGCCTGGATATCCGCGATAATTTCATTTAAATACTCTATTTCTGGTTTTCCCGCAGCTTGTGCTTTCTCCTGAATTTTCTGACCATGTTCATCAGTACCCGTCAGATATCTGACGTCATAACCTTGCAATCTTTTATAACGAGCAATAGCATCGCCTGCTACTGTCGAATAAGCGTGACCGATATGTAATTTACCGCTTGGGTAGTAGATAGGTGTCGTCACATAAAAAGTATTATTAGACATCGTAGTCCTCCTTGAGTGTTTATGGTATTAAATATACCGAAAATAAGCATGTAATTCAATTCCTTTAAATGTAAATTCGACACAGTATAAAAATTTTGATGTCGATTTTTATTACCATTATGTTACAAAGTTGTTTTTTAGGTTTATTGTTATTGACTTTGTATATTTATGGTAGTATATTCTAATTACGACAAATGTCGAAAAATAAAAAATAATGTCGAATTAGCAAATGATTCTACAGGAGGATATATATAATGAAATCTACAGGAATTGTAAGAAAAGTTGATGAATTAGGTCGTGTGGTTATTCCAATCGAATTACGTCGTATTTTAGATATCGCTGAGAAAGATGCTCTCGAAATCTACACAGATGCTGACAAAATCATTCTTAAAAAATACAAACCAAGTATGACTTGTGCTGTTACTGGCGATGTTTCAGAAGACAACTACATGCTCGCAGGTGGTAAAATCGTCCTCAGTAAAGAGGGCGCTGAACAGCTGATCAAAGAAATTCAGGAACGTGAAAAAGAAGCAAAATAATGAAACAGGCCCTTGCGCAGTATGCGCTGGGGCCTTTTATTTATTAATATGATAGCTATCATAGACTTCTCTCTTTTGAATCTGGCGGTCGACTGCCACTTGTTTAATTGCTTCTTTAGAAGACATATTCTTCTCGATGTAATATTCAACATGCTCGTTTATCGACAGTTGATGCCACCACATATCCGCTTCGTCCGTTTCATACTGTCCATCTATGACAATAACAAATTCACCTTTTAGAGGAATGCTGATCTCCAGCTCCTGGAGCAGTCTATCGACCGGCAATGTAATCACCTGTTCAAATTTCTTTGTCAGTTCACGGCCAAGTGCAACACGCCTGTTTTTGTCGATTTTCTCAATCGCCATCAGTGTATCTTTGACGCGATAAGGAGATTCATAAAGAATGACTGAATGAGGTTCATTCATCAGCGTCTCAAGCTTAGCTTTTTTCTCACTTTCTTTACGTGGCAGAAAGCCTGTAAACAAAAAGGAGTAAGAAGACAGACCGCTTGTCATCAGTGCCGTAAGGGCGGCGTTCGGTCCTGGCACAGTTTCCACACGAATACCTGCTTCTCTAACAGCAATAACCAGTTCATAGCCTGGATCACTGATGAGAGGAAGGCCTGCATCTGACACGAGAGCAACCGTTTTCCCTGATGTCAGAAGTTCTACCAGCTGCTCAGTCATCCTGTCCTTATTATGTTCATGATAACTTTTCAGCGGCGTGTCGATATCATAATGATGGGTCAGTTTCCCTGTCACACGTGTGTCTTCACAGGCAATGATGTCTGCTTCTTTCAATATACGGACGGCACGAAACGTGATATCTTCCAGATTACCGATCGGCGTCCCCACTAAATATAAAGTCATTTCTTCACTCCTTTAATCAGTCGTTCCTTCTGTAACCGAGTTAACTGCTTTATGGCATACTCGCGCTGCATAGCTCCTTGTTTTGTCGAGAACACTTCTTCGTAAAGACGTCTCACGGGCCGTCTTGCCCGTGTATACTTAGCGCCGGTCCCTTTGTTATGGGCGTTCAGTCTTCTATCAAGATCCGTTGTATAGCCTGTGTAATAAGTCCCATCTGCACATTCCAGAATATAAATGAAGTGGTCAGCCATAATAGACCTCATGCATCTCCTCACTGTAATCGCCGTCATTCTGATAAATATAAAAAGGCGGCATCACTTTACAGTCCGGCTTGCCTCCTTTTACCGCTTCAATAACGATGGTGACAGCTGTCGGTTTATCAGGTCTCGAGTAAATCTGCCAGATGGCTTTAGGCTCAATCCCCCCCTGCCGCATACTGACCAGACAGTCCACCAGCCGATCTGCGCGGTGCACCATATACAGCCTGCCTCCCTGCTTCAGCAGATGTCGGCTCGCACTGATGCAGTCATCCAGTGTACAGAATATTTCATGGCGCGCTATGCGATGCGCTTCTTTTAGATGCTGAAAAGACTGGTTTTCCCTGAAATAAGGCGGGTTACAAGTCACGATATCATATTGACTCGGCAGCACTGACTGATTCACTGTACGCAGATCTCCCTCATGAATCTGAATCTGGTTATCCAGTTCATTCAAGGTCACTGATCGCCTTGCCATATCGACAAGAGCCGGCTGTATCTCTATCCCTTCAATCGGTACGGTCATCTTGTCGCTGAGCAGGAGCGGAATAATCGCATTACCACTGCATAAATCCATGACACGCCCTTTTTTAATCGGTCTGACAAAATGAGCAAGTAGCAGTGCATCTGTTGAAAATGAAAATACTTCATCATTCTGAATGATACTTAACTCTTCTTTGATCAGCCGGTCTATCCGTTCATTCGTCTTCATTATTTCCTCCAATAAAAAAAGGCATGACTGCCTTTTTTAATCTGAATCCAGTAAGCTTAGGCAGAACATGCAGTCCCCGCCTCCTCTATGCTTACCAAATAGTTCTCCGCGACAAATATGGAAACCTTCAGCATAGAGCATAGCCAGGTTATCCTTACTCTGCAGGGATTTCATTTTTTTAGGTTGATTGCGTGGTGTCTGTATCATGCGCTGCAGATTATCACGTTCCAGTTTCAGCGCGACATTTTCCTCTACAAGCTCAACAGTCTGCTGCTTCAGAGAAATGAAACTCTGCTGCAGGCGCAGCATCTGCTGCTCCATTTCCACTATTTCATTCAGTAGTTCATCTCTATTCATCTAATTAACTCCTTGCGTAATTTCGTCCAGATGATATTCGAGTGGCTGTTCTACGCCCTGAACTTTGACCTGCATAGTGACGTCCAGAATATTAAGCGCAATCACTTTACCAGGGCCTTCAGGTGTGTCTATCTTCTGTCCGACATCTGGCAGTTTGCGTCTTGTTTCTTCGTAATAATCATTTTCATATTTCAGACAGCACATCAGCCGGCCGCACGCCCCTGATATCTTGGTCGGATTCAGCGACAAGTTTTGATCTTTTGCCATCTTGATTGACACCGGTTCAAAATCACCTAAATAAGTTGAACAGCACAGACTGCGGCCACACGGACCGATACCACCAAGAATCTTTGCTTCATCACGTACACCAATCTGACGTAATTCTATTCTCGTCTTCAGTTCGAAAGCAAGGCTTTTAACCAGCTCTCTGAAATCTATACGTTCGCTCGCTGTAAAATTAAAAATAATTTTCCCTTTATCTAACGTATATTCTGCGTTGACCAGCCCCATGTCCAGCTGATGCTTCTTGATCAGCTCTTTACATCTTTTAAATGCTTTATCAGCATCGAGCATATTCTGCTCATATTTATGAAAATCCTCCGGCGTTGCCCGGTGCTTAATCTGAGGCACCGGCTGGACAACTGCATCGTCAGCTACTTCACGGTTACCGATGACGACACGGGCAAGTTCTTTCCCTCTTTTTGATTCAACAACCACATAATCTCCGAGCTCATACTGTTCATGGTCGGGTAGAAAATAGGCTGTTTTATCAGCTATATGATATTTGACGCCAATAATTTCTGTCAATGCTTTCACCCCTTTGCTATTTCAATGGCGATCTGTTCCATGACTAACATCGGACTGACATACTGCAGCAGCTTCTGTTTAGCTTTCTGCGTCGTGTCAATCCACTGTGTTAAAGTCTGTAACGATATATGTTCACTCAGCTGCTTTAATTTAATCTGGTGGTCCGGATAGCTGGTATGCGTCTCGCGCCCAATTTTCAGGTAAATCATATCCTGGAAATATAGCTGCAGCATATCGAGTATCAGTAACTGACTCTCCCGTTCATTTGCTTCGTTTAGTAAATCGACAAGCTGTATAAGTCCCATCTGTGGATCTTTTTGTATTTGATCCGCCCACTTCAGAAGAGCACGTCTCAGTTCTTCAAATAACTTATCCTGAATCCATTCCTGTGCTTCGTCTGTACTGAATGACAGTGCAGACAGAGTCGCTGCTATATCTGCATGGATATCCAGTTTAAGCATTTCCTCATAAGTACTCGCTGAATGAATGATGATATGCTGACATCTGGAATGAATAGTCGGTAGAATATCGCCTGACTTTGTTGTGAGGAGCAAAGCGATTGTATTAGCAGGTGGTTCTTCCAGAAACTTAAGAATCGAGTTCTCTCCTTGAACCGTCACTTTATCAAAGTCAACAATCACATAGACTTTGTGTGTCCCTTCGACAGGTTTCTGATTCATGCGATGGAGAACATCTTCTATCATCTCTTTTTTGATGGTCTGCTCATCTGTCTCCAGCCAGTAAAAATCTGCATAGTTATGTTGACGAACCCTGGATTCACATTGCTCGTCTTGACATAATATACGCGCTGCAAATTCCAACGCCTGCTGTTTGAGGTCATCTCTTAATGTCCCTTCAAACAGATAAGCGTGCGACAGCTTTTCTTTACTTGCCAAACGTTCCAGCTGGTTAATCATAAGAACCCCCATATATATCGAAACAGCTGCATTTCTGCAGCTGCTACCATCATCTACATGACATTATAACATATCAGTCTAATTTTTTGATGATGACTTGATAGGCGTCTTCTATCACTTTGTCAATCGGTTGCGCTGCATCAATGGTCACGATCCTGTCGTATGTATTCGCCAGCTGATCATAGCCCTCACAGACGCGTTGATGAAAGGCCAGCGATTCATTATCCAGACGATTTGTTTCCCGCTGATTAGACATAATACGGGTAAGACCAATCTCCGGGTCCACTTTTAAGTAGAGCGTCAGGTCAGGCATATAGCTTTCAATCGCAAACTGATTAATCGACATAATCTCTGCGGCGCCTATCCCTCGTGCATAACCTTGATAAGCAAGAGAGCTGTCTATAAACCGGTCACAGAGGACGATTTGACCTGCATTTAAAGCAGGCAGCACTTTCTCTACGAGATGCTGGCGACGGCTTGCAGCAAATAATAATGCTTCTGTTCGTGCATCCATATGGTAGTCATCAGAGAGCAGCAGTTCTCTGATTGCCTCGCTGATTCGAATGCCTCCAGGCTCACGCGTTGTGATCAAAGGCTGGTCAAGACGCTTAGCTATCGCCTGCATCACTGTAGATTTTCCTGAGCCTTCAGGACCTTCAAACGTTATAAACATACTCATTACCTCTCATCTATAATGGTGATTTTTCCATCTATTATACCATGAACATTTTGATAGGCACTGAGGACCTTTACATGTGCTTCGCTCAGTCTCTCCCCCGGCAGTACATAAGGAATACCCGGTGGATAAGGAATAAGCGCATGATAAACCCTCTGTCCTACGCCTTCTTCCAACAGGACCTCCTGATATCCTCCTTTAACAGGAGAATAAACACCTTCATTTACATTTAAGGGATGAGGCAGCTCTAACGGTTCTCTGTCCTCTAGTCCAATACGCTTCAGCCTTCGTAATAATTCATCGAAAGGATATGTATCCCCTTCGTGCCAGAGTGGCAGTACCAGAAGTATACTGTCATAATTTGAAAGCTCTATATAAATTTCCTGCTCTTCAAGCAGCGTTTTAAGCTCTTCACCACTATAGCCTGATTTTTTTAATACGACTTTCAAAGGATCCTGTACCTCTATAACCTCAAAATGTCTCAGCGCATGAAGAAGCGCCTGACGTTTTTCATGAAAGACTTCATCGTTATAGTGACTGTAAAACTCATGCGCTTGCTCCAGACTGGATAAAATCAGATAAGATGGACTGGAGGTCTGTAAAATTGCAAGATAATCATAGACTTCTTTAAGAAGAAGACTGTTCTTATTCATATGTATCACTGACCCCATCGTTAAAGCAGGCAGTGTTTTATGATAGGACTGTACGATATAATCAGCCCCGTCGTTCAACGAAGAAGTTGGAAACTGAGGAGATATATCAAAATGAGCACCATGAGCTTCATCGACTAATACTTCAATTCCCTGTCCATGAAAGAAATCAATTGCGCCTTTTATATCAAAAGTCTCACCATAATAGTTAGGATATGTAAGCACTGCTATATCAACATCGTCCAATTCCGGCTTCGCCTTAATATTCAATTCATCAATACCTACATATTGATTTGTTTTATCTGATACTGTCATCGGTAAAATAATGGCTTCTGTTCCAGTCAGATCAAATGCATTAAAGACAGATTTATGTGCGTTCCGCATAATAGCTACTTTTTTATGGCTCTTTTTCTTATGTGCGTAAATAACTGACAGGATTCCAACCGTTGTTCCGTTCACCAAATATCGAGCTTCATACTGCTCCGAACGTGAAAGATTTCGTTGACTATCAGCAATCACCTCTTCTGCATGATGATAATCATCAAGTCCTGTAATCTCAGTCATATCATGATGGATGGGTAACTGCAAAGAACCGATTGAATATCCATGGTGACCAGGCACGTGCAGCGATATAGCATTTGAATAACTGTACAGTCTGCGAGTGATTTCCATTTAATTATCCACTCCTTATATCTGTTCAGTATAATCTAAATTTAGACATAAAAAAAGAGACCTAACAGGTCTCGAGTGCGGCTCATCGCATCCATTTTTAAACTGCCCGGCAACGTCCTACTCTTGCGGAACGTAAGTCCAACTACCATCGGCGCTAGAGAGCTTAACTTCTGTGTTCGGTATGGGAACAGGTGTGACCTCTCTGCCATCATCACCAGACAGGGTGAGAATATTATACTCTCAAAACTAGATAAGTAAGAAGAAATTGATTCACAAGCTCACCGAGCTAAAAAATCTGATATTTGATTAAGTCTTCGATCGATTAGTATTCGTCAGCTCCACACATTACTGTGCTTCCACCTCGAACCTATTGACCTCATCATCTTTGAGGGATCTTATAACCGAAGTTGGGAAATCTCATCTTGAGGGGGGCTTCATGCTTAGATGCTTTCAGCACTTATCCCGTCCATACATAGCTACCCAGCTATGCCGCTGGCGCGACAACTGGTACACCAGAGGTATGTCCATCCCGGTCCTCTCGTACTAAGGACAGCTCCTCTCAAATTTCCTACGCCCACGACGGATAGGGACCGAACTGTCTCACGACGTTCTGAACCCAGCTCGCGTACCGCTTTAATGGGCGAACAGCCCAACCCTTGGGACCGACTACAGCCCCAGGATGCGATGAGCCGACATCGAGGTGCCAAACCTCCCCGTCGATGTGAACTCTTGGGGGAGATAAGCCTGTTATCCCCGGGGTAGCTTTTATCCGTTGAGCGATGGCCCTTCCATGCGGAACCACCGGATCACTAAGTCCGTCTTTCGACCCTGCTCGACTTGTAGGTCTCGCAGTCAAGCTCCCTTGTGCCTTTACACTCTGCGAATGATTTCCAACCATTCTGAGGGAACCTTTGAGCGCCTCCGTTACTCTTTAGGAGGCGACCGCCCCAGTCAAACTGCCCGCCTGACACTGTCTCCCGCCACGATAAGTGGCGCGGGTTAGAAAGTCAACACAGCCAGGGTAGTATCCCACCAGCGCCTCCACGTAAGCTGACGCTCACGCTTCAAAGGCTCCTACCTATCCTGTACAAGCTGTGCCGAATTTCAATATCAGGCTGCAGTAAAGCTCCACGGGGTCTTTCCGTCCTGTCGCGGGTAACCTGCATCTTCACAGGTACTATGATTTCACCGAGTCTCTCGTTGAGACAGTGCCCAAATCGTTACGCCTTTCGTGCGGGTCGGAACTTACCCGACAAGGAATTTCGCTACCTTAGGACCGTTATAGTTACGGCCGCCGTTTACTGGGGCTTCAATTCGTAGCTTCGCTAATGCTAACCACTCCTTTTAACCTTCCAGCACCGGGCAGGCGTCAGCCCCTATACGTCACCTTACGGTTTTGCAGAGACCTGTGTTTTTGATAAACAGTCGCTTGGGCCTATTCACTGCGGCTCTTCAGGGCTTGCACCCTAAAAAGCACCCCTTCTCCCGAAGTTACGGGGTCATTTTGCCGAGTTCCTTAACGAGAGTTCGCTCGCTCACCTTAGAATTCTCATCTTGACTACCTGTGTCGGTTTGCGGTACGGGCACCTGATATCTAACTAGAGGCTTTTCTTGGCAGTGTGAAATCAACGACTTCGCTACTTAATTTCGCTCCCCATCACATCCTGACCTTACGAGTGCCGGATTTGCCTGACACTCAGTCTCAATGCTTGGACGTACATAACCAACAGTACGATCGCCTATCCTTCTGCGTCCCCCCATCGTTCAAACAATCTCAGGTGGTACAGGAATATCTACCTGTTATCCATCGCCTACGCCTGTCGGCCTCGGCTTAGGTCCCGACTAACCCAGAGCGGACGAGCCTTCCTCTGGAAACCTTAGTCAATCGGTGGACGGGATTCTCACCCGTCTTTCGCTACTCACTCCGGCATTCTCACTTCCAAGCGCTCCACATGTCCTTACGGTCATGCTTCGACGCCCTTGGAACGCTCTCCTACCATTGTCCTACGGACAATCCACAGCTTCGGTAATATGTTTAGCCCCGGTACATTTTCGGCGCAGCGTCACTCGACTAGTGAGCTATTACGCACTCTTTAAATGATGGCTGCTTCTAAGCCAACATCCTAGTTGTCTGGGCAACGCCACATCCTTTTCCACTTAACATATATTTTGGGACCTTAGCTGGTGGTCTGGGCTGTTTCCCTCTCGACTACGGACCTTATCACCCGCAGTCTGACTCCCGCATTAAATTATCTGGCATTCGGAGTTTGTCTGAATTCGGTAACCCGAGGGGGGCCCCTAGTCCAAACAGTGCTCTACCTCCAGTAATCATCATGCGAGGCTAGCCCTAAAGCTATTTCGGAGAGAACCAGCTATCTCCAGGTTCGATTGGAATTTCTCCGCTACCCACACCTCATCCGCTCACTTTTCAACGTAAGTCGGTTCGGTCCTCCATTCAGTGTTACCTGAACTTCAACCTGGACATGGGTAGATCACCTGGTTTCGGGTCTACGTCCTGATACTCATTCGCCCTGTTCAGACTCGCTTTCGCTGCGGCTCCGCATCCACTGCTTAACCTTGCATCAAAACGTAACTCGCCGGATCATTCTACAAAAGGCACGCCATCACCCATTAACGGGCTCTGACTACTTGTAAGCACACGGTTTCAGGTTCTATTTCACTCCCCTTCCGGGGTGCTTTTCACCTTTCCCTCACGGTACTGGTTCACTATCGGTCACTAGAGAGTATTTAGCCTTGGGAGATGGTCCTCCCGGATTCCGACGGAATTCCACGTGTTCCGCCGTACTCAGGATCCACTCAGGAGGGGACGACTTTTCGACTACAGGACCTTTACCTTCTATGGTTGACTTTTCCAAAGTCATTCGTCTAAATCGTTCCTTTGTAACTCCGTGCTGAGTGTCCTACAACCCCAGGATGCAAGCATCCTGGTTTGGGCTCTTCCCGTTTCGCTCGCCGCTACTCAGGGAATCGAGTTTTCTTTCTCTTCCTCCGGGTACTTAGATGTTTCAGTTCTCCGGGTGTGCCTTCTCATATGCTATGTATTCACATATGGATAACATGACATAACTCATGCTGGGTTTCCCCATTCGGAAATCTCTGGATCAGTGCTTACTTACAGCTCCCCAGAGCATATCGTCGTTAGTAACGTCCTTCTTCGGCTTCTAGTGCCAAGGCATCCACCGTGCGCCCTTAATAACTTAATCTGTTATTAATAATGTGATGTCTGTATGAATACAGACGCGCGATTTTTTGAGAATTCAATAAATGAACTCACTCGGTTTTGCTTGGTAAAATCTTTTTTCTTCTTACTTTATCTAGTTTTCAAAGTACAATCTGAATGAACTGAACCGTAAGGTTCTATGAACACTCAAAACTGAATACAATATGTCAATGTCAATTCCTAAGAGATATCGAGTATCTCTTTTCCGTATTATCCTTAGAAAGGAGGTGATCCAGCCGCACCTTCCGATACGGCTACCTTGTTACGACTTCACCCCAATCATCTGTCCCACCTTCGACGGCTAGCTCCTAAAAGGTTACTCCACCGGCTTCGGGTGTTACAAACTCTCGTGGTGTGACGGGCGGTGTGTACAAGACCCGGGAACGTATTCACCGTAGCATGCTGATCTACGATTACTAGCGATTCCAGCTTCATGTAGTCGAGTTGCAGACTACAATCCGAACTGAGAATGGTTTTATGGGATTTGCTTGACCTCGCGGTTTCGCTGCCCTTTGTACCATCCATTGTAGCACGTGTGTAGCCCAAATCATAAGGGGCATGATGATTTGACGTCATCCCCACCTTCCTCCGGTTTGTCACCGGCAGTCTCTCTAGAGTGCCCAACTGAATGATGGCAACTAAAGATAAGGGTTGCGCTCGTTGCGGGACTTAACCCAACATCTCACGACACGAGCTGACGACAACCATGCACCACCTGTCACTCTGTCCCCCGAAGGGGAACGCTCTGTCTCCAGAGTTGTCAGAGGATGTCAAGATTTGGTAAGGTTCTTCGCGTTGCTTCGAATTAAACCACATGCTCCACCGCTTGTGCGGGTCCCCGTCAATTCCTTTGAGTTTCAGTCTTGCGACCGTACTCCCCAGGCGGAGTGCTTAATGCGTTAGCTGCAGCACTGAGGGGCGGAAACCCCCCAACACTTAGCACTCATCGTTTACGGCGTGGACTACCAGGGTATCTAATCCTGTTTGATCCCCACGCTTTCGCACCTCAGCGTCAGTTACAGACCAGAGAGCCGCCTTCGCCACTGGTGTTCCTCCATATCTCTGCGCATTTCACCGCTACACATGGAATTCCACTCTCCTCTTCTGCACTCAAGTCTCCCAGTTTCCAATGACCCTCCCCGGTTGAGCCGGGGGCTTTCACATCAGACTTAAGAAACCGCCTACGCGCGCTTTACGCCCAATAATTCCGGATAACGCTTGCCACCTACGTATTACCGCGGCTGCTGGCACGTAGTTAGCCGTGGCTTTCTGGTAAGGTACCGTCAAGGTACGTTCAGTTACTAACGTACTTGTTCTTCCCTTACAACAGAGTTTTACGATCCGAAAACCTTCTTCACTCACGCGGCGTTGCTCCGTCAGACTTTCGTCCATTGCGGAAGATTCCCTACTGCTGCCTCCCGTAGGAGTCTGGGCCGTGTCTCAGTCCCAGTGTGGCCGATCACCCTCTCAGGTCGGCTACGCATCGTCGCCTTGGTGAGCCGTTACCTCACCAACTAGCTAATGCGCCGCGGGTCCATCTGTAAGTGACAGCCGAAACCGTCTTTCACTATTCCACCATGAGGTGGAAAATATTATCCGGTATTAGCTCCGGTTTCCCGAAGTTATCCCAGTCTTACAGGTAGGTTACCCACGTGTTACTCACCCGTCCGCCGCTGACTTCAGAGGTGCAAGCACCTCGTCTGTCCGCTCGACTTGCATGTATTAGGCACGCCGCCAGCGTTCATCCTGAGCCAGGATCAAACTCTCCATAAAAGTGTTTGATAAAGCTCTTTGATTGGTTGAGCCAATCACTCTTGAAAGTACTGTTAGTACTCAAATTATTGGAATTAACGTTGACATATTGTCATTCAGTTTTCAATGTTCATTTTTCGTCTCACAAGATTTAACTATACTCTCTTTCGTTAAGAAAGTCAACAACTTTTTAAAATCTTTTTTAATTTCTTTCAGTTGCTATTAAGTTATATCTTTACCGGACAAGATTTAATTATACGCGCTTCTTTTAAAGAAGTCAACACTTTTTAAAATTTCTTTTTCAGTGCTTGTTATTATCTCTGTCGGACAAGATATAACTATACAGGGTTTCCCTCATTGCAACAAGCATCAAAATTACACTATCTCTATTTTTATTAAAAGTCTCTAATCGCTGCTATCTTCTGCTCTGCGTCCCGGTAGCCAAGTTCATACAGCTGATTCAGTTTATCACGGTCTTTTTCCATTCTATCTACTTTCAGATTGAGGCTTGGTCTAATCACTAGAATATGTCCCGCCGCTTCTTCTTTTTCTATATAATGCAGTGTTTCATTATAACGCCCTGGTCTTCGGCGCATCGCCGCGTCAACTGCAGGATAACCTTTGACTTTAAAGTATTTGGCAATCCGACTAGATTTCTTGAAATAACCTTTAGGTCTAGTCAGGACAACCACATTCTTCTTGTTGCCATCGCGCTGTGCTTTCCGTAAAGGGATAGGATCAGTCACACCGCCATCCAGAAGCTTCTTACCTTCATACTCCACAACAGGAGCCATTAACGGCAGTGAGCTCGATGCTCTTAATATCGTCAGCATGTCTTCTTGCAGTTGTTCCTTGTTATAGTATTCTGTTTCGCCCGTTTCACAATTAGTGCAGGCAATAACATACTCTCCTTCATATAGAAGAAAGTCTTTCATATGATAAGGTTCCAGAACATTAGGAATCTCATCAAATATAAAATCCATTCCGAACATTTCTTTATTCTTAATGTAGTTATTCAAGGATAAGTAGCGCTTATCATTCAAATAATCAAGCGTCACTCTTTTATTGCGTCCTTTTTGTTTAGACAAATATGACGCAGCCATATTACCGCCAGCTGATACACCGATCACATAATCAAAACTGATATCATAATCCATAAAACAATCAAGTACACCCGCAGTGTAAATACCGCGCATGCCTCCACCTTCCAGCACTAATCCTTTCTTGTCCATCACGATCACCTCAACTCTAGTATTCCATATTATAGCAAATACCATATTGTATATAAAAATATCAGACTAGATTTCTAGTCTGATAATGTTTAGTATTATTTTAATTCAGTGTCTATTTGATCGTTGTCGTTTCTGTATATAAGGTTGTCGTATCTTTTTTTAATCTGATACTCGCTGCGCCCCTCTGTCCTTTTGTTGTTTTCGTTCTGATAGAGAATAATGCATTACCATAAGCATCTGTTTTAACTGAGAAAGCAGGGCTGTATCCCACTGGACTCCAGGTCCCGTTCATATAGAAGGAACCGAGTTGTGTGCCACTTGAGTTATAAATGCCTGTTTTAAGATTAGAATAGGTTGTATTAGCCGCAAGACCTGTTAGTTTCAATGTCAGTACAAACTCTGTTCCATTTGTAATAGCCGGATAAGTAAAATCATAGCTACTCGCTCCAGGTTGCTGAACTGTTGTATAACCGTAACTTCCTGCTTTAAATGTACTTTCGTCGAACCACTTGTATCCTGCAAGCGGTGTTGACCACGGTTCGTTCGCTGGTTCTGTAGAAGTTGCAGGATTTTCAATAGCAAGCTGAGGTGATGGTGTATCCAGCGGTAATCCTTTTTCTTTAAAAGTACTATAGCTTTCATCTACTGTCAGCCAGTCCACTAAGTTATTCAACAACTGGTCATCGTCCACTTCTTTATAACCATCATAAGTTGTTTTTGATAGTCCGTTATCTTCTCTCTTATACTTGGGTGTACTATCTTCAACCATCGATGAGTCGCCGACAAATGCAGCTTTTCCTAAGCCTACTTTACTGATAGCAACATAAGGGCCTTCTGCTTCGCCACCCCCAAAATAAACACCTTGATCGACAGATGGTCCCCACTTATCATTAGTGGTCAATCCATCCGGCAGATAAACCAGCCCTTTTGCGATATCCGGTTTAGTAATAGCGATTGTTGAACCTGCGTGCATGGCAATACTTTGAATATTTTTAGTAATTCCGAATGATTCTGTTTCTGGTACCACCTTTGTCGTTATAATGTTGTTCAGCGCATTATATCTGAATCTGACACCGAAATTATCATTTAACCAGTCTGAGCTCGTAACACCTGTCATACGAGTTGATGTTTTTTCTTCTGCCGACATTCCTTTTGTCGGATCGGAATAAGCCCCTCTTCTATAGCCATTAAAGACTTCAGAAGAATCATATCTATTTAAATTTCTATCTGCATTGTAATGGTCAGAAATAAAGAAAACACTTCCGCCGGCTTTAACATATGACAGTATCGCTGCCTGCTCGGTTGCTTTAAACGGGATATTTGCTTCCGGGATAACAAACGTATCATAATTCTGAAGGTCTGATAGCACGATAGGCGTACCTTTACGCAGTTCTCTGACTTGATAACCTTTAGCAGCCAGTCCTTGACCAAAATCAGAGAACGCACCATCAATGACCCAGTCAGCTGCTCCTGCTGTCTGTCCATGAGTATTATCAACCAGCACTTTCTTACCATTGGCTATAGCAGGTATGATTTCAGGTGCTTTATCCTTAAAGCTTTCTGCCTGAACTTCAGGACTGATTAAAAGTAATGACGCGATACACCCTATTACAACATTCTTCAGCATGTCAGCTTCCTCGTCTCTCTCTATTTACTTCTTTATTATAAGCACTTTACATTAACTAAAAGTTAATTAATCGTAAAGATTTTCCATAAAAATTTACACTTAATTTACACTAAACTCTCATTCTATTTGGTATGCTTGTTAAGGCATTAACAATTAAATGGAAATAAAGGAGCTTAACTATGTTCAAAAAGATTGTAAAAACGTCTGTACCAGCAGTGCTTGCTGTCACTATGCTTGCAGCCTGTGGCAATGATGATTCTGCAACAAAGAAGACTGACTCTAAAGAAGATACTAAATCAGCATCAACTGAAAAAGGTTATGCACCAGAGAAACTGACTGTACAATTTGTTCCTTCTCAAAATGCAGAAACACTTGAAGCGAAAGCAAAACCGCTTGAGAAGTTACTAAAAGACGAACTTGATATTCCGGTCGAAGTTTCTGTATCAACTAACTACAACACAATCGTTGAAGCAATGAAATCTAAAAAAGTAGACGTCGGTTTCTTACCTCCAACAGCATATGTTCTCGCTCACGATCAAAAAGCAGCTGATGTTCTGTTACAAGCTCAGCGCTACGGTGTTAACGAAGATGGTTCACCAACAAAAGAATTAGTTGATTACTACAAATCACAATTCATCGTTAAGAAAGATTCAGGCATCAAAGACCTGAAAGATATGAAAGGCAAGAAAATCGCGATGCAGGACGTTACTTCTACTGCAGGTTACGTATTCCCAGCTGTTGCACTTAAAGAAGAAGGTATCGATCCACTGAAAGACATGGAAGTCACAACAGTTAAAGGTCACGACCAAGCTGTTATCTCATTATTAAATGATGATGTAGATGTCGCTGTTACATTCCAGGATGCACGTAATATCGTTAAAAAGGATCAGCCAAACGTCTTTAAAGATACAAAAATCGTTAAACTGACTGAAAAAATCCCTAACGACACAATCGCTGCTCGTTCTGATATGACAGATGAATGGAAAAAGAAATTAACAGATGCATTCATCAAAATCGGTAAAGATAAAGAAGGACAGAAAGTCATCCGCGAAGTTTACTCACATGAAGGTTATGTTAAATCTGATGATTCTAAATTCGATATCATCCGTGAGTACGATAAAAAAGTTAAAGAATAAGACAGGTCATTACCAGTACTGAACAGAAAAGCTAGACTCACTCAGTGGGTTTAGCTTTTTATATTAAGGAGTGTACATATGAGTCAAATCGTTTTTACAGATGTTAATAAAGTTTATCCGAATGGCCACGTGGGTCTCGATAACGTTAATCTTGAGATCAAGCAAGGTGAGTTTATCGTGATTGTCGGTCTTTCTGGAGCGGGAAAATCCACTTTACTTCGTTCTATCAACCGTCTGCATGAAATCTCATCAGGCGATATCTCTATAGACGGCGAGTCTATTACACGTGCTAAAGGTAATAAGTTATTGATGATGCGCCGTAATATCGGAATGATCTTCCAGAGCTTCAACTTAGTCAAACGTTCTTCTGTCATCCGTAATGTGTTAAGCGGCCGTGTCGGCTACCATCCAACATGGAAAATGGTACTCGGTCTTTTCCCGAAGCAGGATAAACAGATCGCGCTTGAAGCATTAGACCGCGTCAATATTGTAGAAAAAGCCTACAACCGCGCAGATGAATTATCAGGCGGCCAGCAGCAGCGTGTCTCTATCGCACGTGCTTTAGCACAGGAGCCGAAGATTATTCTGGCAGATGAACCGGTTGCCTCTCTTGATCCTTTGACAACAAAGCAGGTCATGGATGATTTAAAACGGATCAATCAGGACCTTGGCATCACTGTTATTGTCAATCTGCACTTTGTCGACCTGGCCCGTGAGTATGCGACACGTATTATTGGTCTGCGCGCCGGAAAAGTCGTTTTCGACGGTCCAGTAGAACAGGCGACAGATGCTGCATTCTCTCACATTTACGGCCGTGAAATTAAAGACGACGAGATGATGGGGGTTAAATAATGCAGCCTGTCAACAACACTAAACGTTACAAAACTATCTTTACCGTCTTACTTTTACTAGCACTTCTTATCTGGAGCGGTTACCAGACTCAGTTCAGTTTCCAGAGTCTCGCAATCGGTTTCCCTGAGATGATGAACCTGATCAAAGAGATGCTGCCACCAGACTGGTCGTATTTCAGTGAGATTATAGAACCGATGCTGGACACGATTCGTATGGCGGTCCTCGGTACAACATTCGGCTCACTTCTTGCGGTGCCGGTTGCACTCCTGTCAGCGAACAATGTGTTCCGCTCACGCTGGATTACAGTGCCAGTGCGCTTTATCTTAAATATTATCCGGACGATACCTGATCTGCTGCTTGCTTCTATATTCGTCGCAGTGTTTGGTATCGGTGCCTTACCAGGGATCTTCGCCCTGACTGTCCTGTCATTCGGTATTGTCGCAAAATTATTCTATGAATCGCTCGAAAATATCGACAATGGTCCTCTTGAAGCCATGACAGCAGTAGGTGCCAATAAAACTAAATGGATAACGTTTGGCGTCCTGCCGCAAGCAATCGCCCCTTATCTATCATTTGTGCTCTTCACTTTTGAGATTAATATTCGAGCAGCAGCTGTTCTCGGGCTGGTTGGAGCCGGTGGTATCGGTCTCTTTTATGACAAAACACTCGGCTATTTCGAATATTCAAAAGTGACAACGATTATTATCTTTACGTTATTAATCGTCATGTTGATTGATTTCACGAGCACGAAAGTAAGGGAGCGTTTACTATGAAGAACTACGATCATTTAAAACCAAAGTCCTCTACACCTGCTATTATCCGTAATATCATTTTAGTCGTGTTATTGCTTGCGATTTATATCTGGGCGTTCAGCGGCATGCCCAAAATTGAGATCAAAGAAAAGTCATGGGAGATTTTATCTAATATTCTTGACGGTATCATCCATCCGGACTGGGGCTATGTTTACATGCCTGAAGGAGAAGACTTACTGCGTGGCCTGCTTGAAACATTCGCCATTGCCTTTCTTGGTACAGCGATCTCTGCTGTACTCTGTATTCCTTTTGCCTTTCTTGCAGCAAGAAATATCTCTAATCGTTTCTTATCAGAAGTCAGCAAATTCTTTCTCAGTCTGATTCGTGTCTTCCCGGAAATCATTATGGCTCTCCTTTTCATCAAAGCAGTCGGACCGGGTGCATTTGCAGGGGTACTCGCTGTCGGGATACACTCTATTGGTATGTTAGGTAAGTTATTTGCCGAAGACATTGAGAACCTGGACCTCGGCCCTTCTGAAGCTCTGACTGCGACAGGCGCAAATAAAATCAAGATATTAATGTTTGCAGTCGTCCCTCAGATTCTGCCTGCCTTTATCTCATTTGTTCTCTACCGCTTCGAAATCAACTTAAGAAGCGCTTCTATTCTTGGTTTAATCGGCGCAGGGGGTATCGGTACACCGCTGATTTTCGCTCTTCAAGGCCGGACATGGGATAGAGTCGGTATTATATTAATTGGTATCATCATCATGGTTGTCATCGTCGATACTATATCGGGTGCCATCCGGAAACGTCTTGTTTAACATAAAAAGAAGCTTCTCTTCAATAAGAGAAGCTTCTTTTTATATTTCTGTCCGTCCGGAGATGGCTTTTGACAGAGTGACTTCGTCTGCATACTCAAGGTCACCACCGACCGGCAGACCGTGTGCCAGTCGAGTGGTCTTAATACCAATTGGTTTGATCAATCTTGAGATATACATCGCCGTTGACTCGCCTTCGATGTTAGGGTTAGTGGCCAGAATCAGTTCCTGTACTTCCTCATCTTTCAGACGAGTCAGTAGACTTGGAATATTGATATCTTCAGGACCAATGCCCTCCATTGGCGAAATCGCACCTTGCAGCACATGATAAAGCCCTTTATACTCACGCATTTTCTCCATCGCAATCACGTCTTTAGATTCTTCAACGACACAGATCATCGAACGGTCACGTGTCTTGTCCTGACAGATATAGCAGGGATCTGTATCCGTGATATGTCCGCATACCGAACAGTAAGTGAGCTCACGTTTTACATCGACGAGCGCTTTCGCAAAATTCATAACGTCCTCTTCTTTCATATCAAGAACGTGAAAAGCAAGACGCGCCGCTGTCTTCGGGCCAATCCCGGGCAGTTTCATAAAGCTGTCAATCAGTCTGGATATAGGTGCAGGATAATGCATTACATCATTCCCGGAATGTTTAATCCTTTAGTGTGCTGACCTAAACGTTGTGCAGTTACATCATCTGCTTTAGCTAATGCTTCGTTTGTCGCTGCTAACACTAAATCCTGTAACATTTCGATATCTTCAGGATCTACGACTTCTTCTTTAATGATGACGTCGATCACTTCTTTATGTCCTGATACTACGACTGTCACCATACCGCCGCCTGCTGTTCCTTCGATACGTTCTTCTTTCAGTTTTTCCTGCTCTTCAGCCATTTTCTTCTGCATTTTCTGCATCTGTTTCATCATTTGTTGCATATTTCCGCCACCGCGCATAATTATTTCCTCCTTGTTAATCAATCATATTAATCGTGTCTTTACCAAATAACTCTTCTGCTGTCTTGACGATATCCTGTTTCTTTGGCGTTTCAGCTGGTTGAGCTTTACGATTCTGGATATAGTCATGTCTGACCTGCAGCCACTGCGAGTCCGGTACACCTACCATTTTAACTTTTTTATTGATGATTGTGTACACAATCGACTCAATCTGCTGACGTTTTTCTTCGTCTTTATTGACGATATCTGAATGAATATCATCATCGAACTTAATCAGAATATGTGTGCTACTTGCCGCTACTGGCTCTGTGTTCTGCATAAGACTGACTAAAGCCCGCTGATCATTCTGCTTCACATGATCAATCAATGACTGCCAGTTTTCTTTCAGATAGGTCAGATCTTCGCGGTTAGCATTATCCAGCACCGTTTCAATCTGAGCCATTGAAAAATGATTTTTAGTCTTTGTTTCCTTGCGTACTGGTTTTGAAGGAGCTGCCGCCACCGGATTCAACTGCACGGCTGCCAGTTTGTCCTCAAATTCCTTGAAGCGTTCATCGATATAAGAGTGATCGATGCTTTCAGCAGGTCCATTTACTTTCTCTTTTAACTTCACCAGTTCAGATAGTTTGACAATCAGCACTTCAAAATGCAGATTCATATTAACCGCAAAGCGCATGGAGACAAGCGTGTCATTGATTTTATCAATCATCTCATAAATCGTTGACAGTTCTACTTCATAAACCAGACCGTCCTGTTTTTCGCCTGTCGCGAAGTCGACGATAACATCGCGGAGATAATAAATAAAGTCATTAACCAGTCGATTGACTTCTTTGCCGTCACTGAGCAGCTGGTGGTAGAGATCGAACGCCCCTCTTACGTCATGCTTGATGATGAGGTCCGTCAGCTGTCTCAGTTCTTCTTTGCCGACACTGCCGGTCACATTCAGAACATGTGTCAGCGTCAGAGATTCTTCTCCGAAAGCAATCGCCTGATCCAGAATACTAAGCGCATCCCGCATGCCGCCTTCAGCAGACTGTGCAATAAAGGCAAGTGCTTCCTGTTCATAGTCGATGCCTTCTTTGTCACAGACATATGCCAGATGGTCGACGATGTCCGGTGTACTGATGGCTTTGAAGTCAAATCGCTGACATCTCGAAATGATGGTCGGCGGGATTTTATGCGGCTCTGTTGTGGCCAGAATAAAGATAGCATGAGCCGGTGGTTCTTCCAGCGTTTTCAGAAGTGCATTGAAAGCGCCTGTCGTCAGCATATGAACCTCGTCAATGATGTAAACTTTGTAACGGGATTCACCTGGGGCATATTTTACTTTATCACGAATATTACGAATCTCATCGACTCCATTATTACTCGCTGCATCGATTTCGATGACGTCAGAATTAGTGCCGTTTGTGATGGATATACAGCTTGCACATTCATTACACGGCTCACCGTCGTGACGTTCTGTACAGTTGATTGCTTTTGCAAATATCTTTGCGATACTTGTCTTCCCTGTTCCCCGAGGTCCGTTAAACAGATAGGCGTGAGAAATCTTGTTTCTCGCAATAGCGTTCTTCAGTGTCGTTGTAACGTGTTTCTGGCCGACTACTTCTTCAAATGACTGCGACCGGAACACGCGATATAAAGCTTGATAACTCAAGACGTCCCCTCCATCAGTAGTAATGGTTCCATTATACCATTTCAGATATAAAAAAATAGGAACACAGAAGTGCTCCTATTCAAAAAGTTACTTACGTTTCATCAGCTGATAAATCTTATAAGCCGGACCATTAAGCGGTTTGATGAAGTCACCGATCTGTTCATCAATATAAGCGTTGAATCCTTTTTTAAACTTAATGACACCCATATCAGGTGATGTCTCTTCATTGAAGTCACCGCTGACCCCGTAAAAGTTATAACGCTTCAGGCCGAGCTGATTGGCAAACTTGATCATTTCCCACTGCATATGGTAGGCGCCCATAAATTTATTGTATTTAGGGTTGGAACCACTGGACAGATAGTAGAGTTCATGGTTATTGAAGATATAGATGGCACTTGCAAGTTCGAGAATGTCGCCGTCTGATTGTTTCAGTTCTTCTGTTTCAGCTATTTTCTTTTCAATCTGATGAACAGCCTTCTCGAGTTCCGCTGTCTTATTCTTCAGTTTTCTGAAGTCCGGGTTTTGTTTCAGTTCTTCATTTGATGCTTCAAATTCTGTCCGTTTCGCTGATAGCTGCTCCTGCAGTCGAGACAGATAGTCATTTAAATCAATATAGGCCATAACAACACGTGCGTTATCACCGTACATCTTCTTCATACGTTTGAATGTCTCAAGACCGAAAAGAGAAAAATCATGCTTATCTTCTGCCATGCGGTACAGACTGAAGAATTTATCCATCTCATCATCAGCTAAATCGCGCAGCTGAACACCCATTTCAATCGTCTTATTGATGTTGCGACGCGTCTTATATTCCATCTCTTTTAAGAGCTCATCATCTGTCTTAGCTGTCAGATCAAGCACAGAAAAATAACGGGCCTGTGAATCCATCGAATAGCCGACTGGATAACCTCTATGCACATACCCAAGAGATTCCATTGTCTGAATCACATCATCAACCGGCTGTTCTTCAGTGACATTACCGTCACCATCCAGATAGTTGCGGGTCATATATGGATCCACCAGGACAAATAAACCTTTACGTGCTTTCAGATATTGAGTCAGGTGAGTATAGAAGAACTGGACGAGTTCTTTATTATGGTGATCCATCACCGGTCCTTTATGCGTATAATAGTATTTAAAAAATTTAAGGCTTGCAGCGCCTGTTAAGAGACAAGCGGCAAGTATGCGTTCTCCTTCTTTGACGCCCACTAAATGAACATCCATGTTCATCGCCTCGCGGCCTGTATAATGTGCGCGTGATTGCGTGTAATGACTGAATTCGTCTTTAACGAACGAATCGAATTCATCAATCGTCAGTTCACAGAATTTCATTGTCTTGCTCCTCTCCATTTACCTTTAAAAGTATGCCATAATCGAACAAAATTAAAAAGGCATATCCACTGATATGCCTCTTGCATTATATATAGATTCATTAATATCAAAAAAAGCCGTGCACCTCTGCTTTGTTAAGCCTACATGAGCGGAACCTCGATCGCCAGCTCAAAGTCGGCTACCCCGGCCACATACAAGTTACCACTTAATGCTGCTTCCTTCCGGACCTGACATGGTTCATGGGCTTATATTGACCAGGACCGACTTCTCAACACTACGTGTCAAAGTCAGACCTCACAAATTGCTTCCCGCAGCAAAGGAGTTAGGTCTTGCCTAAGCGGATTGCAAGTATAGGGAACCGCTACCTCCCCACTTAGCACGGTAGTATATATAATACTATACCTCTTTCAGTAATTGCAAGTTATTTGTCGACTTCAGTCATCCGACGTGAGAAATCTACAAATCTGAACTCGCTTGCCCGGTGTTTCGAAATATTGTATTGAAAAGGCACTGCATTCGCTAAATGAACCACTGAACGTACAGTAGCTGCATAAGGCGGCACCGCTTCTGCGAATAACCGGAGCTCTAAATCTGTCATCGGTTCAAACGTGATGGCTTTGTTGGAAAAGCTGATTTTAAGTTCCAGCTCTTTTTCGATATACGCATAAATGGATTGTGCAGCGATGTCTTTAGTCAGGTCCGGAATCAGTTCAGCAATAAAGTAATCAGTATCAATGATATTCACGCGTTGATTTTTAGTACGTATGCGCACGACTTCATAGAGCAACGTATCATCCTCGATGTTCAGTGCCGCTTTTGCCAATGGATGGTCTGCTGCACGCACTAACTTAAATGATTCTACATGTGTCTGATAGTCGATGCCAAGTGTGGCATTGATTTCCTGGAAGCTGACAAGCTGAGATATCGGCAGATTCGTCCCTTCCTGGTAAATGACGACCGAGCCCTTACCCTTCAGCTTCTGAATGTAGCCATTGACCTGCAGCAGACTCAGTGCTTTACGAACGGTTTCACGTGATACATTGTATTTTTTGACCAGCAGACTTTCTGATGGGAGCTGATCATGAAAATGATATTCTCCTTTTATTATCTGTCCACTGATATCCTGGTAAATTGTCTGGTATTTATTTCTATTCATCCTGATCCCTCTTATCCCGAGTCTTCTTTCTACGCTCTCTCAGTATAAGTCGGTTCCCTTAAGACGGCAACTGCCTGATACGGCTTTAATCTTCGTTCAACTTGATAATAATTATTAATCAGTACTTCACCGTCCAGGGATAGTGCAGCGGGCACGTCTACTTCCTGGCCGCTGAAATTAGCGACTACAGTCATGGTCTGGTCATCAAGCACTCTTCGATAAGCAAAGAGTTGAGGATGATCAACCAGTTCTGGCACGACTTCACCATATGTCATAATATCCAGATCGTGTCTGAGCTGTATCAACTGCTGATACGTATAAAAAATGGAATCAGAGTCGCTTAGCGCATCTTCAACATTAATTGTTCTATAGTTAGACGCTACATCCAGCCAAGGCGTACCCGTCGTAAATCCGGCATTCTGTTCTTTAGACCATTGAACAGGCGAACGTGAATTATCGCGCGACTTCTGCTGCAGGATACGGATAGCCTGTTCTTTGCTGATGCCTCTTTCAAGCATCAACGGATAAGCATTGAGAGATTCTACATCACGATATTGACTGATGTCCTCGAGATAAAGATTGGTCATTCCGATTTCCTCACCTTGATAAATATAAGGTGTCCCTTGCAGGAAGTGAAGGGTAATCGCCAGCATCTTAGCGCTGTAAACACGATTTTCCTCAGTAGAATCGTCTCCGAAGCGTGACACAACACGTGGCTGGTCGTGGTTGCACCAGAAGATAGCATTCCAGCCTCCGCCCGCAGCAATACCTGTCTGCCATTTAAAGAGAATCTCTTTCAGTTCGATAAAATCATAAGATTTTTCAGACCATTTTTCACCGTTCTGATAATCGACCTTCAAATGATGGAAGTTGAATACACTGCTGAGTTCCTGGCGTTCTGGATTCGTATATTTAATACAGTGTTCAAGGGTCGTTGAACTCATTTCTCCGACTGTCATGAAACCTTCTTTGTCACCGAATGTCTCACGGTTCAGTTCGTGCAGATATTCATGCACTTTTGGCCCATCTGTATAGAACTCTTTTCCTTCTTTCGGAGAGTCTTCATAAGCCCCTTTTGAGATCAGATTAATGACGTCAAACCGGAAACCGTCCATCCCAAAATCAATCCAGTAATTGATCATATCGTAAATTTCACGACGTAAACTTTCATTCTCCCAGTTGAGGTCTGCCTGAGTCACATCAAAAAGACGAAGATAATACTGATCTGTCGCTTCATCATACTGCCATGCATTACCGCCAAACTTTGATTCCCAGTTCGTCGGCGGACCATTCGTACCGTCTTTCCAGATATAATAATCACGATAAGGATTATCTTTAGATTTACGGGCTTCTACAAACCAGTTATGATGCGTGGATGTATGATTGATCACGATATCAGACATAATCTTTATACCTCGGTCATGTGCTTCATCGAGTAATCGCTTAAAATCATCTTTCGTACCGAAGTCAGGATTAATCTCATAATAATCACTGATATCATAGCCGTTATCATTCATGGGTGAACGATAGACGGGCGTCAACCAGATATAATCGATACCCAGCTTCTTCAAGTAATCAAGCTTCTCAATGATACCGTTCAAATCACCTTGACCATTGCCTGTCGTATCATTGAATGACTTTGGATAAATCTGATAGACCACTGATTTTTTCCAATCCGTTACCGCCATGTTAAAACTCCTTCAGTTCTTATTTTGTATCCTTCACACGTTCTACAACGACTTCTTCGCCTTTTTTCTTTGCAAAATTCGAGAAGATTAAAGTCAGAATAACAGGTAGTACGATAGCGATAATCATACCGATGAAGAAAGTGAGACGGAAGCCTTCGTTAATCGAAATAATCCCAGGTAAGCCTCCCACACCCACACGTCCTAATAACTGCTGTGACCCAAATATCGCTCCCACAATCCCTGTCGTTACCACTGCTGCAATAAATGGATATTTAAGAGGGATGTTAACACCGAACATAGCAGGTTCAGTAACACCTAACCAGCCTGAAATACCGGATGTCAGTGCAAGCCCCTCTTCTTTAACCATTTTGCGCCGTTTGTACAGGAACCATGCTGCGAATGCTGCAGAACCTTGTGAGATGTTAGAAATCGCTAAAATCGGCCATAAATAAGTTCCGCCAAGCTGCGAGTTCTGTAACTGGAAGTCAACAGCCAGGAACATATGATGAAGACCTGTTACAACGAGCGGTGCATAAACAAGCCCGTAGATTAAACCGCCTAGCCAGCCTGCTTTTGTGAAGATAAATTGAATGACATCTGTAATCTGTGTACCTAGCCATAATGCTACTGGACCGATGATTAAGAATGACAGGAAACCAATTAATAATAATGATACAGGTCCTACAACCAGCATCTTGATTGAATCATGCACACGTTTATTTAAGAAACGCTCTACTTTTGCGAGGAACCATGCTGCAATGAGTACAGGTAAGACCTGTCCCTGATAATTTAATTTGTTAATCTGAAGACCAAACACATCCCATTGAGGGATTTTAGTCAGTTCTCCTGTATCAGCATTACCCAGACTATATTGAGATGCAAGACCTGGATGACACATAATTAAACCGAGAACCATACCTAGTATTGGACTGCCTCCAAATACACGCATAGCTGACCAACCAATTAAAGCGGGCAAGAAAATAAACGGAGCACCTGCGATGAAATTAATTATTTCAGCTAAATCTCTTAATTGCGGATACATTTCAACAAGTGACTGTTTACCAAATAAACCTCCAGCAGTCAGGACATTGTTAAGTCCTAACAAAAGACCCGCTGTCACGATTGCAGGCAGTAATGGGATAAAGACATCACCCAATGTTTTAATCGCACGCTGCAATGGATTCATTTTATCTGCTGCAGCTGCTTTGACTTCATCTTTTGTGCTTTCGCTCATTCCTGTTTCTTCAGTGAAAACTTTATATGCTTCATCTACAGTACCGGGGCCGATAACGATCTGAAACTGATTATTCGCTGCGAAAGACCCTTTAACTAAATCAATCTTATCTAATTCCTCTTTATTGACTTTCGATTCATCATCAAGTGCTAAACGCAGTCGCGTCACACAGTGTGTTGCTGCATTAACGTTCTCTTTACCGCCAATTGCACTAATAATGCGTCTGACATCATCTCTATTTACTGCCATCTCTCCATCTCCCTTTGTTAAATTAACCTCATTGTAACGTGTCTATACAAGCTTTGTAAACATAAATTGAAAAGGGTTTCAAAGTTAATTTATTCACTAAAATGATTTATATAAACAAAAAAAGATGCCCTGATTTCTCAGAACATCTTTATCTATATAAAGTCTATTATAATCTATAAATGGCGGAGGAAGAGGGATTCGAACCCCCGCGAGCCGTTAAGCCCCTGTCGGTTTTCAAGACCGATCCCTTCAGCCGGACTTGGGTATTCCTCCAAATAAGACAATATCTATCTTATAACATTGAGATTTTTTTGTCAACGCGTTTAATTATTTTTTTTATATTGTACAAAACAGGGTAAAGAAAGCTGAATGAAAGTGAGGATTAATCAATGAAATATGAAGTAAAAGTTTTTGCAGTCGTACAAGAAGTACTCAACAAAAAAGGACACATCAAGTCCAGTCTATTAAAAGCCTTTAATGCTAAAAAAGGGGATGAAGATTTCCTTGTTCAGTTTATCGATCATGATTCTAAACGCAACTATCATAACAAAGTGACGATGCGTATCCGCAAATCCGAAGATGATGAATTTATGGAGATACAATATAAGAAACGCTATCCAGTACTCACTACGATTGATGATGCCATCCAGCAGGCCGAGGAGGAAGGTATCGACGGAGAGCTGGAAGTAGAATACGGCGTCAACAAAAAGACGCTCAGCGTGACTCATGTTGTAGAAATCCCTGTCAATGCTCACATCCTCCCCGCGCTCGATAAAAGTCATCATCATGTGACTAGCGAAGCACCAGAGATATTTGAACCTTTTCTAACTGAACTCGATGAATCAACGCTTGTCGGGCCGTACGAATTCGAACGCCATACCGGCAAGCTAAATGGCTACAAAATCAAACTGGAGCGCTGGTTGATAGCAGATGAAGGAATTGTGGAGCTATCCTCTAAAGTTAAAACAGAAGAAGAAGCTCAGGAGCTACAGCAGCAATTGATTAACTATTTAAAAGAACTGAATGTTTATGAAGCAACCGATCAGCTGAAGACAGAACTGATTTTTGAAAATAATGTCTCGTCTTCATAATGTTTGTTAAACACCTTTCAACAAAGGTACAATGATATTTATAACCATTAAAAGTGGATAGAATTAGAATGAAGTGGAAGTGGATTTTCTGAATATCTTTTTAACAGGCGCGACTGGTTTCGTCGGCGCTGAACTTATTAAACAGCTCGCAAAAGAGCACGATCTTTACATCCTCTATCGTGATGAACGTAGGAAGGATAAACTCATCAGACAGTTACCTGATGCATCTCTGCACTTTGTAAAAGGAGATATTATCCAGGAAAACTG
This sequence comes from Macrococcus brunensis, assembly GCF_022343725.1. NCBI lineage: Bacteria > Bacillati > Bacillota > Bacilli > Caryophanales > Staphylococcaceae > Macrococcus > Macrococcus brunensis. Next base: position 2,087,383 of record NZ_CP092179.1, read on the forward strand.
CGGTGTAACTGAATCATTACCTGCTATCGATTATTTTTATCACCTCGCAGCACTCGTCAAGTTTGATGAAGAACTGCGTGAAGACTTATTCAATATCAATTCAGAAGGTACTAAACATGCACTCGCATTAGCTGAATCACTAAGTACCAAGCATTTTCTCTATGTCTCAACTGCCTACACAACGGGGCAAAATGAATATGCGAAAGAAGAGCTTCATCCCCTTAACACACCTGTCAATAATCCTTACGAGGAAAGTAAGCTGCTGGCTGAACACGCAGTGATGCAGGCTCCAATGAAGAAGTCTATTCTGCGTCCCGCTATTATTATCGGTGATTCAGTGACAGGCGCTGCAGATTCCAAATTTACCTTATACGGCTTTATGAAAGCTCTGAAAATCTTCCGCCGTAAAATGTCACGTACTGACATGACTCAGCAGTTCCGTCTATTCGGCCACGATGATGGCACATCGAACTTAGTGCCTGTTGATTACGTCGTTAAAGTGCTGACGCATGCACTGAGAGCAGAAGACAACAAGATTTATCACATCACCAATAGTGCGCCTCCTAGAAATAGTGATATTCTTGCAATCATTAAAAAATATCTGAACTTTGAACAGCTCGTTGTAGCGCCTGATAGTGCAAAAACCAGCATGACAGAAGAAGAACGTCTACTTAATTCCTACATCGCGGTCTTTGATCCATATTTCAAAAAATCGGTGACGTTTGAAGATGCCAATACTGAAGCACTCCTCGCTGAAAGCGGTGAACATCGATTGAACTTGACTGATGAACAGCTCGACAGGATCATCAAAACTTATTTACTTCAATAATGTGGAGGCGAAAAAATGTTCTTAGCCTGGAAAGAATTGATTTACAGCAAATTAAAGTTCAGTTTAATTATTGGTGTTCTTGTTCTGATCGGTTATCTTCTCTTCTTAATATCCGGTCTGTCCAACGGTCTGATGAACATGAACCGTGAAGCAATCGATACATGGGGCGGCGATGCTATTGTCATGACAGATGAATCAAATCAGAACCTTGCGCAATCTGTCATAGACAAAGACGAGATAAAAGATAAATTTAAAGAAGTCGCACCAATTAAAAATACTGCCGTCATCGCATCAACGGATGATCGCAAACAAAATGCGCTTCTTTTCGGGATCGATCAGGATACTTTTATTGCGCCGGAAGTGAGCGACGGCAAAACATTCAAGAAAGATTTTGAAGTAGTTGCAGATGATACACTAAAGGAAAAAGGTTTTAAAATCGGCGATACACTGGATTTAGCTGGCACAAATGACAATCTGAAAATCACTGGTTTTACTGCAAGAGCTAAATATAATGCGGCACCTATTTTATATGCGAATAACCAGACAGTCGATGTCCTTACAAATAACCGTATGAAAGATAAGGTCAATGCTTTTGTCGTTAAAGACCCTGACTTTAAAGATGTCGATGTGAAGAGTGACTTGCAGGTTGTGGATACTGAATCTTTCATCAAGAAACTGCCAGGATACACTGAACAGAAACTGACACTCGATTTCATGAGTTATTTCCTGTTCGCCATCTCAGCATTTATCATCGGCATTTTCTTATACGTCATCACGATTCAGAAAGCACCGATTTATGGCCTGCTGAAAGCTCAAGGTTTAAGCAATGGTTTTCTGGCGAAGTCGGTCCTTTATCAGACGCTTATTCTTTCAGTTATCGCTGTCCTCATTTCACTCGCACTGACACTTGCGACAGCTTACTTTATGCCACCCGTTGTCCCTATCATCTTTAAATGGCAATTGATTGCCCTATATGCTGCTACACTGATTATCACTGCTTTACTAGGTGGATTGTTCTCAATCCGTTCTATTCAAAAAGTCGATCCACTTAAAACTATCGGGTAGGTGAAAAAATGGTCTTAACATTAGAAGGTGTTTCTAAATCATTCGGGAAAGATAACACATATGTTGAAGCGCTCAAACCGACCGACTTCCATCTGGAACGTGGTGAAATGGTCGCTATTATCGGCCCTTCAGGATCCGGTAAAAGTACGTTTCTGACGATTGCAGGTCTACTGCAGCAGCCATCGAGCGGACAGATTATGATCAATCAGACGAATACGACCTCGTTTAATGAAAAAAAACGAGCGCAGACACGCTTAAAAGAAATCGGCTTTATCTTACAGGCGTCCAATCTTGTTCCTTTTCTCAAAGTAAAAGATCAGCTGAAGCTTTTGGATAAAGTGAACAGCAATCATCTGTCTAAAGAAGAGTTAGCAAGTAAAATCAATACACTGGGCCTTGAAAAAGTGATGAATCAGTATCCAAGTGAACTGTCAGGTGGTCAGCGGCAGCGTGTCGCTATTTTAAAAGCGATTTATACGAATCCGGCGATGATCCTGGCAGATGAACCGACCGCAAGTCTTGACAGTGAAAAAGCATTTGCTGTCATTGAGCTGATTCGTGATGAAGTCAAGAGCATGGAGAAAGCAGCTATTATTGTGACCCATGATACACGACTGACTCAATATTTTGACAAAGTTTACGAGATGAAAGATGGTTATCTGAATAGAATCAATTAGAAGGTGAAAAAATGGAATCTCATCGCGATGCTTTTGTGACTGCAAATGAAATCTATGATATGGGCGTGCCACCACAAGTCCTTTCCATGTGGCTGACCAATGATTTCATACAAGTGGTTCATAAAAATAAATTAGATCGCTTCTTCTGGAAACATGAAGTTGAAGCGCTGATAAATAAGTATTTAAAGAACTGACGATTGTCAGTTCTTATTTTGCGGTGAGGGGTATAGAGTAAAAAAGGATGTGGAGATCATGACTAAAATAGCTGAAAGAATTATCAACTATATCGAGATGCTCGGCGTACACGACAAAGGTTTGAAAAGAGCGCACGCAAGAGGCTATTACTACGATGCAAAGGTTGAACTGACCCCGGAAGGAAAAGCCCTTCTCGGCGCTACAGAAAGAGCTGTCATCCGCTTGTCAGATGCGCCGCCCAGTAAAAGAACACCTGAACAATTTGTATCATTAAAAGGACTAGCGATTCATTTTGAGAAAACCGACTCTAATTTCATCTTCGTCAATTTTCCTTATTTCCCTTTTGTAAAGCGTGAATCTGTCTTAAAGCTGATGACTTATGTTAATGCCATCAAGCAGACAGATGACTGGTTTGTCCGCTTTAACCTTGTGCGTAAAATTGGACAGTTGGAAGGTTTCGGTCAGCGACTAGGTAAATTCGCCTCACATTTTCCTCTTTCTACTTTACGCAAATATCAGACCTATCATAATCTGCATTACTATCAGACAGATAAGGATTATGTGCGGTTCCACGTGAAATATGAAGAGGATATTAAGCTCTACGTCGAACGTTACATAGCACCGCAGTCGATTGAAGTTCTACGTAACGATGGTGATATCCATGAAATTGGACATCTGACGATAACCCGGGAAATCGATAGAGACCTGCCTTACTTCGAACTTTTAAAAACAGGACCTCATCTTAAACCTCTTATTGAAGATGACATCATTCATCTCAGAGATGAAATGTATCAGATTTCTGCAGAAAGAAGACTAAACGAAAAAAAACTCTGAGTCCTAGGACTCAGAGTTTAATTTGTATATCGACTATTGTATGGATCCTTTGAACGCTGATCAATCAGAAACATGATAGCGATAAAGAGAATACCTAACGCTACAAATGTGAATGAACCGAATTTAGAAGTTTCGTAAATGGCAAAGCCAGCCATGATTTCAGCGAGACCGAGAATAAATACAATCAGCTTCTTAATATTCGAAGACATTATCTCACTCCTTTAAATATCGTATTCTTATCATACACCATCCTGTGCAAAATTAATCGTCAGATGATTAGACATTTTTGTGACAGAAAAATGAAACAATCATTTCTTCTGTCTGAAGCTGGCCTCGTCCTAAAGGCATCAAATGTCCGGCTTCTGATATAATGCTTATTTGTTTAGGCTCTTTTAATTTCTGGAATATATATTGAGCACTTTCAGCATAAGATGCATCGTCACGCCCACCGTACATAATAAGGACAGGCTGATTAATCTGAGATAAACCCGTCATAATCTCATCGATCATCCGGCAGAATTTTTGTGCACCAAGATGGTAGTTCTGAATGTGCGCGATCTGTTCGGCATGTTCATCTTCACTCAATCCGAGCATTTTATCGAGACGGGTACTATACTGTTCGAGACGATAAAAGATCCCTGCTTCATCTTTGAAACGAGGAACAGACATCGCTACACCGGAATGAATATCAGGAAATATTTCAAGTAATTTCAAGGTAAAAAGACCACCTAATGACACACCAGCTACACTGATTGTTTCATATCCTTCCTGCTTAAGAAACTTATAACTCTCCAACACATTCTGCCACCAGTCATCCATATCAGATTTTACGAAATCCTCCAGCAGAAGCCCGTGACCTTGGTAAGAAGGAACATACGTCGTGAAACCTTCATTATTAAGTCTTTGAGCCAGTCCTTTTACATCACGCACTGTACCCGTGAAAGAATGCAGGAGCAGGATGGCATGGTTACCGCCTTTCAGATAGATAGGACGGGGATTCTTTAGTTTAATCATAATAATCAACTCCAGTCGCATTTATTATAGCAAAGATTAAATGTGGCGCCACTCAGACCAGATTTTGTCCGTGACTGTCGCAGTTGACGACACTCAAACTCGATTTTGTCCGCGAGTGGCGTAGTTGACGCCACTCAGTCCAAAATTCATACACAATTCGGACTCCCCATTAAAAAAGAGAGCATCTCTGCTCTCTCCTTTACTAATTCTTCTGTTCGACTATTGCATTCTTATTTTCAAATACTGAACGCTTAAATGTACCTAACATTCTTGAAGCTACTGTCCCTGATAACATACTGCCATTAACATTCAGTGCCGTACGTCCCATATCAATAAGCGGTTCAACTGTGATTAAGACACCGGCAAGGGCAACAGGTAAACCCATTGAAGATAACACGATAATGGCCGCAAACGTTGCACCGCCACCGACACCCGCTACACCGAATGAGCTGATAGCTGTAATCAGCGCCAGCTGAGCAATAAATTCAAATGACATCTGATTAATCCCAACAGTAGGCGCGATCATTACAGCAAGCATAGCCGGATAAATACCTGCACAACCGTTCTGTCCCATAGTCGCACCAAATGATGCAGACATATTGGCCGTCGCCTCGTCGACACCTAACGCCTCACGCTGTGCCGTCACATTTAGCGGAATAGAACCTGCGCTTGAACGTGAAGTAAACGCGAAACCGAGAACCGGAAAGACCTTCTTCAGATAAGTCATTGGATTAAGGCCAAATACACTAATCAATACAAGGTGAATGATAAACATAGTACCTAAAGCAACATATGAAGCGATGACAAATTTACCGAGCTGCAGAATACCTGCATAGCTCGTGCTGGCAACCATCGTCGCCATTAATGCAAGAACACCGAAAGGCGTTAAACGTAAGACGATTGTCACAAGACGCATAACCACCGCAAAGATAGAATCAACCATACGGACAAATAGTTCCGCCTGCTCAGGCTGTTTACGACGAATGCCTAATGTAGCTATTCCCACTAAAAATGAGAAAATAACGACTGCAATAACAGAAGTCGGGCGCTGTCCTGTCATATCTAAGAAAATATTACTTGGAATGAAGTTCAGTACGCGTTGAGGCATTGTTTTCTGTTCCATCGTATTATATTTCTCTTCTATCATCTGGCCACGTTCAGTCTGTTCCTGACCAATTGTAATCTGGTCAGCATTCAGATCAAATAACAGAGCCGAACCAATACCGATGATGGCTGCAATCAGAGTCGTTGTAATCAGTGTACCGATGACCCATGCAGCCATTTTACCTAACTGTTCGGTCTTATTCAGATTGATGATTGAACGAATGATTGAAACCATGACCAGTGGCACCACAATCAGCATCAGAAGCTGAACATAACCGCTCCCTACTATGCTATACCAGTCTAACGTGCTCATCGTGATATCAGAGTCAGCCCCGTATAAGGCCTGGATTAAAACTCCTAATAAAATACCTAAACCCATACCTGTGAATACTCGTTTTGAAAAAGAAACGTGCTTCTTATACATATAAATAAGTATTCCTATCAGGATAATAAGAATTAAAACATTAAAAAATATCAATAAATAGTCCATTTATTGAATCCTCCTTAAGAATATTAAATTTCCTTATTAAGGTTACATGTAAAGTGCTATGAATACAAGGGCTACTTTGGAAATATCATCAAATATTTGTGAATAAAATGATGCATTATTATACTTGTTTAAAAGGAGGTCATTAACATGGCTTTACAAACTTTTCTGTTCAATCTTATTATTTGTTTCACCGTCTTTTCACTGAGTTATATCATACTCAATTGGCTGACGAATCGGCTGACGAATCGCTCAGAGCCTTTGAGAATTAAAAATGCCTTGGGTGGTGCTGCTGTCTTTGCGGTTATATACTCAGTCGGCATATACCTGCTCTCAATGTAAGAAGAGAGCATCACTGCTCTCTTCTATCTATACTCTTCACCATATTAAACCATTGTTCGCCGCCATGCTGGGAGCGAGAAGGTCCGTGACTTTCAAAACCATATCGCTCATAAAACGGCACAAGATTTTCTATGCAAGTCAGCGTGATGCTTTTTGTCTTCAGCTTCTCCGCCCGCTTCGTAAATCGGTCAAGTAATAAACCAGCAAGCCCTTGTCCTTGATGCGTTTCAGCTACTACAAGACCTAGCACACTAAGGAATTCACCATTCGTCGTATCAGGCACTTTCTTGAACAGGTCATCAGTGATATACGGCTGTTTAATGATGGGTCCATTAATAAATCCAACTACTTCATTATTATCTTCTGCAACAATAAAAGTATCCGATATTTTTTCAATACGTTCTCTGAATGCTTCTTTCGTATCTGCAACTTCAGGTATAAAAGCCCGACCTTCGAGCTCAGTAATACGGTCAAGATCTTCTGTTTTCACATTTCTAAATTTATACATGTTATCCCCTCTTCCTTACTCCCATTATCTTACACACATAAAAATGGTACAATGAATACAAATCGATAAGGAGGTCACGCAATGAATTTACTGCTGACAAGCCTGCTCATGTTTGTCGTCTTCGAGATTGTCTATCTAATTACAGATCGTCTTCTCAATCATTTCTCCAAAACTAAAAAACCATTCAATTTCAAATATGCTATTATCATGGGGATTTTAATAGTTATCTTCTATATGATTGCGAATCAAATCTACTAAAAAAACACTCACCGCGGTGAGTGTTTTTCTTATTTATCCAGCTGTACTGTCACAACTGCTTCAATATCCTCTTTGTCATTGAAAAGTTCAGAAGCTTCTGTATCGACTTCTGTCACTACACCTTTTGTGCCACCTTCTAAGTCTAAATGATCCCCTACTTTAGGTAACGACTCTAATTCTACTTCACCGCCGCCATCTCCACCTGTACCAGGTTCCTGCACTAATTCCTGAATCACAACTTTAACCATTAAAATACCTCCTTAATTTCAAATTTAATCTGCTACTCATTAATACCACGAAACTAAAACCTTTAACCATCTGCACCTTTTAATCGCATCTATTATATTAGAATAATTTATGAACTAATTCTTAAATATTATTAAATCGTATTAACTCCTATTTACACCCATCAGTTTAGGCTGTAAGATAGTGACAAATAACCCAAAGGAGTGTTTAAAAATGAATCCAAAGAACTTATTACTTTCTACTGCAGCCCTTAGCTTACTCGCAACAGGTGTTATCTTCACACCACAGACAGCAAGCGCAAAAACTATTTCACAAAATGGAATTGTTCTTCACGACGACTCAAGACTACCGGAACATGAATTAGCTTACGTCGATGTCTTACTCGACAAACATGCAGATAAAGCGACTAAAGCAGAGCTTAGAAAATACTTCAAAGACCTTGGCCTTAATACAATTTCTGATATCGTTAAGAAAGCGAAAAAAGACGGTCTGGATGTATCTCAATACAAACGCTATATCAAGTAAGAAAAACACCCCTTTAACAACTGTTAAAGGGGTGTTTCCTATTATTCCCACTCAATCGTGCTTGGTGGCTTAGATGTGATGTCATACACGACGCGGTTGACGTGGTTGACTTCATTGACGATTCGGCTGGAAACTTTCTGCAGAACTTCCCAGTCAATACGTGCAAAGTCACTTGTCATGCCGTCGATACTTGTAACGGCACGGACACCGATTGTGTAGTCATATGTTCTGTAGTCGCCCATAACACCGACTGAACGGATGTCAGGAAGTACAGTGAAGTATTGCCAGATATCGCGTTCAAGTCCCGCTTCTGCCACTACTTCTCTTAAAATGGCATCTGATTCACGGACGATTTCCAGTTTCTCTTCTGTAATTTCTCCTAATACACGGATACCAAGTCCTGGTCCTGGGAACGGCTGACGCCATACGAGGTGTTCTGGAATCCCAAGTTCGACACCGAGTGCACGAACTTCATCTTTGAAAAGTGTGTTAATTGGTTCGATAAGTTTGAACTGCATGTCTTCCGGTAAACCACCTACGTTATGATGTGATTTAATCGTCTGTGCAGTCTTTGTACCTGATTCAATAATGTCAGTATACAGTGTACCTTGAGCTAAGAACTCAACACCCTGCAGTTTAGACGCTTCATCGTCAAAGACATAGATGAATTCATTACCGATAATCTTACGCTTTTTCTCAGGATCTGATACGCCAGCGAGCTTGCTCATAAAGCGGTCTTTTGCGTCTACACGGATGATGTTGATATTGAAGCCCTCTGCGAAATGCTTCATGACCATATCGCCTTCACCTTTACGGAGTAAACCGTGGTCAACGAAGATACAAGTCAGTTGATCTCCGATTGCTTTATGCAGAAGTACGGCTACAACTGAAGAATCCACACCGCCGCTCATTGCACATAATACTTTTTTATCGCCAACCTGCTCACGGATTTTTTCAACTTCGATGTCGATGAAGTTTTCCATCGTCCATTCACCTGTACAGTTACAGATTTTACGGATGAAGTTACGCAGTAAGTCATTGCCGTATTCTGAGTGTCGAACTTCCGGATGGAACTGTACGCCGTATAACTGACGTTCTGCATTTTCTACTGCTGCATACTTACAGCTTGGTGAGTTCGCAATCATACGGAATCCTTCAGGGATGTTGATGACTTTATCACTATGACTCATCCAGACCGTCTGTTCTTCAGGCAGCATGTGGAAAAGAGAATGTGTTTCTGCTGTGATGATCGCTTTACCATACTCGCGTTCATTCGCGCGTTCTACAGAGCCACCGAGCAGTTTCGTCATGAGCTGCATACCATAACAGATACCGAGCACCGGTACGCCTAAATTAAAGATTTCAGGGTCTACTGTAAATGATCCTTCTTCGTATACAGAGTTCGGTCCGCCCGACAGGATGATCCCTTTCGGATTCATTTTCTTGATTTCTTCGATTGAGATTTCGTGATCATGTAACTCACTGTAGACGCCCATCTCACGAATACGTCTAGTAATCAGCTGGTTATACTGGCTGCCGAAATCGAGTACCAGGATTAATTCCTGTTCAAATGCCATTTCCATTAGTCAGTCTCCTTAATTAGATAGAATAGTTCGGTGCTTCTTTAGTAATCTGTACATCATGTGGGTGACTCTCTTTTAAGCCTGCGCCTGTCATTCTGATGAACTGTGCTTCTTCGCGTAAGGCCTCGAGATCTTTAGAACCTGTATAACCCATACCGCTTCTGATACCACCGACTAACTGATAGATAGTATCCTGAAGCGCACCTTTATAAGCGATACGTCCTTCAATACCTTCTGGTACGAATTTTTTCGCTTCTTTGTCATCCTGGAAGTAACGGTCTTTAGATCCTTTTTCCATCGCGCCAAGTGAACCCATACCGCGGTAAACTTTGTACTGACGTCCCTGGTAGATTTCAGTAGCCCCAGGGCTTTCTTCTGTACCACCGAGTAATGAGCCAAGCATAACAGCATGTCCGCCTGATGCCAGGGCTTTAACGATATCGCCTGAGTACTTAATACCGCCGTCTGCGATAATGGTTTTGCCGAGTTCACGTGCAACACCTGCTGCATCATAAATCGCCGTAATCTGTGGGACCCCTACACCTGCAACAACACGAGTCGTACAGATAGAACCTGGTCCAATACCGACTTTAACGACATCTGCACCTGCTTCAAACAGCGCTCTTGTGCCTTCTGCTGTTGCAACGTTACCTGCAATCAGCGTTACCTCAGGAAAGTTTTCTTTTAAATCATGAACCATATCCAGTACACCTTTAGAATGGCCATGAGCTGTATCAATGACAAGAGCGTCTGTTCCAGCATCAACTAAATGTTTAGCACGAGTAAGTGTATCTTTGGCAATACCTACAGCACCGGCAACAAGTAAGCGTCCATGGCTATCTTTCGCTGCATTTGGGAACTCAATGACTTTCTCGATATCTTTGATTGTGATAAGTCCTTTTAAGACACCCGCATCATCGACAAGCGGTAATTTTTCGATTTTGTACTGCTGCAGTAACTTTTCTGCCTGTTCAAGCGTTGTATCGACCGGTGCAGTCACTAAGTCATCTTTAGTCATGACGTCAGAGATTTTAATAGAATAATCTTCAATGAAACGTAGATCGCGGTTCGTTAAAATACCGACTAATTTCATGTCTGTTTCGCTGTTGACGATCGGTACACCAGAAATACGGTATTTACTCATTAAATGTTCCGCTGCAAAAACCTGCTCGTCAGGTGTCAGGAAGAAAGGATTTGTAATAACGCCGTTCTCTGAACGTTTAACTTTCAGGATTTCATCTGCCTGTTCTTCAATAGACATATTTTTATGAATCACACCGAGTCCACCTTGACGTGCCATCGCAATCGCCATTTTTGCTTCTGTCACTGTATCCATACCTGCTGATAAAATCGGTACGTTCAATTTAAGACGGTCTGATAATTCCACTTTCAGATCAACTTGGTTAGGCAGTACGTCAGATTTCCCTGGAATCAGTAATACATCATCGAATGTTAAGCCTTCTTTTTGGAACTTAGTTTCCCACATGATTGATACCTCCATTTTATTTGATAACCTATTATTTCATAGTTTCTTCAATTTGTTGATTGTTTATACCATTAAAAAATAAATTCAGTAAAATCGCTGTCAGTGTACCGAGCACAATCCCGTTTTGTGTCAGCCATGCATAGTCTTCACCAAACTTGGCAAATGCACCTGGGACAGTCGTAATACCGAGACCGACACCGACTGACACAGCGATAATCAGCAGGTTATCCTGCTTCGTGAAGTCGATTGCACCCAGCATCTTAACACCATAGGCCATTACCATGCCGAACATCGCAATCATGGCTCCACCGAGAATAGGGGTCGGAATAATCGTTGCAAGGGCACCAAACTTCGGCATCGACCCGGCTAAGATAAGAAGTGCCACCATACCGTACATGACGTTTTTTGATTTGACGCCTGATAAAGAGACAAGTCCGACGTTCTGAGAATAAGCTGTATAAGGAAAGGCATTGAAAATAGAACCGAGTACAATCGCAATCCCTTCAGCGCGGTAACCTTTAGAGATATCTTTACGCTCAATCGGTGTCTTCGTGATTTCACTCAGAGCGTGATAAACACCTGTCGATTCAATCAGACTGACGATACCGACAATAACGAAGAGTAATATAGAGCCGATTTCGAATTTAAAGCCGCCGAAACGGAATGGTTTAGGAAGTTCAAACCAGTTTGAGTTATGAACGGCACTGACATCTACTAATCCGAAAAATGAAGCTACGATAGTACCGACAACCAGTCCCAGTAAGATTGCTATAGAACGAATAAAACCTGATGAAAGACGGTGAATCACTAAAATAATAATCAAGGTCATCAGCCCGAGTATAATATTCAGCGGATCGCCGTAAGACTTCGAACCTTGGCCGCCTGCCAGGTTATTCATTGCAACCGGCATAAGTGTGATTCCGATAATCGTCACAACACTGCCCGTGACGATCGGCGGGAAGATCTTGACTAAATAAGAGAAGAACGGGGCAATCAGGACGATAATGATACCCGACGCAAAAAGCGAGCCATACAAGACGTCTATACCATGCTTCGAGCCAATCATAATCATCGGCGTGACAGCGGTAAATGTACAGCCAAGAACGACTGGCAGGCCGATACCAATTCCTTTGTAGACTTGCAGGAAAGTCGCTACTCCGCACATAAAGATATCAATAGAGACAAGATACGCGATTTCTTCACCAGAGAAGCCAAGCGCTTTACCGACGATAATCGGAACGATAATAGCACCTGCATACATCGCCAGAAGGTGCTGGATACTTAATAGGAGGTTTTTCATTATTCTTCTCCTACTAAAGTCACTTTATCGCCTTCTAATGAAGTAATACGACAGAGACTGAGGACATCTAGTCCTTCATTCTTCAGACGGTCTGCACCTTGCTGGAAGCTCTTTTCGATAACAATACCGACACCGACACATTCAGCCCCAGCTTGTTTGACTAAATCGTAAAGGCCGAGTGCTGCTTCGCCGTTTGCCAGGAAGTCATCGATAATCAGGACCTTATCATCAGCTGAGAGGAATTTCTGTGAAACGACTACATGGCTTGTTTTGTTCTTCGTATAAGAATGAATATCTGTCGCGTATACTTCTTCAGTCAGTGTTGAAGGAATCGCCTTTTTTGCAAATAGACAAGGCACGTCGAATGCGAGCGCCGCCATAATAGAAGGCGCAATACCACTTGCTTCAATCGTCAGTATTTTCGTAACATCTTTATTCTTATAGTAATCATAAAAATGGTCTGCTACCTTCTTCATCAGCGCTGCATCAATCTGATGATTCAAAAAAGCATCTACTTTAAGAACCGAACCTGCAATCACTACGCCTTCATCTTTCACTTTCTGCTGTAACTCTTTCACGATTGTCCTCCTTAAAATAAAAAAACTCACCTTTTGGAATAGGCGAGTAAAAAAAGAATGTCCAGACTCTGCTGAGAATGGATTCACTTTTTACTCATAGTCACGTCATTTAAGGTGCGTGGTAGATACTTCAAAGCCATATTCTTTAATTATATGAGTGTTTTATTTAATTTTTTATTTAATTGATGATAACAAATTTAGAGTCGAATATCAAGGACAAATCCGCATAGAATCAAGGTTTCACCCTTATTTTGGTTAATGTAAACGGATTAATTTCTAATATTTTTTTAATTATTTTAATTTTTAAGTGTTTAGGGTGGGAGCCGTCGGGTATATTTCTAACATCACAAGAAAATCAAAACGACACCTTAGAGATTTACAACACATTAGTGATTGGGAGGTAGAATTACAATGGGAAACATTGAATCATTTTCTAGTGAACAAGCATTATTAGGTAGAATTGATAACTTGAAGTCTCAAGGAGTAGCTGAACGCGACTTACACGTCATTTCTAAAAACAAACTTGAAGGTTCTGCATTGAACTATACAGATGTTAACTTCAAGAATGCTGATGGATCATTTGGCGATAAAGTAGCTTCACTCTTCACTGGGGAAGATCCTCAGGCACGTGTATTTGATAAATTAAACTTATCAGATGCTGAACGCAATCAATATGAAAGAGAAGTTGAAAGTGGCAACATCTTACTTTATGTAGATAATGATGCAACTTACAATACTTCTACAACAGAAAGAGATCACAATTACGTTGAAGGTCAGGCTCACCACAACGACACTTACACAAATGGTGTAGTTGGCGGATTTGCTAACCCTGATGCAGTAAACCGTGATCGTAACGAGACATTACATGAAGGAGCGTACTCTAATCCTGATGACGGAACAACTGGTCTGACTGGAAGACAAAGTGTACAATCTGACACTGATGCCGAGTATTCTGAGAAACACCGTACAAATAACTTACAAACTAGAGAGGAACATGTAGACATGAAAAACGAATTTAACAATGACTTAAACCGTAACGAATTTGACCGCGTAGACAACAACGAATTAGTAGATGGACGTCGTGACGAGTACGTATTCGACGAAGATATCGCTAACCGTACAGACTTATCACATGACGAAAAAATCCGTTTACACGAAGAACGCCTTCGCGTAGGTAAAGATAATGTTCAAACTGGTGAAGTACGTATCGACAAAGACGTAGTTGAAGAGCGTCAAGAATTCGATGTACCTGTAAGCCGTGACGAAGTTACTATCGAACGTCGTCGTGTAGACGAAAGAGTAGACGGAGATGTTGACTTTGACCGTTTAGATAACGATACTATCCGTGTACCATTAACTGAAGAACGCATCAACGTTGAAAAAGAAAATGTTGTAGCTGAAGAATTAGTAATTAAGAAAAACCGTGTACAAGACACAGCTCACGTATCTGAAACTGTACGTAAAGAGCAAGTTGATATCGATGACACAAATGGTCGTCATGTTGACGGTGAAGTTATCGACCGCGACAACGATTTATTAGACCGTCGTTAATCATAACTTAATTAAACATGACCCCGGAAGAAATCTTCCGGGGTTTTTTGGAGGATAAAAAATGGGAGCAGCTTTTTTCTGGGGCGCATTATCAGGTGGCGCAGTGCTACTCGGCGCTATCATTAGTATGATTATTCATATTCCCCGTAAAATATTAGGTTTTATTATGGCTTTTGGTGTCGGAGTTTTAATTGGTGCAGCGACATTTGAACTTCTGCAGGAATCACTCGATAAAAGTGAACTGCAAAATACATTGATCGGTTTTATTGCTGGTTCTTTTGTTTTCACTGCAATAGAAGGCATTTTATCTCGCCACGGTGGAAAACACCGTAAACGTTCTAATGCTCATGAGCTTAAACAAGATGATGCGAAAGATAGTAACGATTCTGGTGGCGGCCTTGGTATCTTTATCGGAACTGTAATGGATGCGATTCCTGAGTCTATTATGCTCGGAACAACGTTAATTGGTGGTAAAGGTGTCAGTATGTTACTCTTACTCGCTATTTTTATCAGTAATATTCCTGAAGGTTTATCTAGTACATCAGGTATGCTAAAAAGTGGTCAGTCTAAAGGTAAAGTCGTCGGCCTATTCGTTGCTGTTACCGTTGTAGCAGGTCTCAGTGCCTTATTCGGCTATATCTTCCTTGATCATGCTGATCCAGCTGTTATCTCTATTATTTCAAGCTTTGCTGCCGGCGGTATCATCACCATGATTGGTGCCACTATGATGCCGGAAGCCTATGAAGATGGCGGCGCATTAGTAGGTCTTTTCACTGCAGCAGGCGTCATTACATCTATTATTTTAGATCATCTGTAAAAAAAATCTTAGGCGTAAGGTACTGAACCCTGAAAATGGGACGGAATAAAAAACACTTTTTATAAGGCTGCTTGTATTCGGTATTGAACCGGAGATAAGTAGCCTAATTTTTGTTGAATTCTATTTTCATTATAATTTTTGATGTAATTACTCACAATCTCTTTTACAATAAAGTTAGAGTTCTTTTGCTCACTGTTTAAGTAGAATGTTTCAGACTTTAGTGTGGAATGAAAACATTCTATACAGGCATTATCTGACGGTGTCCCCTTACGGGACATCGAACGGATGATGCCTTTTTCCTTACATGCCAGGTAATACTCCCTTGAAGTATAGACACTTCCCTGATCGCTGTGAAGCATACATCCCTTCGGGATATTGAGCTGATTCAGTGTATCAAGGACGAAGTTTGTATCCTGTACATCACCTATGGTGAATGCCACAATCTCACCATTGTGAAGGTCCATAATTGATGAAAGATAAAGCATCGTATTACCGAAAGGCAGGTAAGTGATATCTGTCACGAGCTTGGTCAGAGGTTGATCAGATTTAAAATCACCCTTCAACAGATTGTCTGTAAGATGGTAGGGCCGGCCTATACGCGTTTTCTTCTTGACTCTGACTCTGCAGTTCCATTTATTTTTCTGCATAATTCTCTGGACTCGCTTGTGATTAACACGCTGCTTGGTCTGTTTGTTTAAGAGGTAACAGATTTTACGATAACCGTAGGTGTAGTTATATTTTTTGCACAGCTCACCTATTTTTATCGTGATTTCATCTTTTGCTCTGTCCGACTGTTTCTTCCAGCGGTAATAAGTAGATCTTGCTACCTCCAGTGTGGATAAAATAAGTGATAATGGATGTTCATTCTTCAGACTCTCGACTAAACTAACAACTATTTCTGGTACCAGCTCCTTTCCAACTCCCTGTACTTTTTTAGAACATCAATTTCAGCTGCTTTTCTCTTGTTATCCAGTTTAAGCTGTTCGATCTCAGATAATTCCTCAGTGCCCTTGCCATAACTATATTGTTTTCCTACATTCTGATCGAAACGATGGGTCTCATTATTTTTATACCATCTCCACCAAGTGTTGACCTGGGTTCTGTTTCTGATATTTAGCTCATCCATAATCTCTCTTGTGGAAAAGCCCTCGGCTTTCATTTTTACACATTTCCATTTAACTTCACTTGAATAAGCAATTCTCTGCATAATAAAACACTCCTATCAAATTCATTTTATATGAATTCAACAAGAGTGTTTTTTATTCTGTCCCATTAATTGGGGTCAGTCCGGTAATGCCTAAGATTTTTTTTATGACTGCTCCCACTCTCTATTACGATACTTTTTGAAATAATTCATGTCTCGCAGCTTCAGATAAATCTTTCTTTTCAGAGAACGGTCTTTTTTATATTTTAAAGGATTAAATGTCCTTCCTTGTTTAATAAGCCCTCTCACTTCCTCTTTGAGCTCGGAACTACTGATTCCTTGTAGAATGAGAGCCGGCGGAATGACTGTAAAAATCATTTTTTTGTCTAAATAAACAAGCGGATGACTTTTATGTTCAATTAAATCCTCCACATAACAGCGCGCAATGGAATAACCACTTTCTCTGACATATGAACTTGAACGACCGGCACGTAAATTAACTTCCAGAAATTTAAATTTCCCGTTCCGTGCATCATACTTCAAGTCAAAGTTCGCAAAGCCTTTGTAACCCGTATCTTCCATCATGCGGACAGCTTTGTCCATCAGCTCTTTTTGATAGTGTGTAATAAGTGCCGTATAATTGCCGACAGCTGTCAGTTGAGGCTCTTGTGATAAAACTTGTGCGAGTGTCACCACTTGGCCTTTGCCGTTCCGATCACTGTAATAAACCATATCCCAGAGTTCCTGGTCATTTCCTTCAATATATTCCTGCAGAATCAGGTCTTTTCGGTAACCATTATCATACAGCAGTTTAATAGTCTGGTTAACTTCATCGTATGAAGTAAGACGGTAGATTTTCTGTTTACCCGGGAAATGAAGATCAAAATAAGCTGTGCCATCATTCACCTTGATAATGACCGGGAACATCACTTCTTCATGAAAAGTCGTCAGTTCATGACAATCTATTGTAAAGGTCTTAGGGATATCTAATCCGTATTGTTCACATAACTGATAAAAATGCTTCTTGTAATAGAACTGATCAAATAGTTCCTGACTTGGAAAGTTTAAGATGAATCGCTCACTAATTGAATCACTATGTTTAATAAGTAGTTTCACATACTCATCTGTTGTCGCAACGAGCAGTAGTTTCTGTTGACCGTACTTCTCCGCTATCTCATTTAAAGTTCTTATGAACACTTCATCCTGATATAATTCAGGTTCTATTATATAGGCTTCTGTTAAAGAAGATAATTCTGTAAATGCCAGCTTCCCCGCTGCTACTACAATTGATTTTTTTTGATAATCTTCATGGAACGATGCAGCTGCTGCATATGCATGTATATTAGCACCAATAATCACTGGTGTGAACGCCGTATTTGCCATATTTCAATAACCTCGTTTCCCCTCATTACTCCTTATATTATCATAATTTTTGTCAGCTTTTTTCATTTTTTTCTAATATCTGACTTAACTAATATGATTTAAAAAATAACTTAAAATTGCTATGGGAAAAAGGGATGCAATTTTCACTAAAAAAAGACCTTTCACTATTGAAGTGAAAGGTCTGCAATATTATTGCTCCTCTTTCAGATACAGCATTTTTTACCACTTCCCCAAAGTCTCAAAACCTTATATATCAAGGATTTGAAGCGGTGCGTATCTTAAAAGTGTTTCCTGGCCTTGCCCTTAGTAGCAAATATCTGCCCTTTTTTTGCCCTTAGTTAAATTGTGTTTTTAGGATTCGATATTAATTTATACTAAACATCATTGAAAATCGAAAATAAATTAATTATTAAGAATAAAATAAAATTCCAAAAATACAAAATAATAAGTGCTATAAGAATATTACCTGTAAATAATGATATATTGTTGCCGGTATTTTCATTTCCAATTATAAAAGTCAAACTAACTGCTAAAATTATAGTTATAAAACCGGATAATAAAGTCATTATTCCAAGCAATATAAAATCTGCTTTTGCTTCTTTTTTAGATAAGACACTTTGCAAAAATGGTTGTTTGGATAATACTGTAACCATACTAATTATTGTCCCTAGAAAACCTAAACTGATACTTGAAAAATTAATATATGCTTCCAGAGCAGTAGAGGTGCCTTTAAATACACTTATATCAAATTTTACTTTGTAACCTATATATATCAGAATAGTCATTAAAATAAATATAATTAAATTTGATATTTTACTGAAAGTCATTTAAATCACCTCTACCTTTTAGTTAATCTGGGATATGGTGTACTACATCATCCCTATAGATTTCTTGCATCCTTGAAAAAACCTCATCAGTATTCAATTCAGATCTATCATTTTTAGTAAATATTATCTGTCTCTGAAGTTTTTGATTATATACATCTACTACTGAGATATTTTCATTTTCGTTAATTCTAGCTTTAACCATTAATTTTTCTACATCTTTATTTTTTTTATAAGTCTCTATAATTTCTTTAGCTGCGTCATTTTCAAAGTATACATCATTTACTTTCTCAGCTTTAACTCTGAATTCTACATATTCTACATTTATATCTCTGTTGCTTGGAAAAATTCTTTTAAATAAATCTTTTGATGATTCACGTGTAATTCTAACAAAAAAATCACGGTACTCTTCAGCATTAAATACCTCTTGTTTTCTTCTTTCATCTTCAATGAGACTAAGTTTAATCTCTCTTCCATTATCATATTTTTCTCGATATAAAGTATCTATAAATATTTCAACGCCATTTGGACTCAAGGAGCTAATATTTCTCTGTATCATAAATACTTTTTTAAAAGGATCATATAAAACTGTAATTTGATGACCAATATATTCATCATCTTCTAAATCTAAAGGTTTAGTTGATCCTAACACTTTACTCACGTTCGGTATAACATGATGTAATCTTTCAAACGTTAGATGGAAATAATCATTTTCATTTTTATATACATAAATTAACTTTACTTTTTCGTCATTATAGGGAATTATCTTTAAATAGTCTAAAAGATTTTCCTCTACATTTTCTCCTTGCTCATTATCTAATCTAGTTTTATCAATATCATTACTCGAATCTTTTGCCGGATTGTACAAATTATAAAGTTCATTAAATAATTCTGTTAAATCTGCCGGCTTATTACTTAGTCGCTCATCAACTTCAAATACGTTATAAAAGTAAAAATTAACGACTCTTTGACTTTCCATTTCCCTAACCTCTTTCTATGTGTAGTATTTTAATTATACTTTTACCAATAATCTCCTGTATATAAAACTTTATATGGAATTTTGCATAAAAAGAGCAGCTTAGGTCGGGATGACAAAAGCTGCTACTACACATATTCAATTATAAAACATAATTTTAAAGTAAACAAATTTTATCAAACAATTTTCACTGTAATTCTTGAAGTATTTTCATATGCTCTTCGTTTAGTCTTTCCATAAATTCAGGAATCCATTTTCTATATCTTTCACAATTATAACTATATTCATTTATCAGTCTTAAATATACATCTTGGTTATCTCGTTTTTCATAAACTTGTTTTGGTAAATAAATAGTAAGATTAACTGTTGATCGTTCAAAATTATTTTCAAAATAAATTCTTCTTAATTCCGGGAAGTAGGAAAAGTTATTATTTATTTCCAAAAATATATAACCATTATCATCCATTTGGTAAATTTCATTATTAATAATATTCCACTTCTCAGGATATCGTGCGTCATTTCTATCAATCTCACTAAAAAATTTTAGGTATTTTTCCATAACTTTGAAATCATATCTACATACTTTTGCTATGTTCTCTTTAAGTTGTTGTATAGCTTCAATTTTCTTTTCTACTAAAAATCTGTTTGTATCTAATTTTAATTGATGTTCATTCTGAATTTTTATTTTATTTATTTCATGATTAAATAGCCTTTTCTGATTATATATATTATAAAAATTATTTATAAGTGCTACTACAATACCTGACACTAAGCCAGAAGTTAAAATTATGCTAATTAAATTGAAGTTTATATTATCCATACTTAACCCTCCCTCTGTTAAATATACAAAAACCACCTAGCAATTACTAGATGGTTTTGTCATCATTATTTTTCTCTTCTCTTTCTATTGCTGCACTAAAGAAGCTCTCTATTTCTTCCTTAGTATATGGCTCGCCATCCAAACGGTTAGGTTGAGCCAGCTTTTGTTCTTGTTCTCTTTGTGCATCCCCTAATGATTTTAAAAACTCTTCTACACTAATAGGCTCATCATCTAAACGCTTTTTATTTTTTTCATTAACTTCACCTCTTTCACTCACACTCTTTATTCATGGTCTGAATCGTCTACACTTAGTTGGACAATTTCTATGTGAATAGATATTGTTAATCTAAGAAAGTAGGCGATTTATTTATGTCACGTGAAAGAAGAAGTTTCAGTCCAGAATTCAAATTACAGATGGTCAAACTTTATGAGAATGGTAAACCTAGAAATGAAATTGTACGTGAGTATGACCTGACGCCTTCGGCATTAGGGAAATGGATCAAACAGCATCAGTCCACAGGGTCATTTCTGCACAACGACAATATGAGTGATGAAGAGAAGGAACTCAAGAAATTACGTAAAGAGAACCAGCGGCTGAAGATGGAGAATGACATTTTAAAGCAAGCAGCGCTGATCATGGGACGAAGATAGCCGTCATTCGTGAGAATGCCGAGAAATATTCAGTATCAGCAATGTGTAAAGTCCTGCGGATTCCTAGAAGTACCTACTATTATGAAGTCAACAAGCTGAGTGACAGAGAAAAAGAACCGCCTGATGAAGACGTCACTGAGAAGATCATTCATATCTTCAATACAAACAGGCGTTGTTTTGGCACGAGAAGAATCAAGATAGCATTAGATAAACAAGGTCTGAAAGTCTCCAGGAGACGGATTGGTCGTATTATGAAATCTAAAAATCTTATCTCCACATATACTTCCCTGCGTTACAGAGCCTTTCCGGATCGGTCGAATGAACGCAATATTACTAATGGTCTGGGCAGATTATTCTATAGAGAAAGACCGATGGAAGTGCTTGTGAGTGATCTGACATATGTAAAGGTGGCAGGAAAATGGCATTACATATGCTTATTTATTGATCTCTTTAACCGCGAAATTGTTGGCTACAGTGCAGGACCCAATAAAGATAGTCGTCTTGTTTCAGCAGCTCTTAGTACTATCAGACATGATTTAAGAGAGGTACAGATGTTCCATACAGACAGAGGCAAAGAGTTTGATAATCATCTTATTGATGAAGTGCTTGATACCTTCGGTATCCAGAGATCGCTAAGTATGAAAGGATGCCCATACGATAATGCAGTAGCTGAAACTACGTTTAAAGCGATGAAGACTGAATTTATCAATCAATATAACTTTCAATCTATTGATCATTTGAATATTGAACTTTTTGATTATGTGAACTGGTATAACAATGTCAGGCCGCACGGCGCATTAAATTATCTAACACCAAGGGAATATAAAGAAATATTCTATAAAAACTGTCCAATATTATGTTGACAGACCATACCTTGTATATAGTTTTTCTCACATTCTACCCTTTTTCTGCCCTTTTTTTCATATCCGAGACATAAAAAAAGCCCTCTAACCGTTGCGGTTAAAGGGTTTCTCTTATAAATATATATTATTGCTCCTCTTTAACATATGGTAATAATGCCATATGACGTGCACGTTTGATCGCTACAGTTAACATACGTTGGTATTTAGCTGAAGTACCTGTTACACGACGTGGTAAGATTTTACCGCGTTCAGAGATGAATTTTTTAAGTAATTCTGCATCTTTGTAGTCGATTTGTGTGATACCGTTTGCTGTGAAGTAACACACTTTTTTACGACGACGTCCGCCTCTTCTTGGTCCACCTGCCATGATTGTTGCCTCCCTTACTTATTGATTAGAACGGTAAATCATCGTCACTGATATCAATCGGCCCTGTTGCATTCGCAAATGGGTTGTTTGATGCAGGAGATGATGTCTGGTTATTTGTTTGATTATTTGCCTGATAATTCTGACCTTGTGATTGTCCACCGAATCCCGGGTCATAACTTGAATAGTCATTAGACGAGTTGTCCTGACGGTTCTGGTTAGCACCTTTAGGTTCTAAGAACTGTACTGAGTCACAGACGACTTCAGTCACATACACTTTACGGCCTTCTTGATTATCATAGCTGCGAGATTGCAATCTACCATCCACACCAGCTAAACTACCTTTACTTAAGTAATTATTGACGTTTTCAGCTTGTTTACGGAATACGACACAGTTTAAGAAGTCCGCCTGGCGTTCTCCTTGAGCGTTCGTAAATGTGCGGTTAACCGCTAATGTAAACGTAGCAACTGATACGCCTGAGGGTGTGACTCTGTATTCGGGATCCTTCGTTAAACGACCTACTAATACAACACGATTAATCATGCAATTCGCCCCCGTTGATTATTATTTTTCTTCTTCGCGTACAATGATATGACGGATAATATCGTCATTGATCTTCGCTAAACGATCGAATTCGTTTGTTGCTTGATCAGTAGAGTTAACGCGTACGATTTGGTAGAAACCTTCTTTGAAGTCTTCGATTTCGTAAGCTAAACGACGTTTACCCCAATCTTTTGCTTCGATGATTTCCGCACCGTTTGAAGTTAAGATTTCGCTGAAACGTTCAACTAACGCTTTCTTCGCATCTTCTTCAATGTTCGGGCGTACAACGTACATAATTTCGTATGTTCTCATCAATTACACCTCCTTATGGTCTATGCGGCTTTACTGTTTCGTAAAGCAAGGAATAATTTTCATTACTCACAATTGAATATTATAGCATAGTAAGATACAGATTACAACATTAGTAGAGTACTTCGTCTAATTTATAGACGACCATTTCTTTGACATGAAAGAGCTTGATATCTTCTGAGGAATAGAGATATTCGTAGAGATAGTAATCACTGTCCTCAGGATCGATTTCATCACAGCTGACGATGTCCAGATAACGAATCGCGTCTTCAGGATAGCTGACTTTTTTATAAATATCTTCATTCAGTGCAACGTATTCATCTTTTCGGACAGCCTGTACAAAATAGTAATAGATGACATTATACATCTCCTGTCCTTTAGGACCTGACTTTGTGATGACTTTAATGCCGTAGATAATCCGCTTTAAAGGTTTCATGTCTGCCTCCTGAATTAAACATTAAATCTGAAATGTACAACGTCTCCATCTTTCATCAAGTAATCCTTACCTTCCAGACGTACTTTACCTGCTTCTTTCGCGCCGTTCATCCCGTTATTGCCGACTAAATCATCGAAGCTGACTGTCTCTGCACGGATGAAACCACGTTCAAAGTCTGTATGGATGATACCTGCACATTGGGGTGCTGTCATGCCTTGCTTAAACGTCCAGGCACGTACTTCCTGCTCACCTGCCGTGAAATAAGTCGCAAGTCCAAGAAGGTGATAAGATGCTTTGATCAATTTATCAAGACCTGATTCTTCAATACCGAGGTCAGTCAGATATTCCTGTTTATCTTCATCGTCAAGCGCTGCGAGTTCTTCTTCAATACGAGCGCTGATGACAATGACTTCAGACCCTTCTTTATCCGCATAGTCACGAATCGCTTTGACGTAATCATTGCTATCCGCATCTAATAAATCATCTTCTGCCACATTCGCGACATATAGCATCGGTTTAGCAGTCAAAAGGTGCATGCCTCTGACAAGACGCTGCTGTTCCGGTGTAAACTCTACACTGCGGACAGGCTGCTCATTTTCAAGTGCTTTTTTAACAATTGCGAGTACCGCTTCTTCTGCCATCGCATCTTTATCTTTTTGTTTCGCCATCTTTTGTACACGTGCATAGCGTTTCTCTACAGATTCCATATCTGCAAGTACCAGTTCCATATTGATGACTTCGATATCATCAATTGGATTTACTTTACCTGATACGTGTGTGATGTTCTCATCTTCAAATGCACGGACAACCTGACAGATCGCGTCTACTTCACGGATATGAGAAAGGAATTTGTTACCGAGTCCTTCTCCTTTAGATGCACCTTTAACGATACCGGCGATATCTGTAAACTCAAATGCTGTCGGTACTGTTTTCTTTGGTGTCACCAGTTCAGTCAGTTTGTCTAAACGATAGTCAGGGACTTCTACGATACCGACGTTCGGGTCGATTGTTGCAAATGGGTAGTTCGCAGCAAGTGCCCCCGCTTTAGTAATTGCGTTGAATAAAGTGGATTTACCGACGTTTGGTAAACCGACGATTCCAGCTGTTAATGCCATAATTGTTCTCCTTTATGATTCGTCAGCTGACGAAATGATTTTTTTGATTTTTTTATTGAATTCAGGACGTGGCATCATAATGCTTCGTCCGCAGTTCTCGCATTTAATACGAATATCGGCGCCCAGACGGATGATCTGAAACGCATTCGTTCCGCATGCATGCTGTTTCTTCATCTCAACAATATCATTCATCTGATAGTTATTCATGTTCCGGGCCCCCTTTAGGTTGATTATACATGACCATTCTTGGAACAGGTGCTTTGACACCGTGACTATCCAGAAAGTCCTTCAAGTCGCCACGCAGGAGTCTTGAAACTTTAACGTGATTGTTCGGTAATGTTTCTGCTGCAATCTTAATCACAGCCTCGCCTGCTTTCACCATATCGACACCTAATATTTCAGGGGTCTTCACGACATCCTCGTATTTATCCTTCAGCGTCAGAAGATAAGGTGTCAGCATCTCTTCTACAGCTCGAATATTCTCCTCGCTGGAGATAGATACTTCAAAGACTGCGACAGAATTATTGACTGAGAAATTGACAATCTCATTCATTGTACCATTCGGCAGGATAGTCAGTTCTCCTGTGAACGACCGGATTCTAGTTGAACGAAGACCGATAGACTGCACTGTACCTTCTGCGACTTTCGTGCCACCTGTATTAATTCTGACGTAGTCTCCAACATCAAACTGACTCTCGAAGATAATGAAGAATCCTGTAATCACATCTTTCACGAGTGTCTGAGCACCAAAACCAAGCGCGATACCGGCAATTCCGGCACCAGCAATCAGACTTTCCACTTTGATACCCATATTGCTGAGAACTGTCGTCAACACAACAAACCAGACGACATAAGTGGTAATATTCTGCAGCAGTTTGATAAGGGTTGTATCCCGTTTTTCAGACATCGATAGGTTAGACAATCTTCTGACTTTGAAAAACTGCGCAATAGCAAAGTGCAGCACTTTAATGACACCAAAAGCAACCAGGATAATGATGATTGACCAGAACGTATTAACACCGATATCTTTCCACATCTCTGAGTCAAGCAGCGGGTTGATTAAATGTTTCTCCATTGTGTTTAAACACGCTCCAGCAGGCTAATCAGACGATTAAATTCCTCTTCTGAAGTGAACTCAATCGCAATCTTGCCTTTTTTACGTGATTTAGAGATTTCAACATTCGTACCTAAATGCTGTTTGAGCGACTGTTCATGTTTCACAAGAAACTTTGGTTTTGCCGGTACCTTTTTAGGTTGCTCAGGAGACGATGTCAGCGACTTAACATACTGCTCCAGTTGTCTGACACTCCATGATTCTTTTATGACCTGCTTGGCAATAGTCATCATATCCGCTTCATTTTTAAGACCTAAGAGCGTTCGACCATGCGCGCCTGACAATTTCTTATCATTGATCAGCTGCTTGATTTCTTCCGGCAGGTTCAACAGACGAAGCATATTCGCGATATAAGGACGTGATTTCCCGAGCCTGTCAGCTGCTTCTGCCTGCGTTAATGATAAATGATCCATCAGGAGCTGATAGCTTTTTGCTTCTTCTAAAGCATTCAAGTCTTCACGCTGCAGGTTTTCTATGATCGCGAACTCCATCATCTGTTTATCCGTCATCGATTTGACGATAGCGGGGATGTCTGTCTTGCCGGCCAGTTTACTTGCACGGTAACGACGCTCACCCGCTACAATGTCATAACCTTTGACTGATTTTTTGACGATAATCGGCTGTAGGATGCCGTGCAGTTTAATCGATTCTGCTAGTTCTGCGAGTGCCATTTCATCAAATTCATGACGTGGCTGATAGGGATTTGGACGAATATCATCCAGCTTCAGCTGTTCAACCACTTCATCTCCTTTATTATCCTGAAAGAGTGCATCAAGGCCGCGGCCGAGCCCTTTACCCAGTCCTCTAGCCATGATTGATGACCTCCTCTGCTAAATCCGCATAAGTCTTCGCACCCGTAGAGCGTGCATCGTAGACATTGATCGGCTGTCCGTGTGAAGGTGCCTCTGACAGACGGACATTACGCGGAATAATGGTGTCATATACTTTGTCACCGAAATGCGAGCGCACTTCAGCCATCACATCATTACCCAGGTTTGTACGCGCATCAAGCATCGTGAGCAGCACACCTTCAATTTCAAGCGACTGATTTAAGTGGCGTTGAACCAGCTTGATTGTATTCAGGAGCTGACTTAAACCTTCAAGTGCGTAATATTCACATTGTACAGGAATAATGATACCTGTAGCTGCTGTAAATGAGTTGATAGTCAGAAGACCCAGTGACGGCGGACAGTCGATAATGATGTAATCAAATGACTCTTCCAGTTCTTTAAATGCATATTTCAGACGGACTTCACGGCTCATTGCAGAGACCAGTTCAATTTCAGCACCCGCTAATGCGATATTTGCCGGGATGATGGACAAGTTCTCCTGCTCTGTCTTCAGAACAACTCGATTGATTGAAACATCTTCAACCAGCATGTCATAAACTGAGAATTTCACGTTGTTTTTATCTATACCGACACCACTTGTCGCGTTACCTTGAGGATCTGTATCAACTAACAGGACTTTCTTCCCTCGTTCAGCAAGCGCAGCACTTAAGTTGACAGAAGTCGTCGTTTTACCGACGCCGCCCTTCTGATTGGCGATAGCTAATATCTTCATTTTTTTCTCTCCTTGCTGTTTCTTCATTATTACGATTATAACAATATTAGAACTAAACTGCACAAACTAAAAAACCATCCGGAAAGGATGGTTACTGGTTATTCTGGTTTTTGAAGACTTTGATCGAGATTTCGTAGAAGTTAGCATATTCAGTGTCTTTACGCTTCACTTTAATCCCGCTCTTCTCAACGGCTTTAACACTCTCGCCGATTGTATTGAAGGCAAGCTTCATATCACGTGTAAACGCAATACGTGTCGGTTTAACGTCTTCGCCGCCGAGCATTCGTTTGACGCGTTCTTCTGTCTGCTTGACGTTCAGACCCTGACTTTTAATGATGCCGAGCATTTCCTTCTGCTGGTTTTCATTTAATGCAAGCAGGCTTCTCGCATGTCGCTCTGTAATCTGTAACTGACTGAGCGCTTCAAGAATAGGTGAAGAAAGTCTTAATAAACGCAGCTTATTGGCAATAAAGGACTGGCTTTTACCGAGACTTGTCGCAAGATCCTGTTGTGTAATACCATCTAAATCCAGCAGTTTCTTATAAGCTTCCGCTTCTTCAACGACAGAAAGATTTTCACGCTGAATATTCTCAATCAGGGCAATAGCCGCTGTTTCTTTATCATTCAGTGGTTTCACCAGGACTTCAGTTTCAGCGGTACCATTTAATTTAAGCGCTCTGAAGCGGCGTTCGCCCGCAATAATTTCATACATCTCTTCTTCAATTGGACGAACCACGATCGGCTGAAGCAGACCATATGCTTTAATGGAATCCGCCAGCTCCTGAATCTTTTCTTCGTCAAACACCTGTCTCGGCTGGTAACGGTTCGGCACGATACGTTCTATCGCAATCTTGATGACATTGCCTTCTGCACGTTCCCCTGCCATATCTTCTTTATCACGTAATCCAAATAGCTTTGAAAAAGGTTTCTTCATCTCATTCGACTCACTTTCATCACATCTTATTTCATCAGCGGTTCTTTCGCAGGCGTGCCTGCTTTTCGCGGATATTTTTTAGCAGTCTGTCTGCGTTTTTCAATATCCACGATATAACGTGTACTCTCTTCCATCGGCAGTGTAAACTGATGATTTGCAACAATTTCGCCGCCTAGAATGTTCACGGCAAACAGACCTTCTTCTATTTCAATCTCGCCCTGTGCACCTTTTAGTGCCAGGAAGTGTCCGCCTTTTCTGACAAGCGGCAGACACAGTTCGCTGAGCACCGACAGACGGGCAACCGCACGGGCTGTCACGACGTCGTATGATTCACGTTTTTCTGAGCGGCCGAAAGTCTCTGCACGGTCATGTGTGAACTGCACCTGTTCCAGATTCAGCTCCGCAGCGAGATGGTTCAGGAAGTTAATGCGTTTGTTAAGAGAATCTACTATCGTCAGTTTGATGTGTGGAAACAGGATTTTAAGCGGAATACTTGGGAAACCTGCGCCTGCACCTACATCACATAGTGTCTCAATTTCCTTGAAATCAAAGTAAAAGCTAGGTGTCAATGAGTCAAAGAAATGCTTTAAGTAGACTTCTTCCTTTTCAGTAACAGCAGTTAAATTAATTTTCTCATTCCACTCTACTAGATTTTCATAATAAATTGCAAACTGTTTCAGTTGTTTTTCTGTTAATTCAAATCCTTTTGCCCGGAGTGCTGCTATAAACTGCTCTTCATTCATCTAATTCACCTTCGCAATCTTTCCCTGTTCAATATAGACAAGCAGAATCGATACATCAGCCGGGTTAACCCCGGAAATACGTGAAGCCTGACCGACACTCAGCGGCTTTACTTCCTTCAGTTTCTGACGCGCTTCTGTCGCGAGACTATGGATTGCATCGTAATCGATGTTCTCAGGAATCTTCTTGTCTTCCATACGTTTCATTTTTTCAACTTGCTGCAGAGATTTATCAATATAACCTGCATATTTTGTCTGAATCTCAACCTGCTCTGCGACTTCTTCAGAGACTTCGATGTCATCTGCAAGAATCTCACGAATCGCTGCATAATCCATTTCTGGACGTTTCAACAGATCAATCGCTAAAATACCATCTTTTAAAGCAGCACCACCATGTTCTGCGATCAAGTTCTGCGTATGCTCATTCGGTTTAATACGTACGTTAGAAAGACGATTGATTTCTTCTTCAATCGCTGCTTTCTTTTCTTCAAAGCGGCTATAGCGTTCATCTGAGATCAGACCGATGTCATGACCGATTTCAGTCAGACGCAGATCCGCATTATCGTGACGTAACAGTAAACGATACTCTGCGCGGCTTGTTAACAGACGATAAGGTTCATTCGTTCCTTTTGTGACTAGGTCGTCAATCAGTACACCGATGTAGGCATCCGCACGACCTAAAATAAGTGGTTCACGCCCCAGTACTTTAGCAGCGGCGTTGATACCGGCCATCAGTCCTTGTCCTGCTGCTTCTTCGTAGCCGGATGTCCCGTTAATCTGTCCCGCTGTGAACAGTCCGTCAATCTTCTTCGTCTCAAGTGACGGCCAGAGCTGTGTCGGTACAATCGCATCATATTCGATGGCATAGCCTGCACGCATCATATCTGCGCGCTCAAGACCAGGAATTGATTGCAGCATCTGTCTTTGAACATGTTCTGGCAGGCTGGTAGATAACCCCTGGACATAGACTTCTTTCGTGTTACGTCCTTCCGGCTCCAGGAAAATCTGGTGGCGCGGCTTATCGTTGAAACGAACGAATTTATCTTCAATAGACGGGCAGTAGCGGGGTCCCGTCCCTTTAATCATGCCTGAATACATCGCTGACAGATGAAGATTGTCATCGATAATCTGATGTGTTTTATCATTCGTATAAGTCAGCCAGCATGGCAGCTGATCTAAAATATATTCTGTCGTATCATAGCTGAATGCACGACCGACGTCGTCACCCGGCTGAATCTCTGTTTTGTCATAGTCGATTGTATTGCCGTTGACACGTGGCGGTGTACCTGTTTTAAAACGGACAATATCAAATCCAAGGTCACGGAGATGATCAGCGAGTTTAATAGACGGCATCTGGTGATTCGGACCTGATGAGTATTTGATTTTACCCAGAATAATTTCCCCACGCAGGAATGTACCTGTCGTCAGAACGACCGCATCTGCATGATAAGTCGTCCCAATAACTGTTTCAACGCCGGTCACTTTACCGTCTTCTATAATCAGATGCTCGACCATTCCCTGCATAATATCAAGGTTTGGTGTGTTTTCAATCACATCTTTCATTTCCTGCTGATAAAGGACTTTATCCGCCTGCGCACGAAGTGCACGGACAGCCGGCCCTTTACCTGTGTTCAGCATGCGCATCTGTATATGTGTTTTATCGATAGTTTTTGCCATCTGTCCACCCAGTGCATCGATTTCACGTACCACAATCCCCTTTGCAGGGCCACCTACTGACGGGTTACATGGCATGAAAGCGACTGAATCAAGGTTGATGGTCAGCATGAGGGTTTTGGCGCCCATTCGTGCTGACGCAAGTCCCGCTTCAACCCCGGCATGTCCTGCACCGACGACAATTACGTCATATTTTTCCAAGTTTGTTTCCTCCTTATTTACCGAGACAGAACTGACTGAATAACTGATCAATCAGACTGTCTGATACTTCTTCACCGATCACTTCGCCGAGTAATTCCCATGTTCTGATTAAGTCAATCTGCACCATATCAATCGGGACACCCATACTAGCGGCATTCATCGCTTCATTAATAGAAGTCTTCGCTGATTTTAATAGGCTGATGTGACGGGCGTTGGATACATAAGTCATATCCTGCTGCTGCACCGCTCCTTCAAAGAACAGTTTCGCAATCTGTTCCTCGAGCTGGTCAATACCTGCCTGAGAAAGCATCGATGTCTCGACAATCGGCGCGTCCCCCATCATTTTCTTCACTTCAGCGATGTCCAGTTTCTGTTCTAAATCGGTTTTATTGATGATGACAATCACATCTTCATTTTTAATGACTTCAGCAAGCTGATAGTCGCTCTCTGTTAAAGCTTCATTATAATTCAATACGTAAAGAATCAGGTCTGCTTTACTCAGCGCCTCGCGACTGCGCTCAACGCCTATTTTCTCAACGATATCTTCAGTTTCACGGATACCCGCTGTATCCACCAGGCGCAGCGGTACACCTCTGACATTGACGTACTCCTCTAATACATCACGCGTAGTCCCTGCGACTTCTGTAACAATCGCTTTATTATCCTGAATGAGTGTATTCAGCATTGAACTTTTACCGACATTCGGTTTGCCGACGATGACCGTTGACAAGCCTTCACGCAGAATCTTACCTTGTGCACCTGTCGTCAGCAGCTCGTCGATCGCCTGCTCGATTTTACGTGCTTCGGCCAGCAGAAACTGCGTCGTTGCTTCTTCGACGTCATCGTACTCAGGATAATCAATATTCACTTCCACCTGCGCCAGAATTTCAAGGATGGACTGTCTGAGCCCTTTAATCATCGTACTTAGGCGTCCTTCTATCTGATTCATAGCCACTTTGCTGGCACGATCCGTTTTCGAACGAATGAAATCCATGATTCCTTCTGCCTGTGACAAATCGATACGCCCATTCAGGAAAGCACGTTTTGTAAATTCTCCCGGTTCAGCAAGACGTGCACCATGTGACAGTGTCAGCTCTAAAATACGGTTCACTGTCATGATACCACCGTGACAGTTGATTTCGACAATATTTTCACGCGTATAAGTACGTGGCGCACGCATGACAGCCACCATGACTTCTTCTATGATTTCTGCGGTTTCTGGATCGATAATATGTCCGTAGTTGATTGTATGACTCTCTACTTCCATTAATGACTTCTTTCCTTTATAGAGCCGGTCAGCAATTTCGATTGCATCATGTCCGGACAATCTGACAATGGCAATCGCGCCCTCACCCATTGGGGTGGATATACTTGAAATAGTTTCAAGTTCCATCTTATCTCCTCCATTGATTCATTCGTTGATTGTAAAATGAAACACCTAAAAAACAAATCTATATGCTCTAAATAAACAGATTAACTCTAAAAACAAAAGTTTTTAGAGTTAATCCTTTCTATTTTGATTTAATCACTAAATAGCGGTGAGGTTCGCGACCTTCTGAATAGGTTTCGATATTTTTCATTTTCATCAGAACTTGATGAATAATTTTTCTCTCATAATTAGGCATAGGTTCAAATTGAACAGGTTCCTGGCTTGTAAGTGCCTTCTGAGCCATATTAAGCGCCAGATTCTCGAGTGTCCCTTTGCGTTTCTCGCGGTAGTTCTCAATATCAAGCATCACAGTCACATAGCCTTTATGAGTCTGCTGAAGATGCGTCTCTGCAACTGTCTGCAGGGCATTTAAAGTATGACCTCTTTTACCGATGATACGCGCTGCATCGACTGAATCAAGATTGATGCTGACCTCATTGCTTTTTGTCGCAACGACACCGGTCGCCTCAATGCCCATATGCTTTAAAATCTGAATAAGATATTGAAGTGTCCCGTCAACAGATGCAGACAGATCTTTTTTCGCTTTTTGTCTCTCTTCAGCTTGCTGAACAGGTTCTTCAATTACCTTTTCTTCTACTAATTCATCTGTAACAACTGCCGGTTCTTCTTCGTTACCAGCATTTTTCTGGATATTATCTTTCAGTTCTGTCAGCGTGTACCGCTTGAGTTCTGGATCGATAATAATCAGAGTGACCACAGCGTCACGTCTGCCGATACCGAATAATCCTTTTTTCCCCGGGTCATCTACTTCAACCTTGACCTGCTGTTCACTGACATTTAAGCTGCTTAGTCCATTCTGTACCGCTTCTTCTACGGTTGTCCCTGTAAAAGTCTCCTGCATTCCAGCGCCTCCTATTTAATACGTTTATTAAATCCTTTGGCAATCTTCATGACATGTTCAAGGCTTTTATTGACTTCTTCTACTGACATATCAGCGGCAGGTTTTCTGGCTACAACGATAAAATCAGCAGCGATGATATCTTCTTTATGGCGAGTGAAGCTTTCTCTTATCGTTCTTTTAATCCGGTTACGAACGACCGCATTGCCGAGTTTCTTTGACACAGAGATACCTAGTCTGAAGTGCTCCGCTTCCTGCCTATCATATCGATAAATGACAAACTGCCGGTTCGCGACAGATTTTCCTTTTTTATAGACGCTCTGAAAATCTTCATTCTTTTTTATACGATAACTTTTTTCCAAGGTTTTCACTCAATTCTGCCGCATGTTTTATCCAATTATACTAAATGGCTATGCGTATTTAAACAAAAAAAAGACCACTGCAAGAGTGATCTTAAGCTGATAATACTTTTCTGCCTTTACGACGGCGACGAGCAAGAACTCTACGGCCGTTTTTAGTGCTCATACGTGCACGGAAACCGTGAACTTTACTATGTTTACGTTTATTTGGTTGATAAGTACGTTTTACCACTTAGGACACCTCCTATTTGCTTATTCATCTATTTTTCACGTGTATGTGATTGACAGTAACTACTGAAGTATAGCAAATTACACAAAACTCTGCAAGTTTAACTTAAGATCAACGACTATTAAAGTTATCCACTTATTCACAGCCTGCCATTCCATTATTGTGGATAAAATTTTCGCTCTCTTTTTTATTCACAGGTCAAAAATATAATCATCCTCAAATCCACATATCTGGATAACTCTCTTTGTGCACAATCGCTACTTTGTGGATAACTTTAGTTAGCTATTGATATTACTCACTTTATTTGCTATCATTTTGTTTATATTTCTTGTGGAAAACTAATAGCACTGCTCATGTTATCCACAAAGTGTGGATAGTTTGTGGATAGTTATCCATAAGCTGTTTTTAACATTATACACAGCTTTTGATACTGTGTATAACTAAAATAAAAATTTTTTAAAGAAAGAGGTCCGCT